>NZ_JAJLMN010000001.1:2367500-3642500 GCF_021730615.1 Lichenibacterium dinghuense
ATCAGATCGGGGCCACGATGGCGATCATCACCGTGGCGGCCAGCACCACGGCCGTCGCCGCGATGCCGATCCGGTTGCCGGCGAGGGTGAGGTCGCGCGCGGCCACCTTCAGGGGCGAGGGGACGGGGAACGACGGGCCGGTGTCGGGAGGAGCGCGCATCGGGTCGCCTCGGCTGGCGAGAGTTGGGAAGGCCCGCGCGACGCGGGCGCGACCATCAAAGCACCGCCGCGGCGCTTTTGTGCCATAAAACTTAATTTAAACTCAGGATCGCCCTCAGGTGGGCCGCTTGCGGCGGCGCAGCACGAGCATCCAGCCGAGCCCCACCAGCGCCAGGATCACCGTCGCGGTGATGAAGACGCCCTGGTCGGCGAGGAGCCGCGGCGCGATCGTCAGGGTGAAGGCGGCCACCACCAGCGCGATGGCGAGGCGCGTCGCCGCGACCTCGATGCCGTGGATCAGCTGGTCCATCCCCTTGATCTCGATCTCCACCGTCATCTTGCCCTGCTTCAGGCGCACCAGCATCAGGTGCACGAGGGCGGGCAGGTCGGACAGGGTGGAGAACAGCCCGGCGCCCATGCCGGCGACCTTCTTCTTCAGACCCTCCAGCGAGAAGCGCGCCTTCATGTTCTGCTGCACGGTGGGGCCGGCGGCGGTGAACAGGTCGAACTCGGGGTCGAGCTGGCGCATCACGCCGTCGGCCGACACGAGGCTCTTGAACAGGATGGCGAGATCGGTCGGCATGGCGAGGTCGTTCTCGCGCGCCATGGTCATGAAGTCGGTCAGCACCTCGGCGAGGTTGAGGCTCACCCCTGAATGGCGCTGCACGAAGGCGTGGGCGGCGCCGTCGAGGCGGGCGAGGTCGGGCGCGCTGCTGCCGCTCCAGTCGATCAGCACCGCCATCAGCCCGTCGGCGTTCTGGCCCAGCATGGCGCCGATCATCATCAGAAGCTGGTCGCGCCGCTTCTGCGACAGGCGGCCGATCATGCCGAAGTCGATGAAGCCGATGCGGTTGCCCGACAGCGCCAGCAGGTTGCCGGGGTGCGGATCGGCGTGGAACATGCCCTCGATGAGGGCCATCTGCAGGAAGGCGTCCGTGCCCTTCTGGGCGAGCAGCGGCTTGTCGTAGTGGCCGGCGTCGAGCCGCGCGTGGTCGGTGAGCGGGATGCCGTGCAGGAACTCCTGCACGAGCACGCGCTCGGTCGTGTGCTCCCAGTGGATCTTGGGGAAGACGATGTCCTCGCGGTCGGCGAAGATGGCGGCCAGCATCTCGCAGTTGCGGGCCTCGTTGATGAGGTCGAGCTCGCCGTTGATGCCCGCCGCGAGGTGGCGCATCTGCTCCTGCGGCTTGTAGCGGGCGATCTCGGCCCATTCCCGCTCGACGATGCGGGCGCCGTTGCTCATCAGGCGCAGGTCGGCCTCGATGATCTTGCGGATGCCGGGCCGCAGCACCTTGACGATGACCTCCTCGCCCGTCTTCAGGCGGGCCTTGTAGACCTGGGCGATGGAAGCGGAGGCGATCGGGTTGTGGTCGAACTCGCCGAAGATGAGGTCGGGCGGGCCGCCGAGGTCCTCCTCGAGCTGCGGGCGCACCTTCTCCCACGGCACGGGCGACACCTGGCTGTGCAGGCGGGCGAGCTCGTCGGTCCATTCGGGGCCGAGGAGGTCGGAGCGGGACGCCAGGATCTGGCCGAGCTTGATGAAGGTGGGGCCGAGCGCCTCGATGGCGCGCCGCGCCCGCTGGGGCGGGGTGAGCCGCGACACGTTGGGGAAGGAGGCGTTGCGCGCCGCCGCGCGGGCGATGGCCTGGAGCCCCAGCCGGTCCACGACCTTGTTGAAGCCGAAGCCGATGAGCACGCCGGCGATGACGAACAGCCGGCGGTGATCGCGCGCGGACACGAATGCGGTCTTGAACATGCGCTCGGATTAGCTCTCGACTGCGGTGCGGATGTGACGGTCGGGGTGCGGTGCAACACCCTTAACGCCGAACGCGGGCGAAGTCGCGGGCGGGGACGACGTTCCGTCGTCCGAAGATGACGCCCCTAGCCCTCCGGCGGCCGCACCCGCTTCGGCCGCGAGGGCAGCGTCATGGCTTCGACGCGCAGCAGCGCGTCGAGCTCGGCCGGGGTCAGCAGGCCCTCCTCCAGCACGAGCTCGGCGACGCCGCGGTTCTCCGCGAGCGCGCGCTGGGCGATGCGCGAGGAGGCCTCGTAGCCGAGCGCGGGGCCGAGCGCCGTCACGATGCCGATCGAGCCCCCGACCAGCGCCTCGCACCGGGCGCGGTCGGCCTCGATGCCGGCGACGCAGCGCGACGCGAGCGTGTCGACCGCGGCGGTCAGCATCTTAATGGAGTTCAGCACGCAGTAGCCGATGGTGGGCTCGAAGGCGTTGAGCTGGAGCTGGCCGCCCTCGGCGCACATGGTCACGGTGAGGTCGTGGCCGATCACCAGGAAGGCCACCTGGTTGACCACCTCGGGGATCACCGGGTTGACCTTGCCGGGCATGATGGAGGAGCCCGCCTGCACGGGCGGCAGCCGGATCTCGGCGAAGCCCGTGCGCGGGCCCGACGACAGCAGGCGGAGGTCGTTGCAGATCTTGCTGAGCTTGACCGCGATGCGCTTCAACAGCCCCGAATAGAGCACGAAGGCGCCCATGTCGGAGGTCGCCTCGATGAGGTTGGTGGCCAGCACCATGGGCTGGCCGGAGAGGCGCGCCAGCTCCTCGACGGCGAGGGCCGCGTAGCGCGGGTCGGCGTTGATGCCGGTGCCGATGGCGGTGGCGCCGAGGTTCACCTCGCGGAACAGGGCCGACAGGTCGCCGAGCCGCGCCACGTCCTCCTTGATCGTCACCGCGAAGGCGTCGAACTCCTGGCCGAGCGTCATCGGCACGGCGTCCTGGAGCTGGGTGCGGCCCATCTTGACGATGTCGGCGAAGTCGACCGCCTTGGTGCGGAACGCGAAGCTGAGGTCGCCGAGCGCCCGCACGAGCGGCGCCGTCGCGAGGATGATGCCGAGCCGGAGCGCGGTCGGATAGGCGTCGTTGGTCGACTGCGCCATGTTGACATCGTCGTTGGGGTGGAGCGCCGCGTAGTCGCCGCGCCCCTTCCCCATCAGGCCGAGCGCCACGTTGGCGATGACTTCGTTGGCGTTCATGTTGGTGGAGGTGCCGGCGCCGCCCTGCACGGCGTCGACCACGAACTGGTCGTGGAAGCGGCCCTCCTCCGCGATGAGCCGGCAGGCCTCGTCGATGTGCCTCGCCTTGTCGTCGTCGAGCAGGTGGAGGCGCCGGTTGGCGCGGGCCGCAGCCTGCTTGACCAGCGCCAGGGCGCGCACGAAGTCCGGGAAGTGCCCCACCGGCACGCCGGTGATCGGGAAGTTCTCCACCGCCCGCTTGGTGTGGACGCCCCAGTAGGCCTCGGCCGGCACGTCGGACTCGCCGAGCAGGTCGTGCTCGCGCCGCGTCGCCACCTCGCGCAGCGGGATCGACTGGGTGGTGGCGACCTGCAGCGTCGCGGCCGGGTCGTCGGCCGGGGGCGGGACGGGGACGGAGGCGTCGGTCAAAGCGGGGACTCCCTGCTGGGCGGGGCGCACCCCGGCGGCGCCAGCCTACAGGGCGCGGACCGGATCGGCGACAGGGCCGGGACGGCCGGCCCCGGCGCGGCGAAGGGTGGGGGGAGACCCGCCGCGGTGCGACGATCGGGACGATGTTCCGCTCTGTCACCGCCCCGGCCGAGGCCTAGATGGGGCCGAACCGAGAGAGCCAAAGGACGCCCCCACCTGCCTTCGTCGCCTTCCCCGAACCCCGCGCGGAGACGCCTGGACTTCACGGCCGCGGATCCCGACGCCTTCGGCGCCTACCACGACCTTTACGCGGGCGGCTCGACGGTGTCGCGCCTGGGGGCCGGCTTCAGCGCGGCCGTCGTGGCCTACCGCTTCCCGCACATGCTGCTCTTCGACCGCAAGGTCGCCGGCGCCATGCACCACCGCGACGCGGCACACGTGCGCCGGGACGGGCTCGACCACTTCACGCTCCAGGTGCTGCGCAGCGGGCGGATGCTGGCCGGCCGGGCCGGCGAGGAGCGGGCCATGCGGCCCGGGGACGTCGCGGTCTACGGCACCACGCGCCCGCAGCGCACCGTGGTGGAGCGGGCGCACTACATCGCCCTCACGCTGCCGCGGGACGTGGTCGAGTCCGTGCTGCCGACCGCCCGTGACCTTCACGGGACGATCCTGCCCCGCGCCGCCGCCGGCCTGCTCGGCGACTTCATCGGGTCGCTGGTCCGGAACGCCTCCACCATGGGCCCGGCTTCGGCCGCCCGCGGGGGCGCGATGGTGGCGGAACTCCTCGCCGGCGTCGCGGGCGATGCGGCGCCGCGCCGATCCGACGACGAGCATACCCTCGCGCTGCAGCGCGCCCGGGGCGAAGCCTACATCGACGCTCATCTCCACGACCGCGACCTCGACGTGAACCGCGTGGCGGCCGCGCTCGGCCTGTCCCGGGCCACGCTCTACCGCGCCTTCGCGCCCGTCGACGGGGTGGCGCGGCAGATCCTGCGCCGGCGGCTGAAGCGGCTGCAGGCGGCCCTGGCCGCGCCGGGCGAGTTGCGGAGCGTCGCCGCGCTCGGCTTCGACCTGGGCTTCGCCAGCGAGAGCCACTGCAGCCGCGCCTTCAAGAGCGCCTTCGGCGTCACCCCGGGCCAGTTCCGCGCGGCGGCGCGCCACGCCGGGCCGTTCGAGGACAGCGCGGCACGGACGGGCGACCTGATCGACTGGTATCGCGACCTGGCCTGAGCGCCGCGGTCCCTCCGAGGCGTGCCACGGGGGGAAAGGCGCGGTCGACCGGGTGGCCCGCGCCGGGTCGAGCCCGGTCCCACGGCCCCGCTTCCGAGGTCATCACAGCGCAGAAGCGGGGCCGTGGTCCTGCCAGAGCCGGGAGCCTCCGGGAAGACCCGAGGCCCTGCGCGGATCAATCTGCGCGACGTTCGAGCCACCGTCCATGCCTCGGCGTCTCAGAGGCTTGCCCCGGCGTCTCAGACTGCCGGCGCCGTCCCGGCCGGCGGCCTCCGCCGGCCCTGCGGACCGCCGCGACCGGGGCGGGTCAGCGTGCCCCGTCGGCCCGCGCCGCGTGCTGCTCCAGCACCTTGCCGTACATCTCCAGCGTCTGCTCGGCGATGGCGTCCCAGGAGAAGTGCGCCTCGACGCGCTTGCGCCCGGCGGCGCCGAAGCGGTCCCGCAGCGCCGGGTCGCGCGCGAGGCGGTTCACCGCGTCGGCGAGGCCCTGCGCGAAAGCGGCCGGGTCGGCAGGGTCGAAGGAGCCGGGCACGAGGCCGGGATCGACCAGGAGGCCGGTCTCCTCCGGCACCACCACCTCGGGGATGCCGCCGACGCTCGTCGCCACCACGGCGGTGCCGCAGGCCATGGCTTCGAGGTTGATGATGCCGAAGGGCTCGTAGACCGACGGGCAGCAGAACACCGCCGCGTGGGTGTAGAGCTGGATCACGTCGGCCCGCGGCAGCATCTCGCGGATCCAGATCACGCCGGGGCGCTCGACGGCCGCCACCGCGTCCGTCATCTCGCGCCCGATCTCGGGCGTGTCGGGCGCGCCGGCGCAGAGCACGATCTGCAGGTCGGGGTCGATCTGCGGGATCGCGTTGACGAGGTGGATGATGCCCTTCTGCCGCGTGATGCGGCCGACGAACAGCAGGAACGGCCGCGACGGGTCGATGCCGTGGCGCGTCAGCACGTCCGTGCCCTCGACGGCCCGGTATTCGTCGAGGTCGATGCCGTTGTGGATCACGTGGACGCGCTCGGGGTCCACGTCGAACAGGCGCAGCACGTCGGCCTTGGTTTCACGGGAAACAGCCACGATGCCGTCCGCCGACTCGATGGCGGTGCGCTCCATCCAGGCCGACAGGTGGTAGCCGTTGCCGAGCTGCTCGACCTTCCAGGGCCGGAGCGGCTCCAGCGAGTGGATGGTGAGGACGTTGGGCACGCCCCACAGCTTGGCGGCGATCACGCCGCCCATGTCGGTGTACCAGGTGTGGCAGTGGACGAGGTCCGCGTCGAGCGTGTCCTTGGCCATGGCGAGCGAGCGCGCGAAGGCGTCCACCGCGCCCACGAAGCGCGGGTCCGTGCCGCGCTTGGTCTCGTCCCACTGCGGGTAGCCCTTGACCGTGAGCCGCCCCTCCTGGCTCGACTGGTCGCCGAAGCAGCGCATCTCGACGTCGATCGATTTCGCGAGGGCCGCCGCCAGATATTCGACGTGGACGCCGGCGCCGCCGTAGACGTAGGGCGGGTATTCCTTCGACAGAAACGCGACTTTCTTCGGGGCCGGCATGGGATCGCCTCGGGTCGGAGCGGACGGGGGCCATCCTAGCCGTGCGGTCGAAGGATGTGCAACGCCGCCCGGCGGAGCGGCGCGGCGCCGCGCTATTCCGCAGCCGCGGCCGCCCTGCGCGGCCCCTCGGCGTCGAACTGCAGGCGGGCGAGGCGCGCGTAGAGGCCGTCCCGCGCCATCAGGGTCGCGTGGGTGCCCTCCTCCACGATGGCGCCGTCCTGCATCACGAGGATGCGGTCGGCCGTCACCACGGTGGCGAGGCGGTGGGCGATCACCAGCGTGGTGCGGCCGCGCATCACCTCGTCGAGTGCCCGCTGCACCAGCGTCTCGCTTTCGGCGTCGAGGGCGCTCGTCGCCTCGTCGAGCAGCAGCACCGGCGCGTCCTTGAGGATGGCGCGCGCGATGGCGAGGCGCTGGCGCTGGCCGCCCGACAGCGTCACGCCGCGCTCGCCCACGAGCGTCTGCGCGCCGTCCGGCATGGCGGAGATGAAGCCCCAGGCGGCGGCGCGCTCGGCCGCGGCGCGCACCTCCGCGTCGGTCGCGTCCGGGCGGCCGAAGCGGATGTTGTCGGCCACGGAGGACGAGAAGATCGCCGGGTCCTGCGGCACGAGCGCGATACGGGCCCGCACGGCGGCGGGGTCGGCGTCGCGCAGGTCGATCCCGTCCACGAGCACGCGGCCCGCCGTGGGGTCGTAGAAGCGCGTCAGCAGGCCGAACAGGGTCGACTTGCCGGCGCCGGACGGCCCCACGATGGCGACGCGCTCGCCCGGCCGCACCGCGAAGGAGAGGTCGCTCACCACGGCGTCGCCGGCCCGCGTCGGATAGGCGAAGCCGACGCGCTCGAAGCTGACCGAGCCCCGCGCGGGCTGCGGCAGGGCCGCGGGCGCCGCCGGGGCCGCGATGGCCGGGGCGACGCTCAGGATCTCGCTGAGCCGGCCGGCGGCGCCGGCCGCCGCCGAGATCTCGTTCATCACCTCGCTGAGCTGGCCGAGGGCGCTCGCGCCGAACACCGCGTAGAGCACGAACTGCGACAGCAGCCCGCCCGACATGCGGCCCGCGATCACCTCGTGGGCGCCGAACCACAGCACGCCCACCACGCTGCCGAAGGCGAGGAAGATCGCCACGACGGTGAGGAGCGCCCGCGCCCGCGCCGCGCGGGCGGCGGCGCGGTAGGACCCCTCCACGGCGCGGTCGAAGCGCGACGTCGAGACCCGCTCGGCCCCGAAGGCCTGGACGGTCCGCATCGCGCCGAGGTTCTCGGTGGCGAACGACATGGCCTCGGCCAGCCGGTCCTGTGCGGCGCGCGAGCGGCGGCGCACGCCGCGGCCGGACAGCACCAGCGGCAGCACGATGACCGGGATGGCCAGCAGCACGAAGCCCGACAGCTTCGGGCTCGACGCGACCATCATCACCACGGCGCCGACGAACAGGAACAGGTTGCGCAGCGCCACGGAGGCGGAGGAGCCGAAGGTGGACTTGAGCTGCGTCGTGTCGGCGGTGAGGCGCGACACGAGCTCGCCCGTCTGCGAGCGGTCGAAGAAGCCGGCGTCGAGCCGGGTCAGGTGGGCGTAGAGGTCGGAGCGCAGGTCGGCCACCACGCGCTCGCCCAGCGTCATGACGAGGTAGTAGCGGGCGCCCGACGCGAGGGCCAGCACCGCCACAACGCCCGCCATAGCGGCGAAATAAGCGTTGATGAGGCCCGCCCGGTCCTCCGAGAAGCCGAAGTCGACGAGGCGCCGCACGGCTTCCGGCACCACCAGCGTGGCGGCGGAGGCCACCGCGAGGGCCAGCACGCCGAGGGCGATGCGGCCGCGGTAGCGCCTCACATAGGGCATCAGCGGCTTCAAGGCCTTGAGCGAGCCGCGCGGCGCCCCCGCATCCGCCGTTCCCCTGTTGCGTTTCATGCGTCCCCGCTGGCCTTTCGTTCGGCCGGCCGCGTGCTGCGGGCTGGCCTTCGATGCGCGTCTGGTTTATAGGCGCGCACCATCTTTATCGTGCATGGCGAATATCACGAGGGCTCCATCCGGTCCTCACGCCGCCCTGCGTGACGCCGACCGAGGACTGAGATGAAAGAAGCGACGCATCCCCACTACCACATGATCAAGGTCGTGATGACCGACGGCAGCGAGTTCATGACCCGCTCGACCCTCGGCGCCGAGGGCGACACCCTGAACCTCGACATCGACCCCAAGACCCACCCGGCCTGGACCGGCGGCTCCCAGCAGCTGATGGACCGCGGCGGCCGCCTGTCGCGCTTCAACTCCCGCTTCGCCGGAATCAGCTTCGGCAAGAAGTGAGGCGGAGTTAAGTTTGGCCCGGCCCCGCCGCGAAGCGGCGGGGCGAAAGGTCGCCGGTCACGCATTTCCCTTCTCCCCTCGCGGGAGGAGGATCCAGTCGTTTCACCCCGCCGCCTCACCCTCGGCCTGCGCCTTCGGCACGTCCGCCACGCGCCGCCGCCCGGCGATGACCTCGCGGTAAAGGTCGAGCGTCGCCCGCTCCATCCGGTCCAGCGAGAAGTGCTCGGCCACGTGCGCCTGCGCGCGCCGCGCCATGGCGTCGCGCGCGCTGGCGCCGAGCGCCAGGGCTTCGCCGACCGCCAGCGCGAGCGTGCGGGGATCGTCGGGCGGCACCACCCAGCCGGTGCGGGCCTCTTCGGGGACGCGCGGCACGGACAGCACCGTCTCGGGCACGGCCCCGTGGTCCGTCACCACCACGGGCGTGCCCATGGCCTGGGCCTCGACGGCGGAGCGGCCGAAGGCCTCGGGCTTGGTGGAGGGCACCGCCACGACGCTCGCGGCCAGAAAGGCCGCCGGCATGTCCTCGACGTGGCCGACGCGCTTCACCACGCCCTTGAGCCCGGCTTCCGCGATGGCGGCGTCGAGCTCCGCCGCGTAGCGGTCGCGGCCCTGCGGGTCGCCGGCCAGCACGAAGCTCGTGCCGTCGAGCCCCGCCTGCCGCAGCAGCCGCGCCGCCTCGATCAGCACGCGCTGGCCCTTCCAGGCGGTGAGGCGCGCGGCCAGCAGCACCACGCGGTCGCCGACCTCGACGCCCCAGTCCGAGCGCAGCTTCTCGACCCGCGCCGGTGCCACCGCGGCGGGGGTGAAGCGGCGCAGGTCCGTGCCGCGGTGCACCACCTCGATCTGCGGCACCGCCCAGGGGTAGAGCGAGGCGATGAGCGAGCGGGTGTAGTCGGAGTTGGCGATCACGACGTCGCCGCGCGCCATCACGGAATTGTAGCGCAGCTTCAGCGCGCTCGTGCCCCCGTAGGCGCCGTGGAAGGTCGTCATGAAGGGCACGCCGGTGAGGCGTGCGGCGCCCAGCGCCACCCAGGCGGGCGCGCGCGAGCGGGCGTGGACGACCGCGGGGCGCTCCTGCCGGATCAGGCGCGCTAGGCGCCCGACGTTCCAGGCCATGGCGGCGGGGTTCTTGCTGTTGGCCGGGAACGGCAGCCAGATGCCGCCGCGCGCCTGCAGCTCGCTGACGAGGCGGCCGCCGCGGCTCGCCACCAGCGCCCGCCCGCCCGCCTCGACGATCGCGCCCGCGACGTCGATGGTGGTGCGCTCCGCCCCCCCGGCGTCGAGCGCCGGGATGATCTGCAGCACGGTGGCGCCGGCGAGGTCCTCGGGTCCCCTCGGGGAAGCTTGCGGCATCAGGGCCTACGGTGTTTCGTGCGCATGGATTGGATCCCGAGATCGGTGCCCTGATTATGCCGCATGACGCCCCGACCACAATGCTGCCCGTGCGGACGGCCCGCGGCGCCCGCCGCCTCGCCACCGTGGCGCGCCCCGCCGCGGCCGGCCGGGCGCGGCCCGGCCTCGTGTGGCTCGGCGGCTTCAAGTCGGACCTGACCTCGGGCAAGGCGGTGGCGCTCGACGCGCGGGCGGGCGAGGACGGGCGCGCCTGCCTGCGCTTCGATTATTCCGGCCACGGCGCCTCGGAGGGCCGCTTCGAGGACGGCACGATCGGCCTGTGGCTCGACGACGCCCTGGCGGCCATCCGGGCGCTGAGCGCGGGGCCGCAGATTCTGGTCGGCTCGTCCATGGGGGCCTGGATCGCGCTGCTCGCCGCGCGGGCCCTGGCCGAGGCCGGCGAGGCCGGCCGGATCGCCGGCCTCGTGCTGATCGCGCCGGCGGTGGACTTCACCGAAGCGCTGATGTGGGACCGGTTCGGCCCCGAGATCCGCCGCGAGATCGCGGAGACGGGCCGCTGGATGCGCCCCTCCCCCTACGGGCCGGAGCCCTACCCGGTCACGCGGGCGCTGATCGAGGACGGGCGGGACCACCTGCTGTTCGGCGGCCCCATCCGCGCCCACGGGCCGGTGCACATCCTGCAGGGCATGCGCGACGAGGACGTGCCGTGGCAGCACGCCATGCGGCTCGTCGAGCACCTCGCCGCCGACCCCGTCAGCATCACGCTGGTCAAGGACGGCGACCACCGCCTGTCGCGCGACGAGGACGTGGCGCGGCTCCTCGCGGCGGTCGACCTCCTGGCGTGACCGCGCCCGCCGGCCTCCCCGGCCGGCGCCGCGTCACACCGGGTCGAGCCGGATGCAGCGGTAGGTCCAGCCCTCGAAGCGGCCGTCCTCGCCCCGCTCCTGCGTGGTCATCGACTCGCCGAGGCGGACGGGCCGCTCGCGGAGATCGGTGCGGATGAAGCGGACCTCCTCGTCGGCGTAGTCGGAGCCGAAGTCGATGCGGCCGTCGGCCAGGAGCACGAAGGGGTAGAAGGACGAGGCCATCTGCCCCGTGAAGCCGAAGAAGGCCGTGCGCTCGACGACACGGTCGCCCGACAGGACGAGGTCGAAGGTCATCACCGTGTCCTCGCCGTCGATCCAGCGGTACACGGCGCGCATGTGCTGTCGGTCCACGTCGCACTCTCCCCCGCCCCTGACGGCGTGGTGGGAGCCCTACCGCGACACGCGCCCCGCGGTCGACCCCGCCGCGCCGGATGGGGGCCGCGTCAGCAGCACATTGATGGCCTTGGCGAGGACGTGCACCGTGTCGCCCCCGGCGAGGCCCATGGCGTCGAGGAAATCCACCGTCATCACGGAGGTCATGCGGTAGTCCGTCCCGTCCAGGCGGACGTCGACCTGGGCCATCACGTCGCCGCGCTTGATGGCGACGACGCGGGCCGGCAGGTCGTTGCGGGCGTTGTGGTCCGTCATGCGGTGTTCGTCCCTTTCTGATGCGGCCGCCCGTCGACGCGGGGCGCGAAGGCTCCGGGCACGGTGACGACATAGCGCCCGCGACCGGCCCCGGCACCCCGCCGGAGGTTCCCCCTCCCCGGATCGCGCGCGGGAGCGAGGCTCGGGCGCCATCCTCCCCCGCATCGCCGCGGTCGTACCCACCCATCTGGCGGCCGGCCGGTTCTGCCCTTCTCCCCTCGCGGGAGAAGGGCGCCGACCCCGATGCTCAGAGATCTGAGAATACCGTCGGCGGACGGGCCGGGGCGCCCGGTCGAGCCCCCGTCAGAACGGCGCGGCCGACGCCCCGTCCGACGGTGCGGCCGCCCTGCGCCGCGACGGGCGGCGGGGCGCGCGGGCCTTGGCGCCCGGCTCCCGCGCAGACCTCGACGGTTTCGCCCCCGCCTCCGGTGCCCCCTTCGCCGCGCCGCCGTGCGCGTCGAGGAAGCGGCGGCAGGCCGAAAAGTCCTCCGCCACCTCGGCCGGGCAGTCCGTGCCGAGCTGCCGGGCGAGGCTCTGCGCGTAGCGCAGCATGGCGGGGCTCGGCGGCCGGCCCCCTGCCCCTTTGGCCGGCGCTTCGGCCCGCTCCGGCCGCGGCTCCGCGTGCTCGCCGAGGAAGGTGCGGCATATCCTGGCGTCGGTCTTGAGGCCGCGGGGCAGCTTCAGCCCCTTCCGCTCCGCGAGCGCGACCGCATAGGCCACCATGGCGGCGGTCGGTGCCCGCGCCGGGCCGCCCGGCCCAGACGCGTCGCGCGCGCCCGGCCGCACGTCGAGCGCCGCCGAGCCGCTGACCGCCGCGATCAGCTCGCCGACGCGGGCCCGCGTGCGCCGCCGAAAGGCTTCGGCGCGCCGCAGGGCCTCGGCCCGCGTGGGCGCCTGCCCGACCTCCGCCAGCTCGGCCTCGAAGGCGGCGCGGCCGACGGGGTCGCCGTAGGCCGGGAACACGCGGCGCACCGCGGCCAGGAAGGCGAGCCCCACCTCCGTCACCTCGATGGCCGGGTCCTTGCCCTTCTGGAGCGCGATGTAGTGGCTCTTCATGAGCTTCGGCAGCATCGTGTCGCGGGTCGCGGCCGTGCCGAGGCCCTTCGGCTCGTTCGGGTTGGCGGGGTTCTCCAGCGCGCGCTTGACGGCCGGGTCGTCCACCTGGTCGATCAGGCGACCCATCACCACCGGCAGCTCGCCGCGGGTGACGCGGCGGGGCGGCTCGGTGACGGCCGTGGCGACGTCGGCGCCGGTGGCCTTCGCGTCCTCGCCGTCGCCGACCGCGGGCAGGCGCGCCACCAGCGCCTCGTCGTCGCGCTTGGCCTTGCCGGGCACGGCCTCGGCGTCGGGCTCCGCCTCGGCGCCGTAGATCGCGCGCCAGCCGGGGACGCGCACCACGCTGCCGCCGACCGTGAAGCGCTTCGCCCCGAGCGGCGTGGCGACCTCGACCGACACGGTCGTGCGGGCGTCGACCCCGTCCGGCATGTGGGCCGCGAGGAACGATTTGGCGACGAGCTCCCACAGGCGCGACAGGTCCGGCGCGAGGCCGGCACCGGCCGGCACCTTGCGCAGCGGCACGACCGCGTGGTGCTCGCCGGGGTCCTTGACGTAGTGGCCCTTGAGCCCGCGCCGGAACACCAGCGCCTCCGGCAGGAGCGGCGCACAGTCGCTGAGCACGGTCACGACCGCGGCCACCACCGCGGCGGCGTCGCCGGTCTGGCTTTCCGGCAGGTGCTCGGATTCGGTGCGGGGGTAGGACAGGTAGCCCCTGTCGTAGAGCTCCTGGGCGAGCTTGGCGGTGTGCTGCGGGTCCCAGCCGAAGCGCTTGGCGCAGCGCCGGGCCAGCGTGTCCTTGGAGAACAGCTTCGGGGGCGGGCGCCGCACGTCCTTCTGCTCGACGGCGAGCCGCCCCGACCAGCGCGCCGCGGCGTCGCGGATCGCCTCCGCGGCCTCGCGCTCGAAGATGCGCTCCTTCGGCGCGTGCCAGAGCGTGAGCTTCGCCCCGCCGCGGGTGACGACGGGCAGGCCGACCTTGAAGAAGTCGCGCGGCACGAAGTCCCGGATGCGCGTCTCGAGGTCGGCCAGGATGGCGAGGGTCGGCGTCTGCACGCCGCCGAAGCGCCACGGCTCGCGGAACGCCGCGGGCCGGAGGCGCAGCGACACCGCGCGGGTGCCGTTGAGCCCGAGGTGGTAGTCCTCGTATTGGCGGCACAGCGCTTCGAGGTAGGCGGCATAGTCGCGCTGGCCCGAATCCGGCTCCTTCGCCATGACCGCGAAGGCGCGCCGGATCGACAGGTCGTCGAGGGCGCCGAGCTTCAGGCGGTCGACGCGGCCGCGCCAGCCGAGGTGCTCCAGCACCTCCCAGGCGATCATCGACCCTTCCCGGCCCGGATCGGTCGCGATCACCACGCGGTCTGCGTCGCGCAGCGCCTGCCGGATCGCGTCGAGCTTGGGCTTGTGCGACTGGCCGGAGCGGTTCTTGCCGGCCCGCACCGGGATGGCGTCGAGCACGATGGGCAGCTCGTCGAAGCGCCACGGCTTCCACTCGGGCCGCAGGTCGCCCGGCTCCTCGGCGCTGAGCAGGTGGCCCTCGGCCGCCACGCAGGTCGTGGTGGGCGACTTGAAGAAGCGCTGCAGCTGGCGCATCGCCGAGGGCTTCTCGAAGAAGAACAGCGTGCGCTCGCCGGCCGGCCTCGACATCCTGCGCGCTCCCGAAGGGGACCCGGCAGGGGCTGCCGTTCCCGTCCCGTTCTCATAGAAGGGGATCGGCGCTCCCCGCGCAAGGGGCGGCCTCGAGCGCGTCGAGGAACAGCGTCGCGGCGAGGAGGTCCGCCGAGCCGCCGGGGCTGAGGCGCCGCGCGACGAACGCGTGGTGGAGCCGCGCGGCCTCGTCCCGCCAGTCTGGCGCGCCGACGCCGCCCGCCGCGAGGAAGCGCGCCGCCGATGCCGTCGCGAAGGCGAGGCCGCCGCGGCCGCCGCGGTGGAGCAGGTTGGTGTCGTCGACGGCGGCCATCAGGGCGAAGAAGCAGTGGACCCGCGCCGCCACGGGGTCGTCCGGCCGCAGCCGCCGGCCCTCGCGCAGCCCCGGCAGGCCGGTGCGGCGCAGGGTCGGGAAGCCCGCCGCGGCCTCCTCCCGCGCGCCGCCGACGCCGAAGCGCAGCACCGCGGCGGCGCCGTTGCTGGAGGCCGGCGCCGGCCCGCCCCGGATCGCCCCGCCCCACAGCGCGCCGACCGCGCGGGCGCGGCCCTCGGCGCTGCCCCCCGCCCCACCCACCACGCCCTCGGCGGCCGCGAGGAGGCCGAGCGAGAAGATGGCGCCGCGGTGCGCGTTGACCCCGCCCGTCGCCGCCATCATGGCGGCCTCGGCGGCGAGGCCGATGCGCCTGAGCTCGGCCATGCCGGCCCGCCCCTCCCCGGCCCGCACGAGGTCGGCGAAGAAGGGGCGGATGGCGTCGGCGCTGCGTTTGAGCGCGCCGGCGTCCATGTCGGCGTGGCTGCCGCTGTCGACGAGACTGACGAGGCCGGGTTTCGGCCAAGCCTCCAGCTCGGCGATCAGCGCCGCGTGGGCCAGCGCCGCGACGCGCTCGGGCCGGCCGGCCGGGGGAGCCTCTAGCTCGGCGCTCAGCGGCACGCGGGCGCCCCGGCGCCGAGGATCGTCTCGGCGCGCACGAAGCCGGCGCGGTCGAGCGATTTCGCCAGCACGGCGGCGCCCCCGCCCCGCCGGGCCGCGGCCAGCTCGCGCCACTGCACGCCGCCGAAGGGCGTCAGCACCTCGCCGTCGACCGCCATCGGCGCCGCAGCGGCGATCGCGCCTAGCCCGTCGAGCAGCGGCCCGATGGCGCGCCCGTCCTCCGCGGGCCACAGAAGGTCGAGGTCCGACCCCGGCCCGAGGTAGGCCAGTCCCGTCTTCGCGCGCCACAGCAGCGCGCCGAAGACCCGCGGCACGAGGCCGACCGCGTCGGCGAGACGGAGCAGCGCGTCGATCGCGCCGCGCCAGGGCGCGGGCGCGAGGGCCGCGGCCTCCGCCAGCGTCACGGGCGGCACGGGCCGCCACGGCACGCCGGCGGGGATCAGCAGCGCGACGCGGCCCTTGCCGAGGCGCGGCGGCAGGGGCAGGCCCGCCGGCACCGCGCCGGGCGCGTCGCCGGGGGCGGGGCGCCGGGCGATGACCGGCCGGCCCGCCTCGGCCCAGCCCCGGACCAGCGCCGCGGCGCCGGACGGCAGCTCGGGCCGGCCGGGAAGCGCGGCGAGGACCGCGGGCCAGTCGGCGGGCGCGACGAGGAGGAGGTCGTGGCGCGCCGGTTTGGGAGGTCTCACGCGCCGGCCGCGAAACGAGTTCCGATGCGATCCGCGCGGACGGGGCGCAACCGACCCGACCTCATCGGAACCGCTTCACGCGGCCTCGACCAGCCCCACCCAGTAGCGGATGCCCGACGAGATGGCCCGGTCGTCGAAGTCGTAGGCGGGGTGGTGCAGCCCGGCCGTGTCGCCGTTGCCGATGAACGAGAAGGCGCCCGGCTTCACCTCGAGGAAGCGCGCGAAGTCCTCGCCGATCATCAGCGGCGGCATGGCCGCGTCGGCGTTGCCCGGCCCGGCCACGCCCTCGGCCACGCGCGCCGCGAGGCCCGCCTCGGCGGCATGGTTCACGGTGGCGGGCGAGATGCGGTCGTAGGTGACGCGCGCCTGCGCGCCGTTGAGCCGCGCCACGCCCTCGGCCACCTCGCGCAGCCGCCGCTCGATCGTGTCGCGCGAGGCCGCGGTGAGGGCCCGGCAGGTGCCGAGCAGCCGCGCCGTGTCGGGCAGCACGTTGAAGGCGTCGCCGGCCTGGATCGCGCCCACCGTCACCACGGCGGGCTCCAGCGGATCGAGGTTGCGCGACACGATGGACTGCAGCGCCACCACGATCTGGCTCGCCACCAGCACGGCGTCGACGCCCTGGTGCGGCATGGCCGCGTGGGCGCCGCGCGCCTCCACCAGCACCTCGAAGCGGTCGACCGAGGCCATAACGGGGCCGGGCCGCGTCGCGAAATGGCCCACGGGGAGGCCCGGCAGGCTGTGCAGCCCGTAGACGCTGTCGACGCGCACGCGGTCGAACAGCCCGTCCTCGATCATGGCGAGGGCGCCCTCGCTCGTCTCCTCGGCGGGCTGGAACAGGAACACCGCCGTGCCGGCGAAGTCGCGCGCCCCGCTGAGGTGCTTGGCGGCGCCGAGCAGCATGGCGGTGTGGCCATCGTGGCCGCAGGCGTGCATCTTCCCCGCCTCGCGCGACGCGTGGCCGAGATTGGTCTGCTCGAAGATCGGCAGCGCGTCCATGTCGGCGCGGAGCGCGACCGCGCGGTCCCCGCCGCGGCGGCCGCGCAGCACGCCGACCACGCCGGTGCGGCCCACGCCCTCCATCACCTCGTCGAAGCCGAAGGCGCGCAGCTTGTCGGCGACGAGGGACGCCGTGGGCCCGACGTCGAAGGCGATCCCCGGATGCCGATGGATCTCGCGCCGCCACTCGGCGACCTCCCCGGCCAGGGCTTCGATCGACGCGGCATCGGACATGGTGGACCCTCCGCCCGGACGATGGCGCCCCTCGTCGGCCGGTGTCAACGCGCGGGTCGGGAACGGTCCCGCTCCCGGCCCCGTTGTGCGCCCGTGGGCGAGAGGTGCATCGCCCGTCACGGGAGCGCCATGAGCCGCCTCGATTCCTTCATCCGCCGCATGCAGGCCCAGCGCGACATCCTCAACGCCCTGCCGCGCCGGCTCGACGGCGTGCCGGGCCTCGTCCTGGAGTTCGGCCTCGGCAGCGCCCGCACCTACGACCACCTGCGCGGGCTGCTCCCGGACCGCCGCATCGTGGTCTTCGAGAGCGTGGTGGTGGAGGGCGTGAGGCCCCGCCCCGCGCTCGAGGACTTCGTGGTCGGGCACCTCCGCGACACAGCCGCGGCTTGGCCGGACGGCTGCGCGGCCCTGGTGCACGCCGACATCGAGACCGGCGACGAGGCCGGCGACGCCGAACTCCTGACTTGGCTGCCGGCGCTCGCGGCCCGGCTGCTCGTGCCGGGGGGATACGCCGTGAGCGGCGGCGCGCTGCCCCACCCGGACCTCGCGCCCGAGCCGCTGCCCCCCGGCGTGGCCGAGGGGCGCTACCACGTGCTGCGGCGCGTCTAACGCTCGCCCGCCGGGTAGTCGGTGTCGAGCGCGGTCTGGCGCCGGCCCTCGACCTCGGCCAGCGTGTCGCGCAGCTTCTTCACCACCGCATCGTGGCCCCACTCGCCGAGCACGAGGTGGAGGGGCGGGTTGGCCTCGCCGACGAGGTCGATCATCGCCTGCCCGGCCCGCACGGGGTCGCCCGCCTGGGTGCCGCTGTTCCTGGAGGTCGTGGCGAGGCGCGCCGCCACGGTCTCGGCGTAGTCCGGGATCGTGCTCTTCGTCTGCGCCATCGAGCGGCCGGCCCAGTCGGTGCGGAAGGGGCCGGGCTCCACCACCGTGACCTTGACGCCGAGCGGCGCCATCTCCTTCGACAGCGAGTCCGAGAAGCCCTCGACCGCGTGTTTCGAGGCCGCATAATAGCCCGAGCCCGGGAAGCCGCAGAAGCCCGCCACGGAGGCGATGTTGATGACGTGGCCGCTCTTCTGCCTGCGCATCACGGGCAGCACGGCGCGCGTCATGGCGAAGAGGCCGAAGACGTTGGCCTCGAACTGCGCGCGCACCTCCTCGGGCACGCCCTCCTCGATGGAGGACAGGTAGCCGTAGCCGGCGTTGTTCACCAGCACGTCGATGCGGCCGAACCTCTCGACCGCCGCCTTCACGCCGGCCTCGATCTCGTCGTCGTCGATCACGTCGAGCGACAGGGCGAGGGCGCGGTCGCCACCGAGCTTCGCCAGATCCTCGACGCGTTCCCTGTCGCGCGCCGTCACCACGGCCCGCCAGCCGCGGTCGAGCACCAGCTTCGCGAGTTCGCGGCCGAAGCCCGTGGAGCAGCCGGTGATGAACCACACCGGCGTCGACTGATCAGACATATGCGAAATCCTCGAAATATTTCGTGACTATTGGGGGCTCAGCGGTCCACCATGGCCATCTGGGCGTCCGTGTAGCGGGGCCCCGCGATCGAGCCGGGCGGCAGGGCGGCGTCGAGCGCCGCGACCTCGTCCGGCGCGAGGCGGATGTCGGCCGCTGCGACGTTCTCGTCCAGGTAGGTCCGGCGCTTGGTGCCGGGGATGGGTGCGATGTCGTCCCCCTTGGCGAGGAGCCAAGCCAGGGCGATCTGGCCGGGTTTGGCGCCCTTGGACTGCGCCACCGCGTTCACGCGCCTGGCCGCGGCGACGTTGCGGTCGAAGTTCTCGCCCTTGTAGCGCGGGTCGTTGCGGCGATAGTCGCCCTCGGGATAGTCCTCGGCCCGCCGCACCGCGCCGGTGAGGAAGCCGCGGCCGAGCGGGCTGAAGGGGGTGAGCCCGATGCCGAGCTCGCGCAGCAGCGGGATGATCTCCTCTTCGAGGTTGCGCTCCCACAGCGAATATTCGCTCTGCAGCACCGACACGGGGTGGGTCGCGTGGGCGCGGCGGATGTTCGACGCGCCGGCCTCGGACAGGCCGACGAAGCGCACCTTGCCGGCCTCGATCAGCCGCGACACGGCGCCGACCACCTCCTCGACCGGCACGGCCGGGTCGATGCGGTGCTGATAGAGGAGGTCGATGTGGTCGAGGCCGAGGCGCCCGAGCGAGGCGTCGACGACCTCGCGGATGTGCTCGGGGCGGCTGTCCGTGCCGGTCTGCTTGCCGTCGTCGCCGATGCGGAAGCCGAACTTGGTCGCCACCACGACGCCGTCGCGCCGCCCCTTCAGGGCGCGGCCGAGCAGCTTCTCGTTGGTGAAGGGGCCGTAGACCTCGGCCGTGTCGAAATAGGTGACGCCGAGGTCGAGGGCGCGGTGGATCGTCCGGATCGACTCCTCGTCGTCCGGCGTGCCGTAGGACTGGCTCATCCCCATGCAGCCGAGGCCGATGGCCGACACCTCCAGGCCCTGGCAGCCGAGTTCGCGGGTGGGCAGCATGGGGCGGTCTCCTCGTGGTCCGGCGCGGCGGTCCGGCGCCGAGGTGCATGCAAACGGCGGGGCGACGGTGATGGTTGCGGAAGAAGGCGCGGAACGGAGAGCCATCGTCGCGCTTGCCGAGTCGCGGCCGCAGAGAGTCGAAGGGACGACCTCCGCGACATCTCGGCGACGTCGGGCGCAGCTGCATCCTGCTTTGGAGCACTGTGAGTGGAACGCCAGCTATCAACAGACGGTGCATACAAACACAGAACGAATAAATATCACTTTCGATATTCGTACAGATAAATCATCACGAATTACTTCAAGTGACAATTCGATCCCTTGCGCGGATCATCTCTCAGGAACTTCGAACTGCGCGTTCACGAATGCAAAGCGGCGCATAAATTGCCTCAAGTCTTTCTTCGGATGGCTGTTGCGCAGGCCCGTCGTGTCCGTCAGTTCCTTCGCGGCGACGTACTCCAAACTCATATGCAGACCAGCCTTTCCAGTCTTCCACCCATGTGGATAAACAATTTTTGATTTTCGACAACGAGGCGACCGCACTACCGACCAAATATCATTCAGTGTATCCCTGCATGTTGCAGATATTTATCGATAAAGTGAATGCTAAACAACTGACGACGATGATCATGATGGCGCACGATCAAGATCTGCGGCAATCGTAACTGAGAGCACCGCGTCTTCTTCCGGGTATATGACTGCTCACGGGGGTTACGCAGCTTGCCTGAACGGCGTCAGGCGCCGGTGGTGCTCATCGAGCGCCGCCCAGCCACGACGCGGGGCGGATCGTCAACCGTGTTCCTGATCGCGCCTTTACACGGCAAGATCGAAGCGTGAATATGGCCTCAATCGGGCAGACGTTGCAACGACGGAGTGCGTCCATGCGTGTGATGGGTTTGGTCGCCGCCGTTCTGGTGAGCCTCGGCGTGTGGGCCGCTCCGGCCGAGGCCGCCGTCGACATCCAGGTGGACCTGTCGACGCAGACGATGCACGTCCGCTCCGCGAATGGCGCCGCCTACGACTGGCCCGTCTCGACGGCGCGCATGGGCTACGTGACCCCGAACGGGCACTACGGCGTGCAGAGCCTCCAGGCGATGCACTATTCCAAGAAATACCACAACTCGCCGATGCCGCACTCGATCTTCTTCCACGGCGGCTACGCGATCCACGGCACCTACGCGACCGGCTCGCTCGGCGCCGCCGCGTCGCACGGTTGCGTGCGGCTGTCGCCGGCCCACGCCGCCCAGCTCTACGACATGGTCAAGGCCGAGGGGGCCAGCATCAACATCGTCGGCAGCCGCCCCGGCCGCGGCGAGGTGCAGGTCGCCCGCCGCCGTCATGCCGAACCCGAGGCTGTGGCCTATGCCGACGACGACCAACCCCTCGTGACGCGCCGCACCCGCCACCGCGACTACGCCCGCCAGGACCGCTACCGCGAGCCGGCCCTCGGCTACGCCGCGGTGCGGCGGGCGCCGAGCTACGGCGACTGGCTGGATGACCCTTTCGGGGCGGTCCTGAGCGGCTACTGACAGGACCCAGAGGGGCCTCGGCGCCCCGCTCGCTCCCGGATCGCGCTCAGCGTGGTTGCGGGGGTGATGGCCTCCGGGTCGACCTTGACGTGGAGGATGGCCGGCAGGCCGGACGCCTCGGCCCGCGCGAAGGCGCCCGGAAAGTCCTCCGTCCGCTCCACCGTCTCGCCGTGGCCGCCGAAGGCGCGCGCGTAGGCGGCGAAGTCGGGGTTGCGCAGCGCCGTGCCGCTGACCCGGCCCGGGTATTCGCGCTCCTGGTGCATGCGGATCGTGCCATACATGCCGTTGTCGACCACGACCACGATCACGGCCAGGCCGTATTGCACCGCCGTGGCGAAGTCCTGCCCCGTCATCAGGAAGCAGCCGTCGCCCGCGAAGGCCACGACCGTGCGCGACGGGTCGAGCCGCTTGGCGCCGATCGCGGCGGGCACGCCGTAGCCCATCGAGCCGGAGGTCGGCGCGAGCTGGGCGTTGAAGGCGCGGAAGCGGTGGAACCGGCCGGGCCAGATCGCGTAGTTGCCGGCCCCGTTGGCCACGATCGCGTCCGCCGGCAAATGCTCTCGCAGCCAGCACACGACCTCGCCCATGTTCACGGGGCCCGGCACGGCGGGGGGGCGCTCCGTCCAGGCGAGGTAGTCGGCGTGGGCTGCGGCCCCCGCGCCGGACCAGCGGATCGCCTGCGGCGGCTGCACGGCCTCGAGCGAGGCCGCGAAGGTGCGGGCCGCCGCGTGGATGCCGAGCGCCGGGGCGTAGACCCGACCGATCTCGCCCGCGTCCGGGTGGACGTGCACGAGGCGCTGGCGCGGCACCGGCACGTCGAGCAGCGTGTAGCCCTGCGACGGCATCTCGCCCATGCGGGCGCCGACGAGCAGCAGCAGATCGGCCCCCGCGAGGCGGTCGCGCAGCTTCGGGTTCGGCCCGATGCCGATCTCGCCGGCGTAGTTCGGATGCGCGGCGTCGAACAGGCCGGCGCGGCGGAACGAGCAGGCGACCGGCAGGTCGAAGCGCTCGGCGAAGCGCGCCACGGCGGCCGAGGCCTGCGCGGTCCAGCCCGAGCCGCCCAGCACCATCGCGGGCCGCTCGGCGGCCCAGAGCATCTTCTGCAACTCCGCCATCTGCGGCAGGCCCGGCCAGGGCAGCGCCGGCTCGACGCGCGGCGCGTCCGCGACGGCGGCGACGCTCGTGAGAACGTCCTCGGGCAGGGCCACGACGACGGGGCCGGGGCGGCCCTGCAGCGCCACGTGGAAGGCGCGCGAGATCACCTCGGGCAGGCGGGCCGGGTCGTCGACCTCGACGGCCCATTTGGCGACCGTGCCGAACACAGCCGCGTAGTCCAGCTCCTGGAACGCCCCCCTGCCCCGCATCGCGCGCCCGACCTGCCCGACGAAGACGATCAGCGGCACGGAATCGTGCTCGGCCACGTGGAGGCCCGCCATGGCGTTGGCGGCGCCGGGGCCGCGCGTCACCATGCAGACGCCGGGGCGACCGGTGAGCCGCGCCACCGCGTCCGCCATCATGGCGGCGCCGGCCTCGTGGCGGCACACCGTGAGTCGGATCGGCGAATCGTGCAGCGCGTCGAGCGCCGCGAGGTAGCTCTCGCCCGGCACGCAGAAGACGTGGCCGACGCCCTGCGCGGCCAAGCCCTCGACCAGGATGCGGCCGCCGGTGCGGGGCGCGATGTCCGTCATGCATGTCCTCCCCAGGCCGGGTCGGCCAGGATCTCGTCCCTATGCTGGTCGAGGCCCGGCGCCGGGCGCGGGCTCGCCTGGGGCGCGCCGTCGATCAGGATCGGCGAGCGGATGCCGGGCGTCGTGCCCCCCTCCGCGGCCGGGTTGGGCAGCCGGAGCGCCATGCCCCGCGCCGCGACCTGCGGGTCGGCGAAGACCTGCCCCACGGTGTTGATGGGGCCGGCCGGCACGCCGGCGGCGTCGAGTCTGGCCAGCAGCTCCGCCGCGGCTCGGCGCGACGTGAGCGCGTGGAGCGCCGCGGTCAGGGCCGCGCGCTGGGCGACGCGGCCCCGGTTGGTCGTGTAATCAGGGTGAGCGGCGAGCGCCGGGTCGCCGAGCACGTCGCACAGGCGCCGGAACTGCCCGTCGTTGCCGGTGGCGATGACGACGTGGCCGTCCGCGACCGGGAACACGTCGTAGGGCACGATGGAGGGGTGGGCGTTGCCGAGGCGGCGGGGCTCGCGGCCCGAGACGAGGTAGTTCAGCCCCTGCGAGCTCAGCATGGCGACCTGGCTGTCGAGCAGGGCGCAGTCGATCGTGGCCCCCTCCCCCGTGACGGCCCGCCGGATCAGCGCCGCCTGGATGGCGTTGGCGGCGTAGAGGCCGGTGAACAGGTCCGCGACGGCCATGCCGGACTTGGTGGGCGGGCCGTCAGCCTCGCCGGTGACCGACATGGCGCCGCCCATGCCCTGGATCAGGAAGTCGTAGCCGGCGCGGGACGCGTAGGGGCCGTCCTGGCCGAAGCCGGAGATGGAGCAGACCACGAGGCGCGGGTTCAGCGCGCGCAGCGAGGCCGGGTCGAGCCCGTAGCGCTCGAGGCCGCCGACCTTGAAGTTCTCGACCACCACGTCGGCGTGCAGCGCCAGGCGGCGCACGAGGGCCCGGCCCTCCTCCGCCTCGAAGTCGGCCGCGACGCAGCGCTTGCCGCGGTTGCAGCTGTGGAAATAGGCGGCGCCGAGGTCGGAGCCGTCGGCCGCGGGGACGAAGGGCGGCCCCCACTGCCGCGTGTCGTCGCCGGCCCCCGCCCGCTCGACCTTGACGACGTCCGCGCCGAGGTCGGCGAGGAGCTGCCCGCACCAGGGGCCGGCCAGGATGCGGGCCAGCTCGAGGACGCGGATGCCGTGGAGGGGTGGTGACATGCGGATGACCCGGGGCGATGCCCGGGTCTAAGCAGGTTTGCGCCGGCAAGCCAACGCTTCACCGATGCGGGACGCCACCGCGGCGCCGGCCCGACGCGGACGGGCGCGGCCTGCATCCCCCAATCGGCACGGGCCGAGGGGCGGGGCCGGTCGAGCGCCCCGCCGGTCTCGATACTCAGGCGAGGTGCGAGGAGAGGAGCTTGTTCAGCTCGAACATCGTCGCCTTGTCCTTGCCGAAGATGACCTTCAGCTTGTCGTCGGCGAGGATCTCGCGCTTGTCCTCGGGGTTCTGCAGCTCGTGCTTGCGGATGTAGTCCCACATCTTGCTGACCACGGCGGTGCGGGGCAGCGGCTCGTCGCCGACGATCTCGGCGAGGTCCTTGGACGGGGTGACGGGCTTGCCGAGCGCCTTGGCCGGGCCCTTGGTGGAGGTCTTGGCGTCGGCCTCGGCGACCTTCTCGCCCTTGGGGGCCTTGCCGGTGCTCTTCTTGGCGGCGGCGCCCTTCGGCACGCGCTCCTCCTCGGTGACCGGCTCGGACTTGTCGTCCTCGTGGGTCTCGGCCTTGGCGTGCTTGGCCGCCTTGGCCTTGGGCTCGTGCTTCTCGGCCGCCTTGGGGGCGGGCTTCTCGGCCGCCTCGGCGGTCGCCTTCGCTTTCGTCGCCATCTCGATCGTCTCCTGCTGTCCCGATGCCGTCCTCGGACCCGCGCCGTGGAACCGGAACAGGCCTAATCGTCGAGCGTAGTCCGGGCGGGCTCGCGGCGGCAATCGCCTGTGGAGCGGCCCTTCCGGATTTCCGAATGCGCGCAGGGCTTCAGCGTTCCCGCCGGCCTGTCTTGAAGCAGGGGAAAGCCCGCCCCCGCGGCATCCCGCCGTCATGAGGAGCCTAAACACGGCATCGTTAACGCCGTCTCTCCGCCGGCGCGGACTCGGCCGCGGGCTGCACGATCAGCCGTCGAATCGTGCGTCCGGGGCGCGTGCGCCCGCGAAGAGCGGCGCCACGGCTTCCACGACGTCGCGCGGGAAGCTGCGCAGCTCCTCGGGGCGGAACGGCAGATGCGGCATGTGCCTGGCCACGAGGGCCGCCACGGCGCGCGCCTGGGCGGCATCCCGGCCCGTCTTCAACGGATCGCGGTCCGGACGGCGGGACATCCATAGCTTGTGGACCGCGAAGGCGCGGGGGTCGGGCACCACGATGTGCAGCGGGAAGCCCCGCGCGTCGATGGCCGTCGCCGAGAAGGGCGGCGCATTCTCGCTCCAGATCAGCCCCTCGATCTGCACGGCGTCGAGGTCTGTCGCGGGGTCGGCGACGCCGGTCTGCTCGGCGCGCCAAGGCGGATGCCGCATGGGGTGGACCAGGTCGACCAGGAAGCCGTCGCGGTTCGACGCCCGAAACGTCTGGCGCCCGCGCTCGAAGGACCGGTCTACCCGCCTCAGCAGCCCCATCAACGATCGCTCGGGGAGATCCTCCCCGGCCTGCAGGACGATGGAGGCCCGCGCATCGAACAGGAGGTCGATGTCCTCCGTCGTCGTCACGTCGGGGGCGAGGTGGATTCCCGCCGCGGCCTCGTAGGCGTAGAGCGCGTGTGTGCCGACGACCCGCAGGCCGCGCCCCATCAGGCCCGCCGCGTCGAGCGCGCGGACGATCCGCGCGGCGAGCGACGGAACGCGGCCGAGGCCGAGCGCGCGGTTCAGGCCGGCCTGCCGCTCGACCGCGTCCCGCGCCGCCGCGAGCCGCTCTTCTGCCTGCCGCCGCCCGGCGTCGAACTCGGCCTTGGTCCGCTCCGCGTCGGGGCTGCGCGGGCCGAGCGACGTCTGACGGCGGCGTCCGGTCTTCGGATCGTAGAAGCTGCGCAGAAGGTAGTCTCCGCCGTTCACGGTGGCGAAGACCATGGACCCGCGGTAGCCGTCCGCGCGCGCCTTGGCGTCTCGGAACAGGTCGAAGCGCTGGCGCGTGTTGATCGTCTCGCGGCGCTGGTCGCCGTCAGGGCTCTGAAAAGGAAGATTTTCAACAGTCATGTCGGTTTTTCCGCTCGACTGTTGAAAAGCCTAATCCGCCCTGCCCAGCCAGGCCAGGCCTTATGCGGCCGGCAGGCGCAGGAGGCTTCGGGCCTCGGCGGCCGTGGCCACCGCGCGGCCGTGCTTGGCCACGAGGTCCGCAGCGACGCGCACCAGCTCGGCATTGCCGGAGGCGAGCCGGTCCTTCGTGATGCGGATGTTGTCCTCGAGCCCCGTGCGGATGTGCCCGCCCATGCCGAGCGCCCAGTCGGCCACCTCGCTCTGGTGGCGGCCGATGCCGGCCGCCGTCCAGGTCATGTCGGGCAGCGCCGCGCGGGCCTCCTCGACCAGGACCTTGAGCAGCCGCTCCATCGCCGGCATGGCGTTCTTCACGCCGAGAACGAACTGCAGGTGGGCGTGGCGGTCCATCAGGCCGGCGTCGACGAGGCGCTTGGCGCCGTGGATGTGCGACAGGTCGAAGACCTCGATCTCGGGCTTCACGCCGAAATGCTTCATCTTGCCGGCCAGCTCGTCGACCAGCGGCGGCTGGTTCTCGTAGACGATGGACGGGAAGTTGACCGAGCCGGTCGACAGCGACGCCATGTCGGGCCGGAACTCCAGCGCGGCCGAGCGCTGCGCCGGGGTGCGGCCGCGGCCGCCGGTCGAGAACTGCACGATCATGCCGGGGCAGTGCCGGCGCACGCCCTCCTGCACCTGCCGGAACAGCTCGGGGTCGGAGGAGGGCGACTCGTCGGGCTCGCGCACGTGGATGTGGACCAGCGTGGCGCCGGCCTCGAAGGCGGCGTGGGTCGACTCGACCTGCTCGGACGGCGTCACCGGCAGGGCCGGGTTGTCGCGTCTGCGCGGCACCGAGCCCGTGATGGCGATGGCGATGATGACGGGGGACGGCATGGCGGCCTCTCAGGCGGGGCGGATCGGAAAGGACAGGCGCTCGACCAGCGACAGCGCCGTGCGCAGCGAGGCACCGGCCGCGACGACGAGCTGCGGCAGGACGAGCCATTCGAGCGTCCAGGCGGCGCCCGAGCGCTCGTTCTCGTGGACGAGCGCCCCCGTCAGCGTGCCGGACAGGCCGGCCGCGAGCCGCGCGAGGCTCACCAGCAGCTCCGCCGGGACGGGGTTCGACTTGTGGGCCATGGCCGAGGACGTGCCGCCCCCGGCGAGGCGCGCCGCGCCGACCTCGTTCTGCACCATGAGGGCGACGTCCTGGCCTATCTTGCCGAGGCTGCCGCAGACCAGCGCTAGCCAGGCGCCGAGCTCGGCCACGCCGTCGCGCTGCGCATGCCAGGCGGGGGAGTCGGCGAGGCCGAGGCGCCCGGCGACGCGCGCGGCGACGGCCTCGGCATAGGCGCCGAGCTCGGCGCGGGTGCCGACGGGGCCGCCGAGCTGCAGGCGCAGCACGCGGGGGCGCAGCGCGGCGAGCCGGGCGCGGTGGCGCGGCAGCGGCCCACGCCAGGTCTCGACCTTGTCGGCGGCCGTGAACGGCAGCGCGCGCTGCATGCGGGTCTGCGCCATCAGGGGCACCGCGCCGTCGCGGGTCGACAGGGCGGCCAGGGCGGCGTCGAGCGCGTCGAGGCGGGTGTCGAGCACGTCGAGCGCGGGGCCGAGGCGGAGCATGAGGCTCGTGTCGACGGCGTCCTGGCTGGTGGCGCCGCGGTGGAGGTGTTTTCCGTGCGGCTCACCGATCGCGGCGCGGAGCTGGCGCACCAGCTCCGGCACGGGCACGCCGTCGCGGGCCACGCCGGCGCGGAGCGCCGCCCAGTCGGGCGCGAAGGAGGCGAGCGCCCCGGCGATGCGCGCGGCGGCTTCCAGCGGCACCATGCCGGCGGCCGCCTGAGCCTCGGCGAGGGCCGCCTCGAAGCGCAGCATCGCGGCGAGGTCGGCCTCGTCGGTGAAGAAGGCCTCGATCTCGGGATCGCCGGCGAGGGCGGAGAGCAGGGTCATGGCGCGACGCTCCCCTTCTCCCCTCGCGGGAGAAGGTGGCCCGACGAAGTCGGGTCGGATGAGGGGGTCCGGCGCAACGCTCGACGATCATCCTTTCGACCCTGCGAGGTCGAGCCATGCCCCCTCATCCGCCCTGACTGCGTCAGGGCACCTTCTCCCGCGAGGGGAGAAGGGGGCCACGTCGTGAGGGGCTCACACATCGAAGAACACCGTCTCGTGGTGACCCTGGAGGTGGACGTCGAAGGTGTAGACCGGCAGGCCGTCCTCCTCGCTCCGCGGCGCGATCAGGGTTTCCCGCCGCGACGGGTGCTCGATGCGCTTCAGCACCGGGCACTCGGCGTTGGCCGCGGCCTCGTCGCCGAAATACATCCGGGTGTGCAGGCCGATGTTGATGCCGCGCGCCACGATGTAGACCGTGATGTGCGGGGCCATCGGCCGCCCGTCCGTATAGGGCACGCGGCCGGGCTTGATCGTCTCGAAGCGGAACTCGCCCGTCTCGCGGTGGGTGGGCTGGCGCCCCCAGCCGGCGAAGTTCGGGTCCGCCCTGCCCCGCCGCTCCTCGGCGCTGTTGTAGAGCCCGTCGGCGTCGGCCTGCCAGATCTCGACGAGGGCGTCGTTGAGCGGCTTGCCGAGCCCGTCGAAGATGCGGCCGCGCACCAGGATGCGCTCGCCCTTCGTGTCGGGCCCGACCAGCACGAGGCCGAGGTCGCCCTCCCACACGCCGGTGATCTCGACCCAGTTGGGGTTGGTGCCGATGTGGACGTAGGGTCCGGCCGTCTGCGACGGGGATTCCTTGTACACGGGACGGGGCACGCCGAGGCTCATCAGTTCCCCTCCATCCGGTTCTCGAACGGCGTCGAGCGCCGGCCGCGCAGCACGATGTCGAAGCGGTAGGCCAGCGAGTCCATGTGGGTGGTGTTCTGCCGGTCGAGCGCGGCGATGAGCTGCTCCACGGCGAGCCTGTCGGGGATCGTGCCGACGATCGGGCACTGCCAGATCATCGGGTCGCCCTCGAAATACATCTGCGTCACCAGCCGCTGCGCGAAGGCGTGGCCGAACAGCGAGAAGTGGATGTGCGCCGGGCGCCAGTCGTTGACGCGGTTGGGCCAGGGATAGGCGCCGGGCTTGACCGTGCGGAAGCGGTAGGAGCCGTCCGCCGCGGTGATGCAGCGCCCGCAGCCGCCGAAGTTGGGGTCGAGCGCGGCGTGGTAGGTTTCCTTGTGGTGGCGGTAGCGCCCGCCCGCGTTGGCCTGCCAGAACTCGACCAGCGTGTCCGGCAGCCCGCGGCCGTTCTCGTCCATCACGCGCCCGTGGACGACGATGCGCTGGCCGATGGCGTCGCCGGTCTTGGACCAGTTGGTGATGAGGTCGTCGTCGCGCGGCCCCAGCATGGCGTGGCCGAAGACGGGGCCGGTCATCTCCGAGATCGTGTTGTCGATCGACAGCAGCGCCTGCTTGGGCGAGCGCAGCACGCTCGTCTTGTAGTCGGGCGTGTAGGCGGGCGGGTGCCAGTCGCGGTCGCGCTGGTAGAAGCTGCCCTTGTGGTCCGACATGGCCCCCTCCTCCTGGTCTCCGGGCCTCACACCCGCGCCTGCGCCATGCCGCCGGCCGGGCCGTCGAACGCCTCCGGCGTGGCGTCACGATGGCCGAGGTCGGCGAGGCGGATGCGGTAGGTTTCCCGCGTCGTGAAGGCCGCCGCCGCCGAGATCAGCGTGACCACCAGGGCGAAGGTCCCGATCGTGACCGGGATGCCGGTCGAGCCGGGGGGCGCGATATAGGCGAAGAGCGCCGGCAGGGCGGCCGTGATGGCGGTGCCGACGTTCTGGGCGATCGCCATGGCGGTCACGCGCACCCGCGTCTGGAACAGCTCCGGATAGAAGGACGGGTAGACGGCGTTGTAGCCCTGGTAGACGATGCCCCACATCAGGATCGACAGGACGAAGGCCAGCGGCACGCTGCCGATCGAGATGGCCCAGAGGTAGGCGTAGGACAGCAGGCCCGAGCCGACCGCCCCGACCATGACGGGCAGGCGCCGGCCGATGCGGTCCGACAGGGCGCCGACGTAGGGGATCACCAGCACGGCCACGATGTTCCCCACCACGGGGATCCAGAGGTAGACGTCCTTGGCGAAGCCGATGCCGTAGGCGGGCTGCACCGCGTAGGCGGCGCCGAAGATGGTCGCGACCGTCGGGATGACGTTCATCAGCGCCATGCAGACGACGCGCAGCATGTCGTCCCACGACAGGCGGAAGGCCTCGGGGATGGGCGCGCGCGGCACGGCGCGCTCCGCGCTCTCCTCGGCGAAGGCCGGGGTCTCCTCCACCTCGCGGCGGATGACGTAGCCGGCGACGATCACCAGCGCGGAGAGCAGGAAGGGCACGCGCCAGCCCCAGGCGTTGAAGCTGTCCGTCGGCATGAAGCGGGCCAGCGGCAGGAACACGGCGGCGGCCAGGATCTGCCCGGCCTGCACGCCCTGGAGCGTGAAGCTGGCGAAGTAGCCGCGCCGGCCGAAGGGCGCGTGCTCCAGGATCATCGAGGAGGCGCCCGAGATCTCGCCCGCCACGGCGAAGCCCTGGATCAGGCGCATCATCACGAGGAGGACGGGCGCCCAGACGCCGACCTGGCCGTAGGTCGGCAGCAGGCCGACCGCCATGGTCGAGAAGCCCATCAGGAACATGCACAGCAGGAGCACGTTCTTGCGTCCGTGCGTGTCGCCCCAGTGGCCCAGCGCGAAGGCGCCGATCGGCCGCGCCACGTAGCCGGCCCCGTAGGTGGCGAGGGACGCCACGATGGCGGTGTTCGGGTCGGTCGACGGGAAGAACAGCTGCGGGAACACCAGCGCCGAGGCGGTGGCGTAGATGAAGAAGTCGTAATATTCGAGCGCCGAACCGATCCAGCCGCTCGCCGCGGCCTTCTTCGACTGATTCCTGGAATGCGCGCTGACCTGTGAGCCGTCCATGGCGTGTCCTTCCTGATGGTGGTGGGGTCGGCGGCCTTCTGGTGGGCCGCTCGTTCGCAACGTCTGCGGCCCGCGCGGGCCGCCGAAACCTCTCAGCTCCCGGCCCGGATGGCGCCGAAGGCCGCGACCATGCGCTCGCTGTCCGGCTCGCGGCCCGAGAAGAGCCGGAACGCCTCCACGGCCTGGAACACCGCCATGCCGCCGCCGTCGAGCGTGCGGCAGCCGATCGCCCGCGCGCGGCGCAAGAGCTCGGTTTCCAGCGGGAAGTAGATCACCTCGGCGACCCAGAGGCGGGGGTGGAGCAGCTCGGCCGGCAGCGGCAGGCCGGGATGGGCCTCCATGCCGATCGGCGTCGCGTTGATCAGCCCGTCCGCTTCGGCCAGGGAGGCCTTCCGGTCCTCGCCGACGGCGGCACGCCCCGCGAAGGTCGTATCGAGGTTGGCGACGAGCGCCTCGGCGCGGTCGCGGTCCGTGTCGAAGATTGTGAGCCGCTCGACGCCGAGCGTCAGCGCCGCATGGGCCACCGCCGCGCCGGCCCCGCCCGCGCCGAGCTGCACCACGCGCCCGAGCGGCACGCCGGCCATGTGGCGCCTGAACGGCTCCGCGAAGCCGGACCAGTCCGTGTTGTGGCCGATGCGCCTGCCGTCCCGGAACAGCACGGTGTTGACGGCGCCGAGCGCGCGGGCGTCGGGCGACAGCTCGTCGAGCAGCGGGATCACGGCCTGCTTGCAGGGATGGGTGATGTTCAGCCCGTCGAAGCCGAGGCGCTGAGCGCCGGCCAGCAGGTCGGGCAGCGCCTCGACGCCGACGCCGAGCGCGGCGAGGTCGATGAGGCGGTAGACGCAGCGCATCCCCTGCGCCTCGGCCTCGCGCATCTGCATCTCGGGCGTGAGCGAGGCGCCGATGTTCTGGCCGATCAGGCCGAGCAGGAGCGCGGGCCGACGGCTCCCGCGGGTTCGGACGGACGCCGCCGCAGCGCCCGCAACTTCATCCCCCGCCGCCATCCTCGCCTCCTCGCCGGATTGTATTCCGATCGCTGGGATGCAGGATGACGCCGATCGGCGCTCCGCGCCATGATCAAGATCGGCCCTGCTATGAACTTCGCGTTAATTTCAGCCGCGCGACCGCCGGCTCGGCGGCCGTCATCTCCGCGCGCAGCCGCTCCACGAAATGCGCGGCGTGCACGGACATCTCCGAGCCGCGCTTCGTCGCGACGAAGGTTTCGAAGCGCGTGGGCTCGGCGATGGGGAGCATCGTCACGCCCGGCATGGCGTCGGCCAGGGTGAACTGGTCGATCACGGCGATGCCGAGCCCCGCCTTGACGAGCGCGCAGACGGTGGAGCCGAACCGCGCCCGGATCGGGACGTCGTAGGCGAGCTTCAGGCCGGCGAACAGGCCCGCCATGACGGCGCCGTAGGGGTCGGCGGCGTCGATGCCGATCAGCGGGTGGCGGCAGATCTCGGCCGCGCTGACGACGGGCCGCGCCGCCAGGGGGTGACGGTCGGGGACGATGCAGAACAGCTCGCCCGCGGCGAGCGGATGCACGTCGAGGCCGGGATGGTCGAGGCGGTAGCTCATCGCCACGCATTCCACCTTGTCGAGCAGCAGGTGGTTCAGCACCTCCTCGAGCTTGAGCACGTTGATGTTGAACCTGAGGTCCGGGTAGCGCCGGCGCACGGCCGCGACCGCGCGGGGCACCATCACCTGCGCGATGCTGGGGACGGCCCCGATCCGCAGCTCCGACGAGGTCCCGCGGCCGATGGCCGTGATGGTGTCGCCGAGGTCGTCGATCTTGCGGTACACCTCGTCGATCTGCTCGAAGATGCTGCGCGCCTCCGCGGTCGGGACGAAGCGCCCGTTGCGCCGGTCGAAGAACCGGACGGCGTGCGCGCGCTCGGCGTGCTTGACGAGCCGGCTGATGCCGGGCGCCGACACGTTGAGGATCTTGGCCGCGCCGTTGACGCTGCCCGCCACCATCACGGCCCGGATGACCTCGATCTGGCGCAGCGTCATCATCGGCGGCCGTCCTCCCCGGCTCGCCGCCCCGTCCCTTCTCGGGCCGAAGGATGGACGGGGGCGGCGGCTTCGGAGAGGATGCCCCGCCGGGGAGGCCGTTGGAAGCGCTTCCCGTGATCTGCCGCGGCGGACGGCCCCGCCGCCGGAGCCCGGACGCGCCATGAAGACATCGATCGCCACCGTGTCCATCAGCGGCACCCTCGAGGAGAAGATCTCCGCCATCGCCCAGGCGGGCTTCGACGGCGTCGAGATCTTCGAGCAGGACTTCATCGCCTTCGACCATTCGCCGCGCGAGGTCGGCCGCATGGTGCGCGACGCGGGCCTCGAGGTCACGCTGTTCCAGCCGTTCCGCGACTTCGAGGGCCTGCCCGAGCCGTTCCGCACCCGCGCCTTCCACCGCGCTGAGCGCAAGTTCGACGTGATGGAGGAGATCGGCGCGAAGCTGCTCCTCGTCTGCTCCAGCGTGTCGCCGCACGCGCAGGGCGGCATCGACCGCGCCGCCGCGGACCTGCGCGAGCTCGGCGAGCGGGCGGCGCGGCGGGGGCTGAAGGTCGGCTTCGAGGCCCTGGCCTGGGGCCGCTTCGTCAGCGACCACCGCGACGCGTGGGAGATCGTGCGGCGCGCCGACCATCCGGCGGTCGGCCTCATCCTCGACAGCTTCCACACCCTGTCGCGCGGCATCGACACGGCCAGCATCAGGGCCATCCCGCAGGACAGGATCGCGCTCGTGCAGATGGCGGACGCGCCGCGCCTGCAGATGGACCTCCTGTCGTGGAGCCGGCACTTCCGCTCCATGCCGGGGCAGGGCGACCTGCCGCTCGCCCAGTTCTGGGAAGCCGTGCGGGCGACGGGCTACGACGGCGTGCTGTCCCTGGAGATCTTCAACGACAGCTTCCGGGCCGGGTCGGCGGGCGCCGTCGCGGTGGATGGGCACCGCTCGCTGGTCTACCTCGACGACGAGGTGCGCAAGCGGCTCGACCCGCGCGCCGCGGATGCCCTGCCCCCGCGGTCGCGCTCCTCCGGCGTCGAGTTCATCGAGTTCGCCCTCGGCGAGGAAGCGCCGGCCTTCGAATCCCTGATCGGCGCGCTCGGCTTTCGCCGCACCGCCACGCACAGGTCGAAGCGGGTGGCGCTCTGGTCGCAGAACGGCGTCAATCTCGTGGTCAACGGCGACCCGCACGGCTTCGCGCACTCGTCCTACCTGGTGCACGGCCCGTCGGTCTGCGCCATCGGCCTCAGGGTCGCCGACGCCGCGGCCGTGATGGCGCGGGCCGAGGCGCTCGGCGCGACGCCGTTCCACCAGAAGGTGCTGGAGGGCGAGCTGGAGATCCCGGCCATCCGCGGCGTCGGCGGCAGCCTGCTCTACTTCGTCGACCCGCACGGCGACCTGTCCCGCCTGTGGGACGTCGACTTCGTGCCCGTCACCCCGGCGCCGGAGCCCGGCGCGGTCGGCCTGCGGGGCATCGACCACGTCGCGCAGTCGATGGACCACGACGAGATGCTGTCCTGGCTGCTCTTCTACACGTCGATCCTCGACCTCGGGAAAACGCCGGGCCTCGACATCGCCGACCCGCGCGGCCTCGTCCACAGCCTCGTCGTCGAGAACGACGACCAGTCGCTGAGCCTCGTGCTCAACGGCTCGCAGGGCCAGGGGACCGCGGCGGCGCGCTTCGTCAGCGAGTTCTCCGGCTCGGGCGTGCAGCACATCGCCTTCGAGACCGCGGACATCGTCGCCACGGCGCGCGCCCTGAGGGAGGCCGGCCTCGCCACGCTGCCCATCCCCGAGAACTATTACGACGACCTCGAAGCCCGCTTCGACCTGCCCGACGCGGTGCTGGCGGAGTTCCGAAGCCTCGGCATCATGGTCGAGCGCGACGGCGAGGGGGAGTTCCTCCAGCTCTTCACCACGACCTTCGCCGAGCTGTTCTTCTTCGAGATCGTCGAGCGGCGCGGCGGCTACCGGGGCTTCGGGGCCACCAACGCGGCGGTGCGCCTCGCGGCGCAGAACCGCCTGTCGCGCCCCCCGGCCATCCCGCGGCGGTAGCGGGAGATCGGCTCGGTCGCGCCCCGTCCGCCGCCTCCACCAAACTTCGCATGGTCCCCCTCCTCCGCTCGGCCGAGGAGGATCGGCGCATGACGCGGGCCACCGCGATCCCCCTCCGTGCGACGGAGGAGGGGGACCGCCCGAGAGGCGGTGGAGGGGGCCGACCGGGTGCGGGGGTGCGGGCGTCCGACGCTCAGGCGCTCCCCTGCCCCTTCGCCGCCTCGGCCTCCATGGCCGCGTAGGTCTGCTTGACGACCTTGATGGCGCTGTTGGCGGCCGGCACGCCGGCGTAGACGGCGACGTGCAGCATGGCCTCCGCCACGTCGTCCGGCGTCGCCCCGGTGTTGGCGGTGGCGCGCACGTGCAGCGCCACCTCCTCGTGATGGCCGAGCGCGGCCAGGAGCGCCAGCGTCACGATCGAGCGCTCGCGCTTGGTGAAGCCCGGCCGCGACCAGACCGAGCCCCAGGCCCCCTCGGTGATGAAGCGCTGGAAGTCGGCGTCGAAGGGCGTGACGGCGGCCGAGGCCCGCGCCACGTGGGCCTCGCCCAGCACCGAGCGGCGCACGGCGAGGCCCTGTTGATAGCGCGCGTCGTCAGTCATCGTCGGTGACCTGGTCCAGGAGCTCGGTCATCAGCGCCGCCATCTCGTCCGGCCGCTCGATGCAGGGCAGGTGCCCGGCGCCCTCGATCACGGCGAAGCGCGCGCCGGGGATCATCTCCGCCGTGGCGCGGACGAGGTCGGGCGGGGACGCCTCGTCGGCGTCGCCCACGAGCACGAGGGTGGGCACGTCGATCCGGGGCGCTTCGTTCGACAGGTCGGCGTCGCGGATCGCCTCGCAGGAGGCGATATAGCCCTTCGCCGACTGGCGGGTGAGCATGTTGCGCCAGATGCGCAGCGGCATGTCCTCCTCGGCGCGGTAGTCGGCGGTGAACCAGCGCTCCATCGTGGCGTCGCCGATCGCCTCCATGCCGCCCGCCTCGATCCTGGCGATGCGCTCGTTCCAGCTCGCGGCGTCGCCCATCTTGACCGCCGTGTCGCACAGGATCAGCGCTGCGAGCCGCTCGGGCGCGCGCACGGCGAGGCGCTGGGCGATCAGGCCGCCGATCGACAGGCCGACGAGGCCGAAGCGGTCGACCCCGAAGTGGTCCACCAGGGCCAGGAGGTCGTCGACGTGGCGGTCGATGGTGACGGGCCCCTGCCCGAGGTCCGACAGGCCGTGGCCGCGCTTGTCGTAGAGCAGCAGGCAATAGTCCTCGGCGAAGTGGGACGCGACCTGGTCCCAGATGCGGAAGTCCGTGCCGAGCGAGTTCACGAAGCAGAGGACGGGCTGTTCCTCGGGGTCGCCGATCAGCTCGGCGTGGATGACGGCGTCGCCGCTCTCGACGAAGATCATGGCGGGCGTGTCCTTCTGGTTCGGTTTCCGAAGGCGGTCGGCCTTCGGCGGAGTTGCGGGGCGGAGCCCCGTCGTGAGGACAGATGGCCGCTCACGGACCCCCCTCCTCGTCCTGAGCCGGGGCCGAAGGCCCCGTGTCGAAGGATGAGGGAGGTAGAGCAACGGCGTCCGGGCGTCACGGGTTCGCGCCTCACATCGGCAGGCCGACGTAGTTCTCGGCCAGGGTGGTCTGCGCGGCGCGGGAGCCGCGGATGTAGGCGAGCTCCGCCACCTGCATCCGCCGCGCGAACGGGTCCGTGTCGGGGAAGCGGTGCATCAGGCCGGTGAACCACCAGGAGAACCGCTCGGCCTTCCACACGCGGGCCAGGGCGCGGGCCGAGTAGCCGTCGATGCCCGCCGTCGCGCCCTCCTCGAAGAAGTCGACCAGCGCCTCGCCCAGCATGGTCACGTCCGACACGGCGAGGTTCATGCCCTTGGCGCCGGTCGGCGGCACGATGTGGGCGGCGTCGCCGGCGAGGAACAGCCGGCCGTGGCGCATCGGCTCGCCCACGAAGCTCCGGAGCGGCGCCACCGTCTTCTCGAACGAGGGGCCGCGGGTGACGCGGCTCGCCACCTCCGGGCCGAGGCGCAGGCACAGCTCGTCCCAGAACCGCTCGTCCGGCCAGTCCTCGACGCGCTCGCCGGCGGAGCATTGCAGGTAGTAGCGGCTGCGCGTCGCCGAGCGCATGGAGGCGAGGGCGAAGCCGCGCGCGTGCGAGCAGTAGATCAGCTCGCCATCCGCCGGGGGCACGTCGGCCAGGATGCCGAGCCAGCCGAAGGCGTAGACGCGCTCGAAAGTCTCGAGCACGCCCGCCGGGATGGCGGCGCGGCTGACGCCGTGAAAGCCGTCGCAGCCCGCCACCACGTCGCAGTCGACGACGTGGTCGACGCCGCCGCGCCGGTAGCGGAGGCGGGGCGTGTCGGTCTCGACATCCTCGATCCGGAGATCCTCGGCGCCGAAGACGACGTCGAGGCCGCGCGTCTCGGCGGCGTCGAACAGGTCCTTCATCACCTCCTGCTGGCCGTAGACCGTCACGGTGGCGCCGCCGGTGAGCGCCGCGAAATCGATGCGGAAGGCATCCCCGTCGACCGACAGCACCGTGCCGGAATGGACGAGGCCTTCGCGCCTCAGGCGCCGGTCGAGGCCGAGCCGCGCGAGCAGATCGACGGTGCCCCGCTCCAGCACGCCGGCGCGGACGCGGCCCTCGACATAGGCGCGGTCGCGGCGCTCCAGGATGACGACGTCGATGCCGTGCTGGCGCAGCAGGTGCCCGAGCAGCATGCCGGCCGGCCCCGCCCCGACGATCCCGACCTGACGCCTCGTCCTGCTCCGACCCTCGACCATGCGGCGTCGCTCCCCCTGCCCCGCGCGGCGCGGCCCTGCCACGGCGTCCGCCGGACGATAGACCCGCCGGAGAGCGATCGCCACACAGCTTTCGGGGCGGCGCCCGAGGCGGCCGGGGCGGGCATGTTTCCCGTGAAACACCCGCCGGCGCCCGAGCGGCCGGCGCGCGGAACGGGGGGAGCGCCTCCGGCGAGCGTGAGCACCGTCGCGCCGGTCTCCCCGCGCGCAGCCCTGCCACAATCCTCGGGCAGCTACGCCCGTCGGAGCCCTTCGCCCGTCATGGATGGGCCGCGGACGCCCAGGCTTGGACCGCGAGTCCGGCGAAGAGCAGCAGGCTCGCGCCGAAGTTCGAGTGGAACAGGGCGCGGGCGTGGGACGCGTCCTCGCGACGGATGCGCGACACCTGCCAGGCGAGATGGGCCGCGAAACCGGCGAAGCCCATCCAGCCCCACACGCCCGTGCCGGTCCCGACCAGGGCGGCGGCAACCGCGATCAGCCCGAGCCCGTAGAGCGCGCCCACGCCGCCCCGGACGCGGTCGCCGAACTGGATCGCGGTCGAGCCGATGCCGGCCCCGACATCGTCGGCGATGTCCTGAAGCGCGTAGATCGTGTCGTAGCCCATGGTCCACAGGATGGCGCCGGCGTAGAGCGCCAGCGCCGGCCAGGCGAGCGACCCCGCCGTGGCGGACCAGCCCACCAACGCCCCCCAGGCGAAGGCGAGGCCGAGCACGAACTGCGGCCAGTTGGTGATCCGCTTCATGAAGGGATAGACGGCGACGGGCAGCAGCGCCGCGACGCCGAGCGCCACCGTGAAGCCGTTGAAGCACAGCAGCACCGCGAGCCCGACGAGCGACTGGGCGACCAGGAAGGCCGCGGCCTGCTTCGTCGACACCCGCCGGCTCGCCAGCGGCCGACCGCGGGTGCGCTCCACGGCGCGGTCGATGTCGCGGTCGACGATGTCGTTGCCGGTCGAGCCCGCGCCGCGCATCGCGATCGATCCGACCGTGAAGAGCGCGAGATGGGCGAGGTTCGGCGCGGCGTGGGTGGCGACCGCCACCAGCGCGGTCGACCACCAACAGGGGGCGAGCAGGAGCTGCCAGCCGATCGGCCGGTCCCACCGCGCGAGCTGGGCATAGGGGCGGACCGCAGCCGGCCAACGCCGCAGCGTGGCGTCAGGCAGGTCCGGCGACGCGCCGTGCTGGCCGACGCGGTCCGTCACAACGGGCCGGTGGGGAGCTTCAGCGCCGGAACCTGCGCGGCCTGCTGCTGGGCGGCCGCGGCGGCCTGCTGGGCCTGCATCTGCTTGATCTTGGCGATCATGCCGCAGGCCTTCACGGCGAAGCCGCTGATCTGCGCCTGGGCGGCGGAACTCTGGGCGACCACCTGGTCGGGCAGGGAGCACCAGTCCTTGTTCTGCTTCATGTAGGACACCATGGCGCCCTGCGCGGCCGCCAGCGCCCTGAGCTGCGGGCAGGCCGAGATGGGGTCGAGCTTGCCGCCGTGCGCCTTCTTGTTGGCGTCGAGCAGGGCGCTGGCCGAGGCCCGCTTGGCCGACAGCGCGGCCATGTCGACGTTGCAGTCGGCCCGCGCGGCGGTCGACGACAGCAGCGTCGCCGCAATCACGCCGGCCTGGACCGCGCCGGCCAGGAGGGCCGCGGTGCGATGCGAGGAGGGCTGGCGAAGGATCATGCGGGGCTCTCGACTGGGGCGGGCATCATCGCGCACCGCCGCGGGAACAAGCGTCTCTGCCCGAGATGGAGGCCCACCAAAAGAGGCAGCTTCATGGCACCCCGCCTTGACAGCCTCCCCCGTCCGGCGCAGGGCGGAGCCCGTCGCCCCGCCCGCGAGGAAGCCGAACGCCTTGGCCCGCTACGATTTTTCCGCCCCGCGCCTCCACGTCGAGGGCGACCTCGCCGCGGGGAGCGCGGTTCCCCTGACGAAGGATCAGGCGCATTATTTAACCAATGTGTTGCGCCTCGGCAACGGTGACGCGGTGATGGCCTTCAACGGGCGGGACGGCGAGTGGCGTTGCGCACTCGAAGGCCGCAAGGCCCACGCGGCCCTGGTGCCCGGCGAGATGACGCGGCCGCAGCCGGCTGCTCCGCCGCTGCACCTGCTGTTCGCCCCGCTGAAGCACGCGCGGCTCGACTACATGGTGCAGAAGGCCGTCGAGATGGGGGCCGGCGTCCTGCAGCCCGTCATCACCCGGCGCACGCAGGCGGCACGGGTCAACGAGGAGCGCATGCGCGCCAACGCGGTCGAGGCCGCCGAGCAGTGCGGCATCCTCCACGTGCCGGAGGTGCGCTCCCCCGCCCGCTTCGACGCGCTGCTGGCGGGATGGGACGCGGCGCGGCTCATGGTGTTCTGCGACGAGGACGCGGACGTGGCCGACCCGCTCGCCGCCCTGCGCGGGGCGCCGCGCGGACCCGCCGCCGTGATCATCGGGCCGGAGGGCGGCTTCGACGAGGGCGAGCGGGCGGCGCTGCTCGCCCTGCCCCGGCGCCTGCGCCTGTCGCTCGGGCCCCGCATCCTGCGCGCCGACACGGCGGCCGTGGCCGCCCTGGCGCTGGTCGGCGCCGTGCTGGGCGACATCGGCGCGGAGTAGCGGTCAGAAGATCGGCATGGCGCCCGCGACGGTGATCAACGCGCCCGACGTGTAGCTGCTCTCGTCGGAGGCCAGCATGACGTAGGAGGGCGCGAGCTCGGCCGGCTGGCCCGGACGGCCGTAGGGCGTCTGCGAGCCGAAGCTCTGCACCGACTCGTCGTCCATGCCGGCCGGGATGAACGGCGTCCAGATCGGGCCGGGCAACACGCCGTTCACCCGGATCCCCTTCTCGGCCAGCATGCCCGACAGGCTGATCACCATGTTGCTCAGCGCGCCCTTGGTGGCCGAATAGGCGAAGAGCGACGGCATGGGGTGCTTCGAGTTCACCGACGAGGTGATGACGATCGAGCCGCCCGGCTTCATGTGCCGCACCGCCGCCTTGGTGAGGTAGAAGGGCGCGAAGACGTTGACCCGGAAGTGCTTCTCGAAGACGTCGTCGTCGATGTCGTCGAGCCCCTTGTTGGGCTGCTGGAAGGCCTCGTTGTTGACCAGCACGTCGATGCGGCCGAGCTCTTTCGCGGTGCGGTCGGCGTGGTCGCGGCACAGGCTGGCCGAGGACATGTCGCCCGGCAGCAGCAGGCAGCGGCGGCCGGCCTTCTCGATCCAGGTCTTCACCTCCTGCGCGTCCTTGCCCTCCTGGTCGAGGTAGGACAGGGCGACGTCGGCGCCCTCGCGCGCGAAGGCGATGGCCACGGCGCGGCCGATGCCGCTGTCGCCGCCCGTCACGATGGCGACCTTGCCCTCCAGGCGGCCGGAGCCCTTGTAGCTCCCCTCGCCGTGGTCGGGCTCGGGCGACATCTTGCTCGTCAGGCCCGGGAAGCTCTGGGGCTGCGCCTTGAAGGGCGGGCGCGGGTATTTCTTCAGCGGATCGTCGGTCACGGCGCGGCTCCTGGTGCGCCGCTTCAACCGTCGCCACCGATGGGTGTTCCGCCGCCCCCGCACCGCGCGTGGCCGGCCTTCCTCGATGTTTCGCCGGCCCGCTGCGCGTGGCCGGTCCTCCTTGATGTTTTGCCGGCACGCTACGCGTGGCCGGCCTGGCTCGACAGGCTGCCGGGGTCGATCCCGATCTTGCGCAGGGCGCGGTCGTATTTCGTGTCGAGCGCGGGGTCGAAGATCAGCGCCTCGTCGGCCGGGCAGTGCAGCCAGCCCATCTGGCGGATCTCGGCCTCCAGCTGGCCCGGCTTCCAGCCCGCGTAGCCGAGCGCCAGCATGGCGCGGTGGGGCCCGAGCCCCTTGGCGATGGCGCGCAGCACGTCGACCGTGGCGGTGAGCGACACGCCGCCGTCGATCGACATGGTGGAGCTGTCGACGTGATAGTCGGTCGAATGGAGCACGAAGCCGCGCCCCGTGTCGACCGGGCCGCCCTTCACCACCGGAACCCCGCCGACGCCGGGCGGCAGGCGGATCGCCTCGTCGGGCTCGATCACCTCGAGCTGCACCAGGAGGTCCGTAAAGCTGACCTTCTTGGCCGGGTGGTTGATGATGATGCCCATCGCCCCGTCCGACGAGTGCGCGCAGAGGTAGATGACCGCGCGCTCGAACCGCTTGTCGCCCATGCCCGGCATGGCGACGAGCAGCTGCCCGTCGAGGAAGGACGCTTGGGGGGTGTCGAAGGGGGACGCGGGCGGCATGTGCGATCCTAGGCCAGCCGTCGCCGCAGCCGCAAGCTGGCCGAAGTCGCGGGGGCGCGCTACCTGCCCCCGCATGGACCCTTCCCGCACCGCACGCCGCCGTGGCCTTCCCCTGACCGCGTGGGCCGTCCTGGCCGCCGCCCTGCTCCTGCCCCGCGCCGCGGCGGCCGACGTTTCGGCGTGGGTCAGGAGCGCCCAATCGGAGGCGCGGCTGGTCGGCGCCGGCCCCGCGCCCGACGGCCGCGGGCTGCTGGCCGGGGTCGAGATCCGGCTCCAGCCCCGCTTCGTGACCTACTGGCGCGACCCCGGCGACGCGGGCGTGCCCCCGACCTTCGCCTTCTCGGGCTCGACCAACCTGGCGGGCGCGACCGTGCGCTACCCTGCCCCGTCGCGCTTCGACGAGGCCGGCGCCGAAGCCTTCGGCTACGCGGACGACGTGGTGTTCCCGATCCTGGTCGTGCCCGCGGACGCGTCGAAGCCGGTCGACCTCGCGGTGACGCTCGACTACGCGGCCTGCCACGACATCTGCCTGCCGGCCCACGCCGACCTTCGCCTGACGCTCGACCGGCAGCCCACGCCGGATGCCGGCCCCGTGCTGAAGGCTCTCGCGGCCGTGCCCCGGCCGTCGACGGTCGGCGCGGGGGGGACGGCGCCCGCGGTCCTGGCCGTCACGGCGCCGGGCGCCGCGGGCGGCTTCACGGTGCGGGCCGCCCTGCCGGATGCGGACGGGAGCCTCTTCGTCGAGGCGCCCGAGGGCTGGGCCTACGCGGCCGGCCCGGCGGTGCCGGACGGCCCCGGCCGGGCGACGTTTCCCGTGAAACAGCTCGACGCGCCCAAGGGCGAGGCCCGCCCGCCGGCGCCCCTCACCCTGACGCTCACGTCCCCGGCCGGCGCCGTCGAGGTGCCGGTGACGCTCGACGCCGCCGGGGCGAAGCCCTAGACCGGGAGCCCCGACCCTGACCGGAGCCCCTCCATGGCGATCCAACCCGGCGACCGCCTGCCCGCCGTCGACTTCTTCGTCACCACGCCGGACGGCCTCGACACCCGCTCGACCGACGACGTGTTCAAGGGCCGCCGCGTGGTGCTGGTCGGGGTGCCCGGCGCCTTCACCCCGACCTGCGACCGCAACCACCTGCCCGGCTTCGTGGAGCATGCCGACGCCATCCTGGCCCGCGGCATCGACGCCATCGCGGTCACGGCCGTCAACGACGCCTTCGTGCTGAAGGCCTGGGCCGCCAAAGCCGACCCGGAGGGGCGCATCACCTTCCTCGGCGACGGCAACGGCACCTTCGCCCGCGCCATCGGCCTCGAGGCGGACGCGACCGCCCGCGGCTTCGGCCTGCGCTCGCAGCGCTATTCCATGCTGGTCGAGGACGGCGTCGTGGCGGCGCTGTCGCTCGAAGAGGTCCGCGGCCAAGTCGGCGTGTCCGGCGCCGAAGCGATGCTGGCCGCACTGGCGACGCCGGCGCCCGACGTGGCTTCCCCTTGAGTTGTACGCGGACGCTCACGACACTATAGACCGACGCACCCGCACGGTCGCCCGCGCCCTGCCCCGCCCGCCGGGCGCCCCGCTCCGCCGCGAGCCGCACCCGCGCCTGCCCCCGAGAAGAGCCTCAGCCCTTGGACGCCGCCACCCTGCCCCCGCCCGTCACGGCCCCGACGCCGGTCCCCGTCAAGCCGTCGCTCGCCGGCATGACGCGCGCCGAACTCGCCGAAGCCCTGCGCGGCCTCGGCCTGCCGGAGCGCGAGATCAAGATGCGCGTGTCGCAGCTCTGGCACTGGATCTACTTCCAGGGCGCTACGCGCTTCGACGCCATGCTCAACGTCGGCAAGGCGCTGCGGGCGCTGCTCGCGGAGCGTTACACGCTGGAGCGCCCGGCCGTGGTGGCTGAGCAGGTGTCCGTCGACGGCACCCGCAAGTGGCTGATCCGCATGCCTTCGACCGGACCGCACGACCGCGGCGCCGAGATCGAATGCGTGTACATCCCGGAATCCGACCGCGGGACGCTCTGCGTGTCGAGCCAGGTGGGCTGCACGCTGACCTGCACCTTCTGCTACACCGGCACGCAGAAGCTCGTCCGCAACCTGTCCTCGCGCGAGATCGTCCAGCAGCTCCTGGTGGCGCGCGACCGGCTCGGCGACTTCCCCGGCCTCGTCCCCCCGACCGACGGCCTGATCCCGTCCGGCGAGGGCGTGCGCGCCGTGTCCAACATCGTGTTCATGGGCATGGGCGAGCCGCTCTACAACCTCGACGGCGTGCGCGACGCCATCGGCGTGATGTCGGACGGCGACGGCCTGTCGCTGTCGCGCCGCCGCATCACCGTCTCGACCTCCGGCGTCGTGCCGCAGATCGAGGCGCTGGGGCGCGACGTCGGCACGATGCTGGCGATCTCGCTCCACGCCGTGCGGGACGAGCTGCGCGACGAGCTGGTGCCGCTGAACCGGAAATACCCGATCCGCGAGCTGCTCGACGCCTGCCGGGCCTATCCCGGCGTCTCCAACGCGCGCCGCATCACCTTCGAATACGTCATGCTGAAGGGCGTGAACGACTCGCCGAAGGACGCGCGCGAGCTGGTGCGCCTGCTGAAGGGCATCCCGGCCAAGATCAACCTGATCCCCTTCAACCCCTGGCCGGGCACCCGCTACGGCTGCTCGGACTGGTCCACGATCGAGGCCTTCTCGGACATCGTGTTCAAGGCCGGCTACGCCAGCCCGGTGCGGACCCCGCGCGGCCGGGACATCCTGGCCGCCTGCGGCCAGCTCAAGAGCGAGACCGAGAAGCTGCGCGCCCGTGCCCGCCTGATGCTGGAGGCCGAAGCGGCGCCAGAAGCCTCGCCCGCGGGCGCGTGACCGGGACGATTGCGGCCGAACCGGGGAAAAACGGGCCGCCGCGGCGTTTTCTGGCGCCCCTCGCGACGAAAGGACTTGGCGGACCGCGAGACTTCATCTAAGCTGCATCAGCAAATCGGGATTGAACACCCGCGCGGATGCTGCTCAGCACCCCTCCCGTCCTCTCTCGCTCCACTCCGCCTCAGCTTTGATCCCCTCGTGATCGGCTGGGCGTTCCTGGTGCATCGGTGGCACGGTTCGCCTTCGGCAGAACCCGCGACGGACTCTCGCCTGTTTCCCCCTCGACTTCCGCCCGCCTCGGGCCGGACGCCGCAGACGGAATGAACGAGCTGCACAGCATCAACACGATGGCGCCGCTGGCGGGAGCCCCGCAGGTCGATCCTGCGCGGTCACGGGCCTGATGTCACCCCAAGGACGATCGATGAGACCAGGTCAGAACAAGCGGATGCGCGGTGGGCGCCCGAACAACAACGGCGGAAACCGCAAGGGCCCCAATCCTCTCACCCGTTCCTACGAATCGAACGGCCCCGACGTGAAGATCCGGGGCAACGCCCACCACGTCGCCGAGAAATACCTGCAGCTGGCGCGGGACGCGCAGTCCTCCGGCGACCCCGTCGCGGCCGAAAGCTATCTCCAGCACGCCGAGCACTATTTCCGCCTCATCGCCAGCGCCCAGGCGGCCCAGGCCGGCTACGCCCGCCAGCCCGACGCGGTCGACACCGAAGTCGACGACGACGACGACAGCGGCATCCCGGACCGTTTCGCGTCACCGCAGCCCGCCGCTCCGGCGCCCTTCGTGCCCCAGGCCGCCGCGCAGCCGTACCAGGGCGAGCAGCGCCAGCCCTACACCGGCGAGCGCCAGCCCTACGGCGACCGCCAGAACGGGCAGGGGGGCGAGCGCCAGCCCTACAACGGGCAGGGCGACCGGCAGCCCTACAACGACCGCAACAACTACAATCGCCAGGACCGCAACAACCAGAACCGTCGCCCCTACCGCGACAACAACGGCAACGAGATCCGCGCCGACGACCGGCAGCAGGGGCAGCAGAGCGGGGATCGCCCCTACGGCGACCGCCAGAGCCGCCGCGAGCGTTTCGCGCAGGAACGCCTGGAGCGCCAGGAGCGGCAGGCCAACGGCAACGTCGCCGGGCAGGACCGGCCCTACAACGACCGCGGCTACGACCGCCCCCGCGACGGCGACCGTTACCGCGAAGAGCAGCCCGCCGAGCCGACGACCGACTTCGGCAGCGGCGAGCAGCCCCGCGTCGAGGCAGTGCCCGAGCGGCAGGTCGAGCGCCAGCCGGAGCAGCCCTCCGAGACCGCGCTCCAGCCCGCGCCGGTGGGGGAGCAGCAGTCCGTCTCCGCGCCCGTCTCCGAGGCGCAGCCCGAGGTGGCGTCGCGCCGCGCCGAGGCGCCGCGCCGCCGCGAGCGCGCCGAGCGGTCCGCCCCGGCTCCAGTCGACGATGCGCCGGGCCTGCCGTCGTTCATCACCGCGCCGCCGCGCGCCGTCGCGCCCTCCCAGCCCGCCGCCGAGGGGGGCGAGCCGAGCCTGACCACCGCCACCGCCTTCCCCGGCGACGACGCCGACGAGGCGCCGAAATTCCCGCGCCGCCGCCGCCGGACCACCCGCGCGACGGCCGAGGCCGAGGCTGCGGCCCCCGCTGCCGAGCCGTCCGCCTCCGACGACTGACCATCGGCAGGGCCGGCGGGCTACCCGCCCACCGGCCCGCGCGGCGTCCGATCCCAAGCCCCCGTTCTTCCCCCCCTTCACAGCGACCGCGACCGCCGCCCCTGACGGGCCGCACGCGCGGCCTTCCTCCGAGGACGCACTTCCCCCATGCCGGAGATCAAACTCCAGGACCTCAAGTCCAAGTCGCCCCCCGACCTCCTCGCCTTCGCCGACGAACACGAGGTCGAGAACGCCTCCCTGCTGCGCAAGCAGGAGCTCCTCTTCGCCATCCTGAAGGAGCTCGCCGCCAAGGAGATCGACATCATCGGCCAGGGCGTGGTCGAGGTGCTGCAGGACGGCTTCGGCTACCTGCGCTCGCCCGACGCGAACTACCTCGCCGGGCCGGACGACATCTACATCTCGCCTTCGCAGATCCGCCGCTTCGGCCTCAGGACCGGCGACACGGTCGAGGGCCAGATCCGCGCCCCCAAGGAGGGCGAGCGCTACTTCGGCCTCGTGAAGGTGTCGACGATCAACTTCGACGACCCCGAGAAGGTGCGCCACAAGGTCAACTTCGACAACCTGACGCCCCTCTACCCCGAGCAGCGCCTGAAGCTCGAGATCGAGGACAACACCAAGAAGGACATGTCGAGCCGCGTCATCGACGTGGTGGCGCCGATCGGCAAGGGCCAGCGCGCCCTCATCGTGGCGCCGCCGCGCACCGGCAAGACGGTCCTCCTGCAGAACATCGCCCAGTCGGTCACGGCCAACCACCCCGAGTGCTACCTCATCGTGCTGCTCATCGACGAGCGCCCCGAGGAGGTGACCGACATGAAGCGCTCGGTGCGGGGCGAGGTCGTGTCCTCCACCTTCGACGAGCCGGCGACCCGCCACGTGCAGGTGGCCGAGATGGTGATCGAGAAGGCCAAGCGCCTCGTCGAGCACGGCCGCGACGTCGTCATCCTGCTCGACTCGATCACGCGCCTCGGCCGCGCCTACAACACCACCGTGCCGTCCTCCGGCAAGGTTCTGACCGGCGGCGTCGACGCCAACGCCCTGCAGCGGCCCAAGCGCTTCTTCGGCGCGGCCCGCAACATCGAGGGGGGCGGCTCGCTGACCATCATCGCCACCGCGCTGATCGACACCGGCTCGCGCATGGACGAGGTGATCTTCGAGGAGTTCAAGGGCACAGGCAACTCCGAGATCATCCTCGACCGCAAGGTCGCGGACAAGCGGGTCTACCCGGCGCTCGACATCACGCGCTCCGGCACCCGCAAGGAGGAGCTGCTCGTCCCGAACGACACGCTCAAGAAGATGTACGTGCTGCGCCGCATCCTCAACCCGATGGGCACGGTCGACGGCATCGAGTTCCTGATGGGCAAGCTGCGCGAGACGCCGAAGGGCAACCAGGCCTTCTTCGACTCGATGAACACCTGATCCAGCCCTGCCCTTCTCCCCTCCGGGGAGAAGGTGCCGGCAGGCGGATGAGGGACGCCCGAAGGGCGCCCCGACCCCTCATCCGGCGCTTCGCGCCACCTTCTCCCCGGAGGGGAGAAGGGCAGGACGTCACCGGCGGCGCCTTCTCGAGAGAGGCGGCAGCCGCGGTGCCTGACCACACCATCTTCGCGCCCGCGACCGCCCCCGGCCGCTCCGCCGTCGCGGTGATCCGCGTGTCCGGCCCTGCCACGCAGGGCGCCGTCGAGGTTCTCGCCGGCCGCGTGCCCGAGCCGCGCCGCGCCACCCTGGCGCCCCTCCGCCACGGCGGCGCCCTCCTCGACCGCGCGCTCGTGCTCTGGTTTCCGGGGCCATCCTCCTTCACCGGCGAGGACTCCGCCGAGTTCCAGCTCCACGGGGGCAGGGCGGTCGTGGCCGCCGTGCTGAAGGCCCTGGCCGCTGTGCCGGGATGCCGCCCGGCCGAGCCCGGCGAGTTCACCCGGCGCGCCTTCCTCAACGGCAAGCTCGACCTCGGCGCCGTCGAGGGCCTGGCCGACCTCATCGACGCGCAGACCGAGGCCCAGCGCCGCCAGGCCCAGCGCCAGCTCGACGGCGCCCTCGGCCGCTGGGTCGAGGGGCTGCGGGAGGACCTGCTCGCCGCGCTGGCCCTGGCCGAGGGCGCGATCGACTTCGCCGAGGAGGACGACCTCGTCGCCTTCTTCGAGGCCGAGCTCGGGCGCCTCGTCGATGGGGTGTCGCGCCGGATCGCGGCCGAGCTCGCCCGCGAGGGGCGGGGACTGCGGCTGCGCGAGGGATTGGCGGTCGCCATCGCGGGGCCGCCCAACGCCGGCAAGTCGACGCTGCTCAACGCCATCGCGGGCCGCGAGGTCGCGATCGTGTCGTCCCTAGCCGGGACCACCCGCGACGCCCTGACGGTCGATCTGGAGCTCGGCGGTTATCCAGTCCAGCTCATCGACACGGCCGGGCTTCGCGACACCGACGACCCGCTGGAGCGCGAGGGCATCGCGCGGGCGCGAGCGCGGGCCGCCTCGGCCGACCTCGTGCTCTGGCTCCATGCGGCGGACCAGCCCGCGGCGCCCGAAGTCGAGACCGCCGGCGCGCTGTGGACCGTCGCGACCAAGGCGGACCTCGGGCCGGGGCAGGGCGATCACCGCGTGTCGGCGCTGACCGGCGATGGGCTCGACGCCCTGGTGGCGGCGCTCGCGCGCTTCGCCGCCGACGCGCTGACCGACGGGGAAGGAGCCGTGGTGACGCGGCTTCGGCACCGCACCGCGCTGGAGGACGCGAGCCGCTGCCTCGACCGGATCCGCGCGGGGCAGGGGAGGTCGTTCGAACTCGTGGCCGAGGACCTGCGCGGCGCCGGCGCGGCCCTGGCCGCCCTGGTCGGCCGGATCGGCACCGAGGAGGTGCTCGGCAGCATCTTCGCCCGGTTCTGCATCGGCAAATAGCCGGGGTCGAGAGGCCCCCTATCTCTCGCGGGGCGCGGAGCCCCGCGGAACCCACCTCACGATCCTGTTCGCGCTCCATCGTCATCGCGAGCGTAGCGAAGCGATCCATCAGACCCGCTCCGGAGGGATCGCTTCGCGCCGGGTCAAGCTGACGTGGCAGCTCCTGACGGCTGGATCGCTTCGCTGCGCTCGCGATGACGGGGGCTGATCTTCCGCAGACCGCCTCCCGTTCCACGTGAAACAGGTGACCCGGCGCGCGGCGCGGCTTATAGCTTCCGCTCCAGCCCACCCGGTCCTCCCATGTCCCACTCCTTCGACGTCGTCGTCATCGGCGGCGGACACGCAGGCTGCGAGGCCGCCGCCGCCGCGGCCCGCACCGGCGCCCGCACGGCGCTGCTCACGCAGAGCCTCGCCACCGTCGGCACCATGTCCTGCAACCCGGCCATCGGCGGCCTCGGCAAGGGCCACCTCGTCCGCGAGATCGACGCGCTCGACGGGTTGATGGGCCGCGTCGGCGACCGGGCCGGCATCCAGTTCCGCGTGCTGAACCGCCGCAAGGGTCCCGCGGTTCGCGGCCCCCGCGCCCAGGCCGACCGGCGCCTCTACCGCGCCGCCATGCAGGAGGCCCTGGCCGCGCAGCCCAACCTGACGCTCGTCGAGGGAGAGGCCTTCGGGCTCGACATCGCCGCCGGCCGCGTCGCCGCCGTGACCCTGGCCGACGGGCGCCGCCTCGCCTGCGCGGCGGCGGTGCTGACCACGGGCACCTTCCTGCGCGGCCTGATCCACGTCGGCGACGAGCGGGTCCCGGCCGGCCGCATCGGCGAGGCGCCGAGCCACGGCCTGTCGGCCGCGCTGGAATCGCGCGGCTTCGCGCTCGGCCGGCTCAAGACCGGCACGCCCCCGCGGCTCGACGGCCGCACGCTCCACCTCGATCGCCTGGAGCGCCAGCCCGGCGACGCCGTGCCCGAACCCTTCTCCAGCCTGACGTCGCGGATCGAGACGGAGCAGGTGCCCTGCTTCGTCACCCGCACGACGGCCGAGACCCACGCCATCATCCGCGCCGACCTGCACCGCGCGCCGCTCTTCTCCGGCGCCATCACGGGGCGGGGTCCGCGCTACTGCCCCTCGATCGAGGACAAGGTCACGCGCTTCACCGACCGCGACAGCCACCAGATCTTCCTCGAGCCTGAGGGCCTCGACGACCCGACCTTCTACCCCAACGGCATCTCGACCTCGCTGCCGCGCGACACGCAGGAGCGGCTCGTGCGCTCCATCCCGGGCTGCGAGGACGCCGTCATCAGCCAGCACGGCTACGCCATCGAATACGACTACGTCGACCCGCGCGAGCTCACCCCCGCGCTGGAGGCGAAGCGCCTGCCCGGCCTCTACCTCGCCGGCCAGATCAATGGCACCACGGGCTACGAGGAGGCGGCCGCGCAGGGGCTGGTCGCCGGGCTCAACGCCGCGCGCGCGGCCGGCGGCTCCGACGCCGTCGCCTTCTCGCGGGCGGACAGCTACATCGGCGTGATGGTCGACGACCTCGTGACGCGCGGCGTCACCGAGCCCTACCGCATGTTCACCTCGCGCGCCGAGTACCGACTGACGCTGCGCGCCGACAACGCCGACCAGCGGCTGACCCGACAGGGCGTCGCCTGGGGCTGCGTCGGGTCCGAGCGCGCCGCGGCCTTCGCGGCCAAGCTCGCCGCGCTCGACGCCGCGCGGGCGCTGGTCGACGGGCTCGTCGCGACGCCGCAGCAGCTCGCGCTCCGCGGCCTCCAGGTGTCGCAGGACGGCGTGCGCCGGTCCGCCTTCACGCTGATGTCGCACCCCGACATCGACGCTGAAGCCCTGCAGGCGGTCTGGCCGGAGCTCGGCGCAGTCGCGCCCGCGGTCATGGCGCAGATCGAGGCCGATGCGAAATACGCCGTCTACCTCGACCGGCAGGAGGCCGACGTCGCCCGCGCGCGGGACGAGGACGGCGTGATGCTCGCGACCGATCTCGACTACCGCGCCCTGCCAGGGCTCTCGCGCGAGCTCGCGGATAAGCTCGGCCTCGTGCGCCCCGAGACGCTGGGGCAGGCGCAGCGCATCGAGGGCATGACGCCGGCCGCGCTGACGATCCTCATCGCCAAGGGCAGGGCGAAGGGCAAGGCCGCGGCAAGCGCCTGAGGCTACCTTTCCCGCCAACCCTCTCCGCCCCGGCGTCGCGCGCCCTCCCCGCCGGGGAGAAGGGCGCCACGCCCCATGGTCGAACCCTTGTCACCCATCTCCGACGACCGCCGCCGCGCCCTCGCCCTGGTCCCCGTTTCACGTGAAACCGAGGAGCGATTCGCCGTCTACGCCGACCTGCTCGCGCGCTGGCAGCGCATCAAGAACCTCGTCTCGCCGACGACGCTGCCCGAGGTGTGGACGCGCCACCTCGCCGACTCGGCGCAGATCCAGCCCCTGATGCCGAGCGCGCTACGCTGGGCCGACATCGGCTCGGGCGCCGGCTTCCCCGGCCTCGTCGTCGCCATCCTGCTCGCGGGCCGGCCGGGCGCACACGTCGACCTCGTCGAGGCCAACGCGCGCAAGTGTGCCTTCCTGCGCGAGGCGGCCCGCGCCTGCGGCGCCCCCGCGACCGTGCACAACGGCCGCATCGCGGACGTGCTGCCGCGGCTACACTCGATCGATGTTCTGTCCGCCCGGGCGCTCGCGCCCTTGCCCGACCTCCTCGAAATGGGCAAGGTCCTGATCGACGGCGGCACGGGGGCCGTGTTCCTCAAGAGCGGGGCGGAGGTCGGCGACGATCCCGGCCTCGGGCCCGATTACGAGGTCCGCACGGTGCCGAGCGTCACGTCGCCCGACGGCCGCATCCTCGTGGTGCGGCGCGCCGTCCTCCCGAAAGGCCCGAGCCATGAGTGATCTGCCCGCCCGCGTCCTGGTCCTGGCCAACCAGAAGGGCGGCGTCGGCAAGACCACGACGGCCATCAACCTCGGCACGGCCCTGGCTGCCGTCGGCGAGCGCGTGCTCCTCATCGACCTCGACCCGCAGGGCAACGCCTCGACCGGCCTCGGCGTCGAGCGCCGCGACCGCGCGGTCTCGACCTACGGCGCGCTGACGGGCGACCATTCCCTGGCCGAGGCCTGCCGGTCCACCAACGTGCCCAACCTGTGGATCGCGCCCTCGACCATGGACCTGCTCGGCCTCGACCTCGAGATCGCCGACCACAAGGACCGCGCCTTCAAGCTGCGCGACGCGTTGCGCCGCCTCGCCGACACGGAGGACGGGCGCCGCTTCACCTACGTGCTGGTGGACTGCCCGCCCTCGCTGAACCTGCTCACCGTCAACGCCATGGCGGCGGCCTCCAGCGTGCTGGTGCCACTGCAATGCGAGTTCTTCGCGCTGGAGGGTCTGTCGCAGCTCCTCGCCACGGTCGAGCAGGTGCGCGCCAACCTCAATCCCGGCCTGTCGATCCACGGCATCCTGCTGACCATGTTCGACCCCCGCAACAACCTCGCGACCCAGGTCGTGGCCGACGTGCGCGCCATCATGGGCGACAAGGTCTACGAGACGGTCATCCCGCGCAACGTGCGCGTCTCGGAGGCGCCGTCGCACGGCAAGCCGGTGCTGCTCTACGACCTCAAATGCTCGGGCTCGCAGGCCTACCTGCGGCTCGCCTCCGAGGTCATCCAGCGTGAAAGGAAGATGGCGGCGTGAAAGGGATCGCTTCCATGGCGGAGGAGGGTGGGCGCTCGCGCCTCGGGCGCGGCCTCGCCGCGCTGATCGCCGACTCGTCGGCGCAGATGCCGAACGCGCCCGCCCCCGAGGCGCGCGACCGGCGGCGGGTGCGCCACGCCGACGTCCGCCCGAACCCCAACAACCCGCGCCGCACCTTCGCGGACGAGGACCTGACGGACCTCACCAACTCCATCCGCGAGAAGGGCATCATCCAGCCCATCGTGGTGCGGCCGGCGCCGGGGCGGGCGGGCGCCTACGAAATCATCGCGGGCGAGCGCCGCTGGCGCGCCGCCGGCGCGGCCGGCCTCGAGGAGGTGCCGATCGTCGTCGTCGAGGTCGACGACAAGGGCGCGCTCGAACTCGCCATCATCGAGAACGTCCAGCGCGCCGACCTCAACCCGATCGAGGAGGCGCGCGGCTACGAGCGGCTGGCGCGCGAGTTCGGCTATTCGCAGGCGGACCTCGCCCGCATCATCGGCAAGAGCCGCAGCCACGTCGCCAACATGATCCGCCTGCTCAAGCTGCCGGGCAGCGTCGAGGCGATGGTGGTGGACGGCTCGCTGTCGGCCGGCCACGCGCGGGCGCTCCTGGTCTTCGACGACCCCGAGCCGGTGGCGCGCAAGGTCGTGGCGCGCGGACTCAACGTGCGCGAGGTCGAGAAGCTGGCGCAGGCGCACCAGCGCCCGGCACCGGCGCCGGCCGAGGAGCCCAAGCCCGCGCCGAAGCGCGCCGCGCAGGGCGACGACACCAAGGCCTTGGCGAAGCGCATCGCCGCGGCGCTGGGCCTCGGCGTCGAGATCGACGTGCGGGGGGCGGGGGGCGAGATCCGCATCCGCTACGAGACGCACGACGAGCTGGAAAGCCTGTGCCGGCAACTGGCGCGCTAGATCCGGGATCTCGAAGGGCCTTCGGCCCTCCGGCGGGTTCGAGGGCGGAGCCCTGATCGAACCCCGGCGGGGCTCCGCCCCGCACCCCGCGAAGGGCCGGAGACCCTTCGATCCCATGCCGATAATTGAGGCAGCGCGGGGCTCATGATGCGTTTCGCGGCGCGCAAGCCCCGTGATAAGCCCTGGCCCATGTTATCCACCATCGTCGTCCTGTCCCCCGCTGCCGCGGACGCCTCCGCTCGGGCCGGCGCCCTCATGCGAACGCTGGCGGCGCTCGTGCCGGCGACCGTCGAGGGCGTCGTGCGCGACGTGACCCTGCTGCAGGTGGGCGACGCGGCTCCGCTCGCCGCGATCGCGGACGAGGCCGGCTGCAGCGTCGTTCAGGACAGCGACTTCCGGGCCGCCCTCGCGCGCGGCGTGGCGGGCGCGCGGTCGCCCTGGATCTTCGTCGTCAAGGCCGGCGTCGTGCCGTCCCGCCTGTTCGGCGAGGAGGTCGCGCGCGCGCTGGAGGGGGGCAGGGCCGTGGTCCTGCGCGAGGAGCCGGCGAGCCTTCGGGCACGCTGGTTCCCATCGCTGGCGCCGGTCGCCGGCGTCGTCCTGCCCCGCGACAGGATCGCGGAGGCGCCCTGCGCGAGCTTCGCCGACGTGGTCCGCCGCGCCCGGCCCGCGCGCGCCCTGCCGACCCCCGCCTTCGCGCTCCGGTGAGCGACGCCGCGGACCGCCCCCGCCCGTGACGGCGGGAGGGGTCCGCGAGCGCCGCTCGCCGTCACTTCTTCGGAGCCGTGCCGTCCACGGTGGTCGGCGTGGTCTTGGCGACGTCGCTGGTGTCGGCGGCGTTGGATGGCTTCGGGCTGTCGCCGCAGGTGGCGGTCGGCCCGGTGCCGGTGCAGGCGGCCTTGTCGGTCACGACGGGCTGGCCCTTGTCGCCCGCGGCCGGCGAGCCGTTGGGGCTGTTGGGGAACGCCACCGTGTCGGGCTTCTTGGCGGAGTCGCCGTTCGCGGGCGCCGGCGTCGAGGTCGCGGCATTGTCGGCCAGGACCATCGGCGCCGAGGCCTGACGGGCGTCGGGGCAGGCCGCGGCCGCACCGGCGAGGAGGAGCGGCAGCGCCGCCCCGAGGATGATCGCGCGCATTCCCGCCTCCCTCAGATGTCGCGGCTCTGCATGCGGCCGGCGATGTGGTCGGCCTGCCGGATGGCGAGCGCCACGATCGTCAGCGTGGGATTGCAGGCCGCGCCCGAGGTGAACTGCGAGCCGTCCGACACGAACAGGTTCTTGACGTCGTGGGCCTGGCCGAACTTGTTGATCACGCCGTCGCGCGGCTTCTCGCTCATGCGGTTCGTGCCCATGTTGTGGGTCGACGGATAGGGCGGGGTCGGCAGCGTCACGGTGGCGCCCACCGCCTGGTAGATCGCCGCGCTCTGCTGGTAGGCGTGGTTGCGCATCGCGATGTCGTTGGCGTGGTCGTCGTAGTGGACGGAGGCCACGGGCATGCCGTGCTTGTCCTTGGCGACGGGATCGAGGGTGATGCGGTTGGTCTCCTGCGGCATGTCCTCGCCGATCAGCCACATGCCGGCCATCCGGGGATAGGCCTCCATGGACGAGGTGAAGGTGCGGCCCCAGGCTCCGGGGTTGAGGAAGGCGGCCATGAAGGGCAGGCCGAGCGACAGCGTCTCCATCTCGTAGCCGCCGTTGAAGCCGCGCTTCGGGTTGTGGACCGCCTCGTCGCGGATGATGCCGGCCATGGTGGTGCCGCGGTACATGTGCACCGGCCGCTCGAAGATGCCGTACATCGTGCCGGTCATGTGCCGCATGTAGTTGCGGCCGACCTGGCCGGACGAGTTGGCGAGCCCGTCCGGGAACATGGTGGAGGCGCTGTTCAGCAGCAGGCGCGGGCTCTCGATCGAGTTGCCCGCCACCGCCACGACGCGCGCCTTCTGGCGCTGGGTCTGGCCCTCGCCATCCACGTAGACGACGGCGTTCACCTTGCCGCTCTGGTCGTGCTCGATCTTGAGCACCTGACTGTCCGGGCGCACCTCGAGGTTGCCGGTCGACTCGCCGGCCGGGATCTCGGTGTAGAGCGTCGACCACTTCGCGCCCGACTTGCAGCCCTGGAAGCAGAAGCCGATCTGCTGGCACGAGCCGCGGCCCATGCGCGGCTGCGAGTTGATGGCCATGCGGCCGGTGTGGACCTCCTTGTAGCCGATCTTGCGGGCGCCGGCCTCCATGACCTTGAAGTTGTTGTTGCCGGGCAGGCCGGGGATGTTGTTGGTGCGGGTCACGCCCATCTTGTACTCGGCCTTCTCGTACCAGGGGTCGAGGTCGGCGCGGGTGATCGGCCAGTCGAGCAGGTTGGCGCCGTCGAGGCCGCCGTAGGTCGACTTGATCTGGAACTCGTGCGGCTCGAAGCGGAGCGAGGCGCCCGCCCAGTGCACCGTGGAGCCGCCGACCGACTTCACGATCCAGGCTGGCAGGTTCGGGAAGTCGTGGGCGACGCGCCACGAGCCCGAGGTGGTGCGCATGTCGGTCCAGGCGAGCTGGGCGAAGCTTTCCCACTCGTCGTTGATGAAATCGGCGATCTCGTTGCGGGAGCCCGCCTCCAGGATCACGACCTTGATGCCCTTCTGGGCCAGCTCGTTGCCGAGCGTGCCGCCGCCCGCCCCCGAGCCGACGATGACGACGACGCTGTCGTCGTTCTTGTCGAACTGTGCCTGTGCCATCTCGCGTTTCCTCCGACCGTTCTGTCCCTTGGTGATTTTTCCTTCGCTCGACTGGGTGCCTACACCTTCGGGAGCCAGTCGATGTCGTTGAAGCCGCGGTTGAGATAGCCGCCGTACTCGGCCGAGGAGCCCTCGTATCCGAACTTCGGCCAAAGGTCGTGCTGGTTGTACAGTGACACGACCATGTCGGCCCGGATCTTCTTGAAAAAGTCGGTGTGCTCGATGCCCTGCAGCAGCACCACGCGGTCCGCCTCCCAGGGCACGTCCACGTAGGCGACCTTGAAGCGGTCCTTGGCATCGGCGTCGAGCCGGCCGACGCCCTCGGTCAGCATGGTCTTGATGCCGGCGTCGCCGGCGGCCTTCTTGTCCCAGGGCTTGATGGCGGTGATGTAGTAGACGTCGCCGAGGAAGTCGTGCGGGTAGATGTCCCGCGCCATCTTCACCATGGTCTTGAGCTGCGGCGCGCTCAGGGCCTGCGCGTCCTCGGCCCAGGCGTCGGTGATGCTGAGCCCGGTGCCGGCCGCGATGGCGGCGGCGGGGGCGGCCGAGGCCGCGCCCTTCAGGAAGGTGCGCCGGCTGTAGCGGCTGCGCGGATCGATCTCTCTCATGGCAGTTCCTCCGGAGGGGGCTTGGGCCTCGCCGGAGGGGCGGTCTCGTGCCGCCTGTCTCCGACGGGCCGTCGATGCGTCAGCCGAAGCGGCCGCCGCGCTGGATGACCTCGATCTTGTAGCCGTCGGGGTCGGTGGCGAAGAAGAAGCGGGCGAGGGTCTGGCCCTCGTGCTTGAAGTCCTTCGGGGCGGTGGCGGGGAAGCCTTCGCGCTCGAAGCGGGCGTGCTCGGCGTCCACGTCGTCGACCACGACGGCGAGGTGGCCGTAGCCGTTGCCGAGGTCGTAGTCCTTCTCCTGGTCCTTGTTGACCGTGAGCTCCAGTTCGAACGGCGAGGACGGGTGGCGCAGGTAGATCAGCGCGAAACCGCCGAAGTCGAACTTCTCGGCCTGCTCCAATCCGAAGGCGCGGGCATAGTAGTCGGTGCTGCGCTTCTCGTCGCGCACGCGGATCATGGAATGGACGGGCTTGGCCATGGTCAGTGGAGGTCCTTCAGGTAGTCGATGATGGCCTTTCTGACCTCCGGCTTGGCCTGCTTGTAAGGCATGATGGCGCCGGGGATCACGGCCTGCGGGTTGGTCAGCCACGGGTCGAGGTGGGCCTCGTCCCAGTTCCAATCGGCCTTCTCGAACCCCGCCGAGTAGTGATAGTCGGCCACCGAGCCGGCTTTGCGGCCGTAGACGCCTTCGAGCGTCGGTCCCTGCCGCTTGGGATCCGACGCGTGGATCGTGTGGCAGGCCGCGCACTGGTTCTTGAACAGCTTCGCGCCGTCCGGCGCCGACGCTTCCGGGGCGGCCATCTGGGCCGAGGCGGAGTTCGCCAGGGCCGCCGCGGACAGGAGCCCGATGAAGACCGCACGTGTCGTCGCCCGCATTCGTCAGCCCCTCCCGCGGTCGTTCCGCCTCTGTGGGAAAGCCGTCGAGGGCTTCCTCCGGGCGTCGACCTCGCGCACAGGTTAGGGAGCATCGCCGCCGCCGTGGTGGTAGCGGGCTTTGGCGCCCCCGAAAAAATCGCCGGTGCCGCGCGGTCGACGGCGCCCGCGCTCCCCGTCTCCGTGCAATTCGCGGCCACATATCAACCGGGCCTTAGGGGTTGAACCTCCATCAAGGGATGTGCAACGCGCGTCCGGCGATGCGGGCGGCGGCCGGGGAGCAGCGGAGAGCCGATCCATGGACGTCACGCTGACCAGGCCCTCCGCCGTCGATCCGCCGTCGGGACCCGACGATGCGATCGTCAGCCTCCGGCCGAACCGGGGGCGGTGGAACGCCATGCTGGCGCGCTCGACGGCGGTGCTCGACGCCGCCCTGCGGGCCTCGCTGACGGCCGACCAGGGCACCGCTCCCCTGGCGCCCTGGCAGCGGACCTGGGCGGCCGGCGCCGCCCTGGCGGGCGCGGCCGGCGTCGGCTCGCTCGCCGCGCTGGCCGGCTTCCGGCCCGACCTCGGCCCCTACGAGCCCGCGGCCCTCACGGCGGCGGTCGCGGCGGCCGGCGTGCCGGTGGCGCTCTGCATCCGCCGCGCGGTCGTCGGAGCGGAGCGCCGCTCGGCCGGGGCGGCCCCCGCCGCGCCCCCGCCCGGTCCCGGCCCGTCGCGGGCACCGCCGGTCAGGCGGGAGGGAGTTCTCCGCCGCCTGATGGACGGCCTGCGCCGGCCGGACCGCGCCGCGCGGCGTCGCTCGCGCCGTCAGGACCGCGCCGTCGCCCGCGCGCGGGCCGACATCGCGCGGCGCGAGCAGCGCTTGGCCGAGCGCATCGCGGCGACCGACGAGCCTCGGCGCGAACCGTCCTCCGCTTCCCCGGCGCCCCGCCCCGCCCCGACGGCGCGGTCGCGCGCGCCGGCCTCCCCGTCCGATCCCGCTCCCGCCCGGACCGGGGCGCGGGAGACGGGCGCGGCACCCTGGACCCTGCCGCGGGAGATCACCGAGGCGCTGACCGACCTCGAAGCCCGCGAACGGCTGCACGCCGAGCGGGTCGCAGTGGCGCGCCGCGCGTCGGCCGCGGCCCCTCCGGCATCGCCCGCCGCCAACGCAGGGCGTGCCGGCGCCCCCGCCGTCAAGGCGCGTCGGCACGCCCGCATCAAGCCGCGCAACACGCGCACGCTCATCGCGACGGAGGACGGCCGCAGGCTCAACGCCCTGATCATCGACGTGTCGCAGTCGGGCGTCGCGATCGAGGGCAACCTGCCGGGCCTGTGGATCGGCAGCATGGTGACGGTGGGCAGCCGCCGCGCCAAGGCGGTGCGGGTGCTGCCGCGCGGCATGGCCTTCGAGTTCTCCATGCCGGTGCCGGCGGAAGCGCTGACGGTCGACTTCGTGCTGTGAGGTCGGCCGGTCAGGCGGAAGAGACAGGGCAGACAAGGAGCGATTCCGCGGGGGTTCGAAGCCGGGCACCGAAGGCCGGCAGACGCCCGACCTCCACCTCGGTTCGCCCCCCGCGGCTCCTCAGAATGGGTGGTACTGGAACAGCCAGGTCTCGCTGAGCGTCTCGCCGCCGCTCTTGAGGTACATGCGCAACTCCACCGGGTCGGTGCCGTCGACCGACAGGTCGAAGGAGGTCATCCAGTGACCCGGCACGCCGTCCGCCACGGCTTCGGTGATCTGGTAGGGCCCGATCGTCCCGCGCGACGCCGTCACGACGTGCTCGGGCTTGGTGCCGTAGGGCAGGGACTCCAGCGGGCCGCCGAGGAACTCCACCATGAACTTGCGCACGCCCGGCGGGCGGGGCTGGCCGGGCTGGCCGCCGCGGCCGAGGCGCGTCGCCGTCACCTTGGCGAGCGGCGCCGGGAAAGGCTCGTAGGCGAGCCAATATTGCTTGTAGTGGAACGCGTAATCGTTGCCGGCCTTGGCGGCGTCCTTGGGAACCCACATGGCCACGACGTTGTCGTGGATCTCGTCGTCGGTGGGGATCTCGATGAGCTGAACCGAGCCGGCGCCCCAGCTGCCGAGCGGCTCCACCCACACGCTCGGGCGCCGGTCGTAGTACACGCCGTCGATGTAATGGTCGAAGATGCGGTCGCGCTGCATCGTGCCGAAGCCCTTCGGCGACACGTCCGAGAAGGCCGAGGCGGTGGTGCGCGGCGGGTTGTTCAGCGCGCGCCACAGCCGCTCGCCGGAGCCGGTCCACAGCGCCAGGCCGTCGGAATCGTGCACCTCCGGCCGCCAGTCGATCGCGGTGGGCTTCGCGGTCTCGGAGAACCAGTACATGGTGGTCAGCGGCGCGATGCCGAGCCGCGTCACGTCCTTGCGCAGGTGCAGCGTGTGGTCGATCTCGATGATCACGCCCTTGGCGCGCGTCATCAGGAACTTGTAGGCGCCCGTCACCGAGGGGCCGTCGAGCAGCGCGTAGACCGTGAGTGTGTCGCCGTCGCCCGCCGGCGTCTCGATGAAGAACTTCGTGAAGTCCGGAAACTCCTCCGGGCGGTCGGCCACGGCCGTGTCGATGGCGACGCCGCGGGCCGACTGGCCGTACTGGTAGAGCTCGCCGATGGCGCGGAAGTAGGAGGCGCCGAGGAAGGCCGCCCAGTCGTTCTTGCGCCAGTCGAGCTTGCCGTTCCGCGGCTCCTGCACCCGGAAGCCCGCGAAGCCGATGCCCTTCGGCAGCTTGCGCGCCGGCGAGTCCGCCGGGATGTTGAACATCGACTGGTCGTAGACGATCTCGCGCGACACGCCGTCCTTGACCACCAGCATGTCGACCGATTTGGCGAAGAACATGCCGAGGTGGAAGAACGTCACCGGGAACTCGCCGGGGCCGTCCGCGAACAGCGCCTCGTCGGTGTTGAAGGTGATCTGCCCCCACTTCTCGTAGTCGAGCTGCTTGACGATGTCGTTCGCCGGCAGCATCGGCGCCTTGTAGGGCTGGCCCGCCATGGCCTTGGCCTCGGCCTTCAGCGCGTCGAACGAGAAGGGCTTCGGGTCGGCGAGCTTCAGCGCGCCGGCGCCGGCCGCGGTCTGCGCGTCGGCGGGCGTCACGGCCGCGGGCAGGAGCCCGAAGGCCGAGGCGGCCGCCAGGGCCGTCAGCAGCGAGCGGCGGTCGGTGTCGGTCATGGGGAGGAGCTCTGTGGAGACGGGGGAGGGGAGCGCGGGGAGCCTCGACGGCCCGTGACTCAGTGGCTGAGTGGCTCGACCCTGACGGCGGCGCGCATGAAGAAGTAGAGGCCGACGAAGCCCGACAGGCCGAACACGATCTCCACGCCGCGCGCGATGGCGGGGGCGAGGCCGAACAGGCCGCCGAGCGCCCAACCGGCCGCCCAGGACATGCCGACCAGCTCCGTGCCCACCAGGATGCACACCGACACGATGGTGGTGAGGTTGCCCCAGTTGATGATCCGCGCTTGCGCCAAAATGAACTCCGGAGGTGTGCGGCCCTGGCTTGACCTATAGCGGGGCAGGGTGGGTTGCAAGGCGAGGACCGGGACCGCAGCGCGGGCAGCGTTGCGCGTCACGCCTTCCGGCGTCGTCCCGGCCCTGAGCCGGGACCCAGCCGACCGGCCGGGCCAGGCCTCGGCAGGTTCAGCCCGGCCGCGCGGCTGGGTCCCGGGGCGCCGCTGCGCTCCGCCCGGGATGACAGCGTCGGAGGCGGAGCGAGACGCCGAGGCCCATCCGTCACGTCCAGTAGAGCACCCGCGCGGCCGGCAGGTGGAGCGCGAGCAGCGCCGTCAGCTCGGCGCGCATCTCCTTCATCGTGGCGGCGGGGTAGACGTGCTTGACCGAGCCGAACTTGGTCAGCTTGCGGCTCCGCTTCTCCTCGTCCATCTCGAGCTTCGAGGCCGGGTACCAGCCCTGGAGCACGCCCTTCGACTTCGGCGTGAAGCGGTGGGTGATCAGCTCCGCCGTGAGGTCGAGGTTCGGCGCGCCGCCGAGCTCGCGCGCCGCGGCGGCGAAGAGCGCGGCATAGCCGGCGCGCCAGTCGTCGACCGGCTGGATCGGCGCCACCGTCAGCCCGACCCTATAACCCGCGCGGGCGAGCTCGCCGAGGGCGCGCAGCCGCTCGGGCAGGGGGCTCGTGCCGCCCTCGAAGCGGATCAGGTGCGCGGCGTTGACCGACATGCGTACGCGCGTGCGCCCGCGGTGGTCGAGGCCGAGCAGCGGCGACACGTCCGCGAACTTGGTGGTGAAGCGGAGCTGCACGGGCGCGTCCCAGCGCCCGAAGAAGCGCACCGCCTCCGACAGCGAGCCCGTGAGGTGCTCGACGCCGAGCGGGTCGGCGTAGCAGGAGGCCTCGAAGGTCGTGCCCTCGCCCGAGCGCTCGGCCGAGGCGCTGGTGATCGTGCCCTTGCCCACGTAGTCGGCGAGGCCGGAAAGGATCTCCTCGACGTTGGCGTAGGCGCGGGTGATCGGCGGCCCCGCCAGCGAGCCCGCGAGGTAGCAGTACTGGCAGTGCGCCGGGCAGCCCTCGGCGAGGTCGAAGCGCCAGTCGGCCGAGGGCGGGATCGGCTGGAGCCGCCGCTTCGCCGCCGAGGCCACCACCACCGCCATCGTGGCCTTGGCGAGCCGGTAGTCGGCGGCCGCCCCCTCGCCGGAGGTCAGCCCGGTCAGCCGGTCGTTCGGCAGCTCCACCACCTCGGCGCCGAGCGCCGCGGCCCGCTCCGCCATCAGGAGCGCGCGCGGGAAGGCGCGGGCGCTCCGCGTGACGAGCACGCGCTTCGGCCGCCACAGGCGATGGTGCCGCAGCGGCGGCAGCGCTTCCGGATGGAGCAGGGGCGCCGCGGCGCCGGAGAACAGGTGCGGCGCCGGGGCGGTCGTGTCGGTGTCCATGCGCGCCAACGCGCGAGCGCGGAGGCCGGCGCCGCAGCCCTTTGACGCTCCCGCGCGAGGGGCCATATCGGAGCCGTGACCGACCGACCGCAAGCCCCGACGATCTTCGACCGCGCCCTGATCCGGCGCCGCCTGGCCCGCGCGGCGGCCTCCGGCGCGGAGCACTTCCTGCTCGCCCGCGCGGCGGAGGACCTCGTCGAGCGCCTGAGCGTGGTCAAGCGCGACTTCCGCCGCGTGCTCGACCTCGGCAGCCCCCGGCCCGACGTGGCGCGGGCGCTCAGCGCGGCGCGGCCCGAGGCCGAGATCACGCGTTTCGCGCCGCTGCCCGAGGCGCCGGACGCGCGCTGGCGCACGGTGGTCGGCGACGAGGAGCGCCAGCCCTTCGGCGCCGGCAGCTTCGACCTCGCCGTGTCGTGCCTGTCGCTGCACGCCGTCAACGACCTGCCGGGCGCGCTGGTGCAGGCGCGCCGCGCGCTCAAGCCCGACGGGCTGTTCCTGTGCTGCCTGCTCGGCGGCAACACCCTGACCGAGCTTCGCTCCGCCCTGTCGGCGGCGGAGAGCGAGGTGTCGGGCGGCGCGAGCCCGCGCGTGGCGCCCTTCTCGGACCTGCGCGACCTCGGCGGGCTGCTGCAGCGGGCCGGCTTCGCGCTGCCGGTGACCGACGTCGAGCCGCTGGTGGTGCGCTACCGCGCGCTCGGCCGGCTGTTCACCGACCTGCGCGACATGGGCGCCACCAACGCGCTGGCGCTGCGCCACCGCGGGCCGCTGCCCCGCACCGTGCTCGCGCGCGCCGCGGCGGTCTATGCCGAGCGGTTCTCGGACCCGGACGGGCGGCTGCGCGCCACCTTCGACGCCGTGTGGCTGTCCGGCTGGGCCCCACACGAGAGCCAGCAGAAGCCGCTCAAGCCCGGCTCCGCCAAGGCGTCGCTCGAAGCGGCGCTGCTGAAGGCGCGGGAGTAGGCCGGCTCCGGCGGCCCCTCAGGCCGCGTTGGAGGTCGGCTGCTGGGTCAGCACGCCGTAGAGGCCCGCCGCGTCGCGCGTGGCGCGGAGCTTTGCCACGATGCGCGGCTCGCGCAGCATGCGGGCGATGCGGGCCAGCGCCTTGAGGTGGTCGGCGCCCGAGGCTTCCGGCGCCACGAGCAGGAAGGCGAGGTCGACCGGCGCGCCGTCGAGCGACTCGAACTCAATGGGCCGCTCCAGCCGGGCGAAGACGCCGACGATGCGGTCGCAGTTGACGAGCTTGCCGTGCGGGATCGCGATGCCGTTGCCCACCCCCGTCGAGCCCAGCCGCTCGCGCTGCAGCACGGCATCGTAGATCTCGCGCGCGCCGAGGCCCGAGATCGCGGATGCGCGCTCGCTCATCTCGTGCAGCGCCGACTTCTTGGTGTTCACGCGCAGCGCCGGCAGGATGGCATCGACGGTGATCAGATCGTTGAGCGACATCTCGTCTCGAACCCATAGGCGGCGTGCCGAACACGGCAACTTCCGTGCCAGGGGTGCCTCTGACGGCGGCCCGTCGCCGGAGCGGCGGACCGCATAGCACGGGTCAGGGGCGCTCGGCCAATCCCCCGGCCGGCCGGGCGGGGTCGATCCACCCGATATGGCCATCGCTGCGCCGATACACCACGTTGAGCTCGCCCGCGGCGCTCGGGCGGAACATCAGGAGCTGGGCGCCCGACATGTCGAGCTCCAGAACCGCCGCCGACACCGACAGGGTGCGGACCGCCACGCTCGACTCCGCCACTACGGTGGCGCTGAAGTCCGGCGCCACCTCCTCGCCCTCCGGGGCCTCCAGCGTGCGGTAGCTGACCCTCGGCGCTTCCGCGGCGTCGTCGGGCTCGGGCGCGGCCGACAGGGTGGCGTCCGGCCGGCCCCGATGGGCGCCGCGGTCCTTGAGGCGCCGCTTGTGCCGGCGGAGGCGCTTCTCCAGGCGTTCCACGGCCTGGTTGACCGTGGCGTAGGGGTCGTGGGCGTGGCCCTCGGACTGGAGCGTGATGCCGGCGGGGAGGTGGAGCACCATGTCGGCGCGGAACGCGGAGCCGTCGGGCTGCAGCGTGACGTGACCCGTGGCCTCGCGGTCGAAATACTTGGCCAGGGCGCCGCCGACGCGCTCCCGCGCGTGGGCCTGCAGGGACTCGCCGATGTCCAGGTTCTTGCCCGACACGCGCAGCACCATGTTCAGCTCCTCCCTCGACACGGACCCGGCCCCTCGTCGAGGGTGCCAGGATGACGCAGTCTACGGCCGGCGCGGACGAATGGTTCCGGCCGGGTCCCGTGGCCCGCCGGCGCCCCGGCTTGCGGGGGGCAGGCCTCCGCATTACGTCAAGGGCTCCGCCGCGGGCCGGCCCGTCCGGCGCTGGATCCCTCAACCGCCCTCGGGGCCTCGTCCCTTGCCGTTCCCGGATCCCACCCTCCCCGCGCCGCCCGCCGCCCCGCAGGACCTCGCTTCCGCGCTGCGGCTGGCGATCGACGCCGCGTCCCGCTTCCGGGGCGCCACCGCCCCCAACCCCACCGTCGGCTGCTGCCTCCTCGACGCCGAGGGGCGCGTGGTCGCCCTCGACGCCCACCGCCGCGCCGGCACGGCCCACGCCGAGGCCGGCGCCATCGCGCAGGCCCGCGCGGCCGGCACGGTCGGCCGCGTCCACACGGTCGTGGTGACGCTGGAGCCCTGCGACCACCACGGCCGCACCCCGCCCTGCACGGAAGCGATCCTGTCGACGCCGGCGCGCCGCGTCGTGGTGGGCGCCGTCGACCCCAACCCCGCCGTGGCGGGCGGCGGGGCCGGGCGGCTCGCCCGCGCCGGCCTCGACGTGCTGATGGCCGACGGCCTCCCCGGCTGCGCGGCGCTCGCGGACGGCTGCCGGGCCCTGATCGCGCCCTTCGCCAAGCGCGCCACGACGGGGCGCCCCTATGTCACGGTCAAGCAGGCGCTCGATCCCGCGGGCTCGATGATCCCGCCGCCCGGCGCCAAGACCTTCACCTCCGAGCCGGCGCTGCGCCTCGCCCACGCGCTGCGGCGCCGCGCCGACGCGGTCCTGACCGGCTCCGGCACCGTGCTCGGCGACGATCCCGGCTTCGACGTGCGCCGCGTGCCCGACCATCCCGGCCGCCGGCGCCAGCTCGCCGTGCTGGACCGCCGCGGCCGCGTGCCCGCCGCCTGGCTGGAGCGCGCGGCCTCGCGTAACCTCGACGCCTTCAGGAGCGATGACATCGGGACGGCGCTGGACCGGCTCGGCGCGGCCGGCGCCCTGGAGGTGCTGGTCGAGGCCGGGCCCGCCGTGCTGGAGTCCGTCGCCGCGGCGGGTCTGTGGGACGAGTGGGTGGTGATCCGCAAGGGCCGGGGCGCCGCCCCGGACCGGGCCGAGGTTCGGCGCCGTGGCGGCGCGGTCGAGACCCTGGAGCTGTCCTGATGGCCGCGCGGGGGGACGGAGCGTCTATGGTGCGTTGGGACGAGGCGATGGCCGGCCTGCGGGCGGGCGGATCGGTGGTGCTGGTCGACGAGGCGCGCGAGGGCGCCGCCCACGTGGTCGCCCCGACCCCGCTGGACCTCGACGTGGTCACGCGCGAGGGGCACGGCCCGCTCACGGCCGCGCTCGACCCGCGGGCGACGCTCGACGCCGGGCCGGGCCGGATCGAGTTCCTGCAGGTGGCCCCCCGCATCGGGGGCGTGCTGCTGTTCCCCGAGCCCGTCGAGGCGGCGCACGACCTCGTCGCGGCGGCGGGCGCCCCGGGCCCCGCGGTCCTGCGCGCCGCGGCGCTGCGCGGCGGCGTGCTGGCCGCGGCCGGCGCGCCCGCCGCCTTCGCGGAGCGGCTCGGCCTGCCGCTCGTGTCGATCCAGGACGTTGTGGCGCACAGGCTCGCCCGCGAAACGATCGTCGAGCGGGTCGCCTCGGCGCAGCTGCCCTCGCTGTATTCCGACGAGCCCCTGGAGGTGCACGCCTTCCGCGGGCTGCTCGACGGCACCGAACACCTGGCGCTGGTGCGGCGCCCCGGCGGCCCCGCCTCGGGCGCGCCCCTCGGCCCCGAGCCCCTGGTGCGGCTGCACTCGGAATGCCTCACCGGCGACGCGCTGGGCTCGCTGCGCTGCGACTGCGGCGACCAGCTCCGCCGCGCCCTGAAGCAGATCGGCGACGACCCCCAGGGCGGCGCCGTGGTCTACCTGCGCGGCCAGGAAGGGCGCGGCATCGGCCTCGCCAACAAGATCCGCGCCTACGCGCTGCAGGAGCGGGGGCTGGACACCGTGGAGGCCAACGCCGAGCTCGGCTTCCCGGCCGACATGCGCGACTACGGCACGGCGGTGCAGATCCTGCGGGAGCTCGGCATCGCGCGGCTGCGGCTGCTGTCCAACAACCCGCGCAAGCGCGCCGCGCTGGAGCGCTACGGCGTCGTGGTGGCCGAGCGCCGGTCCCTGCGCATCGGCCCGAACCCCCACAACGCGACCTACCTCGAAACCAAGCGCGTCAAGCTGGGGCACGACCTCGCGCGCCTGAAGGTCGTTTCGGAACAATGACCATGGCGGACCATCCCGGGGGAGGCAGCGTGTCCGACGTCGAGCAGAAGTCCGGGGCCGGCCCATCGGGCGACCGGCTCGCGTCCGAGCTGGAGCAGCTCACCCAGCTCAACCTGACGCTGGCCGCCGACCTCGACCTCGACACCCTCACCCAGTCCATCATCGACACGGCTACGCGGCTGACGGGGGCGAAATACGGCTCCTTCTTCGAGCGCGTCGTCACGGCGCCCGGCGAGCCCGAATGCTGGAAGCTCGCGAGCCTCACGGGCGCGCCGCTCACCGCCTTCACGCGCTTCGGCCTGCCGCGGGAAACCTCGCTGTTCCGCCCGAGCTTCCGCAACGAGGGCGTGGTCCGCTCGGACGACGTGCCGAACGACCCGCGCTACGGCTCCATGGGCGGCATGCCCAAGGGGCACCTGCCGGTGCGCAGCTACCTCGCGGCCTCGGTGGTGTCGCGCACGGCCGGCATCACGGGCGCGCTGCTGTTCGGCCACCCCGAGCCCGGCCGCTTCGGCGAGCGCGAGGAGCGCTTCATCGTCGGCTTCGCGGCCCAGACCGCGGTGGCGATCGACAACGCCCGCCTGTTCCGCTCCATCGAGGCCGAGAACCGGGAGCGGCAGGCCTCCGAGGCGCGCTTCCGCGCCGCCATCGCGGCCGTGCAGGGCGTGCTGTGGACCAACAGCGCCGAAGGCCGCATGGAAGGCGAGCAGCAGGGCTGGGGGGCGCTGACGGGCCAGAGCCGGGACGAGTACCAGGGCTTCGGCTGGGCCGCGGCCGTCCATCCCGACGACGTGGACCCGACCGTGGCGGCCTGGAACGAGGCCGTGGCGGAGCGCAAGACCTTCGTCTTCGAGCACCGCGTGCGCCGGCACGACGGCCGCTACGGCACCTTCGCGATCCGCGCGGTGCCGATCCTCGACGAGGCGGGCGCGGTGCGCGAGTGGGTCGGCGTCCACACGGACATCACCGAGCAGCGCCTCGCCGAGGCCCGGCTCGACGCCGCGCGCGAGGCGGCCGAGAGCGCCAACCGCGCGAAGAGCCAGTTCATCGCCAACATGAGCCACGAGCTGCGCACGCCGCTCTCGGCCGTGATCGGCTACAGCGGCATGGTGGCGGAGGAGATCGAGGAGCTCGGCCACGGCGGGCTCGTCGAGGACGTCAAGAAGATCGAGGCCAACGCCCGCCACCTGCTCGGCCTCATCAACGACGTGCTCGACCTGTCGAAGATCGAGGCCGGCCGCATGACGGTCGAGGCCGTGCGCTTCGACGTGGCCGCGATGGTGGACGAGGTGGTGGCCGCCGCGACGCCGCTCGTCGCCAAGAAGAACAACCGCCTCGTGCTGGCGCTGCCGGACGGCCTCGGCTCCATGCACACCGACGAGGTGAAGGTCCGGCAGTGCCTGCTGAACCTCATCGGCAACGCCGCCAAGTTCACGGAGAACGGCACCGTGACGCTGCGCGCCGCCCGCGTCAGCGACGGGGGCGAGGACTGGCTGTCCTTCTCGGTCGACGACACCGGCATCGGCATGACGCCGGAGCAGCTGACCAAGCTGTTCGGCCGCTTCGTGCAGGCGGACGAGTCGACCACGCGGCAGTTCGGCGGCACGGGGCTCGGCCTGTCGATCACCCGCGCCTTCTGCCGCAAGCTCGGCGGCGACGTGACCGTGGACAGCGTCTACGGGGTGGGCTCGACCTTCACGATCAGCCTGCCGGCGCGCCTCGACGAGGGCGCCGCGCGCGACGAGGGAGAGGACGCGCCGGCCGCGCCGGTGCGGGGCGACATCGTGCTCGTGGTGGACGACGATTCCGCGGCCCGCGACCTCCTCACCCGCTTCCTGGAGCGCGAGGGCTTCACGGTGAAGACCGCGCGCGACGGCCGCGAGGGTCTGGCCCTGGCGCGGCAGTACCGGCCCAAGGTGGTGCTGCTCGACGTCGAGATGCCGGGCGTCAACGGCTGGGGCATGCTGCAGGCGCTGCGCTCGGACCCGGTGCTGAACGACACCCCGGTGATCATGATCTCCGTGCTGCACGAACGCAGCGTCGGCTTCGCCATGGGGGCGAACGAGTACCTGACCAAGCCGGTCGACTGGGCGCAGCTGAAGCGCGTGATGGAGCGCTTCGAGGCGGGCGGCGGGGGCCGGCGCGTGCTGGTGGTCGACGACGAAGCCGACGCCAGGGGCTGGGTCGGCGCCATGCTGTCACGCGACGGCTGGATCACCGACGTCGCGGTGAACGGACAGGACGCGCTCGACAAGGTCGAGCGCGCGATGCCGGACCTCGTCGTCCTCGACCTGATGATGCCGGTGATGGACGGCTTCGCGTTCCTGCGCGCGCTCCGGGCGCGGCGCGACGCCGACCGCGTCCACGTGGTGGTGCTGACCGCCAAGGAGGTGACGCGCGCCGAGCGCGCCGACCTCGAGCGCAGCGTCGACCGCGTGCTGCAGAAGGGGAGCCTCGACCTCGACGAGCTGCGGGCCGAGCTGCGCCGCCTCGTGCCGGAGATGGCGGCGGGCTGAGGCGACGAGGCGAGGGGAGCGCGGGCCTGCCCTCCGGACCTGGTCGTCCCGGCCTGAAGCCGGGAACCAGCGGTGCGGCCGGGCTCGACGGTCGACAGGGGCACCCGGCCGTTCGGCTGGGTCCCGGGTCAAGCCCCGGACGACACCGGGGAGCGTGGAGCTCCTGCCCTCCCGCGCCGCCTCAGAACCGCCAGCGCTGCGCGTTGGCGACGAGGAAGTCGCGCAGCACCTGCACGCGCGCCACGCTCTTCAGCTCCTCGGGGTAGACGAAGTAGCAGTCGAGTTCCGGCATGTCGACGTTGGGCAGCACCTGTACGAGCGTGCTGTCGGCGTCGGCCAGGTAGTCGGGCAGCACGCCGATGCCGGCGCCGCTCTGCACGGCGTGGTAGCTCGCGATCATGTTGTTGATCGTCACCGTCGAGGAGCGCAGCGATTTCGCGTCCCGCCCGGCCGACTGGAGCGAGTTCAGCAGCGACACGAGGTAGTTGGAGGGCGAGCCGCTGTAGCCGATCAGCCGATGCTTGCCGAGGTCGTCGACCGACTTCGGCTGGCCGTGGCGCTTCAGGTAGCTCGGCGCCGCATAGGCGTGGTAGTGCACGGTGAAGAGCCGCCGCCGGATCAGGTCCGGCTGGGTGGGCTCGCGCAGGCGCAGCCCGATGTCGGCCTCGCGCATGCCGAGGTCGAGCTCCTCGTCGGTGAGGATCACCTGCAGCTTGATGTCCGGGTAGAGGTCCAGGAATTCGCCGAGGCGCGGCGACAGCCAGCTCGTGCCCAGCGCGAAGGTGGTGGTGATGCGCAGGTCGCCGTGCGGCTTCTCGCGGCTGTCGGTGAGGTGGCTCCGCACCGCGTCGAGCTTCAGCATTACGTCCTGGACGGTGCGGAACAGCAGCTCGCCCTGCTCGGTGAGGATGAGCCCGCGGGCGTGGCGGTGGAACAGCGGCGTTTCGAGCTCGGTCTCGAGCGCGCTGATCTGGCGGCTCACGGCCGACTGGCTGAGGTTCAGGACCTGGCCCGCGTGGGTGAAGGATCCGGCATCGGCGGCCGCCTGGAAGACCCGCAACTTGTCCCAATCCACCGTCGCCTCCCGCATGGCTGCACCCCCATTGTCGCGCGGCAGGGGGGCGGCGTCGAGGGACGGCAGGGAAAAGACTGTCCCATCGGCGGCGGCGGGACGCCACCGCAAATGACGGGCTTGGTGGACGAACCTCTACTCCCAGGCCCCGATCATCTGCTCCTCCCGCCGCTCCTCGGCGCGTGTCGCCGGGTCGGGGGAATGCTCGGCGAGGAACTTCTCCGCCTCCAGCGCCGCCATGCAGCCCATGCCGGCCGCCGTCACGGCTTGGCGGTACACCTTGTCCTTGACGTCGCCGGCGGCGAAGAGCCCCGGGATCTCGGTCGCGGTGGAGTCGGGCCGCGTCAGGATGTAGCCCTCGCAGTCGGTCGGCACCTTGCCGCGGAACACTTCCGTCGCGGGCGAGTGGCCGATGGCGACGAACACGCCGTCGGCGCGCAGCACCGTGGGGGCGCCCGTCAGCGTGTCGCGCAGCCGCACACCGGTGACGCGGGCCGGCACCCCCTCGCCCAGGATCTCGTCGACGGCGTGGTTCCACAGCACCTCCACCTTGGGGTGCTTGAACAGGCGCGTCTGCAGGACCTTCTCGGCGCGCAGGTGGTCGCGCCGGTGCACCAGCGTCACCCGGCTCGCGTGGTGGGTGAGGTAGAGCGCGTCCTCGACGGCGGTGTTGCCGCCGCCCACCACCACGACCTCCTTGCCGCGGAAGAAGGCGCCGTCGCAAACCGCGCAGCCGCTCACCCCCGCGCCCATGAAGGCGCTCTCGGAGGGGAGGCCCAGCCACTTCGCCTGGGCGCCGGTGGCGATGATGACCGTGTCGGCGAGGTAGGTGTCGCCGCCGTCGGTCGCGACGCGGAACGGGCGCCGCGACACGTCGATGTCGGTGACGAGGTCGAAGACGAGCTTCGCCCCGGCGTGCTCGGCCTGCCGTCCCATCTTCTCGGTGAGGTCGGGCCCGAGGATCGACAGCTCGCCCGGCCAGTTCTCGACGTCGGTGGTGATGGTGAGCTGGCCGCCGGGCTGCAGGCCCTGGATCACGACGGGGTCGAGCCCGGCGCGGGCCGCGTAGACGGCCGCCGTGTAGCCGGCCGGCCCGGCCCCGATGATGAGCGTCTTCACGGCGTGGCTGGCGGACATGGCGGTTCACCGGGGCAGGGGAGGGCGTGCCGCCCGCGCGGCCGCATGGTGTGCGAGGTATAGGAACCGCCCCGCGGGGTCGCAAGCCGCCGGCGCCCGCGGGGCAGGGATGCGCGCGCGGCCCCGCGCTTGCGGCACCGGCGCGCCGGTCCTAGTTTGCCGGCCGCTTCATCCCCGGCTGCCCCGCGCGGCCCCACGCGAGACCGAACCCATGGCGTCCAGCACCGCGGCCCAGAGCGCGACCCCCTCCCCTGGCGCGAGCGTCGACGACATCAAGGCCGCCGTGCGGGCCAGCATCGCGGCCCGGCAGGGCCACGAGAAGCCCTATCCCTACTTCATCGTGCAGGACCTGTTCCCCGCCGACGTGGCCAAGGAGCTGGCGACCCTGCCGTTCCGGGCGCCGGGCCTCGACGGCGTGTCGGGCAAGCGCGAGCTGCACAACGACACGCGCCGCTACTTCGACGCGGCGACCAACGCCGAGCACCCCGTGATGGGCCGCGTCGCCGAAGCGCTACAGGACCCGGAGATCGTGGGCGCGTTCGCCCGCGCCTTCGGCGCCCCGCTCGACGGCACCTACCTGCGCCTCGAATACGCGCAGGACGTCGACGGCTTCTGGCTCGAGCCCCACACCGACCTCGGCGTGAAGAAGTTCACCTGCCTGATCTACCTGTCGGACGGCCCCGGCCACGAGACGCTCGGCACCGACATCTATGCGTCCAAGACCGAGCACGTCGGCGCGCCGCCCTTCACGCCGAACTCGGCCATGATCTTCGTGCCGGGCTCCGACACCTGGCACGGCTTCGAGAAGCGGCCCATCGAGGGCGTGCGCCGCTCCGTGATCCTGAACTACGTCACCGACGAGTGGCGCGCCCGCGAGCAGCTGTCCTACCCCGAGGCGCCCGTCCGCGCGGCCTGACGCGTCTGACCTTCTCCCCTCCGGGGAGAAGGGCGCTCTCTCACGCCGCCGCCCGCGCGCCCTCCAGCGCGGCGAGCAGCCCCGGCACCGAGCGGGCGAGGTGGCGGGTGATGTCGGGCTCGCCGGTCATCTCGCCGAACGAGCCGCGCGTGATCGGCCCGAAGGCGCGCAAGGTGTCCGAGGCCGCGCCCCGGCCGTCGAGCAGCCGCCCCTCGGGGTCGACCGCGACCCCCGCGCCGACGCCGTCCGGCCGCGCGAGGCCGGCCTCCACGAGCCCGCGCAGCAGCGGGTCGGCCCGCACCGCCGCCGCCGGCCCGGTGCAGATCACGGCGGCGTCGAAGAGGCGCCGCCCCGTCCCGCCGAGCTCCGCCGCGAGCCGCCCGCCCTCCGCGTCGATCCCCGTCACGGCCGCGCGCGCGATGGCGAGCCGGCCCTCGGCCCGCCAGCGCTCGACCAGCATGGAGGGCTGCGGCGCCGCGCGGAAGCGGTGGACCTCCCAGTAGGGCAGCAGCCGGCGCGCGACGCGGCGCTGCTCGGCCGCGGGCAGGGCGCGCCACATCGGGGTCAGCCGCGCCCGGAAGGCGTCCGCCACCTCCTGCCAGCCGTGGTCCGGCGACAGCCGCGCGATCCCGCCCCGCAGCACGCGCAGCAGCTCCACGGCGGTGCGGGGCAGGGGCGCGTCGGCGAAGGGGTCGAAGCCGTCCGGGAAGGCGCCCTGCGGCCGCGGCAGCAGCCCGCGGCGCGACACGGCCAGCACGGAACCCCGGTGGCCCGTGCGGTGGAGAGTCGCGACAGCGTCCAGCATGGTGAGCCCGGTGCCGACGATCAGCACGGTGCCCTCCGGCGGCAGGCGCCCAAAGGCTTGCGCGCGCCACGGGTCGGGCACGTAGCCCGGATGCGCCCGCGCGGCCTCGGATACGGGGCAGGGCGGCACCGGCGCGGGATGGCCGGTGCAGACCGCCACGGCCTCGGCGTCGAGGCTCCGCCCGTCGTCGAGCGTCACGCGCCAGCCCGCGCCGCGGGGCGAGACGGAGGACGCGCGCGCGCGGCGGTGGCGCAGCGCCGCGCGCGGGCCGGCCGCCCGCGCGGCCTCGGCCAGGGTCTCCGCCGCGTAGGCGCCGAACAGCGCGCGGGGCACGTAGTGTTCGCCGGGAGCCGCCGTGCTCCCCGCGTCAGGCAGGTGGCCCTGGGCGAAGAGCCATCGCGTGAGGTGGTCGGGCTCCTCGGGCAGGAGGCTCATCCGGTGGCTCGGCACGTTGATGCGGTGCTCCGGGTCCGCCGTGCCGTAGGCGGCGCCGCGGCCGAGCGCCGCCGCGGGCTCGACCACGTCGATGCGGAGCGGGCCGGCCGCGACATCCGCCGCGTGGGCCCGCAGCGCGTGGATCGCCAGGGCCGCGCCGGTGAGGCCGCCGCCGAGGATGACGAGGCGGGGCGCGTCGCCTTGGGGCATGGTGGAGACTCCTCACGTCCGCGCCGCCGCGCGGCCTCACGGGCCCCAGCGCTACCACGCCCCGGCCGGGGGCCTCCACCCCGTCCCACGATGGGATAGCCGGCCTTGCCGACCCGGCCGCGCATCGGCTATCCCCGGTCGAGCGGGACGTGCGCCGGTTGTCGGCGGCGCGCCGTCCCGCGGGTCGGGCCGCCGTCGGGAGCGTGGACGCACATGGTCGAGGACATCGCGGAGGCCGGCGCGGCCGCCCCGTTCGGGCGCCGGGCGGGCGCGCTCAGCCGCAGGTCGTTCCTGCTCGGCTCGGCCGCGGGGCTCGGCGCGCTGGGCCTCGCCGGCTGCGCGACCTCGGACGCCGCCTTCCTGGCCGAGGCCGCCAAGGCCTACGGCCCGCTGCCGGACGAGAAGTTCCCCATCCCCGCGGTCGACATCTCCAAGCTCGACCCGAAATGGTACCGCCGCGTCGTGCCCTACGAGACAAAGGAGGCGGCCGGCACGATCGTGGTCGACCCCAAGGAGCACTACCTCTACCGGATCGAGGGCGACGGCACGGCGACCCGCTACGGCGCCAACGTGGGCCGCGACGGCTTCCTGTGGCACGGCGACGCTTATGTGGGCCGCAAGTCGGAATGGGCGACCTGGACGCCGCCGAAGGAGATGATCGCCCGCCAGCCCGAGGCCGCGAAGTATGCTCACGGCATGCCCGGCGGCCTCGACAACCCGCTCGGCGCCCGCACGCTGCACCTGTACCAGGACGGCAAGTACACGCTCTACACGATCTACGCCAACAGCGACCCGGACACGATCGGCCACGGCATCACCAGCGGCTGCGTCGGGCTGCTGAGCCAGGACATGATCCACCTCTACGCTCGCACGCCGGTGAAGACGAAGGTGGTGATGCTGGAGGGGTAGGGGGCGGCCTCAACCCTGTACCGGCACGCGGGTCGAACGGGAATTGAGGGCGCCCAGGGTCGAGGCGAGCCGCGCCGTCGCGACGCGCAGGTCCCTCGCCACCTCCGGATGCTGCCGCTCGTCGAGGGCCTCCGCCAGCGCGTCGATGGCCTGCTCCAGCTCGCGGGTCAGCACGTGCTCGCCGAGGCTCGACAGGGCGCGGCGCACCACGTCGACCAGCCGGAGCGCCCAGCCCTCGGGCACGCGGGGGAGCAGGGCCGCGACCGTCCGCAGCGCTTCGGCGAGCACCTGGGCCTGGAGGGACTCCGACGAGACCAGGATCAGGGTCTCGATCGCGTCGATGGCTTCGCCGGGCGCCGCGTCGGCGATCACCAGCGCGGACGCGGGGTCGCTCGGCACGTCGCCCTCCGCCGCCCAGCGGAACAGGATGTCGCGCAGGCTTTCGACGACGGCCTGGACGGGATCCGGGTTCGACTTCGACGTCGACCCCGTCGTCCAGCCGATGGTCGCGAGCTGGTGGATGCCGTAGGCGGCGTCGCCCTTGAGGTCGCGGTCGTCGTCGAAGGCGAGGGCCGCGAGGACGGCGCGCCGCACCTTCTCCCGTGCCTCGGCGTCGGGCGGCTCGCCGGCGGGCGCGCGGATCACCGCCACCCGCTCGTCGAAGGCGAGGTAGCGTCCGAGCGGCACCAGCAGCTCCACCTCGACGGGGCTCAACCCGCCGAGCGCGCCCTGCAGCCCGTCCGCGTCGATGCCGACGATGTGGCCTGACCCCTCGACCCGCACCGTGCCGACGACCGGCCAGTCCGGACGGGGCTTGCGCCTGCTCCTGCGCAGCAGCCCCGTCTGCACGGTCCGGGCGGCGAGCACGTGCCGCTGGATGGTGCGCACGATCTGCCGCGGCCGCATCTGGTCGATGGTGTTGTAGATCATCACGACGATCATGCAGAGCGCGACCGCGGTGAGCACGAGGGCGATCGCGGTGCCGAACACCGGGCGATGGATGCCGCTCGCCGTGACGAGGTTGACCAGCACGAAGACCGACAGGCCGATGAAGAAGCCGAAGTAGAACTGGTTGGCGCGCCGCATCAGGAACTGGTCCGTCACCTGCGTGGTGAGGGCCGACGCCCCCTGCTGCAGGGCGATGAGCAGCAGCGAGAAGATGATCGACGTCACGGTGATGATGCTGGACGCCACGGTGGACAGCAGCGTGGCGAGCGACCCGCTGTCGCCGAGCAGCGCGCCGAGCCAGCCGAAGCCGGAGGGCACACGGCCATCCGACCAGGTCGTGTCGGCCCAGTAGATGAGGACGGCCGCCAGCACGAAGCCGAGGACCACGGCGAGCGGCACCGCCAGGAACTGCCCGAAGGCGCGCCGGAAGGAGGCGACGATCCGGAGCGGAATCTCGGCAGCGATCGTCTTCGGCATGGGCTCGGGTTCCAAGGTCATCGTGGCGCGGGCGGATGCGCGCCACCCATAACCGCCGAGGGCGGCCGGGCGTGCCGTGCTTCGCGCCGGAACGGGCGCGAAATGCGGGGCGCGGGGCGGATGCCGGGCCGAACCGATGCGGCCGCCGCACGTTGCTCGCGCGTCCGCGGGGTGCCCGGGCGGCGCACCTGCGGTTCGCGGCTCCCCTCCACGGCTCGCACGATCGATGTGGCGCGATCGCCACGGCCTGTCCGGCCCGATCGCGATCCAGTTCGTTGTCGGAGAAGAGAATGGCAGGGGAGAGCACGGGGGCGATCGTTACGGCAGCGGGGGCCAACCTGGCGATCGCGGTCGCGAAGTTCGTGGGGGCGTGGCTGACCGGCAGCGCCTCGATGCTGGCGGAAGGCGTGCACTCGGTCGTCGACACCGCCGACCAGGGGCTGCTGTTGCTCGGCCTCAAGCGCGCTGAGAAGCCGGCCGACGAGGCCCACCCGTTCGGATACGGGCGCGAGGTCTACTTCTACTCCTTCGTGGTCTCGCTCCTGATCTTCACGGCGGGCGGCCTGTATTCGATCTACGAGGGCATCGGCAAGATCCGGCACCCCGAGGAGACCGGCGACGTCGACCTGTTCGGGCTCCACCTGCCGGGGATCGCCGTCAACCTCGCCATCCTGGCCTTCGCCCTGGCCTCCGAGGGCTATTCCCTGTTCACGGCTTACACCTCGCTGCCGAAAGGCTCGGGCTCGCCGCTGTCGACCATCCGGCGCAGCAAGGATCCGAGCCTCTTCGTCCTGATCGCCGAGGACACGGCGGCGGTCGCCGGCCTGGTGCTGGCGGCGCTGGGCGTCGGTCTGTCGGCGCTCCTCGGCCTGCCGGTCCTCGACGGCGCCGCCTCGATCGGCATCGGCGTCCTGCTCGTCGCCGTGGCCTTCTTCCTCCTGATCGAGACCCACGGCCTCCTGATCGGCGAGGCCGCCGACCCCGAGGTGGTCGAGGCCGTCCGCGCGCTCGCCCTCGCCGAGCCGAGCGTGCGGCACGTCAACGAGGTGCTCACCCAGCACCTCGGGCCGTCCGACATCCTGGTCAACCTGAGCCTCGACGTGGCCGACGACGAACGCGGCGGCGACGTCGAGCGCCTCGCGACGCGTCTGGAGCGGGAACTGAAGCGCCGTCACGACAAGGTCCGGCGCGTCTTCGTCGAGTTCCAGTCCGGACCCGCTTCGCGGTCCGCCGACCGGGATGGCTGAGCGGGCCTCCACCACGCGCGCCGGCGCGGGTCCGCGGACCCGCTCGGGATCCTGCCCCACCCTGACAGCCCCGCGCGGACGCGCTAGTGGTCCGACCCGAACGGATGATCCATCCGTTTGGACAAGTCGGTGCACAAGGAAGCGCCGGACATCGGCCGAGACTGAGCTGGAGCTTCATCCATGGCGTCCCGTTTCTTCGCCCGCGCGCGCTCGGCGCTGCCGGCCTTCGCGCTCGCTCTGGGCTTCCTCGTCGCGGGCGCCGCGCCGGCCCTGGCGCAGGATGACGATCCCCCGGCCGCCGATCCCGTGCCGAACGGCAACGGCTGCGCCGGGGTGATCGCCCGCTGGCAGGACTTCTCGGGCCGCGAGAACCAGGGCGGCCACATGGACACGTCCGTCTACGACCAGATCCAGAACGAGATCGACCGCGCCTCCCACCTCTGCGAGGCCGGGCAGGACGCGCAGGCGCGCCGCGCGGTGGCGGAGTCGAAGCGCCGGCACGGCTATCCCCCGTAGGACTCGGCGCCGGATCGGCCTCCGTCCTTCCGCGGCGCGGCGGCGCGCGACGTCCGCGGGCGATGCGGGGGCGGGGGCGCCACCGATGGCCGGGGCAGCGCGTTGGAGGAGCGGACACCACCGGATCGGAGCTTCGGAATGAACGTCTTCTCGCGGGCCGCGGGCGCGGGCAGCCTGTCGATCGCCGCCCTGCTCCTCGGGACGGCGGGGCCGGCCCTGGCGGCGGACCCGGCGGCGACAGCCGCCCCGCTGCCGGACGGCAACGTCTGCGCGCCGATGATGGCCCGCTGGCAGGGCGCTGAGGCCGAATATTCCGCCCTGAAGCCCCCGGACCTCGACGCCTTCAACGTGGCGCAGAACGCGATCGACCGGGCCGCTCATCTGTGCGAGGCCGGACAGGCGGATCGGGCCGCCGCGGCCATGGCCGCCTCAAGCCGTCGGCCGCCGGACCTGAAGGACTTCAACGCGAAAGTTTCGCCCTGAGATAGGCCGCCGCCGTCACCTGCACGGCCGGGCCGATCTCGGCCGCCGAGCGGATCACGTGCATGCGGGCCAGCTCCGGCTCGGGGTCGCGCGCCAGGAAGGCGTGGATGCGCTCCACCAGCGCTTCCGCGCCCTCGGGGGAGCGAACCCGCTTCATGAAGCCGACGCGGCACCCGTCCATCACCAGCGTCATGCCGGGGTCGAAGGCGAGCGCGGCGGGGTCGAGCCCGGTCTCCTCGCCGAGCTCGCGCCCGATCGAGCCCGCGATGTCGACGCGCCCGTCCCGCACGTCGCTCGGGTCCGGCGTGCCGGAGGCGAAGTAGACCGCGCCGGCGTTGGCCGTGTGGCCCCCCATCTCGCCCAGCACGAAGGCGCCGTCCGCCGCCTGGAGGCAGGCCATGCCGAAGCCGTTGCGCACGCCGGCCGGCGGCAGGCCGACGTCGCGCCAGAACAGGAAGGCGCTGAAGCTCGTCTCGAGGTAGGCGCCGCGGAAGGTGCGCCGCCCGCCGGCGTCCGCCTCGACCGCGCCGCGGTGCATCAGGAGCACGCGGCCGTCGAACATCCTGGGCTTGCGGGCCAGCGCGGCGGCCCAGTGGGCGGCGATGTCGGCCGCGCGCTCCTCGGCGAAGGGCCAGGGGCGGGGCTCGAACAGGCAGTCGACGGCGTCGACCTCCACGACCTCCTGCGGGCCGGCGGGCGCGCCCACGGTCACAGGCTGATCGTCCCGTCGCACAGGATCACGGCGCCGCCGCCGATCGAGGCGGAGGCGAGCGCGCCGCCTTCCACCTCCAGCCCGAGCCCGATCAGGCTCGGCCGGCCCATCGCCGCGCCCTGGCGGATCTCCAGCGCGTGGCTGCCGTCGGGCGGGGCGTCGAAGCGCATCACCGCGCCCGCGAAGGCGGCGGCGGCCGAGCCGGTCGCCGGGTCCTCGTAGACGCCCGAGCGCCAGGCGAACATGCGGGCGCGGTAGCGGCCGGGCCCGTCCGGCGCGTAGGCGTAGACGCGCAGCTCCGCCGGCCAGTGCGCGGGCCGCGGCTCCAGGCGGTCGACGGCCTCGGCGGAGGCGAGCGGCACGGTGGTGAAGGGCACGCCGGCCGACAGGAGCGCGGGCCGGTGGAGGCCTGAGCCGATGGCGGCGGGGTCGATCCCCAGCGCCGCCGCGAGGAGGGCGTCGGGCAGGGGTTCGCCGGCGCCCTCCGGCAGGCGGGGGAGGACGAAGCTCGCGCGCGGGCGGCCATGAGCGCGCCGCGCCGTGCAGTGGACGGGGCCGATCGCCTCCTCCAGCACGAGGCCGAGCTCGCCCCGGGCCACGATCTCGGGCGCGCGCAGCTCGGCCAGCAGGACGGCGGTGCCGACCGTGGGATGGCCCGCGAAGGGCAGCTCGCGCTCGGGGGTGAAGATGCGCAGGCGCGCCGTGTTCACGGGGTCGCGCGGCTCAAGCAGGAAGACCGTCTCGGCGAGGTTGAACTCGCGCGCCACGGCCTGCATGAGGGCGGCGTCGAGCCCGTCGGCCCCGTGCACCACGGCGAGCGGGTTGCCGCTGAGCGGCGCGTCGGTGAAGACGTCGAGCGTGTGGAAGCGGAGGCGCATGGCGCCCCCCGTACCACGCCGGCGCCGGAAACGAAAAAGGCGGCCCGGAGGCCGCCTGTCCTGGGTTGGTCGACCGGGCTCAGTGGCCGGACTGGTCGGCGCCCTGGATCGTCTCGAACAGGAACCACGTGCGCAGCTCGGTCGCGTCGATATATTCCTCGAGCAGGCTCGCGGTGGCCACGTCCTTGTGCTCATCGCAGAGTTCGTGCGTCTCGCGCATGGCGGCGGCCATCTTCTTGTTGTCGCTCATCAGCTCCTTCAGCATGTCGAGCGGCGACACGAAGGTGGAATCGTTCTCGCTGAGGTGCGAGATCTTGATCATCTCGCCCATGGAGTGGATGGTCTTCTTGCCGAGCTTGCGCACGCGCTCGGCCAGCGGGTCGGTGGTGGCGAAGATCGCGTCGCCGTGGTCGTCGAGCAGGCGGTGGTAGTCGCGGAAGTGCGGGCCCGTCATGTGCCAGTGGAAGTTCTTGGTCTTCGTGTAGAGCACGAAGGCGTCGGCCACGAGCTTGTTGACCGAGTCGGCGATGGCCTGGCGGCCGTTGTCGCCGAGGTCGTTGGGGGTGTTCAGGGAGGCGGGGTCGGTGTCGCGGGCCTCGGTGGCCATGGTTCTCTCCTCCGGCGGTTCGGAAATGCCCCCTCACAATCGCCGCGGCGGACAGGTGTTCCCGCGCTGCGGCAGAAAGTGCCGATCAGACCGGCTCGGGCGCGAAGGCCCGGCTCGGCCGCACGAACTCGTCCTGCGCGGCCACCAGCGCCAGCTCCCGCGTGCCCGCCTCCAGCGTGGCGCTGAGCAGGCCGAACACCGCCGAGGCCGCGTGGGCGAGGGCGCCCGGCACCGAGCCCTCCTCGAGGTAGCGCGCGAAGAACAGCGCCGCCACCGCGTCGCCGGCGCCGTTCACCGAGAGCGGCAGCCGCGGCGTGCGGACCCGCCACGCGCCGCCGTCGCCGGACGCGACGAGGTCGAGCGCGTCGGCGGGCGTGGTCTCGCCGAGGTGGGACGTCACCAGCACGGCGCGCGGCCCGCGCGCGTGGAGCCCCGACAGGGCGCGGGCGAGGCCCGCGGCCGAGCGGCTCTCGCCGCCGCACAGGAGGTCGAGCTCGAACTGGTTGGGCGTGAGGACGTCGGCGGCCGGCAGCGCGCGCTCGCGCATGAAGTCCGCGATCCCCGGCCGCACGAAGACGCCCGTGTCCGTGTCGCCGATCACGGGGTCGCAGCAGTAGAGCGCCGCAGGGCTCGCGGCGCGCACGCGGGCGAGGGCGTCGAGGATGGCGGTCCCCGTGTCGGCCGAGCCCATGTAGCCCGACAGGACGCCGTCGCAGCGCGCGAGGGCGCCGCGCTCGTCGAGGCCGAGCACGCAGTCGGCGATCAGCCCGGCGTCGAACACCTGGCCGCGCCAGGCGCCGTAGCCCGTGTGGTTGGAGAACTGCACCGTGTGGATCGGCCACACCTCGTGGCCCATCCGCTGCAGCGGGAACACCGCGGCCGCGTTGCCGACGTGGCCGTAGGCGACGTGGGACTGGATCGACAGGATGTTCACGGCCGGCTCTCCCGAGGTTCGCACGCCACCGGCTTGCGGGATCAGCGCGGCGCGGTCAAACAGACCGCTGGATCCGAGCTTCCGACCGAACGGGCCCATGCTGTTCAACGCGCTGCCGTTCCTGCTCGGCTTCCTCCCCGCCGCCGTGGCGCTCCACGTCCTCGTCGAGCGCTACAGGCCCGAGTGGCGCCTCGGCACGCTCGTCGGCCTGTCGTTCGTGTTCTACGGCCTGTGGGACGTCCGCTTCGCGCCGCTGCTGGCGGCCTCCGTGCTGTTCAACTGGCTCGCAGCCCAGCTCTTCGCGCGGACCGGATGGCGCGCCGTGGTCGGGATCGCGATCGCGGCCGACCTCCTGCTGCTCGGGGTCTACAAATACCTCGACTTCGCCCTGAGCCTCGCCCTCGGGGCCGCCGCGCCGGGGATCGGCCTCGCGCTGCCGCTCGGCATCTCCTTCTTCACCTTCCACCACATCATGTACCTGAGCGACCTGCGGGCGGGCGTCGCGCCGCGCTTCGGCCTCGCGCGCTACGCCGCCTACATCGCGTTCTTCCCGCAGGTGCTGGCGGGGCCGCTGGTGCGCTGGCGCGAGATGATGCACCAGCTCGACGAGCGGCCCTACCGCCGGCCGGACGCCGCGGCCCGCTTCGGCCGGGGCCTCGCGCTCCTGACGATCGGCCTCGCCAAGAAGGTGCTGCTCGGCGACGGCATCGCGGGCGCCATCGCGCCCGTCTTCGCCAAGGTGACGGCCGGCGCGCAGGCCACCGGGGCCGAGGCCTGGCACGCGGTGCTCGGCTTCGCCTTCCAGATCTACTTCGACTTCTCGGGCTACACCGACATGGCGCTGGGCATCGCCCTGCTGTTCGGCATCGTGCTGCCGGAGAACTTCCGGGCGCCCTACCGGGCGGCGTCGCTGCAGGACTTCTGGCGGCGCTGGCACATCACGCTGTCGCGCTTCCTGCGCGACTACCTGTACATCCCGCTCGGCGGCAACCGCCACGGCCTCTCCGTCGAGGTCGGCGCGCTGTTCGCCACCATGACGCTCGGCGGCCTGTGGCACGGCGCCAACCTCACCTTCCTGGCCTGGGGCGCGGGCCACGGCCTCGGGCTCACGGCGGGCCTGTTCTGGCGCCGTCGGGGCTGGCGCATGCCGGCCGCGCTCGGCTGGGCGCTCACCTTCGCCTTCGTCACGCTGCTCTGGGTGCCGTTCCGCATGCCCACCTTCGCGAGCGCGCTGTCGCTCTACGGCAGCCTCGCGGGGCTCGCCCCGTGGGGCGGCGGCTTCCGGACCCTGACGCTCGCGATCGCGGCCGGGGCCGCGATGCTCGGCCCCGTGGCCTGGGACGCGGTCTGGCGCATGCGGCCCGCGCGGCTCGGGGCCGCCGCGCTGGCGGCGCTGGCGGCGCTGCTCCTGTTCAAGCTCGGCGACGGCGAGAACTATGAATTCGTCTACTTCCAGTTCTGACGCGGCGGCTTGGCGCGGCTTCGTCGCGACCTTTTTCGGCACCCTGGCCGCGCTGACCGTGGGGCTGCTGGCCGCGGTGGCGCTGCTCGACCCCTACGACCGCGGCGCCTTCGGCGAGCCGCACCGCGGCACGCCCGAGGCGGCGCCGCGCGTCGCCGACGCCAGCCGGGTCCGGGACCCCGCCTTCGACGCCGCCGTGATCGGCAACTCGCACATCCAGCTCGTCGATCCCGCCGCGCTGTCGCGCGCGACCGGGTTCCACTTCGTGTCGCTGGCCGTGCCGGGCACGGGGCCGCGCGAGCAGCTGGCGATCCTCGACGCCTTCCTGCGCCACCACGGCGAAGGCACGCGGGCGCTGGCGCTCGGCCTCGACCCCGCCTGGTGCACCGAGGACCCCGCCCTGCCGATGACGAACCCGTTCCCGTTCTGGCTCTACGACCCGAGCCCGGCGGCCTACCTCGGCGGGCTGATGCGCTTCGCGGCGCTGGAGCAGGCGGCCCGGCGCGTCGGGTTCCTGCTGGGCCTCGCCGCCCCGGCGCGGCGGGACGGCTACTGGAACTACGCCGCGGGCCGGACGCCGAGCTTCGCCGCGCCCGCGCGGGCCGAGCCCGCCGGACCGGCCGGGGAGGTGATCGACGACGCGCGCCGCTTCCCGGCGCTCGACCGGCTCGGCGAGCGGCTGGCGCACCTGCCCGGCGACGCGCGGGTGGCGCTGGTGCGCCCGCCCGTCCACGCCTCGGCGCTGCCGCCGCCGGCCTCGACCCCGGCGCGGGCCGAGGCGGCCTGCCTGAGGGCGACGGAGCGTCTCGCGGCGCGCCACGCCGGGACGATCCTCGTCGACCTGCGCCGGGGCGATCCCGGCGCCGCGGACGACGCACAATGGTTCGACGACGGCCATTATGGCGAGCCGGTCGCGCGCCGGGTGGAGGCCGCGATCGCGGCGGCGCTGCCGATCATGGGCACAACGCCCAACGCACAGTAGCGTCCCCCTCCCGCTTGGGCGGAAGGGGGATGAAAGTCGACTAGTTCCGGGCCTTGTCGACCATCTTGTTCTTGGCGATCCAGGGCATCATGCCGCGCAGCTTCTCGCCGACCTGCTCGATCTGGTGGGCGTTGTTCTTGGCGCGGGTGGCCTTGAACGAGGTCTGGGCGACCTTGTTCTCCAGCATCCAGTCGCGGGTGAACTTGCCCGACTGGATGTCGTGGAGCACGCGCTTCATCTCGGCCTTGGTTTCGGGCGTGACGATGCGCGGGCCGGTGACGTATTCGCCGTATTCGGCCGTGTTGGAGATCGAGTAGTTCATGTTGGCGATGCCGCCCTCGTAGATGAGGTCGACGATCAGCTTCACCTCGTGGAGGCACTCGAAATAGGCCATCTCGGGGGCGTAGCCGGCCTCGACCAGCGTCTCGAAGCCGGCGCGGATCAGCTCGACGAGGCCGCCGCACAGCACGGCCTGCTCGCCGAACAGGTCGGTCTCGCATTCCTCCTTGAAGGTGGTCTCGATGATGCCGGCGCGCCCGCCGCCGATCGCCGAGGCGTAGGAGAGGCCGAGGTCGTGGGCGTTGCCGGAGGCGTCCTGCGCGATGGCGATGAGGCAGGGGACGCCGCCGCCGCGCTGATACTCGGAGCGCACCGTGTGGCCGGGGCCCTTCGGGGCGATCATCAGCACGTCGAGGTCGGCGCGCGGGTGGATCAGGTTGAAGTGGACGTTGAGGCCGTGGGCGAACAGCAGCGCGGCGCCCTGCTTCATGTTGGGGGCGAGGTCGGCGGCATAGATCTCGGCCTGCAGCTCGTCCGGCGTCAGCATCATGACGACGTCGGCCCACTTGGCGGCCTCGGCCGGGGTCATGACCTTCAGGCCCTCCCCCTCGGCCTTCTTGGCGGAGGCCGAGCCCTCGCGCAGCGCCACCACGACGTCCTTGACGCCCGAGTCGCGCATGTTGAGCACGTGCGCGTGACCCTGGGAGCCGTAGCCCACCACCGCGACCTTCTTGCCCTTGATGAGGTTCAGATCGGCATCCCGATCGTAATAGACGCGCATGGTCCCCTGGTGTCCCTGTCCGCTTGACTGAGCCGCCCTTCTATGCGGCGGGGGGACGCGCGGCAACCCGCATGCGCGCATGGGTCGGGGCGGCGGTCAGGGCGCGTCGAGGGAGAGGCGGCGCCGGCCGTGGAGCACGCGGAGGACCGAGACCGTGTCTGTCGTGCGGTCATACTCGTGAAGGACGACGTAGGGTCTGACGGCCGCGCTGCGGACTCCGAGGCCCAAACCCGGCCGGGGCGAACCGGTCTCGGGGAAGGCGGCGAGGCGATGTAGGACGACGCCGAGTTCCGCTTCCAGCTCGTCAGCAGCGCGGTCTCTGCCTCGACCGCGCATGTCCGCCACGATCCGGGCGAGATCCGCCTTCGCAGATGGACCGATGTCGATCCGGGCCATCACCCGCGCTCGGGACGGAAGATGCCTCTCAGGAAGGCGTCGATGTCATGGATGACGGTGAACTCACCACGTTCGCGTTCTGCCAAAGCCTCGTCGACCAGCGGCTTGGCCCAGGCCATGTCGTCGGTCTCCGCTTCCTCGTGTTCCGCGATGCCGGTCGCGAGGAGATCGCGGACGGCCTCGTCCACGTCGGGGTAATCGCCCTTGGCGACGCGGGCCTCGATCCAGGCGAGCTGGTCGGGGGACAGGGTGACCGTCATGGCTGGATCTCCGGCAGGACCAGCATAGCGCGCTCCCGCCCCGCCCGCATCACCCCGCGGCGAGCAGCTCAACCCGGTAGGCCCGCGCCGCGGCGGCGCTGAGCGCCCGGCCGGGCTCGCCACCCTCCGCCGCGAGCAGGTCGGCGGCGCGGCGCCCGAGGTCGGCCGACACCGGCACCTCGCGCAAGGCCAGCGCCGCCGCGAGTTCCGCCACCGCCTCGCGGGCGCGCCCGAGCAGGGTGGGGGTGACCGTCCGGCCGCCGGCCTTGGCGCGGGCGAGCCCCGCGGCCGCGTCGAGCAGCGCTACCGGCGTCGCCAGGAACGGGCCGCCGTACGCGTCGAGCCGCGCCAGCAGCGCATCCGACCCCGGCCGGCGCGCCAGGATCGACACGATCGCGGAGGCGTCGACCATCATGGGGCGCCCTGGGGCGCGATCGCGTCGGCCAGCGCCAGGGCCTTGCCGAGCCGGGCGCTGGGTGGCAGGCTGTTCCTCAGCCGGTCCCGCTCGCGCTCCAGGGCGGCCCGCACCGCGTCCGTCACCGTGCGGGCGCCGGACGCGGCCTGCACGGCGCGGGCGAGCTCGGCCACGGCGTCGTCGCGGATGTAGAGCGGCACGGGGATATCCTTTCCGGCATAGGCCGATATCCCGCTTCGGATATCCCGCGCCGGTCCGTCCGTCGAGGTCAGGCCTCGTCGTCGAGCACCTCCTCGACCCACACCTTCTTCACGAGCTCGACGCCGGCCGCCGTCACCGGCGTCGCCAGCACGAGGCCGAGCGGGCCGAACAGCGAGCCCAGCACGGTCTGCGACAGGATGGTGAGCACGGGCGCCAGCTCCACCGTGCGCTTCTGGATCAGCGGCGCGATGAGGTTGCCTTCCAGCGTCTGCACGACCAGGAACAGCACCGCCGTATAGATCGCGGTCTGCGGCCCCTGGCCGAGCGCGATCAGCACCGCCGGCACGGCGCCGGCCAGCGCGCCGATGTAGGGCACGAAGTTGAAGATCGCGGCGATCAGCGCCAGCGTAAAGGCGAGCTTCACGCCGATGAAATAGAGGCCGATGCCGGTCAGCACGCCCACGGCCACCATGTCGAGGAACTGGCCGATGAACCACCAGCGCAGCACGTGGGCCATGGCGCCCATCGTGTCGCGGGTGTGCGGGCGCCAGTCCTTGGGCATCAGCTTGGCGATGCCGGACACGTAGAGCTCGGGGTCGATGGCGAAGAAGATTGCCGTCACCACCATCACCAGCAGCGTGCCGAGGCCTCCGAGCGTCGAGGTGCCGACGCCGGCCGCCATGCCGGCGATCTGGTGCGTGCCGTCCTGGAAATAGTCCTTCACGCGGCCGAGGATCGGCTGCACCCATTCGGCCTGGCCGTAGCGCCCCCACAGGTCCGTCACCTGGCCGCGCAGCTCGCCCCAGATGTCGCGGAGCTGGCCCGCGATGATCGGCCCGCGCACGAAGATCTCGAATCCCAGGAAGCCGAGCAGCAGCAGCACGATGACGGCGAGCCACAGGCCCACGGGCCCGCCGACGCGCTTCGACAGGGATTCCGCGCCGCCGCGCAGGAGGCAGCCGAGCAGGGCCGCGGCGAAGACCACGAGCACGATGTCGGACAGGGCCCAGCACACCGCCACGGCGACCAGCGTGCCGAAGGCCCAGGCGAGGATGCGCGCGGTGCGCTCGGCCGCGAGCGCCCGGCGGCGCTGCCAATCGAGGTCGGCGGAGCCGGGCGGCGCGACGGGGATGGTCATGGGTGGGCTTTCCGTATCGTTCCGGCGCCGGGGTGCCGGGCGTTCATTCCAGCGCCGGCTGGCGCACGAGGCGGCCGCGCTCGAACAGCACCACGCAGACGATGCCGAGCAGCAGCGGGATGACGAGGTAGAGCAGGCGGAACACGAGCAGGGCCGCCACGACGTCCTGCGGCGGCGCGTCGGGCAGCGCCTTCACGAAGACGAACTCCAGCACGCCGAGCCCGCCCGGCGCGTGGCTGAGCAGCGCTGCCGAGAAGGAGGCCAGGAACACGCCGAGCACGATGAAGAAGCCCGGGTTGTGCTCGGCGGGAAGCGCGCACCAGATGATGCCGGCCGCCCCGAGCAGCTCCAGGGGCCCCGCGAGGAGCTGGCGCGCGGCGACGGGCAGGCGCGGGTAGACGAGCTTGAAGGTGCCGATGACGAGCGGGCGCAGGTGCAGCGCGGCGCCGCCGATGTAGAGCGCCACGAAGAGCAGCATGGCGAGGCCGGCGAGGCGCGCCAGCCAGGGCTCGAACTGGAACAGGCGGGCCGTGATGTCGGGCTCGAAGGTGAGCACGACGCCCCCGAGCAGCACCGTGCCGAGCGCGAAGGTGAAGGAGCAGAAGGCCACCAGCACGCCGACGTCGCCCACCGTCAGCCCCTTGGTCGAATAGGCGCGGTAGCGCACCATGGCGCCCGAGAACATCGACATGCCGATGTTGTGGCTGAGCGCGTAGGTGGTGAAGGACACCGCCGAGATGAAGCGCCAGGACAGGCTGAAACCGAGGTGGAACAGCGCGATGCGGTCGTACCAGGCCAGCGCCGCGTAGGCCACGAGCGTGGAGATCACCGCCAGCACCCACCGGCCCGCCGGGATGGCCGCGAAGGCGGCACCGACCTTGTCGAGCGTGACATCGTCGTGATGCAGTTCCCGGAACAGCAGCCACAGCGACAAGGCGACGGCACCGAGCCCGATCACCGGCCAAAGGAAGTTCAGGTAGCGTTTCAAGACTGTCCCTTGTGGCCGGGACCGGCCGGCGTGCCCCGGCGGTCCGCGCCTTCTACCCGATAACGCCCCGCAAAGCGAAGCGGCGAGCCCGATGGGCTCGCCGCAGGGTGGTGCCCGCCGATGAGGTTGGAGTGAGGCTCAGAACGGCTTCACGACGACCAGGATCACGATGCCGATCAGCAGCACGGTCGGGATCTCGTTCACCACGCGAAAGTAGGTCGCCGACTTGGCGTTGGCGTCGCCCGCGAAGCGGCGGACGTTGGCGCCGAGCACGCCGTGCACACCCGTCATCAGCACCACGAGCAGGATCTTGCCGTGCAGCCAGTGGGCGTGGAACCAGCCGCCCTGGTAGGCGATCCAGAGGCCGGTGGCCCAGGCCGCCAGCATGGCGGGGGTGAGGATGCCGCGGTACAGGCGCCGCTCCATCACCTTGAACGTCTCGGACTGCGGCGTGTTGGGGCCGACGGTCGCGTGGTACACCATCAGCCGCGGCAGGTAGAGCATCCCCACCATCCAGGCGATGATGGTGACGACGTGCAGCGCCTTGAACCAGAGGTAATAGTCTTCCATCGGGGAGTCCTGTGGTCGGTCCGGTCAGGCCCGCAGCCGCGCCACCAGCCGCTGGACGTGCGGGATGGGCGTGTCGGGCGTGATGCCGTGGCCGAGGTTGAACACGTGCGGGCGGCGCGCGAAGGCGCCGCGGATATCGTCCACCGCCGCGTCGAGCGCCCGGCCGCCGGCGATCAGCGCTTTCGGGTCGAGGTTGCCCTGCACGGGCAGCGCGCGCGGCAGCGCCGCGTCGGCCCAGTGCGGGTCCACGACGATGTCGAGCCCGAGCGCGGTCACGCCGCTCTCAGCGGCGCGCAGCAGCTGCCCGCCCGACACGCGCGGGAAGCCGACGATGCGCGCGCCCGGCCGGCGTGCCCGCACGCCGGCGACGATGCGCTCGATCGGCGCCTGCGACCAGCGCTCGTATTCGAGCCGCGGCAGCACGCCGGCCCAGCTGTCGAAAATCATCACGGCGTCGGCGCCGGCATCGAGCTGGGCCGACAGGTAGGTGACCGAGGCCTCGGTCACCCGGTCGATGATCCGCCCGAACAGCTCCGGGTCCCGGTAGGCGAGGTCGCGCGCCGGCCCCTGGTCCGGCGTGCCGGAGCCGGCCACCATGTAGCTCGCCACCGTGAAGGGCGCGCCGCAGAAGCCGATCAGCGCCGTCTCGGGCCCGAGCGCACCGCGCACGCGCTCCACGGTCTCCAGCACCGGCGCCAGCCGGCCCATGTCGACCGCCTCGTGCAGCTCCGAGAACCCCTCGGCCGTGGTGACCGGCTTCAGCTTGGGGCCGTGGCCGCTCTCGAAGGCGGTCGGCAGCCCGAGCGCGTCCGGCACTACGAGGATGTCGGAGAACAGGATCGCGGCGTCGAAGCCGAAGCGGCGGATCGGCTGCAGCGTCACCTCGGCGGCGCGCTTCGGGTCGTAGCAGAGGTCGAGGAAGGTCGGCGCCGTGGCGCGGACCTCGCGGTATTCCGGCAGGTAGCGGCCGGCCTGGCGCATCAGCCAGACGGGGGGCTTCGGCGCCACCTCGCCGTCGAGGACGCGCAGGAAGAGCGAGGCTTCGCCCGGGTCGCCTCCGGCGGATCGGCGGATCGGATCTTCCAAAAAAGAATCCTTTTAGAATCTTGGATTTGCTGAGTCTGCTGGGGGGCCGGATTAGCGTCATCCAAGGGTGGACACAACATGTCCCACCGCCGCGCCCGGACTCGGCGGAGTCAAGCCCTTCCCGGGCCGCCCCCGGGACAGCTCCGGATTCCGCAGACTCCGCAGCGGCTTGAACCCCGCCCGGTCGGGACCGCCGGCCGACTTGTCCCCACAATCCCCCCTGTCGACAGGCACGGCCCCGCGATGGCTCCACCGGCCCACGGCTGGGGGCCGAAACCGGGCTTTCCCACAGGGGTCCGGGGCGGGGGCGATTTTCGCGGAATCCGTCCACAGGCGGCCGCGGGTGGGCGGGAAAACCGGCCTGGACCCCGGATTCAGCGTGACTCTTCGGCGGCTTGCGCGGAGTCCCGGCACGGGAAAACTCCGGCCGCGCAGGTTTCAGGGTCGACCGTCGCGCGGCTCCGCCCCGAAGGGCGCCGCCCTCCGGAAACCGTGCTAAAGCGGTGCCGAACGCGGCACCGATCGGACGCCCCCATGGGACGGCACTATTTCCACCTGCACCTGATCTCGGACTCGACGGGCGAGACGCTGATCGCGGCCAGCCGCGCGGTGGCGGCCCAGTACCAGGACGTGTCGTCGATCGAGCACGTTTACCCGCTGGTGCGCTCGCGGGCGCAGCTCGACCGCGCCATCGCGGAGATCGAGGCGGCGCCCGGCATCGTGCTGTTCACGCTGGTCGACCAGGAGCTGAGCCTGCGCCTGGAGGAGGCCTGCCGCGAGTCCGGCTCGCCCTGCCTGTCGGTGCTGCAGCCGATCCTGTCGCTGTTCGGCTCCTACCTCGGCACGGCCTCGACGCCCAAGCCAGGCGCCCAGCACATGCTCAACGCCGACTATTTCAAGCGCATCGACGCGCTGAACTACACGATGATGCACGACGACGGGCAGACCGCGGAGGGCTACGAGGAGGCCGACGTGCTGCTGATCGGCGTCAGCCGCACCTCGAAGACGCCGACGAGCATCTACCTCGCCAACCGCGGCGTCCGCACCGCCAACATTCCGCTGGTGCCGGGCGTGCCGCTGCCGCCGGGCCTGGAGAGGCTGAGGAACCCGCTGGTGGTGGGGCTGCTCGCCTCGCCAGAGCGCATCGTGCAGATCCGCCAGAACAGGCTCCTGTCGCTCAACGCCGCCGACAAGGAGACGCCCTACGTCGACCGCATGTCGGTGTCGGAGGAGATCGCCTCCTCGCGGCGGCTCTTCGCCCAGCACGGCTGGCCGACCATCGACGTGACGCGCCGCTCGATCGAGGAGACGGCCGCCGCCATCATCGACCTGCACAAGGCCCACCGCATGAAGTTCATCACCCAGGGGTGATCCGGTGCAATCTCGGATGGTCGACTGCATCGAATGAAAGTCTCGGCCCGCGCAATACTGTCATGTCCGGTGTGGACGACGGGACTCGGTCGCGCCGTCCCGTGTTAAGGGCTGCGGAAATGCCCGCATTTCCGCAGCCCCGTCTTCCATGATCCTTCCGCCCGACGTTCGGCCGGCCTACCCGGCCCTGATGCCGCTCTTCGCCGCGGCCGAGCCCTCCTTCCGCGCCGTGCTCCGGGCGGCGGAGCGCCATGCCGCCGACTTCGCCCGCATCCTCCGCGGCGGCCCCGGCCTCGCGGGCGAGCGGCCGGCCCGGTTCGAGCAGGAATGGTTCCCGCGGCTCGACGCCGTCGCGGCCTACACGATCGTCCGCGAGGCGCGGCCGGCGCGCATCCTGGAGGTCGGCTGCGGGCACTCGTCCCGCTTCATGGCCCAGGCGATCGCCGACGGCGGCCTCGCGACCGATTTCGCCTGCGTCGATCCCCGGCCCCGCGCGCCGCTCGCCGGGCTGCCGCTGCGCCACGCGGCGCGGCCCTTCGGGCCGGAGGACGCGGAAGCCGCGGCGGCCTTCGCGGCGAACGACGTCGTGTTCATCGATTCCAGCCACGTGGTGGAGGAGGGCGGCGAGGTCGACCGGCTGCTGCTCGACGTGCTGCCGCGCCTGCCCGCCGGCGCGCTGGTGCACGTCCACGACGTGTTCCTGCCCGACGGCTACCCGCGCGCCTGGGCGGGCCGCCGCTACACCGAACAGACGGCCGTGGGGGCGCTGCTCGGCGGGGGCGGATGGGAGGTGGTCTTCGCCAGCCGCTACGTCGCGACCCGCACGGCGCTGCTGGCCGGGACGGTCGTGGAGACGCTGCCGCTCGCGCCCAGCGCGCCGGAGGTGAGCCTGTGGCTGCGGAAGCTGGGGACATGCGCCTGAGGCTGTCCCGGACCTGACCAATCGTCGGACCACGGGGTTGCGGCGCGCCCTCCGACCTGTCATCTTCCCCTGGCTCGCCAAGCGCTGCGGGAGAGACCCCGGACCCGATCCGGGGCGCCGACGGAGCAACCGCCCCGGAAACTCTCAGGCAAAAGGACCACGGCGCGAGAGCACTCTGGAGAGAGGCGCGGGGTTTTCGCCCATCGCGCCCGCCGAAGGGGACGCCGCGCGGGATCAACCCGCGATCGGCCAATCTCTCAGGCACCCGTGACAGAGAGGGGCCAGGACCGGACGGCCGCGGCGCGCGGCCCGGGTTCTGCGCCGTCCCGCTGTCACTAGGTGCATCCCCCATGAACCACATCGCCGTCATCGGCGCCGGCATCACCGGCATCACCACCGCCTATTCGCTGCTCGACCGCGGCTTCAGCGTCACGGTGTTCGACCGCCAGCGCTACGCCGCGATGGAAACCTCCTTCGCCAACGGCGGCCAGCTGTCGGCCAGCAACGCGGAAGTGTGGAACTCCTGGGGCACGGTGCTCAAGGGCCTGAAGTGGCTCGCGAAGGGCGACGCGCCGCTGCTGCTGAACCCGCGGCCCTCCTGGCACAAGTATTCCTGGCTGGCCGAGTTCGTCGCCAACATCCCGCGCTACGAGGCCAACACGGTCGCGACCACCAAGCTCGCCATCGCGGCGCGCGAGCGCCTCTTCGCCGTCGCGGCCCGCGAAAGCATCGACTTCGACCTCGAGAAGCGCGGCATCCTGCACGTCTACCGCAACCGGGCGGGCTACGACCACGCCGCCCACGTCAACGGGCTGCTGCGCCGGGGCGGGCTCGACCGGCGCCCGGTCACGCCCTCCGAGATGAAGGCGATCGAGCCCGCGCTGCACGGAGACTATTTCGGCGGCTTCTTCACGGAGTCGGACTGCACCGGCGACATCCACCGCTTCACCCGCGGCCTGGCGCAGGCCTGCCTGCGGCGCGGGGCGACGTTCGTCTACGACGCCGACGTGTCGGCCGTGGAGCCGCAGGCCGAGGGCTACGCGGTGCGCTGGTCGCCCGCCCACCAGCACGGCGCCGCACCGGGCGCCCCGGAGTCGATGACGGTCGACGGCGTGGTGATCTGCGCCGGGCTCGCCAGCCGCGCGCTCGCCCACGGCCTCGGCGACCGCGTCAACATCTACCCCGTGAAGGGCTACTCGATCACCGTCGACCTCCAGGGCGAGAGCCGCCGCGCGGCGCCCTGGGTGAGCCTGCTCGACGACGAGACCAAGATCGTGTCGAGCCGCCTCGGGCAGGACCGTTTCCGCGTCGCCGGCACGGCCGAGTTCAACGGCGAGAACCGCGACATCCGCGCCGACCGCGTGAAGCCGCTGGTGGACTGGACGCGGCAGCTCTTCCCCGCCGTCGACACCTCCAAGGTCGTGCCCTGGGCGGGCCTCCGCCCGATGATGCCCGACATGCTGCCGCGCGTCGGCCGCGGCAAGCGCCCCGGCGTGTTCTACAACACCGGCCACGGCCACCTCGGCTGGACGCTGTCGGCCGCCACCGCCGAGCTGGTCGCCGAGGAGGTGGGCCACGCCGAGGCGGTCGGGCTGCGCCGCGCCGCCTGAGCGTCCCCGGCGCGCCTACAGCCCTTCGGCGAGGCGCGCCAACTGGTCGGCGCAGCGTCCCCAGCCCTGGTGGAAGCCCATCGCCTCGTGGGCCTCGCGGTCGGCCGCGGTCCAGTGGCGGGCCCGGATCGTGTAGTGGGTCCACCCCGCCTCGTGGGGCGTGAAGGCGAGCGCGACGGTCATGAAGGGCTTGGGGGAGGGCGTCCAGGCGTCGACGTAGGCGTCGGTGAAGACGATGCGCTCGTCCGGCACGAGCTCCAGGTAGACGCCGCGGTTCGGGTAGTCGGTGCCGTCGGGGCCGCGCATCACGACGAGGCTCGCGCCCCCGACGCGCAGGTCGAGCTCCGCCACCGGCACCGTCCAGGGCTCGGGGGCGAACCAGCGCTTGAGGAGGTCCGGCTCGGTCCAGCAGCGGTAGAGCGCCGCCGGCGGCGCGTTGACGAAGCGGTTGAGGACGAGGTCGCGGTCGTCGTCGGGCGTCATGGCGCGGTCTCGGGTGGGACGCGCCCAGGATGGCAGCGGGGACGGGCGGCGTCCATCGCTCGACCGTGTGCTTCCGGCGCGGCGAGGGGCATGACGCCTCGCCAGGACCGTGCCCGCATCGGCTCGATCCGGTCGCCGACCGGGCCGTAGACGGAGAGCCGGTCGAAGCCGTCGAGCGGGCGCTGCTGGCGGCGGGGCGGCGGTGACGCTAGTCTGACCCCATGATCTCCGATTTCGACATCGCGCTGCGCCTCGCCGTGGCGGCGCTGTTCGGCAGCCTCATCGGCTTCGAGCGCGAGCGGCTGATGTGGGCGGCCGGCATCCGCACCCACATGCTGGTCAGCGTCGGCGCCTGCCTCCTGATGATCGTGTCGGCCTACGGATTCGAGCACGCGATCCGCATGGAGCACGTCACGCTCGACCCCTCCCGCATCGCCGCCCAGGTCGTGTCGGGCATCGGCTTCCTCGGCGCGGGCTCCATCATCGCGCGCGGGCAGGTGGTGCGCGGCCTCACCACCGCGGCCAGCGTCTGGGCCGTGGCGGCGGTGGGCCTCGCCGCCGGCGGCGGCCTCTTCTTCGCGGCCGGCCTGTCCACCGCCATCATCCTGGCGATCCTGGTCGGGGTGAAGCCGCTGGAGGAGGCCTACCGCGCCCGGGTACAGAGCTGCATCCTGGAGATCGACCACGAGCGCGACGCCGTCACGCTCGACGAGCTGAAGCGCATCCTCGGTCTGCGCGGCGGCCAGATCAAGCGCGTCACCGTGGTGCCGACGGCGAACGACCTGGAACACACCACCGTGGCCCTGACCCGCGTGTCGCGCCGCGACATCGACGCCGGCGCCGAGACGCTGAAGGACGCGCCGGGGGTGCATTCCGTGGAGGTCGGCAAGGCCAAGACGGCCTGACTGGCGGCCGGCACGCCGGAGCCGCATCGACCGCCCACCTCAGCACGATCCGGAGGACCTGTCCTGTTCGGCCGGTCCGGCGCCGGGCGACGCCCGCGGCCGCGCCCGCTCGCGCCGCGTGACGAAGATGCCGTCGTGATCGCCGATCTTCACCGGCTGCCCGAGCCCGTCGAACGCGATCAGCCTCTTCGCCGCCAGCGAATTGATCTGGAGCCGGCAAGGCTCGCCGTCGAGGAAGGGCGCCGGCCTGCCCCCGACCGGACGCATGGTGATCCTGTGCAGATTGTCGAGAACATATGCTTGCCTGGCCGTGATCTTCATCCGAACCTCCTGCTCGGATGAAGATCATGCGACGCCGACGATCAAACATCGCATCGATTTTTGATCGAATTTTACACAAGATCGAGAAAAATGCACTGTAACAAATGATGGTGAGTGCTCGATGGATGAGAATAGCCGCCGGGCGCCGTGCGGGAAACGCGATCGTCCCGTCCGTGCCCGGTCGTGAAGACTCTCCGCGGCACGGCCGTGGATCGACGCGGCGGCGTCCCGATCCGGTGCCCTCCGTGCCTCGCCGGCTGCGGCGATCGGCGGATCGGTTTCGAGCCCCGGAGCCTTGACGTCGCCTCGGCCCTCGACCGCGGCGCCGCGAACCCCTATCTCCGCCCCATGAAGTTCCTCGACGAAGCCAAGGTCTACATCCGCTCGGGCGACGGGGGCGCGGGCTGCGTCTCGTTCCGCCGCGAGAAGTTCATCGAGTTCGGCGGCCCCGACGGCGGCGACGGCGGCAAGGGCGGCGACGTCGTGGTCGAATGCGTGCAGGGGCTCAACACGCTGATCGACTACCGCTATCAGCAGCACTTCAAGGGCAAGACCGGCATGCACGGCATGGGCCAGAACCGGCACGGCGGCAAGGGCGCCGACGCCGTGCTGAAGGTGCCGGCCGGGACGCAGATCTTTGAGGAGGACGGCGAGACCCTGCTGGCCGACCTCACCGAGGAGGGCCAGAAGATCGTGCTGGCGCGGGGCGGCAACGGCGGCTTCGGCAACACCTACTTCACCACCTCGACCAACCGCGCGCCCTACCGCGCCAACCCCGGCCAGGAGGGCATCGAGCGCACCGTCTGGCTGCGGCTGAAGCTGATCGCCGAGGCGGGGCTCGTCGGGCTGCCCAACGCCGGCAAGTCGACCTTCCTCGCCACCGTGTCGGCCGCCAAGCCCAAGATCGCCGACTATCCGTTCACCACGCTGAAGCCCGGCCTCGGCGTCGTGCGGGTCGGCGACCGCGAGTTCGTGCTGGCCGACATCCCCGGCCTGATCGAGGGCGCCCACGAGGGGCTCGGCCTCGGCGACCGCTTCCTCGGGCACCTCGAGCGCTGCAACGTGCTGCTCCACCTCGTCGACGCCACCGGCGACCACGCCGGCGAGGTGTACAAGACCATCCGCCACGAGCTCGAAGCCTACGGGGCGGGGCTGATCGACAAGCCCGAGATCGTGGCGCTCAGCAAGGTCGACGCCGTCGACCCCGACACGCTGAAGACCCAGATGGCGCGTCTGAAGCGCGCCGCCAAGCGCGATCCCCTGAAGCTGTCCGCCGTGGCGGGCATCGGCGTGACGGAGGCGCTGGGCGGGCTGCTGCGCACGATCGACCAGCACAACCGCGAGGCCGCGGAGGCCGAGGCGCCGCCGTGGCGACCCTGAACGTCGCACGCCGCAGCGAGACGATGACATTCGATAACATTTAGCTCAAGCTGACTCGTCCCCGGGTGGAACGAGATCACCATGAGCATGGCCGACAAACTCGCGATCGTGATGGCGCTGACGAGCGTGCCGCCGGGTGGGGGCGGTTACGTCCCGATGGACCTGCCGCCGCCCGCCGCCGAGGTCACGATCGCGGGCCAGAACGGCGGCAACATCCGGGCCCACGTGGCGCGGGTCATCGACTACGACAGGGCCGGGACGCACGTGCGCGTGACGGGCGCCTGCGTGTCGGCCTGCGCGCTGATCCTCGCGCTGCCGCCGGACCGCATCTGCGTCGGGCCCGCCGCCCGCTTCGGCTTCCACCAGCCCACCAAGGGGACGGGGACCATGGCCATCACCGACATCGGGGAGGCCATCACGGACGTCTACCCGCCCTTCGTCCAGCAGTGGCTCAAGGCCCATTACGGCGGGCTGCCCTCCGGCCGGCCGCAGATGATGGGCTACGACGTCCTGCGCCAGCATTACGCGACCTGCGGGTAGGTCCGATCGCGATCGGGCGGGATCCCGCTCGGCGCGTGAAGCGGCGGTGGAGCCCGGTCACGCCCCCGCGGGCGGGCGCACGGCGCCTATGAGTTCGTCCGCCAGCGCCGCGACGGCGGCCCGGAGGTCCGCGTCGCCGCGCGGACCCGCGGGGACCGAGGCGGCGCGCTCCGCCTTCAGCGCCTCGCAGGCCTTGAGGCTCTCCGTGGCGCGGCGCTCCGCCGAGAGGGCCTGCTCGGCCATGAAGGCCAGCTCGGCCCTCAAGGCCTCGATCTCGTGGGCCTGGTCCGCGTGCGCCGGGGCCGGCGCCGCCGCGCCGCGCTCCGAAACCGGTCGCTCGGCCGCCGCCGCCGCGTCCCGCCGCGCCTGCGCGAGCTCCCGTTCGAGGTCGCCGCCGCGCGCTTCCGCACCGATCAGCCGCGTTTCCAGCCCCGCCAGGCTGCCGCGGTTGCGGTCCACATCGTGGCGCAGCGCGTCGCGCTCGGCTTCCAGCGCCGCGATCTCCTCCAGCCGCCGGTCCGCGAGCCGGGCCAGCGCGTCGAGCGCCAGGGCCTCGGCGCCGTGGCCGGCCCACAGCTCGGCCGCCTCGCGGCGGACCGCGGCGAGTTCGGCGTCGCGCTCGGCGATCCGCACCTGGGCGCGGACGGCGGCCTCGTCGAGCATCGCGACGCGGCCCTCGCGCCGCGCCGCCTCGACGCGCAGCGCGGCCCGGTCGGTCTCGGAGCCTTCGAGCCTCTGCTCCAGGCGCCGCTGCTCCACCGCGTGGGCGGCGCGCAGGTGGTCGCGCTCGGCCGCGATCTCCTCCGCCGACAGCGGCACGAGGCGGCTCAGCCGCTCGTCCGTCAGGCGCAGGGCGCGCCGCCACACGGCCGGCAGGGCCGCCAGCGCCAGGAGCCCGGCCACCATGAAGCCGAGCGCGAAGACGAGGACGTCGAGGATCACGCGCCGCCCGCTGCGTGGGAGGGCCGCCGTGTCAGAACGGGTTCCAGGTCGGTCGCGGCGTGAACTTCAGGTACGACAGGGCGATGCCGAGCCGCCCTCCCACCCCCGAGCGGATCGGCACCACCACGACGCGGTCGTTGGTCAGCGCCGTGAAGCCGAAGCCGCCGATGAAATAGGCCGAGCCGTCGACCCCGCCGAAGCGCTGGAAGATCGCCTGCGTGGAGGGCAGCCCGTAGACGAGCATCATGGTGCGGTCGCCGTCGGCGCCGGCGTCGAAGCCGATTGACGGCCCTTCCCAGTAGACCTTCTGGTCGCCGGCGTTGCGGGTGTACATCAGGCCCTCGCCGTAGCGCAGGCCGCCGATGAAGGCGCCCCCGGCCTCCTGGCCCAGGATGTAGCCGTTGGGCTGGCCGAAGCGCCGCGCCGCTTCCTCGATGGTCAGCGCGATGCCGCGCGACACGCTGCCGAAGAAGTGGTGCCCCTTGTCGACGAGGTCCTCGGTGGAGAAGCGCTGCGGCGCGCCCTGCGCCCGGGAGGCGGCCGGGATCACGGCCGGCATCGCGGCACCGGCCAAAGCCGCCAGCACCGACCTCCGCGACAACTCCACCATCGGTCACAGCCTCGCACGGATGGCGCGCCGCCGGGAGGGCGCCGCGCCGCGACCCGTCATAGAACGCGATCGGGCCTCCCGCATAGGGCCGGATCGTGTCCGGCGCGTGGCGTCAGCCGCGGGTGCCGTTCTCGTGGAGCTTGTCGAAATAGTGCGGCCCGCTGGTGTCGGCCGGCGGCGTCGCGCGGCTCGCGGAGCGGGGAGCCGCGGCGGCCTCGGGATCGCCGTCGACGCGGCTGGTGTGCTTGATCGACACCGCGAGGGCGGGAGCCGCCGCGGCGGCGAGCAGCGCGGCCGCCAGGGCCACGGGGAGCAGGGTACGCGTCATCGCTGTGTCCTCGGCAAACGTCGATCTGGCGCGAGCCTGGGCGGGATTGTGGGCGGAAGCGGGGCTTTCCCGGACCCGCCGATGCAGCCCTGGCCTGCGCGCCGCGCGGGCGAAGGCTGTGCGGCGCTCGATCACATGGAGGACGCCGCGGTTTGGTCCGCGCGTGATACCAGCCTATAGTCCCAACACCGGCTGGCATGGAGACGACGCCGTGGGCATGGCTCCGAACCCGATCCTCAGCGAGGGTCCCGTTCATCTCTTTTTGTCTGAACACGCCAGGTTCCGCATGGCGGCGCGTGACGTCGATCCAGACATCGTCCACGAACTGAGCACGGCAGAGGTGGCCGATTACAAGGTCGATGCGACATCCGGGCATCTCATCTTCCGGATCAAGGGTTACAGGGTCGTGGCGAAGAGGCTCGAGCACGGGGGCTTCCTGATCCTGTCGTTGTTCACCGACGATCAGAAGTTGGTTTGATGCTGTGTCGGTTCTGGCTGGCTCACCTCGCTTCTCGCTGGCCGCGGCGGAGGCGGAACTGTCTGCATTGCGCGAATGGCTGAGTGCCACCCCATACTGCGGGGAGCGTGAGGTCGTGGCGAAGCTGAGGAGCTTCCCCGCTCTCGGTCCGTTGATGGGCATGTATGACGGCCGTCGGTATCCGACGGTGCAGAAATTCGAATTCGAGATCGCCGGCGTGTTTCGCGCGGATTTCATCGCCGGACATGGACAGCATTTCGTCCTGATCGAATTCGAGGGAGCCGAAGAGAACAGCATCTTCGGACCGGGCGGCACCAATCAGATGCGGCATTGGGGTCAGCAGATCCAGCATGGCTTCAGTCAGATCGCGGACTGGTCATGGGCCAAGAACGAGTCACAGCAGTCCCGGATTTTCCAATCCGCCCTCGGGGTGGAGCAGTCGAGCGAGACCTACGTGCTCGTGTGCGGGCGCGACGCGTCCCTCGTCGGGCATGAAAGGTCGAGACTGATGTGGCGACACGGCAAGACGTCGATCGCGAGCTGCAGAATCCTGTTTCAGACCTACGATGACCTGATTCAGCATTTCGAGAGTACGCTCGATTTCGCACGCAGCTGCGCTGCCGAGGCCTGACGATCTCACCCTCGCAATGTCGCGATCACCGCCCCTTGACCCCGGCCCCCCGGCCGATGCTCCTGCGAGCCTGTCTCGAGGGAGCCCCGCCGTGCCTCCATCCCCCGCCGGCATGGACCTGCTCACCACGCCGCCGCCGGCCGTCGACGAGGCCCTCCTCGTCGACGCCTTGCGCGTTCACCACGCGATCGAGGCGCGCGTGAGCGCGCTGCCGGGCGAGCGCGACCGCAACATGCTGGTCCGCCGGCCCGACGGGTCCCGCGCCGTCCTCAAGCTGTTCAACGCCGCCGAGCCGCCCGAAGCGCGGTCCCTCGCGCGCGCCGTGCTGCTCCACCTCGGAGGACGGCGGCTGCCCTTCGCCGTGCCGCGCCTGATCCCCGCGCGGGACGGCGCCGAAACCTTCGCGGTCGGGGGCGCCGAGGCGATGCTGACCACGTTCGTGGAGGGTCGGGCGTGGGACGCCGCTCCGCCCGCGGCGGCGCTCAGGGCCGCCGTGGGCGGGGCCGCCGCGGCCCTGAGCGCGGCGCTGGGCGGCTTCGGCCATCCCGCGCTGCGCCGCAGCCTGCCCTGGGACCTGATGCGGCTCGACCGCATGGCGCCGGTCGCCGCCGCGATGGCGGACCGGCGCCGCGGCGACTGGCTGGCGGCCTTCCTGGAGCGCTTCGCCGCCGAGGTCCGGCCCGCCGCCGCGGCCCTGCCAGCGGGCCCGATCCACAACGACCTCAACGGCGCCAACGTCCTCGTCGACGCCGGGGCGGTCGCGGGCGTGATCGACTTCGGCGACCTGCTGCACGGGCCGCGGGTCGCGGAGCTGGCCGTGGCCTGCACCTACGGCCTCGGCGACGCGGACCCCGCCGAGGCCGTCGCCGATTTCGCCGCGGGCTGGGCGCGGGCGGAGCCGCTCGCCGCCGCCGAGGCCGAGATCCTGTTCGACCTCGCCCTCGCGCGCCTCGCCCTCCGGGTGCTGATGTACGAGTGGCGCGCCGCCCGGGAGGAGGGCGGCCACGCGACGCGCCACGCCGCCGGGGCCTACCTCGCCCTCGACCGCGCGATGGCGCTGCCGCCCCGCCGCGGCCGCGACCGCGTGGTGGCGCGCCTGCGCGCCCCGGGAGCCTCGCCATGAGCGAATCCGCGCTCGACCGCCGCCGCCGGCTGCTCGGCCCCGCCTACAGGCTGCTCTACGCCGAGCCGCTGCGCCCCGTGCGGGGCGAGGGCGTGTGGCTGATCGAGGCGGACGGGCGCCGCGTGCTCGACGCCTACAACAACGTGCCCTCCGTCGGGCACTGCCATCCGCGCGTCGTCGAGGCGCTCGCCCGGCAGGCCGCGGCGCTCAACACCCACACCCGCTACCTGCACGACGCCGTGCTCGACTACGCGGAGCGGCTGCTGGCGACCTGCCCGCCGCCGATCTCGCAGGCCATGTTCACCTGCACGGGCAGCGAGGCCAACGACCTGGCGCTGCGCATCGCGCGCTGCGTCACGGGCGGCACCGGCGTGGTCGTCACCGCCAACGCCTACCACGGCGTCACGGCGGCGCTCGCCGAGATGTCGCCCTCGCTCGGCGCCGGCGTGGCGCTCGGCCCCCACGTCCGCACCGTGCCGGCGCCGCGCGACCCCGAAACCTTCGCCCGCGACGTCGCGGGCGCCTTCGACGCGCTCGCCGCGGCGGGGGTGCGCCCGGCGGCGCTGCTGTTCGACACGCTGTTCACCAGCGACGGCGTGTTCCCGGACCCGCCCGGCCTCGTGGCGGGGGCCTGCGCGTCGGCGCGGCGCGCGGGCGCGCTGGTGATCGCCGACGAGGTGCAGGCCGGGCTCGGCCGCACCGGCACGCACATGTGGGGCTTCGCGCGCCACGGGATCGTGCCGGATCTCGTCACCGCCGGCAAGCCGCTCGGCGCCGGCCACCCGGTCGCGGCCGTGATGGCGCGGCCCGAGCATCTCGCGGAGTTCGGCGCGCGCTCGCGCTACTTCAACACCTTCGGCGGCAGCCCCGTGTCGGCCGCCGTGGGGCTCGCCGTGCTCGACGTGATCCGCGACGAGGGGCTGATAGCGCGGGCCGCCGCGTCCGGCGCGCTGCTGCGCGCGCGGCTGCTCGCCCTCGCGGCGCGTCACGGGTGCCTCGGCGCCGTGCGCGGCGCGGGGCTCTACCTCGGGGTCGAGGTGGCGGCCGGGCCCGCCGCGGCGGCGCGGCTGGTCGAGGGGCTGCGGCGGCGGGGCGTGCTGGTCGGGCTCTGCGGAGCCGCGGCCGACGTGATCAAGATCCGCCCGCCGCTGGTCTTCGGGGCCGGGCACGCCGTTCTCCTGGCGGACCGGATGGACGAGGCGCTGTCGGGGGACCGCCTTCAATAGTGGGGCGGCGGGGCGTCCGGCTCCGCCGGCAGCCGCCGCTCCTGCTCGGCGAAGCGCATCTCGAGGCCGTCCAGGCGGTCGGCGTCTCGGTCGGCGGGGTTTCGGCTCATGCGGGCTCCGGAGGTGTCGCGTCAACGGGGGTTAGCCCGCCGGCCCGCGCTGCGGAAGGGCGCCTACGGAACGTTCCGTTAACTACGTCTTGGTTCACGCGCCCGCCGCGGCGGAGGGGCCCGTTCACCATTCAGGCCGCGGTAAGGTTAGCGCGCCAGGGTGGCCGCAAGTCGGACCGGAGTTCCCTGCGCGGGCGCGCCTGATCGATGCGCCCAGGGACGGCGTGCCGGGACCCGTCTGAGATCGAGCCCAAACCCCGCGAGTTCGCCGCCATGAGTTCAAGCATCCTCACCAACGCCTCCGCCATGACGGCGCTGCAGAACCTGTCTGCGACGCAGAAGGCGCTCAACACCACGCAGTCGCAGATCTCCTCCGGCCTCAAGGTCGCGACGGCGTCCGACAACGCGGCCTACTGGTCGATCTCCTCCACGCTGAAGTCCGACACCGGCGCGCTCTCGGCGGTGTCGGACGCGCTGAACCTTGGCGCCTCCGTGGTCAGCACCTCCACGGCGGCCGTCACCTCGACGCTGACGCTGCTGAACAAGATCAAGGCCGACCTCGTCACCGCGCAGCAGCCGGGCACCTCCCAGGCCAGCGTGCAGACCGACATCTCGGCCCAGCAGAAGAGCCTGATCTCGATCCTGTCCTCGGCCTCCTTCAACGGCGTCAACCTGCTCGACGGGTCGCAGGCCAGCGGCGCCTCCTTCGTGGCCTCCTTCACCCGCAGCTCCTCGGGCACGACCTCCGTGCAGACCCTGCAGGTCAACACGGTGGGCACGGCCGGCACGCAGGTGGCCGGCTCGGGCGGCATCCTGGCGCTGGCGATCAGCGGCCTCGGCACGGGCGCCAACGGCACCGCCGGCACGGCCGGCAGCGCGGGCACCTACGCGGCGGGCAGCCTGCTCGCGGTGGACATCACCAGCGCCAGCGCGACCGACCTCAAGACGCTGCAGACCGCGGTGGACGCCCTGATCACCCAGGTCACGGGCGCCGGCACCCAGCTCGGCACCGCGTCCTCGGTCATCACCAACCAGCAGAGCTACGTGCAGTCGCTGTCGGACGCCGTGACGTCGGGCGTCGGCTCGCTGGTGGACGCCGACATGAACGTCGCCTCGACGCGCCTGCAGGCCCTGCAGACCCAGCAGCAGCTCGGCATCCAGGCCCTGTCCATCGCCAACCAGAACAGCCAGCTCATCCTCAAGCTGTTCGGCCAGTAAGGCGCAGCACCGGGCGGCGTCCTCGACCCCGAAGGTTGACAGGCTCCCGCCCCGCGATTAACCAGCCACCCTCACCCCCGCGGGGCCGTCCGGGCCGCGCGGGGGTGAACATGCTCGGGGCCGCAAGGGCCCCGGCGACGCACCCGCGGCCGTTCCCATTCCATCGGTGAGCTGCCTGTCGGCCGGACCTCGCGGTCCGGCGGAGGAGGGCGCGTTCCTCACCTTGTGAACAGAGAGGACGCGATGACCAAGCGCTTACAGTCCAAGTACAAGATCGACCGCCGCCTCGGCCAGAACATCTGGGGCCGCCCGAAGAGCCCGGTGAACCGCCGCGAATACGGCCCCGGCCAGCACGGCCAGCGCCGCAAGGGCAAGCCGACCGACTTCGGCACCCAGCTCAAGGCCAAGCAGAAGCTCAAGGGCTACTACGGCAACATCTCCGAGAAGCAGTTCCGCAAGTATTACGCGGAGGCGATCCGCCTGAAGGGCGACAGCTCGCAGAACCTCGTCGGCCTGCTCGAGCGCCGCCTCGACATGGTGGTGTACCGCTGCAAGTTCGTCGCGACGATCTTCGCGGCCCGCCAGTTCGTCAACCACGGCCACATCCGCGTCAACGGCAAGCGCGTCAACATCGCCTCCTACCTCGTGAAGGTCGGCGACAAGATCGAGGTCAAGGACTCCTCGCGCGAGCTCGCGGTGGTGATCGAGGCCGGCCAGCTCGGCGAGCGCGACGTGCCGGACTACTTCGAGCACGACGCCGCCAAGAAGACCGCCGTCATGACCCGCGTGCCGGGCCTGACCGAGGTGCCCTACCCGGTCCAGATGGAGCCGAACCTCGTCATCGAGTTCTATTCGCGCTGATCCTCGGGTCCCGCGCGAGCGACAGGGAAGGCCGCCTCCGGGCGGCCTTTTTCATGTCCCTCACCGATGCAGCGCGATCGAAAGTTTGGCGTGGTCCGCCCCGACACGCTATGCTGGCACCATGAGCGAGCGCGGGCCCCTTTCGTTTCGCATCGAGCTTCCGGGTGGCCAGGCCAGGTTGCGCGAGCTGGTGCTCTTCGTCTGCCAGCGCTGCAGCGCCGCCGACCGGTTCGGCAAGGTGAAGCTCAACAAGATCCTCTGGCGGGCCGACTTCCGGGCCTATGCCGAGCGCCGCCTGCCCGTGACCGGCCGCACCTATCAGAAGCTCGCCGCGGGCCCGGCGCCGCTCGAGATGCCGCTGGTCCTGGCCGAGCTCGAAGCGGAGGGCTCGATCGCCTTCTCGCGCCGGGAGATGGCCGACGGCTACGTCGAACTCCGGCCGGTCGCCAATGTCGCGCCCAGCCTGAGGGCGTTCAGCCCGGACGACATCGACTACGTGGAAGAGGCGATCCGCTTCTACTGGTCCATGTCGGCCACTCAGGCGAGCGACCTGTCCCACGGCGTCGCCTGGAGGAGCCGGAAGTTCCTCGACCCGATCCCTTACGAGGCCGTGTTTCTGTCCGACGGCAAGATGACGGCCGACGAGCGACTGCGCTTCGGGGCCATGGCGGCCGCGAAAGGCTGGACGTCGCTCTGAGATGGATCGGACGATCGTCTACAGCCCGGAGTTCGAAGCCTGCGTCGCCGGATTGGGCGGCTATCGCATCATCGATCCAGCGCTGGACGCCGTCATCGACGGTCTGCGCCGCAACCCCTTCGGCTTCGACAGGTTCGAGAGCGACCTGTTCAGTTTTCGCTACGCTCGAACCGCGCCTCTGGACGGCGTGCCCTCCCTCTACGTCGTCTTCACCATCGAAGCCGATCGCACCGTGACGCTCCGTCATGTCGAGGAGATCGGCCCGGCTTGAACGCGCGTCCGCGGTTCGGCTCGACCCGTCACCGCGCCCGCCCGTAGGCGAAGCAGTCGCGGGGTTCGTTCCACAGGTCGGGATGACCGCAACGACCGGGTGCATCAAGGCCCGGCCGCGCGGGGACTTCGGCCCGCCGGAATCTTTTCGCCGCGTCCCGTCCCGGCCCTTGCGGGCGAGAACAAAACGAGTACATTCACCTCAGTTGCGGGGCGGGATCGCCCGTGTCAGAAGGACAGCACGCCGTGAGCCAGAGCAACCTCCGCCTCGTTGAAGGATCCTCCGTGGACAAGACCAAGGCGCTCGATGCAGCGCTGTCGCAGATCGAGCGGGCCTTCGGCAAGGGCTCCATCATGCGGCTCGGCAAGAACCAGAAGGCCGTCGAGATCGAGACGATCTCGACCGGCTCGCTGGGCCTCGACATCGCGCTCGGCGTCGGCGGCCTGCCGCGCGGCCGCGTGATCGAGATCTACGGGCCGGAATCGTCCGGCAAGACCACGCTGACGCTGCACTGCATCGCGGAAGCCCAGCGCAACGGCGGCGTCTGCGCCTTCGTGGACGCCGAGCACGCGCTCGACCCCGTCTACGCCCGCAAGCTCGGCGTGAACCTCGACGACCTCCTGATCTCGCAGCCCGACACGGGCGAGCAGGCGCTGGAGATCACCGACACGCTGGTGCGCTCGGGCGCGATCGACGTGCTGGTGGTCGACTCGGTGGCGGCGCTGACGCCGCGCGCCGAGATCGAGGGCGAGATGGGCGACGTGCAGCCCGGCCTCCAGGCCCGCCTGATGAGCCAGGCGCTGCGCAAGCTCACCGCCTCGATCTCGCGGTCGAACACCATGGTGATCTTCATCAACCAGATCCGCATGAAGATCGGCGTGATGTACGGCTCGCCCGAGACCACCACGGGCGGCAACGCGCTGAAGTTCTACGCCTCCGTCCGCCTCGACATCCGCCGCACCGGCTCGATCAAGGACCGCGACGAGGTGACCGGCAACTCGACGCGCGTGAAGGTGGTGAAGAACAAGGTCGCCCCGCCCTTCAAGCAGGTCGAGTTCGACATCATGTACGGCGAAGGCATCTCCAAGGTCGGCGAGCTGATCGACCTCGGCGTCAAGGCCGGCATCGTCGAGAAGTCCGGCGCCTGGTTCTCCTACGACAGCCAGCGGCTCGGCCAGGGCCGCGAGAACGCCAAAACCTTCTTCAAGACCAACCCGGACGTCGCCCGCAAGGTCGAGGCCGCCATCCGCGAGAACTCGGGCCTCATCGCCGACCGCATCCTGGAGACGGGCGGGCCCGAGACCGACGAGGACGACGACACGCCGCCGGCGGAGTGATCCGCCGGACCACAGGTTGACGTATCCTGAACTCGACTTTCCGCATTTTTGGAGGCGCATCAGGTGCTGACCCAGAAGATGTCCTCGGCTGCGATGCAGGTGAGGGCGTCGTCGAGGGCGAGGATAGTGCTGCCGAAGGGGCCGGTCGAGGACCAGCGCTCCTTCCACAGGGACCAGTATAGAACTTCGAAGTGGCCGTCGGGTTTTGCCGGTCGCAGGCGGGCGACGGGTGTGCCCGACCGCGCATCGTAGAGCGTGTAGCCCCGGTTGCGCCGCTCGGCCACGAGAGAACCACGCGGGCTTCGAAACTGCGCGATGCGCATGATGACGTCGTCGTCCATGGCGGCGCAGGATATTCCGAGGGACTGGTCCCGTCACGGACCGTTTGCGCTCTGATGGGCTGGATGCAGGGCTTGCTGAACAACGGCGATGCGATTCTACGGCCGGGATGAGACCCCATCGCCAACGCCCCCCTTCCGACCTTTCCGCTGTGCCAGCGATCTTGTCGACATGGCTGACCGTACTGCGCCCGTGCTTCACTGCACCAGTCTGGACCCGAGTCCTCGTGCTGGTGGCCGGTGCGGTGTTGTCGCCCGGCGGACGAACCGTGACGCAAGCCCTGCGCGTGATGGGACTGGCCGGAAAACCCGGCTTCGGTCGATACCACGACGTCCTGAGCCGGGCGCGGTGGGATGCGCGCGACGTGGCGCGCAGGCTGCTCGGGCACCTCGTCGCCGTGCTGTCGCCGGACGGCGAGGTGATCATCGGCATCGACGACACCGTGGAGCGACGATGGGGGCCGAAGATCGCGGCGCGCGGCATCTATCGTGACCCCGTCCGTTCGTCCAAAGGCCATTTCGTCAAGACCAGCGGCCTGCGCTGGCTCGTGCTGGCCGTCATGCTCCCGGTCCCCTTCGCGGGCCGGCGCTGGGCGCTGCCCTTTCTCACCGTGCTGGCCCCCTCGGAGCGCTGGAGCCAGGCGCATCGCCAGCGCCACAAGACCCTGACCGACTGGGCGCGTCAGGCCATCCTGCAGAGCAGTCGCTGGCTGGGGAGCCGCCGCGTCACCGTGGTGGCCGACAGCAGCTTCGCCGCGCTCGACCTCATCGCCGCCGTGCGCCGCCACGTCACCCTGATCACGCGGTTGCGCCTCGACGCCAACCTGTTCGAACCCGCCCCCGCGCGCGTTCCAGGCCGGCGCGGCCGCCCCGCCCTGAAAGGAAAGCGAGTGCCCAAGCTCGATGCCGTGCTGCGCGACCCGGCCACCGTCTGGACAAAGGTGACGCTGACCGAATGGTACGGCGGCCAAACCTGCAGGCTCGAATACACCTCGGCCACGGCGCTCTGGTCCAAGGCCGGCCTGCCGCCCCAGCCGATCCGCTGGGTGCTGGTGCGCGATCCGTCCGGCACCCGTGACGCGCAGGCGTTCCTGTGCACCGACGCCGACCTCACCGCCGAGGCGATCCTCACGCGGTTCGTCATGCGCTGGCGCATCGAGACCACCTTCCAGGAGGTCCGCCGGCACCTCGGCGTCGAGACCCAGCGCCAATGGTCCGACAAGGCCATCCTGCGCACCACACCTGCCTTGCTCGCCTTGTACTCCCTCGTCACGCTCTGGGCACACGAGCTGCACACCCGGGCCGGACCGATCCGCCCACAGACCGCAGCTTGGTACGACAAACGCCTGCCAACCTTCAGCGACGCGCTCGCCGACGTCCGCCGCGCGTTATGGTGGCCGCAGATTTCATCAACGTCCCCGCCCAGCCGAGACCCCGTCAAAATTCACCCCGACCTCCTCGACCGGTGGATCGACACACTGTGCCGCGCTGCCTGAAATGCGTAAAGTCGAGCTGAAGGGGTTCGGCCCCTTCGCTCGACAGCTCTGGAGGGCGCGGCTAAATGGGGCTCGCGCCCTTTTTCGTGTCGCGAGGGCTCCTCGCCCTCCGGACCCCGAGTTTCAGTGCCATGACCAGCGTCAACGAGACCCGCTCGGCCTTCCTCGACTTCTTCCGCAAGGCCGGCCACGAGGTCGTGCCGTCGGGGCCGCTCGTGCCCCGCAACGACCCGACGCTGATGTTCACCAGCGCCGGCATGGTGCAGTTCAAGAACCTGTTCACCGGCGTGGAGAAGCGCTCCTACACTAGCGCCACGACGGCGCAGAAGTGCCTGCGCGCGGGCGGCAAGCACAACGACCTCGACAACGTCGGCTACACGGCGCGCCACCACACCTTCTTCGAGATGCTCGGCAACTTCTCCTTCGGCGACTACTTCAAGCCGGTGGCGATCGAGAACGCCTGGAACCTCGTCACCAAGACCTTCTGCCTGCCGAAGGACCGGCTGCTCGTCACCGTCTACCACGACGACGACGAGGCCTACGACCTGTGGAAGAAGATCGGCGGCTTCTCCGACGACCGCATCATCCGCATCGCGACCTCGGACAACTTCTGGGCGGCGGGCGACACGGGCCCCTGCGGCCCCTGTTCCGAGATCTTCTTCGACCAGGGCGACAAGGTGTGGGGCGGGCCGCCCGGCTCGGCCGAGGAGGACGGCGACCGGTTCCTGGAGTTCTGGAACCTCGTGTTCATGCAGTACGACCAGCTCGGCCCCGGGGACCGCGTGCCGCTGCCGCGCCCCTCGATTGACACCGGCATGGGCCTCGAGCGCATCTCGGCCGTCCTGCAGGGGGTGACGTCGAACTACGACGTCGACCTGATGCGGACCATCATCGGAGCCGTGGCCAACCTCACCGGCGTCGACCCGGACGGGCCGCAGGCCGCCAGCCACCGCATCATCGCCGACCACCTGCGCGCCTCGTCGTTCCTGGTCGCGGACGGCGTCGACCCGTCGAACGAGGGCCGCGGCTACGTGCTGCGCCGCATCATGCGGCGCGCCATGCGCCACACCCAGCTCCTCGGCGCCGCCGAGCCGCTGATGTGGCGCCTCGTGCCGACGCTGGTGCAGCTCATGGGCCAGGCCTATCCCGAGCTCGTCGAGGCGCAGACGCGCATCTCGGACGTGCTGCGCTCGGAGGAGACGCGCTTCCGCACGACGCTCGCGCGCGGCCTCTCCATCCTCGAGGACGAGACGCGCGACCTCCAGGCCGGCGGGCGCCTCAACGGCGACGTCGCCTTCAAGCTCTACGACACCTACGGCTTCCCGCTGGACCTCACGCAGGAAGCCCTGCGGGCCCGCGATATCGCGGTCGACGAGGAGGGCTTCGCCGCCGCCATGGCCCAGCAGAAGGCCGAGGCGCGCCGCGCCTGGGCGGGCTCGGGCGAGGCCGCGACCGACGCCGTGTGGTTCGGCATCCGCGACCGCGTAGGCGGGACCGAGTTCCTCGGCTACGCGGCCGAGCGGGCCGAGAGCCAGGTCACCGCGCTCCTGTCCGGCGGGCGCGAGGCCGAGCGCCTCGGCGCCGGCGACAAGGGGCAGGTGCTGCTGAACCAGACGCCCTTCTACGGCGAGTCCGGCGGCCAGGTCGGCGACACCGGCACGCTCACCGCGCCGGGCGTCGTCCTGCGCGTCACCGACACCGGCAAGAAGCTCGGCGACGTGTTCGTACACGAGGTCGAGGTCGTCGAGGGCTCGGTCGCGGTCGGCGCCGCGCTCGTGGCCGAGGTGGACCACGCGCGCCGCGGCGCCATCCGGGCCAACCATTCGGCGACGCACCTGCTGCACGAGGCGCTGCGCCAGGTGCTCGGCCCGCACATCGCCCAGAAGGGCTCGCTGGTCGACGGCGACCGGCTGCGCTTCGACTTCTCCCACGCCAAGCCCATCACGGCCGAGGAGCTCGCGGAGGTCGAGGAGATCGCCAACCGCGTCGTGCTGCAGAACGAGCCGGTGGTGACGCGCCTCATGGGACTCGACGACGCGCGGGCCAGCGGCGCGCGGGCGCTGTTCGGCGAGAAATACGGCGACGAGGTCCGCGTCGTGTCGATGGGCCGGCCCGACGAGGGTAAGGGCGCGACGGGCGCCATCTACTCGATCGAGCTCTGCGGCGGCACCCACGCGGCGCGCACGGGCGACATCGGCCTCGTGTCGATCCTCGGCGAGAGCGCCGTGGGCTCCGGGGTGAGGCGCATCGAGGCCCGCACCGGCCACGCGGCGCGGCGCGGCCTCAACGCCGACAGCGCCAAGCTGCGCGAGCTCGCGCAGGCCCTCAAGGCCTCGCCGGAGCTGGCGGCGGAGCGGCTCGGCGGCCTCGTCGAGGACCGGCGGCGGCTGGAGCGCGAGCTCGTGGAGGCGCGCAAGAAGATCGCCCTCGGCGGCGGCGGGGCCGCCAAGGCCGACGCGCCGCGCAGCGTCGCCGGCACGAGCCTCATGGCGCGCGCCGTCACGGGCATCGACATGCGCGACCTCAAGGGCCTCGCCGACGAGGCCAAGGCCGCGCTGGGATCGGGCGTCGTGGCGCTGGTCGGGGTCGGCGAGGACGGCAAGGCCGGGCTCGTCGTGGCCGTGACCAAGGACCTCGCCGGCCGCTTCGACGCGGTGGCGCTGGTGCGCGCGGGCGTCGCCTCGCTCGGCGGCAAGGGCGGCGGCGGCCGCCCCGACATGGCGCAGGGCGGCGGCCCGGACGGCGCGCAGGCCGAGGCGGCGCTCAAGGCCGTCGAGGCCGCGATGGCGGGCGCGGCCGCGCAGGCGGCGGAGTAGGGGGGATCGAAGGGCCCTTCGGCCCTCTGCGGGCCCCGGAGCGGGGCCGAGGGGCGTCGCCGCGCGGCGTCCGCTACAGCACGATCTCGGGCTTGCAGAGCTTGGGGTCGAGCGGCTTCACGAACAGGAACACCATGCCGAGCGCGATGCGGCGGCCCGGCGTGACGGGGCGCGTGCCGACGTGGGTGACCTCGGCCGGACTGACGCCGGCCGCCTCCGGCTCCAGCGCCACGCCGGTCCGCGAGATGTTGATGATGCGGGCCGCGATGCGCTTGCCGCCCGCGGTGGTCAGCACGGTCGAGGTCTTGTTGGGAACGAAACGCTCGGCCGACCGCGTCTCGCTCGGCTCGACGTCGGCGAAGCTCCACGACGGCTCGACGGTCACGGGCCGGGGCGCCGTGACGGCGCGCGGGACCGTCGAGGCCGGCTGAGCCGGCGCCCCGCCGTCCTTGCCGCCCGTGACGGCCTTCCACACTCTCCCGAGACCCATCATGCTCCGAGGCTGTCCCGCTCCTGATCGTGGCGGCAGCTTAGGTCCGCGATCCTTTACGGACCCTCAGCGGCATCCCCCCGATCCGACGCGACGTCACCGGATCGTCTTGCGCGGGTCGAAGGCGTCGCGCACGGCCTCGCCGATGAAGATCAGCAGCGACAGCATGATCGCGATGGTGAGGAAGGCGGTGAGCCCCAGCCAGGGCGCCTGCAGGTTGGAGGTGCCCTGCAGCAGCATCTCGCCCAGCGAAGGCGAGCCCGGCGGCAGGCCGAGGCCGAGGAAGTCGAGCGAGGTCAGGGTGGTGATGGAGCCCGACAGGATGAAGGGCAGGAACGTCAGCGTCGCCACCATGGCGTTGGGCAGCACGTGCTTCCACATGATCCTGAGGTTCGACAGGCCGAGCGCGCGGGCGGCGTTGACGTATTCGAAGTTGCGGGCGCGCAGGAACTCGGCGCGCACGAGGTGGACGAGGTTCACCCACGAGAACAGCAGCAGGATGCCGAGCAGCACGAAGAACGAGGGCGTGATCACCGCCGCCACGATGATCAGGATGTAGAGGTGCGGCAGCGACGACCAGATCTCGATCACGCGCTGCATGATGAGGTCGGTCCAGCCGCCGAAATAGCCCTGCACGGCGCCGGCCGCGATGCCGACCGCGGACGAGATGCCGGCCAGGAGCAGCGCGAAGACGACCGACAGGCGGAAGCCGTAGACGAGCCGGGTCAGCACGTCGCGCCCGTGGTCGTCCGTGCCGAGCCAGTTCCACTCGATGGCGTCGCAGGGGCGGGCGGCGGGGGGCGTTCCGCCCGCGTCCCGGATGGCATGGTCGCACTCCCGGTTCGACAGCAGCCAGGTCGGCGGGGAGGGCAGGGTGGTGGGCGGGGACAGGTTCCGCGTGGAGTTGGAGTAGCGGATCGGAGCCCAGACGATCCAGCCGTGGTCCTCGATCTCCTTGGCGGTGCCGGGGTCGCGGTAGTCGGTGTGGGCCAGGAAGCCGCCGAAGCGCGCCTCCGGGTAGTCGTTGAACACCGGGAACAGGATGTCGCCCTTGTAGGACACGACGAGGGGCCGCTCGTTGCAGATGAACTCGGCGTTCAGCGCCACGACGAACAGGGCGGCGAAGATCAGGAACGACCAGTAGCCGCGCCGGTTGCGCTTGAAGGCGTCGAGGCGGCGGCGGTTGAGCGGCGTGAGGTTCAGCCAGCCGCGGCGGCCGACGGGGGGGCTCAGCAGCTTCGGGTCGACGAGCGCGTCCATCTCACACCCCCCGCGTCTCGAAGTCGATCCGGGGATCGATCCAGGTGTAGGTGAGGTCGGAGATCAGGTTCACGACGAGGCCGAGCAGCGCGAAGATGTAGAGGTTGGCGAAGACCACCGGATAGTCGCGGTTGATGATGCTGTCATAGGACAGCAGCCCCAGCCCCGGCAGGTTGAAGATCTCCTCGATCAGGATGGCGCCGGTGAAGAAGGCGGACACGAAGGCGCCGGGGAAGCCCGCCACGACGATCATCATGGCGTTGCGGAACACATGGCCGTAGAGCACGCGGCGCTCGGAGAGGCCCTTCATGCGGGCCGTCTGCACGTATTGCTTCTTGATCTCGTCGAGGAAGGAGTTCTTGGTCAGGAAGGTCGAGGTCGCGAAGGCGCCGACCGACATGGCGGCCACCGGCAGGGTGATGTGCCACAGGTAGTCGGTGATCTTGTGCGGCCAGGTGAGCTCCGCCCAGTTCTCGCTGACGAGGCCCCGCAGCGGGAAGATCTGGTAGAAGGAGCCGCCCGCGAACAGGATGATGAGCAGGATGGCGAACAGGAAGGACGGCACCGCGTAGCCGATCGTCACCACGCTCGACGTCCACACGTCGAAGCGCGAGCCGTCCTTCACCGCCTTGGAGATGCCGAGCGGGATCGAGATGACGTAGGAGAGCAGCGTCATCCACAGGCCGAGCGAGATCGACACCGGCAGGCGCTCGCCGATGAGCTTCAGCACCGGCGTGTCGCGGTAGTAGCTCTGGCCGAAGTCGAAGGTCGCGTAGTTCTTGATCATCAGGCCGAAGCGCTCGTAGGCCGGCTTGTCGAAGCCGAACTGCTTTTCCAGCTCCTTGATGAACTTCGGGTCGAGGCCCTGGGCGCCGCGGTACTTCGAGCCTTCCGCGCCGGCCTGGAAGCCCCCGCCCGATCCGACGTCGGCGCCTCCGCCCCCGAGCGAGGAGCCGTTCGCCGTGCCCTGGAGCTGCGAGATCACGCGCTCGACGGGGCCGCCCGGCGCGAACTGCACGATGACGAAGGACACGAACAGGATGCCGAGCACGGTCGGCACCATGAGCAGCAGGCGGCGGGCGATGTAGGCGAGCATCGGCCGATCAGCCCTTGGCCTTGGTGGCCTTGGCCTTGGCCTCGTCGTACCACCAGGTCGACAGCACGCCGGGGTCGAGCTTCGGCGTCCGCGCGGGCCAGGAGAAGTCGTCCCAGTAGGCGAGCCAGTGGGCCGGGTTGTTCCACATCGGCACCCACAGGTAATAGGAGCGCAGCACCCGGTCGAGCGCGCGGCAGATCACAGTCAGCTCGGGGCGGCTCGACGCGTGGAGCGCCTTCTCGATCAGCGCGTCGACGACCGGATCGCTGATCCCGGTCAGGTTCGGCGAGCCCGGCGTCCGGGCGGCCTCGGAGCCGTAGAGGTAGCGCAGGCCCTCGCCCGGCGTGGGATCGGCGCCCTGGCGCGCCGTGACGATGTCGTAGTCGAAGTTCTGCACGCGGCCCTGGTACTGCGACGCGTCGACGACGCGGAAGGACGCGTCGACGCCGAGGAGCTGCAGGTTCTTGATGAAGGGCTGGGTGTGGCGCTCCAGCGAGCTCTGGAAGTCGAGGAACTCGATGCGGAAGGGCTCGCCCGAGGGCAGCCTCAGCGTGTTGCCGTCGCGCCTGCATCCCGCCGCCATCAGCAGCTTGTTGGCCTGAGACAGCATCGCGCGGTCCTGCCCCGAGCCGTCGCCCTCCGGCGGCAGGACGGCGGGGCCGAAGGCGGCGTCCGGGATCCGGCCGCGGAACGGCTCCAGCAGCAGCGTCTCGTCCGGCAGCGGCAGGCCCACGGCCGCCATCGGCGTGTTCTGGAAGAACGACACGGTCCTCTGGTAGAGGCCGTACATGATGTTCTTGTTGACCCACGCGAAATCCCAGCAGAACCCCATGGCCTGGCGGATCCGCGGGTCCTTGAACTTGTCGCGGCGCTGGTTCATCCACCAGCCCTGCACGCCGGCCGCGGCATCGTCGGGCACGGTGCGGCGCTGCACGCGGCCGTCGTTCGCGGCCGGAAAGTCGTAGCCCTTGGCCCAGTTGTACGAGGTCAAGTCCTCGCGGAATGTCGTCGCGCCGGACTTGAAGGCCTCGAAGCCGACCTGCCGCTCGCGGTAATATTCGTAGCGGATGGTGTCGAAGTTGGCCTGCCCGCGGTTGATGGGCAGATCCCTGGCCCAGTAGTCGGGCACGCGGTCGAAGGCGATGGTCCGGCCCTGGTCGACGCGCCCGACCCTGTAGACCGAGGAGCCGAGCGGCGGGTCCATGGTGGTCTGGTCGAACGGGTGGGCCGTGTAATAGCTCTTCGAGAAGATCGGCAGGCCCGCGACCGTGAGGTGGGTCTCGCGCGTGCGCTCGGGGTCGAGCTTCACCTCCAGGAGGTCGTCGGCGAGGGCCGTCGCGGAGACGAGGTGGCGCAGGCCCGTGCGCAGGTTGGGGTGGCCCTTGGTCTTCAGGAGGTCGAGCGTGAAGGCGGCGTCGGCGGCGGTGAGCTTGGAGCCGTCGTGGAAGCGCGCCTCGGGGCGCAGCAGGAAGCGGTAGGTGAGCCTGTCTGGCGACACGCGCACCGACTTAGCCACGAGGCCGTAGAGCGCGTCGGGCTCGTCCAGCGTGCCGGTCATCAGCGTGTCGAAGATCAGCCCCATGCCGGCGGCGCCGTCGCCGCGCAGGATGTAGATGTTCAGCGAGTCGAAGGTGGTGAAGTTCTGGTTCAGCCCGGCGGAGGTCGGCTCCAGCACGATGATGCCGCCCTTCGGCGCGGCGGGGTCGACGTAGGGCAGGTTCTGGAAGTCGGCCGGCAGGTTCAGCTCGCCGAACGCCGACAGGCCGTGGCTCTCGGCCCAGCCCGCGGGCAGGGGCTCGGGCCAGGCGGCGGGCGCGGGGGACGCGGCGGGCGCGGCGTCGGCGGAGGCCGGCCAGGTGCGGGTGATCGCCGCGCCCGCGAGCGTGGAGCCCAGGGCCAGGGCCGAGCGGCGGGTCAGGGTCGGCATCGAGAGGACGGCTCCGGCGGCGCAGGTGCGGGTAGGAGCGCCATCAACACCCGCCCATTATGTCGGTTTTCGGGGACAGCGTCGATGCGCGGCCGCCTCCGGGCTTCACCGTGAGCCCGTTGCGCCGGCGGTGCCGCGCCCTCATCTCGGGCATGGACCCCGCACCCCCTGAGACGCCGAGAATGGCCGCCCCGCCCACCATCGTCTTCGACACGGATTGCGTTCTGTGCAGCGGCATGGTGCGCTTCGTGCTGGCCCACGAGCGCGACCGCGCGCTGCACTTCGCCGGGGCGTGGTCGGAGGAGGGCCTGGCGCTGGCGGGGCGCCACGGCTTCACCCGCGACGACCTCGACGACACCTTCCTGGTGGTCGAGGACGATCGCGCGCTGACGCAGTCGGACGCCGCCTTCGCCATCCTGCGCCACCTGCGGGCGCCGTGGCGATGGCCCGGCGCGGATCGTGCCGCGCCCGCTGCGCGACGGCGTCTACGACCTCGTGGCGCGCCACCGCTACCGCCTGTTCGGCCGGAGGCAGGACTGCACGGTCGTGCCGCCGGCCGAGCGCCACCGCTTCGCGGGCGTGAAGGGCGGGGCTCAGCCGTAGGCGCGCAGGAAGAACAGCGCCGTGAGCGCGTAGGCCAGCGCCACCGTGCCGCCCCGCACGAGGCGAGCCGGCGCGCGCCGGCCGAGGTGGGCGCCGCCGTGGCCGCCGAAGAGCGCGCCCAGCCACACCAGCGCCGCGGCGCGCCACTGCACCGCCCGGGCCCGCCCCGGTCCACCCAGGCGCTGGCGGCGCCGCCCGGACACAGCGCCACGGTGCTCGACGCATTCGCCGCGACCGAAGGCTCGCCGATGCGCTTCGACCTCCGCCTCTTCGCCGCCGCCGTGGACGCCGGCAGCATCACGCGCGGCGCCGAGGCGGCCCATCTCGCGCTCGCCTCGGCCAGCGCCCGCATCGCCGGCATGGAGGCGGCGCTGGGCGTGCCGCTGCTGGAGCGGGGGCGGCGCGGCGTGGTGCCGACCGCGGCCGGGCGGGCGCTGCTCGGCCGCGCCCGCGCCATCGCGGCCGAGGTGGAGCGTATGCGGGGCGAGCTGCGCGCCTTCTCGGCCGGGTTCAGGGGCGAAATCCGCATGCCGTGGTGCGCCGGCATCCCCTGGCGGCGCGGGGCGAGGTGGCTTCGCCGAACTCCTGGCGGAGCCCTTCGTGGGTCTGGGGGGCCGGGGCGCTGCACGACCACTCGGCGCGGCTCGTCGAGGCCGGCGTGGGCGTGGCGGTGCTGCCGCTGGCGGCCGTGGAGCGCCACCGCGGCCTGGACATCGCCGTTCTCCGCCTAACCGACGGCTGGGCGGACCGCCGCCTCGCCGTCTGCGCCCGCCGCTTCGCCGAGCCCAGCGCCCACGCGCGCCTGCTCGCGGAGGAGATCGGGCGGGCGTCGGACGGGTGACCCGGACGCGGGCTCAGCCGCGCATCAGCAGCGAGATCATGGTCTGCACGATCGTCACGCCGCCGATCGGCGCGATCAGCAGGAACAGGACGTTGACGCCGACGAGCCACAGGAGGACGCGCTCCTGCTTCTTGGTCATGCGCGGCCGGCGCGGCGGCGGCTGCCACGGCGGCGGCTTCCACCCGCCTCCCCCTTCGACGAACATGGGCGCCCTCGCGGTGCTCGAGACAGACTGTGTGAGTTCCGACTGATTATAGGGTGGAAGCCGGCCGGGCCAATCGGGGTCGCGTCGCTCCGTGCCGCGGACGAGGGCGGCCGAACGTCGCCCGTCTCGGCACCGCCGCCCGGCCGCGCTATGGCTGTCCCGTCCGGGATGGATGCGAGCATCGTCGGTCCGTTCAGTCCCCCTTCGATGAGACTGGCATCGGCCCGACCGCGGCTTGCCGTCAGGTCGCTCGACGACGTTCCCGCGCGACACCCTTGCTGGGGGGCGATGCCAGATCCTGCCTTCACAGCGCCCGGAACATCACCAGCGCGTCGACGTCCCCGTGCACCGGGTGCCGGAACGCCCCCGGAAGGCGCCCGACCGTCTCGAACCCCATCGACCGCCACAGCGCGACCGCGCGGGTGTTGGTCGAGACGACGAAGTTGAACTGCATCGCCCGGAAACCCCGCGCCCGCGCGTGGTCCAGCGAATGCGCGCACATGCGCCGCGCCACGCCCCGGCCGGCGGAGGCCGGGGCCGTCACGTAGCCGCAGTTGCACACGTGCCGGCCGCCGCCCGCCTGGTTGGCGCGGACGTAATAGGTGCCGAGCACGCGGCCGTCCTCCTCGGCGACGAACGTCTCCCTGTCGGGGCCGAGCCAATAGGCCAGCGCCTCGGCCTCGCCCATGTCGGGGTCGAGCGCGTAGGTGTCGCCGGCCCGGATCACGGGCTCCAGCACGGCCCACAGCGCGGGGGCGTCGGCGGGGCGGGCGGGGCGGATCGCGAGGCCGGTCATCCGAAGGGCACCACCCGGTTGTCGACGTCGTGGCCGATGTCGGCCCGCCCGAGCCAGGGGATGCCGGAGCGCTCGCACCAGAAGCGCGCGACCGCCTCCTCGTCGAGCCCGAAGTCGGGGTCGTTGGGCGGCACCGCGCTGCAGCGGCCGAGCCGGATGCCGGCCACGCGGCGGATGCCGGGGTTGCCGGTGACGTGGCAGAAGGCGCGGTCGATCCGGTACATGTGCTCGGACACCTCCTCCAGCATCAGCACGTGGCCGTCGAGGTCGGGCTGCAGGGCCGTGCCGAGCAGCTGGCTCAGGATGGTGAGGTTGAAGGCCGCCGCCTTCACGCCCGGCCGGAGCGACGGCTCCAGCGCGCCCGCATCGCGCGCGACGAGCCAGCGGAGCGCGCGGGCGGCGGCGCGCTCGCCCCCGTCCCGCATCGCGTCCTGCGCCACGGGGCCGTGCGCCGCCCCCGTGCAGCCCGCGCCGTAGAGCCCGGCCAGCAGCGTGCCGCAGTCGCTGTAGCCGAGGAAGGTCTTTCCGCGGGCGGCGGGCGACAAACCCGCCAGCACGTCCTCCGCGATGCGGCAGGAGCCGTAGCCGCCCCGGCCGAACCACACGGCGTCGACCTCCGGGTCGTTGGCGACCTCGATCAGGGCCGCGGCGCGGGCCGCGTCGTCGCCGGCGAAGTGGCCGTGGCGCAGGAAGCACTGCGGATGGAAGGCGATGTCGGGCGGCGCCTCGGGGAAGAGCGCGGCCGCGACGGCGCGGACGCGCTCGGGCACCTCGGGCGACATCGACGACGCGGGCGCCACCACGGCGATCCTCATGCCTCACCGCCTCCCCGACGAACCGCGACAGAACCACCCTGCTCAGGACTGTGTTAAGGAGCGGTCGACGGGCCCGCAACGCGCCCGGCCCGCTCCGGCCCCCCGGCGCCCACGCCTCGCGTTGCGCCGCAGCGGAGCCGCCTGTAGCGTCGCACCATGACCGGACCCCGACCCTACTTCTTCTGCGGCATCGGCGGCAGCGGCATGAGCCCGCTGGCCGCCATCGTGAGGGCGCGCGGCGCCCGCGTCGCGGGCTCGGACCGCTCGCGCGACCAGGGGCGCACGCCGGAGAAGTTCGCGGCCCTGGAGGCGCGCGGCTTCACGCTGTTCCCGCAGGACGGCAGCGGCCTCACCTCGGCGGACCAGATCCTGGTCGTGTCGGCCGCCGTGGAGGACACCGTGCCCGACGTCGTGGCGGCCCGCCGCGCCGGCGCCTCGATCGTCACGCGGCCCGAGCTGCTGTCCGAACTGTTCAACGCCGCTGGGCTGCGGGTGGGCGTCGCGGGCACCAGCGGCAAGTCCACCACCACCGGCATGATCGGCCTGATCCTCCACCGCGCCGGGCTCGACCCCACCGTGATGAACGGCGCCGAGATGAAGGACTTCGCCGGCCCCGACGGCGCCGCGCCCTCCGCCGTGGTGGGGGCCGGAGAGGCCTTCGTCAGCGAGGTCGACGAGAGCGACGGCTCGATCCGGCTCTACGCGCCCTCGGTGGCGGTGGTGAACAACATGTCGCTCGACCACAAGCCCATGGACGAGCTGCGCCCGCTGTTCCTCGGCTTCGTGGCCCGCGCCGAGCGCGCCGTGCTCAACCTCGACAACGACGAGACGGCGGCGCTGGCGCGCGAGGCCGGCGAGCGCGCCTTCACCTACAGCCTGCGCGACCCCGCGGCCGACCTCCGCGCCGAGGCGCCGCGCTTCCGGCCCGACGGCGTCGACTTCGCGGTGACGCTCGCGGCCCGCGCCGGGCGGCCCGCCGCCACGGCCTCCGTGTCGCTCGCCGTGCCGGGGCTCCACAACGTGTCGAACGCGCTCGCAGCGCTGGCCGCCGCGCTGGCCTGCGGGGTGCCGCTCGGCGAGGCCGCGGCGGCGCTCGGCGGCTTCTCGGGCATCCGGCGGCGGCTCGACGTGGTCGGCACCGCGGGCGGCGTCACCGTGATCGACGACTTCGCCCACAACCCCGACAAGATCGCGGCCACGCTCCAAACGCTGCACGCCTTCCCGGGGCGGCTGCTGGTGATGTTCCAGCCGCACGGCTACGGGCCGCTCCGGCTGATGGGCGACGACCTCGCGGCCGGCTTCGCGGCCGGCCTCGCCGCGGACGACGTGCTCGTGATGCCCGAGCCGGTGTATTTCGGCGGCACGGTCGACCGGTCGGTCGGCAGCCGCGCCGTGGCGGAGCGGATCGCGGCGGCGGGGCGGCGGGCCGAGGCCCTGGCGGACCGCGCCGCCTGCGGGGCGCGGCTCACGGCGCTGGCGCGGCCCGGCGACCGGATCGTGGTGATGGGCGCGCGCGACGACACGCTGTCGGTCTTCGCGCGCGGGCTGCTGGAGCGGCTCGGCTGATCAGCCCGCGCCGCCCTCCCGCAGCCGCGAATGGCGGCGGCCGTAGCCGAAATAGACCGCGAAGCCGATCCCGAGCCACACCACCAGCCGCGCCCAGGTGAGGAGCGGCAGGCCGGCCATCAGCACGAGGCAGCACAGGATGCCGAGCCCCGGCAGCACCGGCACGGCCGGGCAGCGGAACGGGCGCTCGGCCTCCGGGTCGGTGCGGCGCAGCCGGACCACCGCGAAGCACACGAGCCCGAAGGCCAGCAGCGTGCCGATCGACACCATCTCGCCGAGCACGTCGATCGGCACCAGCGCCGCCACGGCCGCCACGGCGGCGCCGATGGCGAACTGGCTCACCAGCGGCGTCTTGAAGCGCGGGTGGAGGCGGCCGAAGATCTCCGGCAGCAGCCCGTCCCGCGCCATGGTGGTGAAGATGCGGCTCTGCCCGTAGAGCAGCACCAGCATGACGGTGGTGAGGCCAGCGAGCGCGCCGAGCTTCACCGGCAGCGACAGCCACGCGCGGCCGATGGCGTCGACGCCCCTGGCGATGGGGTCCGCGACGTTCAGCTCCGCGAAGGGCACGAGGCCGGTCAGCACCGCCGCGACCGCGACGTAGAGCAGCGTGCAGACCAGCAGCGAGCCGAGGATGCCGATCGGCATGTCGCGCTGCGGGCGCTTCGCTTCCCCGGCGGCGGTCGACACGGCGTCGAAGCCGATGAAGGCGAAGAACACCACGGACGCGCCGCGCAGCACCCCGCTCGCGCCGAAATGGCCGAAGGCCCCGTCGTTCGGCGGCAGGAAGGGGTGCCAGTGCGCGGGGTCGAGGCTGAAGGCGCCGAAGCCGACGAACAGCGCCACGACGGCGAGCTTCACCGCCACCATGGCGTTGTTGAAGCGCGACGACTCCGTGGTGCCCACGGCGAGCAGCGCCGTGATGGCGAGCACGATCCCCGCGGCCGGCAGGTTGACGAGGCCCGCCGCGTGCGAGCCGTCCGGCAGGGCGACGTCGGCGCCGGGCGCGGCGGCGAGGCGCGGCGGCAACGCGATCCCGGCCTGCCCGAGCAGGCTGACCGCGTAGCCCGACCAGCCCACCGCCACGGTGGCGGCGCCCGCCGCATATTCGAGGATGAGGTCCCAGCCGACGATCCAGGCGAAGACCTCGCCCAGCGTCGCGTAGGTGTAGCTGTAGCTCGACCCGCAGACGGGCAGCATGGCGGCGAGCTCGGCGTAGCACAGGCCCACGAAGGCGCAGGCGACGCCCCCGAGCACGAAGGACAGCATCACGGCCGGCCCGGCGTAGCGCGCCGCCGCCGTGCCGGTGAGCACGAAGATGCCGGCGCCCACGATGGCGCCGATGCCCATGGCGGTGATGCTCCAGGGCCCGAGCGTCTTCTTCAGCGCCTGCGCGCCGCCGTCGTCCGCCATGTCGACGAGGCCCTTGCGCGCCGTGAGGCCCTGGATCGACATGGTGATCTCCTTCGCGGGAGATCATCGGGCGCCGGGCGCGGATCGCCAACCGGTTTCGCGCCGCGCCCGGCCGACCGCCTCGGGCCGGGGCGTCACTTCCCCGGCGGCGGCAGGTCCAGCGCGAACAGGTCGTGGCCGATCGCCAGCGCGCGCGTGCCGCCGTCCGGCAGGGGCAGGAAGCGGATCTTGTTGGTCGACAGGCCCATGTGGGCGGGGTGCCACGTGTCGCCGCCGTCGAGCGTCTCGTAGCCGCCGGTGGCGCCGCCCACCCAGCCGCGCCGCTCGTCCAGGAAGGCGATGCCGTAGGGGATCCAGCCGTGGTCCGTCGTCACAACCTGCTTGCGCCAGTGCTCGCCGCCGTCCTCCGTCTTGACCACGTAGCCCCGCGCCTCGGTGGCCGGCGCCCCGTAGCTCATGATCGTGGCGTAGCCGACGCGCGCGCTCGGGAAGGCGAGCTTCCAATCGTTGTCGCCGGCGCGGGGCGAGTCGAACACCGCGCGCCACGTGTCGCCGCCGTCGGTGGTCTTCAGGATGCGGGCGTGGGCCACGCCCTCGTCGGACGCGGAAGCGCCGGCGATGAAGCCGGTCTTCTCGTCCACGAAGTGGATGTCGAGGATCATGCCCGTCACGGCGCCCATGTCGCGCGCCGTGAAGGTGGCGCCGCCGTCGAGCGAGGTCATCATCCCGGCCGGCCCGCCGACGCGGCCCCCGGCCCGCACGGCCGCGACGCGGCCGTCGACCTTCAGCACGTCGATGGCGCAGATTCCGGTGACGGGCGGCCCGGTGACCGGCGCCACCGGCGTCCAGCGGCTGCCGCCGTCGTGGGTGACGAAGAGCGGGCGCGGGTCGGTGACGCCGTCGAAGTAGCCGGGGCCCACGTTGCCCATGAAGCCGGTGTCGGCGTCGACCATGTCGAGCGCCCGCACGTAGGTGCCGGGGTGGTGCCACACGGGGCGCCAGTGGGCGCCGGCGTCGTCGGTGCGGAACACCCGGCCGGTGCCGTTGCCGTAGAGTCCGACGGTGGGCGTGCCGAAGGCCAGCGCGTCCTGCTTGTTGTTGAGCCGGTAGGGCTCGGTCGGCACGAGCCGCCAGGCGGGCTCGGCCGCGGCCGTGCCGGCGACGAGCAGCGCGAGGGCCGCGCCGAGGAGGGCGGTCCGGATCGACATGGCGGCGGACCTCCCCGCGGGCGGGCGGCGTCTGAGCCCGACCCAGTGAACGCCGCCGGGGCGGAGCGGGTTCGGCCGCCTCAGGCCTGCATGCCGATGGCCTGCAGGTAGAGCTCCAGGATCTCCTCCTCCTCGCGGCGCTTGTCCTGGTCCTGCTTGCGGATGGACACGATCTTGCGGATGATCTTGACGTCGTAGCCGGTGCCCTTGGCTTCCGCGTAGACGTCCTTGATCTCGTCGGACACGGTCTTCTTGTCCTCCTCCAAGCGCTCGATGCGCTCGATGAAGGCCATCAGGTGACCGGCCTCGATGGAGTTGGTGCTCATCTCGTCATCCGTGGAACTTCGATCCTGCCGCGGCGCGCCCCCTCGAAGCCGGTGGGCCGACCGGATGTGTCATCCGTCCGGGTCGGACCGCGGGCGGGCGCCCACCGTCGGCGCCTGATAGGGCGTTCAGGTTGGGATAACCTTAACGGCCCGCGGAAGCGATCCCGCGGGCGCCGGGGCGCATCCCGTCCCGCTCCTGCGTCAGCGGCTGATCCAGGTCACCCCGTCCACGGTGCGGAACGACACGCCGCCGGTCTGCAGCGCGCGCCGCACGGCCTCGGCCTTGCTCGGGCGCGTCGTGCCCTCGCTGCCGTCCTCCATGCGCTTGATCGTCGACACGGAGACGCCGGAGGCCTGCGCGAGCTGCGCCAGCGACCAGTCGAGCAGCCCGCGGGCGCCGCGGATCTGCGCGCCCGTCAGGGTCGTCACCTCGTCGCTGCCCGCCTCGCCCACCACGGGGCGGTGGTGCTCGTCGATCGGCAGCAGCACGCCCTGCCATTCCCGGATCGCGCCCGTCGCGTCGCGCACCGGCGCGCTGCGGGCGTTGTACCAGCGATAGGCCCCGTCGCGGGTCATGACCCGGTAGTCGACGTTGTAGACCTCGTTCCGCGCTAGCGCATTGCGGTAGGCCGCCCGGACCCGGTCGCGGTCGTTCGGGTGGACGGCGTCGAGCCAGCCCTGGCCGGTGCAGTGCTCCGGCAGCATGCCGGTCAGCTCGCACCAGGCGGTGTAGTCGATCGACTGGCCGGACAGGTCCGCGATCCAGGTCAGCGCCGAGGTGGCTTCCAGGAAGGCCGCCCGCCGCCCGTGGTTGAACTCCACCGCGCGCTGCGCTTCGCGCCGCTCGGTCACGTCCGCCACCACGCCGACGAAGCGGACCGGCTTGCCGTCGTCGCCCAGCACGACGTCGATGCGCGACGACACCCAGCGGATCGTGCCGTCCGGCCGCACGATGCGGAACTCGCGGCGGAGCGGATGCCCGGTGTCGATCAGGTCCATCATGTCCGCCTGGTAGGGGCGGTCCTGCGGGTGAATGGAATTCAACATGGACTGGCGGGTGCGGGTGGCCGAAGCCGGCACGCCGCTGATCCGCGCCAGCCCCGGCGACGCCGTGATCTGCCCGCTCGCGAGGTCGTGCCACCAGAAGCCGATCTGCCCCTGTTCTTCCACGAGGCGCAGCACGTTCTGGAAAAAGGAAGCCGATGCGCTCACGCCGCCGTCCCGCTCGTGTTCCGGCGAGGGATGAACCGGAAGCCAAGGCCAGCCCTGTCCCGTCGCCGTCGCGAAATTTGACCCGTCCATGTCTGTCATTCTTCGATCTCGATCGCGGCGTCTCGCGAAAACCACTTCCGGGACCACGCTGTCGATCGCCGTCGCGGCGGAACGCTGGGCGGCGGTGACCAGAATACACGTGAAACGTCCGAAATGGTGGCCCGGAAACGCGCAATCCGGTGTGCCCGTCCGTTCGTCCGGCGCCGGATGGCGATGAAAACCTCCGGTGCCGACGTGTGTTATTCGGTGCCGTAGATCTGAAGTTGCCGCATCCGGAGAGCCATGCCCGTTTATGATGAATTTCGGGCGGCCGATCCGGCGGCGCCGCGACCGCGGGCTGCAGAGCTCCGCCGGGCGCGGGAACGGGCCGGGCGTCGGGACGGGAGCCGCGCCGCTTGCACCCCGAGCAAACCGGGCGCGGGCGCGGGCGGGGCCGCGACGTTTGCACGCGGGCCGATCCCGCGGGGCGGGGGCGTAATCTCGGGCGGAACGAGCGGGCCTGGAGGGGACGATGAGCATCGCGTCATGGACCGGGGCCGGCGGCTTCGCCGCGCGGAGCCCCGCGGCGCCCGCCGCCGGCACGGCGGGGGAGCGCCGGATGCGGCGGGGGCTGCTGCTCGCGGCGCTCCTCGCCGGGGCGGGCTGGGCGGCCTGGACCACCGGCCGCGCCGACACGGCCGAGGCCGCGGCCCGCGCGGGCGACGAGCTCACGCGCCTCCTGCGCTGCATGGCGGTGCTGAAGGCTGCGATGGCCGCGGCGGCCCTGGGCCTGGTGTGGTGGCGCATGGCGCTGCCGGCCGGGGCCGTGCGGCTCCTCGCCTACCTCCTCGCCGCCGCGGCCGCGGCGGCCGGCCCGGTGCTGATCTGGGCCATGGTCCACCTGGGCCTCGGCTCGCTGCTGCTGCACGGCGGGCTCCTCGCCGCGCTGGTGCTGCTGTGGCGCGACCCCGATGTCGCGGCGAAGCTCGGCGCCCTGGTGGCCGAGCGGCGCCGCGCCATCGCGGCGCGCCGACCGGCACCGCGCTGAGCGGCCTCAGCGCGGTGGCGGCTTCGGGAAGGCCAGGACCTCGCCCGTGTAGGTCTCGACCAGCGCGCTGAAGGGCGTGCCGTCGGGCAGCACCAGCACGGCGCGGTGGCGCAGCACCTCGGGCGGCACCGCGAGCGCGCCGGGGGCGGGGGGCGGCAGCGCGTCCGCCCGCTCCCAGCCCGGCGGCAGCGGCCGCCACAGCAGCTCGGCCGACAGGGTGCGCCGCTGGAACTTCAGCGCCGCCACGGCGCGGCCGAAGGCCGTGTCGGTGGTGTCGAGCGCGCGGTTCATCTCGGGCGTGAGCCGCGCCGGCAGGTAATAGTTGTCGGCCTCCGACACGACGTGGCAGCCGCAGGACAGGCGCACGTGGCGGTGCCGCACCGGCTCGGCGGCGTCCACCCCGAGCTGGCGCCGCACGGCCTCGTCGGCCGGCGTCTCGGCCTCGGGCACGCGCGCCGCCGTGACGGTGGGCGGTGAGGCGAGGCCGTGCGATCCGCACCAGCGCTCCAGCGTCAGCGTGGCGCTGTCGTGCGCGAGGAGGTCGGCGTTCAGCGTCTCGACCAGCGCCAGGGCTTCGAGCCGCGAGGTCGCGTCGTCGGGCCAGGATGCGGGCCCGGGCGGGGCCGCAGCGGCGGCGCCCGCCAGGGCCGTCAGGGGAAGAAGGGACAGGAGGGCCGAGACCGCGCCGGCCGCGCGCCGCATCGCCGCCTCACACCGTCTTCTGGTGCTCGGGATAGTCGGCGCCGAGCGTGGTCTCCTTCCACAGGTCGAAGTTGGCCCGGAGCCTGTCGAGCTTGCCGTAGGCCAGCTCCAGCGCGGGGGCGCCGAGCAGCAGGCGCAGGGGCGGCGCCGGTGCCGTCACGGCCGCGATGACGGCCTCCGCGGCGCGGACCGGGTCGCCGACCTGGTTGCCGGAGCGCTCGCGCGTCTGCCGCCGGCGGGCGCCCGCGGTGGCGTCGTAGTCGTCGATCACCGTCCTCGACTCGACGATGGAGCGGCCCGCCCAGTCGGTGCGGAACGGCCCCGGCTCGACCAGCGTGACGTGGATGCCGAGCGGCCCCACCTCGACGGCGAGCGACTCGGACAGACCTTCCACCGCGTATTTGCTGGCGTGGTAGTAGCCGGTCGCGCCGAAGCTCACGAGGCCGCCGATCGACGAATAGTTGACGATGTTGCCGCTGCGGCGCTTCCGCATGCTGGGCAGCACCTGGCGGATCAGGTCGGCGAGGCCGAAGACGTTGGTCTCGAACTGGGCGCGGATGGCCTCGTCCTCGCCCTCCTCGACCGCGGCGAGGTAGCCGTAGCCGGCGTTGTTGACCAGCACGTTGATGCGGCCGAAGCGCGCCTCGGCTTCCCGGATCGCGGACACGACCTCGGCATGGTCGGTCACGTCGAGGCGCAGCTTCAGGGCGCGATTCCCGAAGGGCGCCACGAGGTCGTCGAGCTGCTCGGGGCGGCGGGCGGTCGCCACGACGCGCCAGCCGCGCTCCAGCACCGCCTTGGCGAGCTCGCGCCCGAAGCCGGTCGAGCAGCCGGTGATGAACCAAACGGGTGTGTCGTCGCTCGCCATGGCCTGCATCCCTCGCCGTTCCGCCTCCCAATGCCGGGCCCCGGCACCCCGTTGCAGCGCGCCTCCCATGCCGCGGCCGCATCCACCCTTGACGGGGGCCGCGACAGGCATAGTTTGGAATTATTCCATTTACAGGAAACGGTGCATGAGGGCCTTCGACGACCTGACCGAGCGCGAGGTGCTGGCGCTCGCCATCTCCAACGAGGAGGAGGACGGGCGAATCTACGCCGACTTCGCCCACGGCCTCCGGGACGAGTATCCCGACACGGCCCGCGTGTTCGACGACATGGCGGCCGAGGAGAACGAGCACCGCCGCCGCCTCATCGACACCTTCACGGGCCGCTTCGGGGACCACATCCCGCTGGTGCGGCGCGCCGACGTGAAGGGCAACATCGCGCGCAGGCCGCCGTGGCAGGTGCGCCCGCTCGGGGTGGCGGCCGTGCGGCGGCAGGCGGCCGCGATGGAGCGCGACGCCGAGCGCTTCTACCGGCAGGCCGCGGCCCGCTCGACCGACGCCGGCACGCGCAAGCTGCTCGGCGACATCGCGGCCGACGAGGCCGGCCACGAGCGCCGCGCCGGCGAGGCCGAGGAGCGGCGCCTGCCGGGCGAGGCCCGCGACCGGGAGGACGAGGAGGCGAAGAAGCGCTTCGTGCTGCAGGTGATCCAGCCGGGGCTCGTGGGGCTGATGGACGGCTCGGTGTCGACGCTGGCGCCGGTCTTCGCGGCCGCCTTCGCGACGCACGATCCCTGGAAGGCCTTCCTGGTCGGCCTCGCGGCCTCGCTCGGCGCCGGCATCTCGATGGGCTTCGCCGAGGCGCTGGCCGACGACGGCAAGCTGTCGGGCCGGGGCACGCCGCTGCTGCGCGGGCTCGTCTGCGGGCTGATGACGATCGCGGGCGGCATCGGCCACACGCTGCCCTACCTCGTCCCCGACTTCACCACCGCGACCGCGCTGGCGGGCGCCGTGGTGGTGGCGGAGCTCGCCGCCATCGCCTGGATCCAGTGGCGCTTCATGGACGCGCGCCCCTTGTCGGCGGTCGCCAAGGTCATGCTCGGCGGCGGGCTGGTGCTGGCCACCGGCGTCCTCATCGGCGCCAGCTGAGGGAGGCCTGCCGCCCGAGCGTTGACGCCTCGGGGGCGCGCCGCCATCTTCCATCCCCACGGGCTGCGGCGCCGGCGCGCCTCGGCCGATCCAGGAAGGAAGCCCCATGTCGCTCGCGTCGATCGGTCGGGACGACGACCCCCTCCCGCAGGACAACAGTCCCAAGCCGAAGGTGGGCCGCGGCCGCATCTACGACTCCATCACGGACACGACCGGCTCGACGCCGCTGGTGCGGCTGCGCCGCCTCGCCGCCGAGAAGGGCTGCAAGGCCGAGATCCTCGCCAAGCTCGAATTCTTCAACCCGATGTCGAGCGTCAAGGACCGCATCGGCGTCGCCATGATCGACGCCATGGAGAAGGCCGGCCGCATCGCGCCGGGCCGCAACACCCTGGTCGAGCCCACCTCGGGCAACACCGGCATCGGCCTCGCCTTCGCGGCGGCGGCGCGCGGCTACAAGCTGATGCTGTGCATGCCCGAGTCCATGTCGGTCGAGCGGCGCAAGATGCTGATGCTGCTCGGCGCCGAGCTGGTGCTGACCCCGGCCGCCCAGGGCATGAAGGGCGCCATCGCCAAGGCCCTGGAGATCATCGACGCGACGCCGGGCGCCGTGATGCCCCAGCAGTTCGACAACCCCGCCAATCCCGAGGTCCACCGCAACACCACGGCCGAGGAGATCTGGACCGACACGGGCGGTGCCATCGACGTCTTCGTGGCGGGCGTCGGCACGGGCGGCACCATCACGGGCGTGAGCCAGGTGCTGAAGCCGCGCCGCCCGTCCCTGCACGTCGTGGCGGTCGAGCCCGAGGACTCGCCGGTGCTGTCCGGCGGCCAGCCCGGCCCGCACAAGCTGCAGGGCATCGGCGCCGGCTTCGTGCCGAGCATCCTCGCGCGCGACCTCATCGACGAGGTGGTGACGGTGGGCAACCAGGAATCCTTCGAGATGGCGCGCCTGGTCGCGCGCCTGGAAGGCATCCCGATCGGCATCTCGTCGGGCAGCGCGGTGGCGGCGGCGCTCGAAGTGGGCTGCCGGCCCGGCATGGAGGGCAAGGCGATCGTGGTGATCATCCCGTCCTTCGCCGAGCGCTACCTGTCGACGGCGCTGTTCGACGGGCTGTGACCGCCGTTCCCTCCTTCCCCTGCAAGGGGAAGGTGCCGCCGCGAAGCGGCGGCGGATGGGGATGAGCGGCGCGCAGCGCCGCTCGGCGACGCCCTGTTCGCCCCACCCGTCGCCCTTCGGGCGACACCCTCCCCTCCAGGGGAGGGAGGCGAGCGATGGACCGTCGAGAACAGGGGGGCCTGCGAGGCTAGTCGCGGGCGGGTCGAAGCCTCACCGAACCGGCCAGGGCGAAGGCGTCCCCCTCCCTGCCAGCGCGTCCCGATAGGCCGCCACCGCGGCCGCCCATCCCATCTCCAGCGCGTCGGCGGTCAGCTCGTGGCCGATCGAGGCCTCGTGCAGGGCCGGCAGCGCCGCCACCAGCGGCGGCAGGTTGTCGAGGTTGAGGTCGTGGCCGATGTTGACGACGAGGCCCAGCTCCGCGGCCCGCCGCCCGGCCTCGGCGCAGCGCTCCAGCACGGCCCCGTGGTCGCCGCGCGCGAAGGCCGCCCCGTAGCCGCCCGTGTAGATCTCGATGCCGTCCGCGCCGGCCGCCGCGGCGCGCTCGACAGCGCCCGCGTCGGGGTCGACGAAGACCACCGCCCGGCAGCCCTGCGCCTTCAGCCGCGCCACGGCGGAGCGCACGAGCCCGGCCTGATCGCCGTCGAGCCGCCAGCCCTCCTCGGAGGTGAAGGTGTCGGGCGCGTCCGGCACCAGCGTGCACTGCTCGGGCCGCACCGAGTCCACGAGCCGGAGGAAGCCCTCGTCCGGATAGCCCTCGATGTTGAACTCGAAGCCCGGCCGCCACGGCGCCATCAGGGCCGCCAGGGCCGGCACGTCCGAGCGGCGGATGTGGCGCTCGTCGGGCCGCGGGTGGACCGTCAGGCCCTGCGCGCCCGCGTCGTGGGCGAGGCGCCCGAAACGCAGCACGTCCGGCACGCCGGTGCGGCGCGAGTTGCGCAGCAGCGCGATCTTGTTAAGGTTGACGCTGAGCCGGGCCATGTCACGCCACCTCGTCTTCGGCGCGGAAGGTCACGACCAGCACGTCGCGGAACGCCGGGCGTGACGGGTCGACGGCCGTGATGGGGCTCACGCCGTGGAACACCCGATGGTCGTCCACCAGCGAGGCGTCGAGCGGGTGGAGCAGCGTCGCGGTCTCGAGCGGGCGACGCTCCGCATCCGCGATCGTGCTGACGCCGTCGGCCACGTTCTCGCGCCGCACCATCATCACCAGCACCCAGTCGACTCCGTCGCGGTGCAGCCCCTCCGGGGTCGGCTGGCCGCTCTCGCCGGGCCGCGCCTCGATGCGGAACTGGTGCATCTCGGCGTGCCACGCCGCCGGGCGCCGCGCCGCCGGGGTCGCCTCGGTGAAGAGGTGCAGGCAGGCCGCCATCACGGCGCGGTTGGCGGGGTGCAGGGCGATGGCGGGCAGCACGGGCTCGAAGACGCGCGCCACGCCGCCGTTCAGCGGGTTGTTCTCGCGGGTCTGGAAGTGCGGCCGCGGGGGCTTCGGCGCGAGCCCGCCCGCCGACACGGCGAAGCAGGCGAAGCGGCGCTTCCGGTATGTGCCGCCGTCGGCCATGAAGCGGTCCGGACGGAGGTCGTCCCAGGAGCGCGCGTAACCGTCCCAGTCCGCGCTGCCCGCCGCCGCCAGCAGCCGGCCCATGGCGGCGCCGGCGACGAAGTCGTAGCCGTCCCCCGCCAGCCGTTCCACGATCGGGGCGGCTTCGGCGGGGGCTGCGAAGGGCAGGGCGGGGGAGGGGTGGGGCTGGTCCATGCGGGTCGTCCGGAAGTCGGTCGCGAGGGCGTCGCGGCCCTATCACATGGTGCGCGATGCGACGCTTTGGTACGGATGGCTGCGCATAACGGAGGCATGCCCGCCATGACAACGCCGATCGGCATCACCATGGGCGATCCGGCGGGCATCGGCCCGGAGATCGTGGCCAAGCTCATGGCAGAAGGCCCGGATCGTCCGGCCGTGGTCTACGGCGAGGTCGGCGCGCTCCGGCGCGGCGCCGCGGCGGTCGGCGCGGCGCTCGCCTTCGCGCCGGTTCCGGGCCCCGGCGCTCCGGTCCCGGCCGGCGCCGTGCCGGTGATCGGCGTCGGCGACGTGCCGGCCGACCTGCCGATGGGCCGGGTGTCGGCCGCGGCCGGCGCCCTCGCCTACGCGGCGGTGGTGCGCGCGATCGACGACGCCAAGGCCGGGCGCATCGCGGCGATCGTGACGGCGCCGATCAACAAGGACGCGCTGCGCGCCGCCGGCGTCGGCTACCCCGGCCACACCGAGATCCTGGCCGACCGCACCGGCACGGCCGACTTCGCCATGATGCTCGCCAACGACGAGCTGCGCGTGCTGCTCGTGTCGATCCACCTGTCGCTGGCCGACGCCGTGCGGGCCGTCACGTTCGAGAACGAGCTGCGCGCCATCCGCCTCGCGCGGCGGGCCACGCGCGCCTTCGGCATCGCGGAGCCGCGCGTCGCCGTGGCGGGGCTGAACCCCCACGCGGGCGAGAACGGCCTGTTCGGCCGCGAGGACCTCGACGTCATCGCCCCCGCGGTCGCGGCGGCGCGGGCCGAGGGCATCGACGCTTCCGGGCCCTGGCCGGGCGACACGGTGTTCATGCGGGCGCGGCGGGGCGAGTTCGACGTCGTGGTGGCGCAGTACCACGACCAGGGCCTGATCCCGATCAAGTACCTCGGCCTCGACGAGGGGGTGAACATCACGGTGGGGCTGCCCTTCGTGCGCACCAGCGTCGACCACGGCACCGCCTTCGACCTTGCCGGCACGGGCCGGGCCGATCCCGCGAGCCTGCGCGCGGCCTTCCGGCAGGCGGTGGCGATGACGGGGGCTTAGGAAGCCCCTTCGACGAAGGCCAGCACCTCGGCGGCGCGCCAGGGCTTCGAGATGAAGCGCACCTTCTGCGGCAGAACCTCGGGCCGCATCGCCGACTGGCCCGAGGTCACGCAGATGCTGATCCAGGGGTAGCGCTCGGCCGTGGTGAGGGCCAGGGCGACGCCGTCGATCGCGTCGCGCAGGCCGATGTCGGCGAACAGCGCCAGCACGTCGTCGGCATGGGCGGTGAGGTGGTCGTGGGCGGCCTGGCCGGTCGCGCATTCCACGGCCGCGAGCCCGCATTCCTCCACCATGTCGCGCGCCATGCGCGACAGTTCGGCGTCGTCCTCGACGATCAACACCGTGGATCGCCTGTCCGTCCTGTCGGTCATGGTGCGGCCCCGAGCGGCAGAGCGGGGACGCTAACCCGCCATCATGGTCTGAACGCGGCGCATCACGTCGTCGTGGTCGTAGGGCTTGCCGATGAAGGCCGCGCCCTCCGGCACGTCGCCGGCGCGGGGCAGGGCGCGGCCCGACACGATCATCGTCTTCACCGCTGGCCGGTGCACGTGCACCCAGCGGGCCAAAGCATAGCCGTCCATCGAGCCCGGCATCTCGACGTCGGTGAACAGCAACGCGACGTCGGGCCTCCGGTCGAAGATGCCCAGCGCCTGATCGGCGTCGGCCGCCTCCAACACCTCGAAGCCCTCGTCCTCGAAGAGTTCGATGACCATCATGCGGACGAGCGGCTCGTCCTCTACGATCAGGACGACGGCGCGGCCGGAAGGGTGAGGCAGAGTCATGGAGCCCCTACGCCCGGGGGACGACAATGTTCCTCGCCCGCGCCGCGCGGGCCGGCCGGAACCGCCAAACGGCGGCCCGGCTTAGGGACGGGTGAACGTTTCCCGCCCGCGCGGGGGCGAGGTCGGGACGGGACGGCATGGGATCGACGGCGGCGGGGGACGGGGCTGCGGCGGCGGGGCGCGGCGGGTGGCTCGCGTCCCTGCTCGGGCCGTTCCGGGGCGGGGAGCGCGACCGCGCCCCGGAGCGGGGCGAGCGCCGCTTCCGCCTCGTCGAGGCGGGCCATCCCATCCCGCCCGGCGCCGTGGTCAGCCGCGTCGCGAGCGAGGGCGCGGACATCCGCGCCGCGCGCTGGCCCGCCCCGGACGGCGGCGCCGCGCCCGGCACCGTGCTGATCTGCACCGGGCGCAGCGAGTTCATCGAGAAGTACCTGTTCGTCGTGGCCGAACTCCGGGCGCGCGGCTTCGCCGTGGTGATCTTCGACTGGCGCGGGCAGGGCCTGTCGCAGCGGCCGCTCGGCGACGCCCACAAGGGCCACGTCGACCGCTTCTCCGACTACGAGGGCGACCTCCTCGCCGTGGTCGACCAGGTGGTGGAGCCGTTCTGCCCGAAGCCCCTGTTCGGGCTGGCGCATTCGATGGGCGGGGCCATCGCGCTCAACGCCGCCGCCGACCACCCCGGCCTGTTCCGGCGCCTCGTGCTGTCGGCCCCCATGGTGGAGATCGCGCGGCTGCCCTTCGCCGGGACGGCGCGGGCCGTGGCGCGGCTGTGCCGCCACGGCGGCCTCGCGCGCAGCTTCGTGCCCGGCGGGCGCGGGCGCTCGCTGCTGTTCCGCGCCTTCGAGAGCAACCTGCTCACCTCGGACGAGGCGCGCTACCGGGTGTCGCTCGACCACGTGGCGGTGGAGCCCCGCCTCGCGCTCGGGGCCCCCACGCTGGGCTGGCTGCACGCCGCCTTCGGCGCCATGGCGCAGCTCCACGCGCCCGACTACCCGGAGCGGATGACGACGCCGGTGCTGGCCGTGGTGCCGGGGGCCGACCGCGTCGTCGAGCCCCGCGCGACCGAGCGGCTGGTGTCGCGCCTGCGGGCGAGCCGGGTCGTGACCGTGCCGGGCAGCCGGCACGAGGTGCTGATGGAGCAGGACTGCTTCAGGCAGCAGTTCTGGGCCGCCTTCGACGCCTTCGTGCCCGGCTCAGGCTGAGCCGCGCAGGCCGGCCGCCGCCACCGCGGCGAGAAGCGCCGACAGGAGCGCGTTCCAGGCCGCGAGGGACAGCCCGAGGACCTGCAGGGCGGCCTCGTCGCAGCGCACCACTGTGACGGTCTTGAGCTGGGCGAGGAAGTCCGACACGGCGGCCGGCGCCGCGGCCGCGCCGGAGCAGCCGGTGGGGCCCGCCCACAGCTTGGCTTCCACGCCGGCGTGGTAGACGCCGAGCGCGGCGCCGGCGGCGAAGAGGAGGACGAGCACGCCGAAACCCGTCCGCACCGCGGCGCGGGGCAGCCGCGGCGCCAGCACGGCCAGGGCGGCGGCGAGCGGCGTGCCGATGTAGAAGGGGACGCGCTCCTTGAGGCAGAGCTCGCAGGGCGTGTAGCCGCGCGCCTGCAGGGTCCAGACCGCCGCCACGGTGGCGGCGCCGAGGACCGCGATCAGCGCCGCGGCGGGATCGACGGCGCGCGCGGAGGCGCGCCGCGGCGCGGCGCTGCCCCGTGTCCCCGTCGAAGCCGATCCAGGCGAACCTCGCACGCGTCACCTTCCCGTCCGGCGGGGCCGCCCGCCCCATCGCCGATGGAGCCCGCGCCCGCGCGCCCACCGGTTAGGGCAGAAGCCGCGGCGGCTCAAGCCGGGCACCCGGGCCGTCGACGGCGGGCGGGCGCCCCGCTACCATCGGCGCGGACGCCGTCCGGCGGGTCCCACGCGGGTCGATGCACGATGCCGAAGCAGTACCGGCTCATCGGCCCGGACGGGCGCGAAAGCCTCAGCGACAGGCCCGGCGCGCTCGGCGGGCACCGGCGCGGCGTCTACGGCCGCCTCGACTGCGCGGCGGCCCTCGACGCCCTCCGGGACGACGCGAGCTACCGGCGCGACCGCGTGTTCTTCGCCGACGAGGCGACCGCGACGGCGGCCGGCTATCGCCCGTGCGGGCGATGCATGCCGGAGCAGTTCCGGGCGTGGCTGACCCTCCACGCCGCCGCCTGGCACGGGACGACGTGACGCCGTCCCGCCGGGCGGGCTCGCTTTACCTGAAGCGGTCGATCTCGGACAGGCGGTCGAGATCGCCCATATCGAAGGTGGGCGGCTCCTTCCCGGCCCCGCGATACACGAGCACCAGGGACAGCCCGTGGTGTTCGCGCCAGTCGTCGCACTTGCGGACCGCTCTGCGCAGCGTCATGGGGCCCACGCCGGTCACTGTGACGGTCTCGTCCGGTTCGGCATCGGCGTAGCGGTCCGCCATCGCAGTCTCCCCCCTGCCTCATCATCGAGGGCGTCACAATGGCCTGCGCCCCGTGGGATCACAACCTCGCGCGGCGCGCGGGTGATCGAAGGGGGAGGGGATCGGCGCCCGTCCGAGCCGGCTCCCGGGGATGGCCTGCCGGCGGCATGGTTAAGGCGATCGGCCCCGCATTAACGATTCGTTAAGCGAGACGGGTCATCAATCCTGCGTGCCTCAACTCACGCCTGCAGGCGACCTCCCGATGGATGCCTTTCGAGCGAGCGACGATCCGCGGCCCATGGCCTATCAGCTGTGCCGCACGGCGACGGGCGGCGGCGCCGTCGACCTCGTGCTGAACCTGTTCGTCGGCCGGGAGGCCGTGTCGGTGACGACGATCGCGCGCCTCGCGCCCGGCGAGACCGCGCCCGTGATCAGCCGCTGCGTGTCCCACCTCGAGCGCCTCGGCATCCGCCCCGTCGACGACGCGATCGCCCGCGCCCGCGCCGCCTGAGGCCGTCCCGCTCCCCCAACCGTCAGCGGCGGCGCTCGGCCGCGAGCCAGAGGCCGGTCAGGGCACCCGCGGCCAGCGCCGCGAGGCCGCCGAGCTTGGCCGCGTCGTGTCCGTTCAGGACGCGCCCGGCGACGGTCGTGCGGCTTCGCGGCGGGCCCCGTGCGGGCGCGCGGCGCGCGACCCGGCCGGTCCAGCCGGACCTCAGGTCATGCCGACGGCAGGGAATCTCCGTCCATCCCTCGTCCTGAGCCGGGCTCTTCGGGCCGGCTGAGGATGAGGCGACAGGTCAGGGCTTCTCGCTTTCGGGATCAGTCGTGGGCGCGCTCGGTTTCGAGCTGGCCGAGGATGCCCTCGGGCCGGGGCTGTGCCGCGTCGGGTTCGCGCGGCCGGTCGGCGCTTCCGCCAGGCCGCGGCGCGTCGGGACGTTTGGCCTGCTGCAACTGGTCGGGAGTCCTGATCGAAGCGGGCTGGCCCGACTGACGGATGGCTTGGTCGCTCGGCATGGCACGTCCCTCCAGAACGGGCCGACATCACCATCCCGGCCCTGTATCGATCCTGAACGGTCACACTATACGCCGCTGCGCGGCGTCGCCGGTCACATCGCCGTGAAGCCGTGCCTCGCGGTCGACGGGGCACGGGGTACGACCGCGGCGTCCTGTTGGGCACGGGATCCCGCCGCGGTCGCTTGGGCCGGCCCGGAGCGGGCCGACCCGCGCCCAGTTACGGAAGGGCGCGCCGATGGTTTCGCCCGCGGGAGCGGATATGTCCGCGCTCCCGCGAGCGGGCCGGCGCCGGACGGGGAGCCGCGGCTACCGGAAGCGGATGTCGGACCGCGGCTCGCGCGGGGAGCGGACGGGGGCGGCCGCCACGGGCCGGGGCGGCGGGCCGGAGGGGCGCTGGGCCGCCGCGCGCCTCGCCCGCGCCGGGCCGCGGTGGACGAGGCGGCCCAGCGTGTAGCCCACGAAGACGGCCGCGGCGACCTTCAGCAGCGGGTGGCCCGGATCGACGCCGAGCAGGTCCGGCTCGGGCGCTCGGGCCGGCGCGAGGCCGGAGGCCGGGTCGCCGACGTGCCGGGACCAATCCCGGAAGCCGTGCGGCGCGTCGCCGGTATCGGGCTGGTGCTCGTCGGCGTGCAGGGGACGTGGGCTCAGCGGCATGGAGGCCTCCTTGTGGGAGGGGAATGGGACGGCGCTGGCTTGGTTCCTCGGGGCGCGCGGTTGCGGCCGCCGCGGCCGTGCCCCACCGTCCGACCTCCTCGGCGCCGGGGCGCGCGTCCGCCGGTGCCCTCCGGCCTTCAGGTCCGCGGGGACCGGGCTCAGCTCATCGCCCAGCCGAGGTCCTCGGCCAGGACGGGCAGCAGCTCGGCCTTGGCGCCGATCGGGAAGAAGTGGTCCCCGTCGAGGACGTGGTAGCGGAACGCGCCGCTCGTGTGGTCCTCCCAGCCGTCGAGCGCCGCCGCGTCGACCGAGGCGTCGTGGCGACCGCCGTAGGCCACGATCGGGCACGCGAGGTCCCGGCGGGACGGCATGGGGGTCTCGCAGAGCGACAGGTCGGCCCGGAGCGTGGGCAGCACGAGCCGCAGGAGGTCGGGGTTGTCCGCGAAGTCCAGGGGGCGGCCGTAGCGGCGCTGCATCGCCGCCAGCAGGAGGTGGTCCGGCAACTGGCTGATCGGCGCCAGCGCCCCGACGAGGTGCGGGGCCCGGCAGGCGGCGGCGCAGAACAGCACGGGGCTCAGGCCCCGCTCGCGCGCGAGGGCCCGCGCCAGGGTGACGCCGATCAGCGCGCCCATGCTGTGGCCGAAGACCGCGAAGGGGCGGTCGAGCAGGCCGCTCAACCCGTCGACCAGCGCCGCCACGAGGGCGTCGAGGTCGGCGATGGCGGGGTCGGCGATGCGGCTGCCGCGGCCCGGCAGCCGGATCGGGCACACGTCGACGCTCGGCGGCAGGGCGTTGTGCCAGTCCGCGAACATCCACGTGTCGCCCCCGGCGTGGGGCAGGCACAGCAGGCGCAGCCGCGCGTCGGGGCGCGCGTGCCGGCGCAGGACCCAGCGCCCCGCCGCGTCGGGCGGCGCCGCCGTCATACGGCCGCCGCGGGGGCGCCCCGGCCGGAGTCGCGCCGGGCCGCCACGGCGCGGGCGAGGCTGCGGACCGTCGGCAGGCCGAACAGCTCGCCGATGCCGATCTCCGCCTTGAGCACCTCCTGGATGCTGTTCACGAGCTTCACGCCGAGCAGCGAATGGCCGCCGAGGTCGAAGAAGTTGTCGTCGATGCCGACGTCCTTGATGCCCAGCACCGCCTCGAACAGCCCCGCGATGGCGACCTCGGTCGGGTCGGTCGGCGCCACGAAGGCGGTGTCGAGCTCCGGGCGCTCGTAGGAGCGCTGGGGCTTGGCCGCCGCAGCCTGCTGCGCGCGCGGCGGCCCGTAGCGGCTGATCCACTCGAAGTGGTCGAGCGCGACCGCGATCTGGGGCTCCGCCGAGTCGAGTGCGATCTCGAAGCACTCGGCGCCCTGCGCGGAGGCCAGCCCCGGCGGGAGGTCCGGCGGGGGGGCCGCCCCGTGCTGCTGGGCCATCTCCCGCACCGCCATGCCGACCTCGGCCCAGCGGTCCCAGTCGATCGACAGGTGGCGGACGCCGTCCCGCCGCCGCGCCTGGGCGAAGCTGTCCTGGAAGGCGTTCGCGGCCGTGTACTCGGCCTGGCCCGGCGCGCCGATGAGGGTCGACACCGACGAGCAGGCCACGAAGAAGTCGAGCGGCCGGCTCGCCAGGGCCTCGTCCAGCACCAGCGTGCCTTCGACCTTGGGCGCGAGCACGCGGTCCACGTCGGCGCCCGTCTTGCTCTGGATGATGCCGCGCCCCGCCACGCCGGCCGCGTGGACGACGCCGTGGATCGGCCCGAACCGGCCCTCCGCCTCGTCGAGGGCGGCCCGGACGGCGTGCGGGTCGGCCACGTCCGCCTTCAGCGTCAAGGCTTCGCCGCCGAGCCCCGCGATCTCGCCGCGGATGGCCGCGCCGCCGTCCTCGGGCAGGGTCCGCCCGGTGAGCACCAGCCGCGCCCCGACCCGCTCGGCGAGCCTGCGGGCGATGGCGAGGCCGATCCCGCCGAGGCCGCCCGTGATCAGGTAGGCGCCGCCCGCCCGGAGGCGCGAGGGCAGCTCGGGCGCGGGGTCGCCGTGCGGGTCGAAGTAGATGCTCTCGAAGCTGCGCACCCAGCGGTCCCCGCCCCGGAGCGCCGCGTCGGCCACCTCCGGGCGCCCGGCCTCCGCGACCAGCAGGCGCGCTTCGCGGTCCGGATGCCGCTCGATGTCGCGCAGCGCCAGGTCGACGCTGCGGCAGCCGACCCCGTCGTATTCCGCGGGGATGACCCGCACCGGGCCGATCAGCAGCGCCTTCTCGGGCTCGACCGCGTCGCCGACGACGTCGTAGAGCCCCGTCGAGGCCACGCAAACGAGGCACGGCTTCGGGGCCTTGCGGGCGCCGAGCGCCCTGGCGACCTCGAGGAGGCTGTCGAAGCCCAGCGCCCGCACGGCGGCGACCCGCTCGCGCTGGCTCGCGGCCGGGTCGGCGCCGCCGACACCCCACAGGTGCAGCACCCGGTCGGGGCTGCGGCCCCGCTCCTCCAGGTCCCGGAACAGGGCCGCGCAGCCGTCGGGGTCGTTCGGCGCCAGGCGATGGTCGACGGTGCCGCCCCGGCCCGCGAGCCCGACCGTGGTGACGCGCTGGCCGGCCTCGGCGAGCAGCGCGGCGCAGCGCTCCCCGAGCCCCAGCCCGTCGCAGAAGACCACCCAGTCGAGCGCGGCGCCGGTCTCGGCCGCCCGCTTCGCCGCCACGCGCCGCCACGCGGGCGCGTAGAGCAGGTCGGAGCTCGGCCGCTCGCGCGCCTGGCCCGCGTCCGTCGCCGGACCCGCCGCGTGGATCAGCGAATATTCCTCGCGCTCGAACGGGTAGCTCGGCAGGTGGAGCTTGTTGCGCGCCGCCGGGCCCGACACGGCGGGCCAATCGACCGGCACGCCGAGGGCCCACAGGCGGCCGGCGGCGCCGAGCAGCGTCGTCTCGTCGTCGACGGTGTCGCGCCGGTCGCCGCGGTCGCGGCAGGACGCCACGGCGTCGACGCGGCGGCCCTCGACGGCGTTGAGCACCAGGGCCGACAGCCCGCGGCCGGGGCCGACCTCGAGGCAGACCGTGCCGGCCTGCGCGGTCACCTCCGCCAGCCCGTCCCACAGCCGGACGGGCGCGCGCAGCTGGCTCGCCCAGTAGGACGGGTCCGTCGCCTGCTCGGCGGTGATCCAGGTGCCGGTCAGGTTCGACACGAACGGGATGGTGGGCGCCCGCAGCGTCACGCCCGCGAAGATGTCGACGAAGCGGCCGAGGATCGCGTCCATCTCGGCCGAATGGAAGGCGTGCGACGTGCGGACGGGCCGCGACGCCACCCCGTAGCTTTTCAGGCGCTCCTCGAAGGCGGCGAGCGGCCCGGCCCGGCCCGACACGACGCAGAGGCGCGCGCCCAGCACGGAGGCGATCGACAGGCCGGGGCCGAGCAGCGGTTCCACCTCCTCGGCCGGCAGCGGGACGCTCGCCATGGCGCCCTCGGGGAGCGACTGCATCAGGGCGCCGCGGCGGGCGACCACGCGCAACGCGTCCGGCAGGTCCATCACGCCCGCGAGGCAGGCCGCGACGTATTCGCCGATGCTGTGGCCGAGCATGCCGGCGGGCTGCACGCCCCAGGACATCCACAGCCGGGCCAGCGCGAGCTCCACGGCGAACAGCGCCGGCTGCGTGGTCCGCGTCCGGTCGAGCTCTGCGGCGGCGGCCGCGTCGGACGCCGGCGCGCGCAGCAGCTCGCGGATGTCGTGGCCGATCTCGGGGCGCAGAAGCTCGGCGCATTCGTCGATCGTGGCGCGGAAGGCGGGCTCGGCCTCGTAGAGGCCCCGCATCATGCCGAGGTGCTGGGCGCCCTGGCCGGGGAACAGGAAGGCCACCGGCGCGACGCCGGAGGACGGCGCCTGGCCGCGGTTCACCAGCGGCGCCGAACCCGCTTCGAGCAGCTCCGCTCCGTCCGCCGCCGAGCGGCAGACCACGGCCATGCGATGCCTCCACGCCTTGCGGCCGGTCTGCAGCGTGTGGGCGGCGTCGTGGACGTCGATCCCCGGATCCGCCCGGAAGGCGGCGCCGAGGCGCGAGGCGACCCGCTTCAGGGCCGAGGACGAGTTGGCCGACAGGAGCAGGACGGCGGCGTCGCGCGCGGGCGCCTCCGGCGCCTCGGGCGCGGGCGCCTCCTCGATCACGACGTGCGCGTTGGTGCCGCCGATGCCGAAGGAGCTGACGGAGGCGCGCCGCGGCTCCTCGCCCTTGGGCCAGGGCTCGAGCGCCTTGCAGACCCGGAAGGGGCTCGCCGCGAAGTCGATCTGGGGGTTGAGGGTTTCGACGTTGAGCGTCGGCGGGATCGCCTCGTGCTTCAAGGCCAGAACGGCCTTGATCAGGCCGGCCACGCCCGCCGCGGCGTCGAGGTGGCCGATGTTGGTCTTCACGCTGCCGATGCCGCAGAAGGCCGTCTTCGCGGTCCTGCGCCGGAACGCCTTGGTGAGCGCCGCCACCTCGATCGGGTCGCCGAGGCGGGTGGCGGTCCCGTGGGCCTCCACGTAGCCGATCGTGGCGGGATCGACGTCGCCGAGCGCGAGGGCGGTCGAGACGGCGTCGGCCTGGCCGTCGACGCTCGGCGCCGTGTAGCCGATCTTCACCGAGCCGTCGTTGTTCATCGCGGCGCCGCGCACGACGGCGTGGATCGGGTCGCGGTCGGCGATCGCGTCCTCGAGGCGCTTGAGCACCACCACGCCGACGCCGTTGCCGCCCACGATGCCCGAGGGGCGGGAGTCGAAGGCGCGCAGGTAGCCGTCCGGCGAATGGGTGCCGCCTTCCTCGAAGACGTAGCCCTCGTGGTCGGGGAAGCCGATGCACACGCCGCCCGCCAGGGCCACGTCGCAGCCGAAGTCGAGCAGGCTCTGGTAGGCCAGCGCGAGCGCGACCAGCGAGGTCGAGCAGGCGCTCTGGACCACGACGCTCGGGCCCTTGAGGTTCAGCTTGTAGGACACCTTCGAGGTGAGGAAGTCCTTGTCGTTGCCGATCATCACCTGCTCGCCGGGCAGGTCGGCGTTGCGCGGGTCCATGCGCAGGGCCTGCACGTAGGAGCTGGCGGCCTGCCCCCCGAACACGCCGATGCTGCCGGGGAAGCGGCTCGGGTCAAGCCCGGCGTCCTCCAGCGCCGCCATGGCGCATTCCAGGAACTGCCGCTGCTGGGGGTCGATGATCTCGGCCTCGCGCGGGCTGTAGCCGAAGACGCCGGCGTCGAAGCACAGCGCGTCCTCCAGCACGCCCTTGGCGCCGACGTAGCGCGGGTCGGCGACGGAGCGCGGGTCCACGCCCGCGGCGATGGATTCCTCGCGGCCGAGCCGCGTGATGCAGTCCCGGCCGGCCGCGAGGTTGGCCCAGAAGCTGGCGAGGTCGGGCGACTGCGGGAAGCGCCCCGCCATGCCGATGATGGCCACGCTGGGGGGCGGAGCGTCCTCGCCGGCGTCCGAAGGGTCGACGTCAAGCATTGTTGGCTCCGGTTGGGCGTCGGCGACGCAGGCGCGCTGCGTTCTGCTGTGCGGCGCGCTGGTCGGCCCGGCCGAGGGCCGCGGCTTCGGCGCCGGCGTGGCCGGCGGCGTCCTGTTTCAGCGCGGCGGCGAGCAGCCGCACCGTGGGGAAGCGGAACAGGTCCACCAGCGACAGCGCCGAGCCGAGCTCCGCGCGCAGCCGCCCGTGCACCTTGACCAGCAGCAGCGAGTGGCCGCCGAGGTCGAAGAAGTTGTCGTCGCCCCCCACCGCGCTCACGCCCAGGCACTCGCGCCAGATCGCGGCCACGCGGGCCTCGGTCTCGCCCTGCGGGGCCGCGTAGGCGGCGCGCGCCTGCCGGGCCAGGCTGTCGGGGCGCGGCAGGGCGGCGTGGTCGATCTTGCCGTTGGGCGTCTTGGGCCAGGCGTCCACGGTCACGTAGGCGGCCGGCGCCATGTAGTCGGGCAGCAGCCCGGCCGCGAAGGCGCGCAGCTCCACCGCGAGCGGGGGCGTGCCGCGCGCGATCACGTAGGCGATCAGGCGCGCGTCCGGCCCCGTGCCGAGGCCGAGCACGGCGGCGTCGGCCACCTGGGGATGGCGGCGCAGCACGCTTTCCACCTCGCCGGGCTCGATGCGGTAGCCGCGCACCTTGAGCTGGCGGTCGAGGCGGCCGAGGTGGTGCAGCGTGCCGTGGTTGTCGAAGCGGCCGAGGTCGCCGGTGCGGTACAGGCGGCCGGGCCGGCCCGACACGGCGTCGGGCACGAAGCGCTCGGCGGTGAGGTCGGGCTGGTTGAGGTAGCCGCGGGCGACGCCGGCGCCGCCGATGTGGATCTCGCCCGCCACGCCGGGCGGCACCGGCGCCCCGTGCCGGTCCAGCACGTAGACGCGCATGTTGGGGATCGGGCGCCCGACCGGGAACTGCCCCGTCGCGGGGTCGAAGGCGCCGACGGTGGCGTAGATGGTGGCCTCGGTCGGTCCGTAGGCGTTGACGATGGGCCCGTGCGCGGCCCAGCGCGCCGCGACCTCCGGGTCGCAGGGCTCGCCGCCCGAGATGACGAGCCGGAGGTCGGGCAGGCTCTCGGGCGCCGTGGCGGCGAGGGCGGAGGGGGGCAGGGTGACGTGGGTGATCCGCCGCTCCCGCAGCGTCGCGAGCAGCGGCGGGCCGGGCATCATCTCCGGGCCGCGCGCGAGCTCCAGCGCCGCGCCGCCGGTCAGCGCGAGGAACACCTCGGACAGCCCGATGTCGAAGCCGAGCGCGGTGAACTGCAGCACGCGCGCGCCCGGGCCGATCTTCCAGGCGTCCGCCATGGCGAGCATGAAGCCGACCACGCCCGCGTGCTCCACCACGACGCCCTTCGGCCGCCCCGTCGAGCCCGACGTGTAGACCACGTAGGCGATGTCGCCCGGGCCGACCCCGTCGCCCGCGTCGTCCGGCCCGGCCGGGGGGAGGGGGGCGTGGATGTCCAGCAGCGCCGCGCCCGCGCCGACCAGCTTGGCTTCGGGACCCGACTCGGTCAGCACCAGGGCCACGCCGGCGTCGTCCGCCATGTAGGCGAGCCGGTCCGGCGGGAAGGACGGGTCGAGCGGCACGAAGGCCGAGCCGGACCACAGCACGGCGACGATCGCCACCGCCCAGTCGACCGAGCGCTCGGCGCAGAGCCCGACCCGCGTGCCGGGCCCTCCGCCGCGCCGCCTCAGCTCGGCGGACAGGGCCGCGGCGCGGCGGCCGAGTTCGGCGTAGGACAGGCTCTCGTCCCCGAACGACACGGCGACCGCGGCGGGATGGTCCGCCACCGCCCGGCGGAGCAGGCCGCCGAGCGTCCCGCCGTCCGGCACGGGCCTGTCCGTGGCGTTCCAGCCCTCGACCACGGTGCGCCGCTCCTCCGGCGGCATGGCGGCGAGGCGCGACACCCGCGCGTCCGGGTCGGCCGCCATGGCGGCGGCGATCGCCTCGAAGCGGCCGGCGAAGCCCGCCACCGTTTCGGCGGTGAACAGGTCGGTCGCGTATTCGAAGGTGCCGGTGATCCGGGGCGCCGAGTCCACCAGAGTCAGGGTGAGGTCGAACTTGGAGCCGTTGGTGTGGGACGGCCCGTCCTCGGGCTCGGGGCCGCCCTGGCCCTGCTGGAACAGGAACAGGGTCTGGAACAGCGGCGCGCGCGACGGGTCGCGGGCCGGCTTGAGGTCGTCGATCAGGAATTCCAGCGGGACGTCCTGGTTGTCGAAGGCGCCGAGCGCGGTTTCGCGCACCTGGGCCAGCAGCTCGCGCACCGTGGGGTCGCCCGCGAGGTCGAGGCGCAGCACCACCATGTTCATGAACAGACCGGCCATGCCGTCGAAGCCGGGCCGCGTGCGGTTGGCGATGGGCGTGCCGACGGCGAGGTCGGCCTGGCCGGAATGGCGGTGGAGCAGCACCGCGTAGGCGGCGAACAGGCCCATGAACAGCGTCGTGCCGGAGCCGCGGACGAGGTCGCGCAGCGGGGCGGCGACCTCGGGCCGCAGTGTGAAGTTCCAGCCCGCGCCGCGGTAGCTCTGCACCGGCGGGCGGGGGCGGTCGGCCGGCAGCTCGCTGGTGGCGGGGAGCCCGGCCAGGCGCTCGCGCCAATAGCGCAGCTCGGGGTCGATCGACCCGGCGTCGTAGCGGGCGCGCTGCTCGGCGATGACGTCGCGGAAGCGCAGCGGCACCTCGGGCAGCGGGGAGGGCGCGCCCGAGCGGAAGGCGCCGTAGAGCGCCTTGAGGTCGCGCACCAGCACGCCCACGGACCACAGGTCGCAGACGATGTGGTGGACCACCATCATCAGGAGCTGCTGGTCGGGCCGGATCGACAACAAGGCGAAGCGGGCGAGCGGCCCACGCTCGAGGTCGAAGCCGCGGGTCACGAGCTCGCGGAAGACCTTCTCGATCTCGCGGGAGCGGGACGCCTGCGGCAGGTCGGCGACGTCGTGGAACGCCACGTCGGCCGGCGCCGGCGCGCGGGGGACCTGCACGGGCCGGCCGTCGCGCTCCTCGAACGTGACGTGGAGCGCGTCGTGCCGGCGGATCAGCGCGTCGAGGGCGCGCCTCAGCGCGTCGGCGTCGAGCGACCCCGACAGCTGCTCCGTGTGCTGGACCGTGTAGAGGGCGCTCCCCGGCTGCATGCGCTCGAAGAACCACATCCGCTGCTGGCCGTAGGAGGCGGGAAAGGCGCCGTCGCCCCGCCCGTCGGCGCCGGGGGTGTCAAGCATTGTTGGCTCCGGTTGGGCGTCGGCGACGCAGGCGCGCTGCGTTCTGCTGTGCGGCGCGCTGGTCGGCCCGGCCGAGGGCCGCGGCTTCGGCGCCGGCGTGGCCGGCGGCGTCCTGTTTCAGCGCGGCGGCGAGCAGCCGCACCGTGGGAAAGCGGAACAGGTCCACCAGCGACAGCGCCGAGCCGAGCTCCGCGCGCAGCCGCCCGTGCACCTTGACCAGCAGCAGCGAGTGGCCGCCGAGGTCGAAGAAGTTGTCGTCGCCCCCCACCGCGCTCACGCCCAGGCACTCGCGCCAGATCGCGGCCACGCGGGCCTCGGTCTCGCCCTGCGGGGCCGCGTAGGCGGCGCGCGCCTGCCGGGCCAGGCTGTCGGGGCGCGGCAGGGCGGCGTGGTCGATCTTGCCGTTGGGCGTCTTGGGCCAGGCGTCCACGGTCACGTAGGCGGCCGGCGCCATGTAGTCGGGCAGCAGCCCGGCCGCGAAGGCGCGCAGCTCCACCGCGAGCGGGGGCGTGCCGCGCGGGATCACGTAGGCGATCAGGCGCGCGTCCGGCCCTGTGCCGAGGCCGAGCACGGCGGCGTCGGCCACCTGGGGATGGCGGCGCAGCACGCTTTCCACCTCGCCGGGCTCGATGCGGTAGCCGCGCACCTTGAGCTGGCGGTCGAGGCGGCCGAGGTAGTGCAGCGTGCCGTGGTTGTCGAAGCGGCCGAGGTCGCCGGTGCGGTACAGGCGGCCGGGCCGGCCCGACACGGCGTCGGGCACGAAGCGCTCGGCGGTGAGGTCGGGCTGGTTGAGGTAGCCGCGGGCGACGCCGGCGCCGCCGACGTGGATCTCGCCCGCCACGCCGGGCGGCACCGGCGCCCCGTGTCGGTCCAGCACGTAGACGCGCACGTTGGCGATCGGCTGGCCGATCGGGAACTCGCCCGTCGCGGGGTCGAAGGCGCCCATCGTGGCGCAGACGGCGATCTCGGTCGGCCCGTAGGCGTTGACGAGGCGGCGCCCCTGCGCCCAGCGGGCCGCCAGCGCGGCGTCGCAGGCTTCGCCAGCGGCGACGATCAGCCCGAGGTCCGGCAGCCCTTCCGGCGCCATGGCGGCGAGGGCGGAGGGCGGCAGGGTGACGTGGGTGATCCGCCGCTCCCGCAGCGTCGCGAGCAGCGGCGGGCCGGGGATGAGGTCGTCGCCCTCCGCGACGTGCAGGCAGCCGCCGACGCACAGGGTCGAGAACACCTCGGACAGGGCGGCGTCGAAGCCCGGCGCCGCGAACTGCAGCACGCGCGACCCCGGGCCGACGCCCCAGGCGCGCGCCTGCGCCAGGGCCAAGTTGGCGAGGCCCGCGTGTTCCACCATGACGCCCTTCGGCCGCCCCGTGGAGCCCGACGTGTAGATCACGTAGGCGAGGGACGACGGCGCCGGCGGCCCGGCGCCGTCGGCGGACGCGTCCGAACCGTCGCCGGCGAGCGGCATCGTGGGCACGCCGGCCGCCCCGAGCCGATCTTCGAGGCCGGGCTCGACCATCGCCAGCGCGAGCCCCGCGTCCCCGGCCATGTAGCCGAGGCGCTCGGCCGGCAGGGCGGGATCGAGCGGAACCAGCGCGCCCCCGGCCCGCAGGATGCCCAGCAGGGCGACGGCCCAGGCGGGCGAGCGCCGGGCGCAGAGACCGACCCTCACCTCGGGGCCGACGCCGCGCGCCCTGAGCTCGGCCGCGAGCGCGTCGGCGCGGGCCAGGAGCGCGCCGTAGGAGACCGTTTCGCCCGCCGCGGCCAGGGCCGGCGCGTCCGGCGCCCGCGCCGCCACGGCGGCCACCTGTGCCGTGACGGGCGGCGGGAGCGGCGCGTCGGTGCCGTTCCAGGCGTCCACGACGCGTGCGCGCTCCGGGGCGCCCAGGACGGCGAGCTCCGAGACCGGGCGGTCCGGCGCGGCGACGGCCGCCGCGGCGAGGGCGTCGAAGCGCTCGGCGAAGAGCGCGACCGTTTCCGGCGCGAACAGGTCCACGTTGTAGTCGAAGGACAGGCGGATCCGCGGCGCCGCGTCTACGGCGGTCAGGGTCAGGTCGAACTTGGCGCCGACCGCGTCGGCGTCGCCCGTCGTGTCCTCGCCGCCGAGCCCGCCGTACTGGAACACGAACATGGTCTGGAACAGCGGCTGGCGCGACGGGTCGCGCTCGGGGCGCAGCTCCTCCACGAGGCGCTCGAACGGCACCTCGCGATGGGCCAGCGCTCCCAGCACCGCTTCCCGCACCCGGACCAGCAGCGTCGCGAAGGACGGGTCGTCGGAGAAGTCGACGCGCAGCACGAGCGTCGCCACGAAGAAGCCGATGAGGTCCTCGAACTCGGGCCGCCCGCGGTCCGTCGCGGGGGTCCCGATCGCGATGTCGGCCTGGTTCGCGTGGCGGTGCAGCAGCAGCGCGAAGACCGCGAAGAGGCTCATGAAGAGCGTGACGTCGGAGGCGCGCGTCAGGTCGCGCAGGCCGTCCGCGGTCGAGCGCGCGAGGTCGAAGACCCGCGTCGCCCCCTTGAAGGTTTGGGCTGCCGGACGCGGCCGGCCGGTCGGCAATTCGCTGGTGGCGGGCAGCCCCGCGAGGCGGTCGAGCCAGTAGCGGAGCTTGGGGTCGGTCGATCCGGCCTCGAAGCGGGCGCGCTGCGTCGCCGCGTAGGCGGGATACTGGCTCGCCGGCGGGGGAAGCGAGAAGGGCCGGCCCGCGCGCAGGTCGTCCTGGAGCGTCGTGAACTCGCGGGAGAACACGGCCGCCGACCAGTCGTCGAAGACGATGTGGTGGACGCAGAGCGACAGGGCGAGCCTGTGCGGCTCGACCTTGATCAGCACCGCGCGCAGGAGCGGGCCGCGCTCGACGTCGAAGCCGCGGTCGCGGTTCTCCGCGGCGAGGCGGTGCATCTCGCGGGAGCGCGCCTCCTCGGGCTGGCCCGACAGGTCCACGAAGGCGACCGGGAACTCCGACGGGGGGTGGAGCAGGCCCGCGGGCTCGCCGTCGACCTCGGGGAAGGCGGTGCGGAGCGCCTCATGGCGTCGGACGATCTCGCCGAGGATGCGGCTCACGGCCGTGGAGTCGATCGTGCCCGGCAGCATGCGCAGCATGTGGATGTTGTAGATCGCACTGCCGGGCTGCAGCTTCTCGAAGAACCAGAGCCGCCGCTGCGCGTAGGAGACCGGCACGGCCGTTTCGGTTTCCATCACTCAACTCACCATCGCCGAAATCTGCCTCACCCCTCGAAACAGCGGCCAGCCCGCCACGCCGACTCTGCATCCGATCAGCCACAGCAACAATCCTCCATTTCACCACCGGGAGGTCAGCGGGGATCTTCAGCGCTTTTGTGCAACAGAGGCTGACCCTGTCCTGAACAGGTCAGGGCGCCGCGGCGGGCCGCGGCTTGAACCCGATCGTCCCCGCGGCGGCATCGAACAGGACGTCGTAGGAGTAGAAGGGGAGCGGGCCGGTGATGATCTGCGTCCCGCCCAGCCACGGCGGGCGGAGGATCACCCGGCTGGAATGGTCCTGCCCGGACGTGAACGCCACCGAAGCGGGCCCGCCCGCGCCGCCGATCTCGAGCCGGGCCTTCTTGCCGGCCCCCCAGGGCTGGAAGCGGGTGACCGTGTCGGTCATCACGACCATGTCGGCCGTGCCGGAGTCCAGAAGGGCGCGACCGCAGAAGCGCTGGTCGCCGCCGTCCTGCACGAGGCAGGCCGGCACGTCGGCGTCGTCCCAGCCGGACAGCCGCCGCGACTTGTCGTCCTCAGGCTTGAGCTGCAGGGTCGTGAAGCCCGCCCGCTCGGCCGCATCGGGGTCGACGACGAGGCGGCCCGGCTCGGTGTCGCCCGGTCGGGGGAGGGTCAGGATCCAGCTCTTCCCGTCCGCCGCCAGCGGGTTCTGCGCGCTGTCGGGGCTGGTGGCGCGCTGCATCGAGATGCCGAAGATCGCGGGGAAGCCCTCCTTCGGATAGCCGTCGCCGCCGATGCGGTAGTCCTCCGGCTTGACGCGCGAGGCGGCGCATTGCGACCGCCCCTCGATGCAGCCGACGCTCTCGATGAGCTGGAACAGCTCAGGCTCGCCGCCGCGGACCGGGCCGATGCCGAGCACCGCACGGGCGAGCACGCCGTCGAACTTGGCGCCACCGCCGAAGTTGTAGCTGCGGTGCATGTCGGTCGCGACATACTGGTCCGGTTGGAGCGCGGATTTGAGCACCCGGATCCCGAACGAGCCGGTGTCGAGCTGGGCCTCCATCGGCGCGCCGTCGCCCACCGTGATCGGCACGGAATAGCGGAGGGCCCCGTCGGGCAGCACCGTCTGATGGACCGGCAGGACGGCCCGTGCCCACGCCGCGCCCCCCAGCGACGGGAGGGCCAGGGCGGTCGCCGCCGCCAGCGAGAGGGACCGACAGAGGGGGCGTATCACGTTGGCGTCCACCTTCGAGGCTGAGTGTTTCGCCGGGATCTCCCGGACGAGAGGGCGGCGGATCGTCGATCCGACGCGGTGCGGCCTTGGACGCCGGTCGGCGAGACGGTGCGTCCCGACCGAGAGCGCCGCCTCACCCGTCGCCCAGGCCCGTGGTCCACGGCGTGCTGCCGGGAACCGCGGCCGACCTGCGGCAGGCCCGACCGCGACGCCGCGCGACGCCGCCATCGGCCTTCAAGACCTCGGCCGGCGCGCCCGACGACCCATCGGCATCCCCGATCCATGGGCGACGGACGTGCAGCGGCGGGCCGCATGGTCTACTTCCTTCGTCGAAAATCCCCGCTCCCACCACCGGCAATTCGTTAAAAGATCGTCATCTTCGACGGACGCGGCAGAACCCGAGGCTATCGAACCAGCCCCGTCAATCGGTGATGTACGGCGCTTCCGGCCGATCGCCCCTGCGGGGCAGAAGAGGCTTCGCCGATATTCAGCACGCTTCTGTCATGGCCGGCCGGGGCGCGAGAAATCCTGCCGGCCCGTTCATCGCCGGTCCGGCCGCGTCGAGCCCCGATACGGAAGGCGCGCTGCCACTTGAAGATGCCGGGCGAAGCCGTGTTCGACAGCGCTGCCCCATCCAGGCGAGGCGCGTTCCCAGCATGCCCGAGGCCGTGCGGATCCGACCAGATGTGCGACGCCGGAAAGCTGTCGCCAGCCCGCGCAGGGTTCAGATAGGGATTGTTGCTGTCACGGTATGGCCAAGGCCGGGAATAATGGCGCGGTCGAAGAGATTCGAACTCCTGACCCCCAGATTCGTAGTCTGGTGCTCTATCCAGCTGAGCTACGACCGCGCGTTCATCGATCCCGACGGGGCGGGATCAGCGATGAGCGGCGCCGCGGCGCCGCTGAACATCTCCCTAGAGGCTCCGATCCGGCTTGGCAACGGCTTTTTTTCGCTGCGTTGCGATACGGCGCCGTGGGGGTGTTCCACGGGGGACACAGGTTGACCTTAACCGCCGCGCCATCGGGACAGGGGGCGTCAAATGTGAAACAAAGCCATGGTTCGGCCATTCTACATGGCATTGTCCCGCGGTGCAGCAAGCCGAAGACGGCGCTGCACGCCACCTTTCGCCGGAAAGAACCTGAGAACTCGCGCCTGATGTCACTCGCCGTCCACGTCGCTGAACCCGCCGCCCGGCCGTCCCTGTCCGGTTTGACCGGACTCGATGCCGCCATCGCGCGGGCCACGTCGGCCCTGCGCGACGACCAGCGAGCGGACGGCCACTACGCCTTCGACCTGGAGGCCGACGCCGCGATCCCCGCCGAATACATCATGGTGAAGCACTTCCTCGGGGAAAGCGACCCCGACATGGAGCGCCGCACCGCCAACTACCTGCGCCGCCTGCAGGAGCCGCACGGCGGCTGGCCCATGCTGGCCAAGGGCGAGCTCAACATGTCGGCCAGCGTGAAGGCCTATTTCGCGCTGAAGATCGCCGGCGATCCCGTCGACGCGCCCCACATGGTCCGGGCGCGCGAGGCCATCCTGGCCCACGGCGGCGCCGTGCACATGAACATCTTCACGCGCATGATGCTGGCCTTCTTCGACATTGTGCCCTGGAGCGCGGTGCCGGTGATGCCGGTCGAGCTCATGCACGCGCCGATCTGGTTTCCGATCAACATCTGGCGCTTCAGCTACTGGGCCCGCGACACCGTGGTGCCGCTGCTGGTGCTGATGGCCAAGAAGCCCAAGGCGGCCAACCCGCGCCGCGTCGGCATCGACGAGCTGTTCCACGTGCCGCCCCACGCCGTGAAGCGCTGGCCCAAGACCGCCAACCAGGTCGGCTTCTGGGGCGCCTTCTTCGTCGGGCTCGACAAGGCGCTGCGCGTGGTCGAGCCGATGTTCCCGAAGAAGAGCCGCGACAGCGCGGTCGAGAAGGCGGTCGACTTCCTGACCGAGCGGCTGAACGGCGACGACGGCGTCGGCGCCATCTACCCGTCGATCGCCTACACGCTGATGATGTTCCACGTCCTCGGCTACCCCGACGACCATCCGGACATGATCGTGGCCCGCGCCGCTCTGGAGAAGCTCGTCGCCCAGAACGGCGACGAGGCCTTCTGCCAGCCCTGCCTGTCGCCGATCTGGGACACGGTGCTGGCGTCCCACGCCCTGCTCGAGGCCGAGCGCGACGAGAGCGATGCGGCCGAGCGCGCGCTCGACTGGCTGCTGCCGCTGCAGGTGCTCGACTTCAAGGGCGACTGGGCGGTGCGCCGGCCGGACCTCAGGCCGGGCGGTTGGGCCTTCCAGTACAAGAACGACCACTACGTCGACCTCGACGACACGGCCGTGGTCGTGATGGCGATGGACCGCACCCGCAACAAGTCCGGCACGCGCCGCTACGACCACGCCATCGAGCGGGCCGTCGAGTGGGTGGTCGGCATGCAGTCGACCAACGGCGGCTGGGGCGCCTTCGACGTCGACAACACCTCCTACTACCTCAACCACATCCCCTTCGCGGACCACGGCGCGCTGCTCGACCCGCCGACCGCCGACGTGTCGGCGCGCTGCCTGTCCATGCTGGGCCAGCTCGGGGAAACCGCGGACACCAGCGAGGCCGTGCGCCGCGGCGTCGACTACCTCCTGAAGGAGCAGCACCCCGAGGGGAGCTGGTTCGGCCGCTGGGGCGTGAACTACATCTACGGCACCTGGTCGGTGCTCTGCGCCTTCAACGCGGTCGGGGTTCCGGCGTCGCACCCCGCGGTGCGCCGCGGCGTCGACTGGCTCCTGAAGATCCAGAACGCCGACGGCGGCTGGGGCGAGGCCGACGCCGGCTACGCGCTCGACTACGTGGAATACCTCCCCAGCGAGAGCACGGCGTCGCAGACCGCCTGGGCCATCATCGGCCTGATGGCGGCGGGCGAGGTCGACCATCCGGCGGTGAAGCGCGGCGTGGCCTACCTGGAGAAGCACCAGGGCGCGGACGGGTTCTGGGAGGAGCCGCACTACACCGGCACGGGCTTCCCGCGCGTGTTCTACCTCCGCTACAATGGATACGCGAAGTTCTTCCCGCTGTGGGCGCTGTCGCGCTATCGCAACCTGCGCCAGGGCAACACCGCGACGGTGCTGCACGGCATGTGACGGGCGCCGTGCGGGCGGCCGGAGGCGGTGTTTTCGCCGCGCCGCCGCGCCCGCGCGCGCTCCAGTCTTGCTAAAGCCGCAAATGATATCAAGGTGACCGCCGACTGAGGCCAAGCTTCCGCCGCTCGCGGACGGCTGCCCGGAGAAGGACCGATCCTTGAAAGCTGTCCGTTGGGACCCCGCCAGCCGGGGTGACGCCTACGCCTATTACGCGGAGCTGAGGCGCCACACGCCGGTCATCAAGGCGACGATCCCGACCCGCGGCACGGGATGGGTGGTGACGCGCTACGAGGACGTGCTCAAGGTCCACAAGGACCCGCGCTTCTCGACCGACCCCCGCAACGCCAAGCGCACGCCGATGTTCGGCTTCGGCGGCCCCTACGCGCCCAAGCTCATCAAGCTCGTCGGCGCCTCCATGGTCAGCGTCGACGATCCCGCCCACGCGCGGCTGCGCCGCCTCGTGTCCAAGGTGTTCACGCCGCGCGCCGTGGCCGACATGGCGCCGTGGATCGAGGGCATGGTCGACACCCTGCTCGACGAGGCCGCGGCCAGGGGGCGGGGCGGCGCCCCCGTCGACCTGATGGACGCGTTCTGCCTGCCGCTGCCGCTGCGCGTCATCTCCGAGATGCTGGGCATCCCAGAGGAGTGGCGGCTGGAGTTCCACGACCAGGTCGTGCGGCTGATCGAGGTCAACGACAAGCCGGTGCGCCGCGCCATGCGCTGGCTCCCCGCCATGCCGAAGCTGCTCAAGTTCTTCGAGGACCTGATCGACCTGCGCCGCCGCGAGCCCGACGGCAAGCTGATCGCCAAGCTCATCGCGGTGGAGGAGGAGGGCGACCACCTCAGCCGCGACGAGCTGATCGGCATGATCTTCCTCCTGCTCTTCGCCGGGCACGAGACCAGCGTGAACCTCATCGGCAACGGCCTGATGGCGCTGATCGACCATCCCGAGCAGATGGAGATGCTGCGCCGCGACCCTTCGCTGATGGAGGGCGCGGTCGAGGAGTTCTTCCGCTACACCAACCCGGTCGAGCACGGCACGCCGCGCTTCGCGCTGGAGGACCTCGAGATCGCCGGGACGCGCATCCGCAAGGGCGACATGGTGATCCTGCTGCTGGCGGCCGCCAACCGCGACGAGGCGGTGTTCGGCGAGCCGGACCGGTTCGACATCCTGCGCCGCGACAACGGCCGGCACCTCGCGCTCGGCTTCGGCCTGCACTACTGCCTCGGCTCGTCCCTGGCGCGGCTCGAAACCAAGATCGCGCTGAACGCCCTGCTGCGCCGCTTCCCCGACCTCGCCCTGGCGGTGCCGCGCGCTTCCGTGCCGTGGCGGCAGGCCACGGGCCTGCGCGGCGTCGTGCGGCTGGAGGTGAGGCTCGGCGAGGAGGCGGCGGACGACGCCGCCTTCGGCGAGGGCTCCTGCCTCGTCACCCCGCTGGAGCCGCGGGGCGAGGCCGGGCCCCTCAGTTCAGCTCGGCCAGCAGGCTCGTCGCCAGCGACAGCCGCTCGCGCGGGGTGTCCGATGGCAGCGGGTAGATCAGCCGAGCGCCCTTCAGCCTGATCCTGTCCCGCAGCGCCGCGGGCGCGCGCTCGGCCAGGGCCGCGGGGTCCCGGCCGGGGCGCAGGTCGAGCGCGATGCCCTTGGGGCCGGCCTCGACCCGCGCGACGCCCTGCTGGCGGCACAGCGCGCGCAGGCGCGTGCGCTCCAGCAGCGCTTCCACCTCGGCGGGCGGCGGCCCGAAGCGGTCGGCCACCTCCTCGGCGACCGCCTCGGCCTCCTGCGGGTCCGACACGCGCGACAGGCGGGCGTAGAGGTTGAGCCGCAGCTCCGGCTCCGGGATGTAGTCGGCCGGCAGCGAGCCCGAATGGTCGACGTGGATCTCGGGCGACCAGTCCTCGACGGTCTCGCCCTTGGCCTCGCGGATGGCGAGCCCCATCAGGTGCTGGTAGAGGCCGAGGCCGATCAGCCTGAGGTGGCCGGCCTGCTCCTCGCCCACGAGGTCGCCGGCGCCGCGCAGGTCGAGGTCCTGCCCCGACAGGGCGAAGCCCGAGCCGAGCCGGTCGAAGGCGGCTAGGCTGCCGAGCCGCCGCATCGCGGCCTCGCCGGCCTCGCCCTCCGTCATGAGGTAGCAGAGGCCCTGCAGCCGCCCGCGCCCGACGCGGCCGCGGATCTGGTGGAGCTGCGACAGGCCGAACAGCTCCGCACCCGCCACCACCATGGTGTTGGCGCGGGGCACGTCGAGCCCGCTCTCGATGATGGAGGTCGCCACCAGCACGTCGCCGTGGCCTTCCGCGAAGTCCACCATGGCGGCGTCAACCTCCTCGGGCGCCATGCGGCCGTGGGCCGACAGCACCGTGAGCTCGGGGCAGCTCTCGGCGAGGCCCTTCGCCATGCGCTCCAGCCCCTCGACGCGGGGCACGATCACGAAGCTCTGCCCGCCGCGCGCCTTCTCGCGCAGCAGCGCGCCGCGCACGGTCGCGGCGTCGTAGGGCGCCACCACGGTGCGGATGGGCCGGCGCCGCGCCGGCGGCGTCGCGATGACGCTGAGGTCCTGCAGCCCCACCAGCGCGGCCTGGAGCGTGCGCGGGATGGGCGTCGCCGTGAGGGTGAGCACGTGCACGCCCGCGCCGAGCTCGCGCAGCCGCGCCTTCTCGGCCGCGCCGAAGCGCTGCTCCTCGTCGACCATCAGGAGGCCGAGCTCCTTGAACGCCACGTCGGCCGCCGCCACCGCGTGGGTGCCGACCACGATGCGGACGGAGCCGTCCGCCAGCCCGGCCTTGACGGCCCTGGCTTCCGCGGGCGGCGTGAGGCGGGACAGGTGAGCGATGCCGATGCCGAGCTCGGCGAAGCGCCGGGTGAAGGTGGCCACGTGCTGGCGCACCAGCACGGTGGTGGGAGCCACCAGCGCGACCTGACGGCCGGCCAGGGCCGCCACGGCGGCGGCGCGCAGCGCGACCTCGGTCTTGCCGAAGCCGACGTCGCCCACGACCAGCCGGTCCATCGGCCGGCCGGAGGCGAGGTCGGCGATCACGGCCGCGATGGCGTCGGCCTGGTCGGGCGTGGGCGGGAAGGGGAAGCGCGCCGTGAAGGCGCGGTAGGCCGCGGCCGGTGCCTTCAGCACCGGCGCCCGCGTTGCCTCGCGCTGGCGGGCGAGGTCGACGAGGGCGCGGGCCGCGGTCGCGATCTCGCCGAAGGCGCGCTGGCGCCGCTTCGGCCAGGAGCCGTCGTCGAGCCGGTCGAGCTTCACCGCGTCGCCGGCGCCGCCATAGCGCCACACCTGGTCGAGCGATTCCACGGGGGCGAGGAGGTCGGCGTCCTTGGCGTAGTCGAGCCGCACGGTGTCGCGCGACCCCGCCGCCTCGGATGCGATGGTCTCGACCGCGCGCAGCACGCCGACGCCGTGGTCGATGTGGATCACCGCGTCGCCGATGGCGAACTCGCCGTCGCCGGCGTGCCAGGGCACCGCCACGGCGTGGTGATGGTGGTGGCCGGCACGGTGGGCGGCCCCGCCCAGCAGGTCGGCCGCGCAGACCATGGTGACCTTCTCCTCGTCGTCGACGAAGCCGTGCTCGGCCGACAGCGCCAGGGTCAGCACCGTGCCCGGCCCGGCCGCCAGCACGCCGGGCCAGCCCTCGGCCCCGTCCACGGGCCGGTCGAGCGCGCGCACGAGCGCGGTGCGGTCCTTCGGCGTCGCGCCCGTCAGCACCACGCGGTGGCCCGCGGCGGCGCGCTCGGCCACGAAGGCGGCGCAGCGCTTCCTCGCGTTCGGGGCGGCGTGGAAATACGGCACCAGGCTCGGCTCGGCGCCGGGCAGGGGCTGGAGGCGCCGCTTCGCGGCGGCGCGCCACTCCTTCTCCGCGAGGTAGAGCGACTCCGGCGGCAGCGGTCGGGCGCCGCCGGCTGCGCGGGATCCGCCCGCCGCCACCGCGTCCCGGTGGTGCTCGGCCGCCTGCGCCAGCACGTCGTCGAGGCGGGAGGCCGCGGTCGGCTCCATCATCAGCGCCGCCTTCGGCAGGAGGTCGAAGACCGTGCGGAGTTCGGGGTAATGCTCCGCCAAGCGGTGCTCCAGGCCGGGGAAGCGGTCGAGCGGCTCGGCGCCCGCGGGCGCCAGCACGGTCGAGACGGGGTCGACCGTGAGAGCCTCGACCGCCTCGACGGAACGCTGGCTCGCGGGGTCGAAGGTGTGGATCGCCGCGATGCGGGCGCCGTCGAGGGCGAGGCGGTAGGGGGCGGGGCCGGGCGGAAACAGGTCGAGCACTTCGCCGCGCAGCGCGAACTCGCCGTGGTCGTCGACGCGGTCGTCGGGGCGGTAGCCGAAGCGCTCCAGCGTGGCCCGCAGGGCGGCGGGATCGACCGCGTCGCCGACCGCGAGGTCGAGCGCCTCGGCGGCGGAGGCCGGCGGCAGGCGCTGCACGGCGGCCTCCAGCGTCGTGACCAGGATCGCGCCGGCCTTTTGCCCCTTCCCGGCGACGTGGGCGTCGAGGCGGCGGAGCGCCGCCATGGTGCGGCCGAGCACGTCGGGGGAGGGGGACGCGCGGTCGTAGGGCAGGCAGTCCCAGGCCGGGATGAAGGCCACCGCCGCTTCCGGCGCCAGCTCCGACAGGAGGTGCGCGATGCCCTCGGCCCGGTGGTCGCCCGAAGCCACGTAGATCAGCGACCGCCCGCGCTCCGCGAAGGGCAGCAGGCGCACGGCGGCGAGGGCGACGGGGAGCTTCGACATCGGGACACTCGGACTACAGCCGAGGTCAAGCCTCGGTGCAGTCCCCAACGCCCCGGCCGGGTCCGGGTTCGCCGCCCCCCGCCGGAACGGACCGCGTGTCGCAGAAGCGTCGCGCGGCGGGGCCGTCAGTGGACGCTGACGGTCTCGAGCTGGTTCTCCGAGGCGTTGGCCAGCGCGGTCTCGCGGCTGTCGGTCAGCAGGATCGGGATGCCGTCGGCGCCGAGCAGCATGAACAGGTCGAGCCCGGGCTGGATCGTCGGCGCCTGCGGGAACAGGCTCGGCACGTCGTCCGAGCGGATCGCCTTCACGTAGGCGATGTCGCCGTGGCCGAGGTGGGCGAATTCGTCGACCGACAGGGGGGCTTGCGTATCGGACATGGTGTTCCCTCAGGTGCTCCGCGGGCGGATGGCGACGCTGCCGTCGGCGCAGCCGACAGCTCGCTGCGCCAGCGCGATCGTCAGGAGGCCGCGGTCGAGTTCGGCGCCGACGACGTCCAGCCCCGGCGCGAGGCGGAAGGCGCGCCGGAAACGGCGGGCCGCGATGCCGCGGTGCAGGAACCGGCCGGGGTCCCCGTCGCCGGTCCCCTCGCCGCTGACGGTGAGTTGGTCCCCTGTCACGAAAATTTCAAGTTGCTCCGGGGCGAAGCCGGCCACCGCGAAGACGAGCCGCAGGCCGCCGCCGGCCGGCTCCGTCACGCGCAGGAGGTCGTAGGGCGGGTAGTTGTCGGGCGCCGCGCCGGCCCTGTCGGCGGCGCGCTCCAGCCCGTGGACGTGCAGCACGACGGCGGCGCGGAGCGGGGTGCGGGCGGGGCGGGGCGTCATGCCGGGCGATCGTAGGACGAAAACCCTAACGGGATCGCCGGGCCAGGATGACGCGGGCAGCGCCCCTCGCGTGCCGTCACGATGGCCGGTACAGTCCCGGGCGCAATCCCCTTCTCCCCTCGCGGGAGAAGGTGCCTCGGCGGAGCCGAGGCGGATGAGGGGGCATGGCGCGACGCGAGAGGCTGCCATGGCGCGATGGGTGCCGAACGAGCAGACCACCTTCGCCCGTCGCCTCCGGCGGGAGATGACGACGGCCGAGACCATGGTCTGGCGCGCCCTGCGCGACGGTCGAGTCGCGGGCGCGAAGTTCCGGCGGCAGGTGCCGGTCGGGCCCTATGTGGCGGATTTCCTATGTCGGGATGCCAAGCTCGTCGTCGAACTCGACGGGGCTCCACACGACGATCCGGAGCAGCGGGTGCGCGACGCCGAGCGCGATGCATGGCTCGGACACCAAGGCTTCCGCGTGCTGCGTTTTTCGAACGATCTCGCGATCGGCGGAACCCAAATCTTGGTTCAACGGGTCGAGGCCGCTCTGAAAACGAGGCGACCAGGAGGCTGAATGCGCGGCGCCACGCCCCCTCATCCGTCAGGCTTCGCCTGACACCTTCTCCCGCGAGGGGAGAAGGGGGCGCCAACCCTCACAGCATCGACGGCAGCACGCGGTCCGGCGGGCGGTGGCCGTCCACGAAGGCGCGGATGTTGACCAGCACCTTCTCGCCCATCTCCAGGCGCCCCTCCTCGGTGGCCGAGCCCATGTGGGGCAGCAGCGTCACCTTGCCGGCCCGCGCCAACCGAACGAGCTTGTTCGGCACCGCGGGCTCGTGCTCGAACACGTCGAGCCCGGCCCCGGCGATCTCGTCGGCCTCCAGCATGCGGGTCAGGGCGGCCTCGTCGATGATCTCGCCGCGCGCCGTGTTGACCAGGATGGCCTCCGGCCGCATCAGCTTGAGCCGCCGCGCCGACAGCAGGTGGTAGGTGGCCGGCGTGTGGGGGCAGTTGACCGACACGATGTCGGTGCGGGCCAGCATCTGGTCGAGCGAGTCCCAGTAGGTCGCCTCCAGCCCCTCCTCGACCTCGGCGGCGAGGCGGCGGCGGTTGTGGTAGTGGATCGACAGGCCGAAGGCCTTGGCGCGGCGCGCCACCGCCTGGCCGATGCGCCCCATGCCGACGATGCCGAGCCTTTTCCCGGTGAGGCGGCTGCCCAGCATGAAGGTCGGCGCCCAGCCGTTCCACTCGCCCGACGGGATCACCCCCGCGCCCGCCACCACGCGGCGCGACACGGACAGGATCAGCGCCATGGTCATGTCGGCCGTGTCCTCCGTGAGGACGCCCGGCGTGTTGGTGACCACGATGCCGCGCTTGTGGGCCGCGTCGACGTCGATGTTGTCCGTGCCGGTGCCGAAATTGGCGATGAGCTTGAGCTGCGGCCCGGCCGCCTCGATCAGCGCGGCGTCGATCCGGTCCGTGACGGTGGGGACCAGCACCTCGGCCTCCGCCATCGCGGCGGCGAGGGCGGCGGGGGAATGGGGCTCGTCGTCGATGTTGAGGTGCGCGTCGAACAGCTCGCGCATCCGCGTCTCGATGCGCTCGGGCAGCTTGCGGGTGACGACGACGTGGGGTTTGCGGGCCATGGCGCTGACGCTTCGCTCCTGCGGACTCGACGGCGCGGCGGGCTTCACCCCGCCTTAACCCTGCCGTCGCTTCATCCTAGCGCATTCAGGCGCGTCCGAAACGGCAAAGGGACGGGCCGCAACGACCCCGAGGACCCGCCCATGCCCATCCCCGCCCGCCTCACCGGACTGGCCCTCACCGGACTGGCTTTGGCGGCGCTGCTGGCGGGCGCGTCGGGCGCCGGCGCCGCCGTCGACCAGAAGGGCCCGATGACCGGCCTGCCGGTGCCGCGCTACGTGAGCCTGAAGTCGGACCGGGTGAACCTGCGCGAGGGCCCCTCGAAGGACCACCGCTCCTCCTACGTGTTCGAGCGCGCGGGCCTGCCCGTGGAGGTGACGGCGGAGTTCGACACCTGGCGCAAGATCCGCGATTCCGAGGGCACGGAGGGCTGGGTGCTCCACTCGCTGCTGTCCGGCCGCCGCACCGCCCTGGTGGCCCCCTGGAAGAAGGACAAGACGCTGCCGCTCTTCCGCGACCCCCGCGCCGACGCCGAGGTGGTGGCCAACCTCCAGCCGGGCGTGATCGGCAGCGTGAAGAAGTGCGACGGCCAATGGTGCCGCATCTACGGCGACGGCTTCGACGGCTACGAGCAGCAGAGCAACCTGTGGGGCGTCTACCCCGGCGAGCAGGTGGAGTAGAGCAACTCCCTTCTCCCGCAGGCGGGAGAAGGAGAAACCCGGCCGCCCTTGCCGCGCGCCCGTCCGGTCCCGATCATCAGGGCCACGCAGCCCCCGAGCCGGACCTCCATGCCCGATCCCGCCCCGATCCCGGTCTTCGACGGCCACAACGACATGCTGCTGCGCTTCGCCCTGCACCGCGAGCGCAGGCCCGAGGAGCTCTTCGCGGGCGACCCCAAGGGCCACATCGACCTGCCGCGCGCCCGCGCGGGCGGGCTCGCGGGCGGGCTCTTCGCCGTGTTCCCGCCGCCGCTGCGCGAGGAGGGGCCGGCGAAGCCCATCACCGAGCGCCCGCCCACCCCCGAACTGGCGCTCGACCCCGCCCGCACCTCGACGGTCGGCATGCTGTCGATCCTCCTGCGGCTGGAGCGCGCCTTCCCGGACGGGCTCGCGGTGTGCCGGACCGTCGCCGAGATCCGCGCCGCCATGGCGGCCGGCCGCGTGGCCGCGGTGATGCACATCGAGGGCGCCGAGGCGGTCGACCCCGACCTCGCCATGCTGGACGTGCTGCACGCGGCGGGCCTGCGCTCGCTCGGCCTCGTGTGGAGCCGCACCAACGCCTTCGCGCACGGCGTGCCGTTCCGCTTCCCCTCCACCGGCGACATCGGCCCCGGCCTCACGGAAGCCGGCCGCGCGCTGGTCAAGGCCTGCAACGGCCTCAAGATCATGGTCGACCTGTCCCACCTCAACGAGGCGGGCTTCTGGGACGTGGCCGCGCTCACGGACGCGCCCCTGGTGGCGAGCCATTCCAACGTCCACGCGCTCTGCGCGTCCTCGCGCAACCTGACCGACCGCCAGCTCGACGCCATCCGCGAAAGCCGCGGCCTCGTGGGGCTGAACTTCGCCACCGCGTTCCTGCGCCCCGACGGCGCCATGCGGGCCGACACCGACCTCGACGTGATGCGCCGCCACCTCGACGCGCTGATCGAGCGGCTGGGCGAGGACGGCGTGGCGCTGGGCTCCGACTTCGACGGCGCCGTGGTGCCCTCGGCCATCGGCTCGGCGGCCGGCCTGCCGGCGCTGTTCGCGCACCTGCGGGGGGCGGGCTACGGCGAGCCGCTGCTGCGCAAGATCGCATCCGAGAACTGGCTCGGGCTGCTGGAGCGCACGTGGGCGTAGATTCCCTTCTCCCGCGAGGGGAGAAGGGGGAGGGCGCGTCAGCGGCCCGCGGCGGCGCGCTCCTGGTTGAGGGCGAAGAGGCGGGCGAGGACCTCCTCGTCGGGGAGGTCGGCGGGCCAGCCGTAGGCGGCCGCCACCGCGGCGTCGAGGCGGCGGTGGGCCATGTCGAGCCAGGCCGGGCGGGCGTTGTAGAGGTTGGTCAGCGTGCGCTTCTTCAGCTCGGCCGCCGCCACGGCGTCGCGCGGCAGCACGCGGTCCGGGTAGCCCGGCACCACCTCGGGCTCGACCCGCACGAGGTCGGGCGGGTTCAGCCACGCCTCCCGCAGCCGGTCCAACTCCGCCGCGGCCTCGGCGATGGCGCGTGCGCGCGGGTCTTCGGCGTAGGACGCCGCCGGGAGGTTCGGGGTCAGGCCCTCGGGGAAGGGGAAGGTCTCGAAGCAGGTCGAGGGCGTGTAGCGCGGGTCGTTGCCGACGCCGAGCCACGTGCCCATACGAAGTGACCAAAGCTCATGAAAGCGAGAGTGAAGGACTCCCAGATTGCAGTGGTCACTACACGTAATGGCAATTAGTTGGTGATCTGCACAAATGAGTGCGCTGATCTGACAGAAAATTCGATATTTTGCGACGGTCGGCGTGACAATATATTGAGGCTGCTCTGCGATGGCCCGCCACATGCCTTGACGTGGCTCGACATGCCTCCACCAATTTACGCGATACGCTTCACGATTATTTTTACTTCTCTCAGGTTGTACGTGAAGCAGAATATGACGAAATGGTGCTTCGTATAGTTAGGCGGCCGCTTCATCCATCGTCCAACCGAAATCGATGATCCACTTATCAGCGGATCGGCGTGTGACATCCATGGCATTACGCCAGGGCTTGAGAACGTCGCTGTTCGGCCGGCCATTTGGATTCTTGGGTGCTCTCAGCCATTGCCGGGCCAATTCGCCCGGCACGTCGAAAGCTCCGCCCTTCGTGTCGCCCATGAAGGCGACGCCCGCGTTCTCCTTCAGCCGCTTCGCCTGAGTGAGGTCCGTCCCGGCCGCCGTCAGGTCCGCGTTGATCCGCTCCGCCGGTGCGCCGTCGAGCTGCGTCCCTCCAAATCCCTCGCCGAAGCCGAGCATGGACACGCGCACGGCGGCGCCTTCCAGCACCCAGGGCTCGTCGGCCCAGGCCTCGTGCAGGGCGCCGGCCGCCGCGATCGGCTCCAGCACCCTGCGGCTCGCGCCGCCCCGCACGGAGTTGGTGGTGACGAGGCCGGCCCGGCGCTCCGCCCCGTCCACCGCCCGCCACGCCTTCTCGACCCAGTAGCAGACGAAGTCCGCCTCCGCGGGCACGCGCCCCCTGTAGGCCGCGAAGAGCCGTTCGACCGCCTCGTCGCCGAGCCCGGCGCGCATCCGCTTGCCGCCGAGGAACGGCGGGTTGCCGACGATGACGTCGGCCTCCGGCCACGCCGCCTCGGTCCCGTCCGGGTTCAGCAGGGCGTCGCGGTTCTCGATCCCGTCGAGCGCCTCCAGCACCGGCTCCGGGTAGCTCGTGTAGCCGTTGCGGCGCTTCCACTGGAGGTCGCCGATCCACAGCGTCACGCGCGCGAGCTCGGCCGCGTAGGGCTCGACCTCGATGCCGTGGAAGCTGCGCAGCGACACGCGCGGCGGCACCTGCGGCACGCCGAGGCGCTCGGCGTCCATCAGGGCGCGCAGCTCGATGTCGCGGATGGCGTGCAGCGCCACGTAGAGGAAGTTGCCCGAGCCGCAGGCGGGGTCGAGCACCCGGAAGCTGGCCAGCCGGTCGAGGAAGCCGTCGCGCAGGTCGCGGGCGCGGTTCAGCGCCACGGTGCGGCGGCGGGCGAGGGCGGTCAGCTCGGGCTGGACCTTCTTCATGGCGCGGCCGGCGGCGCCGGGCAGGCGGGTCGCGCCCGCGTCCTCGAACAGCTCCAGGTTCGCGCCCGTCGCCAGGGCGCGGCGCTCGCCCTCCATCACGAGGTCCGCGCCCGCGGCGTCGAGCGTGGCGGCGACGCGCTCGGTCGCGAGCTTGCGGTCGAGCGCGGCCCCGCGGGCGTCCTCCATGGCGGCGCGGATGCCGTCCGCGACGCCGGCCCATTCGGCGAGCAGCGGCCGCGCGATGACGGGCTCGACGATCTTCAGGATCTTGTCGCGGTCGGTGTAGTGGGCACCGAGGGCTGCGCGCTTGCGCTCCGCCTTCAGCGCCTCCTCGAACAGCGTGCCGAAGATGGCGGGGTCGATCTCGGCCCAGTCGTGCTCGGCGGCGCTGTCCGCGATGAGTCTCAGGTCGTCCGATTCCAGCGGCAGCGCGCCCGCGTCGTCGAACAGGCCGCCGTTGAACCGCAGCACCGCGTCGGCGCCGAAGAAGCCGCCCTCGCCCATGGTGGCGAACAGCGCCTCGAACTGCTGTTTCGCGAGGCGCGGCCGCGCCTGCAGGGCCTTGACCATGCGGACCAAGGGTTTTCCGACCAGGATGCCGGCGTGCTCCGCGAAGAGGCAGAAGATCACGCGGTTGAGGAAGTGCGCCACCGCGCGCGGGTCGTGCCCGCGCTCCTGCAGGCGGCGGCCGAGGCCGCCGAAGCGCTCGGCGGCGTCGTGCGTGATCGCTTGCGGGCTGGTGCCGGGGCGCAGCCGCTCCGAGCCGCGGAACACGTCGCGGAGCTGGTCGAGTTTTCCGGGCTCGTGGAGGTCGTCGAGGGAGAACTCCAGGCGGCGCGACACCGTGTTGGTCCAGTTGGTGTGGACCACGATGCGCTCCATGTCGGAGACGACGAGGTAGGGCGGGTTCTGCAGGTCGAGCGCGTAGGCCTGGAGCTGGCGCAGCGCGGCCCCGAGGTCCTTGTGCTTGCCCTTGTATTCCCAGCCGAAGCAGCCGCGCCGCCACACGTCGGCCCAGCCGTCGCCGCCGCCCACCTTCTCGGCCCCGCGCTCGAAGCAGTAGCGCTCGCCGAAGGGGTCGTCCTCGGTCGGCGTCGGCTCGCCGATGAGCGCGCACAGGTCGTTGAAATGCGACTGGGCGCCCTGCCGCTCGCGCAGCGTGCTGTCGCCCCACTTCCTGATGAACTCGGCCGGTGTCATGCGTCGGGGATCTTGCGGGCTCGCGGGGTGAGGCCCGGCACAGTACAGCGCCGCCCCGCCGGGGTCAGCCCGCACCGCCGCCCCGGAGGACCGGACTTCCGCGCCCTGGCCGCGCCGCCGGGCCGCCCTAACCTATGATGCCCGACCCATCGAGGCGAGAGACTCTGCATGACCAGCTTCAAGATCATCGGCGCCGCCTGCGCCCTGGCGCTCCTGTCGGCCGGCGGCGCCGCGGCGGCCCCCATGGCGCACCAGGACCTGACGCCCGCCGCCTCCGCCGCCACGGCCGCGTCGCTGACCGGCAGCTCGATGGCGGGCAAGCGCAAGCAGCGCCAGCGCACCCGCACCACGCGCTGCAACAACGTCCCCTCGCGCTGCTGATCCTTCAGCCCGGCGGCGGGAAGGCGCGCGCCACCGTGAAGGCGGCGGCCGTCGGCCCGTCGCGGCGCAGACGGTCCAGCCGGTCGCGCGCCTCGGCGAGGTCCGGCCGGTGGCCGGCCGGCACCCACCACAGGGCGAGGTGGTTCTCCATCCGGTCGAACCACTCGCGGCGGCGCGCCATGATCCCCCGGTGCGCCGCGTCGCCGTAGACGAAGGCGACCAGCGCGTCGCGGTCCGTCCAGACCGACAGGTTGGCGGCGACGCGCGGGTCGCCGAAGGCTTCCGCGCCCGAAGCGAGCGCGCCCGCGCCGCGCAGCCGCCACACGAAGCCCGGCTGGCGCTCCGCCGCGGCGTCCACCTCGGCCAGGGCCGCGAGATAGGGGGCGTTGGCGGGGTCGACGGCGGGGACGCGGAAGCGGGCGAGGTTGAGCTGGGCGAGGTGGAAGATGCTGGGAAGCGTCATGAGTCCTGCGTGGCACCGGCTCGGTCGCGCCCGGTCCGCCTCCTCCACCGCGCTCCGCGCGGTCCCCCTCCTCCGCTGCGCAGAGGAGGATCAGCGCACGACGCTCGCCGCTTTGATCCTCCTCCGCCCGCGGAGGAGGGGGACCACCCGAAGGGTGGTGGAGGAGGCGGACCGGGTCCGACCATTCCGATCTGACCCTGGAACAGCGGCCCGGATCGGATCGAGATGTTCAGCCTCGTTCACGATACGGGCGAGGCCATGGTGTGCAAAGGCGTCGGGGAAAACCCGTCACCCCATGCGCCGCTGCGGCGGGTTGACCGGGTCGCCGTCGAGCAGGGCGAAGAGGACGTGGTCCTGCCAGCGGCCGTCGATGCGCAGGTAGGCGCGGGCGTAGCCCTCCTTCACGAAGCCGACGCTCTGCAGGAGCCGCATCGAGGCCTCGTTGTGGGGCAGGCAGGCGGCTTCGAGCCGGTGCAGGCGCAGCGTGCCGAAGACGAAGCCCGCCGCGGTGCGGACCGCGCGGCTCATGTAGCCGCGGCCCGCGAAGGCGTGGCCCATCCAGTAGCCGAGCGTCGCGGTCTGCGACACGCCGCGGCGGATCTGCCCGACGGTGAGGCCGCCCACCAGCGTGTCGTCGTCGCGGAACACCAGGAACGGGAAGGCCTCGTCGCGGCTCATCTCCTCGCCGTGCAGGCGGATGCGGCGGCGGAAGGCCGCGCGCGTCAGGTCGTCCGACGGCCACACGGGCTCCCAGGGCGACAGGAACTGGCGCGAGCGCTCGCGCAAGGATGCCCACTCGTCGAAGTCGCGCATCTCGGCCGGGCGGAGGTAGACGCCGTCGCCCCGCACCAGCGTGGCGGCGTCGAAACTCGGTCCCAGCCGGAACAGCGCCATCCGCGTCAGGCCCCCTCAGTGCCGCGAAGCCGTGATCCCTAAACGCGCCGCGACCGCGTCGGGTCCCGGCACCTTGGACACGGGGCCGATGGCCGACACGGTGGGGGCCGAGCGGATCATCGCCGCGCCGGTCGCCCGCGCCGACTCCACCGTCACGGCGTCGACCTCGCGCAGGATCTCGTCGGCGTCGATCAGGCGGCCGTAGGCCATGTGCTGGCGGGCGATCTGCTCGGCGCGCGAGGAGGAGGATTCCATCGCCACCAGCAGCGACACCTTGAGCTGCGCCTTCGCGCGCTCGACCTCCTCGCGCGTCAGCGTCGCGGTCGCCTCGGCGAGGCAGTCGAGCGCCACGGGCACGAGCTCGGCGACGTTGGCGGCGCCCGTGGCGGCGTAGAAGCCGAACAGGCCGGTGTCGGCGTAGGTCCAGTCGAAGCTGTTGATCGTGTAGGCGAGGCCGCGCTCCTCGCGCACTTCCTGAAACAGCCGGGACGACATGCCGCCGCCCACCGCGTGGGAGAAGACGTGCGCGTCGTAGCGGCGCGGGTCGTGGAACGACAGGCCCTCGAAGCCGACCACGATGTGGGCCTGCTCGAGCCGGCGCTTCAGCCGCACGTCGCCACCGCGGTAGTCCGCCGCGGGCGCGGGCGGCGCGTCGAGGTTCTGCAGCCCCGCGAAGCGGCGCTCGGCCTCGGCCACCACCGTGTCGTGGTCCACCGCGCCGGCGGCGGCGATCACGGTCTGGTCCGCCCGGTAGCGGCGCTCCAGGAAGCCCCTCACGGCGTCGCGGTCGAAGCGCCTGACGCCGGCGGGCGTGCCGAGGATCGGGCGGCCGATGGGCTGGCCGGGATAGGCGTGCTCGGTGAAGAGCTCGAAGACGAGGTCGTCCGGCACGTCCTCAACGGCGCCGAGTTCCTGGAGCACCACCTCCTTCTCGCGCTCGATCTCGGCGGGGTCGAAGGCGCTGTCGGTGAGGATGTCGGACAGGATGTCGAGCGCGAGGGGCGCGTCGCCGGGCAGCACGCGGGCGTAATAGGCGGTCTGCTCGGTCGAGGTGGCGGCGTTGAGGTCGCCGCCCGCGCCCTCGATCTCCTCGGCGATGCGCCGCGCCGACCGCGTCCTCGTGCCCTTGAAGGCCATGTGCTCCAGGAAGTGCGACAGGCCGTGCTCGGCCTCGGTCTCGTGGCGCGAGCCGATGCCCACCCACAGGCCCAGCGAAGTCGTGTGCATGTGGGGGATGTGGTCGGTGATGATCCGCAGCCCGGACGGGAGCGTCGTGACGCGCGCCGTCACGCGGCGGCCTCGGCCGTCGCCCGGTCGCGGATGAAGCGCTCGACGGCCTCGACGGCGTTGGGCAGCACGGTGAAGCGCTCGGGCCGGTGCAGCAGGTCGGCGAGGTGGGCCGGCAGGGCGGGGCGCTGGCCGGTGGCGCGCTCGACCGCGTCCGGGAACTTCGCGGGATGCGCGGTGCCGAGCACCACCACGGGGGTGGCGGGGTCGCGCTCCAGCGCGCCGCGCGCCGCCGCAACGCCCACCGCCGTGTGGGGGTCGAGCACCACGCCGGCCTCGCGGTACGTGCGCCGCATCTCGGCCTGCGTCCCGTCCTCGTCGACCCGCACGCCGTCGAACTCGGCGCGGATGCGCGCCATGGGGCCCTCCGCGATCGCGAAGCGGCCCGACTGGCCGAGGCCCGCCATCAACCCGCGCACCGCGGCGTCGTCGCGGCCGTAGGCCTCGAACAGCAGCCGCTCGAAGTTCGACGACACCTGGATGTCCATGGAGGGGGACTGCGTCGGGCGCACGCCCTGCACCTCGTAGATGCCGGTGGCGAGGCAGCGGGCCAGGATGTCGTTCTCGTTGGTGGCGACGACCAGCCGGTCGACCGGCAGGCCCATGGACTTGGCGATCCAGCCCGCCAGCACGTCGCCGAAGTTGCCGGTCGGCACCGCGAAGGACACCTTCCGGTGCGGCGCGCCGAGCGCGACCGCGCCGGTGAAGAAGTAGACGAGCTGGGCCAGCACGCGCGCCCAATTGATCGAGTTGACCCCGGACAGGTTCATCTCGTCGCGGAAGCCGTGGTGGTTGAACATGGCCTTCACGATGGCCTGGCAGTCGTCGAAGGTGCCCTCCACCGCGATCGCGTGGATGTTGGGCGCGTCGACGCCGGTCATCTGGCGGCGCTGCACGTCCGACACGCGGCCGTGCGGGTAGAGGATGAAGACGTCGACGGCGGGCAGGCCGCGGAAGGCCTCGATGGCGGCCGCGCCCGTGTCGCCCGAGGTGGCGCCCACCACGGTGGTGCGCCGGCCGCGGCGCCCCAGCACCTCCTGCATCATGCGCCCGAGCAACTGCATCGCCACGTCCTTGAAGGCGAGCGTGGGGCCGTGGAAGATCTCGAGCAGGTACAAGTTGCTGTCGAGCTGGCTCAGCGGCACCACGGCCGGGTGGCGGAAGGTGCCGTAGGCGCCCTCCGTCATGGCCCGCAGGGCGCCGGGCGCGAAGCAGTCGCCCGTGAAGGGGGCGATGAGCCGCTCCGCGACCTCCGCATAGGGGCGGCCCGCGAGGCCGGCGATGGCGGCGGCGTCGAGCGTCGGCAGGGACTCGGGCAGGTACAGGCCGCCGTCGCGCGCGAGGCCGGCCAGCAGCACGTCCTCGAAGCCGAGGCGGGGGGCCGTGCCGCGCGTCGAAAGGTAGTTCACGGGTCGAAGGTCCTCGAAGCCGCGCGGGGCGGCCGAATGGGGGAGGGGGCTGGCGGGCAGTTCACCACACGTTTCGGGTGAGGCGTCAAGGCGGAGGCCGACGGGGCGCGACCGCTCCGTCTCACACCTCGAACCGCACGCCCTGGGCCAGCGGCAGGGCGCGGCCGTAGTTCACGGCGTTGGTCTGGCGGCGCATGTAGCCCTTCCAGGCGTCGGAGCCGGATTCGCGCCCGCCGCCGGTCTCCTTCTCGCCCCCGAAGGCCCCGCCGATCTCGGCGCCCGAGGGCCCCATGTTGACGTTGGCGATGCCGCAGTCCGAGCCCTGCGCCGACAGGTACCGCTCGACCTCGCGCAGGTCGTTGCCGAAGATCGAGGAGGACAGGCCCTGCGGGACCCCGTTCTGGAGCGCGATGGCCTCGTCGAGGTCGCGATACTTCATCGCGTAGAGGATCGGCGCGAAGGTTTCCTCGACCACGGGGCCGTGCTGCCCCGGCATCTCGACCAGCGCGGGGCGGGCGTAGAACGAGCCCTCGCCGTTCACGTCCACGCGCCCGCCGCCGTGCACGGTGCCGCCGGCGGCCCGCGCCGCCTCCAGCGCCGCCTCCATGGCGAGGAAAGCGTCGCCGTCGATCAGCGGGCCCACCAGCGCGTCGCCCTCCACGGGGCTGCCGACCGCGATGGTGCGGCACACGCCGGCCAGCCGCGGCACGAGCGCGTCGTAGACGTCCTCGTGCACGATGAGGCGGCGCAGCGTGGTGCAGCGCTGGCCGGCCGTGCCCATGGCCGCGAAGGCCACGGCGCGCAGCGTGAGGTCGAGGTCGGCCGAGGGCGTGACGATCGAGGCGTTGTTGCCGCCGAGCTCCAGGATGGATCTTCCGAAGCGCCGCGCCAGACGCTCGCCGACCGCGCGGCCCATGCGGGTCGAGCCCGTGGCGGAGACCACCGGCACGCGGGGATCGTCGACCAGCGCCTCGCCGACGTCGCGCCCGCCGATCAGCAGCGTCGCGAGGCCCTCCGGCGCCTCGGCGCCGAAGCGCGCGGCCGCGCGCCGGAACAGCGCGTCGACCGCCAGCGCGGTCAGCGGCGCCTTCTCGGAGGGCTTCCACACGATGGCGTCGCCGCAGACCAGCGCCAGCGCGGCGTTCCAGGACCAGACCGCGACGGGGAAGTTGAAGGCCGAGATGATGCCCACCACGCCGGCCGGGTGCCACTGCTCGGCCAGGCGATGGTCGGGCCGCTCGGAGGGCAGCACGAGGCCGCCGATCTGCCGCGACAGGCCGGTGGCGAAGTCGCAGATGTCGATCATCTCCTGGACCTCGCCGAGGCCCTCCGACGCGACCTTGCCGACCTCTAGCGTGACGAGGCGGCCGAGCGCCGCCTTGGCGGCGCGCAGCTCCTCCCCGAGCAGGCGCACCAGCTCGCCCCGCCGCGGCGCCGGCACGAGGCGCCAGCGCAGGAAGGCCGCGTGGGCGCGGGCGACGGCCTCGGGCACGGCCGCGGCGGGCGTCTCGGCCGCGGCGCCGATGCTCTCGCCGGTGATGGGCGAGCGCGCGGTGAGCGTGCCGCCGATGAAGCGCTCCTCCGCGACGCCGAGGTCGGCGAGGATGCGGCGGACGTCGGCGGCGATGGCGGTCATGGCGCGGGGTCTCGGCGGGTGCGGTCGCGCTTCTATAGCGCATCGGCGACGGCCGCGCCCTTCCCCCCTCCGGGGAGAAGGTGACCCGACGACGTCGGGTCGGATGAGGGGTCGGGGCGCGGTGCTCTCCGCTGTCATCCCGGCCTTGAGCCGGGATCCAGCGGTGCGGCGGGGTGCCCCTTCGGCCGGTGGAACCCAGCCGTTCGGTCGGATCCCGGCTCAAGGCCGGGATGACAGGTCTGGGAGGGCAGCGCCAGGCCCCCTCATCCGTCAGGCTCCGCCTGACACCTTCTCCCGCGAGGGGAGAAGGGCACTCGCTCACTCCTCCAGCTCGTCCTTCGCCACCCCGTAGGCCCAGTCGAGCCAGCCCGTCAGCGCTTCGACGTCGGCCGTCTCGACGGTGGCGCCGCACCACACGCGCAGGCCCGCGGGGGCGTCGCGGTAGGAGGCGATGTCGTAGGCCACGCCCTCGCGCTCCAGCAGCGCCGACAGCTTCTTCGCGAACGCCGCCTGCTCGGCCTCGGGCCGGGCCGTGACGGCGGGGTCGACCACGCGCAGGCAGACCGAGGTGTTGGACTGGATCGCGGGGTCCTGCGCGAGGTTGGCGATCCAGGGGGTGCGCCGCACCCAGGCGTCGAGCGCCGCCGCGTTGCGGTCCGCGCGGGCCACCAGCCCGTCGAGCCCGCCGACCGAGCGGCCCCACTCCAGCGCGTCGAGGTAATCCTCCACGCACAGCATGGAGGGCGTGTTGATCGTGTCGCCCTTGAAGATCCCCTCGATCAGCTTGCCGCCCGACACCATGCGGAAGATTTTGGGGAGCGGCCGCGGCGGCTCGAAGCTCAGCAGCCGCTCGACGGCGCGGGGGGACAGCACCAGCATGCCGTGCGCCGCCTCGCCGCCCATCGCCTTCTGCCAGGAGAAGGTGACGACGTCCAACCTGTCCCACGGCAGGCGCTGCGCGAAGGCCGCCGAGGTGGCGTCGCAGATCGTCAGGCCCGCGCGGTCCGCCGGGATCGCGGCGCCGGCCGGCACGCGGCAGCCCGAGGTGGTGCCGTTCCACGTGAAAACCACGTCGTGGTCGAAATCGACCTCGGCGAAGTCGACGACCTGGCCGTAGGGCGCCTTCAGCACGCGGGCGTCCGGCAGGCGGAGCTGCTTCACGGCGTCCGTCACCCAGGACTCGCCGAAGGACTCCCAGGCCAGCAGGTCGACGGGCCGCGCCCCGAGCAGGCTCCACATCGCCATCTCGACCGCGCCGGTGTCAGAGGCCGGCACGATGCCGATCCGGTAGTCGGCCGGCACCTCCAGCACTTCGCGGGTGAGGGTGATGGCGGCCTGCAGCTTGTCCCGGCCGACCGGCGCGCGGTGCGAGCGGCCGAGCGCCGCGCCCTCCAGCGCTTCGAGCGACCAGCCGGGGCGCTTGGCGCAGGGGCCGGAGGAGAAGCAGGGGTTGGCCGGCCGGCGGGCCGGGGGGGTGCGCGTCATCATGAGCCCTCGGGACGGGGGTGGCGGGGTCGGCGAGGGTGGTGGGGGAGGAGGGGAGGGGGTGTCAAGGCGGGCGGTGTTTCGGATTTCTTTGCACGGAGCTGAAAAACAATGGCATGTTGTTCGGTGAATTCTATCGGGATCGAACGTCCATGCCCCTACTCGCTCTCTGGGCGACGAACCAGGAAGCTGTCGATCAGTTCAGTATCGAGCAGGTGGTCGCAACAGCAGGCGATGGCATTCTGCGCGATCAATCTATATGTTCGAAAGAATTAAGAGAATACCTATCACAGATTTCAACAAACAAGATCGAGCAATATGTCGCTCATTGTCTCGGCATTGCATTTACCCGAAGCGGAATGGTGCTCCAGGATTTGGTCAATGAGCTTGGCCGGAGGCTTGAGTATGGTGTCAAAAACGGGCGCTATCAAGGAACCAGCAATGCGATCGGCTATGACGGACTCTGGATGTCCCCAGAAGATCATACCATTATTGCAGAGGTAAAGACCACAGATAGTTATCGTATATTGCTTGATACACTGATCGCCTACCGTGAAAAGCTGATAGCGGAAAGGTCGATTGTTTCGACCTCTTCGGTTTTGATCGTCGTCGGTCGACAAGATACAGGCGAGTTAGAGGCGCAGATTCGCGGGTCAAGGCATGCTTGGGATATTCGCCTCATCAGCGTGGAGTCGCTAGGCCGTGTGGACGAATTTAGAGCAGCAACGCTTTTGGGGATTCCCTTGCTGGCTCAGGTCTGATTCTCATGCCCCGAGGCATTCGGGGGGTGAGATCGATGTCGACGCGAATGACGGAGCAAGACTGGACGCATACACTCGCGGTGTTCCGCGCCTGCCTTCCCCGGCGGGGACGGAAGGCAACAGATGATCGGCTTTTTCTTGAAGCGCTTCATTTTTTCAGCGTCGAAAATGTTCGCTGGCGCGCTTTGCCCGAGCGCTTCGGTTTGTGGAACAGCGTGTGGAAGCGGTTTGATCGGTTAAGCCAGGCCGGCGTGTTCGAAGCCTTCTTCGACACGCTCGCGTCGATGAGCGACACCGCTCATCTCGTTCAGATGTTCGACTCGACTATCGTGCGCGCCCATGTGTCGGCAGCCGGCGCAAAAGGGGGCAGCACGGACAAGCCCTCGGTCGCTCTCGCGGCGGCTTCACCACGAAGATCCATGCCAAGTCCGACGCTTCCGGCGACATCATCGCCTTTGATCTGACCGGCGGTGAAGCTTCCGACGGGCGACACTTCGAAACCCTGCTCGACATCGGCCCCGATCTTCAGCCCCGTGCCGTGATCTGCGACAAGGGCTATGCCAGCAAAGCCAACCGAGACGCCGCGAGGACGCGCGGTATCGCCCCTGTGATCCCCCACAAAGCGAACGAGAAGAACAAGCCGGCCTTCTTCGCTCGCACCCTTTACAAGGCCCGGGCCCGCATCGAGCAGGGCATCGGTCGGCTGAAGCGCTTCAAGCGCGTCGCCCTCCGATGCGAGAAGACCGCAAGAAACTTCCGATCCATCGTCGCTTTCGCCGCAGGACTGTGCTTGGTCAAATTCGTCCACACCGCCTAGTCGCTTTAGAGCTGCTGCCGCTCAGGTTGGCTCGGGCGAGGTAGCGCAGGGGGCGGTGCTGTGATTCGGTGGTGGCCGGATCACGGAGAAGACCGATGCCCCGAGCTTTGTCGCTGGACCTGCGCGAGCGGGTGATTGCCGCCATCGAGGAGGGCGCGTCCTGCCGCGAGGCGGCGGAGCGCTTCAGCGTCGGGGTGGCGACGGCCATCCGGTGGCGCGCACGCTTCCGGGCCGAGGGCGAGATCGCGGCCAAGCCGATGGGTGGGGACCGGCACTCCCACCGAACTGAGGCCCATTCGGCCGCCATCCTGAAGGCCTACGAGGCGCGCCCGCAGATCTATCTGCGCGAGGTGAGGGACGTGCTGGGGGAAAGCGGCGCCACGGCAAGCCTGAGCGGGCTGTCCCGCTTCTTCCGGCGTCACGGCATCACCCGTAAAAAGGGGATCTGCACGCCGCCGAACAGGACAGGCCCGACGTGATGGAGGCACGCGAGGCCCGGTTCGAGGGGCAACTCGACATCGACCCTGATCGCGTCGTGTTCCTGGACGAGACCGCCACCGCCACCAACATGGAGCGGCGTTACGGGCGGGCTCCGCGGGGCGAGCGCTGCCGCATCGCGGTGCCCCACGGCCACTACAAGACCACCACCGTCACGGCCGCCCTGCGGGCGAGCGGTCCTTCGCGATCGACCTCATGGACGGGGCCACAAACGGGACGCGGTTCCTATGCTACGTCACCGGCACGCTCGTGCCCGCGCTCAAACCAGGTGACACGGTCGTCATGGACAACCTCGCGGCCCACAAGGTGACCGGCGTCCGGCAGGCCATCAAAGCGGCGGGGGCGAAGCTGCTCTACCTTCCGGCCTACAGCCCGGACTTCAACCCGATCGAGCAAGCCTTCGCAAAGCTGAAGGCCCTGCTGCGCACCGCGGCGGCCCGCACTGTCCCCGACCTGTGGGCTGCCATCCGCGACGCCTTCACGCGCTTCAGACCCGATGAGTGCCGAAACTATCTCGCTGCAGCAGGCTACGATGCCTATGACCCAACCTGAGCGGCAACAGCTCTAGTGAAACTGAAGGAAAATACAGAAGCGTCAGAGACCAGTCGCAAGATTAGAAGCATTCTGGCGCCCATGGAATACACGAAGCTCGATAAGCTTATTGAAATCGTGTTCACCGCGGCAACGGACTCCGAGGGTGGTGCTGATCCGCCGCAGATGGAGCGTGATGAGCCTAGCTTGGAATTACAGACCAGCGGCGACCGAAGAGATGTGGACAAACTCCAGCTTTGTCGCGAACGAATTGCGCTCACTGTGTCGGGGAAATTTGGAACTTCATTGATCAAGAGAAGTCGGGCGATGTATTGGAGCGCGGATCATACAAGACGCATGATTTGTGCTATTTCGAAGCGATATGAACGTCGCGGTGCTCCACCATACTGGTACGCATATCACCCGCAATGGGATGATTTTCTCAAAGATGATCTAAATTCCGTCTTCGTCCTTGGGTGCGCGGATCTGCCAAAAGCGTTTGTCATACCACGTACGGTCATGCAGACACTGCTCCCAGGACTTAATATAACCATTCGAGAAGGGAACTCGTATTACTGGCACATTCACATCAATGAGCGTAATGCGGGTGATTATAGCATATCGCTGCCGAAAATGGCATCAGCATTTAGTTTGAAATCTTTCGAGACGGCGCTCAAACTGTTGTGACGACACAGAACAAAGGATCGATTGATGATGGTTGCTAATGCTGCGAAAGCCGAAATCGCGCGGCGCTTTACCGAGGAGATCGATGCCATCGCGAGCCGCAGAGCGGCGCCCGACTGCGCCGAGCGGTTGCGCGTATTCCACGCTTGGTTCGACGCTGAATGCGCGCGGATATAGGACGGTAGCGCAGACCTCGGAACTGCGGCGAGGCCGAACCGGATGACGGCTGACCGTTCAGCCCCTGTATTGCTCGATTGAAGCAGGGGGCCGAGGCTATGTCCGACGCGCCGCGTTTCAAGCACCGCATCCTGTCGTCCGGCGAGCACGGTGTGACATCTCCCGACGTCAAAAGCCCCTGCGCGATCGCGAACACGCAGGTGGACGCCCGCCGTGGCGCCGAGGCCCTTCTGGCACAATTTCGGCGCCTCGGCCTCCCGATCCGCCCTCGGACCGAGCGGCAGAAGTCCGAAGCCGCTCGATCGACCGCGTCAGGCTGGCCGCCTTCGTCGCGCGTGCGACTTCCGCTCTCTCTCCCGTCATCGCGTCGCTGCGCTCGCGATGACGGCGCGTGCGGGCCCGAAGACTCCTCGCGCGTCGTCGCCCCCTCACTCCGCCCCGTCGCCCTTCGCGTCCCCCTGCGCCGGCTCCGGGCCGGCCCCCCCGATGTTAGCGAGGGCCGTCATGCGCTCGACGCTGATCTGGGTCAGCCGCCGCACGGTGTTGCGCCGCAGCGCCGCCCGTTCGGGGCCCTCGCCGGGCAGGCGGTCGCGCTGGAAGATGTAGTTGGATTCCAGGGCGACGAGCTTCGTGAAGGCGGCCACGTCGGTGTGGATATTCTCGCGCAGGTGGAAGGTCGACTGCACGCCCACCAGCGCCGCCGTCAGCGCGGTCACGGTCACGGTGGGCGTCTTCAGGCGCTGCGTGTTGTCGGCCGTGGTCGAGGCGGTCAGCAGCGTCGCGGCGAGGCCGAGCAGGATGGTGGCGCTCTGCACCGCGATGTTGATCCGGTTCCAGACCTGGAAGTCCCGCATGGACGCGCCGATGTGGTTGTCGAGCGCCTGCTCCATGAGGTCCGACGGCGGGCTGACGACGCTGTGCGGCGGCGCGGCGCCGATCCAGGCCGCCACGGCGACGAGCCCGACCACGCCGAGGCCCACCGCCAGCGCCACGCCCAGGCCCCTCGCCGTCCATCCCTCGGTGTATCGCGACAACATGCGGCGCCCCCGCGGCGGTGACGATCGAGGGTTGCTTTCGGGGGGCTCCGCGTCAAGCCCTGCACGCGGCGGCCCCGCCCGTCCCCGCGCGGGGAGGAGGGGACGCCCGCCGCGCGGTCCCACATTCGTCAAGGCGCGCTCCGTAGCATTGGGCTCCGATCCGCCGCGGTGAGCCTCCAGCGCCAAGCCCGCGCGGCCGCGGGATGGCGGCGCGGCGAAGACGACGCCCAAGATCGCCGCAAGCATCGCCGGTTTCGAACCATTCCAATTCTCGTGTCGAGATTTGAACGGCTCTGATCTGATCTGCCGCGCTGCGTGCGAGGTGCCATCCTCCGCGGAGATGACATAGACAGTCCGCCGATCTTCTCTGTCCCGCGAGGCCCCGCTGTTGCCGACCACCCCCGTCCCGACCGCCGACTCCGCGACGCTGGCGGTGACCGACGTCGCGGTCGAGGCGGGCGGCCGCCGCCTGCTCGGGCCGGTGACGCTCGGCTTCGCGCCCGGCGCCGTGCACGGGATCATCGGCCACAACGGTTCGGGCAAGTCGACCCTGTTGAAGCTCCTCGCGCGCCAGATCGCGCCGACGGGCGGCGGCGTGGCGCTCGGCGGCGAGGCGCTGGGGCGGCTCGCGCCCCGCGCCTTCGCCCGGCGCGTCGCCTACCTGCCGCAGGCGCTGCCCGCCGGCACGGGGCTGACGGTGCGCGAGCTCGTCGAGCAGGGGCGCTACCCCTGGCACGGCGCCCTCGGCCGCGCCACGGGGGCGGACCGCGCCGCGGTGGCGGCGGCGCTGGAGGCGGCGGGCCTCGGCGGCGACGCGGACCGCATGGCAGACGCGCTGTCGGGCGGCGAGCGCCAGCGCGCCTGGATCGCCATGCTGATCGCTCAGGGCGCGCGCAGCCTGCTGCTCGACGAGCCCACCGCGGCGCTCGACCCGGCCCACACGGTCGAGGTGATGGCGGTGCTGCGGCGCCTCGCCCACCGCGACGGCGCGGCGGTCGTCGTGGTGCTGCACGACATCAACATGGCGGCGCGCTTCTGCGACCGGCTCGTGGCGCTGAAGCGCGGGCGCGTGCTGGCCGACGGTCCGCCGGCCGCCGTCGTCACGCCCGCCGTGCTCGAACGCATCTACGGCCTGCCCATGGCGGTGCTCCGGCGCGACGGCGCGGCCGCGCCCGTGGCGGTGCCGGCGTGAGGGGAGCGGAGCTGACGCGCCGCGGCGCGCTGCTGTCGCTGGCCGCCGTGCTGGCCGGCCCTGCGTGGGCCGCCGCCGCCGCGCCGCCCGCGCCGCGCGTCGCTTCGCTCGACTGGACGCTGGCCTCGGCCTGCCTGTCGCTCGGGCTCGTCCCCGCCGGCGTCGCGGAAACGCGGGCCTATGGGCGCTGGGTGGTGGAGCCCGCGCTGCCGGCGGGCACCGTCGAGCTCGGCGTGCGGGAAGCGCCGAGCCTCGAGGGGCTGGCGCAGCTCGCGCCCGACCTGATCCTCGTCAACGGCTTCCACGACGCCCTGCGGGCCCGGCTGGAGCGGATCGCGCCGACCCTGTCGATCGACATCTACGGCGACGGCCGTCGCCCGCTCGCGGCCGCCGAGGACGCGCTGCGCGCGCTCGGCCGGCGCTTCGGGCTGGATGCCGAGGCGGATGCCGTCGTCGGCGGCGTCGACGCCGGCTTCGCGCGGGCCCGCGCCGCGCTCGGGGCCGCGGCGCGGCCGCCGGTGCTGCCCTTCAACCTCGCCGACGGCCGCACCCTGCGCCTCTACGGGGCGGGCAGCCTCTACGCCGACGCGCTGGAGCGGATCGGCCTCGCCTCGGCCTGGGCGGGCACCACAAGCCCCTGGGGCACCGCGACGGCCGATTTCGCCGCGCTGGCGGCCGTGCCGGACGCCACGCTCGTGCTGGTCGAGCCCGTGCCGGCCGAGGCCGAGGCCGTGCTGACGGGCGGCGCGCTCTGGGCCGGCCTCGTCGCGGGGCGCCGTCTCGTGCGCCTGCCCGCGGTCTGGCCCTTCGGCGAGGCTTCCGCGGCGCTGCGCTTCGCCGCGCTGCTCGCGGCGGCGCTGACGCGCGGGGAGAGCAGCCGGGACGGGAGGAGCGCCGATGCGCGCTGAAGCGGCGAGGCCTCCCTACCGCGCCGTCACGGCCGCCCTGCTGGCCGCGGCGCTCGCCGTCGCGCTGCTGATGCTCTGGCAACAACTGCCGCCGCCGCTGTGGCTTCCGGCGCTGCTCCATCCCGGGCCGGACGGCGTCGCCGCGCTGCTGTTCCGCGACGCCGCGCTGCCGCGCGTCGCCACCGCCTTCCTGGCGGGCGCGGGGCTCGCGCTGTCGGGCGTGGTCTGCCAGGCCGTGCTCGACAACCCGCTGGCGGCGCCTTCCACGCTCGGCGTGTCGGCCGGGGCGCAGCTCGCGCTGGCCGTCGCCGCCGTGGCGCTGCCCGCCGGTGTGCCCGGCCTCGGCCGCGAGGGCACGGCGGCGCTCGGCGCGCTGCTCGCCATGGGCTTCGTCGGGCTCGTCGCGGCGCGCCACCGCTTCTCGCCGGCCGCCGTGGTGCTGGCCGGGCTCGCGGTCGGGCTGCTCGCCGGGGCGCTCGGCGCCGCGCTGGAGCTGCTCGACCGCGAGGACGCCGCCGGGGTGTTCCTGTGGGGGGCGGGCTCGCTCGCCGGCGCCGGCCCCGCCACGGTGCTGTTCCTCTTGCCGCGCCTCCTCGTCCTGGCGCTCGCCGCGGGCCTGATGGCGCGGCCGCTCGCGGTGCTGACCTTGGGCGCCGGCTCGGCGCGCGCGCTCGGCGTGCCCGTGCTGCCGCTGCGGGCCGCGGCCCTCACCGTGGCGGCGCTGCTCGGCGCCACCGTCACGGCCTCGGTCGGCGTGATCGCCTTCGTGGAACTCCTGGCGCCGGCCCTGGCCCGCGCCGCCGGGGCGCGCCGCCTCGGGGCGCAGATGCTGCACGCGCCGCTGCTCGGCGGCGCCGTCCTGGTGCTGGTCGACGCCGCCGCGCGGGGCCTGGGCGACGGCCTGTCCGTGCCCTTCCCGGCGGGCGCCGCGGCGGCGCTGTTCGGGGCGCCGGCGCTGCTGATCCTCGCGCTGCGCCTTGAGACCGCGCCGTTCCGCGACGGCGCGGCCGGCGCCGCCCCCGCGGCGGCCCGCGCCCGCCGTGCGGCGGTGCCGCTCGCCGCCCTGGCGCTCGCCCTCGCCGTCGCCGTCGCGGCCGCGCTGGCCGTGGGCCGCACCGGCGCCGGCTGGGCCGTGCTGGGCTGGCCCGTGCCGGGGAACGGCGCGACCTGGGCGACCGTGCTCGACTGGCGCGCGCCGCGCACGCTGTCGGCCCTCGGCGCCGGCGCGCTGCTGGGCGCGGCCGGCGCGCTGCTCCAGCGCCTCACCGGCAACCCGCTGGTCAGCCCGGAAACGCTGGGCATCGGCGCCGGCGCCACGGCGGGCCTCGCCGCGGCGCTGCTGCTCGCCGCGGCCCCGAGCGCTCCCGCGCTCTTCGCCGCCGGCCTCTGCGGCGCCGGGCTGGCGATGCTCCTCGTCGGCGCGGCGTCGCTCCGCGGCGGCTTCGCGCCCGGGCGGCTGCTGCTCGTCGGCGTGTCGCTCGGCGCGGCCCTCCAATCGCTGCTGACCCTGGTGCTGGCGCTCGGCGACGCCCGCGCGGCGCGGCTGCTCGCCTTCGTGTCGGGCTCGACCTACGGGGCGAGCCCCGGCGGCGCCGCGGCGGCGCTGGCCCTGGCCGCGGCCCTGTGCCCGGCGGCGCTGCTGCTCGGCCGCGCGCTCGACATCCTGCCGCTCGGCGCGGGCGCGGCCCGCGCGCTCGGCCTGCACCTCGGCCTGACGCGCGGCCTCGTGGCCCTGCTCGCCGCCGCCATGACGGTGGGCGCGATCGAGACCGTCGGTCCCCTGAGCTTCGTCGGCCTCGTCGGGCCGCAGGTGGCCTCCCGGCTCGGCTGCCGCCGCGCCCGCGCCCACCTCTTCGGCTCGGCGCTGGTGGGGGCCGCCGCCATGGTGCTCGCCGACGCGCTCGGCCGCATCGTGGCGGCGCCCTTCGAGGTGCCGGCCGGCCTCGTCGCCGCCGTCGTCGGCGTGCCCTTCTTCGCGGCGCTGCTGCTGCGCCGTTCCTCCGCCGGAGACTGTTGATGCTCGATCCCGTCCCGTCCGGGCCCGTCCTGCCCGCGGGCGCGCTCCGCACCACGGTGGTGTCGGTCGCCTCGCCGACGCCCGGCAGCCGGCGCATCACCCTCGGCGGCGAGGCGCTGCGCGGCTTCGCGCTGCCGCGGGGCTGCTGGGGCCCCTATCTCAAGCTGCTGTTCCCGCGCCCGGACGGCTCGCTCGCCTGGCGCACCTACAGCGTCCGCGCCTTCGACCCCGAGAGCTGCGAGCTCGCCGTCGAGATCATGCTGCACGAGCCGCGCGGGATCGGGGCGAGCTGGGCCATGGCGGCCGGGCCCGGCGACGCGCTCGCGATCCTGGGCCCCGGCGTGATCCCGGTGCCGCCGGCGCCGGACTGGATCGTGCTGGCCGGCGACCGCACGGCGCTGCCCGCCATCGCCTACACGCTGGAGCAGCTCCCCGCCGCGACGCGCGGGCTGGCGCTCATCGCCGTCGAGGACGCGGCGGACCGCCAGGACCTCGCCGGGCCGCCGGGCGTCGAGGTGCGCTGGGTCGAGGGCGACCTCGCCGACGCCGTGCTGGGCGCGCCCTGGCCCTGCGAGGGGGACTGCGTGCTGTGGGCCGGCGCCGAGGCCGGCGCGGCGCGGCGCATCCGCGCCTACGCCCGCAAGCGCTGCGGCCTCGACGCGTGCCGCCGGCCGATCCTGAACTATTGGAAGCGCGGGCAGGCCGAGGGCAGCTTCGACTGCCAGCGGTGAGGCGGGCCTCCGATCGAGCCCGCCGGGCGGTCAGGCGCTCTGGGTGACGCCCGAGCCCTGGCTGACGATGTCGAGGTCCGTCGGCTCGGCGGCGGGGTCGTTCAGCACGCGCGTGGCGCGGGCGAGGTCGAGGTCCCCCTCCCAGGCCGCCACCACGACGGTCGCGACGCAGTTGCCGACGAGGTTGCCGAGCGCGCGCGCCATGCCGATGAACCAGTCGACCGACAGCACCAGCACGAGGCCGATGACCGGGATGCCCGGCACGGCGTTGAGCGTCGCGGCCAGGATCACGATCGCCGAGCCCGGGATGCCGTGCGCGCCCTTGGACGTGACGAGCGAGATGCCGAGCACGAGCAGCAGGTCGCCGACCGACAGCGGCGTGTTGGTGGCCTGCGCGATGAACACCACGGCCAGCGTCAGGTAGATCGAGAAGGCGTCCAGGTTGAAGGAATAGCCGGTCGGCACCACGAGGCCCACGACCGACGGCTTCACGCCCATGAACTCCAGCTTGCGCATGATCTGGGGCAGCACGGCGTCCGACGAGGCCGTGCCGAGCACGATGGTGAGCTCCTCGCGCAGGTAGGCCAGGAACTTGAAGATGTTGACGCCCGCGAGCCGCATCACGCCGCCGAGGATGGCCAGCACGAACAGCGCGACCGCGGCGTAGTAGAGGGCCACGAGCGACAGGAGCTGCGTCAGCGAGCCGACGCCGTACTTGCCCACCGTGTAGGCCACGGCACCGAGCACGCCGAGCGGCGCGACCCGCACGATGAGCCCCATGGCCTTGAACAGGACGGAGGCCAGCGCGTCGATGCCGTCCGTCACCATCCTGCCCTGCTTCCCGCCGACGAGGGCGAGCGAGATGCCGAAGATGATGGCGAAGAACAGCACCTGGAGCACGTCGTTGCGCGCCAGCGCGTCGAAGGACGTGGTCGGGATGATGTTGAGCAGGAACGCGGCGATGCCGGAGCCCTGGAGGTGCTTGGCGTTGTCCTGATAGGTCGCCAGCGCCTTGGGATCGAGGGTGGCCGTGTTGATGTTCATGCCGTGGCCCGGCCCGACCACGAAGGCCAGCACGATGCCGAGGATCAATGCCACGGTCGTCATCACCTCGAAGTAGACCAGCGCCTTGACGCCGACCCGGCCGACCTTCCTGAGGTCGCCCGTCCCGGCGATGCCGTGCACCACGACGCAGAACACGATCGGCGCCACGATCATGCTGATGAGCTTCAGGAAGGCGTCGCTCAGCACCTTCAGACCCTGGGCGAAGTCCGGCGCGGCCATCCCCAGGATGATGCCGAGGATCAACCCGACCACCACCTGGAAGAACAGGGAGGTGTAGAAGGGTCTGGTGGCCTTGACGCCGGCCATGGCGGGAAGGGCAGAGCTGGTCATCGTGTGGCTCCTCCGATGGGACCCGCGACCTCGTCGACGATGACGCGATCGATGGTGGGTGGAACGGCATCCGAAGCGGGTCCCGCTGAGCGTTCGTGCAGGAAGGCCAGCAAAGGCCGTGCCTGCATGCAGCGTCGGGGGCCGCGCCGGACGCCGAGGTCCGGCCCCCGTCGGCTTCACCCCGCCCTCCCGCCCCGCACCGGCAGCGGCCCGTCGCGCTTCACCTCCTCCATCACGGCGTAGGTGCGCGTCTCCCTGACCCCGGGCAGGCCGACCAGCACGTCGCCGAGCAGGCGCCGGTAGGCCGCCATGTCGGCCACGCGTGCCTTGACGAGGTAGTCGAAGCCGCCCGCCACCATGTGGCATTCCAGGATCTCGGGCGTCAGCCGCACCGCGCGGGCGAAGGAGTCGAAGGCGTCCGAGGTCGTCTTGTCGAGCGACACCTCCACGAAGACCAGCAGCCCGAGCCCCAGGAGCTTCGGGTCGAGCCGCGCCCCGTAGCCGGTGATGACGCCGTCGCGCGTCAGCCGCCGCAGCCGCTCGCCCGTGGCGGTGGGCGACAGGCCGAGCCGCTCGGCGAGGTCGCTCGTGGTGATGCGGCCGTCGGCCTGCAGGATGTCGAGGATCTTGAGGTCGCTGCCGTCCACCGCTGATCCTCCGCTGAATCGCGCTCTTCGCCGCCGAAGGCTCCGCCATTCCGCCTTTTCGACCGATGGAGACGCGGCGAAGCCGGTGATACGATGACGCATCGACGGGGGAAAGCCGGCCCCCGCGCGCGTTCCCCGTCCCGGCTTCCCGCGCGAGCCTCCCGATGACCGTCCACGTCCCGGCTTCCCCCTTCGCGGCCTTCGCGCCCTCGGTGCGGCCCCAGGCGCCGCTGCGCGCCGCCATCACGGCCGCGGCGCGCCGGCCCGAGCCCGACTGCGTGGCGGCGCTGCTCGACGGCGCGACGCTGCCCCCCGCGCAGGCCGCCGAGGCCGCCCGGACGGCGCGCGCCCTCGTCACCGCGCTGCGCGCCAAGGCGAAGCGCGGCGGCGTCGAGGGGCTGATCCAGGAATACGACCTGTCGAGCCAGGAGGGCGTGGCGCTGATGTGCCTCGCGGAAGCGCTGCTGCGCATCCCCGACAGCGCCACGCGCGACGCGCTGATCCGCGACAAGATCGCGGGCGGCGACTGGCGCGCCCACCTCGGGCAGAGCCCGTCGCCCTTCGTCAACGCCGCCACCTGGGGCCTCGTCGTCACGGGCCGCCTCACGGCCACGACCAGCGAGGCGGGCCTCGGCGGCGCGCTGACGCGCCTCATCGCCAAGGGCGGCGAGCCGCTGATCCGCCGCGGCACCGACCTCGCCATGCGGATGATGGGCGAGCAGTTCGTCACCGGCCAGACCATCGCGGAGGCGCTGGCGAACAGCCGGGCGCTGGAGGCGCGCGGCTTCCGCTATTCCTACGACATGCTGGGCGAGGCCGCGACCACGGCCGAGGACGCCGCGCGCTACCTCGCCGACTACGAGGGCGCCATCCGCGCCATCGGCGCGGCTTCGGCGGGCCGCGGACCCATCGAGGGGCCGGGCATCTCGATCAAGCTGTCGGCCCTGCATCCGCGCTACAGCCGCGCCAAGCGCGACCGCGCCATGGCGGAGCTGCTGCCGCGCGTGAAGGGCTTGGCCGCGCTCGCCCGCTCGTTCAACATCGGGCTCAACATCGACGCCGAAGAATCCGACCGGCTGGAGCTGTCGCTCGACCTGCTCGAGGCCCTGGCGCTCGATCCGGAGCTGAAGGGCTGGGACGGCCTCGGCTTCGTGCTGCAGGCCTACGGCAAGCGCTGCCCCACCGCGATCGACTTCGTCGTGGACCTCGCGCGCCGCGCCGGCCGCCGCATCATGGTGCGGCTGGTGAAGGGCGCCTACTGGGACTCCGAGATCAAGCGCGCCCAGGTGGACGGGCAGGCCGGCTTCCCGGTCTTCACCCGGAAGATCCACACGGACGTGAGCTACCTCGCCTGCGCGAGGAAACTGCTCGCCTCCTCCGACGCCGTGTTCCCGCAGTTCGCCACCCACAACGCGCAGACGCTGGGCGCGATCCTGGCCATGGCGGGCCCGGAGTTCCGACCCGGCGACTACGAGTTCCAGTGCCTGCACGGCATGGGCGAGCCGCTCTACGACGAGGTGGTGGGGGCGGGAAAGCTCGGCCGGCCCTGCCGCATCTACGCGCCCGTCGGCACCCACGAGACGCTGCTGGCCTACCTCGTGCGGCGCCTCCTGGAGAACGGCGCCAACTCGTCCTTCGTCAACCGCATCGCCGACGAGGGCGTGAGCGTCGACGACCTCGTGGCCGATCCCGTCGCGGCCGTCCGCGCCGAGACGCCCGTCGGCGCGCCGCATCCCCGCATCGCCGCGCCGCGCGACCTCCTGCCCGGACGCCTGAACAGTCGCGGCCTCGACCTCGCGGACGAGGACGCGCTCGCCGCGCTCGGCGCCGCCCTGGAGGAGAGCGCCGCGACCCGCTGGACCGCGCTGCCGGCCGGCACCACGGACGAGGCCGGCGCCGAGCCGGTGCTGAACCCCGCCGACCGCCGCGACGCCGTGGGCCACGCGCGCCACGCGACCCCGGCCGAAGTCGAGGCCGCGCTCGCCCGCGCCGCGGCCTCGGCGCCCGCCTGGGCCCTCGTGCCCGCGGCGGCGCGCGCCGCGTGCCTGCGCGGCGCCGCCGACGCGCTCGAAGCCCGCATGCCGGTGCTGATCGGGCTCGTCGTGCGCGAGGCGGGCAAGAGCTACGCCAACGCGGTGGCGGAGGTGCGCGAGGCCGTCGACTTCCTGCGCTACTACGCGGCCGAGGCCGTGCGGACGCTCGGCGGCGGGGAGCATCGGCCGCTCGGCCCGGTGGTCTGCATCAGCCCGTGGAACTTCCCGCTGGCGATCTTCACCGGGCAGGTCGCGGCGGCGCTGGCGGGCGGCAACCCGGTGCTGGCCAAGCCCGCCGAGGAGACGCCGCTCGTCGCCGCCGAGGCGGTGCGGATCCTCCACGCGGCCGGCGTGCCCGAGGATGCCCTGCAACTCCTGCCCGGCGCGGGCGAGGTCGGGGCCGCCCTGGTGGGCGACGCCCGCACCATGGGCGTGATGTTCACCGGCTCCACCGCGGTCGCGCGAATGATCCAGCATCAGCTCAGCCTGCGCTTGACCCCGGAGGGCCGCCCCGTGCCGCTGGTGGCCGAGACGGGCGGGCAGAACGCGATGGTGGTGGATTCCTCGGCCCTGGCCGAGCAGGTGGTGGCCGACGTCGTCGCCTCCGCCTTCGACTCCGCCGGCCAGCGCTGCTCGGCCCTGCGCATCCTGTGCCTGCAGGAGGACGTGGCGGACCGCACCCTCGCCATGCTGCGCGGCGCCCTGCGCGAGCTGGAAGTCGGCGACCCCCGCGCCCTGTCGGTCGACGTCGGCCCCGTCATCTCGGCCGAGGCGCGCGACGGCATCCTGTCCCATCTGGCCGAGATGCGGGCGCGCGGCCACCGTGTCGAGAGCCTGCCGCTGCCCGACGCCTGCCGGCACGGCACCTTCGTGGCCCCGACGATCGTCGAGGTGTCGCGGGTCGCCGACGTCGAGCGCGAGGTGTTCGGCCCCGTGCTGCACGTGCTGCGCTTCCGCCGCGGCGCGCTCGACCGCCTCGTCGACGACATCGACGCCACCGGCTACGGCCTGACCTTCGGGCTGCACACCCGCATCGACGAGACGGTGGCGCGCGTGGTCGGGCGCGTCGAGGCCGGCAACGTCTACGTCAACCGCAACGTGATCGGCGCGGTGGTGGGCGTGCAGCCCTTCGGCGGCTCGGGCCTGTCCGGCACCGGCCCCAAGGCCGGCGGCCCGCTCACCCTCGGCCGCCTCGTGCAGGCGCCGCCCGCCGCCGCGCTCGACGGCTTGACGGGGGGCGAGCCCCCGGCCGCCGCGCGCCTCTACGCCGACTGGCTCGCCGCCGCCGGCCATGCCGCTGAGGCCGAGCGCTGCCGGGCCGCGCTGGCGCGCTCGCCGCTCGGCGCGGGGGCCGAGCTGGCGGGGCCGGTCGGCGAGCGCAACGCCTACGCGCTGCGCCCGCGCGGCCGCGTCGCGGCGCTGGCGAGCGGGCCCGCGGGCCTGCGCGCGCAGGTCGGCGCGATCCTGGCCACCGGCAACACGGCGGTGGTGGAGCGCGCGGCGGCGGCCGCCCTCGACGGCATGCCGCGTGAGGCGGCGGCGCGCGTGCTGGTGGTCGACGACTGGTCCGCCGCCGAGGGGCTGCGCGGGGTCCTGTTCGAGGGCGACGCCGCGGCGCTGCTCGCCCTGCAGGGCCGCGTGGCGGAGCGGCCGGGCCCCATCCTCCTGCTGGAGGCCGTGGGCTCGGCGACGCGCGAGGACTACCCGCCGGTGCGCCTGCTGGAGGAGAGCACGGTGTCGACCAACACGGCGGCGGCGGGCGGCAACGCCAGCCTCATGGCGATCGGGTGACGCATGCCTTGCCGGCCGCGCCGCGCTTCTCTACGGGGGAGGGCGGCGCAGCGGGGCTTGGGACGATGAACTTCAGCGTGGTGGCGATCGCCGACGACCGGCTGGAGTGCACGAACGAGGCCGGCCAGCGCTTCACCTTCCCGCTCGACGAGCTCCACGCCACCCGCAAGCCCGTCCGCACCGACGTCAAGGTCGGCACGCTGCCGGTGGCGACGCCGCTGCGCACGCTGGAGCTCGCCCGCAAGGCCGCGGAGGACTACGCGGTCGCCCACGGCCTGATCTGACTTTACGCTCCGTTAACCACGACGGGCGAGACTCCGCGGCAGACCAAAGCGGAGACCGCCATGCAACTCGACACGAACCAGACGAAGCTCCTGCGCTGGGTCGAGGCCAAGGAGCCCGTGCTCGGCATCTTCTTCAACATGTCCGAGCTCGACCCGATGATCAGCGGCGGCCTGGTCGAGAAGCGCCCGGTGCCGCGCCAGAAGGGCCAGCTCGTGCTGACCGAGGCCGGCAAGGCGGCGCTCGAAGCGGCTCACTGATCGTCCGGAGAGGGCGGCGCCACGCCTCCTCCACCGTGCTTCGCACGGTCCCCCTCCTCCGTGAACGGAGGAGCATCAGCGCACGGCGCTTTCGATCTCGACCGAAAGTCGTTGAGTCGCGGTGATCCGCGTTTAAGCTGGCTCGACCTGATCCTCCTCCGTTCAAGGAGGAGGGGGGACCGCCCGCAGGGCGGTGGAGGAGGCCGACCGGGTGCAACCTCCCATGCGGGCGCCGCGATCCACCGTCCACCGCGCGCGACACCTCCGCCGCGAGATGACCCTCCCCGAAGTCCTGCTCTGGCGAGACCTGCGACGGCGCCAGCTCGACGGCCTGCCGTTCTGCCGCCAGCACCCCTTCGGCCCCTACGTCCTCGACTTCCTCTGCCCGGAGCACGCTCTGGCCGTCGAGGTCGACGGCACCGCCCACGACGAAGCATCGCGGGCTGCCCGCGACGCGCGGCGCGACGTCTGGCTGTCGGGGCAGGGTGTCCGCTTGCTCCGCTTTCGCGCCGCCGACGTGCTGTCCGACGCGGCGCGCGTCGACGTGCTGGCGACGGTTGCGGCCGCCGCGTCCCCTGTCCTACGAACGGGCGCATGACCCCCTACCTCACCCTCGAACGCCTTTTCGCCCGCCTGCGCGCGCTCGGCGACGCCGCCGGCATCCTCGGCTGGGACGCCCAGACCCTGATGCCCACCGGCTCGGCCGAGGGCCGCGCCGAGCAGCTCGCCGCGCTGCGCGGCCTTTCCCACGAGCTGCTGGTCGCGCCCTCCACCGCCGACCTGCTGCTCGCCGCCGGCGAGGACGCGCTCGACCCCTGGCAGGCCGCGAACCTCCGCGAGATGCGCCGCGCCCACGCCCACGCCTCCGCGGTGCCGGGCGACCTCGTCGAGGCGGAGTCGAAGGCCTCGTCCGTGGCCGAGATGGCGTGGCGCGAGGCCCGTGCGCGGAGCGACTTCGCGCTCCTGCGGCCCCACCTCGAGGAGGTGCTGCGCCTCGCCCGCGAGGTCGGCCGCGCCAAGGGCGAGGCGCTGGGCCTCGCCCCCTACGACGCGCTGCTCGACCAGTACGACCCCGGCCTCACCCGCGCCCGCATCGATCCCGTCTTCGACGCGCTGCGGGCCGAGCTGCCGGACCTGATCCGCGCCGCCCGCGAGCGCCAGGCCCGCGAGGGCGCGCCGCCGGCCGTCGCCGGCGCCTTCCCGGTCGAGGCGCAGCGCTCGGTCGGCGAGGCCCTGATGCGGACGCTGGGCTTCGACTTCGCGCGCGGCCGGCTCGACACGAGCCTGCACCCCTTCTGCGGCGGCGCCACCGGCGACGTCCGCATCACCACGCGCTACGAGGCGGGCGACTTCACGCGCTCGCTGATGGGCGTGCTGCACGAGACCGGCCACGCCCTCTACGAGCAGGGCCGCCCCGCGGCCTGGCTGAGCCAGCCGGTCGGCGACGCGCGCGGCATGACGCTGCACGAGAGCCAGTCCCTGCTGATGGAGATGCAGGCCTGCCGCTCGCCGGAGTTCATGCGCCACCTCGCGCCCGTGCTCGCCGGCGCCTTCGGGGCCGAGGGCGCGGCGCTCACCCCCGAGGTGCTGCACCGCATCTACACCCACGTGGCGCCGGGCTTCATCCGCGTCGACGCGGACGAGTGCACCTACCCGGCCCACATCCTGCTCCGCTACGACCTGGAGCGCGCCATGGTGGACGGCGACCTCGCGGTGGCGGACCTGCCGGGGGCCTTCGACGCGCAGGTGAAGGCGCTGCTCGGCCTCGACGTGCCCGACGACGCCCGCGGCTGCCTGCAGGACATCCACTGGCCCGGCGGCGCCTTCGGCTACTTCCCGACCTATACGCTGGGCGCCATCGCGGCGGCGCAGCTGTTCGAGGCCGCCACCGCGGCCGTGCCGGAGATCCGGCCCGGCCTGGCCGAGGGCGACTTCGCGCCGCTGCTCGCCTGGCTGCGCGCCAACGTCCATGCCAAGGGCTCGTCGCTCGGCACCGACGAGATCATGGAGGGCGCCACGGGCCGCCCGCTCGGCATCGACAGCTACCGGGCGCACCTGCGCCGCCGCTACCTCGGCGAAGGCGTCGCGGCCTGACCGACCGTGGCGCATTTCGTCCGACTTGTGATGCCCTCGACACGATCGCGCCCTAGGACCGCCGCGGCGATCGCGCATACAATCTCCGCCTCCGGGAGACGAGATCCATGATCGAATGGTCCGTGAAGGGCGCGGGCGATGCCGTCACGGTGGTGAGCCCCGTGGGGGACGTGTACCCCTTCGTCATCACCTGCCTGCGCGACCTGCGCCTGAAGCTCCACCACCGCCCCGACTGGCACGGCGGCCGCGAGCCCGACGACGCCGCGCTGAAGATCTACGCCGCCCACGGCGTCGCGGCCCGCTGGGCCATGGACACGCTCGGGCCGATCCACCTGCATCTGTGAGGGCGATCGGGATCGAAGGCCGAAACTCTTCACCCTCCCTCATCCTGAGCAGGGTCCGTAGGACCCGTGTCGAAGGACGCAGAAGCGGCCCGCTGCTGCGCGGAGAGCGCCTGCGTCCTTCGACACGGGCGCTCCGCGCCCGGCTCAGGATGAGAGAGGTTGAGACGACGGGTCAGGGTGTTTAGCCGTCGGTACGAGACGATCCATCCTCTGCGGGGCTCCGCCCCGCACCCCGCAAAAGGCCATCGGCCTTTTGAAACCGAACCGTCCGCGAGGCATCATCACCGGATGACATCGCCCGACGCCGCCCCTCCCAAGCTCGAACGCAAGGCCGTGGCGGCCGTGGTGCTCGGCAACGCGCTCGAGTTCTACGACTTCACCGTCTACGCCTTCTTCGCCGTGCCGATCGGCGAGGCCTTCTTCCCCGCCAGGGACCCGACCTCGAGCCTGCTCGCCTCCTTGGCGCTGTTCGGCATCGGCTACGTCATGCGGCCGATCGGCGGCGCGGTCATCGGCGCGCTGGCCGACCGCGCCGGGCGCAAGCCCGCCATGGTGCTCACCATCGGCCTGATGGCGCTCGGCATGCTGATGTTGGCCGTCACGCCCTCCACGGCCAGCATCGGCTGGCCCGCGCAGGCGATCGTCATCGCGGGACGGCTGATCCAGGGCCTCGCGCTCGGCGGCGAGGTCGGCCCCTCCACGGCCTACCTGCTCGAAGCCGCGCCCAAGCGCAGCCGCGGCTTCATCGCCTCGTGGCAGATCGCCAGCCAGGGCTGCGCGGCGCTGTTCGCCGGCCTCGTCGCGACGGGGCTGGGCTTCGTGGTGGGGGAGGGCGCCATGGGCCAGTGGGGCTGGCGCGCCATGGTGCTGCTCGGCCTCCTCGTCGTGCCGGTGGGCCTCGTCATCCGCCGCCACCTGCCCGAGACCGCCGGGGCGGGCGAGGATGCGGAGGCGGCGGACTCCACCCTCGGGGTGATGCGGCGGCTGTTCCGCGAGCACGGCCGCCTGCTGCTCGTCACCTTCGCGGTGATCTCGGCCTCGGCCGTCTCGACCTCGGTCGGCACCAACATGCCGGTCTACGCCAAGGCGACGCTGGGCCTCGCGGACGCGGTGTCGACCGCGGTGCCGATCGCGCTCGGGCTCGCCTCCGTGCTGTTCCCGCTGCTCGGCGGGTACCTCGCCGACCGCGCCGGCCGCCGGCCCGTCCTGATCTGGCCGCGGGCCGCCATCGCGGTCCTCGCCGTGCCGCTCTTCCTGTGGATGGTGCGCGAGCGCTCGCCCCTGGCGGTCTACCTCGTGACCTTCCTGCTGTCGGCGCTGTCCTCGATCAACGCGGCCGCCATCATCGTCGCGATCCCGGAGTCGCTGCCGCGCGCCGTGCGCTCCGCCGGCCTGTCCATCGTCTACGCGCTGGCGGTGTCGATCTTCGGCGGCAGCACCAACTACGTGGTCAACAAGCTCGTCGCCGTGTCGGGCGACAAGCTGATGCCGGCCTACTACCTCGTCGCCTTCAGCTTGGCTGGCACCGCCGCGGCGCTGATGATGCCGGAAACGCGGGGGCGGGACCTCGAAGCGGGGTGACGGGTCATCCCGGCCGGGGGCACCTCGACGGCGGCGTGGAAATTGCTAAGCTCGCGCATTCAATGGAGGGGCGAGCCGCGATGACGAGACGCATGTTCGTGAAGGCCGCGCTGGGCCTCGCCCTCGCCGGGCTGGCGGCCGGGGCCGCGCGGGCCGAGGACGCCCTCGCCAGGGTCAAGGCCGCGGGCGTGCTGCGCGTCGGCACCGAGACCGCCTTCGCGCCCTTCGACTTCATCGACGCGGGCAAGCACGTCGGCCTCAACGTCGACCTGTTCGAGGCCGCCGCCAAGGACATGGGCCTCAAACTCGAGTGGGTCGCGCTGCCCTGGGAGGGCGTGCTGCCCGGGCTCGAGGCGGGCCGCTTCGACGTGGTGGCGGGCCCCGCCACCATCACCAAGGCCCGGATGGAGCGCTACCGCTTCCTGCCGCCGATCGCGGACGCGACCGCGGCGCTGATGAAGCGGACGGGCGACGCCGACATCAAGGTCCCGGCCGACATCGCCGGCCGGACCGTCGGCGGTCAGAAGTCGTCCGCCCAGCTCGCCCAGCTCCAGGACTTCGCGAAGACGCTGGGCAAGCCCGTGACGGTGCGCGAATACGTGGCCAACACGGACGCCTACGCGGACCTCGCGGCCGGCCGCATCGCCGCCGCGGCGAACTCGCTCACCAACATCGCCTACGTGGCCAAGACCCGGCCCGATACCTTCGCCGTGGTGAGCCCGCCCTTCGGCCCGAAGTCCTACTTCGGCTACATCATCCCCAAGTCGCCCGACGCGGCCCCGCTCGCCGATGCGCTGTCGGCCGAGATCCTCAGGATGAAGGCCGACGGGCGCCTCGCCGCGCTGCAGGTGAAGTGGTTCGGCTCCTCCTTCGACACGCCGGACGCCGTGACGGACCCGGCGCTTTGACGGCGTCCCTGCGCGCGGGGGCGGCGTGACGCCCGACATCCTCGCGCTGCTGGTCGAGGCGGCCGGCGTCACCGCGGCGCTGGGCGCCGTGTCGATCGGTGCGGGGCTGCTCCTCGGCTTCGCCGTGTCGGCCGCCCTGCTGTCGCGGCGGCGGCCCCTGCGCGGGCCGGCACGGCTGTTCGTGAGCTTCTTCCGCGGCGTGCCGCTGCTCGTGCAGCTCCTGCTGATCTACAACGTCCTGCCCGCGGTCGGCGTCGTGCTGCCGGGGATCGCCGCGGCCGCCCTCGGCCTCACGCTCTGCACGGCCGCCTACCAGGCCGAGAACCTGCGCGGCGGGTTCCTGGCCGTGCCGCCCGGCCTCGTCGAGGCGGCCGAGGTCGCGGGCATGTCCGCGCTTCAGCGGTTCTGGCGCGTGCGCGCGCCCATCGCCTTCAAGCTGACGCTGCCCGCCCTCGTCGGCGAGGCGATCATGGTCCTGAAGGCCTCCTCGCTCGTGTCGGTGGTGGGCGTCGTCGAGCTGACCCGCACCGCGCAGGACATCGCCGCCTCGACCTACCGTCCGCTGCCCGTCTACGCCGCCGCCGGCGCGCTCTACGTCGCGGTGGACTGGACCCTGGCGGGGGCGGGGGCGGCGCTGGAGCGGCGCCTGCGCTGGGGCGCCGCGTGAGTTTCGACCCCTCCTTCGTGCTGGCGCAGCTGCCGGACGTGCTGGCGGCGGCCGGCGTCACCGCCGCGATCTGGGCCGCCGGGGCGGTGCTCGGCGTCGCGCTCGGCTTCGCGGTCGCGGCGGCCCGGCGCTTCGGGCCGCGGCCCGTCGGGCTGCTGCTCCGGCTCTGCGTCGAGCTGCTGCGCGGCTCGCCCTTCCTGGTCCAGCTCTTCCTGCTCTACTACGGCGGCCCCTACCTCGGCCTGTCGCTCGACCCGGTGCCGGCCGGCCTCCTCGCCCTCTCGGTCTACGGCGCGGCCTACTACAGCGAGATCTTCCGCGGCGGCTTCGCGGCCGTGCCGCCCGGCCACGTCGAGGCGGCGGCCTGCCTCGGCTTCACCCGCGCGCAGGCGCTGTTCCGCGTCGAGCTGCCCGAGATGGCCGTGCTGGTGATGCCGGCGCTGGTGAACATGACCATCCTGCTCCTGAAGGAGACGGCCGTGCTGTCGATCATCACCGTGCCCGAGCTCACGCTGGCGGTGAGCGCCATCGGCTCGGCCACCTACCGCTTCGTCGAGGCGCTGTTCCTGCTGGCGCTGCTGTACTGGGGCCTCGTCGAGGGCTGCGGCGCGCTGGGCCGCCTCGCCGAGGCGCGCCTGTCGCGCTACCGGGCCGCGGCCGCTTGAGCGCCCCGCCCGGCCCACCGCCCGCGGCACCGCCGGCCGCGGTCTCGATCCGCGGCCTGCGCAAGAGTTTCGGCGCGCACGAGGTCCTGCGCGGAGTCGACCTCGAAGTGCCGGCCGGCGGCGTCACCTGCCTCATCGGTCCCTCTGGCTCCGGCAAGAGCACGCTGCTGCGCTGCATGGCGTTCCTGGAGGAGCCGAGCGCCGGCACCGTGCTGGTCGGGGGCGAGCCGCTCGGCTTCGTCGAGGGGCCTGAGGGGCGCCGGCGCCTGCCGGCGGCGCGGATCCGCGCCGTGCGGGCCGGCATCGGCATGGTGTTCCAGCAGTTCAACCTGTGGCCGCACCGGACGGCGCTCGGCAACGTGGCCGAGGTGCTGCGGGTCGTGCGCCGCCAGCCCCGCGCCGAGGCCGAGGAGCGGGCCATGGCGGAGCTCCGCCGGGTGGGGCTGGAGGCGCGGGCCGGCCACTACCCGTCCCAGCTGTCCGGCGGCCAGCAGCAGCGCGTCGCCATCGCCCGCGCGCTGGCGCTGGAGCCGCGCCTGATGCTGTTCGACGAGCCCACCTCCTCGCTCGACCCCGAGCTCACCGGCGAGGTGCTCAACGTGATGCGCCGCCTCGCCGCCGACGGCATGACCATGGTGGTGGTGAGCCACGAGATCGGCTTCGCGGCCTCGGTGGGCCAGGAGGTGGCCTTCCTCGACGGCGGCCGCATCCTGCTGAAGGGCGCGCCCTGCGCCGTCTTCGGCAAGCCGCGCCACCCCCGCATCGAGCAGTTCCTCGACACCTACCTCGACCGCGGCGCCGCCATGCTGGTGTGAGGCGCCTTTCGCGTGATGGGTTCGGGGGTCGATCCCAGCGGTCGCACGCGGTCCGCCTCCTCCACCATGCTTCGCATGGTCCCCCTCCGCAGGCGGAGGAGGATCAAAGCGGCGAGCGCCGTGCGCTGATCCTCCTCTGCGAAGCGGAGGAGGGGGACCAGGGCTCCCATCCCGGCAGGCCGGGATGGGTACCCTGCCCGAAGGGTGGTGGAGGAGGCGGACCGGGTGCTACCGATCCGATCTCGCGGAAACTCCATGAGGCACGAACTCCCGCAGCGCCCCGACCTCCTGCCCGAACCGCGCCGCCGTCGCCTCGTCCATGTCTCGCCCGACCGCGTTGACCCGCGCGATGAACCCCCGCCGCCAGTCCGCGTAGGGGCCGTGCACGTCCGAATGGTTCTCGCCGGTATTGACCAGGTAGGCGCCGGAGGTCGGCAGCCGCGCCAATCCCTCGCCGTGTTCGGCCGCCACCTCGACCCAGCGGTGGTGCGAGCGCAGCACCGCGAAGGGGTCGCGCCGGATCTCGCTCGCCCCGTCCGGGCGGATCAGCACCACCCCGCAGGAGCCGCAGAAGCGGTGGAACGGCAGCCCTTCGAGCGCGGGGTGGGGCAGGGGGGCGGCGCGCAGCGTGCGGAAGTCCACCGCGAGCCCGTCCTCGATCAGCCCGCCGACATGCGCGTCCCCGATCGCCGCCCGCGCGGCCGCGACGAGACTGCGGTCGACCCAGTCGTCGGCGTCGAGCACCATCAGGTAGCCGCCGCCGCGGTCCCGCACGGTGTCGGAGAGCAGGTGCTTCTTGCGCCCGGAATCGTCGTTGTAGGGCCCCGGCGGCTCGACCGGCCAGCCGACCTCGACGAACTCGACCCGCGGGTCCGGCACCGCGAGGCGCGGGCGCTCGTGCACGGCGATCAGCGCGCGCCAGGCGGGGTCGGTCTGCGCCCGCACCGAGGCCAGCGTCAGGTCGAGCAGCGCCTCGACCAGCGGCCAATGCCGAGCGTTGGCGCGCGGCGTCAGCGCGACCGCGAAGGTGAACGGGATCATTCCCGCTCGGCCGCCGCGAGCCTCTCCACGTCGCGCACGTAGCCGTCGGCGTCGAACTTCTTCAGGCTGGCCTCGCTCATCGAGCGCACGGTGCCGAACACCGGCTGCCGTCCCCACGGCCGGTCGTGCAGGCCGAACAGCCAGCCGACGTTGGTGAAGGAGTTGGCGTCGCGCCCGTCGATGAAATACTTGTTGTTGAGGCGGATCGCGATGTCCCAGGCCTCCTCGGGCGATTTCGACCACTGCACGATCTTCTTGCCCCAGTACATGCGCATGTGGTTGTGCATGTAGCCGGTCTCGCGCATCTCGGTCATGGCGGCGTTCCAGTGGCGGTCGTGCGTCTCGCCGCGCTCGAACTGCTCGCGCGTGTAGAGGTGGCGGCGCTCGTCCTTCCGCGCCGCGTCCAGCGCCTTGCGGCACCAGTCCGGCACGCCTTTCAGGTCGTCGTAGTCGGGCTGGTAGAAGACGTGGTTCATGGCGAGCTCGCGCCGCACCACCAGCTCCTCGAGGTAGGCGGCCCGGTCCTCGTCGTCGCCCTTCTTGGACGCCCGCACGGCGAGCGCGATCGCGACCGGCGAGATCTGCCCGTAGTGGAGGTAGGGGCTCATGTGCGAGGCCGCGCCGGCCTCGGGCTTGCCGCGCACCGTCGCGTAATGGTCGAAGGGGCCGCCGAGGTAGCGCTTGAGCCGCCGCTCCGCCTCCGCGTGGCCGCCCTTGAAGCGCTTCACCGGGCCGACCGCGTGGTCGCACTTCAGGCCCGCCACGGTCTTCGCGACGTCGGCGAGGTCGAGCGTCGAGTCGAGGCCGAGGTTTCGGGCGGGGTGCTTGACCTTCCGCTCCTTCAGCGGGTGGAGATACTCCTCCCACTGCCTGTAGATCTTCGGCCGCAGCGTGCGGGCCGCGTAGTCGTGCTTGGGCGAGGCCGTCTCGACCGGCACCACCACGTCGCCCTCGACCTGCACGACGCGGCACGGCGCGCGGCGCACGAAGTCGTCGTAGAAGGCGCGGATGGGCTTGAGGTAGTTGCGGTCCATCACCACGAGGCGGGCGTCGGCGGCGTATGTCAGCGCCGTGCCCACGGGGCCGCCCTCGCGCCGCGCGACGAAGCCGATGCCGCGCTTCTCGAGCGCAGGCCCGATCTCGGCCATGCCCTCCAGCAGGAAGGTCCAGTGGCGCGCGTTGACCTCCGGGAAGCCCTCCGCGATGCCGTAGCAGACCACCACGGGCAGCCCGCGCGCGTTGGCCTCGTCCACCGCGTGTTCCAGCGCCGGGTTGAAGGCGGCCCGGAGCGAAAGACCCATCCAGTAGAGGACGTAGCGGCCCTCCTCGTTCTCGGGGCCGTCCTTGAGGACCTTGATTCGGGAGGGCTGGATCATGGCGGCATGTTGGCACGCGGGGCCGGGGGGCGGCCAGTGTGTAGGAACACTGATAACTCGACCACTCGAGGGAACGCAAAAGCCACCCATTTCGGGCGTTATCAATCTTCAATAGATATTCGTTGTGATCGGCGGAACTTCTGCTACGAATTGTCTCAAGGGACGCCCCGCTTGTTGTCCGTCGGGAGGGACGTCCCTCCGAGGGACGCCGACCCCACATCTGTGTGACGCGACAACGAGACACGTTCCTACACCTTCCTCGCCAGGAGCATCGGCCCACGGTCATCCGGTTCGGAGGGCAACATGTTCGGCTGGGGTCGTCCCATTGAGGGAGGCGGTGGAGCGTCGTCACGACCCGCTTCGGGCTGACTTGCGCTGACGATGCGCGCATGAAACCGTTCGACCGGTTGCGGCGCCCGGACCGGCGCCCGCGGCGGATGGATGCTTGATAGGCAGCGGAGAAAACTTGGAACCTGCGGATCGCGTGTGGCCGGCGCATGTGCGGGTTCAAAGCGCCGCCATCGACCGGGGTCGGCCATGAGCGCGGTCCCCTTCGACCTGGCCGGGACGCCGACCTTGTTCGGCGCGGACGCGACCTCGCTCCCCATGCTGGACCAGCATGCCGCGTGGGGACCGCGGGAACGGTCATTCGGCCCGCCGGGACCGCACGGGCCCCACGGGCGTGCGCCGCGACGATCATGCCCGCCCGGTGGTGGGCGCGCCGCGACGCCGCCGTCGCCCCGGCGCGCATGCCGGCCGACATGTGGGTTCGTGGTCCCAGGGGTGGGCGAGGGAAAGTTGCCGAGGGACGTGGGATGTTCCACCTTCGGCACGGGGTTCGAGCCGGGTCGACGTCGGGACGACGATCCCCGGTGGCGGGGGGAACGGGATGGCGAAGGTGATCTACCTGACGGGGGCACCCGCGTCGGGGAAGAGCTCGACGACAAGACTGCTGGCGGAGCGCGTGCCCGATCTCCTCGTCTGGGAGTACGGCGCCCGCCTCACCGAGCATGTCAGAACGCGCTCCGCCGCCGTGAACGACCAGACCGATCTTCGTTCCAGGTCGGCCGAGGTGGTGACGCCGGACGACGTCGTCGAGGTCGACCGCGGCCTCCTCGCGTTCGTCCGCGCGCACCGTGGCGAACGCAGCATCCTCATCGACAGCCATCCCGTCACGAAGGAGGCCTACGGTTTCCGGATCACGGCTTTCCCGCAGGATCGGATCGTCGAACTCGCGCCCGACGAGATTTGGGTCCTCCACGCCGATCCGTTGGAGACGCGACGGCGGATCGGGGTCGACGCCGGCGGCCGGCCGATGGTCTCCGTGGAGGACGCCCGGCGACACGCCGACCTCCAGGCGGCGGTCGCGGCGACCTACGGCGTGCTCGTCGGTTGCCCCGTCCACGTCTTCGACGCCGCCGTTCCCCGTGACGACCTGGTCGCGCGGCTCGCCGGACGTCTGTCTTGACCGGTCTGCTGGGGTGGATCGGCGGCGTGGTGCGCGGTGGCGCACAGGCCCCGGGGGGCACTCCGCCGGTCCCGGCGGCGCCGTCGGGCGAGCGGCGGCGCGTCGACCTGCGGAAGGCCATCAACGCGGTCTCCGACGTCGTCCAGAACAGGCCGCGGCCGCTGCGGGTGTTCGACCAGATCCACATGAAGACGGGCGACATGGTGATGCAGAGCGAGACGATCGCCGACTGGGCGGACGGCAAGCGGCTCGCCTTCATCGGCGACGGGGATGCGATCAGCGTGTGCCTCGCCCACCTGCGGGCGCGCGAGGTCCTCGACTTCGGGCCGTCCCACGTCACCGTCTTCGACTTCGACGAGCGGACGGTGGAGGCGGTGACGAGGTTCGCGGACCGCGAGCGGATCACCAACCTCGATGCGCGCCTCTACAACGTCCTCGACGCCATGGAGCCGGGCGTCGCCTACGACTGCTTCTACACCAACCCGCCGTGGGGCGCCTCCAACAACGGGGAGAGCGTCAACGTCTTCGTCGAGCGCGGCATGGAGGCGACCCGGCACGTCGGGGAGGGCGTCGTGGTGATCGCCGACGACGACGAACTCGAATGGCCGAAGCGGGTGCTCGCGAATGTGCAGGGCTTCTCCGCCCGCCGTGGATTCTACGTGTCCCGCATGCAACGCAAGCTGCACGAGTACCACCTCGACGACGCCCCGGAACTCAAGTCCTGCAATCTCTACCTGTCCGCGCTCCCGGGCAACGCCGCCCTCGGCCCGAGCTCCCCGATCGTCGATCCCGTGCGGCTCGAGAACTTCTACGGGCTGTCCCAGGGACCGAGGGTCCGCTACGTTCGCGCGCGGCGGAGGCTGGACTACGGCGTCGCGCACGAGGACGAGTACGAGTTGGAGTTCCTGGAGGATGCCCGTGGATGACATCGTGAGGCCCGGTGAGGGGCTGCTCTTCATGAAGGTCGGCACCCACGCCGGCGAGGAGCTCGCCGACATCATCGCCCGCAAGACGCTGGAGATCCGCAGGACGGGCTACGGGATGTGGGGCTACGGGGGCAACACCTGTCACCCCTCGTCGATGGTGCAGCCGTTCGCGAGGAGCTTCGTCCGAAACGGTAGGCCCATCCACCTCTGCATGGAGGCGATGGAGTCCAACCATCTCGCGGATCCCCTGTGCGCCGAAGAGTACTCGGTGGACGGCGTCAGATGGGAACTCATCCCGGACACCATCGAGGTGCGTGGCTCGCGGTACGCCCTGGTGATCGAGGACCTGCGCGAAAGGCGCTTCACGCTCCCGCTCGCCCAGACCCGGGTGCCGGTGGGCCCGAGCACGGGTCGCCTCGGAAGCCGGTACGTCCAGGGTCGGGTCGACAAGGCCTGCCTCGAGCTCCTCGACGCCCCCGAACTGTCGAACGACGAGAAACCCCGCGAGATCCAGATCGACCTGGTCGCGACGATGCGGGCCCCGTACGCGGTCTTCCTGAGGGGCCAACGCTGAAGGATCCGGACCCGCGGGCGTCGACCGGTCCCCCGGGGTCCGACCTGTATCGGGCCGGGCCACGGCGGACGTCGGCATGGGCGTCCGGGGTCCATCGCCCGACGGGCGGCGTGGGTCTCAGGCCGGCACCGCCGCGAGGTCCCCGCCCGGCAGGAGCACGCCGGGCGCCTCGTGGTCCAGGTGCCGGACGTAGCTGGCGAGGGCCTCCAGGATCTCGCCGCCGTCGACGTGGGCGGACGAGCAGCCGAAGCACGACGTCAGGCTCCGGTCGACGGCCGGTTCCGCGCACACGTGTGGACGGATCGTCGCCGCGCCTGCGACGCGGACGAGGTGTGACATCAGCTGCTCCAGGCAGACAACGCGACCCTCGGCGTGCGGTCGCCCGACGACGGCCATGGCCCGTATGGCGCGCTTGTCGCCGGTGACGAGGGCGCGCCCTCCGCGGCTCGCCAGGATCGCGAGCAATTGGCTCTCCCCGGCGTCGAGCTCGAGGTCGAGGCGGGTCGCCTCCGCCTCCAGGTCCGCGGCCGCGGCGAGTTGGGCGTCGTCCGGCTCGACGAGCGACATCGCCCGGAGCATCCGCTCGAAGCTGGCGGCGGCCCTCGCCGGATCCCCGACCGTCCCGCGCCGCCTCAGTCGCCCGCGCACGACGAACCTGCATACGTCGAGGATCGCGGGCGGGAGGCCGTCGGCCCGCGTCGCCGCCACGGTCTCCGCCCCGAGGTCGTAGCACGCCGCCTTCAGCGCGACGTCGGCGTCGATGAGGATGGGTTCAGGCATCCTCGCCGATCATCACGTGACGAAGGTACTCAGCGGAGTCGTCGCCAAGGCGGTCCCACTCCAACTCCGAGCCCGCGATGCCGTTCACCTCACGCCACGCCGGCTTCCGCTCGGCGTAGATGTAGCCCAGCGCGGCCATCGCGACCGGCCACGCGCGGCGTCGGTGGCCGAGGCACAGCGCCAGCGTCCCAGGTTCCACGCCGTTGGGCGGGGCGGCCCGAAGCACGGCGGCGGCGAGCGTGGGAGCGTTGAACCGCTCGAGGTTCGCCCGGATGTCCGGCTCGGACGAGCCCGTCAGCAGGGTCAGGGCGAATCGGTCGGCCGCGTCCTCCTCCTCGTCGCCGCCGCGAGCGAGCGCCGGATCCTCGACGTCGACGAGCGCCGGCACGCCCGCGAGGTGCCCCAGCATGATGTGACCGAGCTCGTGCGCGAGCGTGAACGCGACCGGCGCGGGATAGCCCGCGTCGCGCCCGAGCAGGATCGCGTGGCGGCCGTCCACCCCCACGACCATGGCGTGCATCCTCTTCGCCTCGAGCGGGAACACGCGGAGGTGGGCGACCGGGATGCGCAAGGCCCAGCAGGTCGCGACGAGGGATCCGAGGTCGACGAACGCCGAACCTGCCAGGATGGCGGCCCTCAGCGCCTCCGCGCCGAGCGCATCCGTCTGCCCGCCGGGTGCGGCGCGGAGCAACAGGCGACCGACAGACATCCCGAACGAGGTCAGCGCGGCCCTGTGCTCGTCGTGCTCGACGTCCAGGTTCTTGAAGCGGGCCTCGTCGTTCCAGACGAACTCCACGCGTTCGCCCAGCAACGGCTTGGGCTGGAGCCCGAGGCGCCGCGCGAGCGCGAACCGCAGTTCCGCGCGGCCGGAAGCGGTGGCGGCGGCCTCCTCCGACCACCAGGACGGCCACGCCGCCCGGATGGCGGCGCGGCTGATGCCCGCCCTGCGCAATTGGGAAACGAGCGTCTGGTCGTCGTGTGCCACCGATCGCCCCCGCGCCACTTCGTACCCCCGGTCACCGACATGCGGCCGCCCTCGCGGGAGGTCCGCCTCAGAAAAGCATCCCGTCCGGCACGCTCCAACGATCCCCCCCGTCACCGCCTCGTATGTCGGAGACGGCGGCGCGCCAGTCCCGGGCATTGACGGTCAGGTCCCGCAGCGAGGCCAGGCGCGGCTCGTCGAGCTCCACGGGATCCACGAGGCGCACCCAGTAGCTGCCGGCCAGCCATGCCGTCACGTTCTCCTCGTAGTCGGGGCATCCATCCCCTGGGCCGGTGCGGCGGAGCAACGCGGTGACCTGGGACGCGCCGACCGGGGCTCCCGTGCCGCCCGCGTTGCGGAATCCCGTCGGATCGAAGGGCACGCCGCGCCTGAGCGTCAAGGGCGCGTCCGACCGGCACATGAGAGCGCAATGGAACCTCTTCGCGCCACCCGTGGCGTCGCCACGGCTGGTCACCAGCACGTGGACGGGAAGAGGGCGTTCCGAACCCCTGACGTCGACATAGCGTCGCCAGGCGACGGTCCTCGACGGCGCCGAGTCGATCGATTTCGGCGGCGACTTCATGATCGAGAACACCACCTTCACCGGCACCGCCGCACGCGCGAGCTGGCTTATCGCGGCGGACGGCGAGTTGCCGATCCCCCAGAAGAAGGTGCCGTCGCCCGCGCGGCGCTCGAGGTCCTTGCGAGCGACGATCGTCTCGAGCCCCTCTCCCGCCTCCGCCTGCATGCGGGACCAACAAACGTAGTCGTCACCCGACCACGCCGCCTTCGGCGATCCTGCGGGTGTTCGTGCGGACGGCATGTTCATGCCCACGATCCCCCCCTCGACGCATCGATCATCGCACCCTGCCGTTCAACCCTCAACTATTCCCTATGCTGGATCCAGTCACCCGGAACGCGGCTCGCCGAACTCGGAGGTATGGTGAATCTCATCCCCGGCGTCGCCCGAAGACGATGGTCGCCGACGACTCCGCGGACCGAGACCGATCCATCACGCGCCGGACATCCGCATGGTCCGCATCGCGCCGGGCTCGGACGTGCGCTCGCGCCGGGGCTCGGAGCCTCTGATGTCCGCGTTCGATGGACGGGCGACCAGGACCAATCGAGGCCGAGGGGAGGAGGGCGTCTGGCCGCGCGGACCCACGAGCTGATCGTCGACATGCGCCGCCAATGGGTCGTCCTCGACGGGCGCACCGAGTCCTTCGATGCCGAGTTCGCCGTAGCCGCCAAGGCGCGGGACGGGGCGAAGCGCCTGCCGTCCCTCTCCGGCATCGGCGCGCCGGACGCCACGGCCCAGGTGGCGGCCTCGGCGACGTGGGCACCTTCGCTGGGGGATGGGACCTCGCGGCTTGGCTCGGCCCCGTGCCGCGACGGGTGCGGAGCCCGTTCACCCCGCGACGAACATTGGCTCCTCGTCGGCGCGCGCTCCGGGGCGAGACCATTTCGCCCAATGCGCCGACGCGAAGTCCGGGTCGTGGCACAAGCATCGGTTCGACGGGTGCCTGCCCGCCGGTTCGTTGAGGTGACGACCGAGTGGCCGCAGCAGGTTGATCTTCGTCAAGGGCGCGATCGGACCCGTACGGATCGACCCGGCGTCGGCGACGATCTCGGCCGCGAGCAGCACTCCGGCGAGGGCGGATTGGAAGGCCATCGGCACGGCGGCTGCGCCGCGGTCGCCGCCCCGCGAGGCGCCGAAATGGTGCGTGCCGCAGACCGCCTTGGCGTAGAACGACGCGAGCGGCTCGCCCTGGAACGGCCTGAGCTTCTCGATGTCCACCCCCGAGGCGGTCGCGATCCGCGCGAGGAGGGCATGGTCGACCCTCGAACCGAGATGGAGCAGGGATCGGACCTCCGACTCCGGCAGGCCGATGGCGCCGGCGACGTTCTCCGAGAGGCTCGGGACGCCCCGATCGGGAAGATAGAGGCAGGCCAGGCAGGGCCCGACCCCGAAGTCGTGCCGCGAAACCCCGAGGTCGCCCGGCTGCGTCCACGCGTTCAGGATGCGGCGCGGCAGCGAGGCCTGGACCGCGATTCTGTCCTCCGCCGTGTCCAGGGCGACGGCGACCCTGTCCAGATCCCAGGATCCACGCCCCGCCAAGTACCGTCCCCAGGTCAGCGGATGACCGATGAATTCGATCGACGTGCCCTCGAACATCCGGGCGACCGACGCGGTCTTTGGGCGCCTCTTGGCTTGGTCGCCTTGTGTGGAACCGACGTAGCGCTGGAGATTGGAGAGTTCGATGGTTTGATGGTCGACGCCGTGCAAGTCTCCGCGCAGCGCCGGCGCGCGGGCCAGCGTCCAGGCCGTGGCGCGCCCGATCGCGCCGAGGCCGACGAGGTGCGTCCCGGACAGATCGATGCCAACCGGCAGGCGAACCGGCGCCGACGAGCGGCCCGGGACGCCATGGAGCACGTCGAGCTCGACCGGCACATCGGGTCGTCCGTCCGGCAGGTGGTCGGAGAAGATCGCGCGGAACGCGGCCGCCACGGCGAGACAGGCGGCCGCCGCGGCGCCGAAGGGATTGTCCGAGTCGGCGCCGGCCACCGGCGCCCCCGGATTCAACAGCGCGGTCCACCCCTCCGAGCCGGCGAACACGCCCCGGCAATAACCCGGAGGTGCCGTCGCACCCACCACGATGCGAAAGGCCACGCGGTCGCGGCGCGGCCGGAGGTCGATGTCGCGGTGGATGGCCTTGGCCGTGCGGGCTAGATCGTCCGCGAGTGCGGCCGTCCCCAGCCCATCGTCGAGCGGGGTCAACGCGAGGCCGGGGTAGAGACGGACGAGCAGGTCCGCGGCCAAAGCCAGGGTCACGCGTCCCTCGCCCGAGGCGGCCGCCACGCGGTCGAAGGCGAGTTCGACGGCGGTCCTGGAGAGCCTCGCCCGCAGCGCGCCGGCATCGGCGCCGGCGAGGACCTCGGTGACGGCGGTCAGGCTCCTGCCGAAGAAGTTCGCGAGCCTCATGCCGGATCCTCCCGCAACGAGATCAACCCGGCCGCCCGGCGTGCGCCGACCTCGCGCCACCCCCCGTCCGACGACAGCCGGAGGACCGCGCACTCGCCGACGGCGAAGGGACGCACGGCGAAGTCGGGCACCACGAGCGAGAGGCCGCCCGGGGAGGTCACGATCGCGTATCGGTCGTCCATCTCGGAATGGTAGGCCCGCCCGGGGTGCGAGTGGACCTGGGCGAACAGGCGCTCGCCCCTCTTGAACGTCTCGACGTTAAGACGGTGGAGTTCGTCGCCGTCGACGACGACGCAAACCCCGTCCGACGTGCGGATGCCACGCTGCCGCGGGGCGGTCGCGGTCCGGACCAGGAACCTCGAGCCGTCCTGGACGCCGCTCCAGGCCACCAGCCCCTCGTTTCCCGCCACCCCGGCCGCGCGCAGCGCCGCCTGGGTTCGGTCCGCCAGGGCAGGGGGCACGATCACCTCGGTGACCGCCTCGAAACCTCGCCTTCCCAGCGGCCCACCCTCGCCGGGCGCCCCGGCGTCCCCGAGCAGCTTGCCGAGCCAGCTCATGGATCGGGCGTCGCGATCGCGGGGCCGACCTGGAAACCCACCACCTTGGAGGATCCGTACTGGAAGAGGATGTCGATGATCCGCGACAGCGTGCCCTCGCCCTTCCCGCGGTGGAGAAGCCAGCTGTCGCCGTCGTGGGCGGGATGCTGGTGATATTCCCTCACGCCCGGATGGCACAGGAACGGCACCTCGTCCGGGCGATGCCACTGCATGAACCGGCCGACCTCCATCACCGCCGGATCCGTCGGCGCGCGGGTCGCGGGCGGCTGGAGCCGCAGCAGCTGCGCATGGGGCGGAAGCTCGTTGGCCCGGTACGGCACCTCGGTGATCGGGTCCACGATGCGCACCGAGGGGGCCCAAAGGTCGTAGTTCCGGAAGTCCACCACGGCGCCGAAGGCGACGAGGCGGAGGGGACCGGTGTTGGGCGCCGCGAAGGCGAGGACGACGCGCGGGTACTCCGCCCGGATCAGCCAGACGCCCCGTCGTCCGTTCGCCGCGGCGACGGCGCCGAAGGCGGCGACCTCGCGGTCGAACTTCGCGCGGGACACCGCGGGATCGACGAGCGCCTCGACGTCCGCTTCGCCGGCGGCGCCGGCCTTGAGCGACAGGAACAAGGTCGCGCCGTCCTGGATTCCCGCGGCCTCGACGGTCAGGGCGAGGTCCAGCACGACGCCGGCCTCCGTCTTGAGCTGCCATTCGTCGTCGGCGCGCCCGACGGGCTTCGCCCGTTCCAGGACACCGTCGACCAAAGCCGACAGCAGTTCGGAAGGGACGGCCTCCACCGCGATCGGCTCGCTGTTCACCACCACGACGAGCGCCAAGGGCTGCGGGCGCCGGTGGTGCCGGGGTCGCAGGTGGAAGCGGGTGACCTCGTCGGCGGAGAGGTCGACGTGCTCGTGCTTGTCGAGCGAGGCGCGGGCGTCGCCGTCCAACTCCACCTCGAGCACCCACTCGTGCGGCGACTTGCCGGCGAGGTCGAACAACTCGATCGCCGGGATCCGGCGATGGAACACCTCGTGCGCGTCACCGTCGATCGACAGCCGCCAGACGTCGCTCTCGTCGCGACCCTCAACCCTCGCGTCCATGGAAACCTCCTATCGCGCTTGCTCCGCCAGGCCCGCACCCCGTTGTCGGCCCGCTGCATCCGTCGATAGGATATAGGAGAGATCGTCGGTCTCGTCAAGTTTCTGTACGCACTAGTGGTACTTATGTGCAATTTCTGGGAGGATCCCCATGGAGGAAGAGAAGGGTCGAACGAGGTGGGGCGTCCAGCGTCGGCTCGAGTTCATCGACTTCAGGCTGTTCTGGAACGGGGTCATAAACCGGTCCGACCTCGTGACGACCTTCGGCATATCGACCGCGCAGGCCTCCGCCGACCTCTCGCAGTACGAGGACCTCGCGCCTTCGAACATGGCGTACGACCGGGTCTCCAAGCTCTATCGACGGACCGCGGCCTTCGCGCCCCTGTTCGTCGGCGACACGATGGAGCGCTACCTCCTCCAACTCGTGGCGGTGAGGAACGAATGGCTCGACCTCCAACACACCTGGTTCGACGCGCCGCCGACCATGCCGCTCGAGGTGGTGACGCTCGGGCGGCACCGGATCCGGCCCTCGTTCCTCCTGCAGGTCCTCGACGCGGTGCGCGATGGTTGCGAGCTCGAGGTCAGCTACGCGTCGCTCACGGGCTCGCGCGAGCAGGCGCGCGTCGTCCGCCCGCACGCGATCTTCGAATGGGGCGGCCGTTGGTACATGCGGGCCTGGTCCCGGGGTCACGACGATTTCAGGGACTACAACATCAACCGGATCTTTCAGATTAGCGGCAAGGGTCCGGCGCAGGTCGACGTGTCGCTGGACTACGAATGGACGCACAGGATCAACCTGGTGATCGTGCCGAATCCCATGTTGCCGCCGGAGCGCTGGGCGGCGGTGGCCGCGCAGCACGGGATGGAGGACGGGCGGCTCGTTCGATCGTGCCGCCTCAGCCTGAGCTTCTACCTGATGTCGGAGCACAACCTCGACGTCGAGACGGGCGTCCTCAAACCGGAGAAACAGCAGATCGTGCTGCAGAACCGGGACGAGGTCGAGGCCGCGCGGAGCTCGATGCGCAAGATGGCCGCGCAGGCCCTCTCCCGCGCCCGGAACGTCGGACGGTAAGGGGCGCCGGCGTGCCCCCCGCGATGGTCGGTGCGGTGGCGGGCACGGCGAGGGCGGTCCTCCTGTTCGGCAGCCACGCCCGGCGGGAGGCGTCGGCGGGCTCGGACGTCGACGTGCTGGTCGTCGACGACGGCGACGCCATCCGGCACGTCACGAGCGGGCACGTGTCGGTGTTCCACTATCCATGGTCGACGCTGCTGAAGGGCGCCGGCGCGGGCGACCTGTTTGTGTGCCACGTCGCGTTCGAGGCCATGGCCCTGGTCGACCCCGAGGACCTGCTGTCGAGCCTGCGTGCGGCCTTCGCGTTCCGGAAGGACTATGCGGACGATATCGAGCGGGCCAGGGATCTCGGCTGGTTCCTCGTCCGACACGGCGCCGTCCTGGATGGTTCGATGGTGGCGAGGAGGGCCGTCTGGTGCGTCAGGACGATCCTGATCGCCCGCTCGGCCGAGGATCGGCGTCCCGTGTTCTCGCCCGCGACCCTCGCCGAGCGCACCGAGTCGGCGGCCGGCCGCGCGATGCTGCGCCATCGCCACGCGAGGGTCGCGTATTCGACGACCCGTCGCCGTCTCCGGGCCTTCCTCGAGGGCGAGGTCGGGGCGGAGCGGATCCATCGCCGGGGAAGCGTCGACGACTTCGTCGCCCGGTTCCAGGCGACGGGCAACGAGACCGCGTTGAGCACGGTCGTCAAGCTGCGGGAAGACCCCGAAAGGTACGCTTGACCGACCCGGTGATGGCGCGTGGTCGCGATTGGAAGGAACGGTCGGTATGCCGAAACTCGACCTCATCGCGACCGCCGAGGACCTCCTGATGGAGCGCGCGACGGGGTATGGCGTGGGTGGGCAAGTCCGTGAGCTCCTCGGCTCGTCCAGCGTCGGATCGCCGGATCACGCCTTCATCCGCGCCTCGATCGGGGCCGTGCTCGACGCCACGCTCATGTCGGGAGCCGGCGGCCTCGGGGAGGAGCACCAGACCGCGGCCTTCATGGGGCACCTCGGCACGAACCTGAGGTGGTGGCTGCTGGCCCACCTGTGCTCCGGGCACGCCCCGGAGGAGTTCCGCGTTCCCGAGATCTCCTGGGCGCACCAACCCAGAGACGTCGAGAGGCGGTTCGGCGCGGACTTCGGCATCGTCGTTCGGCGGCCCGACGAGAGTATGGCCGGGAAGGACCTCTGTCGCCTGAGCCTGTTCCAGGCGAAGTTGAGCCAAGATGCGGGCGATGGCCGCCCGACGATCCAAGTCGGTTACAAACCGAGGGACGCGGTCGCGGATCCTGATTATCTCAAATACGTCAGGTGCTGCAGGAAGTACGAACGATGGTTGGTCGGTGGTCCCGATCCCTGGGATCTCATGGCGATGAAGGCCGTCATCGAGCGACCATCATACCAGATCGAAACGCTGCTGAGAACTTACCTCAAGGGACTTGAGAGCGCCATCGAACCTGGGGCGTGGTGCCACTATATCGCTTGGCCGGGGCCGACGGACGCCTGGGGTGGACCGCCGTACTGCCCCAAGGCAGTTCCCGTGATGCAGGTCGCCGAGGAGCATCTCAGGAGGAGGGACCTGACACCGATGCCGTTCCCCATCCCTCGGAAGGCGAGGACGCTGATCGGCGCGGTCGCCGCGACCTTGACGGGGAAAGGCGACGACGCTTTCATCCTGGTGCCCTTCGGTGCCCTCCAGGACGTCCTGGAGCACTTGGCGACGAACCTCCCGGAGATGCACTTGACGATGGTGGACGCCGTCGGCGACGACGCGTTGCGCGCGACGCTCGAAGGGAAAGGGTGGTTCGTCCGAACCAGCACACCTCATTCGGAAAGCCCGAACCCGCCAGGCCCGTCTCCCGCCTCGACGTGAAACGGTCGTGGCGGCGGACATCCCCGCCAACCCCTCACCGAGACTTCGGCCCTGCCGCATCCGGCTCCGCGCGACCGCTCGCCCGAACACGATCGGCCCTCGCACTCGGGACCAGCCGGAGGATCGGCGGCCGAAGCCACCTCGCGAACATGCGGGAGTGGATGCCGGGCGGTCCGCATCGCCCGGACCGAAACCGCGATGCGGTCGTTCGAGCCGGTCGGCAACGACCGGCGAGGCGAGGGCATTCCGACCTCGGGGACCGTGGATGTGAGCCACGCCCACGCGACGACCTTGGATCGCCCTCTTCCCAAGCCGACATCGCCCGAGGGGCTGTCCAAGGTGGCCGCATCTGTGCCTCGACCGATCCAGGCGGGATTCAGATCGACTGCGGTCCAGCGCCACGGGAAGCGATCCCGTCGATGCGGATGCTGGACCCCAACTCGCCTTCCGGCGGCGTCGGGTCCGTCGATCGCGATCGGCGTCGGACAGTTCCGGAAGCAAGCATGCGGGTATCGTCCCCCGCGTGCTTCGATCCGATCAGTCCCTTGATCACGCCGGCCGCGTCAATGGGTCGTGAGCCTGCCCGACGCGTGCTTGATACGTCCGACCGCGAGCGGACGGGCGGTGCTACGCTGGTTCCACTGCGCGGCCACGAATTCCCGTGCGACGTCGACCGCCGCGAAGTAGCTCACTCCAGGGAAGCGCACCGAACAGGACGTGCATTCGACCCCCGTACAGGCCACGCCGGTCCCCTGGTCGGCCCCACGATCGACGAAACGGGCGGCTCCACCGCAAAAGGGACAGGCCAGTAGGACGTGGCTGCAGGCCATGAGCAGATCCCCGAGCGTCGCCGAACCATGCTGCGTCGACGTTCGGGGAGCAACACATTTCTGGGGCTGCCCACGCCCCGTGCACACGCCGCTCGACGTCGCATTCGTCACGCGGCGACTCCGGGCACCGGACGAGACGTATCGATGCCCGCCATGTCATCCGGTCGACGATCAATGCCGTGCGAGGCACTCCCGATGAACTTGCTGCGGAAAGCCATGGGTCGCGGAGGCGGCGGACAGCGGGATGCAGTCGTGCCAGCGCCCGGCGTCGTGCATCCGCATGCCGGATACGCAGTTGTTGTCCTCACCCCGTGATGAATGCACGGTCGGCCCCGAGGTGGCGGCGTTGAAAGCGAGCGTCGACCATTGTAGGCCCCCTCCCTCCCGATCTCCCGACCTCCGCGCATCGCCTCGAATGGTCGCGGGCTGATCCGCGCCATCTTCCCCGGAACGTGCCGCTTGGTTCCTGCACGCTTCGACATGGTGGCGCATCCCACGGGCGGGCAGGGCGTCCACGGCACATGCATCGGGCATGTCGTCCACCCGACGGATCGTGGGCCGACCCGCGCCGTGCGACGCTCGGACCCCGGCGCCATCCGCGCAAGAGACGAGGTCGGGATGCGTCCGAACGACGGGCAAGCCGCCGACGTCCAAGGGATGGCCGAAGCCACGACCCCACGGCGTCGCGAGCCGGCCCACGCGATCGTGGCCTTGGTGCGCCTCACCTCCCATGGGTCCTCCGTCTCGACGATGGGTGCCGACGGCGGGCGTGGAGCCGGCGTCCGAACGGAGACGGAGACCATCGCCCCACGCGTCGACGTCGCGAGCGTCGGGAAAGCCCGGTCGATGATCCAGGACAAGAATATCCAAGCACTCCGCCAGCGACGCCCGGGCGGCGGCGATCCACGAAGCGAAGATCGTGCGTTCGTTCGCACCATCGTCCATGAAGTATATGAACGGGGACGGATTCGTCGTTTCACCGATCATCGTCGCGTCCCGCCGGTCGATGAAGCGATCGTTCGTCGGTGAGACTGTCCCGTCTCGGATCTGCGCCTCGGCGGGGTGCGTCGATGCCGGATGGGTGGGTTCGAGGAGACGCTGGAACAGTCCCTCCGGGGTCGCCTTCAATTTCACCCCCAGGGCTCGCTTGTCCCTCACGACGAGAAACCCCCCCAACCGATCGGTCGAGGGGGTTTCTGCGGCTCTGATGTCGGTGACGAGGAAATGGTGCGTGGAGGCCGCGAACGTGATGTCGAAGCTTCCTTCACAGATGGTGTCGCAATAACTTGTGTCCGGCGAGGAGTAAACGATCCATCCGAGGACCTTCCGACTCGAATTCCCTATGGCGAGGAGGGCGTCGCTTCGCATCTCGTCGGAATAAGAAGCCAGTATGTGTTCCACGATCGAGAGATCGACGGAGTGTTGCGTGTCGACGGTCGGGACGGCCACCGGATCGTTCATGTCAGGCTCCTCTCACGAGCATACCGCACTGGACTAGGGCGGGGCCGCCGGCCATCGTCTGGACTGGTCGGTCGCCAACGAAACCAATCTACGCTGTCACTCCGATCCCGGACCGGCGCAAGCCGCCCCACGAACACTCATCCCACACGCCTGGTGACTGGGCGCCCTAGGCGGCTCCTCCCCCGAGGCCGTTCGACCGGGAGCCCGCCCCGGCCCCGTCCTGGACGGGCGGCCCGACGTCGGCCGTCCCTGGACGTCCCGCCTCGGGGGTCGTCGGGGCGTCCTCGGTCGTCGCCTGTCGTCCCGCCGCGGTTCGAACGGTGACGCTCGCCGACGCCGCGCCGGGGTCGCGACGACCGACGGTGAGGTCGCGCATGATCAGGTCGGTGTCGTCGGATGCAAGCCACTCACGCAGCTTGATCCCGATCGCCGATCGTATCAGGTCGCTCTTGGTCACGTTGAGTTCGTGGGCGAGTTGACGGAGTTCGCTGTCCTCCGCCGGTCTTAGGTAGACAGATCGCATCACCATGTCGTCGACCATCGTCGCGTCTCCGTTGTCGGCCCTGCCGTATATACATATATACGTCATCCGCCGCGGGTCAAGCGAGGTATGGTCGAAGGATCGACGCGGCCATGAGCCCCAGGCACCCGAGGTTGCCGATCCCCGGACCATGCGCCAGCCCGGCCAAGGCCGGGACGTGGAGGCCCGGCGGCAGGCCGGCGGAGGGGGGCAGGCCGTAGTCGGGCAGGATCTCCTCCTCCACGCGCTTGCGCTCGTCGCCCCTGGATGGATCGCGCAATCGCTCCGCGGCGGAGTGGTCGACGAGGTCCAGCAGGCTCCAATTGTCGAAGCCGATCGCGGCCACCAGGTAATCGGCCCTGTGCGGGGCCGCGGTCTGCCCGTCATATTCGATGTCTATGTCGAGACCTTCGTCGGTCCAGTCGACCTTCAGGACCCGACCGCGTCGGTACGCGACCGCGATCGACTGATCGATGAGTTGCTTGTTCCGCAGCGAGACGACCCCGGCCTCGGTGCGCTCCAGTAGCTTGCGCCGATGTTCGACGCTGAGTTCCCTCCAGTCCGTCGGATCGCTGAACCAACGGCGTTCGGCATGCCCGTCGCCGCGTGGGAACAAGGTCCCCATGGGACTGATGCTGACGACCGTGGACTGCCGCTCGGCGAACTGCTCCACCAACCAAGCGACGACCGCGCCCGCGGCTCCCCCGTCACCCGCGACGGCGACCGTGAGGTCGGGCCGCTCGAGAAGCAGCTTGCGGTGCCTCCAGAAATTCTCGGTGTCCAGCATACGCTCCGCCGGGGTGCCCGGGGACGCCGGGATCGCCCGTGCCCGCCCCGTACCGGTCAGCAGGACCCCGTCCACCAGCGTCGAGCCCCGGCTGAGGTCGGATCCATGCTCGATGCGCCAGCGGTCGCCTTCCGGCCTGACCGCGGTCACCTTCGATCGGACGACCTCCTGATCGGCACTCCTCATCACCCAGGTCAAGTACTCCGCCCACGCTCGATGGCTCGGGTGGCCGCGCCCCCGATCGACCCAGTCCGAGAAGTTTCCCGTGGCGACCTGGAACGCCGCCCACGAGAACCGGCCGAAGATGATCGGGGCGATCGGCTCGTGCCCACCACGGGAGGCTCGTTCATCGTACGGGAAACCCACGTCCTTCTCACCCGGGGTGCAGAGCGTCAGGAAACCGCTGCTGAAACCGCCATCGCCGCTCCAGGCCGCCCCGACGCCTTCGGCCTCGAAGACGATGATCTCGGGGACGTCGCGCCCGCCGATCGCCCGCAACGCCGCGGCCCGGGCCGCGACCGCCGCCGCCTTCGCACCGGCGCCCACGATGGCGAGCGTCTTCCTCATGCCTTCCCTCCGTCGAGTCATCCCGTCGCTTCGCTGGTGCCACGACGGCGCGTCTCGGTCCAACGACACGCCGACTCGGATCTCCTCCCCCCACGTCGGCCCTGGCTGGGCAGGCCAGTTGGCGGACACGTCCCGGAGCGGGCCGGACGCCCACCGAGGGACGGGTGCGACGGCAACCGCCCGAGCGGCGGGGATCCGGGTTGCCCCCGGCAGGCCCTGGGATGCGGTGCGTTCCCCCGGCCATTCGACCATTGTCGGCCGCGGCCGTGTCGCCGGGGCACGGATGGCTGGCGCTCCGCCGATCCAGGGCACGTCGGTGACCCCGACGCAGCCAGGGTGGTCTTCCACGCCGCCGCCCCGAACGGCTGATCGGCTTCCACCCCTACGGATCGTCGCCCGAGCGGTTCCATGGTCGCGCAAAATCTTAAAGCGCAATTGAACTCAAAAAACTCAGGCCTAGATGTCGGGAGGGTCGGCACCGGACTCCTGCCGCCGCGTGGCGCCGGTGGGACGGGGGTGGAGCGACGCACGTCGAACGAGATGGCGGAAGGCATGACGGACGAGTTCACGTTCCTGCACGCGGCGGATCTCCACCTCGACAGCCCGTTGCTGGGATTGTCGAGCCGGGCCGCCGACCTCGCCTCGCGGGTGGGTCAAGCCTCGCGGCGGGCGTTCGACAGGCTCGTCGACCTCGCGATCGAGGAGCGCTGCCCCTTCGTCGTCCTCGCCGGCGACACCTTCGACGGCGACCTGAGGGACTACAGGAGTGGCCTGTTCTTCCTCGCCGGGATGAACCGCCTGCGCGGTGCGGGGATCAAGGTCTACATGATCGCCGGCAACCACGACGCGGCGAACCGCTGGTTCGACAAGCTGACGCACACCGACAACGTTCGCCGGTTCGACCATCGGGCCGCCCACACCTTCCTGGACGATGATCTCCGGGTCGCCGTCCACGGCCGAAGCTTCCCCCGGCGCGACGTCGCCGAGAATCTCGCGGCGAGCTACCCCGCACCGCACCCGAGCTACTTCAACGTGGGTGTATTGCACACCGCCTGCCAGGGTGGCGGGGGCGAGAACGCGGCCTACGCGCCCTGCACGCTCGAGCAGCTCGTCAACCACGGCTACGATTATTGGGCGCTCGGTCACGTCCATGCCCGCCAGATCCTCAACGAGCATCCGCACGTCGTCCACCCCGGCAACATCCAGGGGCGCAGCGTCCGGGAGACGGGCTCGAAGGGCGTGACGCTGGTCCGTGTGTCGGGCGGCGTCGTGCGGGGGCTCGAGCATCGGGACGTCGCCGACGTTCGATGGGTGCATGGCGAGGTCGACCTGACCGGCGCCGTGGACGCCGAGGCGGCGCGCTCGGCGATCAGGACCGTGCTCGAGGGCCTCGCCGCGACGGCCGCCGACCGCTCGCTGGCGCTGCGCCTCGTCCTCCGTGGCGAGACCCCGCTCCATGCCGTCCTGGTGCGCGACCCCGCCGGGACGCGGGAGGACGTCGAGGTCATGGCGTCCACGCTGTCCGCCACCGTCTGGCTGGAGCGCGTGGAGGTGCGCACGCGCCGACCCATGCCGACCCACGGCGCCGACCCCACGGTCGCCGGCCGGCTCGCCGACGAGGTCCGCCGGTTGGGTGAGGGACGGGAGGTGGGGGCGCTCGTGGAGCGATGCCTCGGGGAGATCCGCACCCGGATGCCGGCGGGCGCGAGGTTCGACGACCTGGCGGCGAGGATCCGGCGCGAGGTCGTCGCGGGCGGCGTGGACCTGGCGCTGTCGACCATGGCGACGGAGGAGGGCACCGATGCGCTTCGATGAACTCACCCTCGAGAAGTACGGAGCGTTCGAGCGTCGCACCCTGACGCTGACGCCGGGTCTGAACGTCGTCCACGGACCCAACGAGGGCGGCAAGAGCACCTGCATGCATGCGATCCGGGATTTCCTGTTCAGGATTCCCGAGCGCTCGCCACGCTCCGCGAAGTTCGGTTCCGACGCGGCCCGCATCGGGGCGAGGCTCACGACGGCCGCGGGCGCCCCGGTCTCGCTGCGGCGGCGGTGCGGCCGGGGTCGCACCCTGATCGACGAGGCGGGGGCGCCCTGCGAGGACGCCGTGCTCTCGGCCCTGCTCGGCGCGGTCGACCGCGATCGGTTCGAGACGCTCTTCGGACTGGACCACGAGGGCCTTCGCAAGGGCGGTGAGGCCCTGCTCTCGGCCCGGGGGGACATCGGCAGGCTGATCGTGGAGGCGGGCGGCGGCCTCCGCGCCCTGGTCGACAGGCTCGACGGCCTCGAGACGCGGATCGATGCCCTGTTCGCACCGCGACGCAAGGCAGGGAGGGCGTTCTACGACGCGCTCACCGCGCACGACGCGGCCGACAAGGCTTCGAAGGCCGAGGTCCTGACCTGGGAGATGCACGAACGCGACCGGCGCGCGGCCGTGGACGCCGCGGCGGAGACGGCGCGCCTGCGCGGGGAAAGGCGCGGGCTCGGCGAGCGCGCGTCGCGACTGCGGTGCCTCGCGCGCGTCGTACCCATCCTGCGGCGGCTCGACGCGGCGGAGGAGGGGATCCTCGCCTTCGGGGACGTCGCGCATCTGTCCGGCGACTTCCCGGAAAGGTGCGGCTCACTCCTCGACGCGCACGCCGCCGCCCTCGGGCGTCGGGACGAGGCCCGTGGTCGCCTGGCCGACGTGTGGGATCGCCGCGAGCGCTTGAAGGTCGACGATGTCCTCGTCGCGGCGGAGCCGGAATTGCGCGACGTCGAAGCGAGGCTGGCCGTCGTCCGGGCGTTCCGCGGGGACAGGGCCGCCCGGGAGAGGGACGTCGGGGATGCCGACGCCCAACTCGGACTGTTGCGCGATCGCCTCGGCCTCGGGGAGGACGCGGACCTCGTCGCGCTGCTTCCCACGCGCCCCATCTTGCGGGTCGTCGTCGACCTCGCGGAACGGGACGCCGGCATCGGCGTCCGGCTCCGGTCGGCCCGCAAGGAGGCGGCGGTGGCGGCCGACGTCCTGTCCGAGGCGACCGGACGCCTCGAGGCCATGACCGCCCGGGGACACCATCGACCGTTCGGGATCGAGGCGACCAGCTTCGCGGCGCTCCCGTCCGAGTGGGCGGCGGCGACGTCGCGGATCGAGGCCGCCGATCGTGCCGATGGGGAACAGCTCGGCCGGGCCGTCGAGCTCGGGATGAAGGACGTCGCCGCGGTGCGCCGGCTGGCGTGCCCCGACGTCGAGCAGGTCGGTGCCGAGATCAAGGCGCGGGACGCGCTCAGGGCCGAACGGGCACGGGTGATCTCGTCGCTCGCGCGAGCCATGGCCGACCGAGAGGCCGCGCGCGTGGAGATGGCGGCGCTGCTCGGGGAGGGCGAGGTGGCGAACGGGGAGGCCGTCGACGTCGCCCGCCGGACACGCGACGACGCCTGGGCGTCGGTCCGCGCCTCGTACGTCGGCGGGCAGGCGCCCGCGGCCGAGGCGGAACGGCACGCGATGGCCGGGCGCCTCGACGCGAGCATCGCCGACGCCGACCGCCTCGCCGACAAGCGCGTCGCCGAAGCGGACCGCGTCGCCACCCTCGCGCAGACCCGGCGACGGATCGCGACGGCGCAAGGGGCGGTCGAGGCCGCGGAGGGCGCCGCGCGACGCCTCGACCGGGAACTGGTCGAGGCCGGGGAGGCCTTCCGCGGCGCTTTCCCCGAAGCCTGCGCCTTGCGGCCGGAACTCGCCTCGCTCCAGCCGTTCGCGGCGGCGCGGCGCGGCATCGTGGAAGCTTCCGACCGGACCGCCGCGGAACGTCGCGTGGCCGAGACCGCCCTGCGCGACCTGGCGCCGGCGATGGCGCGCCTCGCGTGGGCGGAGCTTCGGGCCGGCCTCGCGTCCCATGCCGCCGCGGAGCTCGGCGGCCGCGTGCGGGCCGTGGCCTCGGCCATCGGCGCGCACGACCGCGCGCACGAGGCCTATCTGAGGGAACGGGGAGCCATGCCGGGATTGGAGGAACGGCGGCGGAAGTCGCTCGCGGAACTCCAGGACGTCGAGCGGGAGCGGCGGGAGTGGGCCGCCGCGTGGGCCGCGGCGACCGCCGCGCTCGGCGTCGGCGCCGACGAACCCGTCGCGTCCACGGCGGCGCTGGCGGGGGCGTGGGAGCGGGCCCGGGGTGACCTGAGGGCGGTCGCGCAGGCGCGTGCCCTCGTCATGCGCATGGACGAGGAGGAGGCCACCCTCGGAGGCCAGGTCGCCTCGATCGCGGGTCGGATCGGACTCGCCACGGCCGTGGATCCCGTGGCGGCGGGGGACATGCTGTTGAGCGTCCGTGAGGGCAACGAGGCGGCGCGCCTCGGCCGTGAGGCGCTCGGGCCGGAGGTGGCCAAGGCCCAGGCCGACGTCGCGGGCTGGGAGGAGGAACTCGGTTCCCTCGGGCGACGGCTCGCGACCATCGCGGACGAGATCGGCGGGGCCCGCGACCTCGATCGCCTGCGCGCGACCGTGGTGCGCGGGCGCCGGCTCGCCGTGTTGCGGCGTGAGCGCGATGCCCTCGGCGAGGCGGCGCGCGTCGCCGGCGATGACCTGCCCCTGCAGTTCCTGCGTGGGGAAGCCGAGGGCTGCGACCTCGATGCCGTGCGGGCGGAGTCGTCCGAGATCGCCGGGCGTCTCGACGCTCTCGACGGCAGGATCGAGGGGTCGATCGCCGAGGAGGTTCGGACGACGGCGATCCTCCGGGGGCATGGCCGGTCCCCCGGCGACGCGGGTTTGGTCGCGGTCCGGGAGGCGGCCGTGGCGGACATGCACGCCGCGGCGGAACAATGGGTGGAGCTCAAGGTCGCCAAGGACCTACTCGACCGGGCCATACGCGTCGTCCGGGACGAGCGCCAGGATCCGCTCGTCAGGGAGGCGGGGATCCTGTTCTCGCGCATGACGCGCGGCGCCTACGCCGGCGCCGCGGCCGACGTGGACGACCGAGGCGATCCTATCGTGAGGGGGGTCCGCTCCACCGGAGGGGACCCGCAGCCCGTCGCCACGATGAGCGAGGGCACGCGGGACCAGATGTTCCTGGCCTTCCGGCTCGCCAGCGTCGGGGCCTACTGCGCCGCCGCCGAACCGCTGCCGTTCGTGGCCGACGACCTGTTGGTCCATTTCGACGACGGACGGGCCGAAGCCACTCTCGATCTCCTCGCGGACTTCGCCGGGGCGACGCAGGTCCTGCTCTTCACGCACCACGCCTCGGTCCGCGACGCGGCCGTTCGGCTGCAACGGCAGGGGCGGACGACCGTCGTCGAGGTCGCACCCTGACCGCTTCCCCCGCCGCGTTCCCCACGAGCGTGGATCCGGGGACGGCGGCTCGAAACGTGCGTGGCGGCCGACGCGACCGAATCCGGGGTAGCCGGAGCGACGAAGGCTCGATGGTCCGTCGATGCGCCGTCCAGGCTGGACGTCCTGAGTGATCCATCGCCCCAGGGACCGCTAGGAAGCCTCGGGACGGTCCACGATCACATCCGCGCCCTCCGGCGCGAGGGCCCTTGGGGGGCTCACCCGACGATCAATCCGCGTTCGGACTCCAATCGCTCGCGTGCAAGCCTGCGATACCTGTCCCGGTCGTCGTTGGTCGCCGCGCCGGGCTGGCCTTCCGCGCCATGCTCGGGCGTCCCCGGCGCCGCCCAAGTCAAACCGTCGGCCTTGGCGAGCTCCATCGCGCGGTGCTCGACCTCGGCCTCGGCGGGCTCGGACGCGGGATCATCGGTCGTCGAGGTTCGCTCGCTCATGCGAACGACTATGGAGGCCCGCCCGGCGGCGTCAAGCCGGCCGAGCTCGGGCTGTCGGTCGGTTCGAGATCGCACGCCCGTGCCTCCGGATGCTCGACGGGATCGATCACCGTCGATGAGTAGGCAGGCGGCCCAGGGCGCAGGCGAACAGTACCGCGGATGGCGCGAGGAGGCCGAGCCTGCCCACGGCCGGGGCGACCATCCCGGCGAGGAGGCCGCCGATGGCGAACGCCGCGAGTCGCGATGAGGACCGCCGAAGCATCTCGGCTATCGGCGGATGGTGCGGACCCATCCTCCCGACGCGGACCAGGCGGCCCACCGCGATCCCCAGATCCGTCAATGTGCCGGTGAGGTGCGTGGTGCGGACGCGGTCGCCCAGACAGAGGGAGGAGGAGGCGTTCTGGACACCCATGGCGAAGGCCGACAGCGCGAGCATGACGGCGACGTCGTTGGAGCCCCCATCGCCCACCACACCGGCGCCGATCAAGCTCACCGCCTCGATCACCAGGAGCAACGGCAAACGTTCGACCTGCCTGTCCGAAGTACGATCCCCGACCAGGAGCCCCGCGACCGATGCTCCGGAAGCGAACGCGAACAAGGCCCCGAGAGCCGCCATGCCGACCGCGAGCCGGCCTCGCGCGAGGTCGTGCACAAGCATCGATGTCGTCCCGGTCATGTGCGAGGCGAAACGGCCGACCACGATGAGGGTGAGCCCGTCCACGCTGCCGGCAACGAACGTTAGCGCGACAGCTACGGTTGAGGGTTGGAACTTCAACGTCTGACCGCGATGCCTTCCTCAAGCTCGAACTTCGGGACAGCCCTCCGGCAAGCGAGCGCGACACCTCCAGGGAGCACGCCGATGGGGATCGTGGCGGATTCAGTGGCTCGGATCATGGCTCCATCGGTGTCCAGGGCCGAGGCGGTCAGGCGAGCCGTCCGCGAATGGTCAGGCATGGGCCTCGGAGAGCCCGGCCCTTGGCCGCGCTGGACCCTTTCCTCGAACTGCTGGATTAGTCCCTGGATCAGGGGTGACAGCGCGAGCACGGTCGCGACCTGAGCGACCTGCAGCGAGGCGTCGCGCAAGTTCACGCCCCACCCGTCGTGGGTCCCGGCTCACTTCGGAAGACAAGGTCCGCCATCTTCGCCCGCACTCCTTCCTCCCCGAGATCGAGGATCGGAAGGAGTCATCGGCCCAACGGGCGGTTACAAGGCGGACCCCACCGCCTGCTTGAAGCGAGCGGATTGAAATGCGCTTCGTGAACGTTGTCAATCGAGCCGAAGGTGGTTCCACGTCGGAAGCCGCGGGATCCTACGGCACGACGGGGGCGGACGCATGATCCCGGCGATCCCGGCCTCGATCCAGGATGCGTGGACCGTCGAGCGACGGCGCCGATCGGGGAGCGAGCGCAAGCGTGGCGTCCTCCCGTCCGTCGACGGGTCGCACCCACCTCGACACCCGCGGCGTCCGGTCGGACCAGGGGAGGGGCGCGCAGCCGGCGGACGCAGCTTCGCGTCCCCGCGAGGCGGATGATCGTCGAAGGGAAGGGGCGGCCGATTTCCCTCGCGAAGATCTTCCGCGGAGCGCACCACGCCATGGAACAGGGCGCCGCGACGTGGCATTCTATCCCTGGGTGATGGAGTTCACCCTCAACCGCCCTTCCCGGGCTGATGACTCCTACGCAGCGTGAGGCATCGCGCGCGTGGGGGAACGTTTCCCTTCTCCGCGGCGATGGAAGGAGGGAACATGACGGAATACAAGGACATCCTGGTCTTCCTCGACGTGGGCGAGGACTGCGCGGCGCGCACCGACGTGGCCGTCCATCTCGCGGCGCGACACGGGGCGCGTCTCGTCGGCGTCGACGTCGGCACGCCGGCGGCCTCCGAGGGACACTGGCGCGACCGGGCGCTGGGCCTCCGGGAGGCCTTCGAGACCAAGGCCCGCTCGGCGAACGTCGCGACGACCTTCCGGGTCGCAGCCCCCGAAGCCCGGGTCGCGCACGACTTCGGCGCCCATTGCGCCGACCTGATCGTCGCGACCCAACCCCATCCCGACGCGGAGCACCTCTCCGCGAAGGCCGTCCCGAGGGACGTGCTCGTCGGCGCGGGCGTTCCGATGTTGCTGCTCCCGACGGGATGGCGTTCCCGCGAAACGCTCGGCCGCCGCCTACTGATCGCCTGGAACTTCAGCCGCGAGGCGACCCGCGCCGTCCACGACGCGATGCCGCTGCTCGCGGCGGCAGAGAAGGTGTTCCTGTTCCTGTTCGAGCAGGACTTCGACAGGAGGCGATTGGACGTCACCGACGTGAAGGAGCACCTCGAACGCCACGGCGCCAAGGTCGAGGTGTCGGGCTGGCAGGACACGGGCGAGGTGGAGGTGGCGAGCGCGATGTTCGCCGGGCTGGACCGCGACGAGGTCGACCTCATCGTCGCCGGCGCCTACGGGCGGTCCCCCCTCGCCGAGACGATGTTCGGCGGCACCACGGAAACGCTTCTGAACAACGTTTCCATGCCCGTGTTGCTGTCCCACTGATGCGGCCTCGGGCGGGGATCGTCGGGGCGCCCCCGCGCGGCGAGGCGGCGGGGCTGATCGCCGAGGCACTCGCCGTCGCACGCGGCCTTCCCGGCGTCGACCCCGCTCGCGACCGCCTCGAAGAGCTCGCTCGACGCCTCGACGACGATCGGTTCCGGCTCGGCGTCGTCGGGCAGTTCAAGCGTGGCAAGAGCACGCTCCTCAATGCGCTGGTGGGCGAGGCGCTGATGCCGACCTCCGTGTTGCCCGCGACGGCCGTCGCCACCACGGTCGCCGGCGGGTCCTCGTACGGCCTGGACATCGTCCACCGCGACGGTCGTGTCGAGCGTCGGGCCGTCGCGGATGGCGCGGCGCTCGGCACGGAGTTGGCCAGGCTGGTGACGGAGGCCGGGAACCCCGGCAACGTGCTTGGCCTGGCGCAGGTCGACGCGAGGGTCCCATCCGGCCTGCTCGGCGAGGGCGTCGTGCTGGTCGACACGCCGGGCATCGGTTCGACGCATCGCCACAACACGGACGCGGCCCGCGCGGCCCTGTCCACGTGCGACGCCGTCCTGGTCGTGTTCTCGACCGACCTGCCGATCGGGGAGGGCGAGGTCGCCTACCTCGACGAGATCCGTGCGGTCACCCCGACGACGCTCGTCGTCATGACGAAGGCGGACCTCGCGGTCGGCGACGACCTGGAACTGCTGGTCCACTTCCTACGCGGGCGACTGGCCGAGGCGTCGCCCGACGCCGCGGCACCGGACGTCTGGGTGGTCTCGGCCCGCGACGCCATAGCGGCCAAGTCCCACGGCGACGCCGACGCGCTCTCCCGATCGGGTCTCGCGTCGCTCGAACGCCACCTCGTCGAGGTCCTGGCCCGGGACAAGGGGGCCCTCCTCGTCGCGGCGGTCGTCGGCAAGGCGGCGCGATCGGTCGTCGCCCTGCGCTCGACGATCGCGCTGCGGTACGTCGCCCTCGGACTGACCCGCGAGGAACTCGACCGTAGGACGACCGTCTTCAAGGACGCCGTCGATGCGCTGGCGGAAAGGCGGAAGTGGGCCCGGGATCTCCTGTCGGGCGACCATCGCCGCGCGGTCGCCGCGCTCGACCGGGCATGCGACGCACTGCACGTCGAGGCCTCGGGATCCCTCCACGCGGCGCTTGAACGAGCCTCGCTCCCGGCGACGACCCCCGAAGCGGGCGAGGGGAGGCTGGCGTCCGCGGTCTCCGCCTTCTTCACCGGGGCTCGGGCGGGGTTGGTCGCGCGGGCCGAGGCCGACGTCGCCTCGGCCGTCGAGGCGCAGAGATCGCGCCGCGACGAGATCGTGAGGGAGATCGCGGGCGCGGCCGAGGTGATCATGGGCATCGAGCGTCGGACCGAGGTCCAACCGGAGGGTGGGCCCCCGTTGCGCGAGCCTTACTGGGTCGCCTCCGGACACACGGACACGATGGGTTCCCTGACCGTCGACGGGATCGCCCGACTGTTGCCCCGACGTCTGCGGCATGCGAGGGCGCGGAGACGGCTCCGCGCCGGCCTGGACGCGGCGATCGTCCGCAACCTGTCGAGCCTCCAATGGGCGGTCCGCCAGTGGCTGGAGGACGCGTTTCGGCAGTGGGCTTCCAAAATCGAGGACGAGATCGAGAACGAGATCAGGGTCGTGGACGCCGCGCTGTCCTACGCGCGGGAAAGGAATGCGCTCACGGCGAGCGGTATCGACGAGGAGCGCGAGGCCCTCGCATCGGCCACCGCCACGCTCGAATCGCTGGAACTCGCCATGATCAACCTCGGCCGACGCTTGCGGTGACTCATCCGAGCTGGGGCAGCGCGGGATCCTGAACGAGGGTGAGCGGGTGAACCCAACGATGAACGGGGGCGAAGCCATCACGTGTCATCGCCTCCGACGATACGGGGACGATCCATGAACCGGCGCGATGCGGGGACGCCACCCGCGCCACCCCGGCACCGACCGCATTCGACGTCGGGGCCGTTCGGCCTCAGACCTCCTCCAAGAGCGCTTCGAGGCTCGCTATCTCGCGCTCGAGGTGTTCCTGGCGCGTCTTGGCGTCCACCTCGGGTTCGCCGCTTTCACCTGTTCCGGAACCCAAGCTCTCGAGTTCGGCCCGGTGTTCCACGATCTTGGCCTTGATCTCGTCCTTGGTCATGGCGCTCTCCCCCCCGCGGCGGTCGACGCACATTGACGTCGATGCCCGCGTGGAGGTTGGAATATTTCGTCGCCCGTCCGCAAGCCAGAACGGCGCCTTCCGTCGGGGGATGGTGCGGTCCTCGGGCGTGCATGCGGGAGCGCGGGAGCCCGCCATTGCAACATCCCGCCATCGATGGGCCACGCGCCACCCCCACGTCGAACGACACGACGTCCGCCGCCGGAACCAGCGTGAGACCAACCCGCGCGATGAACCCTCAGGGTATCACGTTGGACGCCGGAGGTTGTCCGACCTGGACGGCCCAGCTTTCGCGGAGCAAATTGGCTTCCAGCACACCCACGAAATGGGCCTCGTACCAGGAGGGCCGACGCGCTTCCCCGGGCGCAGTCGTCATTGTGACCATGGTCACGCGGAAATAGCGCTCGTCCATGGTCCTGAGGACGGCGTCGATGATCCCGGCCCGTGCGATCTCGACCTGCGCGAACGGCATGCAGTCGACGGGCGTGAAGTGTTCGCCCTCTACTAGGAACTCACCATTGTGCCCACGGTCTGCGTCGAACTCGACTCGCGCCATCGTCCCCGTCCCAATCATCGATCTAGAAGCCCGGCATACTCGGTGAAGGACCTCGCCGCGCCGGAGGGGCCGCCACGGCCGACCACGGTCCTCGTCGACCGCTCGCCGGAAGAGGAGACCGGCTCCGGCGCGCGACGTTGAACCCCGGACCCGATCAAGGGCGGCCCTTCGACGTTGGAGACCGGCCTACGTCACCAACCCCGACCCAAGACGCGAGGGCCGGCGATGGTCGGGCAGGGAGTTCGGACGCACAACCTTGGGAACGGCGAAGGTGGGCCGATGCCGGGCAACCAAGAGGGAAGCGCACAAAATCATCATCGCGAGCATGGCGATCTCCTACCCAGCACGAGCATGGTGTAGGAGTCATCAGCCTGACGGCGCTTTCGGGGGACCCCATCCCCATCGACGTTCGATATGGGAGACGTCGGGAGGCCGTCAAGTCGCGAACGGAAGCGACGACGGGCATCGCTCCGCCGAGCGACGGGCCGACCCATGCCGTCGCACCGGATCTTCCGGCATCCGTGGTCGGCCCTGGTGACTGTCGGACATGGAAGTGGGATCATGAGCCCTCACCGATTCCGGCACCCGTCATCCAACAGATGCTAGCTTCCACCAGCGCTTGGAACCCTCCCGATCTCCATCCATCGCAGGCTCGGCCGTCGACGGGGACGGATGGTCGCGATCCGTCGAAGGCCCTCGCCATCGACGAAGTCCGTCCGATCTGAAAGCCTCGATGTCGAACCCCCCCGCGCCGTTCACCGCCCGCATCGCGGGCAACATGGGCGCCCTCAGCCGCGCCGAGCGCCGGGTGGCGCATGTTCTCCGGGATGGTCGGGAGGAGATCCTGTTCGCGTCCGCCTCGGCGCTGGCGAAGAAGGCGGGGACGAGCGACGCCACCGTGGTGCGCACGGTCCGAGCGCTCGGTTACTCGACGTTCGACGAGTTGCGCCTCGCCATGGCCTCCGAGATGAGGGCCGAACCCTCGCAGGCCGATCGTCTGGCGGCGACCTTGGATGACGTGGTGCGGGACCCGACGTCGATCCTCGGTCGCACGGTCGCCCAGCATGTCCGGGCCCTGACGAAGATGACCCACGACGTGCCGGCCGCCGATTTCCGGAGCGTGGTCGACCTGGTCGTGGAAGCCAAGCGCGTCGTCACCTTCGGGATCGGTCCCACGAGCGCCGTGGCCGACTACCTCGTCACGCAGCTGTCACGCTTCGGCTTCGACGCCTGGAGTTGCACGCGGACGGGCATCCTGTGCGCCGACGACCTCAATCGCCTCCGGCCGGGCGACGCGCTCGTCGTCTTCGCCTACGGCACCGGATACGCGGAGCTGGTGGCGCTGCTCCGCGAGGCCGAACGCCTCGGATTGAGGCGCGCCCTGGTGACCGACGACCTGGACCCCCGACTCCGTGAGCCGTTCGACCCCGTCCTGCTCGTCGCCCGCGGCCGGGCGGACATGCTGAGCATGCACACCGCCACCCTGGGCTTCGTCGAGGCCCTGCTCGTCGGGGCCGCCGCCAGGAGACCCGACGAAAGCCTGGAGAACCTGCGACGCCTCGGACGCCTGCGCGCCGACATCGCAGGCGGGACGTCGACGGACCTCGCGCCGGGGGCGCACGTCGGCCCTCCGACGGACGAGGACCGATCGGGGAGCATGCGATGATCGATCCCTCCAGGGCGGCCGCGTCGCTGCTCGGCGCGGTCGTCGTGCTGATCTCGCTCCAGGACGCCTTCGAGGTCGTCCTCCTGCCACGCCGCGTCTTCAGGCGCTGGCGCCTGATGCGCGCCTTCTTCGTCGTCACGTGGTGCGCATGGGGCGCGGTGGGGCGGAGGATGCCGGTGGGTCCCAAACGCGAGGACTACCTGTCCATCTACGGTCCCTTGTCCATGGTGCTCCTGTTCGCCTTCTGGGCGTCGGGACTGATCGTGGGCTTCGGCCTCATGCAATGGGGTACGGACGCCGGTCCCCCGGCGGATGGGTCGACGACCCTCGCCAGCCGCATGCTGATGAGCGGGGACGCCTTCTTCACCCTGGGGTACGGCGACGTCGTCCCACGCACGGCGCTGTCGCGCATCCTCGTCATCCTGGAGGCGGGAGTCGGGTTCGGCTTCGTCGCCCTGACCATCGGCTACCTACCGGTGCTGCACCAGCACTTCTCGGATCGCGACACCCAACTCATCCGCCTCGACGCACGCGCCGGGACGCCGGCTTCGGGCGCCACCATGCTGTTGCGCTTCGCGACCGAAGCCGATCGCGGTTCGCTCGATGCATGGTTGGCCGAGTGGGAGCTGTGGGCGGCGCGGTTGATCGAAAGCCACACGTCCTACCCGATGCTGGCCTTCTACCGATCCCAACATCGTGGGCACTCGTGGCTGGCGTCGCTCGCGATGATCCTCGACTGCTGCGTCCTCCTCATCGCCAGCGGGCGACCACCGCACCTGCAGGCGTCGGCGACGTTCGCCGCCGCGAGGCGCGTCCTCTCGGAGATCGGCGGCTCGCTCCACATCGCCGTGCGGGGCACGACCGAGGCGGGGCGCTTTCCTTCGGCCGCCCAGATCGGCGACCTGGCCGTCGCCCTGTCGTCGGCGGGCTGCACCTGGGACGTCGATCACTCCCGGGTCGAACTCATGGCGGCGTTGCGGGCCACGTACGAACCTCTGCTGGAAAGGTTGTCGTCGTACCTGCTCCTGCCCGTGGTCCCCTGGCGTGACCTCGATCCCGAGTCGTCCACGACCGACGACCGATCGAGCCTGATCCGTCGCCTCACACGGGATCCCGCCGGGTAGGTCCGACCCCGTCCCACGAGCCTGCGCTGCCCCGGAGGGACGCCAGTCCTCGCGAGGCGAAGCGATCGGGCGGCGTCGCGTCGAATGGTTCGAACCTCCCATCCCCGGACGCGGGAGGCTGGAAGCTCCGTAGCCCGGTTTGGAGGCGGGCGCCCCGAACAGCCCTTCGCTCGTCGGAGAGACGTGGACGGGATGTCGTGAATGCTACATGATGCACCTGGATGAAGCCAGCACGACATCCCGGCCGGTGGAGGAACGTCCCCGCTCGGGATCGTCGCACCGGCCGGGGCCGCGGGACAGGGCAGGGCATAGGTGATGATCGCGTCGAACATGAAGCAGCATCGTCCCGAGGCGCCGGTGTCCGGACGCACCGCGTTCCGGTTCGTGTTGGTGATCGGGGTCCTCAGCTTCTTCGCCGACCTGACGTACGAGGGTGCGAGGAGCGTGCTGGGGCCGTACCTCGCCGTCCTCGGAGCCAGCGCCTTCGTGATCGGCGTGGTGACCGGGATCGGGGAGCTGCTCGGCTACGGCCTGCGCCTCGCGTCGGGACGGCTGGCGGACGCCACGCAGCGCTACTGGCCGATCACGATCTCCGGTTACGTCGTGCAGATGGCTTCCGTGCCCCTGCTCGCCCTGACGAGCAATTGGCCCGAGGCGGCGGCGCTCATCATCCTCGAAAGGGTCGGCAAGGCGATCCGCAACCCGCCCCGCGACGTCATGCTGTCGCACGCCGCGAAGCGCGTGGGTGGCTTCGGGTATGTGTTCGGCATCCACGAGGCCATGGACCAGTTCGGCGCCATGTTCGGGCCGTTGGCCGTCGCGGCGGTGCTGGCCGGGCACGGCGACTACCACCGTGCCTTCGCGGTCCTCCTGATTCCGGCGGCGGCGAACCTGACGCTGGTGGTCGTCGCCTCGCGGCTCTACCCGGACCCGCGGAACATGGAGGAGGGAGCGAAGGATGGGGCGGGTGAGCGGTTGCCCCCGATCTATTGGACCTACCTCGCGGGCGCCGCGCTCGTGGCCGCGGGCTTCGCAGACTATCCCCTGATCGCATACCACTTCGACAAGGCGCACGTCGTTCCGGGGGAATGGATCGCGGTGTTCTACGCGATCGCGATGGCGGTGAGCGGAACCGGATCCCTCGTCTTCGGCAGGCTCTTCGACCGGTTCGGCTTCAAGGTGCTGGTCGGCCTCACCGCCGTCACCGCGGCCTTCGCGCCCCTGGTCTTCCTGGGGGATTTCCGGGTCGCGCTCGTCGGGGCCGTGGTCTGGGGGATCGGGATGGGCGTCCACGAATCCATCATCCCGGCCGCGGTCGCACCGATGGTGGCCGCGGGACGCCGCGCGACCGCGTTCGGTCTGTTCACGGCCGGCTACGGAGTGGCTTGGTTCCTCGGCAGCGCCGCGATCGGCTTCCTCTACGAACGATCGATCCCGGCCACCGTCGCGTTCTGCGTCGTCCTCCAACTCGCCGCGGTGCCGACGTTCCTGTGGGTGGGACGGCACCGGGACGCCGGCCGATGAGCGGACGCGTCCCGCATGACCTGCCGATGAGGGAGGCGGACGTGGACGTCCGGGCATGGAAGGAGCCCGACCGAGGCCCCGTCGACGCACACCCGCGGCGATCGCGGACGGGCCTGGCCGGTGCGATGGCCGTCGTGCTCTCGGTCGGCCTCGCGGCCGGGGGATGGGCCGGTTGGCTAAGGCTCTCGGGGAACATCCACGAATTCGACGGTGGGATGTACCGATCCGGCCAGTTAGGCCCGGAGCGGCTGTCGAGCTTCGTGCGCGAGCACGGCATCAGGACCGTGTTGAACCTCCGCGGCGAAAACCCAGGCAAGGGATGGTACGACGCCGAGATCGGGGCGGTCTCGGAAGCGGGGGCGACCCTCGTGTCGATCCAGCTCTCGGCGGCCCACGAGCCGGACGCGGTCACCATGGCGCGCCTGATCGAGGTCCTGCGGACGTCGCCCAGACCTCTGCTCCTCCATTGCGACGCCGGCGCCGACCGCTCGGGATTGGCGTCGGCCCTCTACGAACTCGCCGTCATGCACAGGGCGCCGGCCACAGCGGATCGACAGCTGTCGTTCCGCTACGGGCACTTCCCATGGCTGACCAGCAAGTCGGGCGCGATGGATCGCGCGTTCGCCGCCTATTCGGCGGCGTTCGAAGCGGCCGGAGGGTGACGTGGTCCGGCGACGTGCGCCCGAACCTCGTCGGAACGCCCCGGACCGTGGCTCCGGGAGACCTCGGATCGATCGGGACCTGACGCCGGCAGGGTTCGTCGCCGAGAGGGGATCGCGACGGCTCCGAGGCCGACCACCAAGTGGACGGGCACGCATCGAGGGCCCCGAAAGAGACGCCGCGACCTCACCGGGCTCGACGTGCGTGGGACCGGCGTCCGCGAGACCATCGCGGCGAGATCCGCGGTCAACTCCGGCGACGACGATCTCCGGCGGGGTGCGCTTCGGATCCACTCCACCTTCATCCTCGAGACGGAGCGACCGGGGAACGGACGTCGGGGCCGGCGCTCGGGCATATGGGACCGAGGGGGCTTTACGAATCGGCCCTTCCTCGTTAGACACCCTCGCGGCAATGGATTTCTGCCGGACCCTTCCCGGGGTCGAACCGCTCCCCGACGAGCTGATGATTCCTACCTTGCACGCCGTGAGGGGGAATCCGTTTGACGAATGCCTTGTCGCGCCGGACGGCCACGTCCGTCGTCCATGCGTGGAGTGCCTCCCTCTCCCTTCTCCTCGCGCGCGTCGCCCACGTCGTCGTCGCGGTCAAGTGGATCGGCCTCACCGTCCCGATGGCCGCCACCGTCGGGAGCTTCTGTGCGGCGTTCCTCTGGCTACTCGACCTCGCGACGGAGACCCGCTTCGAGCACCCGGCGTTGCTCTACGGCCTGCCGCTCGCGGGGGCGGCGATCGGCGCCACCTACGCTTGGGTCGGTCGGCCCGCGGAGGGCGGCAACAACCTGATCCTCGACCGCATCCATGAGCCCGGCGGCGGCGTCCCCCTACGGATGGCGCCCCTCATCGTCGCCGCGACCCTGATCACGCACCTGTTCGGCGGGTCGGCGGGTCGCGAGGGGACCGCCGTGCAGTTGGGCGGCACCATCGCGAGCGGTTTCGGCCAGCGTCTCGGATTGACCCCGGCGGACTTCAGGATCCTCCTGACGACCGGCATCGCCGCCGGGTTCGGGGCGGTTTTCGGGACCCCCGTCGCCGGCGCCGTGTTCGCCCTCGAAGTCCTCGCCGTAGGCCGGGTCGAGTACGAGGCCCTCGTGCCGTGCGTCCTCGCCGCGTTGATCGGGGACTGGACCTGCCAGAGTTGGGGCATCACCCACGTCGCCTACCACATCGCCTTCTCGGAGGTCGCCGGCCCGCATGGCGGGAGCGTCGCGTCGCACGTCGCGCTCCTGGTCAAGGTCGCGTTGGCGGGCGTCGCGTTCGGCCTCGCCGGCCTCGCGTTCTCCGAGGCGTCGCACTCCTTCGGCTCGACCTTCAAGAGGCTGTGCCCCGTCGCATGGTTGCGGCCGGTCATCGGCGGCCTGCTGGTGATCGGGCTCACCCACGCGATCGGCACGCGCGAGTACCTCGGCCTCGGGGTGACGTCGCCGAACCCCGGCGACGCCTCGATCGTGGCGTTCTTCGGCGGCCGCGTGTTCCCCTGGGCCTGGGCCTGGAAGATCCTGTTCACGGTCGTCACCCTGGGCAGCGGCTTCAAGGGAGGCGAGGTGACCCCCTTGTTCTTCATCGGGGCCGCGCTCGGCAACGCCCTCTCGGCCCTCCTCGACGCCCCGGTCGACCTCTTCGCGGGCCTCGGCTTCGTGGCGATCTTCGCGGGGGCGTCCAACACGCCCATCGCCTGCACGATCATGGGCATCGAGCTCTTCGGCGCCTCCAACGCCCCCTACGTCGCCGTCGCCTGTTTCGTCGCGTACCTCTGCAGCGGCCACTCGGGCATCTACCTGGCGCAGAGGCTGGCGGTGCCGAAGAGCGGCGCGGGCTTCATCCCGCCCGACATCGCCCTGCGCCACGTGCGCGAACTCTCACCGCCCCGCTTCGGCGCCCGCGACGCGATCTTCGGCGTCGGGGCCGACGATGACGCCTACGAACTCGAGGATGAGATCGACATGCCGCACAAACACCACGTCACCGCGAAGGAGATCGGGATGTTGCGCGTCTACATGACGCCCAAGGAGCGGTTCAGGAAGACGGGCGAGAGTCGGCTCAAGGCCGCCTTCTCGGGTCGCCCATTGTACCAGGAACTGGTCAACGAGGCGAAGCGGGCGGGGCTCGTCAACGCCGTGGCGCACCACACGCATTACGGATTCAGCAACGGTGGCGAGGTCCGTCAACGCGACACGGAGGGCATGAACGTCGACCTCACCATGTGCGTCGAGATGATCGGGCCGAAGGTCATGCTGGAGACCTTCTGCCGCCGCCACGGCGAGCTGCTGCGGGACAAGGTGATGGTCTACAAGCACCTCGAGCACTGGCAGATCGGTTCCGCCCCGAATGTGGGAGGCGAGGCCGAACTGTCCGAGACCGAGGTCTCGGAACTCGGGGAACTCGAAACCGAGTGAACGTGCGGTCGTCGCATGCTCCCGGCTTGGAGGTCGATGTCGTCACGCCCCACGGCGGAGCGGCGCACGATCCAGAGACCCGGAAGCAGCATCGCCAGGATGGCGGCGACTTCCGCGCCCGGCTCGTCGATGGGGGAGGGGCCTCCAGCCGAAGCGTTGCTCTTGCGTGGATGGGCCACGACGGACCTCGTCCTTGAGAGGACCTGCTTGCATCCTGAACCGGACGGAGGGAGCCGGGTGACGTCGACGGACGCACGACGCATCGAGGCGACGATCGGTGTTTCGAGGGCGCGGTGGACGTCGCCGGTCGACGGATCGAACGAGGGCCGGGCCCGCCCACATCGGTCGGGGCCCGCGTGGCCCGGGGTGCGGACGGCGTGGGCCTCGAGGGATAGGCTGCCGTCCGAGCCCTCCGGCGACGACGACGGCGCCGGCGGAGGGTCGGCCCGCGGCCCACGCAGGACCACGCGCGACCCTCGGACGGCGCGAGGGTCGGGGCGGCATCCGACGCCGAAACCACGGATCGAGGACCGGACCTCGCCACCAGCATCGCGCAAGGGGACCCGATGACGACATATCTGCTGATCGCCGTGGGCGGAGCGCTCGGTACGCTCTGCCGTTTCGGGCTGGGATTGCTCCTTGCGCCGGTCAGCCAGGAGCTTCCCTGGGGGACGATCGTCATCAACGTGCTCGGCTCGTTCGTCATCGGGTTCTTCGGCACGTTGACCCTGGCGAGCGGGCGATACCCGGTGTCGGAGACGACCCGCCTGTTCGTCATGGTCGGCATCTGCGGTGGATTCACCACCTTCTCATCGTTCGCGCTGCAGACGCTGGACCTGCTCAGGACCGACGCGATCGTGCGCGGCTGCCTCAACGTCGCGATCTCCGTCGCCCTCTGCCTGTGCGCCGTCGCGGCGGGCCACGCCATCGCGGCCCGGTTGAACGGCGGTGCGGCCCAGATCGCCCAGGCCCAGCTGGAAGAGGAGGCGTGAACGGCGTCGACCACGGGAACCGGCGCGCCGGCACCGTGTTCGAGAGATATCGGGCCGGGCCCGAAGGGGATGGGGTTCCCCGCAACCGCCGCGAGGCTGATGACTCCTGCCGGACATGAACCGGAAGGAGACAACTCGTGGATGCGAGGACCACGCCCACCCCGGCGACGCGCGCCGCCCCAGGCACGTCGTCCGGGAACTCACCCGGCCACCGGTGCAGCCTTCTGTGGCACGACGGCCGGATCCCGGCGGAGGACGATCCCCAGCCCGCCTGGTTCCATGACCTCGCCCTCGACCAGCTCGTCGCCTCCCTGACGGCGGGACGGGAATTCCACGACCTCGCTCCCCTCTACCACCGTCACCTCCTCACCTCCGAAGCCGTGATCCATCGTCAGGACGCGATGCGAGACATCGAGGCCGAGGGGACGGCGGCGGCCTGCGAAGCCTTCGCGACCGCCATGAGGCGCACCCGGGACGCCTTCGCCCGCACGGAGAAACGCTACCACGAACTCCAGAAGCAGCGATTCCTGCTGGAGGGACTGGAGGCCTATTGCGCCGGGACGGCGAACCTCGCGCAGGCGCTCGACGCCCTCCCGCTCGCGTCGGAGGCCTTCCTCGGCCTCCGGACCTACGTCGCCGACCTCCTCGCCAGCGATGGTCACGTGGCCCTCCGGAGCGAGGTGAACGCCATCGTGGCCGACCTCGCGGCCGTCCACTACGACGTGCGCGTCTACGGCGGCGGTTTCCGGGTGGAGCGACACGCCGGCGAGCACGACCAGGGAGCCGAGGTCGAGGAGCTGTTCGCCAAGTTCCGCCAGGGCGACCAGGGGAAACGGCCGGGCGAAACCCGGGACGCGCCCCAACTGAACGCCATCGAGGAACAGATCCTCGAGTTCGTGGCCAGGCTCCATCCGAAGCTGTTCGGCCGCCTCGCCGCGGCCGCCCTCGGGGCCCGGGACGCGGTCGACCGCACCTTGGTCAGGATAGACCGCGAGATCCAATTCTTCCTCGCGTACCGTGAGGCCGTGGCGCCCATGCGGCGCGTCGGCTTGCCCTTCTGCTTCCCGATCGTCACGTCGGACAAGACCGTCCGGGGCCGCGCCGCCTTCGACGTCGTCCTGGCCGCCAGGCTCGTCGGCGAGGGACGACCGGTCGTGACCAACGGTTTCGACCTACACGAGGGGGAACGGATCTTCCTGGTGTCGGGCCCGAACCAGGGCGGCAAGACCACCTTCGCGCGCACCTTCGGGCAGATGCACCACTTGGCGGCCCTCGGCCTGCCGGTGCCCGGTCTGGAAGCCAAGCTGCACCTGTTCGACGCCATCCACACCCACTTCGAGCGCGAGGAGCAGGTCGCCGACCGCCGCAGCAAGCTCGAGGACGACCTCGTCCGCGTCCGGTCCCTGCTCGAGGCGGCGACGCCGGGATCCATCATCATCCTGAACGAGATCTTCAGCTCGACCACGCTCGACGACGCCGTGTTCCTGGGCAGCGAGGTGGTCCGTCGCATCGTCGCCCTCGACGGCCTCTGCGTGCTGGTGACCTTCCTCGACGAACTCGTCGGCCTGAGCCCGACGATCGTCAGCGCCGTGAGCACGGTCGTGCCGGAGGACCCCGCGCGCCGCACGTTCGAGGTCGTCCGGCGGCCCGCCGACGGGCGCAGTTACGCGCTGTCCGTGGCCGAGAAGTATCGCCTGACCTTCGCCGAGCTGAGCGAACGGCTCCGCTTCTGACCTCCGACCCCCTTCCGGGAGCCGACCGCCGTGCAAGCCCTCCTCCTCCATCCCGACCGCGATTTCGATTGGAAGCGCCCCGACCCGCCCGGCACCGGGGACCTGGTCCGCGACCTCGGCCTGTCGACGCTCGTCGAGGCGATGGCGAAGGGCGACGAGCGGCTGCGGGAGGCCGCCCGCGGCGTCCTCCTCGCCGGGACCGCGGACCTCGCGACGATCCGCCACCGCCAGGACGTGGTGAGGGACTGCCTCGCACATCCGGATCTCGTCCGGGACCTGTACGCGCTGACGATCGACGCCATCGAGACCGAGCGCAAGAGCGCGATCGGCGCGTTCTTCCGTTCGCCCGGGATGGTGCTGTCCCGCTCGATCGAGTTGATGGGCGAACTCGTCGCCCACCTTCGTCGGCTCCGCATCGTCGCCGAGGAGCAAGGTCCATCCTTCCGCTCGCAGGGATTCGGGGTCCTCTTCAGCACAGTCCGGCGCGAACTCGGCGAGCGTTATCTCGCCGAGGTGAACCGGAGCCTCGGCAGCCTCAAGTTCCCCGGCGGGATGCTGATGAGCGCGCGACTGGGCTCCGGGAATGCGGGGCGGGATTACACCCTGCGGAGGGCCGACCTGAGACGGGATCGATTGTTGCACCTCCTGGGCCGCGGTCCGGAGGGCTACGACTTCACCCTCGCGCCGCGCGACGAGAGCGGGGCGCGCGCGCTGTCCGAGTTGCGCGACCGCGGCGTCGAGGTCGCCAGCGGCGCCGTGGCGCGCTCCGTCGAGCACGTGGTCGACTTCTTCAAGATGCTGCGCGCGGAACTCGCCTTCTGCGTCGGAGCGCTGAACCTGCACGAGGCGCTCGCCGCTTCGGGATGCCCGACCTGCCTGCCCGACCCGCGACCGCCCGGGAACCGCTCCATGTCGGCTCGGAACCTCTGCGATGCGTCCCTCGCCCTGAGCCTCGGTCACGGCATCGTCGGCAACGCCCTCGCGGCGGACGGCAAGGACCTGCTGGTCGTCACCGGGGCCAACCGGGGTGGCAAGTCCACCTTCCTGCGCAGCCTGGGGCAAGCCGCCGTGATGATGCGCTGCGGCCTGTTCGTGGCGGCGGACGCCTTCGCCGCCGAGGTGCCCGAACGCGTGTTCACCCACCACCGGCGGGAGGAGGACGCCTCCCTCCGCAGCGGCAAGTTCGACGAGGAACTCGCGCGCATGTCGGGCATCGCCGACGCGCTCGTCCCGAACTCGCTCGTCCTGTTCAACGAGTCCTTCTCCGCGACGAACGAGCGGGAAGGCTCGGAGGTGGCGCGGCAGATCGTGTCGGCCTTGCTCGCACGGGGTGTCCGGATCGTCTTCGTGACGCACCAGTACACCTTCGCGCGGGGCTTCCACGAGCGCGGGAGCCGGGCGACGCTGTTCCTCCGCGCCGGGCGGGACGTGGACGGCGGAAGGAACTTCGCGATCACCGAAGCCGACCCATTGCCGACGAGCTACGGCCCGGACCTCTTCGCCAGGATCTTCGACGAGGCCGGCCCGATCGCGGGCAAGGGCCTGCCATCGGACCATGGCCCATCGCACGGGCATGTTCATGCGGGCGGACGGACGATCCAAGGGGAACCTTCGCGGCCGTCGTCCTAGGTGGCGAGCTCACCCACGCCCATCCGCCCCGGCAAGCCTCGGTCGGCGATGATCGGGGCCAGGTCCCAGCCCCCCACCACTCACCCGGCCCTTCCTCGGGGAGGCGGAGATCGAAGCTCGGATCGTCGACTTGAACGGGCACATGCCAGGGCCGAGTTCGTGCAAGTCGCCGCCACGGTCCGCCTGTTCCGACGGCCATCGACGGGTTCGCCACGGCCTACCACGGCACGACGAAGATCCTGTGGGCGTCGGACCTGTTCGCGCTGCGCAAGGCGGCCTCGGCGGCCCCGCTCGAATCGCCATGCAGCCATCAGCTCGTCCCGGCACGTCATGGGGGCCGGGGCTCGGACGCCGACGACGCCCGCGTCGAGGTCCCATGGCCCAAGGGGTTGGGGCCACCATGAATTGCATGGCGCTTCGCGGGGCCGTGCGGGAGATCGCGGAACGGCAAAGGGCATCGATCGTTGCGGCGGCCGGTGCGGGACCGCTCGGACGACGCACTGAGACACGTGCCACCGCATGCATCCGTGCATCCGGTGGAGGCCGCCCATCGCCGTCCCGGCGATCGGGCCACGATGCCCGTGGGATGCGTGGACGCGCCCATCCTCCAGTGCCTCCCACGCCGCGCTCACACTTCCAACCCGTACGAGCACCGACCGGAGCACATGGGATCCATCGCCCTTCCGCACGGGCCCGCGTTGGTCCCCGCCGGCATCGAGCCCGCGAACGGAAGCGCAGGCGAGAGTCATTCCGATGCACGACGGCACCGTGTGCTGGACGAGCGAGGCGGCGAACGAGGCCGGACAGCCGTTCCACGAAGTCCTTGTGGCGCCGGGACGCGGGGAAGACGACCGAGCGGATGCTTGCACCGGGATCCGAGACCCGGGACGTGCGGCCGTGGGCCCGCGCGCCGCAAGCATGTTCGACCAATCATAGTTTCGGAACGACCGCCGACGGCTCATACTCGCCGGATGGCTGATGACGACACCCCGCCCGCCAGCACCGCCCTCCCCGCCGACCGCGAGGCGGAGCACGCTCGCTGGCTCGCGGGCCTGATCCGAGTCGTCAGGGCACATGCGAGGCGAGCGGGTCACCCGGAGGTGGCCGTCGCCCTCACCGATGCCCTCGATGCCGCCCAGTCGCTCGCGGATGGCGAGCGAGCGAATCGCACGTCCCACTGAGTGGCGGCGCCGGTCCGGCCCGAGCACCACGGGGGCCAGGACCGTGGTGGTCGCGAAGAACACCGTGCCCGCGAGGCGGCCCGAAACGACCGTCGGACCTCTCCGGGGATGACTGTTGCCAGAATGCCGCATCCCATCGTCTTCTCAAATCCGGCGGGACTCGATGATTGATGGCCGGGGTCGAGGCGTCCTACGTTGCAGCAACACGGAGGCGATGCATGCGTCTCATTACCTGCCTGATGCTCCTGGGCGTAGTCCTCGTTCCCACAAGCGGCACGGCGCTCACCTGTCCGGATCCCAGATGCCCGGGTCGGCAATGCGTGCACCAGTGTCTTGGCTCCGACTGCGACGATTACTGTGTACGTCTAGCCGCTCCCAGGTCCTCCGAAGCATCGAAGACGGGCGTCCTGACGCTTCGGATCTCGAGGGCCGACTCCGCGCTGGCGGCTCGATTGAGACAGTATCTCGGGACACGCTAAGGCATTCTTGGGCGACTTGGCGCGATCCATCGAGGATGTCGGTTCATCGACTGAGCCGGCGCCCATCGCGAATGCGTCGTGGAGGTCGGGTCGATGATGGCGGGACGGGCTTGCTGGCTGACCCTGCTCCTGGCGCTGCCCGCCGGTGGATGTGGTCTGGGAGTGTCGCAACTCCCGGAAATCTGGGACCGTTCCGATCCATTCGCGACCGCACACATGGAGATGCAGGTCAAGCGGGCGATCTTCTGTGAATTGAGGGAGGCGGCGCTGGAGGCGCGCGGGGTGAACTCGAGCACCTACTTCTATGATCGGAGAAACGTCACCTCCGTCGAGGATGGCCCATTGCCGGACTCCTGGGGTGTGCAGGTCACGCTCACCTTGACCGCCGACGAGAAATCTTCGTTGACTCCCATCGTCTCCATCAAGGAGCCGCTGAGCCCCGGGAGAGCGCTGGGACAATCCGTGCCGCAAAGCTTCGCATTGGGCCTCGGAGGCGCGCTTTCCTCGCAGAACATCCATTACGACAAGTTCGACTTCTACTACACTGCACGTGACCTGGTCAGGAACGCCGGACCGGCGGACGTGTGTCACGCCCCACCGACCAAGTTGCTCGGTCCCCCGACGTCGAGCTCGCCGTTCGTCGAGGCGAGGAACCTCGGGATTCGCGAGTGGTTGCCCGGTGCCGTCGGCGTGACGGCGTTCCAGCGGTCGTCGCGTTCGTCGGAGAACGGCGAGGGAGCCGCCCTCGGCACGCAAGGGTCCTTCACCTCCGATTCCGCCACCTACGACAACAAGTTCCTCATCGTGTCCGACGGCAGCCTGTCCGCCACGTGGAACCTTGTGCGCGTCGGCACGGGGGCGACGCCCCTGATCGACCTGAACCGCACCCGGACCCACGAGCTGCTGATCACCGTGGGACCGGGCGCGACCGAGAAGAGGGTCGACAAGCGGACCGGGCGTGTGACCACCCGCAATCTCGGCCCGTCCGCGAGCGCCTTCAGCAGCCACTTGGCATCGCAGATCGGCAGCGCCGTCGCAGCGTCCATCCAGGGAAGGTGAGGATCGTCGGAGCCACGTCCGGAACGACGGCGACCCGCTGGACGCGACCTTGCACGGAGCCGTGCGCCGGTCCGGGACCGTCCCGCGGCGATGCGGCGGCCACGACGGCACACGCGCACGAAGGGGAGGGATGCCGGTGACGTCGCGACCGACACGGAGGAAAGGGGTCGCCCGTTCGACGGCCCTCGCGCTCCTCGCACTGAATCACAGCGTCCCGAGCGCGCACGCCGCGCAGCCTGTGCGCGACTGGACCGTCATGATCTTCATGAACGGCAAGAACAACCTGGAGCCGGACGCGCTCGACAACTTCCACGACATGGCCAAGGTGGGCAGCTCCGACCACGTCAACTTCGTCGTCGAGCTCGGTCGCCCGAAGAGGGTACCGCACGTGACCGACGCCCGGGATGGGGATTGGTCCGGGGTCCGTCGATACCTCGTCTCCAAGGGCTCATCCCCGGTCGTCGCCCAATCCCTGCTCGACGTGGGCGCAGGGGGCGGCGACGTCGACATGGGGAGGCCGAAGGCGCTCGCGGAGTTCCTGCACTGGGCTCGGACCGAGTTCCCCGCCCGACATTACATGTTGGTGATGTGGAACCACGGCCAGGGCTGGCGTCTGCAACTCGCGGGCGGAGGAGCGACTCCGGCGGGATCATCGAGTGGGGTCGGGGCCGCCCCCGTCACGCCCGGCGCCGTTCCGAAGATCGTCGGCGGCTTCCGCGCCATATCGAGCGACGACGACACGGGCTCGATCCTCTACAACCGCGAGGTGCAGGACGTCGTCGCCCGGGAGTTCGGGAGCGACAGACTCGACGTGCTCGGCTTCGACGCCTGCCTCATGGCGATGGTGGAGACCGCGTACGCGTTCGCCCCGACCGTCGACGTGCTGGTCGCCAGCGAGGAGTTGGAGCCCGGGCCGGGGTGGCCGTACGCCGCTTGGATGGCGCGCCTGGTGGCCGACCCCGAGTCCTCCGCCGCAGCCTTGGGAACTCACCTCGTGGACGCTTACCACGAGGAGTACCGCGATGATTACCTCACCACGCTGTCGGCGCTGAGCCTCCCCGGGTTGAGGACGGATCTGTCGGGCATCTCCCCCCTGGCGGACGCGCTCCGCTTCGGCGGGGGAAAGGGAATCGCCGAACTGCGGACCGCCAGGGTCGGCCTGGCGTCGTACGGAGCCCCCATGCGCACGTCCGTCGACCTCGTGGCGCTGCTCGACCGCTTCGGCGCGCTGACGCGCGACGCCCGCCTCAAGGCGCGGGCGGGCGCCCTACGGGGCGCCGTCATGCGGCACGTGATCGCGAACTACGCGAGCACCCGCAGCGCCCGTCCGTCGGACCGTGCACCGTACGGTTCCGACGGACTGGCCATCTACTTCCCCGAGTCGCGCAAGGCGTTCCTGGCCGACTACTTCCACGACGGCTACTCCAAGCGCAACCAGGACAGGCCCGTCGACTTCGTGCGGCGTGAGACTTGGTCCGAACTGATCGCCAAGCTCATGACGCCACGATGAGCCCGCCAAGGCCTCCTCCCGGCGCGTGTCGCGCCCCGGGGGCTACGAGCCCGGCCGGGGGGCGATGGGCTTGCATCGCCCTCGTCATCCTCCTCGCCGGGGTCCCGGATGGCTCGGTCGCCCAGATGCGGATCATCCTCCCGGGTCTCGAACCCGCTCCTCCGTCCTGCGACCTATCCGGCGAGGGTCCGACAAAGATCGAGGCGATCCAGGAATTCGGGATACCAGCGGGGGAACTCGGCGCGACGAGGGTCGTGTTGGTGTCCGCCGGCGACGCGCTGGTGATCAGGACGGTCGGCATGAAGCGGGGCACGCACGCCCGGGTCAACGTCCTTTTCAAGCAGACGGCCGACGACGGCCCATTCACCGGCGTATGCCGTTCCACGCCGTTGCGCGCCGATGGACCGGGTCTCGTCGCCCGCGCCCCCGCGGCCCTGGGCGGCTCCTTGTGGAGGGTCGAGGTGTCCACCGAGCCAACGGCGGAACGCGGCGAGGTCGGGAGGATCGAATTGTCGCGCGTTCCCGGGCAAGCCGCCGATCCCGATTGGACCCGTCTCCCCGAACCCTGGAACAACGCCCTCGGTTTCCTTTGCTTGGAGTCAAGCGACGAGGCATTCCGTTCGCGCCGCGTCAGGACCGGCTTCGCGGGCAAGGTCCGCCTCGACGTGGACCTCGACGACGCCGCCTCTCCGCTCGACGCATCCCAGCGTGCCGCGATAGAGGAAGTCATCCTCAGGGCCGTATCGCTCTGGGCGACGGCCTGCGGCGCCTGCAGGACGGAGCAGTTGACCGTCGTCCACTTGGATGGCCGACTCCTGGCGCGTCGCGGTTTGGCGGAGTGGCTGACCAAGTTCGGGGAGGGACCCACATCGCCGGCGAGCGACACGGCGATGCGTGCGCTGGACGCGGAGCTCGTGTCCAAGCTCGAACCCTCGATGGTGCTGGGTGCCGGGAAGCCCGACGATGCGACGCATGCGGTGAAGGACCTCGAGCCCTATGAACCGCTGGCGCCGGACGGCGAAGCCTTGCGCAGGCTTTGTTCGCTGGAGGTCGCCGGCGGCGACAAACCCGTCCTGACGAACGTCAGGATCGCGCTCTGCGCGCCGAAGACGATGGACGAAAGGCTCAGGAGCTCCATCCAGGTGACCTTGCGTCGAGGTCGGACGTATTGCGGGGACGATCCTGAAATCATCGCCTGTCGAGCGGACGAGCATCTCACCGAATACAATGTCCGCGACTATCGGTTCTTCCTGGGCTCCCCTTCCGTTCCACCGATCGGAACCGGGGCGATAGAAGTCGACCTGCTGCACGCCATGCTGCACGAGATGGGTCACTGGATCGGCCTCGGCCACATCGAAGGTGGCCAGAGTGTGATGAGCGCGGGGCTGGACCGCTCCCGTTGCATCGACCCGACCACCGTGGCCGCCCTGATCCGGGGCATCGCGTCCGGAGACGCGCAGGAGGGCGCGGGGCCCTCCGCCTTCACGCTCAACTCGGTGCGCCCGGGACGGACCGTCGACGAATCGTCCGACCGGCGTCGGCGCTGATCCCCCGCACCGGCCCGCGGGCCCGCCGTCGGAGGTCGGTCCGGATCGACTGTCCGGTGGGGTGTCACGCGACGGCCCGAACGATCGGCGGGGTCGCTCTACGCCGCCCGCATGTTCATCGAACTCCAACCACTGACCTGCCCCGGCTCGAGGTCGAGCAGGGCACGGACCTTGTCCGGCACCCGCTCGGCGTCGATGATCTCGAAGAAGGGATCATGGTTGGCCACCCGCCGTTCGGCCTCCTCGCGGTCGCCGCACGCGACGATGAAGCAGGACAGCTCGCCGTGCCGCTTGCCCCAGAACTTCCAAGCTGCGTCGTTCATGTCATCCGTCCCTTGTGTCCGATCCTCAATGCCGCATGACCACCGGTATCCTCAGGTCGTGGATCACGACCTCGGTGGCGCTGTCGAGGAACCAGTCCAGCACACGCCCGCGGCGGAACGCCCCCATCACGAGCCAGTCGGCGTGGGCGGCCTCGGAGAGGAGACGTTCGCCGACCGTCGCTCCACCGCGGTCGAGCACCCTGAAATCCGCCTTGACCTCCAAGGAGTCCATGAGGGCGCGAGCCGGCTCCAGGACGCTTGCGTCGCCATCGCCGATCGCCAGGACTTCCACCGTCGTCGCACGCCTCAACCAGGGTTCCACCCCCGTCACGGCCCCCCGGCACTTCTCGTCGTCGTGCCACGCCACGGCGATCCGTCGGACGGGCGCCCGCTCGTAGGCGTGCGGGACGAGCAGCAAGGGTCTGCCCGCGTCGAACAGGGCGGCGTGCTCCGCTTCCTGCGCCTCCCCGGCATGGTGCGAAGGTGGGAGCGCCAGGACGACCAGCGCGGCCTCGCGGGCATGCTCCACGACGCTCGCCGTCTCGGTCCCATGGCCGTCGACCCAGCGGAATGATGCGGGACCCAGGGCGTCGGAGACGACGTCGAAGGTCGCCCGAAGATCGTCGTGCAACTTCGCCTCGAACGACTCGATCTCGCGCCGCCGAACATCGGTGAGCATCTCCTCAGTCGGAAGGATGGTGGTCCGGGGATCGATCCGCACGTGGAGCGCCGAGACCTCGGCCTCGGGGATGGCGGCGGCCGCGGCGAACGCCGCCTCGAGGCAAGCACGGGCGCCGGGCCGGCTCGCCAGCACGGCGAGGATGGTGGACGTCATGGTGACCTCCCATGACCGGATTGGACTCCGGGGGGCTTCAAGGGGACAGGAACAAAGCGACCTGCGATCGGTGCAACAGCGCATCGATGGGGCCCGGGATGATCGGCTGCGGCCAATGCGACGGTCCGCCGAGGCCGAGCACGATCAGGTCGGCTCCCGAGCGGGACGCCCGAGACGTCAACTCGTGGGAGTCGAGCGCGTCGGCGCCCTCGGTCCACTCGACGCGGGAACGGATCCCATGCCGCGCCAGGTGGTCGGAGACTCCCTCGACGCAGTCACGGGGCGCATGCCCGTCGGAACGGCGATGGAGCAGGGTGACCTCTTCCGCCCGGCGAAGCAGGGGGAGGCAGTCATGGAGCGCGCGTGCACAGGCACGATCCGCCGTCCACGGCACGAGGATGCGCCGGCCGGGGAGGGAGCCTTGGGCTGGTTCGGGTTCGAGGAGCACCGGAACGCCCGAACTCCTGAGGAGGGTCGGAAGGAAGGAGGGGACGGCGGGGTAGGCACGATCGTCCGGGGACGCCAGGATGAGGTCCGACGCCTGGACGTGATCGAGCCAGGAAGCTCCGTCCGAGCCGTCGTGGATGAGGCGACCGTCGACTTGCTTACCGCGCAACGCCGTCCTCGCCTCCATGTCGAGGTCGAAGGTGCGCGGATCGGTCTTCGGGACCGCGTCGTCCAGGGCGGCGACGTCGATGATGGCGAGATGCGCCCGCAGTGCCGCGGCGTGGTCGACGGCTCGGTTCAACGACACCGCCCAGGAATCCGTCGTCGAGTCCACGCATAGGACCATGTCCACCAGACACATGACGCGCCTCCCTCCTCAAACCTCGGTCAATGGGACATGAGCAGGGGGACCGGGGCTCCCGCGAGCAGTTCGCGCGTCGCCCCGCCGAACAGGCGCTCGGCCACCCGTGGATGACCGTAGGCGCCGGCCACGATCAGATCGCCACCTTCCGCTTCGACGTGGGCCAGGAGGGCGGGGGTGGCCCTCCCATGAGGTCCACTCCGTTGACCGATCACGACGGTCGGCACCTCGTGCCGCCGGAGGTGCGCCGCGAAGACATGAAGGCCGGCCGCATTCCCGTCCGAGTCGTCCTCGAACACGAACACCGAAGTTCGTTCCGACCGCCGGAGGAGCGGCAATGCATCGTGGGCCGCGCGGGTCGCCTCGCCGCTTCCGTCCCACGCCACGATGGGGCGGCGTCCGACCGGACCGGACCCCTCCCAACCACGGGGAAGGACGAGGATGGGAGCGCCGGCGGTCATGAGCAGGCGTTCCGGGAGATCCGCCGACGGGGAGGACCCGTCGCGCCCATCACCCCGCGTGACGACGATCAGGTCCGAGGCGGCGCACCGGGGGTCGCCGTCCTCGATCGCATCGACGTCGACCTCGCGATAGATCGATCTGATGCCCATCTCCGAAGCCTTCGCCTGGAACGCCGCGCGAAGCGCACCACGCGCGGCTCGGAATCCGACCCGGCTGGACACCGCCGCGGACAGATCCACACCGGTGAGGCACGCATCATGCGCCTTGGCCAGGGTCGCCGCTATCCCGAGGCGTCGGTGAGTCTCCGGTCCGGGATCGAGGTAGACAGTAACGTCCCGCAAGAACATGGGCTTCTCCGACTAGCCAGGCCGAAATCGCGCTCCGGCAGGGGTGGGTCACGTTGTGCAGGAGTCATCGGCCCTCAGGGCGACCTTGTCGGCGAAATTCATCGCCCGAACCTCGATGCACTCGTTCCTTGCTTCGTTCCTAGATACATGCCGCGATCGGCAAGCGAATGCAGTGACTCATCCCTCGCGTGCGGGCGTAACTTGCGATCCTCCATCACCCTCGAAGTTCGAATCCGCCCGAGTAGCCTCGGTGAGGCTCCTTATCCAGGCGAGCACGTCCTCGTAGCGGGCCTCGGCGGCGGCTCGACTCGAGAAATGTCTGACGGAAGTGACGGGGCACGAAAGGTCGTCGCTGTCGGGGTCCCGGCTGGGTAGGTAACGGAGGGTCACCTCGAAGGTGCCGTCCTCGACCTTCGACAGTCGGACGGCTTGGGCGGCCGGGTCCGTGCCGCTCGTCTCCTCCTTGATCTTGGCTTCGATCATTGGTTCCCCCTTTGCCTTCGACCCGGAACGCTTCCAACCCGGGTCATCGCTGGAAGGGATTGGAGAAGAGGGGTTCCCCGAGTTGGTTCTCGATCTCGAGCAACCTGTTGTACTTGGCCATGCGTTCGCCACGGCACGGCGCCCCGGCCTTGATCTGTCCCCCACCCATGGCGACGGCGAAATCGGCGATGAACGCGTCGTCGGTCTCGCCCGAGCGATGTGAGATGACGAAGCGCCAGCCCGCCTCCCGGGCGAGCGCGACGGCGGCGACCGTCTCCGACACCGTGCCGATCTGGTTCGGCTTGATCAGCACCGCGTTGGTGGTGCGCTCCCGCACGCCCCTGGCGATGAGCGAGGTGTTCGTCACGTAGACGTCGTCCCCGACGGTCTGGATTCGCGCGCCGTGAACCTCGGTCTGGGCACGGAAGCCGTCCCAGTCGTCCTCCGCGAACCCGTCCTCGATCGAGACGATGGGGTAGGCGTCGATCAAGCGGCCGTAGAGTTGGACCAGGTCGTCGCTCGTGAGGTGTCCGCCCCCCTCGCCCTTCATCCTGTACCCCGCACCGTCGCGGAATGCCGAGGCGGCGGGGTCGAGCGCGATCGCCACGTCGCGCCCTGGAACGAAGCCGGCCCCCTCGATCGCCTCGACCAACAGCCCGAGGGCCTCCTCCGTATCGCCGAGGTTCGGAGCGAAACCGCCCTCATCCCCCACGCCCGTCGCCAAACCGCGCGCCAGCAGCGAGGCCTTCAAGCTCCTGTACGTCCCCACACCGAAGCGCATCGCTTCGGAGAAACTGGTGGCTCCCACCGGCACGATCATGAATTCCTGCACGTCGAGGCCGTTGTCCGCATGCGCGCCACCGTTGATCACGTTCATCATCGGCATCGGGAGGCGGCGGGCCGCGATCCCGCCGAGGTACGCGTACAGCGGGAGGTCCAGGTCGCGGGCCGCAGCCCGCGCGATGGCCATGGACGTCCCCAGCATGGCGTTGGCCCCGAGCGACGACTTGTCGGGCGTCCCGTCGAGCTTGCACAACATGTGATCGAGCGTCGCCTGTCGACGGGGATCGTGTCCGTGGAGCCTCGGGGCGATCCTCTCCCGGATCCGGGAGATCGCCTTCAAGACGCCGCGTCCCCCATAGCGGCCCCCATCCTCATCCCGGAGCTCCACCGCCTCCCGCGAACCCGTCGAAGCGCCCGACGGCACGGATGCCGTCCCGACGACGCCGTTGTCCAAGGTGACGTCCACCTTGAGCGTGGGATTGCCCCTCGAGTCCAGGATCTCGATGGCGTCGATGTCTGCGATCTTCGCGCCCATGATGTCCTCACGATCCCTTGTTCGCCGATGCACCGTGCCGATCGATGGCCGCCCGGACCATGGATCGAGCCGCGTCCGGTCCCTCCCACCCCCCGAGCGTGACCCACTTGCCTGCTTCGAGATCCTTGTAGTGGGCGAAGTAGTGCTCGATCCGTTCGCAGAGCGAGACCGGAAGGTCGTCGATGGAGGCGATGCGCTCGAAATCACGCGTCACCCGTGTGGCCGGCACGGCGACGACCTTCTCGTCGGGGCCGTTCTCGTCGCTCATTCGGAGCACCCCGATCGGTCGCACGGCCACGACCGCACCCGGCATCACCGGATGATCCCCGAGCACCAGGACGTCACATGGATCGCCGTCCTCCGACAGCGTGCGCGGGATGAAGCCGTAGTTGCCGGGACACCGCATCGCGGTTTGCAGGAATCTGTCGACGAAAAGGGCGCCGGTCGCCTTGTCGAACTCGTATTTGACCGGCTCGCCCCCGACCGGGACCTCGATGACCGCGTTGAACTCCTCCGGCGCATCCCGTCCGATCGGTATCAGGTCGATGTTCATGATCCCCTCCGTCAAGCGTGCGAGGGGCAGCCGAAGGGGGCCCCGAAGGAGGCCCAGCCCAGCGGCAAGGGAGAGAAGTTCGGAGACACTTCGATCGAGGCGCCCGGCGCTGGGGCATCCATGAGGTCTTCCGACGGGGGGACCCGCTCGCGTGCGCGCGTCAGGATCGAACGCAATTCGCCTTCGTCGACGCGATCCGCGACCATCAGCATGCGCACGATCGGGTCGGCGATCATGAGCTGAATATTTTCAGGTAAACACCGCACGGCGAGCCTCCGCTAGCCCGATGGAGGGCTAAAGCAGGAGTCATCAGCCAAAATGGCGGTTGAACGGGAACTCCATCCCGGTTGCCTATTTCTAGGGAAGTCCGCGTTCGAAGGCAAGACCCCCGACGTACCATCGTCCGGGAAATCGACGGGATCGTGCGCGAGGTCGCCCCGTCGAGACCATGCGCATGTCCCAGGGATCAAGGACGCGACCCGGGCCGAGGTTCCGCGGCCCCATGTGCTGTTTCGTGCGCCGGCTCAGCCGTTCCCCTGGGGCCTGGGCGGGCGACCAAGCCGGAGAAGGCTCACCACGCCTCGCTCGGAACGACGTTCGGCGCCGGATGTCGCCCATCCGTCGAGAACGATGCCTCCCGCATGTCGCCGGAGGCCGTGTCGCAGGGGCGACGCACCCTTCGGCGACTCCGGTCCGATCCTCCGGACACCCTGCGCTGACGTTCAGGCCGCCACGGCCTCGATGTCGCGGTCGTGGTAGCGGTGCTTCTCCAGGCCCTTGACCAGCGCGTCCACAGCCTCCGCGGCCGAGCCCGCCGTCACGCCCTGCTCGGGGGCGCCCGCGGCCGGCACCGGCAGGTGCGCCTTGGCGATCAGCGCCGCGCCCTCGCCCATGAAGGCGAGCGGCTTGCCGTGCTTGAAGGCTTCGGCCACGAAGGCGAGCGCGAGCCCGGTCTTGGCCAGCACCCCGGCCGACGCGCCGCCCGGCACCGCCACGGCGTCGTAGATCACCGAGGGCGCGTTGACCGCCGGCCGGTCCACCTTGACGCTCTTGCCGAGCGAGCAGGTGATCGTGCCGCCGTGCGCCGCGATCACCTCGATCACCGCGCCCCGCGCCTCCAGCGCGGAGCGCAGCGCGCCGAGCTGCTCGCCGTCGACGCCGTTCCCGGCCAGCACCGCGACCTTGCGGCCCTTGATGCCCTTCGCGGGCTTGTCCTGCGACAGCGCCGGCGAACGGTCAACCTTGAGGCGGCCGCTCGGCATCTCCTTCGGCTCGGCGACCGCGGTCGCCACGGGCTTCGGGGCGGCGCGCTTGCACTCCTCGATGTCGAGGCCCGTCTGCTCCGCCACGCCGGCCGCGAGGTCGGGATGGATGTTGACGAGGAGGTTCGCCATCACGGCCTTCGGCACCGCCTTGGTCTCGCACTGGTTCAGCTCGAAGGCGATGCCCTCGATGAGGTGCTTCTTCTCCCACGCGGCCAGCGAGTTGAAGAACATCGTCGCCTGGGTGAAGTAGTCGGTGAAGCTCTTCGAGCGGGCGCGGATCTTGTGGCCGTCGACCTTCTCCGCGTAGGAGCGGAAGGCGTCGACCGCCTCGGGCTGGTGCATGGGGTGGGTGCCGCCGAGCGCGCTCGGGAAGTAGCTCACGCGGCCCTTGTGGATCGTGTTGCGGGCGAAGCCGTCGCGACGCCCGTTCGACACCGGGTTCAGCGGCCGGTTGATCGGCAGCTCGGCGAAGTTCGGGCCGACGCGGCGCAGCTGCGTGTCGAGGTAGGAATGCAGGCGCCCCTGCAGCATCGGGTCGTTGGTGAAGTCGATGCCCGGCACCACGTGGCTCACGCAGAAGGCCACCTGCTCGGTTTCGGCGAAGTAGTTGTCCGGATTGCGGTTCAGCACCATCCTGCCGACGATGCGGACGGGCACGAGCTCCTCGGGGATCAGCTTGGTGTCGTCGAGCAGGTCGAAGTCGAAGGCGAACTCGTCCTTCTCCTCGACGATCTGCAGGCCGAGCTCCCATTCGAGGAAGTCGCCGCGCTCGATCGACTCGAACATCTCGCGGCGTTGGTAGTCCGGGTCCTTGCCGGCCGTCTTCTGCGCCTCGTCCCACACCTGGGAATGCACGCCCTTGACGGGCTTCCAGTGGAACTTGACGAAGCGGCTGCCGCCCTTGGCGTCCACGAGGCGCCAGGTGTGGACGCCGAAGCCCTCCATGTGTGCGAAGGAGCGCGGCAGCCCGCGGTCGCTCATCACCCACATGATCATGTGGGAGAGCTCGGGGGAGAGCGAGGCGAAGTCCCAGAACGTGTCGTGCGCCGAGGCCGCCTGCGGGATCTCGATGTGCGGCTCGGGCTTCACGGCGTGGATCAGGTCGGGGAACTTGATCGCGTCGTTGATGAAGAAGACCGGTATGTCGTTGCCGACGAGGTCCCACACGCCGGCCTCGGTGTAGAACTTCACCGCGAAGCCGCGAACGTCGCGCGGCGTGTCGGCCGAACCGCGCGAGCCCGCGACCGTCGAGAAGCGCGTGAAGATCGGCGTGCGCTTGCCCTTGGCCGCGAAGGGCGCCGCCATGGTGATGTCGCTGAGGTCCTCGTAGGATTCGAAGTAGCCGTGCGCGCCCGCGCCGCGGGCGTGGACCACGCGCTCCGGGATGCGCTCGTGGTCGAAGGCGGTGATCTTCTCGCGCAGGAGGAAGTCCTCGAGCAGCGAGCCGCCGCGCACGCCGGCCTTCTCGGAGTTCTGGTCGTCCGAGATCTTCAGGCCCTGGTTGGAGGTCATGGCCTCGCGCGGCTCGATCGTGTCGCGCTTCAGCGCCTCGGTCTTGGCCGTCCCGGTCGATGCGTGCGTGGACGCGTCGTGCGCGCCGCCGCCCTGGGGAGGGGCGTAGCCGGTGTCGTGGGTCATGGGATCAGTCCAGATCGAAGAAACACGCCGACAACGGCCGAAGCCTGGGAAAGGTGCTCCCTGACGTCCCAGGCGCCGTGGATCCCCTGGCACGTTCGATGCCGCAAGCCCCGCCCGTCCAGACCCCCTCGGGCGGGCTCGGGCCGTGGCAGGTTCGGACCGTGCGTGGAGCCTACCGGCTTCGGCAGGGGCTTCCCTCCGGACCGGGTTTCTGCGGACGCCCATTTGGAACGGCGCGATCCGACGGTTGGCTTCGAGCCGGGAACCCGAACGGGTCTTCGACCGGCGGCAACGCGCGGATTGCGATCGTCGTCGGATCGGCGAGTGCGGTCGTTCCCGAGGCACGGACACGGGTCCGGAGGTCGAAGCCCCGAGGCGTAAGGCGACCACGTCGGGTCTCACCACGAATCTCCCGGCCAGCCGCGGCACCGCTTGTCCGGACCACGGCTTCATCGACCCGACCGAAGCGCAATCCAATGCGGGGCCCTCGTTTGAGCTCGGGAGGTGGGCCAACGACGTGAGTTCGAGGCGTCGTCCGACCCACTCGATCTCGGGAACGTGCAGATCCTGGATTACGGGGAAGTCCTCGACGCCAACCCGGCGAGTTGGAGGAGACGCGTCCTCGCAATTCAGCCGAGAGCGCCGAGGCGCCGCGCGCGCCGGTCGCGGACGACCGGAGGCCTGCGCAGGGATCACGGAAGCCGCGAGCGACACGCCCTGGATTCCAAGTCCCACGGATGCCGGATGGACGGCATAGGGGCACCGACCCGCTCGTGGCGCGCCGCCGTCGCACTTGCGCGCATCGAGCGAGCCGCCCGCCGACGTCGCGACGCGAGCTTTCGGAGAACGCCGGAGCGTCGGCGCCGAACGTTGGGTTCGAAGATCCCGACTCGCAACCGGAGAGGATGGATCTCTGAGATTGGCATGAGGTCCGGGCCCATGATCTAACCTCGGGGACGCCGGTCCATCCGGCTGCCTAGCGGTGTCGGGAGATGACGTGACGGTCTGGCTGACGAGCGACACGCACTTCGGGGATGAAGGCATTCTCGCGAAAGCCGGGCGCCCGTTCGAGAGCGTGAGTCGTATGGATGACGCGCTGATCCAGTCGTGGAACGCGATCGTCCGGCCTCAGGACGTCGTCTGGCACCTCGGGGACTTCGCCCATGCCCCGAAGGGCGCGACCAAGCGTTACTTCCGCAAGCTCAATGGCCGCAAACATCTGGTGGTCGGCAATCATGATGGTGACGAAGCCCGATCTTGCGGCTGGTTCTCAGTGCATGAACTCACCTCGCTGCGGATCTGCGGCGTGCGCCTCGTCCTGTGCCATTATCCCCTGCTCTCCTGGCAGGGGAGCAAGCGCAACCAGGACGGCGACGTGCACAGCATCGCGTGCCACGGTCACGTGCATGGGACGCCCGCCGACCCGCGCGTGCCCCATCTCGACCCGTACCGTATCGACGTCGGCGTCGACATGCGAAGCATGGCCCCGGCGAACGTCGAGGAACTCGTCGCCGACGTCCGCGGCGCCATGACCAGGGTCCAGGAGTGATCGTGCCGTCGTCCGGTGACCGGGCGAGGACGGTCACGACGCCGCCACTCAGAGCGACGGAGGGTCAGGACCGCGCGGAGGCGTCGCGTCGGGTTCGTGGCTCGTCCCGGGATAGAGGCACAGGTGCTCGGGGCAGAAATGTGCGACGGTCGTGAAATTGCCCCGGGCGGGATGCGCTCGCGCCCACGAAGGTGGCTGGCGCTCGACGATGCTCGTCGTCCACTCGGGTCAGGTCGGCGGTGGGGTCGACGGACCCGGCCACCAGCGACCCGCGTGAGCCGGTGCGCCCGGCGCAACCGGATCGGGGGGCGACCGCTCCGAAGCCTGCGCGGCGATCATGCGCCCTCGGCGTCGCCGGAGGTGTCCCCGACCCGATCGGCGCCGCAGGGTGTTCGGGGCGGGCCATCGCAGCCAGCTTGGGACGTGCTTCCCCGAGGCGCCGTTCGGCTGGGCAGACACGCTTCCCTCGTGTCGTCGCGCATCTCGGAGGAACCGGGGGAGATCGAAACCGCACGCTCCGGAACAGCTTCGGCTTTGCGAGGGCATCAGGCCATCGACGACGTGGAAGCGTCGGATCTCGATGTTCGGCATCGTCATCGCGACGAGCACCGGAGGATCATTGTACATCAGGGGCTACGGTCGTGGACGAAGCCGCCCGTTCATCCCCGCCAGGACACCCGTCCTCTCCTTCGTCCGGCTGCCTTCCGCCCCGCGGGAGCAGTCACATGTGCCTCGATCGTGCCCCGGAAATGGTGGCCAGCGTCGAACGATAGTACGTGCGTGTTCCATCGGTGACGAATTCACGGGCTTTCGCCGATCTGAAACGATCCATGCCCATCATCGACCGTCGGGCGAGAGTCGGGTCGTTCCGGCGATCCGGCGACACGCGTGAGGTCCGGCGGCGTTGGGCCGTCGCAACCCACCCAAACCATGGCGCCACCCCAGCCTTCACGGGGAGCCTCCCCCCTTGTTCGGACCGAAGCGACAAGTCCTCGACGCCGGAGTCGCAACCCAAGGCGGGGTCGCCCAGGCTTGAGTCGACATGCTCTCCCATTTCATCGCCAGGGCGTACGCCCCTCCATCCCGACGATCGTCAGAGGCACTTCTCCGCCACGGCGGCGTCGGCCAGGGTCAAGGCTTGCTGACGCAGGAAATCCTCCGCCTCATGGATGTATTCGCGGGTCGTCGGCAATGCATCGATCGCCCTCGACAGCTGGACCTGGAACACCATGAAACCGGAGTATCGGAAGGAGATCTCGCTGCCCACGAGGTAGAATTCCCACATGCGACGGAAGCGCTCGTCGTACGTCCGGCTGAGTTCGGGCCAACGACTCATGAAGCGTTCGCGCCAGAGGCGCAAAGTCCCGGCATAGTGGAGTCGTAGCACTTCAAGGTCGGTGATCCACAATGCGTTGCGCTCGATGGCCGGCAAGACCTCGGACAGGGCTGGGATATAACCACCCGGGAAGATGTACTTCAATATCCAGAGACTGGTGGGGGAAGGGCCATGCATCTTGCCGATGGAGTGCACCAACGCCACCCCGGAAGGGGTCAGGAGCCGTCTGATCGCGCCGAAGTAGGTTTCATAGTTCGGACGTCCCACGTGTTCGAACATGCCGACCGAGACGATGCGGTCGAACTGCCCCTGCAGCCGTCGGTAATCGATGAGCTGGAAATCGACCCGGTCCTCCAGACCCTCCGTCCTCGCGCGCTGGCGCGCCGTCGCGAGCTGCTCCTTCGAGAGCGTCACGCCCGTCACGCGCACGTGCGCCGCCCGGGCGATGGACAACGCCAATCCGCCCCATCCACAACCTATGTCGAGCACGTGCTGGCCGGGCCTGAGCAGCAGCTTCGCGATGATGTGCTGCTTCTTGGCGGATTGAGCCGTCGCGATATCGTCGTCCGGGTCGCGGAAGTAAGCGCAGGAGTATTGCAGGTCCTCATCCAGGAAGACGCGATAGAGTCCATCCGACAGGTCATAGTGGTGCGCGACGTTCGCCCGAGACGTCGCAGGATCGTTACGCTGGGAGACGACCCCCGCGAGCCGGCCGGCCCACCGCGCGATCCTGGGACTCGGATCGTGGCCCAGCGCGGCGATGTTCGAGGCGATCAGTTCCATGAACTCGTAGAGGCTGCCCCGCTCCACCACGAGGTCGCCGTCCATGTAAGCCTCCCCGAGGTAAAGGTCGGGATTCGTGGCGATCTTGAGGACCGCCCTCGGCGTTCGGATCCGCACGCGGACGTCGAGGAGTCCCGAGTGATGACCGGCGTCGAGCTGGCCGGCCGAAATCTCGCCCGAGGGCGTGGTCACCGTGAGGCGACCGTGGCGGATGACCCGGTGAAGGAGATGCTTCAGCATGTTCGATCCTTGGCGTCGATCGCCCGCCTCTTGCGGACGCCGTATGAGAACTCTGGAACAGTATCGCCGACACTGTTCGAGACGATATTTCCACCTTTATCGTAGTATTAGTACATCGATGTGAAAGAAATCAGTGCGTGGTCGACCTTCATCGATGTCGGAGCCAAGCCGGACGCTTGTCCTACGAGCCTCTAGACTTCCCCTTCACTTCGATCCAATCGAGAGGGACCGGTGAGGCGCGCACCAGCGACAATCGAACACCGTACGATCACGATCATGGTGATCCGCGGCTTCGATGGAGCATGAGCGCCGTCGTGGGCCGTCGTGCGAATGCAGGTCGTGGGGTTGCGCAATGGGCGCGTCCGGGGAGCGTCGGAGTCCTGCAGCGACGTCGCGCCGACGCCGAGGACGACCTGCTCGATGGTGCTGCATTCCCATCGGCGCGTTCCGCGGTGATGCACACGCGGACAATCGGATCATCGATACTCGCGCGGACGTTCTCGGGAACGTGGCACATGGCGAGACTCCGTAAGTCCAAAAACGGACCCAAGCAGGAGTCATCAGCCCACGAGGCGATTGAACGGGAACCCCATCCCGGTATTCATAGACTAACGCGTACGCCGACTCGCCGCAAGGACCCTCGTCTTCGATTCGGTGGTTTCCATCAGCCGAATCGCGGCGCCTCGATGAGGGCGCAAGAAGTATCCCTCGCGGACGAAGTCATGGAGTCGAAAGGAGCGGAGGGGCACCGATCCAACGTGCGTACCGCTCGGGGCATCAGCCCCCGGCCCGCTGGCTCAAGTCGACTTGGAACGCCAATGACGGCCCGACTCGGGAGTTTCCCTCGGGCACCCGTGAGACCCGAGTCGGTGGTCAGGGAACTACGTCACCTCACTCCGGGGGCATGCGAACCGCGCCCCTGGAGGCGCTGGTGGTAAGCGCCGCATAGGCCTTGAGCGCCGTCGACACCTTGCGCTTGCGCGGGGCCGCCGGCTTGAAGCCGCGGCCGTCGGCCAGGACGGCGCGGCGGCGGGCCAGCTCGGCGTCGGACACGTCGAGGTGGATGCTCCGCTTCGGGATGTCGATCGAGATGCGGTCACCGGTCTCCACCAGGGCGATGGTGCCCCCCTCGGCCGCCTCGGGCGACACGTGGCCGATCGACAGGCCCGCGGTCCCGCCGGAGAAGCGCCCGTCCGTCACCAGGGCGCAGAGCTTGCCGAGGCCCTTCGACTTCAGGTAGCTCGTCGGATACAGCATCTCCTGCATGCCGGGGCCGCCCCGCGGGCCCTCGTAGCGGATCAGCACGACGTCGCCGGCCGTGACGCGGTTGGTCAGGATCGCGTCAACCGCCGCGTCCTGGCTTTCGAAGACCCGCGCCGTGCCGTCGAACACGAGGTTCGACGAGTCGACCCCCGCGGTCGTCACGATGCAGCCTTCCTCGGCGAGGTTGCCGTAGAGCACCGCGAGGCCTCCGTCCTGGCTGAAGGCGTGCTCCTTGTCGCGGATGACGCCGGCTTGCCGGTCGGCGTCGAGCTCCTCGTAGCGGCGGCTCTGGCTGAAGGCCACCTGGGTCGGCACGCCGCCCGGCGCCGCGCGGTAGAACTCGCGCACCGCCTCGCTGTCGGTCCGCATCACGTCCCACTTCGCCAGCGCGTCGCTCATCGAGCCCGCGTGGACGGTGCGGCAGTGGCCGTTGATCAGGCCGGCGCGGTCGAGCTCGCCGAGGATCGCCATGATGCCGCCGGCGCGGTGCACGTCCTCCATGTGGACGTCCGACTTGGCGGGCGCGACCTTGCACAGGCAGGGCACGCGGCGGCTCAATCGGTCGATGTCCGCCATGGTGAAGTTCACCTCGCCCTCGTGGGCCGCGGCGAGCAGGTGCAGCACCGTGTTGGTGGAGCCGCCCATGGCGATGTCCAGCGTCATCGCGTTCTCGAAGGCCTCGAAGGTCGCGACCGAGCGCGGCAGGACGCTCATGTCGTCCTTCTCGTAGTGGCGCTTGGCGAGGTCGACGACGAGCCGCCCGGCTTCGAGGAACAGCCGCTCGCGGTCGGCGTGGGTGGCGAGCGTCGAGCCGTTGCCCGGCAGCGCGAGGCCCAGCGCCTCGGTGAGGCAGTTCATCGAGTTGGCGGTGAACATGCCCGAGCAGGAGCCGCAGGTCGGGCAGGCCGAGCGCTCGATGACCTTGACCTCCTCGTCGGTGTAGTCGTCGTCGGCCGCGGCGATCATCGCATCGACGAGGTCGAGCGGCTTGATCTTGCCGCGGTGGTCGACCTTGCCGGCCTCCATCGGGCCGCCCGACACGAACACGGCCGGGATGTTGAGGCGCAGCGCCGCCATCAGCATGCCGGGGGTGATCTTGTCGCAATTGGAGATGCACACCAGCGCGTCGGCGCAATGGGCGTTGGCCATGTACTCGACGCTGTCGGCGATGACCTCGCGGCTCGGCAGGCTGTACAGCATGCCGTCGTGGCCCATGGCGATGCCGTCGTCGACCGCGATGGTGTTGAACTCCTTGGCGACGCCGCCCGCCTTCTCGATCTCGCGCGCGACGAGCTGGCCGAGGTCCTTGAGGTGGACGTGGCCGGGCACGAACTGCGTGAAGCTGTTCACCACCGCGACGATGGGCTTGCCGAAATCCGCATCCTTCATGCCGGTCGCGCGCCACAGTCCGCGGGCGCCGGCCATGTTGCGGCCGTGGGTGGTGGTGCGTGAGCGATAGGAGGGCATCGATCGATCCGAAGTGTCGTTGACTTGGTGGGTGGGGTGAACCGTCACCGTGATCGGGTGAGGGCGTTGTTCCAGGGCCTGCTGAGACGCATCGCCGAGTTGACCAGGCCGACCATCGAGTAGCTCTGCGGGAAGTTGCCCCAGAGCTCGCCGGTCCTCGGGTCGATGTCCTCCGACAGGAGCCCGACGTGGTTGCGGCTCGCCAGCACCGCCTCGAAGATCACCCGCGCCTCGTCGGTGCGGCCGATGGCGCACAGGGCATCCACGTACCAGAAGGTGCACACCATGAACGCCGCCTCGGGCTCCCCGAAGTCGTCCGGGCGAGTGTAGCGCATGAGGTGATCGCCACGTTTCAGTTCACGACCGATCGCCTCGACGGTCCCGATGAAACGGGGATCGTCGGCGGCCACGAATCCGATGTCGCTGAGCAACAGCAGGCTCGCGTCGAGCTCATCGCCGCCGAGGCTCCCCACGAAGGTCCCACGATCCTCGTCCCAGGCCTCGGCGAGGATCCGTTCCCGGATGGGACCGCCGAGTTCGGCCCAGTGCGCCGCGCGCTCCCGCAATCCCAGGCGGTCGGCGATGGCCTCCAGGCGATCGCATGCCGCCCAGCACATCGCGGCGGTGTAGGTGTGCACCTCGGTCCTCCCCCGGAACTCCCAAAGGCTGGCGTCCGGGGTGAAGGCGACCCGGGCGGCGACCCTCCCGAGGCTCTCGAGCCGCTCGAAGAGCCCACGGTCGCCGGGACGCGACAGACGCTCGTCGAAGAACATCTGCGTCGCCGCCAGGATCGTGCTGCCGTAGACGTCGTTCTGGACCTGCTCCTCGGCCTTGTTGCCCACCCGGACGGGACCCATGCCGCGATATCCGCCGAGGCTTCCCACGAAGCGTTCCTCGAGCGGGTGACCCGGCACGACGCCGTAGACCGGCTTGAGCGACTTGTCGTCGGAAAGGGCGGCGACGTTGGTGATGTAGGCGATGAACTCCTCCATCATGTTCGTCGCCCCCAGATGGTTCAGCGCGTTCACGACGAAGAAGGAGTCCCGCAGCCAACAATACCGGTAGTCCCAATTGCGTCCGGAGCCCGCCGATTCCGGGATCGAGGTCGTGAGGGCGGCGACGATCGCGCCGGTGTCCTCGAAGCTGCACAGCTTGAGTGTGATCGAGGAGCGGATCACGACGTCCTGCCATTCGAAGGGGATGGAGAGATTGCGCGACCACTCGAACCAGTGCTGCTCCGTCTGCTCGAAGAGTTCGCGCGCCGTCTCGGCGACCGACTTGTGGAGGTACTCGTCGAGTCCGAGCAGCAGGTCGAGCGGCTCGCCGAGGACGAACGGGACCTCCTCGGCGATGTAGGAGATCGGCCCGCTCGCCATCAGGCGGAACGACGTCTCGTTCCCGACGAAGCTGATGTGATGGCTGCCAACCCGGCGGACGAAGGTCCCACCCTCGAACGCGGGCTTGGGACGGACCAGCACGCGGATGCGGGGACTGCCGGCGCGAGGGAAGACGCGCCGCACGATCATCGAGGGACGGGTCATGCGATCGTGCTTCCTGAAGCGCGGCGCGAAGTCCACCACCTCGACGCTGCTGCCGTCGTGCGCCGTGAGCACGGTGCTCACGATGGCGGTGTTGCGACGGTAGTGCTGCTCCGATCGGGCGAGGTCCTCGATCTCCACGGTGAAGCAACCGTCGTAGGGGTCATGGGCGTCGTCGATCAGCCCGCAGAAGATCGCATCGCTGTCCAGGCGCGGGAAGCAGCACCAGGAGATGCGCGCGTTGCGGTCCACGAGGGCGGCGATGTTGCAGTTCCCGACCGCCGCGAGCGCGAGGTCGTCGTTGAAGCGCGACGGCATGTCCCGCGCGGGCGCGGGCGCCGGCTCGACCACCGTCGACGCGGAGCCCGCCATGCCCACGCTCCCTCCCGGGACCGGGTCGGCACGACCGTCGATCGATCTGACCATCTCGGAGTCCTCCATGTTTCCGGGAGGCGCGCTCACCGGGCCATCCACGACCAAGCTCGCGACGTTGATCTCGGGGAGCGATCCACCTTTCGCGGCGACGTTCCCGCGCGCCGTCCCGACCGGCGCTGCGCCCCCGGACCCGTTCTCGATCGCTCGGGACGCACCCGCTTCGAGCCATCCGCCCGATACCATCCCGGTCCGATCGCCGTGGATCGACCGGGGCGGGCCGAAGATCCAGGACCGGCGTCGACCCGCACCCTGGGATCGGGCGCGCGGCCGCGTACGCTCGTCCGCTCGGACCGTGGGACATGGAGCCTGGGATGGGATGGGACACCGCACGATCGAACGTCAGGACGCTCGTTTGAGCGAGCACGACGTCGCGGGAATGCCGAACGAGTTCTCGAAGCCCGAGACAAGGCGATGCCGCTCCCGTGCCATGTGGCACTTCAGGTAGGAGTCATCAGCCCTGACGGCATTCGATGGCGAACTCCATCGCCGAACGTCCCAACGTAGCTCGAAGCGGAAAGTTCCCGGTTCTACCATGCACCACCTCAGGCGAGGTGCGGCAGGTGCCTCTTGGCTTCGGATCGCCGACCCGGAGCGTGCATCGCCCCATACAGGGTCCCATGGCGGGTCGCGTGACGGGCAGGCCCCGCCCACCGCCGCCCGCGTCCGACGACTCGATGCCCGGTCCGCGAGCGCCGACGGCGGAACCATGGCGCGATCCCCGTCCCGACCTCCGGGAGACGACGCGGCTGCGATGCGCCTCGCTCGGACCGAACACGCGGCGGGGTCGTCGACGCGCGGATCCGGGTCGGCCGCTCATCGCGTGGGCGCCGGAGCCACGCGGGGCAGAGGCCATGGTCGATGGGCTCCGGCCATCATCGGGGCGCCCACGATCGCAGGGCGGTCGTCGCCGCTCGACGACGTGGAAATGTCGGCATCGGGGTGGTGCGATCGGGCGCCACAAGCGCCCGCATCGGCGCGACGCCCGGCCGCCCACATGCGGTGCGCATGACATGCGCTCCCGACGCGACGCGGCCTCGCATCCCTGTCCAGTCGGGAGAATGCACGATTGCCGGAGCGTGCGGGAGATCGTGGCCCTCACCCCCGTGCCTCCTGCACCCCATCGACTCGCACCCGACGGCGGTCGGGACGCCTGCGGGCGAGTGGACGGCCGAAGTGGAAGCCGTCTGACGGCCGATCTCCGCGGGTCGGCGAACCGTCCATGTTCGCGCAATCAACGGAGAGGTGGCGCTTGGCGTTCAGCCGCACTTCAAGCCTTGCGGGTCGCCTCCTCTTCGATCGGGGTGTGTATCCCGAAGTGCGCTTGCATTGAGCGCTCGCTTGGTATGTTATCGATAACACGATACAGGGCGGATCGGCGAGCGCCGTCTTGGTCCGTCCCGGCTGAACGAGGACACGCGCCGGCATGCACCAAGTCGTTTTCCTGGATCGCGGAACCATCGCCCGGCAAATCGCGCTGCGTCGGCCGAACTTCGCCCACGATTATGTCGAGTACGAGAGAACGTCTCCCGAGCAGGTGCTCGATCGGCTTCGGAGCGCGACGATCGCGATCGTCAACAAGGTCGTCCTGACGGCCGAGATCCTCGGTCGCCTCCCGACGCTCCGGCTCGTGGCCGTGGCGGCCACGGGCACCGATTGCATCGACAAGGCGTTCTGCCGCGAGGCCGGCGTCACGGTGATGAACATCCGCGATTACGCCGTTCGAACCGTCCCCGAGCATGTCCTCGCCCTGATGCTGGCCCTGCGCCGGTCGCTCATCCCCTTCCGGCAGGACGTCCTGGACGGCGAATGGCAACGGGCCGGACAGTTTTGCTTCTTCCATCACCCGATCCGCGACCTCGGCGGCGCGCGCCTCGGGATCGTCGGCAAGGGAGCCCTCGGGCAGAGGGTCGCGGCGATCGGCGAAGCGCTTGGCATGGACGTGCGCTTCGCCGGGCGGAAGGGGGAGCGTTCGCCCGGTCCGTCCCATGTGTCCTGGGAGGAGTTCCTCGCCACCAGCGACGTGATCTCCCTCCACGTTCCACTGACGGCCGAGACCCAGGGGCTGATCGCGATGGCCGAGTTCCGGCGCATGGAGCGCAGGCCCCTGCTCCTCAACACCGCGCGCGGTGGTCTCGTGAATGAGGAGGACCTTGAGCGCGCCCTGCGGGAGGGGCTCGTCAGTGGCGCGGGGATAGACGTGACCTCGCCGGAGCCGCCCACCCGCGACAGTCCGCTGATGCGGATCGCGGCGCTTCCGAACGTCATCGTCACACCGCACGTCGCCTGGGCCAGCGACGAGGCCATGCAGGGGCTCGCCGATCGCCTGATCGACAACATCGAGACGTTCGTGGCCGGCGAGGAGCTCGACCCCGCGACGGGCGGCGACTGAGAGAAGCCGAGCGGACCTGGACGTGTGGTCACGGGCGCAGGCCCGGTCTCGCCGAAGAGGGCAGGTGGAAACCGCGGACGGTCGATCCCCGGTCCCGCGATCCCCGCCGGACGGCCGCCGGCGAACGCCCGCACCGACGAAGCCCGCGCGGCACGGGATCTGGTGGAAGGATGCTCGAGACGAGGGAGGGAAGTCCATGACGAAGCATAACCTCGGGGCCGGTCCCGATCGCCGCACGGTCCTGGCCGCGGGCCTGTTGGCACCGCTCGCCGCACCCGCCGTGGTTCGGGCGGCCAGCCCGGAGTTCAGCCTCAAGTTCGCCACCGGCCAAGCCCCGACCCATCCGAACAACGTCCGCATGCGCGAGGCCATCGATCGAATCCGCGATCGGACGGCCGGGCGGATCGAGATCCGCCTGTTCCCGGCCAATCAACTCGGCACGGAGACCGACGTCCTGTCGCAACTCCGCGTCGGCGGCATCGAACTCCTCCTGTTGTCGGCTTCCATCCTCGCGACCCTGGTCCCGGTCGCGGGCATCGCCAACACGGCGTACGCGTTCCCGGAATACGACGCCGTTTGGAAGGCCATGGACGGCGGTCTCGGCCGCTACACGCGAGCCCAGATCGAGAAGGTCGGCCTGCTCTGCCCGGCCAAGGTATGGGACAACGGCTTCCGCCAGATCACGGCGTCGAACCGGGACATCCGCGAGCCCCGCGACCTGCTGGGCTTCAAGGTCAGGGTCCCGCCCGCGCCCATGCTGACGTCGTTCTTCGCCACCATCGGCGCCTCGCCGACGCCGATGAATTTCGCCGAGGTGTACGCCGCCCTGCAAACGCACGTCATCGACGGTCAGGAGAACGCGCTGTCGCTGATCGAGACCACCAAGCTCTACGAAGTCCAGAGGTTCTGCTCGATGACGGGCCACAGCTGGGACGGCTACTGGCCGCTCGCCAACCGGCGCGCCTGGGGCCGCCTGCCGGACGATCTCAAGACCATCCTGGTCACCGAGTTCGATCGGTCCGTCCTCGACCAGCGCGCCGACCTGGCCGAGCGGGACCGAACGCTCCAAAGCGAGTTGACCGCCAAGGGGATGGCGTTCCGCGACGTCGACAAGGCGCAGTTCCGCGCCGTGCTCGCCAAGACCTCCTACTACACGGATTGGAAGGCGAGGTACGGGACGGAAGCTTGGTCGGAGCTGGAGGCGGTCTGTGGCAAGCTGGCTTGAGCGATGCCCAGCCACGCTCGCCCGGCGGGTTGCGTCAGGGCCGAGCCTCGTCACGGGCCCCCAGGGCTGCCCCGAGGGCGAAACGGGCCATGTCGAGCGCCTCGGCCCCACTGGTGCTCCGCGCCGCGTGGTACAGGTCCCGGCCGAGGGCCAGGACGTCGGGGTTGGCGCGCGCCGCCCGCTCGACCGTCTCGATGGCCCGCGCCAGCACGCCGTCCTTCGGAAGGGCCGCGTTCGCGAGGTGGTGCGCGCAGGCCTCCTGTGCATCGAGCAGTCGCGCGCCGTACACGATCTCGAACAGGAGCTTCTTGGGCAACGTGTCCCGTACGATCGAGAGGGCCAGGAACGGGAAGAGCCCGTGCGCCGCCTCCGGCAGCCCCATGGTGGCGTCCTCCGCCACGAACGCCATGTCGCAGGCGACCGTGAGGGCGAAACCGCCCGCATGGGCATCGCCGTTCACGGCGGCGACGAGCGGCTTGCCGAGCCGCGACATCGCATCGATGAGGTCGATGTGGGCGCGTCCGAACTCCATGCGGCCCGCCGTCGTGGGCCCCGCACCCTGGTAGTCACCGCCCAGGCAAAACACGTCGCCGGCCCCGGTCAGGACGCAGCCCGCGGTCCCGGAGTCCCGCCTCGCTCCGTCGAGCGCAGCGATCAATTCGGCCGCCATGGGTTGCGTGATGCGATTGCCGGCCCGCGGGCGCGACAGGGTCAGGACGGCGACGCGCCCCCTCCGCTCGACGAGGACATCGGTCATGCTCCCCTCCCTTCCGGGCGCCTCCGCCCGCTCGTGGCTCAGCCGGCGAACCGCCGCTCGCTCGCCACCATCTCGGACATGCCCACGAATTCGTTGAACTCATCGAAGGGCGTCAGCAGGTCCGCGACGGCATCGGTCGAGCAGCCCTCGGCCATGAAGCGCTCCATCATGGTCTTGACGGCCTTGTGCATGGCGAACATCGGCTCGATCGGGCAGAGCGCGTAGTCGAAGCCGAGTTCATGGACCTCGTTGAGCGAAAGGTACGGGCTCTTGCCCGATCGCGCCATGTTGAACAGCAACGGCTTGCCGAGGGGCCGCAGGCGGCGGCTGATCTCCTTCATCTGCTCGACGCTCTCCATGGCGTCGCAGTACAATCCGTCCGCCCCGACCTCGGCATACCTCGTCAACCGGGCGATGGCGTCCTCGAGCCCCGTCACGGCGAGCGAGTCCGTGCGCGCGACGATGAAGAAGTTGGGATCGCGGCGCGCCTGCAGCATGGCGCGGAGCTTCTGCTGCATCTCCTCGGCGCTGACGATCTGCTTGCCCGCGAAATGCCCGCACTTCTTCGGAACGGCTTGATCCTCCAGATGGAGGACGGACGCCCCGGCCTCTTCCCACAGGCGCATCGTGCGCTGTGCGTCGAGCACGCCGCCGTAGCCCGTGTCGGCGTCGGCGAAGACCGGGACCTTCGTGACCCGGCAGATGCGGCGGATGTGCTCGAACATCTCCGTCTGGGACAGGAGCCCCATGTCGGGCGCCCCCGCGACGATCGCCGAGGCGGCGAAGCCGCTGACGTAGATCGCCGGGGCACCCGCCTGTTCGGCGAGCTTGGCCGTCACGGCGTCGTGCGCGCCCATGCAGACGAAGGGCGGGCGCCTCAGCAGGGCGCGGAACGCTTCGGAACGGGTCAAGGGCATCTCCCATCGTGGGCTGCGGGTCGGGCCGGTCGGTCGTCCGCAGCTGTGTCTGTTAGCGCAAACATACCGGAGCCTGGTCGGGGAGGCAACATGGTCCGGTGCGACGCGGCCATTTCATCCGTCCGGGAGATGGGGCAAGGTCGGGTCTTTGCTGGATCACAACCGATGACGCGACGGGACCTTGGTTCGACTCGGACGACGGGGAAGGACATCCGCCGCCCGGGACCTCGCATGGAGGACGTCGCCGCTATGGCGGCCGTCTCGGCCATGACGGTCTCGCGCGCGCTGCGGGACCCGAACTCCGTCACGGCCGAGACGCGCCAACGCATCGAGGCCGCGGTCGACGCCACGGGCTACGTCCCGAACCGGATCGCCAGCAGCCTCGCCTCGCAGCGGACCAACATCGTCGGCCTCATCGTGCCGAGCCTGCGCAACTCCCTCTTCGCGGAGACCATCCAGGGCGTGTCGGACATGCTGGGTTCGGAACACCCCCTGATGATCTCGGACAGCGGCTACACGCTCAGGGGCGAGGAGGTCGCCATCCGGGCGTTCCTGACGCAGCGGATCTGCGGAATCCTGCTCCACAACACGAAGCACACGGCCCGCAGCCGGGCCATGCTGCGCAACGCCGGGATCCCCTGCGTGGAGACCGGCAACGTCGTCCGGCCGCCGGTCGACATGGCGGTGGGCTTCTCGAACCACGACGCCGCGCAGGCCATGACGGAGTTCCTGCTTCAGAAAGGCTACCGCCGCATCGGCTTCGTCAGCCTGCCCGTCAAGGAGAACGACCGGGCGGCCGAGCGACGGGCCGGACACCTCACGGCGCTCGCGCGCGCGGGCGTGGACGCCGACCCCGCCCTGATCCTCGAGAGCCAACCGGGGCTCCGGAGCGGCGGCGAGGCGCTCGTGCGGCTCGTCGGGTCCGCACCGGACATGGACGCGGTTTTCCTTTCGGGCGACGTCCTCGCAACGGGAGCCCTCCTCGAAGCCAACCGCCGCGGCTGGGATGTCCCGGGGCGCATCGCCATCGTGGGATCCGACGACAACGAGTTGCAGGAGAGCGTGTCGCCGCCCCTGACCACGCTTCGCTTCCCCCGCTACGAGATCGGCCGCCGCGCCGCCTCCATGCTGATGGATCGCCTGACGGGCCGCGCGAGCGGCCCGGCCGTCCTCGACCTCGGCTTCACCATCGTGGAACGCGCCAGCGCCTGAAACCGGGTCCGCGCACGTCCTCCGCGCGCTCGAGACGGATCCGGCCCCGATCCCACGCGGGCTCCGAGCGGGCCGGCCCGTCTGGTCGGGCCGGGTGCGACGACCTCGGCGCGTTTCACGCTTGCAACCCGGCGCGCCGGCTCTTATGTTTGCGCTAACATGAATCGGCGTCGAAGACGCGTCGTCCGGGAGGGGTTGGCCATGGATGAGATCGAGGCCCGCACGATGCGGAAAGTGCTGCGGCGGTTCGTGCCGCTGCTCGTCGCGTGTTTCGTCGTCGGCTTCCTCGATCGCGTGAACGTCGGCTTCGCCGCGCTCACCATGAGCCGGGACCTCGGCTTCTCGGCCACCGTGTTCGGCCTCGGCGCCGGGCTCTTCTTCGTCAGCTACTTCCTCCTGGAAGTGCCCTCGAACCTCGCGCTCGAGCGCTACGGCGCCAGGCGCTGGATCGCCCGCATCATGGCGACCTGGGGCGTGCTGTCGATGTTGACCGCGTTCGTCTGGAACGAGTGGAGCTTCTACGGCGCCCGGATCCTGCTCGGCGCCGCGGAGGCCGGGTTCTTCCCGGGCGTCGTGCTCTACCTCACCTACTGGATCCCGAACCGTCATCGCGGGCGTGTGGTGGCGAGCTTCATGGCCGCCATGCCGCTGGCCAGCGTCATCGGTTCCCCGATCTCGGGCTACCTGATGAGCATGGACGGACTCTGGGGACTCAAGGGCTGGCAGCTCCTCTACCTGGTCGAAGGCCTGCCGGCCGTACTGCTGGCCGGAGTCGTCCTCCTCGTGTTGCGCGACTCCCCGTCGCAAGCCGAATGGCTCGCGCCCGAGGAGCGGGCCTGGCTCGCCGCGCAGCTCGCCTCCGAGCGCGGCGGCAGGACGGCCATCGTGACGCACGGCTTCTCCGGCGTCGTCTCCAACCCCCTCATCCTGCTCCTGTCCGCCGTCTACTTCGGCATCGTCTTCTTCAACTTCGGCCTGAGTTTCTTCCTGCCCCAGATCGTGCACGGATTCGGACTCAGCCTGACCACGACCGGCCTCGTCGCCGCCCTGCCGTTCCTCGTCGCCGCCGTCGGCATGGTCGCGTGGGGCCGCAGGTCCGACCGGCGCGACGAGCGCCGGATCCACCTCGTCGTTCCCATGGCGCTCGCGGTGGCGGGTCTCGGCGGGTCCACCCTCGTCGCCGCTCCGGTCGCCAAGCTCGTCCTCCTGTGCGTGGCGGCCTTCGGCGTCTTCTCCGCGCTCCCCGTCTTCTGGGCGCTGCTTCCAGGCCTGCTGTCGCCCGCCGCGGCCGCCATCGCCTTCGCGGTCGTCAACTCCCTCGGCAACCTGTCGGGCTTCGCGGCGCCATACATCGTCGGAGCCATCAAGGACGCGACGGGCCACCTCGAAGGCGGCCTGCAGGTGATCGCCGGCTACGGCATCGTCGCCATCGTGATCCTGGTGCTCGTGCTCAGACGCCAGCCCCGCACCGTCGCGGGCGATTGGGGAGCCGCCCATGTCGCCGAATGACGGGGCGCCGGATCGGGGGACGACGCGCGGCGGCCGGGCGAGGGACCAAGCCCGCGACAAGGTCGCCGACCTCGTGGGGCTCGGGGGGCTCTGGTCCGCGGCGCTCGACCCGCTCATCGAGACCCACCCCGACTTCGTCGAGGCCTACGTCGATCTCGCGAGCCATCCATGGCGGGCCGGTCGCCTCGCACCGAAGACACGGCACCTCGTCGGGCTGTCCCTGTCGGCGGCCGCAACCCACCTCTACCGGCCGGGGATCCGCTCACATTGCCGTGCGGCGATCGACGCCGGCGCGACGGCCGACGAGATCCTGGAAACGTTGATGTTGGCCAGCACGCTCGGCGTCCACGCCTGCGTGCTCGGCGTGCCGATCCTCACCGAGAAGCTCGCCGCCAAGGGGGACACCGCCGCATCTCCGACCCGCGACGACGCTCGACGGGGAGCATTGAAGGCTGAGTTCGTGAAACGCCGGGGCTACTGGAACCCGGTCTGGGACGGCCTGCTCGCCCTTGATCCCGATTACTTCGCCGCCTTCACGGCGTTCTCGTCCATGCCCTGGCGCTCGGGGGCCCTCGAGCCCAAGGTCAAGGAGTTCATCTACATCGCCACGGATGTGTCGGCGACGCACCAGTTCGCCCCCGGGACCCACATCCACGTCGAGAACGCTCTCGGCCTCGGCGCGAGCGCGGAGGAGATCCTCGAGGTGATGCAACTCGCCAGCACCCTGGGCATCGAGACCTTCGAGGTCGCGCTTCCCATCGTCCTCGAGGAACTCGGCGCACGCGCATGAAGCCCGACCTCCCATCCGCGCCGGATCGGCACGACGGGGCGCGACCGGAGGCCGACCCCACCCAGGGCGGGAGAGGCTTCCTACGCATCCTCTTCGACACCGCCATCGCCGCCGCGCATCCGGAGCGCTGCATCGCCCCGCACCTTCCACCGAGGCCCAAGGGTCGGACGGTGGTGATCGGCGCCGGCAAGGCGGCGGCCGCCATGGCGGCGGCCGTCGAGGCGCGCTGGACGTCGCCACTCGACGGCCTGGTGATCACGCGTTACGGCCACGGCGCGCCGACCTCGTCGATCGAAGTCGTCGAGGCCGCACATCCCGTGCCCGACGATGCGGGGGCGAGGGCCACCGCACGCATCCTGGAGCGCGTCGGCGGCCTCACCTCCGACGATCTCGTCCTCTGTCTGCTCTCCGGTGGTGGATCGGCATTGCTGGCGGCTCCGGCTCCGGGACTCACCCTCGCGGACAAGCAGGCCGTCAACCACGACTTGCTGAGGAGCGGCGCCGACATCGCGGAGATGAACTGCGTCCGCCGACACCTCTCGGCCGTCAAGGGCGGTCGCCTGGCGCGGGCCGTCGCGCCCGCGAGCCTTGTCACGCTCGCCGTCTCGGACGTGCCGAGGGACGACCTCGCCACGATCGCGTCGGGCCCGACCGTGCCGGATCCCACGACCCTGGCCGATGCGCGCGCGGTGCTGCAGAAGTACGGGATCAGCCCGCCGCCCGCCGTCGCGGCCCTGCTCGCCTCCGGGATCGCGGAGACGCCGAAGCCGGGCGACGCCTGTTTCGACCGCTCGCGGACCGTGCTCGTCGCACGACCGCAATCGGCGCTCGACGCCGCGGCCGCGGTCGCGCGGGCCGCCGGCGTCACGCCGGTGCTCCTCGGCGACGCGATCGAAGGCGAGGCGCGCGAGGTGGCCCGGGTCATGGCCGCGATCGCCAGGTCGTGCCGCGCCCATGGCCATCCACAGCCGGCGCCCTGCGTCCTCCTTTCGGGCGGGGAGACGACCGTGACGGTCCGGGGGACGGGGCGGGGCGGGCGCAACGCCGAGTTCCTGCTCGCGCTCGCGATCGCGCTCGACGGCCTGCCCGGAGTCTCAGCCCTCGCGGGCGACACCGACGGGATCGACGGTTCGGAGGACAATGCGGGCGCCTTCGCGGACGCCGACACACTGGCACGGGCCCGCGCCCTGGGTCTGGACGCGCGAGCCAGCCTCGCCGCGAACGACGGATACGGCTTCTTCTCCGCGCTCGGCGACCTCGTCCTCACCGGCCCCACGCTGACCAACGTCAACGATTTCCGGGCCATCCTGATCGCGGGGACCTGATGGGCCGGACGTCGCCCGCGCCGCTGGGGCGCCGCTCACCCCCGGGGAGCCTCGGCAGACTCCCCCGTCGTCGCATGCAACCCCGGCAGAGGAGGCGCCCATGCGCGAACACCTGAGGCTCGACGGCGACTACGACTACATCGTCGTCGGTTCGGGTTCGGCGGGCTGCGTCGTGGCGAACCGGCTCTCAGGGGACCCGACGAAGAGGGTCCTCGTCCTCGAGGCGGGCGGGCGCGACGACTGGATCTGGTTCCACATCCCGGTCGGTTACCTCTACGCCATCGGCAACCCACGCGCGGACTGGATGTTCCAGACGGAGACGGAGCCGGGCCTGAACGGCCGCTCGCTCAAGTACCCCCGCGGCAAGGTGATCGGGGGATCCTCGGCCATCAACGCCATGATCTCCATGCGGGGCCAAGCCGCCGATTACGACGGGTGGCGCCAACTCGGGCTTGCCGGCTGGTCGTGGGCGGACGTCGCGCCCGTGTTCCGCCGCCTCGACGACCACTTCCTGGGTGACACCGAGCACCACGGCGCGGGTGGGGAGTGGCGGGTCGAGCAGCCTCGCCTGCGCTGGGACGTGCTCGACGCCATCGGGCGAGCCGCGGTCGAGATGGGCGTGCCCGCGACGGATGACTTCAACACCGGCGACAATACCGGCGTGGGATACTTCCACGTCAACCAGAAGCGCGGCTTCCGTTGGTCGGCGGCTCGCGGCTTCCTCAGGCCCGCCCTGAAACGTCCCAACCTGCGCCTCGAGACCGGGGTGCTGGTCGAGCGCGTGCTGGTCGAGGGCGGGAGGGCGGTGGGCGTGCGCTTCCGCCGTGGCGACCGCGTCCTCGAGGCGCGAGCCCGCGGCGAGGTGGTGCTGTCCGCGGGTTCGCTCGGTTCCGCCCAACTCCTGCAATTGTCGGGCATCGGTTCGGCGGCCTGGCTCGCCGAGGCCGGCATACCCACCGTCCTCGACAGGCCCGGGGTCGGCCGCAACCTCCAGGACCACCTGCAGCAGCGTGCGATATATCGCGTCCACGGCGTCAAGACGCTCAACGAGACCTACCACTCCCTCATGGGGCGCGGCCTGATGGGCCTGCACTACGCCCTGCTCCGGCGGGGACCGCTCACGATGGCGCCCTCGCAACTCGGCATCTTCACGACCTCGTCCCGCGACTACGATCGACCCAACCTCCAGTTCCACGTCCAGCCGCTGTCGCTCGACAAGTTCGGCGATCCGCTCCACAAGTATCCGGCCGTGACGGTCTCGGCCTGCAACCTGCGGCCCAGCTCGCGCGGCACCGTGCGGCTGCGGTCCGCCGACCCGGCCGACAAGCCCCGCATCGCCCCCAATTACCTCGACACGGACGAGGACCGGCGCGTCGCGTCCGACGCGATCCGCGTCACGCGACGACTGATGGGGCAGCCCGCGCTCGGGCGCTACCGCCCGGACGAAGTGTTGCCCGGCCCGTCGGTCGGGGACGACGACGATGCGCTGGCGCGGGCCGCGGGCGACATCGGCACGACCATCTTCCATCCCGTCGGCACCGCCAGGATGGGTCGGCCCTCGGACCCGGCCGCGGTCGTGGACGAGCGGCTGCGCGTGATCGGGCTCGACGGCTTGAGGGTGATCGACGCCTCCGTGATGCCGACCATCACGTCGGGCAACACCAACACGCCCACGGTCATGATCGGCGACAAGGGCGCCCGCATGGTGCTCGAGGACGCGCGGCGCGTGGCCGCTTCGTGAACGCCGCGGCGGCCGAGGCCGGTCGACCTCGGCCCTCACCCGGCATATTGCGGAGCCGGTTGAGAGAGCCGTGATCGACACGACCGTCGAGTTGGCCCCGATGGCGGACAGGCCCAGCCACCGGCTCCTTCCCTGGCCGTGCCTGCGGGAAGCGGAAGCCGTGGTGAGGGACGTAACCTGATACGGCGGGTCCAAGCGGCGGGGCATCCAGGGACACCGGGGTTAGCGAGAACTTGCACTATGCTCGGAGGCCCGCGAGATCCCGCCGAACCTGAGCCGGGCGTGAAGAAAGGCGGTGGGGTCCGACGGCCGGAATGGGTCCACCGGCGATTCGCAGCCGGCCTCCTGATCCGCCCCAGGTCGATCCGCGCGCGCATCGCAGGCGACCTCTCGCCGACGTGTCCCCAGCCACGCGCGTCGGGCGTTCCGGGAGGTCGCCTCCGGAGCCCCGTCTCGAAGCTGGTGCCCCCAACCTGAGTTCAACCGCATCGCCCCGCTCCCGCGCCGGCGGCCGCATCCGAGCACCAACTGCCAGACCTCGATGAAAGCTCAATTGAGGTATTGAATCTCAGAAGGATGAAAGCTACTTCCTGAAGTCGGCGGCGGCGAGTCGCGGTCGATCGTGGAGAGGAAGCATGCCTCGGCGTTGCGCGAACGTGGGTGGGGGGCGCGGCCCAGGACATGCCGACGCGCTCCCCACCGGGCCCTCGCTCCTTTCCGATCTATGCCGCGAGCACGCTTCCTGGGCGATCGACCTCACCGAGGGCGCATCGGTGCCACCAGGATGGTCTGAGTTGTTGGCGACGACCTTCTCGTCGCTCACCGAGGTCGTCGACGGCCGCAGGCCCCTCCGTCTGGCCTTCCACTCCGTCGGCGAGCTCCGGGGAAGGCTGTTCTTCGACGTCCGCCCCCTGCGCACCTCGGCCAGACCCGACCCACGCCTCGAGGCGGTGCGGCGGGTGATCGCGCGAACGAGGCTGGCGTCCTCCTCGACGTGCCGGATGTGCGGCGGCCCCGCCCACAGACGGTTGGTCGCCCTCGAGTGGGCCCTCTGCGACCACCACGCCGACGCCGTCGACCAGCCGCCCGTCCCCGCGTCGATCGAAGACAGGACCTTCGCCCTATATCGGATCGAAGAGATCTCCGCGGCACTCGGCGAGGCGCCCGCGACGACGTGCGACCAAGGGGTCCCGCACGACGGGACGGGCCACCAAGCGCACCTGCGCGGCATCCTCGACGCCGGCGAGCGCGCGCGGTGGCGCTCCTTGGTCCGGCCCGACGAAGCCGGGCTGGACGACCTCGACGACCTCGACCGGCGCGCGCCGCACATGCGGGAGGTGACCGGCCTCGTCCGTCGGCACCTGCGGGCCGCCCTCGTCATCGGTCGACCGATCCGCCTTCCACCGCTGATGCTCGTCGGCGAACCCGGGATCGGCAAGTCCTGGTACCTGTCGCGCTTGGCCCAGGTCCTGCGCGTGCCGTTCCGGCATTACCCCATGAACCTGTCGTCGCTCGGGGAGGGACTGTTCGGCGCCCACGCGTCGTGGCGCAACGCCCGGCCGGGCCTCGTCGCCAGGACGCTCCTGTCGGAACCGGTCGCCAACGTCATGATCCTCGTCGACGAGGCCGACAAGCCGCCCCTCATCGGAGCCGAGGATCCCTACCGGGCCTTCTACGGCCTGCTCGAGCCGGAGGGCGCGAGGTCGTTCGTCGACGAGTACCTATCCTTCCCGATGGACGCGAGCGCGATTCTCTGGGTGCTCGCCGGGAACTCGACGGACGCCCTGCCGCCACCCATCGTCGACCGCCTCACCGTCGTGCGCATCCCCGCGATGGACGAGGGGCAGTTGCGTGCCGTGGCGGCGAGCGTCTACGGCGAGGCCAACGCGAACTGCGACGGCTTCTTCGACGCGGAGCTTCGCGAGGAGACCATGCGTCACCTCCTCGGGACCAACGTGCGGGGCATCCGGCGCGCCGTCGATGACGCCATGGTCCGCGCCGCCGCCGACGGGCGCCGGTCGATCGGGCCCGGGGACGTCGTCGTGCACGAAGGCGGGACGGATCGCCGGATCGGCTTCATGCGGGAGCGCCGACCATGAGCGTTCACCACGGGCGAGGAGATGGCGAGCCGACGACCGGGAGGGTCGATGGGCCCAGGCCCACGGCCGCGGAGCGCGAGGCCGCCGTGGCCGCCTTCGTCGCCGCCTTGCGCGTCGCCGCGAGTGCGCCGGTCGACGCCCGCTCCCACGCGGACAGGATCGCGTCGCTCGAGCTCTCCATCATGGCGACGCGCCCGTCCCGGCGCGCGCACGTCGCCTCCCTCATGGGCGCCGCCCTCGACGCCGGGGCCTGGGCGCGGATCGCCGTCGGCCTACCGCCCTGGGCGGAACGCCCGTTCGGTGGCCGGCACGGACCGCCGTCGGGCGGGACGGCGCTCGCGCGAGATGTCCGCATCGATCCCGTCGGCGAAGCCGTCACCACGCTGGATGTCGACGAGGCGGTCATGGACTCGATCGAGACCGTCCGCGCACTCCTGGCCGTTCCGACGGGATGCGAAGCGGCGGAGGACCTGTGGGACCGGCTCGAGCGGATCGCCCTCGCGCCCTGCTTCGAGACCTCGGCTTCGTGCCGGGGCGGACGGGATCGGAAGAGGACCCTGCTGATCCTCTGGTTGGCCTTCCGTCGGGAGCGCCCCGTCGTCGCCGCCGTCCTGCGCAAGTGCCTCTCCCTCGATCGAGCCTGGCGGGCCGGCGCAGCCGGGACTGCCTGAAACACCTCTCGGCTCACCCGGCCTCCGGCCGGACGAGGGCCGCCCAGCAACGTCGGATCAGGAAGACGCGGAGCGATGCCCGGCATGGAACGATACTTCGTCACCGAAAGCTTCCCGCGCCCGAGGAACTGCCTCTTCCAGGGAAGGTCGATCGCCGCGTGCCTCGACTGGATCCGCAGCCGGGGGGATGGACCGGAACGCCGATGCGTCGTCTGGAACGACCATCCGCCGGCCGGCGGGGACCCCGACGCGTTCGTTTGCCTGCCGGCCTGGTTCCTGGACGCATGGCGGGACCACGCCGCCGAGGTCGTCGAGTCGTGGGATTCGAGGTGGTTGCTCATCGAGTCGGCGCCGGGCCACCACCGCGCCGAGGCGAAGGCCGATCTCCTCGAGGCGATCGCGACGGCGCTCACGACGGCGTCGCAGTCGACCTTGCCGGAGGACGAGGTGGACGTCGGATTCTAGGCGACGCGCGCCCTGCGATCGCGTCCTCCGTCGCGATGGCCGGCAGCGGACTCGGTCGGGGCCACGACGCATCAAGGGCGTGACAGTGGGCGCCTCAACCGCGCCCGGTCAGGTCGCGGGGCCTGTGCACCCACTGCGGAACGACGCTCCTGAGGAGCTCGTCCGTCTCGAAAGCCGCGAGGATGTGGTCCAATTGATCGTCGCCGAGCCCGAGGGCATGGGCCACCGCTAGGTCCAACTCCCGCCAGGCGGCGTTGAGTTCCGTGAGGGCCGCGGCCCCGCGATAGCGCTCCAGCAGCCGCACGGCGTCGTCCACATGCTCCGGGACCGGCAGGGACTGGAGCCAGTTGCGGTCGGGCAGTCGACCGGCGCGGATCCAACGGCGCGCCTCCGCAGCCATCCAGGACCGCAATGCGGGATCGCGCACCGGGACGTGGCAAGGCGTGCCCGTGAGCGTGGGGGCGGGGACCGCGTCGCCCGAGGGGTCGGCGACGAGGAAGCTCACGCCGTTCTCCGTCTCGACCACGGTCGCGGCGGACCAATCGGTCCCGGGAGCGGGCCAGGAGATCGATTTCGGGGCGCCGACCCACCCGTCCGCGATCAGGTCGAGGCGGTTCCGGAGTGGCTTCGTTCCCGCACCCGCCCGCAGCGCTTCGAGTTCCCGCTCGCCGCCGGCCAATTCGAGGTCGCAGGCGAACATACGCCGGCCGATGTCGTCCAAGCCATCCAGCAGCGCCACGTCCCGCACGCGGGGCACGGGCATCAGGAGGGTGCGACGGGGATAGTTGGTCGAGAAGTAGTCCTGCACCACGGACGTCCTCGAGGTCATCGCCATGAACCAGGCGATCACATGCGAAAGGGACCAGACGTTCAGCGGGAAGCGTTCCCGCAGCCGGACGCAATAGACGGTGTTCGTCAGGTACACGGCGGGGGGATGGGGCGCGAAGACGGGTTGCGTGGAGATGTTCCTGACCGCGAACGCGCGCCCGGGGTCACCGACGCCGTCCCAGGCGTAGAACCGGACCGAGTCGACGAGCGCCGGATCACCGTCCCAGGATCCGGCGCTCACCCCGAGGAGCGTCCCATCGGGAGGCAGGTGCTTGGCGCGGAAGACGGGATGGCCACCGGCGACCTCCGGCATCCCCCGCTTGCCGACCTTGAGGCCGTAGCCCATGACCTTGGCGGAGCGCCAGGCGCCTGCCCTGGCGCCCGCCGGCGGAGCCGCGGCGAACGGGGCCCTATCGCTCGGCGACGCGGGCTTCCAGCCATTGAGGACCAAGTCTTGCAAGCGCGGGGAGCCCGCGATCGCGTCAAGGACCGGTACGTCGGACGCGCGAACCTTGGTCAACCAGGCGTCGTGCCCGCCCGCGTCGGCGCCGTCCTGTCCCTCTCCCGCCTGGGCCTCGCCGTCCTCCGGTTCGACCTGCGCCTCGGGGAACACGCGTGGCAGGTAGCGCGCGAGGTGAAGCCCCGAGCGGGGGACGTCGTCCGACGTCGCCCTCGACATGTCGATGTGACCGGTCTCCGCATCCAGGCATTCGGGCGTTACCCTCGTCACCCGGACCACGTCGGCCTCGCTGGCCGGGGATTTCTCGATCACGAGCCCCATCGTGACCACCCTCGCGCCGTGGAACGCGACGTTGCCGATCTCCTCGAGGTCGATGATCTCCAGGATGCGGTAGCGCCCGAGCACCATCCTGAGTGGTTCCGCATAGGCCGACTCGGAAATGGCGAGCGGCAGGAAGAAGCCGAGGCGCCCACCTTCGGCCAGCCACCACTCCGTCGCCCTGTAGGCGAAGAGGACGGCCAAGTCACACTGCTTGGTCCTGACGTCGCGGTATTCGCGCTTGGTCGCCTCGTCCAGGCGAACGCGCCCGACCCGCACAAACGGTGGGTTCCCGGCGACGATGTCGTACCCACCCCGGCGCACCGACATGTCCCGGAAGCGCCGATCGGCGGTCTTGAGGCGTCGACGACCCGGGCCGGCGCCCGCACGGACCTCCGCGTCGGCACGGCCGCCCAGACCTCCAAAAAGATCGTCGTCGCGCATGGAGGCGCCCCACGTCTCGAGGCTGCTGTGCCCTCCCTCGATCGAAAGCGCGGCGATCGCGCGTCGCATGAGCGCGACGGCATCCCCTTGCGAACCCGAGATCACGTGCCAGAGCAGCTGGATCTGGGCCAAGGTGGCCGAGAAACCATTCAGGTCGAGGCCGCTCAACCTCCCGAGCGTCTCCACCACGTCGTCCGCGCCGAAGTCGACGCCCACGGCCTCCTTGCGCCGGCGGGCCATCTCGAACGCCTCGACGAGGAAGGTGCCCGATCCGCAGGCGGGATCGAGCAGCTTCTGCGCCCCATCGTAGCCGCAGGCCCCGAGCATGTATTGCGCGAGTTCCGGACGGGTGTAGACCTCCCCGAGCGTGCGTCGTTGCTCCGGGTCGAGGTTGCGGTCGTAGATGCCCGACAGCAAGTCGCCACGGACGGTCCTGAAGTCCCAACCCGCCATGATCCACATGGCGTGAAGCAACGTCTCGGACAGATGCACGTCGTCGCCGTCGAGGAGCCAGTCGAGTGGTTTGCGCTCGAAGAGATGGCGGTACACCGGCCGGGCTTTGTCGTAGGCCGTCCTCACGAGGGATTGGAAGCGATCCGAGACGTGCTCGGCGAACCGGGAGAACGAGGACAAACCGCCGTTCGAAAGGACGCGCGGCAGGAGGCCGTTGTCCTCGGAGAACCTGATCATCAGCAGGCGCGAGAACAGCAAGGTCGAGGTCTCCTGGACGAAGCTCGCCCGAGCGCTCACGGCGACGGCCCGGACATCCTTGTTCGACGAGGTGACAGCCAGGAACGATGCGTGGCCGGGGTCGAGTCCCGACCTCACGGCATAGGCCGGCAAGATCTCCTTTTCGGCCCGCAGCGCGTACAACCCGTCCTCGACCGCCGCCATAAGGCGGGTGTAGGCCTCGTTGAATGCCGCGTGCGCGGCGGGGTTCGTGGCGGGAGGCTCGCCCGCGAAGGCGATCGCCTCGTCGGCCGAGAAATCGAAGGTGGCGACACCATAGTTCGCCTCCATCCGCGCAACCGCCCCGAGCGCATCCCGCAAGTCCGGCACGAGCCTCGCGTCCACGAGGGCGCCGACGGCTTGGTTCAAGATCCTCGCCGTGGTCACGATGGAGTCGACGAACCTCCGCCTATCCCGGGCGCTCCGGATGGGCCTCCCGATCGGCACGTCTATCGCCGAGAAGGCCGCGAGCTGCTCGCGCAGCGTCCTGCGGCCCGGGGTGAGGGGAGAGAAGAACGCCAGGAAGCTCGCCTCGTCGGCGAGGAAGCGCCATTCCACCGTCAACGGCTCGGGCAGCCCGCCGCCGTCGAGGTCGTAGCGCTGAACCACGCGTGCGTCGGCGAGGAAAAAGTGACGCAACTTGCCGTATGAGTAAGTCTCCAACTCGCCGCGCGCGATGGCCCTTCCGCCGTCGGCGACTCGGGATCCGGATTTCAGCTCGAGGATCGCGTAGAGGTGTTCCCCTTCGTTCCTCAGCGCAAGCGGGACACCCTCCAACCAGACCTGGATATCGGGGCGCTCCCTCCCGAAAGGAACGGGCGCGTCGATGACGACGCTCTGGACCGGCACGCCGAGGCCGAGGCGGGGATCGGTCAGGAGCTCGCGGGCCGGCGCGTAGCTCTGCGCCTCGGCCAGCTTGCCCACCGCGACCATCTGGTTCGTCGTCACCTGCTCGATGAGCTCGCGGCGACGGCGCTCGGCGTCAAACCTTCCCCTCAACCCGCTCATGCCGATCCCCCTCGCGTCCGGTCTCGCGCAGCCAACCGACGGCGGCGGTGAACGACCGCCGCCGCATCGTGGGACGGAACAGTCCCTTCCCGCAGGCGCCGCGCGCGGCGCCCGACGTCGCTCATTCTCGTACCCGGAGGGGAGATCATGCCGTCCTCGGTGCCACCCCCGCGTTCACGTCGTTCGAAGAAGCGAAGCGCAACGCGCTCCTCGGGTCTCGCTTGGCGCGGTGCAGGGTGATGTCCGCATGCGCCCGCAGGACGTCGGGATCGACGGCATCGAAAGGGGCGAACGCGACGCCGATCGAGGCGCCCACGCCTGGCCGGCGCCCCTGGACGAGGTACGGCGCCGAGAGCACCGACGTGAGGCGTCCGGCGAGCCATTGCGCCTCTCCGACCGAAATGGTGGGAGCCTGCAGGGCCGCGAACTCGTCGCCGCCGAAGCGCGCGGCAGTGTCGCGGACCACGACCGTCAGGAACACGTCGCGCGGGTGGCCGTGGAAGGCGACGGCGGCGTCGTTGAGGGCAGGGATCGCGAGGGTTGTGCAGATCGGACACGATCATCGGCGCCGGGTTGGCCTCGAAGGGAAGCCGGAAGGACTGCTCCCAACCCGTCGCCTCGATGACGTCGCTGCGGATGCCGATCCTGCCTCCTTTGGCCAGGTTGCGATCCTGCACGCGCGTACAGCGGCCGTTCGAGAGCCTGTGCTTGTGGTCCCCCGTCTCGGCGGCGAAGCGGGCGAGCCGTTCAACGAGGCACTCCTCCTCACGCCCGACCGCGGCCGGCACGCGTCCGTCGGCGCGGCAGGCACTGAGATGGTCCGCCGATCGCACGCCGCGGCGTATGTCGCCCCCCTCGCCGTGGACCTCGACAGACCCCTGATCCCAGAACACGAACCAATCGTCCCCATCGAGGACGGCGAGCGCCTCCGGCGAGACTTCCAGCGCATCCCGGAGAAGGGACAGGGGAACATCTCCATCCTCACCCAGACTCATGATCCCATCCGGCCGTCCGACCCCCGTCGCATCGCAGGTTGCCCCAACCGGATTAACGCGCCGCGAAGCGCGACCCGCGCTCGTCCGGAGCCGGGCCACGTCGCAGGACGATCGAACCGACGGCACGTCAGGGAGATTCGCCCAGAAAGGTACCGGTTTCACGAAACCGCATGGAGCTCGCGGGAGCGCGCGAGGCGTCGCACGGTCGAGCGCCGTGAGGCGATCGTCCGATGGTCGATGCCAGGAAACCCGTCCCGAGGTCGAGCTTCCAAGGCAGCGAGCCAGGGGGCCGAGCGAGCACGGGCTCCTAGGAATGCGTTCGGCCCGAGCCCCCGCCACGACCGACCTGATCCCCTCGGCTCCTGAGAGGGACGTATCTCCGGCCCGTCGAGCACCTCGGTAGGCCGCGCACGCGAGCACGTCCGTCGGTCAGGATGTTGAAGATGCCGTGGCAGGCGACCGCGCTCGCCCCGCCGATCGACGGCGCGCCGCTTCCCGTGTCCGCCGGCAAGACCTCGAAGATGGTAAAGGGGGGCCGCCGCGCCTCGCGGCGAGCGGCCCTATTCTGGGGAGGAAAAGCCCTGTGAAGGGCTGCGCCCGAAGGCGCATCGGGATGACCACGGCGCGTCTACCGCAGTTTCGATGCGGCGCTCACTCGCCGCACCCTCGGTTCGCCTCCGACGTCCGGTGTCGAAAACCGCCCACCCGTCGAACACTCCTCATCGGCGCCCGCGCCTTGGATTCGGTGCGGCAGTCGACGACCTGGGAGGCAAGCGCGGGTTAGGGAGGCATCGGGCACAGGGAGAATGCGAGGGTCGGCTCGCCATGGCTCACACCAGCTCACTATTTTGCGACCTGGAGCAAGCTCATGCCGCACGGCCCCGGCGCTCTCCCACCGTTCCCTCGCTGGCCACCACGGAAGGGAACTCGCTCCGTCGGTCGTCGGCCCGAGCACTCCCCGCGCGCCGTGGATGTCAATCGGCGCGGTGGGGAGCAATGAGGCGACCTTGGATTGGACGATCTCGGAAGCCTCCAGGATGCCCGACGTTCGATTGAGACCCAGGCCACCAACCCATATGCTTGCGGCATGAGCATCACCCGAGACCAACTGCGCGCCGCGCGAGCCCTCCTTCACCTCAAGCAGCAGCAACTGGCGAGCCTGTCGCAGGTCAGTCTGTCGACCATTCGACGTTTCGAGGGTGGGCTCGAGATCGGTCCCCTCTACTCGGACGCGCTGCGTCGCTCGCTGGTCGAGGCCGGCGCGCTCTTCATCGACGAGGACTCTACCGACGGCATACCCACCGGCGCGGTCGGGGTCGTGCTCAAGCCCGCCCCGAAGCTCCCCGAAGCGACGCGTCTCCGCATAGCCGCCGACGCCGCGATTCCGGCGACGGATTCGCTTTCCGCGATCGGTGGCTCGCCCGAAACGGGTCCGTCCGATCCCTCTCCGTCCGAGACGGGTGGGGGGTCGGAGAACGGGGAGGCATAGGCGCAGGCCGTCGTCGGACGGGGCGAGGGACCGGGGGGACCGGAGCCGGTCCAAATGAGATCGTCTCACGTCGGCCTCTGAGGCGGGGGGCACGAGGAGTCCTTCCGGTGGACCGGGCCGGCTGGTCCGCATCCCGTCCTCGCCCGCTCGCCATCCGCAGTTCACCGTTCAGGACCATGCGCGACGAAGGAGCGCGTCGAGGTCGGTCGCCAGCGTCACACGATCCCGCGCGCCGACCACGGCCGCCGCCAGGGCAGGCAAATCCTTGGGCCTGAACTCGTACAGATCGTCGACGATCCTGAAGGCGGTGGCGCCTTCGCCGGCCGAAGGAGGCCGCGAGTAACGGGGCGCCGCGACGAGGGGGCGACCGGTCATCCGCCGGCGAAGGACGCGCCCCGGGCGTGCCCCGGCGACCTCGAAGCGTCGTCGGGCGAGCCTCGACTTGAGTTCGTCGGCGAAGCGGGACCGCGAGTCGGCGTGCGGCAGCGCGACCAGGAAACTCCCGGCCTCGATCGCGACGCCGGCCGGGAGCCGGCGGTCGCCCATCCAGCGCGGGTCGAGGCGGATCTGGCGGAACTGGGGCGCGAGCGGGTCCACCTCCTGGCCGCCGACGCCGCCGAAGCACCAATCCTCCTCCAGGGTCCAGCAGGCGTGTTCCTCCCGGACCAAGCACGCCAAGTGCGCCTGCGGATCGGGGATGGCGGCGATCACCGCCAGCGATGAGCCGAGGCGCGCGCCGAGCGCGTGCAGCCCCGGTGAGTCGAATGCGGCGACGCGCATCCCGCACGGGCCGGCACCGGGCCGCGGGCGGTTCCGGGGGCCACGGCGCAACCCCGGCGTCACGATGCGCGCCGGGAAGCCGGGCGCACCGACGTGTCCATCCTTCGGCGGCGATCGATCCATCATCTCTGTCCTTCCGGGAAGCGGTTCAATGGACGGCGTGTGGGCGTACCCTCGCCGGGCGCGGCGGACGCCGTGGGATGTGCGCCGATGTGCGGCGCGAGGTGTCGGTGAGGTCGGGGGCGGGGGAAGCCGCAGAGGAAGCGAGGAGTCCCCGGACGCATGCGGGGTGGGGCCCGACGCGTCGACCGTCGCGCCCGCCGGGACGGCCGTCCCGGCGTCAGGCTGCGTCGACCTGGACGTGGATGCCCGGATCAGACCGGGGCGCCGCCGCCACGGCGCTCGCGACCCTCGGGCGGGTGCACATCGACGATGGGGGAGCGAGCCTGGTGTCCGTCCTCTCGAGCGAGCGCCGCGCGATCGATGACGCCCGGGAGAGCGTCCGGATGGGACCGCGCCGGCGCGCCGAGCGCGAGGCGCCCGTCGCCGCACTGGAGGGGGGCGGCCGGTGCGCCGCCGAACCCAGGATGGCGGACGCCTCCTCACGAGCCGGACAGGCGCACACCTCGTCGCCGGATGACCGGCCGGTGGTGGAGCGCGGGGGCCGGGCGCGCGTCACCGCGCGCAAGGGGTCATCGGACCGGGCCGTCGGGCGACCCAGCGAGGCCCAGCGCTCCACGTCGACGTGATCGAAGTCGGTCAGGGGACCGGACCAAGTTACAGACCCAACCATGACGCTAGGGCGTCGTGGTCGCGCAGCCGGGCACGTCCATGCCGACGGCCAGCCCGAGGCTCGCCACCGCGAGGGCGAGCGCGGCCGCAATCTTCGGGAGGTCGTGCGGACGGAGCCGGTAGAGGTCGTCCACGGGGACGAGCCTGCCCACGTCGCCGGACCCCGCCAGCGCGTAGCGCGGGGCCGCCACGAGGGAGCGCCCCGTCCGGAAGCGGTGGTGGACCTGGTCGGGGCGGCGCGCGACCTTCTCGTACGACATGTCGTCCATGCCGGCCTGCAGGAGCGAGGAGAGATCGTCGGGCGACGCGCCGGGCGGCAGGTCGACGACGAGCGCACCGCGGCGCAGGTGCACGCCGGCCGGGAGCGGAGTTCCGTCGAGCCAGTTCCGTTCGAAGGGGAGGTGGTCGTAAGCGAACTCCTCCGCTTCCGCCGCGGCGGCGAACGCGATCGGCGCCTTCCCGTCGTTCGCCTTCCAGGCCGCGTGGAAGGTCTCCGTGAGGTGGGTCGCGTGCCGCGCCGGATCGGCGACCGCCGCGACGACCGCGACCGGGAAGCCCACCTCCTCACCCAACTTCGCCGTCCCCGCGCACACGAAGGCCGCCAGGAAGGCCTTGAGCGACGTCGGGTCGTCGCGGGCCGGTTCAGTCGCACCCTGGTTCGAGACCGAGTTGCGCACGATGTCGAGCATGGTTTTCCTCCAAGCCCAGATGGGCTGCTCGGAAGATGCGACCTGAACACCAGGAACTCAAGAGAGATATTGTATCTCTCCGCAACGTGGTTAGCCGCGAGCGGAGCTGCTCGTCCCAACATCACCGGAAGCAGGCGCGACGGCCTCCTCACCACCGTCGATAGGTTGGCGGTGCCCGGCTTGCTCCCGGCCAGTGTCGTCGACCGCGGAGGTGATCGATGGTGGCCTCCCCGGCGCGTCGACAGGGATCGGCCAAGCGCTTCCTCTCGCCGCGGAGGCCGCTCGTCGGGCCGCCCCCCGAGCACCTGCCCCGCGCATCCGCCGACATCCCCCAGATCTCGACGACGCTCGCCCGAAGGTCCGCCGCGTCGCGGGCATTCACCGGAGCATGCGGCCTGGTCACTCACGCGACGCGTCATCGACCGAGCCCTGGGAACCCGGCGACGGTCACCGAGGGGGAGGGTTCGGCGTCCGGCCGCCCGCGGCCGGCTTGACCTTGGCATTTCGGTTTGCGACGCTCCTCCGAGGTGCGGGATGAGGGTCGGCGGTGGGGGAGCATCCGCGGATGATCTTGAGGGGCTTGACCCGGACCATCCCGCACGCTCGACCGAGTCATTCCGAAGTGACTCTGAAAGGCGGCCCCACTTGAGCGTCGACGGACGAGCGGATCCGCCCATTCTCGCCGGCAGATACTTTCCTACCCGAACCGTGAGGAGCGGTGCACAAGCGACGGTCACCCAAGCGTTCGACACCGAGCGGAAGGGCATGGTCGCGATCAAGCGGGTGAGGTTCGGTCCGGACGACGAGCGCGGCCGGGTCGGCTTCCAGCGAGAGGCCGGTCTGCTTCAGGACCTGCGTCATCCGAACATCGTCGAGTTGATCGAGGTGGACCAGGACGAGGACGGCAATTGGTTCCTCGTGCTCGAATGGCTGGATCAGAACCTCGAGGACGTTATCCGCAAGCATGGCCCCATGACCGTCGGAGTCTTCTGGGACCAGTTCGGCGAGAAGCTTCTGGAAGCCATCGCGTTCGGGCACAAGGCGCGCGTCGCGCACAGGGACATCAAGCCGAAGAACATCCTCGTCTCCAACGACGACGTCCCGAAGCTCGCCGACTACGGGATCGCGAAGCTCCTGGACAACGGCGGCTCCTGGGCGCCCGTCGCCGGGCACACGTTCCGGTTCGACCGAACGCCGGGCTATTCGCCCGAGAAGCCGGAGGAGAACCACCCCCTCTCGCGCGACTGCTACTCATTCGCCGCGGTCCTGCTCTCCTGCGTCCTGGGAAGATGCTTCGAGGACGACGCCGACTTGGCGGTCGCATTGCAGGAAGCGGCGTTGTCCCCAGCGGTCAGGTCCGTCGTCGAGCGTTGCCTCAACCCCGACGCCAAGCTACGGCCCCGCCTGGGGTCCTTGCTGCTCGAGCAACTGCGCCATGCCCTTGCGGCCGATGAGCTGCGCGACGCACCGCCCATCGAGGTCTTCCTCAGGCTCAACGACAGGACGATGGGGGCGCTCCGTCACCGTCTCGGCACCGACGACAGGGACGTCCTGGAACGCTTCGTCTCGGAGGAGCTCGGCGCCTCCTGCGGCATCACCGCGGAGGCGCAGGACGACGCCACGCGCGTGGAGATCATCGGCGAAGGCTGGCGTTTCGACGCCATCGTCGCCGGCCGGGAGAAGGAACTCCTGCACGTGACCAAGGCCGGCGAGATCGGCGCGGCCGCGGCCTCCGACTTGAAGGAGTTCACCCTCGTGCGGGAGGTGCAGGCACGTTTCGGTCGGCCGAGGGACGAGCGGCGCGCCGGGCAGCAGTTGAACCTTCTCCTGGCGGAGGCACGCGACGTCGCGGCCCGCATCAAGGACGAGCGCAATTCCCGCGCGACGCAGCGCATCTTCCGCGTCTGGCGCGGATACCTGCGCGACCGGGCGGATCGCGAGGCGAAGAAGAGCAGCGCAATCAAATACGTCGACCGCAAGGCCACCGGCGACCGGGTGACGTTCACCACGGAGATCGCACAATCCGAGGACATCGTCGGGCAGGAACGCGTCGTGGTGGGTCCCGCCGGAAAGGCGGGCGGCAAGATCTCGGCCGTGGCCTTCGACCTCGTGACCATGGACGTCACGCACGGCGACGCTCGCCTCGTCCCCCGGCGCGGCGAGCTCTCGATGAACACCATCGCCGCGCAGAAGGCGCTCTCCCACCAGACGCACGCGCTCGACGCGGTGCTGTTCGACCGTGCGGTGAGCCCGCGGTTGAAGCCCATCATCCTCGATCCGAGGTCCGCGACGCCTTGCGAACCCGTGGACGCCGTCGTGCCCAGCGATCCCGAATTCGACGACGAGAAGCTGCGCATCCTGCGGAAGGCGTTGGGAGTGCGCGACGTACTCACCATCGAAGGTCCGCCCGGGACCGGCAAGACGAAGCTCATCACCGAGATCGTCGTGCAATGGCTGCGACGCAATCCCGGGCACCGCATCCTGCTTTCGTCCCAGACCCACATCGCCCTCGACAACGTCCTCGAGCGGGTGACCTCGCTCGATCCAAGGCTCGAGATCATTCGCATCGGCCGTCCCGACGAGCCCCGCATCTCGGAGGCCAGCAAGCGGTTGCTCCTGGATCGGCGGGTGGAGAGATGGATCACGGAGGTCAGGAGGCTGGCCGAGGACGACATGAACCGCTGGGCGGCGGAGATGGGCGTCGACCGCGCGGCCGTCACGGTCGGCATGAGGGTCGAACGGCTGCTCCAGCTGCAGCGCCGGCAGGACGAGATCGTGCGCGCCATCGCGGCATTGCAGGTCGAGAAGGAGGAGGTCGTGGGCGAGGTGGAGGACGTCCAGATCGACTTCGACGACGATGAGGCCGGCGACGAGGCGACCCAACTCGACAGCGAGATCGGCGATCTCCAGAGGCGCTTGGCGAGCCTGCGCAAGGAGGAGGGGGAGCTGCGGATCGAGATGGGCCGCATGGGTGGGTATGCGGCCGAACTCGCCGGGGCGGGCGACGTCCAGGATCTGGCGGATTGGGCCGTGCACTTCATGCAAGGTGGCGACGAGGTGCAGGCGTGCCGCGACCGGCTGGCCTTGCTCGAGGATTGGCAACTCCGCGTCGGTCGGTCGTCGGACTTCAACGCGGCCATGCTCTCGTCCGCGCAGATCATCGCCGGCACCTGCGTCGGCATGGCGGGCGTGAGGGGGATGGAGGAGGTCGCGTACGACCTGTGCATCGTCGACGAGGCGTCGAAGGCGACGCCCACCGAGATCCTGATCCCCATGGCCCGGAGCAAACGCTGGATCATCGTCGGCGATCCCAAGCAACTCCCACCATTCTTCGAGAACCTGGGTGAGGACCTGCTCGAGGCGTTCGACGAACGCGAGGTCAAGGAGACCCTGCTCGATCGCTTCCTGCAGGACGGCGCCGGCCTGGCGGACGGCTGCAAGGAACGTCTGAGGCACCAATATCGGATGATCGAACCGATCGGCGACCTCGTGAGCGAATGCTTCTACGACGGCGGCTTGATCAGCCCGACGGCGACGCACGGTCTCAAGCTCGGGTTGGTCTTCCCCAGACCGGTCACCTGGTACACCACGCATGAGCTCGCCGACCACGACGAGCATCCGTCCGGCGACACCTTCCACAATCCCGCGGAGGTCTCGGTGATCAGGGGACTGCTGCTCAGACTGCAGTTCGTCGCGACCTCCCAGAAGCGCCGCCTGTCCGTGGCGGTGATCTCCGGCTACACGGCGCAGGTCCAGGCGCTCGAGGGCATGGTCTCGCGAGGCATCGCCGAATGGCCCGACCTGGACGTGTCCAGCAACACGGTCGACGCGTACCAGGGTCGCCAAGCCGACGTGTGCATTTACTCCGTGGTTCGGTCGAACCGGCGCAAGAAGTTGGGGTTCCTGAAGGAGTCGCCGAGGCTGAACGTGGCCCTGTCGCGTGGTCGAAGCGCCCTGGCCATCGTCGGAGACCAGGAGTTCTGCCGGACGGCGAGGGGGAGGAACCCGTTCACGCCGGTGCTCCGGCACATCGACGCGAACGAGGCGACCTGCGCGACGGAGTCGGTGTTGTGAGGGCCGAGGACGTCGCCCGCAAGCACCAGTTCCGGGAGGGCTTCACGCTGGTCGACTACGCCGAGGTCGGCCTTCCGGTCTTCCGACTGACAATCGAGGCCGTCACGACGTCGATCAGGTCGCTTCCGACCATCCAGGAGTTCGTCATGCGCTGCATGGCCCTTGGGGAGGACTCGGAACCGGCGGTGGCGAGGATGCTCGGGCTTCGGGAGGACATCGTCCGTGGCGCCGTGGACGCGCTGGTGTTCGACGGGCTCTCCGTCCGCTCCTCGGCCGGGCAGGGCTCGAACGGCTTCCGCCTATCTTCCCTGGGCATGGAGAGGTTGGACGAGGAGTCGCGGGAGATCGTGCAGGAGGAGATGCTCGTCGTCGATTACGACGCCATCCGCCGCATGCCCATCAGACTCGCCGGGGAGAACGTCGTGAGGGCCGCCGACCTCAGACTTTTCGGGGCGGTCGAGATCAGGCCGTATCCGGCCACCACGCCGGCCCTGCACGACCTCGCGATCCCCGAGGTCACCAAGGCGATCCGTCGACAAAGCGGGGAGGACTTCAAACGCACCGTGCTGGCCCTCAAGCGCGTGGTGCGCCGCGGCAACCTGTTCCGTGAGGCCGTCGCGCTGATCTTCGCGGCCGACCGTGGAAACGAGGTCCAGGTCGCGTTCGCGTTGGATGGGAGGCTGTCGGACGCCCATGAGCGCTCGTTCGCCGAACACGGTGGACCACGTAAGATGGGTTTCGTCCGCGCGGTTCAGGAAAGCGGTTCGATGAGGAGCTTGGGACGGTTCTTCGGTGGAGCGCTGACGGCGTCGCTTCCGGACGGACCACGCCTCGCCGCCAGGCGGAAGGAGGAGGCCGAGGCGTCGACGCAGCTTCGATCCGTCGAACTCGCGGTCGAGGCGAGCCGTTCCGGGCGGCCGAGCCCCGCGGTGTCTCAGGCGTTGTCGGTCGCCAAGGGGAGGCTGTCTGCGGCCCGGCGCGACCTCGACGCCTTCGAGTTGCGCCCGCTCGCCTGCTACGAACAAAGCGAACTGCTCGCGGAAGCCATCGCCGGCGCCACCCGTTCTCTCACCATCACCAGCGCCGGGCTGCAGCCGAGCATGCTGACCCCCCATCTCATGCGGGACCTCGACCGCCTCTTGACCGGGCGGATCCCGTTGCACGTCGCCTCATACCTGGCACCCCGCACCGAGCCCCGGGGAGGGCAATACGACCCGGCGTCCGAATTGTCGAAGTGGTCCCACAAGGGTCGCATGCAGCTCACCCAGACGCGGCGGGGCGATTTCTTCTTCCTCATCCGCGACGACGACCTCGCCGTCGTGTCGAACAGGCCATTCCTCGGGGACGTCGCGCGCCGGTCGAGCTTCTCGCGCGTCGACGGTCTCGTGACGCGCCATCCGCCGAACGTCGAACGGATCAGGGAGATGGCGGTCGCGGCCTGCCATCCGATCACCGATGCCTGACGACGTTCGGGCATGGGCCGCGACCCACATCGGATACGTCCGGGCGAAGAACGAGGATCGCTGCGGCACCTCCCGCTGGCGCAGCACGGGCCAGGATGAGACATGGTCGGGGGAAATCGATCGCACGTGTGGCTGGGCCTTGATCGCGGACGGGATGGGCGGGCACGGCGCCGGCGAGGTCGCCAGCGGCGTCGCACTCCAGGCGCTGGCGGACCTCCTGCCGGGCATCCCCGATACGCCCGGCCTCGAACCGGCGATCGAACGAGCGAACGAGCGGGTCCATGCGGCGATGTTCGTCCCCGGGGGCCGGCCGGCCATGGGCACGACCATCGTCGGCCTCCTCATGAGCGCGCGGGAGTGCACGTTCTTCAACGTCGGGGACAGCCGGGGGTACCTCCTGCGCGATGGCCGCCTCGAGATGGTCAGCCGCGACCACGTTCCCGAGGTCGGCGGAGCGAGGGGCGGCAGAAGCCACGCCGTGACCCAATCGTTGGGCGGCACCTACGACCGGAGACGCCTCAAGCCCCATCTCTCGTCGACGACGCTGGGCCGGGGTGACGTCGTGCTCCTCTGTTCCGACGGTCTGACGGATCTCGTGGACGACGGGCATATAGCGGCCCTCCTGCGGTCGGGTTCGGATCGCCCGGCGACGGATCTCGTCGAGGCGGCCCTCGCCGCGGGGGGAAGGGACAATGTTTCCGTGATCGTCCTCGCCTTCTGACGCCCGCCCATGTGTGCCCGCATCGTTGAAGCAGGACGGGAAGGTGCACGCGTGATGGGCCTTGCGGCGGGAGACCTGATCCGTCCCGGACGCGCGAGGGATCGAGCGGGCTCGACAGGATGGGTCCCGGCGTTTGCCCCGGTTGGCGGATCGACGCCCTGTTCGCGCCGCGTCGCGGGGGGAGGGAGGACATTCCATGACGCGCACGACGCAGCCGACGAGGCCGCGGCCCTGATCCTGGATGATCCACGAACGCGATCCGCGCGGGACGGCGACGCGACGGCTTGGACGGCGCGCCTGCGCGCGAAAACCTACGACGACGGCGCGTGAGGAACAAGTGAGGGTCCTTGTCGGCAAAGTTGACCGCGGGTAGCATCGGATGCTCAAATTGCGGTGACGACGCGCGCCACCGAGCAATCGCGAACGAGGGAACGACATGCGGAGCGTCCTCCTCGCGTTCGCCCTGGTCATGTCGCAGATCGTAGGCTGCCAAGGAGCCCGGGCCACCTGCGAGCCAGCGCCCACGCGCTCCGCCGATGCCATGCGGCTCCTGCGGTTCCCCATCGGGCGTCCGGCCGTCGCGGCGTCGCTCGCCACCTGCGTCGACGACCCCGAGGATCCGCGCGCATCCTTCGCACGCGCGACTTACCTGACGCTCGCCGGTGACTACACGGAAGCCATCGCAGTCCTGCGTCGGCCCTCGATGCGTGGCCATGACGACGGCCGTCTCCTCCTGGCGGACCTACTCGCGGACATGGGTGGCCAGCCGGGGAGCAAGGAAGCGATCGACATCTACCGTGGTTTGGGAAGCTCCGTGGCGAGCGCCGCGGAGCAAGGGCTCGACCTGGCGACGCTACACGACAGCGCCGATCCCGAGGAGCGTCGTAAGGCCGTCGTGGGACTCGAGGATCGCATACGCTCCGAGGGCGCACCGATCGAAGCCCGACTCGGGGCGGCGTTGCTGTCGACAGCGCGGAACGACGCCGAACGACGGTCGGGCCGCGACCACCTGGAGCGGGCCGCCGGGGCGGGCAGCGCCGCCGCCTTGATCGAGTTGGCCGGCATGGCGAGTGCCCGGACCCCCGACCTGGATCAGGGGCGCGCCGTCGAACTCCTGGAGCGGGCCGTCGCGTCGGGCTCGGCGGAAGCCGAGGTCGCCTTGGCGATGCTGATGAAGGATGGCTGGAACTATCCACCGAAGGTGACCATGCCCCTGTTCGCCCGCGTCAAGCAGGAGGCCGACGAGGTTTTCAGGGCGACGGGCGACCCCGGAGCCGATCCGGAGGCAACGGGCCGGGCGCGAACGCATCTCCTCGAAGAGGAGCGGCGACTCAATGAGCAACTGTCGCTGCATCGGGACGTCGAGAGGGCGCGTACCCTCCTCCTCGCCTCCGCTGGTCAGGGTTATCTCCCCGCGGTCGTCGCGCTCGGCACCTTGTCGGCGTTCCACGCACGCGACGATGCGGAGTTCGAGCAAGGGACACAACTCTTGGAGGAGGCTAGCGCACGCGGGAGCGCGCCCGCCGCGGAGCGCCTCGCCGTGCTGCACGAGTTCGGGATGCCAGGCCTGACGGACGAACGAGCGACCGGCCTGTATTCCTTCGCGGCGGAACGGGGATCAGCGAGGGCGCAACTCGCGCTTCTCCGTCTCCAAGGAGCCGATCGTTGGCGGAAGGAGGAGTCGGAACTCGGTGGCATCGTGGCGGCCTTGCTCCCCGGTCGCCTCCCCAGCAGCGGGAAGGTCACAACGTATTCGCGTGGTCTGCCGACGGGGTCGCCGACGTTCGCGGCGCACCGCTGGTCCATCGTCAAGGTACGGGCGGAGGACGGGCGACAGGTGTTCGGCGCGACCCTGTACGAAGGGGATCGACTGCTCCTGCGATGGGGTGAGACGGTCGAGATCATTCGCCTCGGCGATCCGGACTCGGGCGAACCTCTGGGGTCCTTCATGGACCCAGCCGGCGTCGCGCTGACGGCACCCGTCCCCAGGGATCCGTTCGCGCCAGCCTTCTTCCGCCTCACCGTCGAAAGGCGGATCGAGGTCGCGGGGCCGACCCGCCTCCCCGACAGCCACGTCGTCCTCCGAGCGTTGGATGGCCCGGAGGACGCCATCGTGCTGCACGATCCCTCCGACGAGCGCTTCCGACTTGGCACGGAGCCGCTGGCGACGTCGCCCTACACGGAGGCGACGTCACGCCTCGATGCTCCGACGGAACTCGTCGTGCCCGACTTGGGAAGGGTGGCGGCGGTCGTCGAGGGGGGAACTGAGTTCCAGGTCCTGGTGGACGGACGAAGCGTCCTGACCGGTCATGTCCCGGACGGGCTGCGCCTCTACCTCGATTTCGCCCCTCGCCAGATGGCCGGGCGGCTTCGACTGAACTTGCCTCCCCCTGGAACCGCCACGCCGAACGAGATCGACAGGGAGTGGGATGGAGCGCCGGGTCCAGGTCTGGAGGCCGACGGGGAGGCGATCGGTTGGTTTTACTCCAAATATGCGTCGAAGGCCGACGGCCTCATGGCGGCCATGGTCGAGATGAACGCTTCCGTGCTCGCGATGCAAGCGGAGGCCAGGGGTGAGTTCGCTCGGAGCCTGCGGCTGCGCACCGCGGAACGTCACTTGGCGCTTGCGCGGTACGGCGCCGTTTCCATGGAGACCTTCCGAGCCGGTGCCATGATGGCCGAGCCCCTCGCGCGCCTGGGACGGCTCGACGACGCCGGCAAGGCGGCCGAGGAGGCCGTGCGAGGACTGGAGGCGTTTGACGCGACGCCCTCGACGTTCCTCGTCGACGCGTTGATGGAGGCGGGCTCCCTCGCCTCCCGGCGTGGAGATCTCGGCCACGCCATATACTACGCGCGCCAAGCCCTGGCGCTGTCGAGCACTCTGCCGGCGGACGACGGCGCGACCCGTGGCTTCCCCAGTGCGCTGTACCGGCAATCGATACATCGCCTGGCAGAGCTGTACGTCGCCGCGGGCGACCCCGATCGGGCGGACACCTACTGGCGACGGCTGGTCGCCCTGGATCTGTTGGACGATCCGGAAGAGGTGACCACAGGAGACATGTCGGCCTACGTCGGCTTCGCCGAGGCCGAAGCTGGTGAGGGGCACGCGTCCGCGAGCTTGATCGCGGCCGGCCACGTCATACCCCATGCCAAAGCCGACGCCGGCCAGCGGGACAAGGCGGATCCGCTCGTCCTGCCCATCGAACTGCCGTCCGCCGTCTCGCAGGTGTTCGGACCCGCTTCCAAGTCGTCCGTGGTGGGGAGCGCCTTGCTCAGGATGGGCGAGGCCTACTGGTTCGGGAGACGCCCGTGGTCCCACGACGAGCCGATCCTGGAAGGCGCGCTCGACGCCGGACTCGGTTCCACCGGTCCCGGGACCGATCTCACGGTACGGGCGGCGGCGCGCCTGGCGTTGGTGCGGCGCCTCATGGGAAAGGACGATCGCAACCTCGAGATGCTGGTCCACGCGGTCGGTCTCGATGATCCCGCTGCGCCCGGGGCGCTGGGCACGCTCAGCCACGACGTCCGGGATCTGTTCCTCTCGGCCTATTTCCAGACTCTCGATTGGTACGCCTCCGAACGTGGGATGGAGGAACGGGCGCGATTGAGCGCCGCGGTGGGGATGTTCTCCGCACTCGAAGCAGTCGACCCGTTCGCCCGCAGTTTCGAGGTGGCGCGGTTGCGCCGGCGCGCCTCCACGCCGGCGCAGTCCGCCGCGTTCGAGACCTGGGCCGCCGCCACGTCGGACGCAGACCATGCATCACGCCAATTGAACGCCATCGTCGGAGGCCAACTTAAGGGCACGTTGAGGGAGTTGGAGGAAGCGAGGGCGCGAAGCGCGTCCGCCGCGGTGAGGGCTTCGGAGGCGTCGGCCGTGCTCGCGACGACCCTGCCGGCGACCGGCGCCCCTCAATCCGGCGAGGCTCTGCTGCGCGCCGTGCAGGATAGACTCACGGACGACGAAGTCGTCCTGGACCTCCTCCCGACGCGTTATTCGGTGCACGCCCTCGTCATAACGCGCACCGGTGCACGCCTCGCCTCATCCCCGACCTCCAACGTCGAGGTGCTGCACGCCATAGCCAGGATGAGGGCGGCCCTCGACTTTCCACCGAATGCGGACGGCTCGCCCGCTCCCGCGAACTACGCTTTGGTGGACGCTTCGGCGCTGGGCGCCGTGCGACCCTTCACCTTGGACCTGCTCGGCCAGGACGTGGCGAAGGGCGGTCTGGTCGTCATCGCACACGGGGCGCTCAGCGACATCCCGTTCGAGGCCATCCCACTCGCGCAGGCCACGCCCATCGACGTGGCGGACGTGGGTCGGCATCCGGAGCTTTGGCCGGGGTTGTCCAAACGCGTCGCCTACCTTCCCGGCCTGTCGACCCTTCTCGAGCTCCGATCGGATGCGGCGACCTCGTCCGCCCCGTTTCCCGTGGCGGTCGTGGCCGATCCGATCATGGCGGACGACGTCCGCGCCACCAGCTCCATCGCCGGTCACCTCGCCGCGGCGCAGGACTGGTTCGCGAGGACGCAGTGGAGATTGGGTCGATGGCTCGGCGGCGTCCATCTGCAACCAGTACCCGAGACGGCCACTTTCGGCCGGCACGTGCTGTCGCAACTCGGCGGCGACCTCGCGCAGTTCCACGCGGGCCTCGGTGCGCGCCGATCCGAGATCCTCAAGGCGAGGTCGCTCGAAAGATCCCGCGTCATCCTCTTCGCCACGCATGGCTTGGCCGCCGACGTCGATCCGAACACACCCGAACCCCTACTCGTGCTGACGCCCCCGGAAGGCGACCCGGAAACCTTCGATCCTCTCACGGCGTCGGAGATCTCAACCCTCAGACTGGATGCGGACCTGGTCGTGCTCTCGGCGTGCGACACCGCGGCATCCGACGGCACCCCGGGCCGGAACGGCTTCTCGGGCCTCGCGCAATCGTTGATCGACGCCGGCGCGAGGTCGATCGTGGTCACGCAATGGGAGGTGAGGACGAATGTCACCCAGATCGTCATCGAGCGAACCTTCGCAGCCGCGCTCGGGGGCGCCGACCCGGCCGAGGCCCTCCGCCTCGGACGCCTCGCCGCAGCCGCTCGCTTCGGGCACCCGGCCCTCTGGTCACCCTTCGTCTACATCGGGGACCCGCGGCACCACTGGGCGCTCAGGTCATGAGAAGCGTTCGCTGCGCCCGGCGACCCGCCTGCAGCTCGGGGCCGTCGGTTTCGTCGGCAGCTTCGCGCCCACGATCATCAAGATGTACAATGAACTGCCCAACGTCGCCTTCGTGTTCAGGTGGGAGTGGGCAGTCGTGGTCCTCCTCTACGGATTGCTCGGGGCGCTCGTGGCCGCGATCTACCCTTACAGGGGAACACCGACCATGTGGTTGGCGCTCCTCCTCGGCTGCTCGTTCCCGACGGTACTCGGAGCGGCGGCCAGTCTCATGAAGGCCGGTGGTCCGGGCGCCTCCCTCGGCGCCGGGAACGCGGCGATGCATTGGGACTTGCTCGGCTTTCTGTCGCTCTTCTGAGCGGTGATCCGGAGTGGCCGACGACGCAGTGGTTCACGGTTCCCGGGCGCCCGTCCCGCGCCTGCGTCCGGCCGGCACCCAGATGACCGCCGCCACTTCGGCTCGGCACGCCGCTCGCCCCGGCTGGCCATCGGATCACCCAGCAACGACGACCTTCCGCGCCAGGGCTGCGTGGGTCGCCGGCATGACGTCGGCGAAGGCCTGCACGGAGCCCGCCTGCTCGTCGGCCCGCCGGATCGTCACTCGCAGCACCTCGTCCGTGTAGTGCGCGGTGCGCACGTCGGCCACCACGCGATTCATTATGCGCCGGTAACGGGCGGCGAGGGACAGCCAGCTCGCGACCGTCGCCATCTGCTCGACCATCCCACGGGGGTAAAAGACGGGCGGGTTCTCCACCCGCAGGTCGGAGCGGCGCTGCCGCCAGTCCTTGCGGCGGTCGCCGCCGAGCTGGAGCGGGTGCACGCCCTCGATGTCGCGCGTCTTGGACGACCACATCCCGATGTGCCGCCGGACGGCGGTGTCGAGACGCCTGGGATGGCAGGTCACCATTGGAACCACGGCTCGATCGACCCTGGAGGGCCCTGACGCGTGCGCGAGCGCCGCGCGGGCGACCCGCCGCGGTCCACGGGCCGCGCCGCTCCGATGCGAACCCCCGTCGAGGGACGGCACCGACGCACGTCGTTCCCCCGCGCACGTTCATGCGTCGCGCTCCGGCGATCGGTCGGGACATCCGCCGTTAGGCCATCAACAATCCCTTCGATCCAGGCTCGCGTCGTGCGACCGATCCACCGGGACGGCGCCGAGATCGCTGGGAAGGACCGGAGAATGGACGAGAGGGCGACCGAGGATCCCCACGAACTGGACGAGGCGGACGACGGCGAGGCGGAGACGGCACCGCCGCCGATGGGCGAGGACGAGTGGCGATCCCTGATCTCCGGAGGTCAATGGCGAGACATCGACCCGTCGATCCTGTTCTCCGGTCTGATGGATCACGCGGAGAGCATGGCCTCCGAGGCCTATGAGATGGTCGAGGAGAGGCTGTTCGAGATCGTGGAGCAAAGGACCCGGAAGAAGGCCGGAAAGGCACTCTACTCGGAGTGCGGGTCGGTCATGACCAGCAACGTGGAGACCGCATTGAAGATGGCGCTGGTCGGGAAGCGCGGTGCGCTCGCGCGGATCCTCAGGCAGAGGTTCAATTACAAGCTCAAGTGGTTGATCATAGACGAAGTGGGATCGGCCCTGAACAGGCAGGACAAGGCCACGATCGCAGGCTCGGGGGTGACCAAGTGGGCGACGTCCCCGGGTGGGAGCGAGGATGAGCTCAGGAGGAGGAAAGCGTTCGACATCCTGCACGCGGTCGGGAGATTGGGAACCCCAACGGAGAAAGTGGTGGTGGAAGGCATTTTCGCGAGGGAGACGATAACTTCCCTGGCGAAGTCCCTGAACGTGACGAAAAAGACCGTCAGAAACACCTTCTACAGATTCGTCGCGAAGTACAAGAGCCTGTGATCAACAACGACCTGGAGACATCAATGACCGAAGCAGCTCAGGCGACGCTGGAGGAGATCCTGCGCGCATTCGATCGGGAGTGCCCCGTCCCGACCCGTTCCGACGTGGACGAATGGTGCGGGCGGCACGTGGAGCACGCCGTCGGCATCCGCGGGCACGTCGACGCCAAGCTGGACGCCTTCATGGCGTTCGTGGACGAGGGGCTCGACGATGCCCCGACCCGACGTAAGCGGACGAAGGATCCCGCAGGAGCGCCCATCGACGTGATGCGTGTGCTGAGACCGCGGGAGGGCGACCCGGACCTGACCGATCTGCTGGAAGGGGCGGGGACCACCATGGACGAACTCGCCCGGACGATGGACATCGACGTCTCCGTGCTGCTGCAACTCGAGGCCGGTCGGTTCAAGGGCGCCGTCCCCACTCAGATCGTCCACGACCTTGCGGATGGACTCGCGGTCGATCCGATCGGCATCGTCGCCGCGGCCAACGCATCCCGGCTCCGACCGCGCGCCTGGCACGCCAGCAAGGGGGAGACCGTGGTCGATCTCCCGACCTGCGACGACCTCGTCCTCGCCGGCGACATGTCGGACGCGCGGAAGGAGTACTGGCTCCGCGACCCTTGACGTCGACCGTGGCGGAAACCTGGGGTTCACCCGTGGCTGCCAGGCTGGACCGCAGCGTTGGGACGGATCCGGGACGGGCCGGGCGCGGCGTAGGCGGGGTCGATGGACAGGTGGCGCGCGGTGCGTTGGATCGCGAGGCGTGCGAGGGACGCCTCGTCGCGACTCTTGGCAGGGGACACGCCCCATGCGGTCGCGGACGGCTTGTTGGCGGGCCACGGCCTGACGCTCGCCACTTACAAGCCGAGCCCGAGCCTGCCGGACCGCGCCTTCCTCTTCGGCAAGACCGTGGGCGTGTCCGTCATCGTGCCCGAGCCGGAACGCCCCGTCGAGATCGCTCACGAGGTCGGCCACGCCGTGATGCACCGCGATCCCAGGCTGGGCGTCGGCCGGTCGCGACGGGGAGCGGACGGCGGCTTGCTGATGAACGGCTACTCGACGAGGCAGAGGGTCGAGATCCAGGCGATCTTGTTCGCGGACGAGGTGCTCTGTCCGTCCACGAAGGTCCGCGGACTTCTCGCGGCCGGCATGGGCGTGACCGACATCGCGACCGGACTGCGGCTTCCCGAGAGCATCGTCGTCCGTCAGGCGACCCATGCGCTGCTCCCCCCCGACGATCGCCCGCCGCGGGCATGGCGACGGGTCGACCTCGACGCCCGGCAGCGCGAGTGCGCGTCTTGGTCGGATGGGCCGTTGCTCGTCATTGGCGCCGCGGGAACGGGGAAGTCCACGGTCGTGGCGGAGCGTCTGCTCGAACTCGTGGACCGGACCAGGGGGAGCCCCCCGTCGTCGACGCGGGCGGGGGACACGCCCGCCACGATCCTCGCCATCGCCTCGACGCCGTGGGCGGCCGAGGCGCTCGAGGAGCACGTCGCGGCGCACGACCCGGCGATGGTGGGCCAGGTCGCGGCGTGCACCCTGGTCGAGTTCGCGCACGACATCGTCGTCAGATGGCCGGACCGGATCAAGCGTGACGGACGCGTCCGCGTGGCCGACCGGACCGAAGCCATCGGGATCCTGGCCGACCTCCCGACGGAGTCGCCGGCGCGCGTCCTGCGGGACCTCGCGGCCGGTCGCATCGAAGGTTCGACGGAAAACGGCGTCGAGGCGGAGTTCGCCCGGGAACTCGCCCGCCGCAACGCCGTCTACGCGGGCGACGTGCTGGCCATGGCGGTCCGAGTGCTGGCGGAGGACGAGGTCCTCGTCGCCGAGCTTCGTCACCGACATCGACACGTCCTCGTCGACGACCTGCAGGACGTCCCGCCGGCCGGGCTGGAGCTGCTCCGCGTACTCTGCGAGGGAGGTCCCGGCCTATGGGCGACCGGCGACGCCGGGCAGGCCGTCGACCGCCACAGGGGAGCCGGGGCGGATGGCGTGGTGGACTTCGAACGGCGTTTCGGGGGACGCACGTTGCGCCTCGAACGCCGGTACAGGGCGCGGAACGGCGGCGTCCTCGCATTGCACGAGGCGCTCGACGGGCCAAGCGGACGGCGACGGGGATGCGCCACCGGTGGGCGGCTCACGGTGACGCCCGACTTCGCTTCGGAGGCCGAGGCGATCCGGGACGGGATCGAGGAACTGCGTGCGGCGGGCGTCCCCTTGCGGGAACAAGCCTTGCTGGCCAGGTCGCACAAGATGCTGGACAATCTCACGGGCGCCCTCGCCGCCTTGGGAGTGCCCGTCCTCACCCTCGGGGACGTTCGGCTCCGCCACGACGTGCTCGCCTTGAAGGCCGTGTTGGCCCTCGCGGCCGATCATCATCCGACCGTCGAAGAATTCCTCGCGCTCGCGGCGTCCCCGCCCTACGGCGTGCCCGCGCGCGACGCGGGACTCGTCCTCGCGTGCGCCTCACAAAAAGGGTCGACCCCCCGACGCATCCTGGCATCGCTCCGGGATCTTCCGGACCTCGGGAGGGATGCGGCCGAGGGCTTGGCGCGGCTGGCGACGGACCTCGTCGCCCTGGCCTCCCGGACCGGCCACAAGGCGCTCGTGGCGTGGATCCTCGACCGCCCCGGCACGCTGGCGCAGGCGTTGCGCCCGGACGCCTCGCTCGAGGACCGATTGGGGCTGGTCGCCGCCTACCAGGTCCTGGTCGTCTGCGAGGAGGGCGAGGCGCTGGGAAGTGGCGACCTCCCGTCGCTGCTCGACCGCATCGACAACCAGAACGCGTTCGATCGGCCGCGCCTCCATCGCCACGTGACCCTGTCCACCGCGGACATCGACGCCGTCCGCGCGATGACGATGCCCGCGAGCCGGGGCATGGAGTTCCGCGCCGTCCACATTGGGGGGATGAGGAAGCTCGGACGGGTCGTCGGGGAGCATGATGCGGAGGACGAGATCTTCCGCGTCGCCGTCACCCGCGCAAGCGAACACGTCCGCTTGTACAGGGCATCGAGGTATGGCCGGCGCGACAGCGCCGCATCGCCCCACCTCGCGAAGCTCGAAGGTCTCCTGCAAGTCGTCCGTCGGGCCTGATCGCGTCGGAGCCGCCGCGTCCGGGCGCGTGCACGCGCGGGGTCGGGGTGAACACGGCGGAGTGACGCCGGGAGCGAAGTCGCCCCGGCCGGTCCCCTCGTGGAAATCCGTGGTCAGGCCACTCGCCCCTGCGGAAGGACGTTCGCGCGCACGGCCGTCACGGCGGCGGCGATCGCACGGGTCGCGCCCGCATCGACGCATACCCACGTCGCGTCGACGTCCTTCCTTCGACCTCCGAACCGGCCGTACGTCGCCCGGATCGGCTTCCGGGTGCGGCGAACCCGCGGCCGACCGCGGCTCCGATCCGGGATCCGCCTGAGGACGCCGGTCCTCGGATCCACGACGTCCGCCACACGACGCACCCACCCCGGCGAGCTTCTGAGGGTACGCCCGCGACCGCCCCGGCGTCGAGCGCGTCCAGTGGACGAGACCGGGCGCGTCGTGAACGGGACGCGCAGTCGCCGGCATGCCCACGTCGTCCCTCCATCACATCGGATCCACCCGACGGAGCGGTCTCGCCCGTAGGACCCCTGCACGTCAGGGACCCAAGGTCCGGTCGTCCGTCGCGTCCACGGTGAATCTCACGGAGCCGCAATTGCAAATCGTGAGAGTTATGATAACTCATTTAGATGATTATATAGCCGTCTCGCGTCGGGTGCCCCCGGATCCGCGATCTCGTCGGCCGCCGAGTGGGATCGCGAGCATGGGTCGGAGACTCTCTGAAGGGCCACGTCCGATCCCGGACCACGGGCCGGCTGGTCCTCACGCTACGGGCGGCGGGCGCGAGTCGCCGGGCAGCCGGCGACGATGCTCGTCGGATCGAACCACACTTGGACGGGGCCCTTCGCGCGCGCCGACGCCATCGCGGGCACGCCCGAAGGAGCGGGGGTCGATACGGGGGCCCACGACCGGGCCGTGCTGGACCCCGGCGTCCATCCCCATGCGGTCGCACGACGTCGCGCGGAGGTGAATCTTTTTCGAGCGCGGCTTTCCAAATCGCACCGCTCACCCCGTCAACCGGGCGATGGGGCGAGGGCGCCCCCGGTCGGGAACGGCCGCGCCTCACCGTACTCGAATGGAGGAAGATACATGGCACACGGAACCGCCTCGATCACCGACGCCGGCCGGCCCGGACCCGCGACGATCCGGGCGATCCTGATGCTCGGCAAGGTGCCCGCACCGGTGCTCGCCGCCGATTCCGCGGAGGCGTTCCAGCCCGGGCCGCCCCCGGAGCCCTCGACGCCGGCTCCCCTGGTGACGCGCCCCAGCCAGCCGGCCCGGTTCAGGGCCGCCGCGGCCCACACCTCCGCGACGCACCGGGCGATCGCGAGCCTCGAGCGGAACCGAGACCTCAGCCGCGCCCCGACGTCGACCGACTTAAACAACCTGATCGCGAAGATCTTGTACGACGACGTCCTCCGGATGTGGAGATGGCATTCGACGCCACGGGTTCCGGGCGTGCGCCACCCCCGGATCGACCGGCGGGGGAGGGGAACGACCCCGGGCGAGGAGCGACCGGCGGCTGGGGTCGGATCGCGTGCAACGACGAGGCGCCCGCCGCTCGGTCGGCGCGACCGCGCGGCCGGGACGTACCGGCGCGATCGCATGCCGCCCCGCATCGGCGGGAGCTGAGACGTCGTCCCGGTCGCATCCGACCGGGACGATTTTCCCACCGGCGCGACGACGACCCACCCGTCCAGCCGCCGCGCGGACGATTCAACCCCTCAGATGAGGACGACGACCATGGACATCTTCGACCAGAACGGCCGCATCACGACCAAGGGTCGGCCTCGCCCGATATTGTTCGGCTTCCCGCCGGCCCGCGGTGCCCGGACGTCGAGCGGCCCGACCACCTTGGACGGCGCCCCGCCCGACTTCTGGCGCGACGACGCGGTCGCCGTCGGCCTCCCCGCGACGGATCGGTCCGCCCTCGCGGCGATGCTCGCCCCGCGAACCATCGACGACGACTACGCTCGCGCCGACCGCTTGCTGGACATGCGCGACAGGCTCGGCCTCGGCATCGGCGTCGACCCGGACATGGTGCGCCAGATCCGTGGTGGATGCCGCTACGCGCTCTGGGCCATCGCCGACGAGCCCGCGGCGACGCCGGCGGACGTACCCCGTCGCGAGCGGATCTTCTCGCGCCACCAAGGGGGTCCCGGGGACCTGCTGCGCGACGTGCTCGCGGCCGCGCTGGCGCGGGATCGGGCGCTGCACGGCCTCGTGCCGCCGCCGGCCGCGCGAGCGGCCGCGGACACCGTGGGGTCGGGGAGGGCGGGTTGAGCGACGGGACCATCCGGGTCGGCGCCGCCGCCCCACGCACGATCCGGCGGGCCGCGGACGGCGATGTCGTCGAGCCGTCCGTCGGTCGGACCGAGCCTCGGCCCCGCGCGCGGCGCGAGGTGCCCCCCCCGCAGCGCGAGGTGCCCCGCCCGCAGGTCGCCGCCCATCCCAGGCGCCGGGCGGCAGCCTTCGTCACCACGGTGACGGCGCTGTTCGACGGCGACTCGCGCGCGTTGGCGCTGGCGGCGCGGCGCAGGGAAGGGCAGGCGAGGGCGGCCCAGCGGCGGCGCGCGGCATTCGCATCGAAGCCGCCGCTGCCCGACGGGACCCACACCCGTGCATCGTTCCCGCGGTCCTTCGTCGAGGAGCGGGGGCGGGCGGCCGCCGAGCGGATCGGGACGGACGCCGTCGCGGGTGCGTCGGCGATCCCGAGCGGTGCGGGACGTCCCATCGGTCGACCGGACGCAGCCGACCCCGTCCAGTTCGACCAGTGGCGGAGCCTCGGCGAGGTCGCCGCCCCGATGTGGTCCCCCTCGCGCCGGGCGGAGATGGTCGCGGCCGTCCTGGCGAACGGTCCGGCCGCGGACGATCCCGCGGTCGTCCACATGCGCGGGACGATCACCCGACCCATGATGATCGCCGAGGCCGTCCTCGCGTCCGGGCTGGGCGACGACGGCCTTCCCGCCGTCGTGCGCCTGATCGCCGACGGCCTCGTCCGCATGCGCGACGGCTGGTCGGTCGCGCCGGAGCGGACCGTGGAGCCGACGCCCGTCGAAGACGGGGACGGGGTTTGACGGCGTCCGGCGCCATGGCCCGGACCGACCGGCCGGTGGGCGATCGGGGCCCGCGCTCCGCCGGGCACCCGTCCGCGCGAGGTCCGCCGGGACGAGGCGGGGATCGCCCCGGAGCGGTGTCGGTGCGTGGGGCGACGCACGATCGATCGAACGACGAAGGAGGACCGGAATGACGATGGATTTCGACGCGGCCGTGGCCGCCATGCACGATCTCGCCGGGCCGGCGACGATCAGGGCCGCGCTCATGGTCGCCCGATCGCGCGGCCTCGGGTTCGACGACCTCGACGCGTCGGGGCCGATGCGCCGGCCGCCGGAGGGGCTCGTCCCGGGCGGAGCGCCGCACCCGCGGCGAGCCCGCCCCCGGCCGCACGATCCCCGCGGACGGACGGCCCGCGGGAAGCGGCCGTGAGCGCCGCCGGCCGCCGGGACGGCCCTCGGGGCGAAGTGTCGGAGGACGCCGGGTGCGGCGGCGACGCCGAGGGGCGCCGGACGTCGCCGCGCCGCGCCACGCCCCGGCGCGAGCCCGGGCGTCCCGGCGCGGATCGTCGCCGGCGGACCTCCGCCCGCGGCGGGACCGCGCCCCCGCGCGATCACGGCGCCTCGCCGACGCGGCACGACTTCTCGCGCCGCGTCCTCCGCCCGTCCACGGCCACGCGGATCCCCGGCGCTCCGTCCAAGGGCTCGGGTCGCGGCACCGTCGTCGGGCCCGACCTCCGCAAGCTGCTGGCGGAGTCCTTCCTGGAATACGCCGTGATGCTGGCGCTGCTGGCCTGCACCTGGGTCCGCAACGTGTGGGAGCAGCCGACCGCCGTCAGGTACGTCGCGGAGGGCCGGCCCATGAGCCACACGTTCGACCTGCTGCTCGAGACGACCGATGGCCGGCGCATCCTCGTCGAGGTGAAACCCTCCGAGATCGCCGACCGCGAGGGGACGCGCGAGCTGGTGGACCTCATCGCCTCGCAGCTCGCGGTCGGCGTCGCGGACGCCGCGACGCTGGTCACGGAGCTGCAGGTGCCGCCGGACGTCCTCCACGACGCCGACCTCATCTCCTCCTCGCGGCGGCATCCCAGCCCCGACAACGACCGACGCTTCCTCGCCGCGCTGCCGGTCGGAGGCGCGACCATCGCCGAGACCTGCGTGGCGAGCGGGCTCCGCGGCGAGGGGATGCGGGCGGCGGCCAGGCTCATCGGCGCGGGCGCGCTGGAGCGCCTCACCGACGGGAGGATCGCGCCCGAGACCGTCGTCGCGCCGCGCGAGACGCGACCGTGACCGCTGGGAGGCCCCGCAAACCCCGCCACCACAGGTTCGGGGCGGACGACCGATTGGTCGTCAGGGGCATCGAGTATCGATGGCGGGAGTCGCACGGCCGCGCCCACACCTTCGAGCGCTTCCGCGAGCCCGGGATCCTTGAGACGTTCGACGACGCCCGCCTCACGGAGGAGGCCGGCCGCCACGACTACATCTTCAATCGCGACCACCACGCCCCCGGCCGCGAGAGGGCCAGGTCGCGAGCCGCCCTGGACGACATCTCCTCCCTGCCGGAAGCCGAGAGGCCCGAAGTCCTTCGGCGGCGCGAGTGGGTCGGGAGATTCCTGGCGCTCGTGGAGGCGGGCCGGGCCGTCCGCACCCACGCCGGGGCGACGGAGGCCATCGCCGTCATCGCGGCCGAGTTGGAGGCGGAGCGCCTCGCGCGCCTCGGCGAGGGCGGCGAGGGTCCCAAGCAACGGGTGGACGCCCATCGGGAGTCGGCGGAGGCGGAATGCCCACCCGTCAGACGCCCGTCGAGCGACGGGCTGCTGAGGTGGACGCGGGCCTTCGTGCGGGGCGGGCGCGATCCACTCGCCCTACGGGACCGTCGCCACGTCAGCAGCGGACACCACCGGCGCCTGGATCCCGGCCTCGAGCGCCTCGTCGCCGGGGCGGCCGACGGCTATCTCTCGATGGAGCGCCCGACGATCGACCAATGTTTATTCGACCTCAAGATCGCCGTCAGGGCGGCCAACGTCGAGCGCGAGCGCGAGGGTCTCCGACCCTTCGCGTGTCCGTCGAAGAAGGTCCTCACGAAGGCGATCGGGGGGATGCCGAAGGCCAGGGTGCACGCCGCGCGGTACGGCGCCGGTTCCGTGGAGAACCTCAAGTCGAACGAGGACGGCTTCGACGTGACGTGGATCGGCCAGCGCGTCGAGATCGACGAATGGGAGGTGCAGGTCCAGGCGGTGCTGGAGAAGCACGGGGTGTGGCAGCGCCTGGACGCTGAATGGCGGAAGAGCGCCGGGCGGGTTCGACTCTGGGCCTGCACGGCCCTGGACACGGCCAGCCGCATCGTGCTCGCCATGAGCCTCTCGCGGACTGGGAACACCGCCGAGAACGCCGTCTCGTGCCTCGCGATGGTGGTCTCGGACAAGACGCGCCTCGCGCGATGGGCCGGGGCGCAGACGGCCTGGGACATGAGCTGCGTGCCCACACTGATCGTCACCGACGGGGGCGCCGGGTTCAAGTCCGACGCGTTCAAAATGGCTGCGGCCGGCTTGCACGCGAACATCAAGCTGCCCCCTGCGGCCAGGCCCCGGGGAAGGCCACGGGTGGAGCGGTTCTTCAGGACCCTGGAGCTCCACGTCGGCGGGCGCCTCCCGGGCCGCACCTTCTCCAACCCCGTCGACCGGGGCGACTACGATTCCGCGGAACGGGCCGCGATCCTGGAGACCGTGCTGAGGAAGATCCTGATCCTCTCGGTCGTGGACTCCTATCACTGTCGACCGCACAGGGGGTTGAGGAGGGAGACCCCGATCGACGCCTTCGAGCGGCTCGACGGGACGCACGGCATCGGGGCGGAACCGGGCCCGACCGTCCGGCGCAACGCCCTGGGCGTGGACCGGATCTGCAGGACCGGACCCCACGGCGTCGGGTTCCTCGACCTCACCTACAGGTCCGCCGCCCTCGTGCGCGACTTCAACCAGCGCGGCGCACGGGACGCGACGGTCCGCGTCGACGCGATGGACCTCGGATGCGTGTCCGTCCTCATCGACGGTGAATGGGAGACCTGCGTCTGCCGGGATCCCGGGATGCAGGGCACCTCGCTCGCGGTGAAGATCGCCGCCGACCAGGACCTCCGACGCAGGTTCAAGGCGAAGGCGAGGGTGCGCGAGTCCGTCGTCCTCGACGCCATCGCCAAGACCAAGGAACTCGTCGAGGCCGGCGTCGAGCAGTTCGGGCTCGGCCGCCTCAGGCCCACCGCGGAGCAACTCGACCGCATCGAGGCCGCGCTCGCGAGCCGGTACGTGCCGCCGTGGGAGCGCGGCACCCACCCGACCCTCGAGGAGGTCATGGCCGACGCCACCCCCCGGGGGACGCCGTTCACCGGCGGCGTCGTCGTCGGTGGGATCGACGAGGTCGACGAGGAGACCTCGCCCGTCGGCGACGGCGCGGGGACCGCGGACGCCGTGGCCGGGGCCGGGGCCGCCCCGCCCCCATCCCCGCCGGACGACGGGCGGGCCGAAGACGGTGGCGACGGCGACGACGGACCCGTTTCCGACGAATACGTCGAGTTCGAGGAGGACGACGATGCTTGAGTACGGCCCCGAGCCGAAGGTGGCCCGCGACCGCCCCGTGCGCGTGCGGGTCGAGGACCTGGAGGAGGATGGACGCATCCTGGAGACCTTGTTGAAGGTCTACGCCCGGCGCTCGGACGACGGGCGGTTCGAGGGAAGCCTGCGCGACATGGTGGTGGGGACGCTGTCCGGTAAGGACGGGCGGGCCATCATCCTCGCGGCCCCCTCCGGAGCGGGGAAGACGTCCCTGGTGGAGCACGCGTCGCGGCGCGTCCCCGGCCTCTCGCTCGACGGCCGCAGGCCGGGCATGCTGTTCGTCCAGGTCCCGTCACCTTGCTCGCTCGCCGACCTCGGCGCCGAGATCGCGACCGCCGCCGGGCACCCGGTCCGGAAGGGCCTGAAGGCGCCCGTGGCGTGGGACGCCGCCTGGCGCGTCATCCGGGTCAAGAAGATCCGGTTCCTTTGGATCGACGAGGTCCATTCGATCACGGAGGTGGCCAACGCCAAGTCCGCGAGGCAGATCCGGAACACGCTGAAGATGGCCTTGATCAACGCCCGCCACAAGGTCGGTCTGGTGCTGTCCGGCGATCCGTCCATCGTCGGTTTCCTCCGCGGCGACGCGCACGTCCGGAGGCGCTCCGACGTCTTCGCCTTCGCCCCGTTGGACGGGGGGATGCTCGAGGTCCTGGCGAAGACCGTGGCGAGGCTCGCCGAGAAGGTCGGCATGGGGACGCCGCGCAACCTGCGCAACCAGGTCGTGCCCCGCCTGGCGCACGCCGCCCTCGGCCAGTTCGGCACCGCGATCGAGATGACGCGCTTCACGATCGTGGGGGCGCTCCGCATCAAGGACGGGCGAGATCGGTCGCCGAGCTCGCTCACGCTGGAGCACTTCGCGACGCATTGGGCCCGGTCGACCGGCGCGGCCAACACGGAGAACCCCTTCTTGACCGCGCGCTGGGCCGACCTCGACGTGGCCGCGATCCTCGGTGGCGACGGGGGCTCCGCCCCGAACGCCGCCGGGGGCGCGAAGGCGAGCCGTGGCGCGAAGCCGTCCCGACCGCGCCGGAGGGGCTGACCATGGCCCTTCCCTTCGAGTTCCCCGCCTTCCCCGCCGACGAGACGCTGCAAGGGTTCGTCTCGCGGGTCGCGCGCCACTACGAGACCGACCTCGCGAACTTCTGCGACGTCGCGGGCATTTCGGTGACCGGCCTGACCACCGGGGCCGACCGGGCGATCGCGAGGGTCGCGGACATCACGGGCATACCCGCGGCGACGCTCCGGCCCCGCGCCTTCGTCCGGTTGGATCCCGATCGCGTCGCGTACCGGGGCCAGACGTTCCAGCGACGCGACCTGAGGAGGGTGGAGCTCCACGGCTGCCCCGCCTGCCTGCGTGCGGACCTCGCCGGATCGAGCCTCGAACCCGACGTCGCGACGTACGTCAGGGGAAGTTGGTTCGTCAGGGGCATCCGGACCTGCCCCGTCCACGACGTGGGCTTCGTGCGCCTGGCGGGGGAAGGGCGCAATCCGGTCCGAAGCGGGGGACCTTACGTGTCCGTGGAGCGGCTCACGACCGCCCTGGAGGATCTCGACGCTCTGGAGCGGGCGGCTCCACGGCGCAGACCGTCCGCCTTCGAGACGTACCTCGGACATCGATTGCGCGGGCGCGACCCGCGTCGACCCTCGCCGTTGCTGGACGACATGCCCCTGCATGCGGCGACGCGGACCTGCGAAATGGTGGGGGCGGTGGCCCTGTTCGGCCCCAAGGTCGCCGTGGGGGTGCTGGATGAGGAGGACTGGCGCGCCGCGTCGGCCGCCGGCTTCGACCTGGTCTCTGGAGGAGCCGGGCAGGTCCGGTCGTTGCTCGACCATCTCCAGGACACGCATGAACCCGGCAGGTCCCGGAACGGCAAGTCGCGCGACGTCTTCGGCAAGCTGTACGCCTGGGCGAGGGCGGGCGCCGGCGATCCCGACTACGCGCCGGTCCGCGACCTCCTGCGCGAACACATCCTCGACACGATGCCCGTCGACGTCGGCGACGACGTCCTCGGGGTCGTGGTCGAACGACGCAGGGTCCACTCGGTCGCGACGGCGTGCCACGACGGGCGCCAGACGTCGCGGCGGCTTCGCCGCGAGCTCGTCGCGGCCGGCGTGCTGTCCGACGTCCCGGACGACGACAGGCACCGCGCGGTCGCGGCGCCGGTGGAGCGGGTCGACGCGCTCGTGGGGCGGCTCGCGGCGGCCCTGTCGAAGGCGCAGGCGGCGGCGCACCTCGGCCTGTCCATCCTTCAATTCCAGCGCCTCGTCGACGACGGCCTCATCCATCCCGTCGTACCGAAGGTCAGGACGGAGCGGACGTGGTCGAGGTTCTGCGCGGAGGAACTCGAGGCATTCCTGGCTCGCCTCGCGAAGGGAGCCCGACCCTGCGAGGCGCCCCCGCCGGGAGCCGTGGGGATCGCCGAGGCGGCGCGCCTGACCAACGTCGGGTCCGCGGCCATCATCCGGCTCCTCATGGCGCGCAAGTTGCCCGGCGCCCGCAGGCGGCCCACGATCCCCGGGGTGCCGTCCTTCCTCGTCGACGTCGCGGAGATCGAGAGGGTCCACAAGGCCCAGGTAGTTCCTCACCTCAGGTTCAGCGCCGTCGCGGGACGGCTCCAGGTGAACCTTTGCACGCCTGCGGCGCTGGCCGCCAGGGGCCACCTGCGGACCACCACCGTCGTCGGGGCGAGGACCCATCGGACCAGCCGCTTCGTCACCCTGGCGTCGGTGGAGGCGTTCACCGCGAGGATGGCGAGCTTGGTCGAACTCAGCCGGACGTACGGCCTGCACAATTGCAAGATGAAGCGCCTGCTCGACGAGAAGGGCGTGGACCCCGCCATCCCCAACGGTCAGGTCCTGGCCAACTTCTACGACCGAGCCAGGGTGGAAGCCGTCCTGCCGATCGAGAACGTCCGGGGGCCGGTCCGGTCCGATTGAGTCCTCGGTGCACCCGACGGAGCGCCGCCCCCGGCTCGGCTCCCGTCCGAGGGGGACGCATCGCGAGCGGTACGAACGAGGTCCACCCCCGGACACCATCGACGCATCGAACCCGCTCCGAGGCGTCCTCGACGCGGGGCGTCGGCTTCGGGGACCGTCGGCCGGTGCCCGGCGGGTCCCGGACGACATGCAACGAACGCCGACGGCGGTCCGAATGCCCGCCCCGTATGGTGGTCTTCGTCGTGTCGACGATCACGACCCACCGCGGCGTGGACGGGCAGGCTTGGTTAACCCATGTCCGTCAAGAACTTGGGAACAAGGACAAGACCTGACGAAGGCCGTCGCATGCCCCACACCCTCCGAACCTTCCGACGGAAGTACGGCAAGAGGCCACCGCGGATCGCCCCGACGCACGCGCAGAAGGAGGTTATCGGTCCCGGGAATGGAGGACGAGATCTCGACGGCGAGGCGGACACCCGTTGCATCGTGGGCCTGCCGCTTGCGAACGGGGACCCCGCCAAGGGTCGCCGCCTCTGGGTGATCCTGCCCGACACCGCACCATATGCCCCCGAGATATGTGCCTTCGCCGAAGCGCTCGGATTGGCGGGGAACGCGATTAAGCACACGAACCTGACGGGGGGCGCCGACGCCCACTGCGGGGGCGAGCTGTGGTTCCTCGGCGAGCGCACCATCCTGATAAATGGCAACTCGGGAAGATATGGACCCGACCGCGAAGACGAGTTGGTGGGAGCAGCCCAGGCCTTGAAGGATCGCGGTTATGACGTCGCTTACATTCCGTATGACGAGGAGTTGAAGGAATACCCCAAAGCCCCAGCCGGAAAGGAAGACATCGAATGGATCCGATGAGCGATGCCGAGACCGGCGACTTGAACGACGCGCTGGACGCGGTGTTCGGCCCCAGCTTGCACCGAGACTTGGAGCCGAAGCACCGAGCCCTGGCGAGCGGCGTGCGCTTCGTCCGAAGTCAAACCCATCTGGCGCGCTGGAAGGAGGGTGCGAAGGGACGCAAGATGACGGCGTTCGAATGCATCGAGGCATTCGGCTGGCCGCTCATGGCGCGGCTCGCCGAAGAACCCGTTGTTCTGATCGCTCGGCCGGGACCGTCGGTCGCGGAGGTTTTCGCGGATCGACGGCGAAGTTTCGGGGTGCCGACCGGGGATCTCGCTCGCAGGGTGGGGGTCGGACCGGAGGTCCTCGAGAAGGCGGAGTCCGGCCTGCGGAAGATCCCGATGTGGCTGCTGACCCGCATCGCTTGGGCGTTGGGGTTCGACTACTGGACGATCGGCCACGAGGTACCCGCGGAGGCGACCGAGTCGTTGGCGCACAGGCGGAGGGAGGTCACGGGGGCGCCCCAGCCCCCAAGCACCGAGATCGTCCTGGATCTGCTCGAGGCGGCGTCGATCCACAACGCCCAGCTTCGCCTAGCGTCCTGGCTCGCGGGGATCGGGGGCGACGTCCCACCACGGAGGAGGGCGCCGCACCGACCGAAGCACCGGCGTCCCCGGACGCAGGAGGAAGCTTGGCGGCAAGGCGCGGACTTGGCCCGCCGCACCCGGGAACTCCTCGCCCTGGGTACCGGTCCCGTATGCGACCTTGCGGAGCTCATGGAAGGAAGGTTCGGAATACCGGTGGTGCGGATGCGTTCGCAGCCCGCGCTCGCCGGCGCGACCATCCGCAATGGCGAGGACCGTGGGGTGCTGGTCAACGTGCTCGGGATCAACGAGAACCCCGGCACGCGACGCGTGACGCTGGCGCACGAACTTTGCCATGCGCTCTGGGACGCGGACGAAGACCTCGAAGCCATCCGCATCGATTGGAGCGACGAGATCATGGGGGCGGATCGCCGACCCGATCCGAACGAGGATCGTGCGCAGGCCTTCGCCGGTGAACTCCTCGCGCCCGCGGCCGTGGTGGGGAAGGCGTTCCTGGACGGCGGTCGCACCCCCGAGGCGCTCCACCACGTCATGAGGACGTTCGGCGTTAGCCTCACCTGTGCCAGGATCCAGATCAAGCTCGGGTCGAAGGGCGCCGTGAGCGACCGGGTCCTCCGATCAATAGGTCCGGTGGAGCTCACGGACTGGATCGACGCCGAACTTCCGCGGGTCCACGACGAGCTTCCGGGGCTCAAGATGCAACGGTCGGGTGGGCTGCTGGGCGCATGCCTCGGGTCTCACGAGGCGGGCCTGATCGTCCCGGAGACGATGGCCGATCTACTCGGCGTGACCCTCCCCGAGTTGGAGCGGGCCTTGGATCTCCGCGGGTCGATGCCTCCAACGCCACGATAACGGTCCAAGAGGGGTGCCCCTTCGCCGGGCCCGAGCGAGCGGCCCCGGTGGGCCACCGACCCGATCCCCCCTTCGAGTGACGCCGGATGTGGCGAGGACGGGATCGGCGAGCGCAGTCACACCGCCTCGGAAACCTCGTCCGGGACCTTGGCGCCCGACGCGGGCGCCAACGGGCCGAAGAGCACGGTGCGCATGCCCGCCTCGTCGATCAACCGGAGTACGGGCGTCCGCCAGTATGTGTCGCCGCTACCGGTCTCGACGACGTACGTCCCACCATCGGCCCGCGCCGCGTGGAATGCGGCCGCTTCCTGCGTGGAAGCCGTCCGCACGGTTCTCTCCCGCGTGTTCCCCTGCCAGTCCAACTCCTCATCGAGGCCGGTCGCGGAAGATCGGAGATCCTGGAGCATGTCGTGCTCCAAGCTCCCCCAACTCGTGAAAATGGACGAGAGGCGGGACCCGCCCCCGACCACGGCCACCGGAGTGCCGGAGACCTCGAGCGTGCGAAGGTCCCGGCTCCGGGTCGAGACGCCCACCACCTTCCGCGTGACCGGTTTCAGATGCTTGGCCATCGTCACCTCCATCCCGATCCATTCCCGCACGGATCATTCACCGAGGCGGGCGCGATCCGCTCGAACATTGAGGGAACGAGGCGCCCCGTCGCAAGGGTCGATCGGCCCGCGTCCACCGATCGCTTCGAGATGTCCGTCGGCATCGGAGAAGGGACATGTTCCCCCGAGCCATCGATCGCCGGGGAGGGCTGGGGGCGAGCACGGGTCCGATGGACCGAGGGTCGTTCACCGAGGTCGGGCGAGGGGGCGGCGAAGGACGTGTGGCGGGGCACGGGGAGCCCCGACGATCGCCGAGGAGCCGACGTGCCGCGCGCCGGGGACGTCCCTGGCCCCCGAACGCGGTTCATCTCCTTGGCAGGACCCTGGTGCGCATCGCTCGCCCGATGCTGATCCCGGAAAAGCGCCGGTGCCTTCCGGGGAAGCTGTTCCTGATGCTCACCGTGGGGCCACCGAACCGCGACGCCTTCACGTCCGGACACGAGGCCTGGACGATGGTCGAACGGCGAAGTCGGCCGGAGGTGGTCCGGCGGACGGCACCGGCCAGATCCCGAACCATCCATTCAGGCAACCGGCTTCGGCCCGAAATCGAGGCGCCCCATCAGCCGCTCTAGCAGCCACGTCGCAGTCGCGGCGACTTCGTCGTCCGGGACGGCTCCGAATAGTGACTTCGCCCTGACCTCCGCCATCCCATCCTCGTCCACGAGGAGCCTGTAGAGCGCCCCGGACACGGAGAGGACGATCGAGTCGGCCCGATGCTTCCCATTCGGACCGCCCCGCCACGCGCACCGTTCGACGAGGCCGATCATCTCCGGATCCGCTATGGCCGACGCCACGTCCTCGAAACCGAGGTCGCCGACGCCGTGCCCGATCGCGAACAGGCACATGCCGGGCCACCTGAAGGCCAAGCCGTCGACGCCCACGGGCTCCAGCGCGAAGACTCCTCCCGGCATCGTCGAGCGGCAAGCCGCGTCCCGCGCGGCGCGGTCGGAGAACACATGGGGGCGCAGGAACTCCATCACCGGATGCAGGTCGTCCCGGAACACGGGGTCTCTCTCCCGCCTCGCCCGCGCCTCGGGAGTGAACACCATCTCGGCCATGTGGAAGCCGATCGCCCCCAGGCGTCGGGCGTCCGCAGTGGTCCGGAACGGCGCATGCAAACGGCTCATCCTCGCCCTCCCGCGGGGGTCCTCGAACACCACTGGACGGGTCCACGAGGTGGTCGCCCGACGTCATCCGTCCGGGTCGCGCCGAATCGCGGCCGCCCCAATTTTCGCACATCCACATCGACCGTGGGGACGGGATCATGCGGACGGGTGACCGCCCCGATGCGGACGGGGAGCGCGGGCGGGCCCGCCGAGCCGAAGGCCGGGTTCCGCCCGCGAGGCATTCGGGGGCGCCGATGAATCGAATTCTCCTGGGGCGCACCACAACGTCATGAGGACGTTCGGCGTTGGCCGCCTGGGTCCGGGTCCAGGGCAGGCTCGGGTCGATGGGCCGCGTGGGAAGGCATGGACTCCAGTCCGGCGAGCTGGTCGGGTCGACCGAGGGGACGGTCGGGGACGCTCGCGCGGTTCGTCAACGGGACGAGACGTGGGGACCGGCCCCGACCACGACCACCGGGATCTCGGATGATTCGAGCGTGCCCGGGCCCAGGGCCCGGGTCGACACGCTCGCCGACCTTCAAGGCGCTGGTTCCGGAGGCTCCGCCGAAGTCGTCTCCCTGGCGATCCATCGCGGACGTCGAGCCGATCCCCACCGACACGCACGACTTGGACATGACGGGAACGGTGCCGGTTGTCGCGAGGATCGGTCACGGGGGTGCATCGGCGGCTTCGTCGTGTCCGTCCGTGATGGGGCGGAACATGCGCCATCGAGGTCGACCGTCGCCGGGAACGGCCCCGTGCGCCGATGTGGGCCACCGGCGCGCGTGCTCGGCTCCGGGAGGTCGGCGGGTCCGGGACGGCAAGGACGGGTGGTGGGGCGCCGTTTGCCCCGATGAATGGCGAGGGAGTCACATGTCGCGCGTCAGGGAAGAGGCCACGAGGCTGTTGAACGACGCACTCTTCGTGCTCTGGAGGGATGGGAAGGTGCACAGGGCAGGGGACGTCCTCACCGCGACGGCGACGATCGGCGACGTGACGTTGATGATGCGGGAGCCGCCTCACCGCCTGCCGAAGGACGCCGAGCCTCGGTTCCGAGCGGGTCGCGACGCCAACCCGAAAACGGACATTCCACCCAAGCTCGGCCTCGACATCCGCAAGGACGGGAGGGTCTTCTCCGTACTCTGGAGGGGAAGCGCATCCCTGACGATCGTCCGGTTCAGGAGGGGTGAGTGGGAAGCGGAACTGAGGCGTGCGACCCTACCACCCGCATGAGGGTGGCGGTTGATCTCCGCCCATCGGTGAGGCTCGCGTCGCGGCCACTCGCCGGGCACGGCCGTATCCCCGACGTTCGAACGGCCGACTCCGGAAACTCACGACTTGTCCACGTTCGGGTCGCGGCGACGCCGGCCGCGTGCGTGGGACGGTTCGTCGACGCGATCAAGACGCTTCGGCGACGACCTCTTGGTCCGCGGCGCCCGAACGCGAGGCGAGCGGGCCGAAGAGCACGGTGCGCATGCCTGCCTCGTCGACCAACCAAAGGAGCGGCGACTCCCAATCGGTGTCGGTCGTGCCAAGCTCAAGGAACATCATCTCGCCGGGCGTCGGGGCTCTCTTCCGCGCCTCACGGAATGCGGCGACCTCCTCATCGGTCGCTCCCCGCACAAGCCTCTGACGGGTGTTTTCCCACCAATGGAGGTCGTCGTTGAGCCCGCTTGCGGAGTGCTCGAGGTCGTAGAGCATGTCCTGCTCCAGGCAGCCCCATTTCGTGAACATCGGGGAGCGCCGGTCACCGCCTCCGACCACCACCACGGGAATCCCGCGGATCACGAGCGTGCGCAAGTCCCGGCTCCGGATCGAGACCTTGGCTTGCTTCCTCGGAGGTAACTTCAGCCGTTTGCCCATCGTCGACTCCGTTCCGTTCAACCGTTCCCGCTCGTCACGTCGACCGCCGGCCGCGGTTGAGGATCGAACATAAACGGAACGGATCGGAATGGCGCAAGAGCGCGCGTCGACTGTCCCCTGGCCGCTTCGAAGAGATTCCCGCGAGGGTGTGTCCCGCCGAGGCCGACGACGACCCTGACGGAGGCGAGACGGACGAACCGGACCACGCGGGATATCGGCCGATGTCGGGAGACATGGCCTCCGTCCACTTGAAGTTTCGGCGTCGGGCGTTCGCGTCGGGGTTCCTATCGTGAGGGCGGGAACATCGACGCCTCGAGGGGCCGTGCCCTCGCAATTTGCGAGCGTGGTTCGATAGGCAACTTATTGGGTTCCAGTGGGCATGTTATGCGGCGCATGTCCGACGCTGCTCCAGGGCGGGAGTGGTCGAGTTATGGGTATCCCCACACAGTGTGAGGTGAGGCGAAACGTTCCCATTCCGGGAAGCAGAGGATCCCCATACAGCCAGCCTGCCCGCTTTTTCCGGGATCGAGCGCTCCCCATAGGATCCGAAATCGTCACGGCTGGTGGAAGGATCGCAGCGTCGTCTTCGCCATCCGCCGGAGCCATGATCGCGTTTCGGAGCGGGCGCGGCATACGTTGGCCGGGCACTGGAGCGGAGATCTGGAGCGTGCCGAACCCATCCCGCCTTCGGCACCGGGCCCCGTCCGCGGACACGCGCGAGACGGCGGTCTCGTCCTCACCGAGAAGTCGGAGGGTTTCGGCGGGCGCACCCGGCGCGAGCCCGAAGCGGCGGCGCGCGGTGCGCGGGCACTGATCCTTATTGTAGAACCGCTGAAATTATGCTGGCGGCCCGCGTAAACGGTGATCGATTTCTGCCCGTGGAACCATGGGTGTTTCCGTCACGGATCACCTCCCGGGGAAGGCGTCTCGCTGCGATGAGCGGTTGCGACCCGGACGCGCCTGATCCTCGTCCCCCATCCCCACCTCACACCCGCCGCCCTCGCGCTCCCCGATCGTGAGCGCGAAGCCGTGCAGCCGCGCGATGGCGGCCACGAGGCTCAGGCCCAGCCCCGTGCCGGGCAGGTGGCGCGAGCGGTCGACGCGGTAGAAGCGGCGCATCACCGCCTGGCGGTCCTCAGGGGGAATGCCCGGTCCGGTGTCCCACACCCGCACGAGCGGTCCGTCCGCCCCGGCCGACAGCTCCAGCCCGGCGCGCCCGCCGGCCGGCGTGTACTTCACCGCGTTGTCGACGAGGTTGGCGACCGCCTCGAACAGCAGGTCGCTGTCGCCGCGCAGCGGCACGGGCGCGTCCGGGCGCGCAAGGGCGAAGGCCACGCCCTTCTCCTCCGCCACCGCGCCGTAGAGCTCGCCCACCGCGTCGACGATCTCGCCGAGGTCGACGTCGCGGAAGCCGCCCTGGCGCCGCCCCTCCTCGACCTCCGCGAGGCGCAGCACGGCCGTCACGGTGGCGAGGAGCTGGTCGAGGTCGGCCACCGACTTGCCCAGCACCTCCTCCACGGGCGCGTGGCGGGCCGCGGGGTCGAGCGCCCGGTCGAGCCGCGCGCGCAGGCGCGTGAGCGGCGTGCGCAGGTCGTGCGCGATGGCGTCGCCGGCGCCGCGCACCTCCTCCACGAGCCGCTCGATCTCGTCGAGCATGCGGTTGACCATCTCGCTCAGGCGGTCGAACTCGTCGCGGCGCCGCCCCACGGGCAGGCGGCGGGAGAACTCGCCGCCCATCACCAGCGCGCAGGCGTGCCGCACGGCCTCGACGCGCCGCAGCGTGCCGAGGCTCGCCAGCGCTCCCCCGATCAGCGCTAGCAGCGCCGCCGGCGCCGCGGTGAGCGCCATGGCGCGCTTCACGATCTCGTCGATCTCGGCGATGTCGGCCGTGCTGCGGCCGAGGAACAGGACGGAGCCGTCGGGCAGCGTTTCCGCGATGGCCCGCACCTCGATGGACTCGCGCACCCCGCCGCGGTCCCATTCCACCGCCACCGGGGTGGGCCGGTCGGGCGGGGGCAGGCGCGGGGGCAGCGCCGCGACGTCGCCGACGAGCCGCGCGCCGTCCGGCCCGAAGAGCCCGTAGGCCTTGGTGCCGTGCGCGTCGACGGCGAGCGACTTTTCGAGCCGCAGCGCCAGCACGCGGCGCGACTCCGGCGCGAGCGACCGGGCTTCGAGCAGCAGCCCGGCGTCGAGCCGGCTCGTGAGGTAGCCCACGGTCTGCCCGTAGAAGAACCCGCCGGTGGCCACGATGCCGAGCCCCACCACGGCCGCGGAGGCCAGCGTCCAGCGGAAGGCCGTGGTCTGCACCAGCCGGAGGCGCCTCAGCCGCGCGGGCGGGGCGCGCACGGGCCGCGATGCCGCCGCGAGCGGGGCGGAAGCGGGAGAGCCCGCCCGCGCGGGGCTGCTCACGGGGCGCGCAGCACGAAGCCCGTGCCCCTCACCGTGTGGATCAGCGGCGGCTCGCCGGGCGCGTCGACCTTGCGGCGCAGCTTGCCGAGGTGGACGTCGACGAGGTTGGTGCCGGGGTCGAAGCGGTAACCCCACACCTGCTCGAACATCATGGCGCGCGTCACGACCTGCCCGGAATGGCGCACCAGGAACTCCAGGAGCTTGAACTCGCGCGGGTAGAGGTCGAGGACGCGCTCGCCGCGCCGCGCCGTGCGGCCGAGCAGGTCGAGGTGCACGTCCTCGAAGCGCAGCACGAGCCCGTCGCGGTCGGTCGGCCGGCGCGCCAGCACCTCGACGCGGGCGCGCAGCTCCGCGGCCGAGAACGGCTTCGCGAGATAATCGTCGCCCCCGGCCCTGAGGCCGCGGATGCGCTCGTCGACAGAGGACAGCGCGCTCAGCACCAGCACCGGCACGGCGACGCCGCCCGCGCGCAGCCGGTCCAGCACCGTCAGGCCGTCGAGGCCGGGCAGCATGCGGTCGAGCGTCACGACGTCGAAGCTTTCGGCCTGGGCGCGGGCGAGGCCGGACGGCCCGTCCGCCTCGAGCGCCACGTGGAACCCCGCCGCGGCGAAGTCCTCGACGATCTCGGCGGCGGTTTCGGCGTCGTCCTCGATGACTAGCACCCGGATCATGGGCGTCCTTCCATCACGGCAAGAGGGGGCAGGGCCCCGCCCGACCCGGCGCCCGGCATAATCATCCGGCTCGCGCGGCGCGCAAGGCCCGGCGGCCGTGGGGCGAGGGCCCCGAACTCAGGTTGACGGTGCCGCTTTGCCCTTCTTCCCTCCGGGGAGAAGGTGGCGCGAAGCGCCGGATGAGGGGTCACGACAGGTTCGACATGCGACGCGGGTCGACATCTGGTCGATGCGGCGCGCGTCCCACCCTCATCCGTCGCGGCTTCGCGCCACCTTCTCCCGCCAGCGGGAGAAGTGCGCTTCCGGCGGCCCTGCGTTAACCCAAGTTCGGAACCCTGGGCCGTGGGACGAGGGCGGCGAGGGCGGGGCCTCGCCTGGACATCGCCGCGGCGCGGTGGCACCAGAGGCCGCACCATGGTCGCCCGAACCGTCATCGCCACGATCTGCTCCAACAACTACCTGTCGCAGGCGCGGGTGTTCTTCGACACGGTCCGCCGGTTCCACCCCGATGCCGCCCTGGTGCTGGGCCTGGCCGACCTGGTCGACCCGTCCTGCGCCTACCCGGAGGGCGTCGAGGTGGTGGAAGCCGCGGCGCTGGGCGTCGCGGACTTCCCGTCCTTCGCCTTCGCCTACGACGTCACCGAGTTCAACACGGCCATCAAGCCGTTCCTGATGCTGCGCCTGTTCGAGCGCGGCCACCGCGACGTCGTGTATTTCGACCCCGACATCGCGCTCTACCGCCGGCTCGACGACCTCCTGGCCCTGCTCGACGGCGGCGCCTCGCTCGTGCTGACGCCGCATTTCTGCTCGCCGCCGGGCGAGGGGGCGGCCCGCACGGAGCTGCACATCCTGCAGACGGGCGTGTTTAACCTGGGGTTCATCGCGGCCTCGCAGACGCCCGAAACCGAGCCGCTGCTGCGCTGGTGGGCCGGCCGGCTGCGCCACGACTGCGTCAACGAGCAGGACCGCGGCCTCTTCGTCGATCAGAAGTTCATGGACCTGATCCCCGGCCTCGCGGCCCACGCCGTGGTGGCGCGCGACACCGGCTTCAACGTCGCCTACTGGAACCTCGGCCGCCGCACGGTGGGCTGGGGCGCGGACGGGGGCTGGACCGTCGACGGGCGGCCGCTCGGCTTCTTCCACTTCTCCGGCTTCGCGCCGGAGCGGCCGCTCGAAGTGTCGCGCTACACGCCCGAGCCGCCCGCGACCGGCGCGCTCGCGGCGCTGCTCGCCGACTACGCGGAGCGCCGGCGCGCCGCCTCCGCGCCGGCGGGGGCCGAGGCGCGGCCCTACGCCTACGGGCGCTTCGCGTCGGGAATCCGCATCCCCGACGCGGTCCGCCACATGTTCCGGGACAAGCACCTCACCTGGTCGGGCGACCCCTTCGCCACCTACGACCGCTACTGCCGCCTGCCGCATCCCGGCTGCCGCATCGGCACGGGCGGCGAGATCGTGACGAACCTGATGCACCACCACCACGGCCGCCACGCGGCGTTGCGCCATTCCTACGATCTCCAGCACCCCGCGGGCGTGGCCGCCTACGCGCGGTTCTTCGCCGGGGAAGCGGAGAGCCGGGGCTTCGATCCCAGCCTGTGGCGGGTCGCGGCGTGAGCGCGGGCGACTTCGAGGGGCCGGCGGCGGAGCGCGTCCGCCGCCTGGAGCTCGACCTCGCCGACCTGCGCGCCGAGAACGCGCGGCTGAAGGGGTCGATCGCGCAGCGGCAGGAGGAGATCGTGCGGCTCGGCGAGCGGTTGGCCGTCCTCCAGAAGCGCCTCGCCCCCGTGCATCGCGCGGCGGCCTGGCCGCCGCTCCGGCGCCTGAGGGCCATGCTGCGCCGGCCGGGATGAGGACGGCCTGTCCGCCCCTATTCCGCGGTGAGCCGGAGCGCCGCGGCGGCCGCGAAGGGCGTGCCCGCCAGGGCCGCGGCGCTCAACCCGCAGAGCACGAGGAAGGGCTGCAGGAACGGCACCGTCCCGCCGGCCGCCGCCGCGGCGGCCGACACGCCGAAGATCAGCACCGGGATCGCCAGCGGGATTACCAGCACGGACAGGAGCAGGCCGCCGCGCCGGAGCGACACGGTGAGCGCGGCCCCGACCGCGCCGAGGCAGGTCAGCGCCGGCGTGCCGACCAGCAGCGTCGCGGCGACGCCGCCGAGCGCCGGCCCGTCGAGCGCCAGCATCAGCCCGAACACCGGCGAGGCCAGCACCAGCGGCAGCCCCGTGCCGCACCAGTGGGCCAGGCACTTCACCGCCACCACGGCCTCCAGCGGCGTGCCGGCGGTGCGCAGGAGGTCGAGCGAGCCGTCCTCGTGGTCGGAGCCGAACAGCCGGTCGAGGCCGAGCAGCGTCGACAGCAGCGCCGCGATCCACAGGATCGCCGGCCCGATGCGCGACAGGAGGTTCAGGTCGGGCCCGACCGCGAAGGGCACCACGGTGACGAGGCAGAGGAAGAACACCACCCCGGTCGTGCCGCCGCCGCCGATGCGGCGGGCGAGCCGGAGGTCGCGCCGGAACAGCGCCCACAGCGCGCCCATCAGGCGCGCGCCTTCCGGGATGGCGCCCTCACGCCCGCGGCTCCAGCGACAGCTCGCGCACCCCGTCGAGCCCGAGGGGCCCGTGCGTCGCCGCGACGATGAGGCCGCCGCCGGCGAGGTGGTCGCGCATCATGCCCCGCAGCACCTCCTGCGAGGCGAGGTCGAGGGCGGTCGCGGGCTCGTCGAGCAGCCACAGCGGGCGCGCCGCGACCAGCAGCCGGGCGAGCGCCACGCGCCGCCGCTGCCCGGCCGACAGGTAGCCGCAGGGCAGGTCGGCGGCGTGGCCGAGCGCCACCCGGTCCAGCGCCTCTTCGAGCGTCACGGCGGCTCCCCCGCTCGGAGCGGCGAGGTCGCCGCGACGGCCGAGCAGGGCCGCCGCCGCATCGAGGTGGTCGAGCGGGCTCAGGGCGGGCTTCAGCGCATCGAGGTGCCCGAGATAGTGGGCGCGCTCGCCGGCCGGCGTGTCGGGGTCGTCCGCGTCGGGCGGGTCGAGCCGGACCGTGCCGGCGGCCGGGCGCAGCAGCCCCGCCAGCACGCGCAGCAGCGTCGACTTGCCGGCCCCGTTGCGGCCCACGACGCCGAGCGCTTCCCCGCCCCGCGCCGCGAAGCCGAGGCCGGCGAAGACCGGGCGACCGCCGCGCTCGGCCGCGAGGCCGTCCACCGTCAGGGTCAGCCGCGGAAGTGTGTCGGGCCGCGTCATCGTTCCACCATGCTGCACCGCACTTAGCCTGTAGCCACGGGGCATGGAAATCCTATATTCGAACCGCTCCAGAACGCTCCCGCCGACCCGCGAAGGATGCCCCATGGCCTCGCTCGACAGTTTCAAGTGCCGCCGCACGCTCGAAGCCGGTTCCAAGACGTATCACTACTTCTCGATCCCCGAGGCCGAGAAGAACGGGCTCCCCGGCGTGTCGAAGCTGCCCTACTCGATGAAGGTGCTGCTGGAGAACCTGCTGCGCTTCGAGGACGGCCGCTCCGTCACCAAGGACGACATCCTGGCGGTGGTGAGCTGGCTCACGTCGAAGGGCGCGGACGGGCGCGAGATCGCCTTCCGCCCGGCCCGCGTGCTGATGCAGGACTTCACGGGCGTGCCGGCCGTGGTGGACCTCGCCGCCATGCGCGACGCCATGGGCAAGCTCGGTGGCCCCGTCGAGAAGATCAACCCGCTGGTGCCGGTCGACCTCGTGATCGATCATTCCGTGATCGTGGATGAGTTCGGCACCCCCAAGGCCTTCGGCGACAACGTCGAGCTCGAATACGAGCGCAACGGCGAGCGCTACCGCTTCCTGCGCTGGGGCCAGAACGCCTTCACCAACTTCCGCGTGGTGCCGCCCGGCACCGGCATCTGCCACCAGGTCAACCTGGAATACCTGTCCCAGACCGTGTGGACCCGCACCGAGACGCACGAGGGCCAGGAGGTCGAGGTCGCCTATCCGGACTCGCTGGTCGGCACCGATTCGCACACCACCATGGTCAACGCGCTCGCCGTGCTCGGCTGGGGCGTCGGCGGCATCGAGGCCGAGGCCGTGATGCTGGGCCAGCCGCTGTCCATGCTGCTGCCCCCCGTGGTCGGTTTCAAGCTCACGGGCAAGCTGCGCGAGGGGCGCACCGCCACCGACCTCGTGCTCACCGCCACGCAGATGCTGCGCAAGCTCGGCGTGGTGAACAAGTTCGTGGAGTTCTTCGGCCCCGGCCTCGACTCGCTGTCGCTCGCCGACCGCGCCACCATCGCCAACATGGCCCCCGAATACGGCGCCACCTGCGGCTTCTTCCCCATCGACGGCGAGACGATCAACTACCTCGACGCGTCGAACCGCGGCGACGAGCGCATCGCGCTGGTCAAGGCCTACGCCAACGCGCAGGGCATGTTCCGCTCCTCGACCGACGAGCCGGTCTTCTCCGAGCTGATCGCGCTCGACCTCGCCGACGTCGTGCCGTCCCTCGCCGGCCCGAAGCGCCCGCAGGACCGCGTGACGCTGGAAAGCGCCAAGTCCTCGTTCCTGTCCTCGCTGGTCAAGGAATACAAGGTCGAGAAGCCGGAGGAGCGCTTCGTCGTCGACGACACGAGCTTCGACCTCGGCCACGGCGACGTCGTCATCGCGGCCATCACCTCCTGCACCAACACGTCGAACCCCGCCGTGATGCTGGGCGCTGGCCTGCTGGCCCGCAACGCGGTCGCGAAGGGCCTGAAGTCCAAGCCCTGGGTGAAGACCTCGCTGTCGCCCGGCAGCCAAGTGGTGGGCGAGTACCTCCAGGCCACGGGCCTTCAGGCCGACCTCGACGCGCTCGGCTTCAACCTCACCGGCTACGGCTGCATGACCTGCATCGGCAACTCCGGCCCGCTGCCGACCGCCGTATCCAAGGCCATCAACGACAACGACATCGTGGCCTCGGCCGTGATCTCGGGCAACCGCAACTTCGAGGGCCGCGTCAACCCGGACGTGAAGGCCAACTACCTGGCCTCGCCCCCGCTCGTGGTGGCCTACGCGCTGGCCGGCTCGCTCGACGTCGACCTCGCCACCGAGCCGCTGGGCCAGGGCACGGACGGCCCGGTGTTCCTGCGCGACATCTGGCCCTCGCAGGAGGAGGTGGCGACGCTGCACCGCCACGCCATCACCAAGGCGATCTTCGCCGAGCGCTACGGCAACGTGTTCCAGGGCGACGTGAACTGGCAGAACATCGACGTGGCGCTGGGCCAGACCTACCATTGGTCGATGGGCTCCACCTACGTGCAGAACCCGCCCTACTTCGAGGGCATGACCAAGGCGCCCGCGCCCGTCTCCGACATCAAGGAAGCGCGCGTCCTCGGCCTGTTCCTCGATTCGATCACCACCGACCACATCTCGCCGGCGGGCTCGATCAAGGCGGCCTCCCCGGCCGGCCGCTACCTGCTGGAGCACCAGGTGCGCCCGCAGGACTTCAACCAGTACGGCACGCGCCGCGGCAACCACGAAGTGATGATGCGGGGCACCTTCGCCAACATCCGCCTCAAGAACCAGATGGTGCCCGGCGTCGAGGGCGGCGTGACGCGCCACCAGCCCGGCGGCGAGGAGATGCCGATCTACGACGCCGCCATGCTGTACAAGCAGGAGGGCGTGCCGCTGGTGATCTTCGCGGGCCGCGAATACGGCACCGGCTCCTCGCGCGACTGGGCCGCGAAGGGCACCAAGCTGCTGGGCGTGCGCGCCGTGATCGCGCAGAGCTTCGAGCGCATCCACCGCTCGAACCTCGTCGGCATGGGCATCCTGCCGCTCGTCTTCGAGGAGGGCACCTCCTGGCAGACGCTCAACCTCAAGGGCGACGAGACCGTCACGATCTCGGGCCTCGGCGACACGTTGAAGCCGCGCCAGACGATGGAACTGGTCATCACCTCGGACAAGGGCGTGGTCAGCCACGTGCCGGTGATCTGCCGCATCGATACCGCCGACGAGCTGGAATATTTCCGCAACGGCGGCATCCTCAACTACGTGCTGCGCAACCTGTTGCAGGACGCGGCCTGAGATCGCCCGAGGCGGCCTGACGGTCGCTGAAACGGGGAAGGGCCGCGCGGGAGACCGCACGGCCCTTTCGCGTTGCGGACCGCTGCGGCGGTGGTAGGCTCGCGCCCATGTCCGAGCCTTCGCCCGCTCCCATGACGGTCGACGAGTTCCTGGTCTGGGCCGAGGGCCGGCCGGGGCGGCACGAGCTCGTGGACGGGCGCGTCTGCGCCATGGCGCCGGAGCGCGCCGGGCACGCGAGGGCCAAGCTCCGCGCGCAGCGCGCGCTGGAAGGAGCCATCGCGCGGGCAGGCGTGCTCTGCGAAGCTCTTCCGGACGGCATGACGGTCCGCATCGACGCGCGAACCGCCTACGAGCCGGACGCCCTGGTCTATTGCGGGCCGCGCCTGCCGGCGAACGAGGTCATCGTCCCGGCGCCGGTAGTCGTCGTCGAGGTGCTGTCGCCGAGCACAGGCTTCTTCGACCGCCACGGCAAGCTCGCCGGCTATTTCGCCGTGCCGAGCATCCGGCACTACCTCATCGTCGACATCGACCGCCGCATGGTGATCCACCACGCGCGCGACGGCGACGAGATCCGCACGCGCCTCGTCCCCTCCGGCCCCCTGCGCCTCGACCCGCCGGGGCTGGATCTCGACGCCGCCGCGCTGTTCGACGAGCCCTGACGCGCGGGTGGCCGCGGACCGGGAGCTCTCGTCCCGCCCGTTGGGCCGTGATCGCCGGTCCGGCGCGCGCCGGCGCGCCGGCGGCAGAACCGTTCGAGAGGCCGGTGATCCGCCTCGACCCGCCCGGCCTCGCCACGCACCACACCCCGGGCGGCTGCTGACCGCAGGTGCCGAGCGGGGCGATTTCGAGAGCCGGTGAGGCCGAGGCCCAGGGTCGCCCTCCCGCGCTGGATCCCCGCCTGCGCGGGGACGAGCGAGAGGCGCGCGTCGGTCCCGGACCTCAGTCCGCGAACGGGTCGCGCACCAGGATCGTGTCGTCGCGCTCGGGGCTGGTGGACAGCAGCGACACCGGCGCGCCGACCAGCTCCTCGATGTAGCGCACGTATTTGACCGCCTGCGCGGGCAGGTCGGCCCAGGAGCGGGCGCCGGCCGTCGTGCCCTCCCAGCCCGCGAAGGTCTCGTAGATGGGCTCCACGCGGTCCTGCGCGGCCTGGCTGGCGGGCAGGCGGTCGATCACCTCGCCGTCGAGCCGGTAGCCGGTGCAGATCTTCACCTCGGGGAAGCCGTCGAGGATGTCGAGCTTGGTCAGCGCCAGGCCCGTGATGCCGCTCGTGCGGACCGCGTGGCGCACCAGCACGGCGTCGAACCAGCCGCAGCGGCGCGGCCGGCCGGTGTTGACGCCGACCTCGCGGCCCTTGGTGCCGATGAGCTGCCCCGTCGCGTCGTGGAGCTCGGTCGGGAAGGGGCCGCCGCCGACGCGCGTCGTGTAGGCCTTGACGATGCCGAGCACGTAGCCGACCGCGCCCGGCCCGAGGCCCGAGCCGGTCGAGGCCGCGCCCGCCGCGGTGTTCGACGAGGTGACGAACGGGTAGGTGCCGTGGTCGACGTCGAGCATGGCGCCCTGCGCGCCCTCGAACAGGATGCGCTTGCCCGAGCGCCGCGCCGCGTCGAGGATGGTCGACACCGGCGCCATGTAGGGCAGCACCTTCGGCGCGATCTCCACGAGCTCGGCCTTGATGTCGGCGGCCGCGATGGCGGGCAGGCCGAGGCCGCGGCGCAGCGGCTCGTGGTGGCTGAGCAGCCGCGCGATCTTGCGGTCGAGCGCGTCGGGCTCGGCGAGGTCGGAGAGCCGGATGGCCCGGCGGCCGACCTTGTCCTCGTAGGCGGGGCCGATGCCGCGCTTGGTGGTGCCGATGGCGCCGTCCGGCCCCGCCGCGCCCTCGCGGTGGGCGTCGAGCTCGCGGTGGAGCGGCAGGATCAGCGTGACGTTCTCGGCGACCTTGAGGTTGCTCGGGTCGACCGCGACGCCTTGGGCCCGCAGCGCCTCGATCTCCTTCGCCAAGTGCCAGGGGTCGAGCACCACGCCGTTGCCGATGGCCGACAGCTTGCCGGGCCGCACGATGCCCGAGGGCAAGAGGGCGAGCTTGTACACCTTCCCGTCGATGACGAGCGTGTGGCCGGCGTTGTGGCCGCCCTGGAAGCGCACCACGACGTCGGCCTCGGTCGACAGCCAGTCGACGATCTTGCCCTTGCCCTCGTCGCCCCACTGGGCGCCGACCACCACGACGTTGGCCATCCGTGCTCGTCCTCTCCACCCGCCTCCGGGTGCGACCCGAAACGGCAAAAGGCCCCGTGACACCAGCGAAGGTGACCGAGGCCCGAACTTCGCCGGACGGTATCGGGTCGGGCGCGACAGCGTCAAGGGCGACCGCATGCACGGCAGCTCCGCCGATGCCACCGCGCGCCCCGCGCGGTATAGGGGTGGGCATGACCAACGCCACCCTCCTGCGCCGCTTCTTCGCCTACTACCGCCCGCACCGCGGCCTGTTCCTGCTCGACTTCGGCTGCGCGGTGGTCTCGGGCCTGCTCGAGCTCGGCTTCCCGCTGGCCGTGCGGGCCTTCGTGGACCGGCTGCTGCCCGGGCAGGACTGGGGGCTGATCGCGCTGGCCGCGGCCGCGCTGCTCGTCGTCTACGCGGTCAACACGGGGCTGCTCGCGGTGGTGACCTACTGGGGCCACCGGCTCGGCATCAACATCGAGACCGAGATGCGCCGCCGCGCCTTCGACCACCTGCAGACCCTGTCCTTCCGCTTCTACGACGAGCAGAAGACCGGCCACCTCGTGGCCCGCGTCACCAAGGACCTGGAGGAGATCGGCGAGGTGGCCCACCACGGCCCCGAGGACCTGCTCATCGCGGTGATGACCTTCCTCGGCGCCTTCGCCCTCATGGCGGCGATCGACTGGAAGCTCGCGCTCATCACGGCGCTGATCGTGCCGCTGACGGCCTGGATCACCTCGCGCTACGGCGGGCAGATGACGCGCAACTGGCAGGCCATCTACGGGCGGGTCGGCAACTTCAACGCCCGGATCGAGGAGAACGTGGGCGGCATGCGGGTGGTCCAGGCCTTCGCCAACGAGGACCACGAGCGCGCCCTCTTCGCGCAGGACAACGCCGGCTACCGCCGCACCAAGCTCGACGCCTACCGCGTCATGGCGGCCTCCACCTCGCTGTCCTACATGGCGATGCGGGTGAACCAGCTCGTCGTGATGGTGGCGGGCTCCTGGTTCGTGCTGCACGGCAGCCTGTCCGAGGGCGGCTTCGTCGGCTTCCTGCTGCTCGTCGGCGTGTTCCTGCGCCCCGTCGACAAGATCAACGCCGTGATCGAGACCTACCCGAAGGGCATCGCGGGCTTCCGCCGCTACCTCGCCCTGCTCGACACCGCGCCCGACGTCGCGGATCGCCCCGAGGCGCGGCCCGCGCCGGACCTGCGGGGCGACATCCGCTTCGAGGGCGTCGGCTTCGGCTACGGCCCCGGCCGCCCGGTGCTCGACGGCATCGACCTCGAGATCCGCGCGGGCGAGACGGTGGCCTTCGTGGGCCCGTCCGGCGCCGGCAAGACCACGCTCTGCGCCCTGCTGCCGCGCTTCTACGAGGTCGACCGGGGCCGCATCCTCATCGACGGCACGGACGTGCGCGACGTGACGCTGGCGTCGCTGCGGCGGCAGATCGGCATCGTGCAGCAGGACGTGTTCCTGTTCGCCGGCACGGTGCGCGAGAACATCGCCTACGGCCGGCTCGGCGCCACGGAGGCGGAGATCCGCGAGGCGGCCCGCCGGGCCGAGCTCGACGCCGTGCTGGAGCGGCTGCCCGAGGGGCTCGACACGGTGATCGGCGAGCGCGGCGTGAAGCTGTCGGGCGGGCAGAAGCAGCGGCTCGCCATCGCGCGCATCTTCCTCAAGGACCCGCCGATCCTGATCCTCGACGAGGCGACCAGCGCGCTCGACACCGCCACCGAGGTGGCGATCCAGCGCTCGCTGACGGAGCTGTCGGCCGGGCGCACCACGCTGGTGATCGCCCACCGCCTCGCCACCATCCGCCACGCCGACCGCATCGTGGTGGTGGACCGCGACGGCCTCGTCGAGCAGGGCCGCCACGGCGACCTCGTGGCGCGCGACGGCACCTACCGCCGCCTCCACGACGCGCAGTTCGCCGCCCGATGAGCGCCGCGACCCTGCCCCTGGAGGAGGACGGCCTCGCCATGCCGCGGCGCGCCGTGGCGGCCGTCGCGGTGCTGGCCGCCATCGCGCTGGCGGTGGTCGACACGGCCATCGCCAACGTGGCGCTGCCCACCATGGCGGCGGCGCTCGGCGTGTCGCCGGCGGCCTCGGTGTGGGTCGTCACCGGCTACCAGCTCGCCGTGGTGGTGACGCTGCTGCCCGCGGCGGCGCTCGGCGAATCGCTCGGCTACCGCCGGGTCTTCGTGGCCGGGGTGGCGCTGTTCACCGCGGCCTCGGTGCTCTGCGCGCTGTCGCCGAGCCTGCCCGTGCTCGTGGGCGCGCGCTTCCTGCAGGGGCTCGGCTCGGCCTGCGTGATGTCGCTGATGGCCGCCATGGTGCGCCACACCTACCCGCACCGCCTGCTCGGGCGGGCGATCGGCTGGACGGCGCTGACGGTGGCGCTGGCCTCGGCGGCGGGGCCGACGATCGGCGCCGCCATCCTGTCGGTCGCGCGCTGGCCCTGGCTGTTCGCCGTGAACCTTCCGATCGGCGCCGTGGTGCTGCTGTTCTCGCCGGCGCTGCCCGCGACGCGCGGCACGGGCCGGCGGCTCGACCGCTGGAGCGTGGCGCTGAACGCCGGGCTCTTCGCGCCGATCGTGGTCGGCGTCGACCTCGCGGCGAGCCGGCCCGCGCTGGGGCTCGGCCTCGTCGCGCTGGGGATCGCCTGCGGGGCGGCGCTGGTGCGGCGCGAATGGCCGCTGCCGGCGCCGCTGATCCCGCTCGACCTCCTGCGCGCGCCCTCCTTCGCGCTGTCGGTCGTGTCGTCGGTGTGCTGCTTCTCGGCCGCGACCGCGAGCTTCGTGGCGCTGCCCTTCTACCTGGAGCACGGGCTCGGGCAGGACGCCGTGACGACGGGCTTCTACATGACGCCCTGGCCCCTCACGGTGGCGCTGGCGGCGCCGCTGTCGGGCCGCCTCGCCGAGCGCGTGTCGACGGGCCTCCTGTGCGGCCTCGGCGGGGCGTGCCTGTGCGTCGGGCTGAGCTTCGCGGCGCTGTGGCCGCTGCACGGCACGCTGCTGCCGCTGGTGCTGTTCACGGTGGTGAGCGGCTTCGGCTTCGGCCTCTTCCAGACGCCCAACAACCGCAACATGCTCCTGTCCGCCCCGAAGCCGCGCAGCGGCGCGGCCGGCGGCATGCAGGCCACGGCGCGCCTGACGGGGCAGACCCTCGGGGCTGTGCTGATGTCGCTGCTCTTCGCGCTGGCGCCGGCCGCCTCCGCGCCGCGCATCGGGCTCGGGGTCGCGGCCGCGCTGGCGCTCCTGGGCGGCGCGGTGAGCCTGATGCGGGTGGAGCTGGCAGGCCGCTGAAACAGCCCTCCATTTCGGTCCGAGTCGCTGCGGGCTCGTCTCCACCGCTGGCGCTGCCGGCGCGCTCGAACGGGCCATGGACGCGCTCGGGAATCCGATCCGCCCTCCCGCTTGCCATTTGGGTCAGGCTCTGAGAGCCCGTCTCCTCGCCGGATTCATGGTCGAGGCTGGAAACCCTTTCCGGGCTCGTGTAGAAACGTCGGGTCACGATGTCGAGCGGTCGCGACGTCGAAAAACGAGAACAGATCAGTATTTCGGCGCTCAATCGATGTGATCGCCGATAGACGATGCTGCTGACGCATCAAGCTCGCGTCTATGATCCCAACCGTCGGGAGACCCCGTGCCGTGATCACCTTCTACTACAACCTCGCCCCCAACCCCATGAAGGTCGCGCTGCTCCTGGAGGAGCTGGAACTCCCCTACGAGGCCGTGCCGGTCGACTCCCGCCGCGGCGAGCAGCACGCGGCCGCCTTCAAGGCGCTGAACCCCAATGCCAAGCTCCCCGTCATCGTCGACGGCGACGCCACGGTGTTCGATTCCAACGCGATCCTGCTCTACCTCGCCGAGAAGACCGGCCGCTTCCTGCCGAAGGCGGGCGACAGGGCGCGGGGCGAGATGCTGTCCTGGCTGATGTTCGTCGCCACCGGCATCGGCCCCTATTCGGGGCAGGCCGTGCACTTCAAGCACTTCGCCCCGAAGCCGCAGGACTACGCGGTGGAGCGCTACGACTTCGAGGCCGCCCGCCATTGGGGCATCGTCGACGCGCGGCTGGCGGAGCGGAGCTACATGCTCGGCGACGAATACTCGATCGTCGACATGGCGGTGTGGGGTTGGGCCGGGCGGCTGCCCTTCGTGATGGGCGAGGACGCCTGGGCGAAGCTCCCCAACGTCAAGCGCCTGTTCGACGCCGTGGGGGCGCGGCCGGCGGCGCAGCGCGCGGAGGCCCTGAAGGGGCGGCACAGCTTCAAGGCCGAGATGGACGACGAGGCGCGCCGCCACATGTTCCCCGCCACGGCCAAGCCGGCCGCCTGACCGCGGGCCCGCCGCTTTTCGCGTGTTCCGCCACGTCGTCCACTGCGACTGGAGCGTCCGCGCGGCCGGGCGCTGGTCGGCCGAGGCGCACCGCGGCCCGGACGGCGGGTGGCGCGCCTCGGGCCCGGCGGGCGTGCCGGAGCCCGCCGCGCTGGTGCGGCGGCTGGGCGCGCTCGCGGCCGACGGGCCCACGCTGGCCGCCTTCGACTTCCCGATCGGCTTTCCGGCCCGGTTCGGGGCCGCGACCGGCTACCGCGACTTCGCCGCCGCGCTCGACGCGGTGGCGGCGGGCGACTGGCCGGAGATCTTCGCCGTCGCGGCGACGCCCGCCGAGGTCGGCCCGCGCCGGCCCTTCTACCCGGCCCGGCCCGGCGGCACCCGCCTCGCCCACCTGCTCGACGGGCACGGCGCCGCGCGGCTCGCGGACCTCGTGCGCGAATGCGAGCGGCCGGGGCCGGAGGGCGGGGCCGCCGGCTGCATGTTCTGGACCCTGGGGGCGCAGCAGGTCGGCAAGGCGGCGCTGCACGGCTGGCGGGAGGTGATCGGCCCGGCGCGGCGCGGCGGCGCGGCGCTCTGGCCCTTCGAGGGCCACCTCGCCGCGCTGGCGCAGCGCGGCGGCCTCGTGCTCGCCGAATCCTACCCCGGCGACGGCTACGGGCAGCTCGGCTTCGCGATCCGGCGCAAGGGGGACCGGGCGCTGCGGGCGGCCCTGGCGCCGCAGATCGCCGCATGGGCGGAGGAGCGGCGCGTCGTGCTCGACGAGGGCCTGTCGGCGGCGCTCGCCGCGGGCTTCCCGCCGGACGCGGGCAACGACGACGGCTTCGACGCCGCCGTCGGGCTCCTGGCGGCGCTCGCCGTGGTGACGGGCGAGCGGGCGGCGGCACCGCCGCTCACGGACGCCACGCGCCGCTGGGAAGGGTGGATCCTCGGGAAGCGCCCCGGCCTCAAGCCGTAGCGGCGACGCGGGCCTTGCGCTTCGGCGGCGCCTTCGCGGGGGCCGCTTTGGGCGCCGCGGCCGCGGCGGCGCGGTCGGCCTCCTCCTTGGCGAGGCGGAGGGCCTTGAGGCGCGCGGTCTTCTGGGCCTCCGCGGTCCTGGCGGCGCGGGCCTCGCCCAGCGCCTGGTCGGCCTCGCTCTTGCGCCGTTCGGCGAGGTGGAACTTCGATTCGGCCTTGGCGCGGGCGTCCGCGGGAGCCTTGGGGCTGGTCATGGCGCGTGGTCCTCGTGGCCGAGCATCGCGCCGGTCGCGGCGCCCGTCGTCCGACGGTGGATGTGAGCCCGGCCCTGGAGGTCATCCCGCCCGATCGCGCGCCCGGCCGCGAAGCGCCGGACAGCGCGGTCCTCGTGGCCGCCGGCTTCGCGAAGCCCGTGGCCGCCGCCGACCTGTCCCTTGACGCCGCGAAGCGCCCGAAGGGTCCGGTCCCGCCAAGCAGGGACTCTTTCCGGTGCCGTGTCAAGGCGATGCCGTTTCGGCGCGGCCGGGCTCTGAACTCAGGTTAACGCAGGGCCGCCGGAAGCGCCCTTCTCCCGCTGGCGGGAGAAGGGGGCGCCGCGAAGCGGCGACGGATGAGGGGGGGGGACGCGCGCCGCATCGACCGGATGTCGACCCTGCGTCGCATGTCGAACCTGTCGTGATCCCTCATCCGGCGCTTCGCGCCACCTTCTCCCCAGAGGGGAGAAGGGCAAAGCGGCACCGTTAACCTGAGTTCGGAGCCCTGCGTTTCGGTGCGGCCGGGCTCCGCCGGCCCGCGGCCGCGCCGCCGACATGGCGGCACCGCGCCGGGACCCCCGGCGCGCCGAACGCGTTGTGGGCCGGGGCACGACGCCGCCGACCCGGCTCGGGACGGCGAGCCCGGCCCGAACCGGAAGGACACGTCCATGCGCGCCACCCTCACCCCGGCCCTCCTCGCCTCGACCTTGTTGGCTTCGAGCCTGGGCCTCTCGCTCGCCCTGCCGAGCCTCGCCGCTGCCCAGACCACGGCGCCGATCGCCAGTCCGGCCGCGCCGGGCGCCCCCGCGGCCCCGCAGACCCCCGCCGCCGACGCCGCTGGCGACGCCGCCGCGGTGCAGCAGATCGCCCTCACGCCCGCGCTGGTCGACCAGTTCGTCGCCGCCAACAAGGAGGTGAACGGCATCCTGGACAAGCTGCCCGACGGCACCGACCAGCCCGACCCCGCGACGATGGCCAAGCTCGACGCCACGGCGCAGAAGTACAAGTTCGCCGACTACAAGCAGTACGACGCGGTCGAGAGCAACATCGGCATCGTGATGGCCGGCATCGATCCGCAGACCAAGCAGTACATCGGCCCTGAGGCCGTCATCAAGAAGCAGATCGCCCAGGTGCAGGCGGACAAGCAGATCTCGGCCAAGGACAAGAAGGACACGGTCGACCAGCTCAACGCCGCGCTGCCGACGATCCCGAAACTGCAGTACCCCGGCAACGCCGACATCGTGGTGAAGAACTACGACAGGCTGAACGAGACGATGCCGCAGGACTGAGCGGCGCGCCCGGCCGACGAGACGGCGCCGACCCGCCCTCCGGGTCGGCGCTCGATCGGGCCCCCGCCCGCCTATACGCCCCTGATGATCACGATGATGAGGATGATCAGCAGGATCGTCCCCAGCCCGCCTCCGACGTAGGGGCCGCCCACGTAGAAGCCGCCGCCGCCGAACAGGAGCAGCAGCACGATCAGCAGGATGATGAGGTTCATGGTAGGTCCATCGGCACGGCGGGAGGGCGCGGCGCGTCCTCCGCCCGGCCAACGCTCAAATATGTCTTTTTGATGCAGGCGCGGCCGCCGCGGCCCTCACGAGCTTGGCTTCCCGGCGGCCATCCCGGCCTCATCCGACGTCGACCGTGACCAGCTCGTGGTCGGACAGCGGCGCGCCGCCGTCGTCCACGGCGGGGAGGGTGCGCGGGTTCGACGCCGCGAGGCCGCGGGTGAAGAACCAGTCGACGCGCCGCACGTGGGGCGGCCGCCGCCCGTCCGGGATGAGGCGCCGGGTCTGGTCCGGCGCGTTGCAGGACAGCCAGTCGAAGCCGGCCTCGCGCATCGCACCGAACAGCGGCTCGCGCCCGTCCGGCCGCTCGAACCAGCCGAGGTCCGGCTCGGCGGACGGGTCCGGCAGCGCGCTGGTATTGAGGTCGCCCGCCACCACGGCCGGCATCCCCGGCGGCAGGGCGGCGAGCAGCCGCTCGGCCGCGCCGCGCCGCTCGGCCGGGGTCGAATCGCTCTCCAGGTGGACGCTGACGACGAGCACCGGCCCGCGCGCGAGTTCCACCGTCGCGCCCACCGCCGTCCGGCCGCCGAGCCGGCGGTGGTGCCAGTCGAGCCCGAACCAGGCGCCGCCGGCGTCGAGCCGCAGCATGAAGGGATCGCGGAACGGCAGGGCGGTGACCACGGCGTTGCCGTGCAGCGCGCCGGAGTTGGACTGCCCGGCGAAGCGGGCGAGTTCGGCGCCGAAGCCGAGCCCGAGCTCGACGAACTCGACCCCGTAGACGTGGCCGGCGCCCGTCGCGGCGGCGAGGTCGCGCGCCGTGTGGCGGTGCCCCGAGCGCGCCATGCCGAGGTCCATCTCGCTCAGCAGCGCGAGGTCGACCCCGGCGCGCCGCAGCAGCGCCGCCGAGGCCTCGACATCGCAGCAGCGTTCGAGGTTCCAGGCGGCGACGCGCAGGCTTTCGGGCGGGCGGCGTGGCGTTCCGCGCGGCTGGACGGCTTCGACGAGGCGCAGCGCCGGCACGCGGGCCGCCAGCGCGTCGTGCCGCGCCGCCGTGGCGTCCCCGCCCTCGGCTTCGCGCAGCAGCGCGGGATCGGGGAGAGGCAGGGCCGTGACGGCGTCGCGGATGACGTGAGAAGGCAGGGCGGGGCTCCGGGTGACGTCGGCGGGGGCCAGGATGGCCGGTCGCGGGGCGCGGGTCGAGTCGGTCCCCGCGCGGCATCGGCGCCGACCCGGCGGCGATGGACGGGCGGAACGGCGTCCCGCGGGGATCGCGACCCTCGACGCCGCGCGACGTCGTCAACGGACGATGACGGCCGTTCGATCGATTGCGCAGATCTCGCTATCCCATCGATCATCTAACATAGATCAAGAGGTTTCAACTCTGAATGACCCGTGGTCTGATGTCTCCATCGTAGCCGATCTATGGGGAGTAGACGATGAGTTTGACCGTGAACTTGGCCGCCTCAGTCAGTTCCATGTTCGGGGCGTTCCAGACCCAGAACAGAGCCACGCAGGGTCCGTCGACGTCCCCGACCTCGACGCCGACCACCTCGACCTCGTCGTCCACCTCGACGTCGACGGCCCCGGCCTCCGCTTCGACGGTCTCCTCCGCCTCGTCGGCTCCGGCCGGGGCCACGACGAACGCCGCGCCCGTCGCGGCCTCCGCAGCGGCCTCCGCCGACGCCACCGGCGTCGGCTCGGCCGGCGTGGGGGTCGGAGCTTCGGGCAACACCGCGAGCGTGAACCTCGCCCGGAGCGCGGCCACGCCTCGGGCCGCGACGGACGAGGACATCGAGAGGCATTTCGCCATCGGCATGCAGCAGAGCGCGGCACAGTTCGCCGCGGACCGCCTGTCCCAGGACGGATCCGACCCGTCGGGCGCCGCCGCGTCGCTCGAAGCGTCGCAGAAGCGCTTCAAGGTGCTCCTGTCCCAGCTCGTCGCGCCCCAAGCCCCCGCGGCGGGGCCATCCTCCGCGCAGGACGACGAGTCCGCGGCGGCCGGCACGGCGGGGTCGAGCGGGGCGCCGAGCGCGTCGCCCGACCAGGTGCAGAAGGCCTACGCCGACGCCTGACGCGCCGCCGCGGCCCATCGGCCGCGTCCGTCCGTGGTCGATCGCCCCCTCCCTTGCGCCACCCGGCGCCGCGATGCACTGTCGCGGTCCAACCCGCGCCGGGGGAGCGCGGGGACAGGCGAGGAACACCTGAGCCCGTCGCGCGCGCCCTCGATGCATGCCTGACTGCCGACCGCCGAACGAGGCCGCCCGTGATCGATCCCTCCGCCCTGTCGTCCCTGCCGGCCTCGGTCGCCCGCCCCGCCTATGACCGCTCGAAGGTCACGGCCGGCATCGCCCACCTGTCCGTCGGCAACTTCCACCGCGCCCACCAGGCGGTCTACATCGACAAGGTGCTGGCGCTGCCCGGCCACGAGGGCTGGGGCATCCTCGGCATCGGCCTGATGGACGTCGAGGGCGAGCGCGCCAAGGCGGCCGCGCTGCAGGGGCAGCACGGGCTCTACTCCCTCGTCGCCTACCCGCCCGAGGGCACGCCCGAGGTGTCCGTCGTCGGCGCGATCGTCGAGTACCTGCACGCCCCCGCCGATCCCGAGGCCGTGCTGAAGCGCCTGGCCGACCCCGCCATCCGCATCGTGACCCTGACGGTGACGGAGGGCGGCTACAACATCGACGAGAAGGGCAACTTCAAGCTCGACGACCCGGCCGTCGCCAAGGACCTCGCCGGCGGGATGCCCGCCACCTCCTTCGGCGTGATGACGGAGGCGCTGCGCCGCCGCCGCGACGCCGGCACCAAGCCCTTCACGGTGCTGAGCTGCGACAACCTCCGCCACAACGGCGGCGTGGTGAAGAACGCGCTGCTCTCCTACGCCCGCGCCAAGGACCCCGCCCTGGCGCAGTGGATCGAGGCGAACGTCACCTTCCCGTCCTGCATGGTGGACCGCATCACGCCTGCGGTCGGCCCCGCCGACCGGGCGCGGCTCAACGCCGAGACGGGGATCGACGACGCTTCGCCGATCTTCGCCGAGGACTTCATCCAGTGGGTCGTCGAGGACAGGTTCTGCGACGGGCGGCCCGAGCTCGAGAAGGTCGGCGTCGAGTTCACCGACGCCGTGGACGCCTACGAGCAGGTCAAGCTCAGGATGCTCAACGCGTCCCACTCGATGATGACCTTCCCCGGCATCCTGCTCGGCCACCGCATCGTCCACCTCGCCATGAAGGACCCGGCGGTCGACGCGCTGCTGGAGCAGTTCCTGTCGCGCGACGCGGGCCCGCTGCTCGACGCGCCGCCCTCCATGTCGGTCGGCCAGTACAAGGACATGCTGCTCAGCCGCTACCGCAACCCGGCGATCGGCGACCAGCTCCTGCGCATCGCATCCGACGGCGCCTCCAAGCTCCCGCAGTTCGTGCAGGACACGGCGCGCGAGGTGGTGCGGAAGGGCGGCGACCATCGCCGCATCGCCTTCCTGCTCGCCGCCTTCACCGAATACCTGCGCGGGGTCGACGACAAGGGCGAGAGCTTCCCGGTCGTCGAGCCCAACGTGACGGAGGCCGACTTCGCCCTGGCGAACGACGCCGACCTGTCGAAGGGCCTCGGCCTCGGCGCCTTCAAGGGCTGGGGCGTGCAGGACGACGCGGGCTTCGTCGCCGACTACGCGCGCTACCGCGCCTCGATCAAGGAGCGCGGCGCCGCCGCCACGCTGAAGGACCTGCTCGCCGCCGTCGCGGCGGGCTGACCCGGGCCGGGCGCCCTTTCCGTCCCGAAATGGACCACGCCGCCGGCCCCTGATATCGTCCGGTCCGGGAGATCAGGGGAGCCGCATGGACGAGGTGCCCGCCGAGCGGGACGGGACGGAGCGGAGCGGGGCCGAGCGGATCGCGCGGCTGCCGAGCCTGTCGGCCGCGGTCCGCATCGCCCGCGCCGAGGTGGCGGACCGCGCGCAGGCGCTCGGCGACCTGCGCGACGCCGAGCTCGCCCGGCTCGAACTCTTGCGCGAGATGCTGGAGCCCGTGCTGGCCCAGGTGCCGCCCGAGGTCGACCTGTTCGACGCGGGCCTCGTGCCGGGCGAGCACCCCCGCCTGTTCATCGACATGGTGTGCTTCGTCGAGATGGCGCGCGACCGGCGCAGCTACCGCCTGATCCAGGACCGGCGCCACGCCCGCACCGTGCTGCACGAGGGCGAGGGGGCCTCCGCCGCCGTGGCGGCCGTGACGGCCTACATCGCCCGGCGGCTCGTCGAGCGCGAGCAGCTCCTGGCCTCCATGGGCCGCGCCGCGACGGTCGCCCCGCCGCCCGCGGCCCCGAAGGGCCCCGAGCCGGGCCGCCGGGGGCGCGCCCTGCTGCGGGCGGCGCGCCTCGCCGTCGACGGGCTCGGCGTGGCGACGCTGGGCGGGCTGGTCTGGCTCGGCCTCCACTTCGCCCACGGGCGGTTGCCGAACTGGTGAGGATCGCCCCACCCCGCGTTTAAAGCCCCCTTCAGGGTTCGCGTGGCAGCCTCACCCGTCGGGCGGCCAGGGCGCCCCGCCCCCGACGCGGTGCAGCGGCGCGAGGAGGGATGATCGCATGTCGGCAGTTCCCAGCCGCGCCGCCGACGGCTTCGAGGCCGCCCCGGTCGAGGCCGCGCCGCCGCGGCCCGGAGCGGCCCGCCGCGCGCGGCGCGCCGAGGTCGAGGTGCGCCCCGAGGCTGCGCTCGACTATCCCGCCACGGCGGCCCTCGCGGCCGAGGGCTTCGGGGCGGAGCCCGGCCGCTTCACCGCCGAGGGCCTGCGCTGGCTCTACGAGCGCGCCTTCACGGACGGCACCACCGTGCTGGCCGCCCACGCGGAGGGCCGCAAGGTGGGCCACATCGCGCTGGTGCACCAGACGGTTTCGACCCCGCGCGGGCCCGAGCGGGCCGTGGCGCTGGTCGACCTGTTCATCCTGAAGGCGTTCCGCTCCAAGGCCGCCATGGCGGCGCTCTACGGGTCGGTGGAGCGGTTCTGCCGCGACGAGGCCATCCGCTTCATCGTGGCGGTGCCGAACGAGAACGCGGCCGGCGTCAACGTCCGCTACCTGTCGCTCGCCGAGGCGGCGCGGCTGGAGATCCGCGTGGGCCTGGGCGGCTTCGGCGGGCTCGGCCGCCGCGTCGAGACCCGCCGCGTGGCGGACCTCGGAGCGGAGGAGGGGCGCGCCTGGCTCGACCGCTACTGCGGCGGCGGGGGCGACGGCCTGCTGTGGACCGGCGCGCGGTTGTGGGAGCGGCTGGGGAAGCCCGGCGCCGGCTACGCGCTCCACGCGACCGACGACCTCTTGCTCGTGTCGGCGCCCCGGCGCGACCGCCGCGCCGCCCACACGCTGCTCTGCGCGCTGCTGCCCCGCGCGAACGCCCGTCCGGGCCGGCGCGAGGTGGCGGCCGTCGTGTCGGCCGCCTGCCGGGCGCACCGCCGGCCGCTCTTCGTCTACGCCGGGGTCAACGCCGCCGTGCCGCTGCCGGGCGCGCTGCTGCCGGCCCGCTTCCGCCCCTCGCCCATGATCCTGCAGACGCGCGACTTCGCCCAGGAGGCCCCCCGGGACGCGCCGCCGCTGCGGCTGTCCCGCTTCGAGGTGATCGACTTCGACTTCGCGTGAGGCCGCGCGCGGCGGCCGGCTCCCGCGTTGCGCCCTCGCCGCGCCCCTTGCCCTCATCGCGGGTTGCGCCGATGATGGGAGGTCGGCCGGTCCCCCGGTCACCACCCATTCCCCGGCCGTGCGCGGCCGGGCCGGAGCGATCCAAGGCATGGAGTCGAGCCTCTTCCGCTACATCTGGAACGAGACCCGGCGTGAGCAGATCTGGATCCTGTTCATCATCCTGGCCTCGATGCCGTTCTCGTTCTGGCTGCTCGATCTCCCGAAATACATCGTCAACGGCCCGATCCAGGCCAAGGGCTTCGAGCATCCCGGCGACACCCAGCACTATTTCCAGATCCGCATCCCCGTCCCCCTTTCGGTGAAGCAGGAAGGCTTCCTCGAGGTGCTGCACGGCTTCGACCTCGACCGGGTGTCGTCGCTGGTGATGCTGTCCGCCGCCTTCCTGGCGCTGGTGGTGATCAACGGCCTCTTCAAATACTACATCAACTTCTACAAGGGACGGCTCGGCGAGCGCATGCTCGGCCAGTTCCGCTACGAGCTGATGGACCGGGTGCTGCGCTTCCCCATGAGCGAGTTCCGCCGGGTGAAGGGCGCCGAGGTCGCCACCATGATCCGCGACGAGGTGGAGCCGCTCGGCGGCTTCATCGGCGACGCCATCGTGCAGCCGGTGTTCCTGGCGGGCCAGATCCTCACCGCCATCGTGTTCATCCTGGTGCAGAACCCGTATCTCGGGCTGATCGCGCTCGTGCTGCTGGCCGTGCAGGGGATCGTGATCCCGAAGCTCCGGCGCCGCCAGCTCGTGCTCGGCCGCCAGCGCCAGCTCGAATCCCGCGCGCTGGCCGGCGCGGTCGGCGAGATCGTCGACGGCGTCGCCGCCATCCACACCAACGACGCGTCCGACTACGCCCGCGCCGACCTCGCGTCCCGCCTCGTCAAGATCTTCGGCATCCGCTTCGAGCTCTACCAGCGCAAGTTCTTCGTCAAGTTCCTGAACAACCTGCTCGCGCAGGTGACGCCCTTCCTGTTCTACATGGTGGGCGGCTTCTTCGCCATCATGGGCACGCTGAACATCGGCCAGCTCGTCGCCGTCATCTCGGCCTACAAGGACCTGCCGTCGCCGGTGAAGGACCTGATCGATTGGGACCAGCAGCGGCTCGACGTCGAGGTCAAGTACGAGCAGATCATCGAGCAGTTCTCCGTCGACACGGCCGTGGAGCTGCTGCCGCCGCCCGACCACGACGGGCCCGTGCCGCACATCGCGGGCGAGCTGGCGCTGTCCAACGTGTCCGTGATCGACGGCAACGGGGTGCGCCTGCTCGACAACCTGTCGTTCCGCATGGGGGTGGGCGACGCCGTGGCGCTCGAAGGCGGCTCGACCAGCGGCGCCGAGACGCTCGTGGGCGTGCTGGCGCGGCTCGACGCGGTGGAGGGAGGCCGCGTCACGCTGGGCGACGCCGACCTGAAGGACGTGCCCCTCGCCGTCACCGGGCGGCGCACCTCCTTCGCGGGGGTGGACACCTTCTTTCCGCAGGGCACCATCGAGGACGCGATGCTGTTCGGCATCCGCCACACGAGCCGCCCGCCGGACCCGCCCGGCCGCTACGACGTGATCAAGTCGCGCGGCAACAACCTCGACGTCCGCGCCGACTGGGTCGACTACGCGGCCGCGGACGCGTCCGGCCCCGACGACCTCGGCGAGCGCATGCACGACGCCATGGTGACGGTGGACCTCGAGCACGACGTGCTGGCCTTCGGGCTGAACCGCCGCATCCCCGACATCTGGGACGAGGCGGCGGAGCGCTTCGTGGAAGCCCGCACCATCCTCCGCGAGAAGCTGGACGGCGGGGGCATGACGGGGCTCGTCGAGCCCTTCGACCCCGAGCACTACAATTCGCAGTCCACGATCGCCGAGAACCTGATCTTCGGCACGCCGCTCGACGACACCTACAGCCTGCGCCAGCTCGGCTCGAACCGGACGGTGCGCAAGGTCCTGGCCGAGCACCGGCTCGACGCCGCGCTGTTCGGCATGGGCCGGGACATCGCCTCGACCATCCTGGAGGTCTTCGAGGGGCTCGACGCCGACAGCCCGCTGTTCGACCAGCTGAGCCTGATGACGCCGGAGCAGTTCCCCGACTATCAGGCGGCGCTGAAGCGCGTCGGCTCGCGCCCCTTCGCCGAGGCGGCCTCGGGCGACCAGGCCGTGTTCCTTGACCTCGCCTTCGGCTACATCGAGCCGCGCGACCGCCTGGGCCTGCTGACCCCCGAGCTGGAAAGCGGCCTCCTCGACGCCCGCCACGCCTTCCACGACGCCCTGGGCGAGGACCAGGCCGCCATCGCGTTCTACCACCCGGACCACTACAACGAGGCCGCCAGCATCAAGGACAACGTGCTGATGGGGCGCGTGGCCTACGGGATCGCCGAGGCGGAGTCGCGCGTCATGGCGGCGGTGCGCGCCACGGTCGACGAGCTCGGGCTCCGGCCGGTCGTGTTCCACACGGGGCTCGGCTTCAACGTCGGCTCGGGCGGCAAGCGGCTCAGCGGCGCGCAGCGCCAGAAGCTTGCCATGGCGCGCGCCCTGCTGCGCCGGCCGGACCTGCTGCTCGTGCATCGCGGGCTGATGCAGCTCGACCCCGGCAGCCAGGACGCCATCGTGGAGCGCATCGTGGCCGAAAGCCGCGGCGCCGGCGGCCGGCCCGGCTTCGGGGTGCTGTGGAACCTGGAGAGCGACGCGCTGGCGCGCCACTTCGACCGCGTCGTGAGGATGGAGAACGGCCGCGTGGTCGACGACTCCGCCGCGGGGGACGGCCGGCACCGGGAACACGAGCGAGAGCCGATGCGCGCGTCCGCGTGACGGGCGGCGTGATCGGGACGGGATGGGGGGAGGGGACCGTGAGCCTGCTGAAGGAAGACGTCGAGGTGCTGCGGGAGGTGCCGATCTTCGCCTCCGTGGACCCTTCCAAGCTGAAGCTGCTGGCCTTCGCGTCGCAGCGGCTGAAGTTCGACGGCGGGCAGGTGCTCTGCGTCGAGGGCGAGCTCGGCGACCGCGCCTTCGTGATCGTGAAGGGCTCCGCCGACGTCTTCGTCCGCGCCGGCGACACGGAGGTGAAGGTGGCGACCGTGGGGCGCAACGACTTCATCGGCGACATGGCGATCCTGTGCGACCGGCCCCGCTCCGCCACGGTCAAGGCCTCGAGTTCCTGCGAGACCCTCGTGATCGGCAAGACCCAGCTCATGGGCCTGCTGAAGAGCTTCCCGGACATGGGCATCGCCATGATGCGCGTGCTGGCCTTCCGCCTGGAGCGCACCAACAAGGCGCTGGCCCAGGCCGAGCTCGACAGGTTCCACGCGCATTGAGGGCGAAGGGCGGGCCCGCCGCCCCGGGTCCGCTCGGGCCGCGAAGCGGGTCGTCGACACCATCCTGTCGAGGGGACCGTCAAGCAGCCGTCCTCCGCACACGCGACAAGCTCCAGTTCGGCCAAGGCCTCGACGTGGGGGATTGCCCCTGTTTCGATACTGCTGGCGAATGGGCGAGCTCAAGAGGGGGCCGTCACGAGGCGATTGAATGGGGATTTCCGGGTCTGTGCGGGCTTGTGGTCTGCGATCCAATCAGTGATCCGGCCGAGGTTGATCGCAGCCGCCGTGAGAACCTGCTGAAGGTTGGTCTTGGCCGCGCCCATATAGCGGCTGCGCCGTAGGCCGTTGGCGCGTACGGCCTTCGACAGCGTGCCTTCGATGCCGGCTCGGCGCTTTCGTTCCGCGATGAAGGCCGGATCCTTGGCCGCGGTCCGGGCCGCGACGAGGGTTTCGTGCTCTTCCCGACGGCGCGGGGCGAGGACGCGCCGGTTCGAGCGCGTGCACCGAGCCTTGAGTGGGCAGGCCTTGCAGTGCGTCAGGGAGAACCGGATGCGGACGTCGTCATGGCCGCAGTTGGTGTCCGGGATCCAGCTTTCGCTCGTCTGGCCCGCCGGACAAGTGGCGATCTGCCGGTCCCAGTCGAGATCGAACTGCGCGATGGCGAAGGCCCCCTCGGTGCGCGCCTGCCATTGATTGTGAGCCGGGGTGGGCCGACGAGCGTGACGCCATGATCGCGGGCGCTGGCCACGAGGGCGTCGGCATCTATGTATCCGGCGTCCACGAGGTGGCGCTCCGGCTGGAGGCCTTTGTGCTTGAGCGCCGCGTGCACGTCGGCCAGGACGGCCCTGTCCACCACCGGCGCCGCCGTGGTTTCAACGTGGGTGATCAGGTTGGGTTGTCCGATCTCGCAAGTTTCCGTGAGGTGAACTTTGTAGCCGATCCACGACGTCTGGCACTTCTTGGCATAGTGGACGTCGAGATCATAGGGCGACGCCACCATCATGGCCGATGGCGGATAGCCTTCCACTTCGGTGCGCCAGCGCAGGGCTTGAGAATTGACGGGTTCGGATGGGCCGACATTGTCGTCCAGCCGACAGAGATTCTGCACCGAGACACGGCGCAGAGTCTCGACAGCTGGCACTTTGCGGAGCCACGCCGGAACCTCTGCACCGGTCACGGCGCTCAGCGCCGATGAGGAGTCAACTTTCAACGCCGATTGACATTCGATATTGAGGAAGCGGTGATCTTACGGACGTGAAGGTCTTGGATGACGGATGAGTGCACGCACTTTCGAGGCGAAGTTGCCGGAGCGGTCAAGCACACGTTCAGCGGCTATCAGATCGATGTGAAGCATGGATCGACCGCGCGACTGATCGTCAGCCTCGCCGGGATCGGCGTGCCGCAGGCCGATCGACCGGGACGGCCGTCGATGGCGCTCGAGTGGAACGGAACCTTCACACGGCTCGGATTGCACGATCACGTGATCTTCCTGCGTGACCTGAACCGCTCCTGGTTCAACGACGAGACCGGGTGGAGTGACGTCGTCGCCTTCATCGAAGGCTATTGCGCCGAACACGAGATCACCGAGCGCATCGGCCTCGGCCTCAGCATGGGCGGCTCGGGGCTTCTCGTCCTCGACCACGACCTGAAATTCGATCACGCCATCGTCATGGGCCCCCAAGTGCTTTTGGGGAACGAGGCCTGCTCCTTCGATCACCGGTTTGACGATCTCTGGGCCAAGGTCGAAACCTTCCGCTATCCCGACCTCAGCCTGACGATGAGAGCGGACGGACATGTCCACGTTCTCTGCCCCATCGACATCCCCGAGGACGTCCGTCATGTCCGCGCTTTGGTGGCTCGCAGGGCCGACCTCAGGGTCTCGTTCGTCCACGGCGATCACAATATCGGGGCCGAGATGGGGCGCCGCGCCGCGCTCGATCGCTTCGTCAAGGCGCTACTCGACCGGGACGACGATGTGTTGAGGAGAACCGGCGTGTTTGATGCCGATCGCCGCGTGTTCGAGCTCGTCGAGCGCGCGATGACCGAGGGTCTCTCGCCCCGGCTCGCTGTCGACACGGCCGCGGTCTATCAGACCAGTCCGAGCAACGTGCCGGAATTTCTGGCCTCGATGCTCATGGACGAGGGCACGCGGCCGGCGTCTCTCAACGCCGTCGCCGTCGCCGTGGACGGGGCCGATGCGCCGGTCGCCGTCGTCCATGCCGCGCAGATCATCCCGCCTGCCACATTTCCGCAGCTGGCGCGATATGGCTGGTTCGGCCTCGAAAGCGGAAGCTTCGTCTGGTCTGAGGGTATCTACCACATCCTGCGTCTGCACATCATGGACTTTGCCGATCGTCCCGAGACGCAGGTTGTTTTGACCGTATGTCCCCTGCTCGGCGAAGCCCACCGCCGGCAGCTCCTGTCTGTCGCGATCGACGGTGAGCACGTCGTCGACACAGCATTCTCCTACGAGGCGGGCGACGTCGGCCGGCCCGTCGAGGTCAGATTGCCGATCAAACGCGCGACACCGGAGATCTTGCTCACGACGCCGCTCTGCGTTAGCCCCTCCTCTATGGGCCTGAATGAGGACCGTCGCCTGCTAGCGTTACAATTGTTGGGTGTCAGGCTCCTGCCGTTCTAGTTATACTGCGTCATGAACGTATCAATGCGGTGAAGGCGGCCTTGCGGGAGGCGTGTCGCGCGGCTGAGATCTGACCTTATTGACGTCCATAAGGTCAGAGCCTCAGAGCCACCCCTTCCAAGGTGCCAGCTCTGCCTTTGCCATGACGCGGGCTGTGGCGACGTGAGCGCGGGCTGTTTTGCCGTCGACGTAGACCTTCGGCGCGTTGCGCTTGGGGGCCCGCTTGGCGGTGGCCACGCGCCTGGGGTCGATGCGTCGGCCTAGTTGCAGCAGGCGCTCGACGAGACCCGTCAGGCCGCCCTCGACCGGGCCGGGCCAGTATTCGGGCGGCACGGCGATCTGCAGGCCGTCGAAGCCGCTGCGGATGTGCACCGCGAGGTGGAACAGCGACACGGGCGGGGCTGGCGCATGCGCCCGCTCCACGCAGCGCGCCACAAGGGCGAGCACGTTGTGGGCCAAAAGCGCGGCCGCGAAGGCCAGGCAGGCCGCGCGCGGCTGGCCGAGGCTCGCGATCTCGCTGTGCAGCACGCGCTCCAGTCGCCCGAACAGCCCTTCGATGCTCCAGCGATGCTCACTCTGCGCGGATCATGCGGCCAGAACCATGCGGCGCTGGAGCAGATCGAGGCCCGCTCGCCCGCAGCTCTGGGGCTCGATGAGCTTGAGGCCGTCGATGTGGCCGCTGCTCCGGCTTCGGTCAGGGCGGCTCGGATCAGGGTGCCATCGCCGTCCGCCCGATCAGCGCAGCGTCCAGCCCTCCGTTTCGGGGACGAGGAGGGGGCGACCAGGGCGAAGGCGAAGGACGCCAGGGTGATCCCAAGCCCGGCCGGAGCCCGCCGGAGCCCGAGGCGAGCTGGCCGATGATGCTGGGGGCGAGGAAGCCGCCCACGCGCGCCCCGTCGTCGATCAGCCCCATGATGAAGCCGCGCGACCCTCTCCACCCACTGGTCCCCGGGCGCGTGGCGGGCGCGGGCCACCTCGGCCTTCCTGGTGGTCGGCATCCCGGTCGCCGACATGCTGGGCTCGCCCCTGTCCGGCTGGCTCCTGATCTTCGACGGGGCGCTGGGCCTCCATGGCTGGCCGTGGCTGTCCCTCATCGAGGGCCTGCCGGCCGTGCTGCTGGGCGTGGCGTGCCTGCTCATCCTGTCGGACGGGCCGAGGGATGCCGCCTGGCTGTCGGCGGGCGAGCGGGCCTGGCCGGCGGACCGGATCGCGGCCGAGCAGGAGCGATGGGCGGCGCGCCACGACGCCAAGCTGCGCTATGCCTTCTCGGGCCGGACGCTCGCCTTCGCGGCCGTGAATCGAATCTCTGTTCGATCGATTCGACTGCTCGAGCGCTGACGTATGACGCGAAATCCCCCGCTTCAGGCCGGCGAGTAGACCCTCAGGCTGTGGAAGCGCAGGCCGACGGGGTCGCCCACCCGCAGGCCGCCGGCGTCCGGCAGGTCGACCTCGACGCGGCGCGCCAGGCCCGCCACGCTCAGCTCCGCCCGCGCGCCCCGCGACGCCCAGAGCAGGGTCTCGACGCGGGCCGGCACGCCCTGGCCGGCCGGAACCAGCGCGGCGTCGCCGGGGCGCAGGAACTGGCGGGCCGCGCCGTCGGGCAGGCCGTCCGGCGCCGCGCCGATGTCGAAGCCGGCCAAGCGCACGCGGCCGCCCGCGACCGCGACGTCGAGGGCGGTCGGGTCGCCGACGAAGGAGGCCACGAAGGCGGTGCGCGGCGCGGCGTAGATGTCGGCGGGCCGGCCCACCTGCTCGATGCGGCCGGCGTTGAGGATGGCCACGCGGTCGGCCAGCTCCATCGCCTCGTCCTGGTCGTGCGTGACGAAGACCGTGGTCTGGCCCGTGCGCTCGTGGATCTCCCGCAGCCAGCGGCGCAGGTCCTTGCGCACGCGGGCGTCGAGCGCGCCGAAGGGCTCGTCCAGCAGGAGCACGCGGGGCTCGATGGCGAGCGCCCGCGCGAGCGCGACGCGCTGGCGCTGGCCGCCGCTGAGCTGCGCCGGGTAGCGCTTCTCCAGCCCCCCGAGCTGCACGAGGTCGATGAGCGACAGCACGCGCCGGCGGATGTCGTCGGAGGACGGCCGCCGGCGGCGCGGGCGCACGCGCAGCCCGTAGGCCACGTTGTCGAAGATCGTCATGTGGCGGAACAGGGCGTAGTGCTGGAACACGAAGCCGACGCCGCGCTCGCCCACGGCGAGGCCCGCCGTCGAGGCGCCGTCGAAGGCGACGCTGCCCTCCTCGTGGCTTTCGAGCCCCGCGATCACGCGCAGCAGCGTGGTCTTGCCCGACCCCGAGGGGCCGAGCAGGGCCAGCAGCTCGCCGCGGTCGACGTCGAGCGACACGCCGCGCAGGGCGGCGCCCCCGTCGTAGGCCTTGACGAGGTCGCGCACCGCGATGCTCACGCCCGCGCGGGCGGCGTCCGCCGCGCCCACCGGGTCAGTGCCGCCGGGCGCCGGCGAGGGCGTCGGCGTGGCGCCCTTCGAGGAGAACCTTGAGGGCCAGGGTGACGAGGGCCAGGAGAGCGAGGAGCGAAGCGACCGCGAAGGCGGCGGCGAGGTCGTATTCATTGTACAGGATCTCGACGTGGAGCGGCAGCGTGTTGGTGAGCCCGCGGATGTGCCCCGACACGACCGACACCGCGCCGAACTCGCCCATGGCGCGGGCGTTGCAGAGCAGCACGCCGTAGAGCAGGCCCCAGCGGATGTTGGGCAGCGTGACGGTCATGAAGCAGCGCAGGCCGGAGGCGCCCAGCGTCAGCGCGGCCTCCTCGTCGGCGCGGCCCTGCTCCTCCATGAGGGGGATCAGCTCCCGCGCCACGAAGGGAAAGGTCACGAACACCGTGGCGAGCACGATGCCCGGCACGGCGAAGACGATCTGCACCCCGTGCGCGTCGAGCCAGGGGCCGAGCAGGCCCTGCGCGCCGAACACCAGCACGTAGATCAGCCCCGACACCACGGGCGACACCGAGAAGGGGATGTCGATCAGGGTCAGCAGCAGGCTCTTGCCCGGGAAGGCGAACTTCGCGATGCACCAGGAGGCCGCGACCCCGAAGGCGGCGTTGAGCGGCACCGCGATGGCGGCCACCGTCAGTGTGAGCCGCAGGGCCGCCAGCGCGTCGGGCTCGGAAAGGGCGGCGAGGTAGCCGTCGACCCCCTTGCCGAGGGCCTCGACGAAGACGGCGACGAGCGGCACGGCGACGAACAGCAGGAGGAACCCCGCCCCGACCGCGATGAGGAGGACGCGCACGGCCGGGCTCTCGCCCAGGGCGTCGCGCCGGGGACCCGCGTCAGCCATGTCCGTACCTCCGGCGCCCGAGGGCCTGGACGAGGTTGATGGCGAGCAGCACGGTGAAGCTCACGAGCAGCATGGCCACCGCCACGCCGGTCGCGCCCGCGTAGTCGTATTCTTCGAGGCGCTGCACGATGATCAGGGGCAGGATCTCCGACACGTAGGGGGCGTTGCCGGCGATGAAGATCACCGAGCCGTATTCGCCCACGGCCCTGGCGAAGGTGAGCGCGAAGCCGGTGAGGATCGCGGGCGTGAGGGTGGGGAGCACCACCGCGAACAGGGTCCGGGCCCGCGACGCGCCGAGCGTCGCCGAGGCTTCCTCCACCTCGCGGTCGAGGTCGACGACCAGCGGCTGCACGGAGCGCACCACGAAGGGCAGGCCGACGAAGATCAGCGCCACCAGGATGCCGAGCGGCGTGTAGGCGACCTTGATGCCGAGCCGCAGCAGGGGCGCGCCGAGCCACCCGTTCGGCCCGTAGAGCGACGCGAGCGCGATGCCGGCGACCGCGGTGGGGAGCGCGAAGGGCAGGTCCACGGCGGCGTCGAGCAGGCGGCGGCCGGGAAAGCGGTAGCGCGTCAGCACCCAGGCGAGCAGCACGCCGAACAGAGTGTCGATGCAGGCGGCCGCGAAGGCCGTGCCGAACGACACCCGGAAGGCCGACAGGATGCGGGGATCGGTGACGATGCGCGCCGCCCCAGCCGGGCCGATGCCGGTCGCGCGCCACGCCAGCACGGCGAGCGGGAACAGCACGATCAGGCCGAGGTAGAGCAGCGTGAAGCCCATCGCCGGGCCGAAGCCCGGCAGGGCGCTGGCGCGCCGGAACCGGCGGCGGGCCGGCGCCTCGACGGTCAGGACCGACATGCCGGCCCCCTTCCCGGACGCGCCGTGAAACGACCGTGATGCCCCCCTCCGCTCATCCCCGCGCAGGCGGGGATGGCCGGCTGTCGGAGACGGGCGACATTCGAGGGCTTCACTGGTGGTTCGCCGCCTGGATCTGGTCGAACATGCCGCCGTCGGCGAAATAGGTCGCCTGCGCCTTGGTCCAACCCCCGAAGTCCTTGTCGACCGTCAGGAGGTCGAGCTTCGGGAAGCGGGCGAGGTCGGCCGGGTCGGCGGCTTCGGGGTGGATCGGCCGGTAGAAGTCGTGGGCGATGATCTTCTGCCCGGCCGGGGTGTACAGGAACTGAAGGTAGGCCTCCGCCTCCTTGCGGGTGCCCTTCTGGTCGACGTTGGCGTCCACCACGGCCACGGGCGGCTCGCACAGCACGGACAGCGACGGCACCACGATGTCGAACTTGTCGCGGCCGAACTCTTCCGAGGCCAGGAAGGCCTCGCTTTCCCACGCGATCAGCACGTCGCCGAGGCCGCGCTGGGCGAAGGACACGGTGGCGCCGCGCGCGCCCGCGTCGAGCACGGGGGCGTTCTTGTAGATGGCGGCCACGAAGTCCTGCGCCTTCTTCGGGTCGTCGCCGTTCGCCTTGCGGCCGTAGCCGAGCGCGGCGAGGAAGTTCCAGCGGGCGCCGCCGGACGTCTTCGGGTTCGGGGTGACGACCGAGATGCCGGGCTTGGCGAGGTCGTCCCAGTCCTTGATGTTCTTCGGGTTGCCCTTGCGCACCAGGAACACGACCGTCGACGTGTAGGGGGAGGAGCGGTCGGGCAGGCGGCTCTGCCAGTCCGCCGCGATGCGCCCGGTCTTCGACGCGATGGCGTCGATGTCGGCGGCGAGCGCCAGCGTCACGACGTCGGCCTTGAGGCCGTCGATCACCGAGCGCGCCTGGGCGCCCGAGCCGCCGTGCGAGGCCTGGATCGTCACGGTCTCGCCGGTCTTGGCCTTCCAGTCGTCGGCGAAGACCCTGTTGATGTCCTTGTAGAGTTCCCGCGTCGGGTCGTAGCTGACGTTGAGGAGGCTCGCCGCGCCGGCCGCCCCGGCGAGGCCGAGCAGGAGGGCGACGCCGGCCGCGCCGGACAGGATGAGCGATCGCGCTGACATGGGGGTTCTCGGGCCGTGAGGGAGGGACGTCGACCGTCCCACGGTGGAAGGGGTCAGTCGGACAGCCGCTGCGCTTCGGCGCCGTTTCGCGACGCCGAGGCCTGGGTGACGCGGCTGCCGGGCGGCACGCTGGCGTTCAGGCAGACGTTGCCGCCGATGATGGAGCCGCGGCCGACCGTGATGCGGCCGAGCAGCGTGGCGTTGGCGTAGACCACGACGTCGTCCTCGAGGATCGGGTGGCGCTGGACGCCGCGGAGCGACGTGCCCGCCGGGGCGTGCCGGCCCCCGAGCGTCACGCCCTGGTGCAGGCGGACGCGGTCGCCCACGATCGCGGTCTCGCCGATCACCACGCCGGTGCCGTGGTCGATGAAGAAGCTGTCGCCGACCGTGGCGCCGGGGTGGATCTCGATGCCGGTCAGCGAGCGGGCGACGTCCGAGATGAGCCGCGCCGGGAAGCCGGCGCCGAGCCCGTGCAGCACGTGCGCCAGGCGGTGGTGCAGCAGCGCCGCCATGCCCGGATAGCCGAGCAGGATCTCGGGGGCGCTCGACGCGGCGGGGTCGGCGTCGAGCGCGGCGCGGAGGTCGCCGACGAGCCGCGCGCGGACCTCGGGCAGCGCCGCCGCGAAGGAGCGGGTGATGTCGAGCGCCCTGCCGTCCGCCCCGCCCGCCGGCGCCAGGTCCTCGTCCGCGAAGGCGAGGCCGAGGCGCACCTGGTCCTCGAGCAGCCCCAGCGCCGTCGACAGCGTGCCGCACACGAAGCCGTCGAAGGCGGCGGCGCCGCTCTGGGACTGGCCGTAGTGGCTCGGGAACAGGGCCGCGGACAGGTCCGCCACGATGCCCGCGAGGGCGTCGCGCGACGGCATCGGGCGGATGCGGCCGCCATGGCGGATGTTGTGGGTGTGGTCCCGCGACAGGCGCAGCGCCGTCGCGACCCCGTCGATGTCGTAGCGCGACATCGGCGCGGGCGACGACAGGCCGAAGCCGGCCCTTCGCTGGAGTTTGCTGTCGAGCATCGCGGATGGGGCCTCTGGGCGGAACCGGTCGATCGGCGCCAAGCTACCCTGAAAATCTACAATGTCTATAGATAAATTGAAACTTGCGTCGGCGGCTCGCCGGCCGGCCGTCCGGCGTTCCGAGCGGGGTCGGCCCTGCCGGGCGGCGACCCGATCCCGGTCGCGCCCGTCAGTGCAGGACCAGTTGGCGATGCGACGGCGTCGGGGCGTCGCCGGCCCGCGCCGCGGCTTCCGCGCGCAGCCAGCGCATCGCGGCGTCGAGCAGGCCGGGGCCGTGCCGCCCCTGGAGGGCGCGGGCGTCGGCCAGGATCTCGGACACGGACCGCCCGTCCGCCCGCTGCATGCGATGATCCATCCGAGACCCCCTCCGGCCGCCGCCGTCGCGACACGAGACAAGCCTGCCGCAGCGCGGCATCGAGGGTCGGGTGCCCCGTGGAGGCGCATGGCTGCGCATTGGCCACCGCCGATCTCGCGGGCGGGTCGAGCGCCCGTTCAGCGCAGGGGTGCGAGCGTCGTCCCCTCGTGCCGCTCGGCCGCGAAAGCGTCGAGGGCTTCGCGGGCGCCGCTCAGCACGATGAGCACGTCGTGGCCGGGCAGGCCGCGGTCGGTCACGCCCCCCGGCCCGACAGACAGGCCGGCTTCGAGGGCCGCGCCGCGCACCGCGGTCTCGAAGGCGTGGGCTTCCTCGCCCGTGGGGAACAGGTTGGAAAACCGTCGCTCGACCGTCATGCCGTCCATCTCCGATCCGGGTATGCGTGGGAACGCGGGTGCTCGCGTCGCGAGTTCCGCTCCGCCGCCGGGCCGGGCGGAAAGCGGCGCGTCCACCATCATGTGTGAGAGATCGGGGGCCGGCGCGGGGCTACCGCTCCGGTCCATGACCCGCGATGCGCCCCGGAACGCCGTCCCGGCCGCCGGCCGCGCCGGCGTCGTCCCGGCGGGAGGCGCCGCGTGAACCTGATGGTCGCCTATGTCGGGGCTTTCCTGGGCAGTCTCGCCCTGCTCGGCCTGCTGGGCTGGATCCTGCTCTGGCCGTCGCGGCGCTGAACGGACCGTTGTGGCGCCGCCGCTCGGCGTTTAAGGATCGGGCCATGGCCAAGGACAGCCGCGGGGGACCCGCCACGCCGCCCCCGGACGGGACGTTGCAGCCGGGGCGCCGGTCGCAACGGCTGCGGCTGCGCGCCGCCTGGATGTACCACGTCGAGGAGATGACCCAGACCGCCATCGCGGAAGCGCTCGGCATCGGGCGCGTCACCGTGGTGCGCCTGCTGTCGGACGCGCAGGCGCTCGGCGAGGTCCGCGTCTCGCTCAGCCGCGACATCGCCGAACTCACCGCGCTGGAGCGCGGGCTGGAGCGGCGGTTCGGCATCGGCGAGGTCGTGGTGGCGCCCCTGTCGGGCCCCGACGCCGACCCCACCCTGCCGATCGGGGCCGCCGCGGGGCGCACCCTGTCCGACCTGCTCAGGCCCGGCATGCGGGTCGGCGTCGGCTGGGGCAAGACGATGATCGCCGCCCTCGGCGCCATCGACGAGCGCGTGGTGCCGGGCCTCAGCGTCGTGTCGATGCTCGGCGGCATCGCCAAGGTGCTGCAGTACAACCCGGCCGACTTCGCCTGGCAGCTGTCCCGCCTGCTCGGCGCCGACTGCTTCCTGATCCCGGCCCCGGCCGTGGTGGACAGCCCCGACACCAAGCGGGCGCTGGTCGAGCGCTGCGGCCTCGGCGAGATCTTCGACCTCGGCCGGGAGCTCGACGCCGTGGTGATGAGCGTCGGCAGCATGGGGCCGGACAACATCTCCTACCGCTTCGGCTATTTCTCCGAGGAGGAGCGGCGCTCGCTGCTCGACGCCGGGGCGGTCGGCGACCTCCTGTACCAGTTCTTCGACGTCGACGGCGCCCTGCTCGACCATCCGATCAACGCCCGCGTGATGGCGGTGCCGGTCGACAGCATCCGGTCCGCGCCGGCGCGCGTCATCGCGTCCGGCGGCCCCGGCAAGGTCCGGGCCCTGCTGGGCGCGATCCGGCTCGCGCGGCCGACCGTGCTGATCACCGACGAGGTTACCGCGACGGCGCTGCTGGAGCTGGCCGGCCCCGCACCCGACACCGCAACCTGAGGGAAACGTCGGGGGTGGCCTTTTCAGGATCACCCGAGGCGCGGCGGGCCGTTGCGCCGAACCGCGGGTTGGGCCAGTCTCGGCAGCCAAAGCTCGGCCGCTCCGCCGATGGGATCAGGACCCTTGCCAACGCCCACCGACGACCCGGCCGGTGACCGCGAACGGAAACGCCTGGAGGCGCTCCGCGCCTACGCGATTCTGGACACGGACCGCGAGCCCGAGTTCGACGACATCGTCGCTGTGGCGGCGCGGGCCTGCGACACGCCCATCGCCCACATCAACTTCCTCGACCGCCACCGCCAATGGTTCAAGGCCGAGATCGGGATCGGCCGCCGCGAACTGCCCGCGACGGCCCCGCTCTGCGCCGCGACGCTGGACGCGGACGAGATCTTCGTGGTCCCCGACACGGCGGCCCTGCCCGGAGGCGCCCTGCGCGATTTCGCCGGGCCGGCGCCGCGCTTCTACGCCGGCGTGCCGCTGAAAACCCCGGACGGCGTCGCCATCGGCACGCTCTGCGTCCTCGACCACCGCCCCCGGACGCTCGACGAGCAGCAGCTCTTCATCCTGAAGGCGCTCGGACGGTCCGTGATGGCGCAGCTCGACCTGCGCCGGGCCGTGGCGGAGCGCGACCGGGCGTTCGCGCGCGAGCGCCGCGCCGAGGCGGAGCGCCGCGCCGCCGCGCGGAGCCTGCGCGACAGCCGCGAGCGGTCCGACGCCGCCCTGGCGAGCGGGCTCGTCGGCTTCGTCGACTGGGACGCGGGCACCGGCCTCGTGCGCGGCGACGCGCGCTTCGCGGGCTTCCTCGGCCTGCCGCCCGAGGCCGCGGCGGCGGGCCTCGACCCCGGCGCGCTCCTGGCCCGGGTCCGCGCCGAGGACCGGGACCGGGTGGGGCGGGAGGTCGGGGCGGCCTTCGCCGAGGGGCGGGACTTCGTGACCGAGTTCCGCGTGGCGCCGGAGGGGGGCACCGCGCCGCGGTCCGCGCTGTGGCTGCTGCTCGGCGGCCGCTGCTACCGGGCTGAGGACGGCGCGCCGCGGCGCCTGGCCGGCATCGCCATCGACGTCACGGCGTCGCGCTCGGCCGAAGCCGAGCGGGACGCGGAGCGGCTGCGCTTCAAGGCCGTGCTCGACGCGGCGCCCGTCGGCATCCTGTTCGCCGAGGCGCCCTCGGGCCGCGTCGTCGGGCAGAACCCGCGCGCCGACGAGATCTTCGGCCACAAGCTGATCCCCACCGAGGCGGTGGAGCAGCACCGCGACTGGATCCTCCACAGGCCGGACCGGACCCGGCTGGAGCTCGACCGCTATCCCCTGGCGCGGGCCATCACGCGGGGCGAAACCTCGGCCGGCGAGGAATACCTGTACCGGCGCGGCGACGACACGCTGGCCTGGGTGCAGCTCACCGCGGCGCCGATCCGCGACGCCGCGGGCGGCATCGCGGGCGGCGTCGTCTGCATCGAGGACATCGGCGCGCGCAAGGACGCCGAGGCCGCGCTGCGGCGCATGAACGAGACGCTGGAGGCGGCCGTCGCGGCGCGAACCCACGAGCTCGACAGCATCTGGCGCCACGCGCGCGACATGCTCTGCGTGGCGCGCCTCGACGGCACCTTCGTGCGGCTCAACCCCGCCTGGGCCGAGACGCTCGGCCGAACGCCGGAGGACCTGCTCGACACGTCGTCCATCGCGCTGGTCCACCCCGACGACCTGTGGCGCACCACCAGCGCCCTGGCGCTCCTGGCCGAGGGGCTGACGGTGCCGGCCTTCGAGAACCGCTACCGGCACCGCGACGGCTCCTACCGCTGGTTCTCGTGGAGCGCGGTGCCGCACGACGGGCTGATCTACTGCATCGTGCGCGACGTGACCGACGAGAAGGACGCCGCCGCCGCCCTGGCCAAGGCCGAGGACGCGCTGCGCCAGTCGCAGAAGATGGAGGCGGTGGGCCAACTCACGGGCGGCATCGCGCACGACTTCAACAACCTGCTCACCGGCATCACGGGCGCGCTCGACCTGATGCAGCGGCGCATCGCGCAGGGGCGCACCGGCGACGTCGGCCGCTACGTCGAGATCGCGGTCCGCTCGGCCGACCGGGCCGCGGCGCTGACCCACCGCCTGCTGGCCTTCTCGCGCCGCCAGCCGCTCGACCCGCGCCCCACCGACATGGGCCGCCTCGTCGGCACGATGGAGGATCTCCTGCGCCGCACCACCGGCGAGGCGATCGGCTTCGAGGTGTCGCTGGCCGAAGGGCTGTGGCCCACGCTGTGCGACCCGCACCAGCTCGAGAACGCCCTGCTCAACCTCGTCATCAACGCGCGCGACGCCATGCCGGACGGCGGGCGCCTCGCGATCGAGACCGGCAACGTGACGGTGGGCGAGGCCGCGCCGGACGGCCCGGCGCCGGGCGACTACGCGGCCCTGACCGTGGCCGACACGGGCGGCGGGATGGCGCCCGAGGTGGCGGCGCGGGCCTTCGACCCCTTCTTCACCACGAAGCCGATGGGGCAGGGCACGGGGCTCGGCCTGTCGATGGTCTACGGCTTCGTGCGCCAGTCGGAAGGGCATGTCGCGATCGACACCGCCCCCGGCCGCGGCACGCGCGTGCGGATCCTGCTGCCGCGCTTCGCCGGCGCCGCGGCCGGCGAGGCGGCGCGCCCCGGCCCGGCCGCCTCGCTCCGCGCGCGGGCGGCCGAAACCGTGCTGGTGGTGGAGGACGAGCTGTCGGTGCGCGACCTCGTCGTCGAGGTCCTGGCCGACCTCGGCTACCGGGCCCTGCAGGCGCCCGACGGGCCGTCGGGCCTGAAGGTTCTGCAGGGGGGCGAGCGCGTCGACCTGCTGGTCACCGACGTGGGCCTGCCGGGCATGAACGGCCGGCAGCTGGCCGAGCAGGGGCGGCGGCTGCGGCCGGGGCTCCGCGTGCTGTTCATCACCGGCTACGCCGAGGACGCCACCTTCGGCGAGGGCCGCCTCGACCCCGGCCTGCAGATGCTCACCAAGCCCTTCACCATCGACGCGCTGGCGGGGCGGATCAGGGCGATGATCGAGGCGGGGTGAGCGAAAACCGGCCGTCGAGGAACGCTCCGTTTCCCCATGCGCGGGCTTGGCCTCACGCCGCCGGCCGCGCCGCCTCCTTGCGCTGCTCCGCCGCGAGCGGGAACAGCAGCGTGAAGGTCGTGCCGACGCCCACCTGGCTCGTCACCGTGGCGTCGCCGCCGATGCGCCGCATGAAGCCGAACACCTGGGCGAGCCCGAGCCCGGTGCCGCCCTCGGCCTTGGTGGTGAAGAAGGGCTCGAACACGCGCTTGAGGTCGCCCGGCGCGATGCCGGTGCCCGTGTCGGCGACGCTGAGCTCCACCCCGCGGGCGCCGGCCGAGCGGGTGACGATGGTCACCCGGCCGCCGCCCGGCATGGCCTGGCGGGCGTTGACCACGAGGTTCATCAGCGCGGCGTCGAACTGCGTCGCGTCCGCCTGGCAGAGCGGCAGGTCCTCGCCCTTGTCGTAGGAGAGCGCGATCCCGGCCCCGGCGGCGTGGCGCAGCATGCCGTCGAGCGCGTCGAGGAGCGCGTTGATCGAGACCGGGCGGGCCTGCAGCTCGCTGTTCTTCGAGAAGGCCAGGAGCTGGCCGATCAGCTTGTCGCCGCGCTCCAGGGCCTCCTCGGCGGCGCGCAGGACCGTCTCGTCGGGGCCGCGCCGGCGCACCAGCCGCAGCGTCGAGGTCATCACGGCGAGGAGGTTGCGGAAGTCGTGCGACACGCTGGCGGTCATCTGGCCGAGCGCTTCGAGCTTCTGCACCATCACGGCGCGGCTGCGGGCGCGGCGCCGCTCGTCGAGCCGCCGCACGGCGGTGACGGCCAGGGACCAGCCGAGCGCCGCGATGGCGACCGTCGCGGCGATCGAGGGCCAGGCGATGCGCCACCAGCGCGCCCGCAGGTCCGCGAGGTCGATGCCCACCGCCACCACGAGCGGGTAGGACCCGGCCCGGTGGAAGGCGATCAGCCGCTGATCCGAGACCGCGCCGGGCGAGCGGAAGTTGCCCAGCGTGGAGGCGAGGTCGAAGCTCGGCGCGGCGGCGAGCGGCAGGGGCGCGTCGGGCGCGGGCGCCTCGCTGGTCGAGGCCAGCAGGATCGAGCCGTTGTCCTGGTAGAGGTCGATCGAGCCGCGCCGGCCGAGGTCGAGGTTGCGGTAGAAGTCGGAGAAGTACTGCGGCTCGACGCTCGCCACCACCATGCCGTCGAGGTCGCCCGCGGGCGTCGACAGGCGCCGCATGACCGGGATGGCGCTGAGCCGCCCCGGGCTGGAGAACAGCGGCTGGCCGACCAGGAACTTGAGGTCGGGGTCGCGCCGGAACTGGTCGAGGTAGGGTTGCGCCGCCCCGTCGGCGACGATCCCGGTCAGGGCGCCGGAGGTCTGCGTGACCCGGCCCGCCGCGTCCACCACGGAGATCGCGCGGACGAAGTCGAGCTCGGCCACGCGCTGGGCGAGCAGCTTCTCGACCGCGGGGGCGTGGTCGGGCAGGGGCGGCACGGTGCTGAGCACCGGCTCCAGCCCCGCCAGGGTCAGGTCCACGGCCTGGAAGGTGCGGGTGGTCTGCTCGGCCAGCAGGAGGGCCAGGGTGGCGGACCGCGCCTGCGCGTCCTTGTAGAGGTTCGACCAGTAGCCCCAGAGCACGCCCGCCACGAGCAGCATCACGGCGAGCATGGCCGCGGCCGCGGCGCGATACACGAGGCGGCGGGAGCCGGCCCGGACGATGTCGAGGGCGGCGCTCGCGCGTTGCTTGAGCTCGTATCGCATGGCGTCAGCGCGCCCCGGGCCAGGACCGGCCACGACACCTTTCTACCGCGCCTGGCCGCACCGATCCACCTCGATCTCATCCCGGGGTCGTCGCGGCAGGGCCGGACCACCGCGGAATCCCACGGCCCGACCATGGCCGCCAAGCGTGGCCGATCCGGGGCGCCGTTCGGCCCGATGGCGGGGCGGCTCCGCGCGAGGATCCGGCCCGACACGGTCGCCGCCGCGAAGGTCTTCGAGGGCAGGTCCCACGCCCGATGCCACCGCGACGACCGCATCCCGGAAGGCCGCCTCGCCTTCGGCCGACACCTCGTGCGGCGAGCGGCGGGGCGCGGGAGGCACGGCAGCGAGACCACAGCACGGGGGAATTCGGGGGCGAAACGCTCCCGTGCACTGGACGCGCGGGTGCGACCCGTGGTGATCTCCCGCCGTCCCGGGAGCCGCGCATGCATCGTCGTCCACCCTCGCCCGCGCGGCCCGTCCTCGTGCTGGCGCTCGCATCGGCGCTGCTCGGCGGCTGCGCCGAGGTGCACCACGGCGTCGAGACGGTCGGCCGGATCGGCGGCGCGCCCGCGGGGGCTGCCGTCGCGGCCGACGACGAGGCGCCGCCCTCGCGCCCGGACATCAGGACGGTGCGGCCCCGCGGCGCCCCGCGGGCCCCCTCATCGGATGCGGCGTCGCGCGATCCCGAGCCGCGGCCCGCCGCCCTGGCCTCCGCCGTGCCCTCGCCGCACCAGATCTTCGACTTCCACCCCGCCGGCTCCCGTCCCGACAGCTGGCGCCAGCCCTTCGTCATCGACACGAACGACGGCCCCCTCGCCGCCGACGTGCGCCGCTCGTCGGCGGAGCTGAAGTCCTTCCTGGCGGACCAGAAGGCCGGCCGGGCCCGCAGCACCACCGGCACAGCCAAGGTCGACGATGGGCCGACGGGCACGACGCGGAAGCGCTGCAGCGAGATGGACGTCGCCACCGCCAAGCCGGGGTGCGGCGTGCCGCGGCCGGGGGGCGACGCGGCGGCGCGGTGACGCTCAGGCCACCGCCGCGCCGGCGCGGCCGATCTCGCCGACGTCCGGCAGGTCCCACACGCCCCAGCAGAGGTCGATCAGGCGCTTGACCCGGTCGGGCGGCAGGATGCCCTCGCAGAGGTCGGTGAACTTGCCCTCGAGCTGGGCGTCCGTCATCGGGTTCGCCTGGCTGCCGACCGCGTGCTCGATGAACTTGTGCAGCACGCGCCCGTCCTTCAGCGTCACCGTCATGTCGACCTGGTCGGCGCGGATCGCCGGGTCGACCTCGGCCGTCACCGCCTTGCGCACGGCGACCACCCGCGGGTCCGTCACGGCCTCGTCGGTGAAGGCCTTCTCGCCGCCGCGGCCCGTCACCAGCGCCACCGCCACCGCGTGGTAGATGGAGAACTTGCCCTCCAGCCCCGCCTTCGGATCGGTCTTGCCCATCAGGTTCAGCACGAGGGGATGGACCTTGAGGTCGACGGCCGCGATGTCCTCCGGCCTGATCGCGTCCGCGTCGCGGAGCTGGATCGCGGCGTCGATGGCCGGATGGCTGACGATCCCGGCCGCGAAGGGCTTGTAGGTGTTGAGCGCGACCTCGTAGCGGGTGCCCAGGCCCTCGGTGACCTCCGACCAGTCGTGGCGCGTGCTCATCGCCTGGCCCCAGCCGTCGAAGCCCTCGATCGCGACCTCGGAAGCCGTGTAGCCGGCTTGCGCCAGCAGCGCCGACACCATGCCGTTCTGCGCCGCGCGGCCGGGGTGGAAGCTCTTGGTGTCGGAGCCGAACTGCACCTTCAGCCCCACCGGCTGCGAGGCCGCGAGGCCGATCGCCCAGGCCATGTGCCCTTCGTCGAGCCCGAGCAAGCGGCCCGTCGCCGCCACGGCGCCGAACACGCCCGTGGTGCCGGTGATGTGCCAGCCCTTGGCGTAGTGCTCGGGATAGACGGCGTTGCCGAGCCGGAGCTCGATCTCGCAGCCGAGCACCAGGGCGTTCATGAAGTCCAAGCCCGCCACGGGCCGGTGTTGCGACCACGCCGTCAGCGCCGAGGCCACCGGGCCGGCGGGGTGGATGATGGTCTTCAGGTGCGTGTCGTCGAAGTCGAGCACGTGGGACGAGATGCCGTTGACGAGGGCCGCGTGCAGCACGTCCATCCGCTCGGTGCGGCCGAACAGGCTCGCCTGCGCGGGGCCGGAGAAGGGCATGAGCGCCTTCACGGCCCGGCCGGGGGCGCCCTCGCGCGAGCCGCCGACCGCGACGCCGACCCAGTTCAGCAGCGTGCGCGCCGCCTCGTGGCGCACGGGCGGCGGGATCTGCTCCACGGGAGCGGTGGCGGCGTAGCGGGCGAGGATGTGGGTGACGGGCTCGGCCGGCGGCCCCTTCGGCGCCGCGCCGGGCGGCGGCGCAGCGGGCGCCTTGGCGGAGGGCGAGCCGGCGTCAGGGACGGCCGGAGGGGCGGCCGGCTGCGCCAGGGCGGGGCCACCGGCGAGGGTGGCGGCGGTCGCGGCGGCGGAGCCGCGCAGAAGGGTGCGGCGTTGGATCGGCGCCATGGTGTCGTCCTCCCTCGGGAGCCGGGCATCGCGGCCCGGATCTGCATGCAATGTTGGCCGGCCAGGGTGGGACGTCAACGGGGCGGCCGGCCGATCGCCGTGGGGGGCTTCACCGCTCCCCGAGCGCCCGCACGGCCAGCACGGCCGCGGAGGCGCGGTTCTCCACCCCGAGCTTGGCGAAGACCGTCTCCAGGTGCTTGTTCACCGTGCGGGGCGCGAGCTCCAGGATGGCGGCGATGTCGCGGTTGCTCTTGCCGCGGGCGAGCCACAGCAGCACCTCGGCCTCGCGCGCCGTGAGGGCGAAGCGCTCCTTCAGCACCTCCTCGTCGCCGCGCGGGTCGTGGGGCGACAGGCGGAACAGGAGCTCGCCCGCCCCCACGGCGCCCACGAAGGCGAAGCTCAGCGAGGCGCGGCCGCCGTCCCCCGGCGCCAGCACGGGTCCGGGCGCGTCGCGGGCGGCCAGCAGCCGCGCCGCGAGGCCGTCCGGCAGGGCGGCGTCCCCGTCGGGCGATGCCGCGCGCAGCAGCGCCGCCGCCTGCGGCGTCGACCACAGCACGGCGCCCGAGCCGTCGAGCGCCACCAGCGAGGAGCCCGAGGTGTCGAGCGCGGCGCGCGCGCTCTGCGCCGCGCGGGCGTTGCCGAGGTGGACGCGGATGCGCGCCAGGAGCTCGTCGAGGCGGATGGGCTTCGTGACGTAGTCGACCCCGCCGGCGCCGAGGCCCGCCACCACGTGCTCGGTGTCCGACAGCGCCGTCATGAAGATCACCGGCACGTGGGCGGCCGGGCCGGCCTTGAGGCGGCGGCAGCACTCGAACCCGTCCATGCCCGGCATCATGGCGTCGAGCAGGATGAGGTCCGGCACGACGCGCCCGACGAGGGCCAGCGCCTGCGCGCCGCCCGTCGCCACCAGCGCGGTGAGGCCGGCGCGCTCCAGCGCCTCGGTGAGGAAGCCCAGCGTGTCGGGCGTGTCGTCGACCACCAGCACGGTGTCGCGGACGGGGGGCGGCGCCGCCGGCCCGCTCACGGCGCCACGCCCTCGCGCGCGCCCTCGGCTCCCGGAGGCGCTCCGGCGGCCTCGGCCTCGTCCAGCAGGCGCGCGACGCCGTCGAGGTCGAAGCGGGCGAGGCGCTCGCGCAGCAGCGCGGCCAGCGGGGCGTCGCCGGCCTCGGCGAGCTTGGCTTCGAGGCCGCGCACGTAGCCGATGGCGCAGAGCCGCCGCAACTCGGCGAGGTCGGCCGCGGCCAGCGCCGCCGGGGGCCGGGCCGGGGCCGCCGCGGCGTCGGGCGCGGGCGCGCCCTCGATCCAGTCGAGCGCCAGCAGGGCGCCCAGGAGGTCGATGAGGCGCGACAGGTCGAAGGGCTTCGGCAGCACGGCGTCGTGGTCGTCCGCCACGCCTGCGGGGGCGCCCTCGGCGAGATTGGCCGACATCATCAGGATCGGCGCCTCGACGCCCCGCGCGCGCAGGGTCCGGGCCAGCGTCCAGCCGTCCAGGCCGGGCATGGACACGTCGAGTGCGAACAGGTCGGGCGCGACGTCGGCGACGAGCGACAGGCAGGTCGGCCCGTCGCGCGCGCTGAGCACCGCGAAGCCGAGCGGCTCCAGGATGGCGCGCATCAGCACCGGCTGCTCGGGGTCGTCGTCCACCACCATCAGGGTGCGCCGCCGCCCGCGGTAGCCCGCCACGGCCCGCGGCACCGCGACGGCGGGCGCGGACGCTGCCGACAGCATCAGCCGCACGCGGAACAGCGCGCCGCCCTCCGCCGGCTCCAGCACGGCGATGTCGCCGCCCATCAGCTCGGCGAGCAGCTTCGTGATGGTGAGCCCGAGCCCGAGGCCCGGCGCGGCGTCGGCCCGCGCCTGCGGCCCCCGGTCGAAGGGCTCGAAGATGCGGGCGCGGTCCTCCGGCGCGATGCCGGGGCCGCTGTCGGCGACCTCCAGCGTCGCGACCTGGTTGCGGTAGGACACGCCCAGCGACACGTGGCCGCTCGGGGTGAACTTGATGGCGTTGGACAGGAGGTTGATGAGCACCTGCCGCAGGCGCTTCTCGTCGGTCCGCACGGCCGCCGGCAGCGCGTCGAGGCCGGACACGCGGAACTCCAGCCCCTTGGCCGAGGCCTGCAGCCGGACCATGTCGACGAGGCCGGCGAAGAACTCCGCCGTGCGCACGCGGTCCGAGCGGATCTGCAGCCGCCCGGCCTCGATCTTGGACACGTCGAGCAGCCCGTCGATGAGGCCGGACAGGTGCTCGGCCGAGCGGCGGATGACGCGCAGCCCGTTGCGCCGCGCGGGGGGCAGGTCGCCGTCGCGCTCCATCAGCTGCGCGTAGCCCAGCACCGCGTTGAGCGGCGTGCGCAGCTCGTGGCTGAGGCCCACCACGTAGCGGCTCTTGGCGGAGTTGGCGGCCTCGGCCACGTCGCGCGCGCGCTGCAGCTCGGCGTCGGTGCGGCGGTGGGCCGCGATCTCGTCGAGAAGCAGCGCGGTCTGGCGGGCGGATTCGTCCTGCGCGGCGCGCCGGCTCTCGCCCGCGAGCGTGAAGAACCAGGCCAGCACGCCCGACACGATCGACAGGATGGCGAAGGCTGCCCAGAGCGTGCGGTCGACCACCGGGCGGATCTCCGGCCCCGTGGCGGCGGCGCCGAAGTCGATCAGCAGCAGCACCGCGCTGACGACCAGCACGAAGCACAGGAAGGTGCCGCCGAACTGCACGGCGGAGCGGGTGACGCGGGACCCCCAGCGCCGCGGCAGCAGCGCGCGCAGCGCCGCCATGGCCTGCACGGGCGCCGTGGCGCCGGGCCGGCACAGGTCGCCGCAGCGCGCGTCGAGCGAGCAGCACAGCGAGCAGATCGGCCCCGCGTAGGCCGGGCAGTGCGCCATGTCCTCCGGCTCGAACGGGTGGGCGCAGATCGAGCAGGCGACGGAGGCGCCGCCCGACGGTGCGGCCCGCGCCCGGCGGGCCGGCATGCGGTGGCGGCGGGCCAGCAGCGCGATGAGGGGCGCCGCGGCGAGCGCCGTGCCGAGCGCCACGAAGGGGGCCAGCGCGGCCGGAGCTTCCCCGAAGGCGCCCGCGGCGGCGAGCAGCGCCACCAGCGTCGCGATCCCCATGGCGCCGCAGCCGACGGGGTCGATGTCGGGCAGGTGGGCGCGCATGAAGGCGATGCCGGGGGGCGACAGGCCGAGCGGCTTGTTGACCGCGAGGTCGGCCACCACCGCGCCGAGCCAGGCCACCGCCACCACGGCGAAGAGGCTGAGCACGCGCTCCAGCGCCGCGTAGATGCCGAGCTCCATCAGCAGGAGCGCGATGGCGACGTTGAACACCAGCCACACCACGCGGCCGGGGTGCGAGTGGGTGAGGCGGGAGAAGAAGTTCGACCAGGCGAGCGAGCCCGCATAGGCGTTCATGACGTTGATCTTGAGCTGGGACACCACCACGAAGCCGGCGGTGAGCCAGGCCACCGCGGCCGGCGCGTCGAGCACGCGGCCGAAGGCGACGCGGTACATCTCGGCCGGATCGGCGGCGTGGTCGGGGGCGACGCCGGCGCGCAGCGCCATGACGGCGAGCAGCGAGCCGAACAGCAGCTTGGGGGCGCCGAACACGATCCAGCCCGGCCCCGCGGCCAGCAGCGACCACCACCAGGCCCGCGCGGCCCGCCCCGGCGCCGGGCGGGCGGGGAGGAAGCGCAGCACGTCCACCTGCTCGCCGATCTGCGGCATCAGGGCCAGGATCACGGAGGCGGCGCCGCCGAACCCTCGGAGGTCGAAGCCGCCGGCGGCCGGCATCGCGAGGCCGCCGAACCGCGTCCAGTCGAGCACGGCCGCGCGGTCGTGCCACGCGATGAAGGCGACGGGCAGGAGGTTCAGCCCGATCCACAGCGGCTGGGTGAGGAGCTGGAAGCGGCTGATCCAGCTGATGCCGTGCGTGACCAGCGGGATCACGGCCAGCGCGCTGACGAGGTAGCCGGCGGGCAAGGGCACGCCGAAGAACAGCTTCAGCGCCGTCGCCATGATCGACCCCTCGATGGCGAAGAGCATGAAGGTGAAGGTGGCGTAGACCAGCGAGGTCACGGTCGAGCCGATGTAGCCGAAGCCCGCGCCGCGCGTCAGCAGGTCGACGTCCACCCCGTAGCGCGCCGCGTAGAACGAGATCGGCAGGCCGGTGAGGAACAGCACGGCGCCGACGACCAGCGTCGCGGCCAGCACGTTGGAGAAGCCGTAGGTGAGGGTGACGCTGCCTCCGATCGCCTCCAGCGCCAGGAACGAGATGGCGCCGAGCGCCGTCTGCCCGACGCGCGACGACGACCAGCGCCGCGCACCCTTGGCGGTGAAGCGCAGCGCGAAGTCCTCCAGCGTCTCGTCGGCGACCCATCGGTTGTAGTCGCGCCTGACGGGCAGGATGCGTTGGCGTCCGGTCATCTCTCCCCCGTGCGGGCCCATGCAGGTTATGGGCCGGGGAGGGGCGGAGTTGGCAAGGGGGGAGGACAGGGGCGGCTCGTGGCGCAGACGCACGAGCCCACAGTTGGCATAAACATGACCGCCCCACCCCCCGAGCGCTCTACCCCACGATGCCCCTCCCCCCACCCGCCTCCCGCATCTCCCTCGCGACCCGCCTGGAGCTCAACGCCATCGCGGACGAGATCGCGGCCGACGGCGACACCTTTCCGGACCCGCTCGCGCGCCGCCTGATCGCCCTGCTGCCCCTCACCCCGCGGCCGAGCGCCGTCCAGCTCGGGGCGTCGTGGTCGGCGCCGGGCGGCGTCGCGCAGGGGCTGACCGACACGGGCCACACCGCCGCGGCGGACGCGGGCGGCGGGGAGCGCGGCTTCACGCTGGGGTCGGACGGGACGTTCCGCGTCGGGCAGTGGAAGCTCGGCCACCGGCCCGGCATCGTCGAGATCGGGCGGGTGATGGAGGGGCGGGCCGAGCCGCGCCAGTGCCGGCTGCGCTACGACAGGGCCACGGGCGCGCCTGTCGACATGCAGTGGCGGCGCTGGGTGCGGCTCGGCCTCGGCCGCGTGTCGGTCAGCCTGGTGGCGGGCTGGCGACACTGGAAGCGCCCGGTCCCGTGACGGCGAGCCCGGAGCGCGACGCCTCGCGCCGCCGCCGCCTCTCCTGTATGAAGCGCGGCGGGCGGGGGATGGCCGGGTGATACGGATCACGGAGCGCATCGCGCTCGACGAGGACGAACTGCACGAGGACTTCATCCGCTCCTCCGGCGCGGGCGGGCAGAACGTCAACAAGGTCGAGACGGCGGTTCAGCTCCGCTTCGACGTGGCTCACTCGCCGAACCTGCCCGAAGGCGTGCGCGCCCGGCTGATGCGGCTCGCCGGCCGGCGCCTCACCAAGGAGGGCGTGCTGGTGCTCACCGCCCAGCGCTTCCGCACCCAGGAGCGCAACCGCGCCGACGCGCTCGAGCGCCTGTGCGAGATGGTGCGCGAGGCCGCCGTCCCGCCCCCGCCGCCGCGCCGCCCGACCCGCCCGACGCTGGGCTCGAAGAAGCGGCGGCTCGAGGGCAAGCGCATCCGCGGCGACGTCAAGGCGATGCGGGGGCGCGTCGAGGGGGAGTGAGCGCCGCGCCCGGCCTCACAGCATCCACCAGATCGAGGCGAAGGTGGCGGCCGTCACCACCGCGGCCCAGCACACGAAGAGCCGGATGATGAGCCGCACCTGGCGCTCGGCCTTGAGGCGGGCCGCTTCCTCGGCCTTGGCGCGCCGGCCGTGCTGCGCGAGCCAGGTCTCGTACCAGTCGACGTAGGGGCCGGTCGGCAGGGGCGTCGCCTCGCCGCGCTCGATGTCCATCCGCGCCATGCCCATCCACTCTGCCCGGAGCCGCCGCCCCCTGCGGTCTGCGGGAATGCGACACTCAACGCCAGCCCGGCGCGGGGCGCCAGTGCCGCGGCGTCGCAGCCCGGCCCCGTCGCGGTGCGACCGTCACCGCGCCATCACGGCCACCAGCCCCGACACGGTGGCGACGCTCAGCACGGTGGAGAACAGGATGGCGCGCGACGTCGCCGCGGCCTCGCGCCCGTACAGCTTCGCCAGCATGAACGGGCCGGTGCCGGTCGGCAGGGCGGCCAGCAGCAGCGCCGCGTCGAACCAGGGCTTCGGCATCGGCGCGAGCCAGGCGAAGCCCAGCGTCACCAGCGGCTGCACCACGAGCTTCAGGGCGACGAGGCGGCCGACCTCGCGCGGGTCGGCCCGCTCGCGCTGCTGCTGCAGGAACAGCCCGATGGTGACCAGCGCGCAGGGGCCGGCCGCGGCGCCGAGCAGGGTGAGGAAGCGGTCGGCGGGCCCGGGCAGCGGCAGCCCCGTCGCGGCCCAGAGCCCGCCGAGGATCGGCGACACCACGAGCGGGTTGCGCGCCAGCGAGCGGCCCACCTTGAGGAGCGTGCGGCCGAGGCTCGGCGAGGACGCGAGGTCGAACTCGATCAGCACGATGGCGAAGCCGAACAGGACCGAGCCGGTCAGCAGCGTCGAGATCACCAGGGCCGGCAGCAGGCCCTGCCCGAACAGCCCGAGGCCCAGCGGGATGCCGAGGAACCCCGTGTTGGCGTAGGCGGCGTCGAGCCCCTCGATGGCGCGGTCGGCCAGGCGCTTGCCCGGGCGCCGGTCGAGCAGCATCGACAGGAGGAAGGTGACCGCGATGCCGGCCCCGCAGGCGAGCAGGAAGCCGGGGTGGTCGACATCGGCGAAGCTCATGCGCGCGGTCGCGACGAGCAGCAGCGCCGGCAGCGCCAGCCACACCACGAACAGGTTCAGCGCGTCGGTGACGGAGGGGCCGAGCAGCCCGCGCGCCCCCGCGAGGGCGCCGACGCCGATCAGCGCGAAGACGGGCAGCACGGCGTCGATCACGGCGTTCATGGGCAGAGGGGCATCCTGCGGCGGGCTCCGGCACGGTCGCGCGTGGAAGGCCGCTCCGTAACCCGGCCCCGCCGGGCGAACCACCCGCGCCGGCGCGGGGTTGACCCGGCGAATCCGCGGGGCGACGACGAGGCTCATGACCGACCTGGAGACACGCCCCGGCGCGGCATCCGCGCCCGGCGGCCCGCGCGACGTCCTCGTTGTGCGCCTGAAGGCCGGCGCCCTGCCGCTCGGCGAGGCGCTGGAGGGGCGCGACCTGTCCGGCCTGCAGGGCGGGCGCGACGCCGTGGCGCCGGCGGACGGGCAGACCCCGGCCTGGTGGGACGCCGACAGCCGGGGGCTCGCGCTCGCGGGCGTCGACCTGTCGGGCGGGCGGCTCGCGGGCGCGCAGCTCCGGGGGGCGAACCTGCGCGGCGCCGACATGACGGACGTCGTGGGCCGCTCGGCCGACCTCGCCGAGGCCGTGCTGGAGCAGGTGCGCTTCAACGGCGCCGACATGGGCGGCACCTCCTTCGCGGGGGCCAGCGCGGGCGAGGCGGACTTCACCGACGCCATGCTGGAGGACGCGCGCTTCGCCGGCGCGCACCTGCGCTACGCGACGCTCGCGGGCGCGCTGCTCGACAGCGCCGACTTCGCCGGCGCCGACCTGTGGGGCGTGCGCGCCACGAAGGCCGAGGCCGACGACGCGAGCTTCAAGGGCGCCCGCTGCGACGAGGCCGACTTCTCCGGCGCCGACCTCACCGGCGTCGACCTCAGCGAGGCCAGCCTCAAGAAGGCGAAGTTCGGCGGCGCCAAGATGCGCGGCGCCAAGCTCGACGGCGCGGCGGTGGACGGCGCGCATTTCGACGGCGCCGACCTCAGCAACGCCAGCCTGCCGCGGCTGAACCTGCAGACCTGCTCGCTCAAGCACGCGCGCCTGGCCGGCGCCTGGCTCGACAACACGCGCCTGCGCCCCGAACAGCTCGGCGGCGCGGTGGGCGAGGAGGTGGCCAAGGAGTACCACGCGGCGCGCGACGCCTACGTGGTGCTGGAGCAGAACTTCCGCTCCCTCGGCAACGGCGACGGCGCGTCCTGGGCGTTCCGCAAGGGGCGGCTGATGGGCAAGCTGCACGAGCGCGAGACGGCGCTGCACGGGTGGCGCCGGCGGGACTGGCGCAAGGCGGCGCGGCACGGGGCCAACTGGCTGTCGGACGGCTTCGTGGAGTGGCTCTGCGACTACGGCGAGAGCCTGTGGCGGGTGATGCGCGCCTTCGGCACGCTGATCGTGCTCTTCGCGGTCTTCTACGGCCTCACCGAATCGCTCGACCGCGTCACGCAGGGGCCGGCGGGCGAGCTCCGGCACGTGACCGAGAACCCCTTCGACCTCCTGGTCTATTCCTTCCTCAACATGCTCTCGACCTCGGCGCCCGACATCGGGCTGAAGCCCACGAGCCCGATCATCTATCTCGTGACGTCCATGCAGGGCGCGGTGGGCATCGTGCTGATCGGGCTGTTCGGCTACGTGCTCGGAAACCGGATGCACCGGTGACGGCGCGGCGGCCTCCACGCCATGGCCGCCCTCACGGCCCGTGCCCGTGCAGCGGCCAGAACCACGCGATCAGCGGCACGCCGGCCGCCACCACCATGATCGACAGGGGCAGGCCGAGCCGGGCGTAGTCGCCGAAGCGGTACCCGCCCGGCCCCAGCACCAGCGTGTTGCACTGGTGGCCGACGGGGGTGAGGAAGTCGCAGCCCGCGCCGAGCGCCACCGCCATCAGGAAGGGGTCGGGGTTGAGGCCGAGCTTCACCGCGAGGCTGCCGGCGATCGGACCCATCACCAGCGTGGTCGGCGCGTTGTGGAAGAAGGGCGTCACCGCCATGGCGATCACCATCACCACGGCCAGCGTGGTGGTGGGGCCGAGCCCTTCCACGGCGTGGCCGAGGCTGCGGGCGATCAGGTCGGTGCCGCCGGTGTCGCGCACGGCGTGGCTGAGCGGCAGCAGGGCGCCGAGCAGGAACACGATGTGCCATTCCACGGTCTTGTAGGCCTCGTGCATGGTCATGGTGCGCAGCAGCAGCAGCACCACGGCCGCGCCGAAGAACGCCACCGCGACGCCCACCAGCTTGAGGGCCACCAGCGTCATCGCGGCGGCCAGCACGAGGAGCGGGGTCCAGCCGCGGTGGCTGATCCCGAGCGTGATGGAGCGCTCGGCCAGCGGCAGCACGTGCAGTTCGCCGAGCGTTTCGGGCAGCGAGGGCGAGGCCGAGCGCAGCACCACCACGTCGCCCTGGCGGAAGCGCACCGTCGACAGCCGCTGCAGGATGGCGGTGCCGCGTCGGCTCAGCGCCACGAGGCCGACCCCGTGGCGCGCCTGCAGCGCCATCTGGCTCGGCGTGTGCCCGATCAGCGGCGAATTCTCGGTGACCACGCCCTCGACCACGGTGGCGTGGCCCTCGGCGTCGTGGGCGGTCCCGCCGGCGAGGTCGAGCCGCGCCCGGGCCACGATGCCGTCGAGGCTCTCGGGCTCGCCGCGCAGCAGCAGCACGTCGCCGGCCTGGAGCCGCGATGCGGGGGTGGGGGCGTAGCGGCGGAAGCGCTCGCGCACGATGCCGGCCACCGAAACGTCGCCCTGCTGCAGGGCCTCGAACTCGGCCACGGTGAAGCCGACCGCGGGCGAATGGGGGCCCAGCACGGCTTCCGCGGTGTAGCTGTCGATCGTGAAGGCGGCGTCCATGGAGGACGCGGCGCGGCGCACGGGCAGCAGCCGCCAGCCCACCGTCAGGAACGCGATCGTCAGCGCGGCGATGGACAGGCCCACCGGGGTGAAGTCGAACATCGTGAAGGGCTTGCCGAACATGTCGGCCCGGACCTTGGCGATGATGATGTTGGGCGAGGTACCGACCAGCGTGACGAGGCCGCCGGTGAGCGAGGCCGCCGCCATGGGCATCAGCAGCGCGGAGGGCGGGGTCCCGTGGCGCCGCGCCAGCTGCAGCGCGATCGGCATGAAGATGGCGAGCGCGCCGACGTTCTTGGTCACCATGGACAGGAGGAGCACGCAGGCCGAGAGCGCGGGCGCCTGCACGGCGGCCGTGCGCAGCTTCGGCAGGATCGGCCGCATCAGGACCTCGATCGTGCCCGAGCGCGCGATGCAGGCGCTGACCACCAGCGCCGCCGCGATGATCACGATGATCTCGTCCGAGAAGCCCTCGAAGGCGTGCTTCTCCGGCACGATGCCGAGCGCGATGCCGACCAGGAGCGCCGACATGGCCACGAGGTCGTAGGGCAGGCGCCCCCACACGAACAGGCCGATGGTGACGGCGATGAGGCCGAAGGCCAACCCTTGGTCGAGTGTCATCCGGGCTCCGCGGCCGGGCTCGGACATCCCGCGGCGAGCCGGATGCCGGGCGCGGGGAGCCGATCCGGTCCGGCGCCGTTATAGGCGAGGGCCGGGCTTTCCTCCAGGGAGGGCGCGGGCCATATGGCGACTGGACGCAGGCGGGACGCGGGGAGACGGCCGGGGATGGCAGGGGCGATGGACGACGGCGATGCGGGGCCGGCCGGGGCCGGACCGACGGCGGCCGACTTCCGCCACCTCGCGGACGCCATCCCGCAGCTCGCCTGGATCGCCGACGGCGAGGGCTCGATCTTCTGGTACAACCGCCGCTGGTACGACTACACCGGGACCACGCTCGACGAGATGCGGGGCCGCGGCTGGGCCAAGGTCCACCACCCGGACCACGTGCTTCACGTCGTGGAACGCTACAATGCGGCCTTCTCGCGCGGCGACACCTGGGAGGACACGTTCCCGCTGCGGCGGCACGATGGCGCGTACCGGTGGTTCCTGTCGCGCGCCGAGCCGCTGCGGGACGGGGCCGGCCGGATCGTGCGCTGGTTCGGCACCAACACGGACGTGACGGAGTCGCGCGAGGCCGAGGCCGCGGTGCGCCGCTCGGAGGAGCGGTTCCGCACGCTGATCTCGGCCTCGGCCGACCTCATCTGGACCGCGGGTCCGGACGGGGGGCTGATCCCGCCGCTGCCGACGTGGCGGGCCTACACGGGCCAGACCGAGGCGGACTACGCGGGCTGGGGCTGGCTCGACATCGTCCACCCCGACGACCGCCTGCGCGTGACCGACCTTTGGCAGGAGGCGCTGCACAGCCGCACGCTGTTCCACGCCGAGTTCCGCCTGAAGCGGCGGGACGGCGAGTGGCGCTACTGCGAGGCCCGGTCCGCCCCCGTGCTGTCGACCGACGGCACCGTGCGCGAATGGGTCGGCGTCAACGCGGACATCACCGAGCGCCGCCGCGCCGAGGAAGCGATGCAGGACGCGAAGGAGCTGGCCGAGAGCGCCAACCGCGCCAAGAGCCAGTTCATCGCCAACATGAGCCACGAGCTGCGCACGCCGCTCTCGGCCGTGATCGGCTACAGCGAGATGCTGGCCGAGGAGATCGAGGACATCGGCGAGACCGAGCTGCTCGGCGACGTCGGCAAGATCGAGTCCTCGGCCCGCCACCTGCTCGGGCTCATCAACGACGTGCTCGACCTGTCGAAGATCGAGGCCGGCCGCATGACGGTCGAGGCCGTGGACTTCGACGTGGCCGCGATGGTGGACGAGGTGGCCGACGCCACGGGCTCGCTCGTCGCCAAGAAGGGGAACCGCCTCCGCCTCGACCTCGCGGCGGACCTCGGCCGCATGCATTCGGACGAGCTGAAGGTCCGGCAGTGCCTGATGAACCTCGTGTCCAACGCGGCCAAGTTCACCGAAGGCGGCGAGATCGCCCTGCGCGCGCGGCGCGCCGGCGACGTCGTCGCCTTCGAGGTCGAGGACAGCGGCATCGGCATGACGCCCGAGCAGGTGGGGCGGCTGTTCCAGCGCTTCACCCAGGCCGACGAGTCGACCACGCGCCAGTTCGGCGGCACCGGGCTCGGCCTCGCCATCACGCGGGCCTTCGCCCGCAAGCTCGGCGGCGACGTTTCCGTGCGCAGCGAACCCGGCCGCGGCTCGTGCTTCCGCCTGGAACTCGCCGCGCAGGTGCGCTCCGACGACGGCGGGGCCGCCGCGGTGTCGCTCCAGCCCGAGCCCGCGCCCCCCGGCGCCCCCGCCGCCGAGGCGGGCGCGCGCATCCTGGTCGTCGACGACGACGCGGCGGCCCGCGACCTGCTGGCACGCTTCTTGAAGCGGGAAGGCTTCGCCGTCACCGGCGCGGCGGACGGGCAGGCGGGGTTGACGCTGGCCCGCGCCCTCCGCCCGCAGGCCATCCTGCTCGACGTGGAGATGCCGAAGATGGACGGCTGGTCGGTGCTCCACGCGCTGCGCCAGGATCCGGCGCTGGTCGACACGCCGGTGGTGATGGTGTCCGTGAAGAACGAGCAGAGCCTGGCCTACGCGCTCGGCGCCACGGACTACCTCCTCAAGCCCGTCGACTGGGACCGGCTGAAGCGCGTGGTGGAGCGCGTCCACCCCGGCAAGGACGGCACGGTGCTGGTGATCGACGACGACGCCGGCGCGCGCGAGCGGATGCGCTTCGCGCTGGCGCGCGCGGGCTGGACCGTGGTGGAGGCGGAGAACGGACGGCAGGCGCTGGAGCGGCTCGACGGCGTCGCGCCGAGCCTCATCCTGCTCGACCTGATGATGCCCGTGATGGACGGCTTCGCCTTCCTGAAGCGCCTGCGCCAGCGCCCCGACGGAGGGCTCGTCCCGGTGGTGGTTTTGACCGCCAAGGATGTTACACCGGACGAAAGGGCCCGCCTCGCCGGACAGGCCGAACGGATCATCAGCAAGGGCAGCCTCAGCCTGCCCGACCTCGCCCAGGAATTGCGGGACCTCATCCCCGCGGCCGGGCGATAGGGACACATCGTCGGAGATCGTTGCATGCGCATATTGCTCGTCGAGGACCACGAGGAGATCTGGGACTTCCTGTCCCGGCGGCTGCGGCGGCGCGGCTTCGAGGTCGTGCTCGCGGCCGACGGCCAGGAAGGGGTCGACAAGGCCGGCTCGGAGTCGCCCGACATCATCCTGCTCGACATGAACCTGCCGATCATCGACGGCTGGACGGCGGCCTCGATGATCAAGGCGGAGTCCAAGACGGCCCACATCCCCATCATCGCCCTGACGGCCCACGCCATGTCGGGCGACCGCGAGAAGGCCATCGCGGCCGGCTGCAACGACTACCACCCGAAGCCGGTCGACTTCTCCCGCCTGCTCGCCCAGATCGAGGCGCTGGGCGGCAAGGCGGCCCCGGCGCGGGCCTGACGCGTGACCGAGGCCGCCGCGGCGCCCCGCTCCGGCTTCCTCGCGGGGCTGCAACGCCTGCTGGAGCGGCGGGTCGACCACGACGGCGCCGCCCCCGCGCTCGAGATCCCGCCGACCGCGGCACCCCCGGTGGGCGGCGCGGCCGACGGGGGCGACGTCGGGCGGCGCGACCGCCGGCTGCGGCTGCCGCAGGAGATCCTCGACCGCAGCCTGTCCGCCAAGGTGCTCGACGGCTGGCTGCAGAACCGCCACCAGGTGCTGGTGCCGCTGACGTTCCGGCTCGGCCGGCTGGAGGCGGGCGACGTGGCGGTGCTGATGCGCTTCACCGCGACGGCGCTTCTCAACGCGTCGAAGGCCGACGAGGCGGCCCGCCGCGGGGTCGAGCGCTGGCTCGGGGAGGTGGGGGCGGCGGGCGCGGCGATCGCGCAGTTCCGCGCGGCCCTCGACGCGCCGGAGCCGCTGAGCCGGCTCGTGGCCGCGGTGCGCGAGCGCGATCTCGCCCCCTACGCCTACGCGGCCGCCGTGGTGGCGTCCGACGCGCGCGACCCCGCGGGCCGGCTCTTCGCCAACTTCATCGCGGCGCGCCTCGCGCTGCCGGCCGACGCCGTGCGCTCGGTGGACCGCCGCTACAGGCGGTGAGCGGGGATCAGGGGTGCTCGACCGCCGACGCCATGGCGGCGGCGGCCCGGCCGGCCTCCTCGGCCCCGGCGATCCCGTTGAAGAAGGCGTTGAGCGCCACCGCGGCCACGGCGGCGAGCAGGATGCCGGATTCGAGGAGCGGGTGCAGCGCGTCCGGCATGGCGCGGAAGAAGGTCGGGGCGACGATCGGGATCATGCCGAAGCCGACCGACACCGCGACCACGAACAGGTTCCTGGAGTTGCCCGCGAAGTCCACCGCGGTGAGGATGCGGGCGCCGGTGGCGGCCACCATGCCGAACATGACGAGGCCCGCCCCGCCCAGCACCACCTGGGGCACGGCCTCGACCAGGGCGCCCATCTTGGGCAGGAGCCCGAGCACCAGCATGACGACGCCGCCCGCCACCGTGACGAAGCGGGAGCGCACGCCCGTCACCCCGACGAGGCCGACGTTCTGCGAGAAGGACGTGTAGGGGAAGGTGTTGAACACGCCGCCGATGACCGTGCCGAGGCCGTCGGCGCGCAGGCCGCGGGTGAGGTCGGCGGGGCCGATCGGCTTGCCGGTGATCTCGCCGAGGGCGAGGAACATGCCGAGCGACTCCACCATCACAACCATCATGACGATGCACATGGTCAGCACCGGCACGGGGTGGAAGCTCGGCACCCCGAAGCGGAACGGCACGACGAGGTCGAACCAGGGCGCGCCCGCCACCTTGTCGAAGTGCATGATGCCGAGCGCCGCCGACAGCGCCGCGCCCGCCACGATGCCGAGCAGCACCGACACGTTGGCCACGAAGCCGCGCCCGAACCTGATCAGCGCCAGGATGACCAGGAGCACGAAGGCCGAGACGCCCATGCCGGCCAGCTGCCCGTAGGTGGGGTTGGCGAAGGCGCCCGGCACGCCGTCGACGACGCGCGTCACGGTGGGCAGGCCTCCGCCCGCCCAGTTGATGCCGACCCGCATCAGCGACACCCCGATCACCAGGATGATGGTGCCGGTGACCACGGGCGGGAACAGGGGCAGGAGGCGGCTCACGAAGGGCGCGGCCAGCAGGGCGAAGAGCCCGGCGCCGATCACGGCGCCGTAGATGCCGAGGAGGCCGACCTCGGGCGTCGCCGCCATGGCCAGCATGGGGCCGACCGACGCGAAGGTGACGCCCATCATCACCGGGAGCCGGATGCCGATGCCGGGCAGGCCGAAGCTCTGCACCAGCGTGGCGAGCCCGCCCGCGAACAGGTCGGCGCTGATCAGGAAGGCCACCTGGTCGGGCGGCAGGTTCAGGGCGCGGCCGACGATCAGGGGCACCGCGACGGCGCCGGCATACATGACGAGGACGTGCTGGACGGCGAGGGGCAGCAGGCGCGACGGCGGCAGGCGCTCGTCAACCGCCGCGGCGGCCGGCGCGACGGGCGGCAGAGCGGCGAAGGGGGCGGTCACCATGGACATGGGCGCTCTCCGGGCTGGAGGGGTCAACCCGGAGGTGCAAAGCGCGTGCCGATCGGGCGCGGCCGCCCGATGCCCTCCCGTCAGCGGCGGACGACGACGGCCGGCTCGCGCCTGGCGCGCGTTTCCGCGCTCCCGTGCGGGAAGCATCTGGACCCGTTTCTCCGGACGTAGCGTCCGTCCACCCTGGTGCGGCCGTACGCCCTGCCGCCGTCGCCGCTGGCCGCGGCGGGCGAGGCCAAGGCCAGAGCTGAAGCCGGCGCCGCGGCTGGGAGCGTGAAGGCGCGCACGGGAGCTCTCGGGAGGCGAAGAATGGTCCGCCGGCGGAATGCGGCGGGGAGCCTCCCGCGTCCCGTCCGCGGCGACGCACCGCGCCCGGGCGCGGCGCCGGCCGGTCAGCCCTCGCCGCGCCCGGCCTCGGTGATCTCGCTCAGCGCGGCCTGCAGGCTGCGGCTGTCGACCAGGAGCTTGCGCGACACGTCGGCCAGCGTCACCCAGCCGGCGACGGCGCCGCGGTCGTCGAGGACGGGGAGGCGGCGGACGTGGTTGGCCGCCATCAGGTCCATGGCGACCTGCAGCTCGTCCGTCTCGCGGCAGGAGATCATCGAGCGGGACGCGACGTCGCGCACCAGCGTGGCGTTGGGGTCGAGGCCGGCCGCCACCACGCGGAACAGCAGGTCCCGGTCGGTCACGACGCCTTCGAGCGCGTCCGGCGTGCCGACCGGGAGGGCGCCGACGTCGAGCTCGCCCATCAGTTCGGCGGCTTCCTTCACCGGGGCGTTGCCCGCGATGAACTCCACCACCGTGCTCATCACCTCAGCGACTCTCACGCCCCCGCCCTCCGTCTCAGGGGCCGGACGGTAGCACGGGACGCGCGCCCGCGCGGCGTCCGCGTCAGCTCCGCCCGTCGAGCTTCCACACGAAGACTTCGCGGCCGTTGTGGGCCTCGGCGATCTTGACGTGGTGGGCCGGGCCGACGCCGGGATGCTCGCGCAGCATGCGCTTGGCCACGTCCTTCACGGTGCTGAGGTGGCCGAGCTCGTGGTGCGTCGCCAGGAGCTGCGCCGCGCCGACGGTCCGCCGCCAGATGGTGATCTCGTACAGCATCGGCCCGACAAACGGCACGCCCCGCCGGCTGTCAACGCGCGGCGCTCCTCAGGTGGAGAGCCGGCCGTCGATGGTCGGTGACTGTGCCGTTTGGATGCCGAAGCTGGATCTATTCCATTTCCACCTTGCATCGACTGCAATCGAGCTGCGCCCGTCGCTCGATCGCCGCGCTTCACCCCTTGAGCGCGATGGCGCCGACGAGCCGCCCGTAGTCGGGCTCGCCGCGATGCGTCGCGCGGCGGTAGGAGAAGAAGCGGGCCTCGTCGGCGTAGGTGTCGAGCGCGAGGTCGACGACGCGGCCGATGCCGGTGCCGCGCAGCCGGTGGCAGATGAAGCCCGGCAGGTCGAAGCGGTGGTGCCCGGCGCGGGGCGAGGGCGCGAAGAAGGCCTCATAGGTCGCGTCCCGCTCCGCCACGCGGGCGCGGAACTCCGGGCCGACCTCGTAGGACGCGGCCGCGATGGTGGGGCCGAGCACGGCCGCGATGCCGGCGCGCGTCGCGCCGAGCCCCAGCATGGCCTCGACGGTGGATTCGAGCACGCCGAACACCGCGCCCTTCCAGCCCGAATGGCAGGCGCCGACGACGCCGGCCTCCGCGTCGGCCAGGAGCACGATGCCGCAGTCCGCGCCCGTGACGGCCAGCGCGAGCCCCGGCGTGCGGGTGGCGAGCCCGTCGCAGCGCGGCCGGTCCTCGTGGCCGAACGGGGCCGAGATCGCGACCGCGTCGGGCGAATGGACGAGGTGGGGCAGCACGAGGTGGTCCGCCGCGACGCCGAGCGCCTCCGCCATGCGGCGGCGGTTCTCGATCACGCTCTCGCGCGCGTCGCGCGAGCCGATGCCGCCGTTGAGCGAGGCGTAGATCCCCGTCGAGACGCCGCCCTCGCGCGTGAAGAAGCCGTGCGCGATCCGGGGATCGCCGAGCGCCGGGGCGGAGATGGGCCGGAGCGTCATGGCGGTGGAACCTCGAAGCCGGGCGGGACGGGGAGGGAGGGCGAGGCGATCGCCAGGACCTTGAACAGCTCGCCCATGCCGGGGCGCCCCGCCGTGCCGGGCGTGGCGAGGCGCTCGGCCGCGGCGTCGATCGCGGCGGCCTGCTCGGGGGTCGCGCGCGCCTTCAGCGCGGCGGCGCGGGCGCCCAAGCCGAGCGCGCGCAGGAAGGCGCCCTGCGGCAAGGGCCCGTGCACGGCGGCGCCGGCGCCCTCGGCCGCGCGGCGCAGCCCGCCGAAGTCGACGTGGGCCGACAGGTCGGCGAGGCCCGGCTCGGCCAGGGGATCGGTGAAGCCGTGGCGGCGCACGGCCTGCAGCGTTTCGGCGAAGGCGGGCTTGGCATAGCCATAGTCGATCACCAGCGCGGCGCCGCCGTCGCGCGCGATGCGGGCCGCGAGCCCCTTGGCGAGCCCCTGCGCGACGAGCCCCACCTCCAGCACGGCCCCGTCCGGCGCCTCGACCCGGATGGCGGGCTCGGGCTCGGGCGCGAGGCCGAAGCTCAGCGCGTCGCCCGCGAGCCCGACGAGCCGCTGCCGCCAGCCGCCCGGGGTCTTCACGTAGTGGCGCACCGGCAGGGCGTCGAAGAACTCGTTGGCGATCACGATGGCCGGGCCGGGCGGCACGTCCTCGACGCCCGCGTGCCAGGACGCGGGGACGCCGCAGCCGTCGAGCGCCCGGCGCTGCGCGTCGCGCAGCGCCGGGCTGGTCTCGACGAGGTGGAGGTCGAGCGCCGCGAACAGGGGCGGCACGCGGCGCAGGGCGCGCAGCGCGTCCGCGAGCAGGGTGCCGCGGCCGGGGCCGAGCTCGACGAGGCGCAGCCGGTCGGGCGCGCCCATGGAGGCCCAGACCGCCGCCGCCCAGGCGCCGACGAGCTCGCCGAACATCTGGCTCGTCTCGGGGGCCGTGGTGAAGTCTCCGGCCGCGCCGAAGGGGTCGCGGGTGAGATAGTAGCCGAGGGTTGGGTGGCCGAGGCACAGCGCCATGTAGCGGTCGACGCCGATCGGCCCCCCGTCGAGGATCAGGGCGCGGATCTCGTCGCCGAGGCGGCTCGTCATGCCGGAGCGCCGGCCCGGCCGGCGCGCCGCCGCGGGCGCAGCGCCCAGGCGATCAGCGCGACGCCGACGGCGAGCAGCGGCAGGCTCAACAGCATGCCCATGGTGGCGCCGCCGAACAGGAAGCCGAGCTGCGGGTCGGGCTGGCGGAAGAACTCGGACGCGATGCGGGCCAGGGCGTAGCCGGCGGCGAAGAGCCCCGTCGACAGGCCGGGGCGCTTCAGCGCGCCGAGGCGGATGGCGACGAAGAGCAGCACGAACAGGCCGATGCCCTCCAGCCCCGCCTCGTAGAGCTGGCTCGGGTGGCGGGGCACGGGGCCCGCGCCGGGGAACACCATGGCCCAGGGCACGTCCGGCGCCTCGCGCCCCCACAGCTCCGGCTTGATGAAGTTGGCGATGCGGCCGAGGAACAGGCCGATCGGCACCACGGCAGCGACGCCGTCCGCCACCGACAGGAAGCGCACGCCCGCGCGCCGGGCGAAGATCGCCATGCCGACCACAGTGCCGATCAGGCCGCCGTGGAACGCCATGCCACCGTTCCAGGCCGCCACGATCTCCAGCGGGTGTTCGAGGTAGTAGCCGGGGTTGTAGAACAGCACGTAGCCGAGCCGCCCGCCGAGCACGATGCCGAGCGCCACGTAGACCACGAGGTCGTCGATCGACAGGGGCGTCGGGTGGCGGACGTCGCCCCACAGCCGGTCGGCCGCGCAGAGCCGCTTCATGTAGAACCAGCCGAGCACGATGCCCGCCACGTAGGCCAGCGCGTACCAGCGGATCGGCAAGGGCCCGAGGTCGACCAGCACGGGGTCGATCACCGGGTAGGGGAGGACGAACAACATGGGGGCGACATGCCCGCGGGGCCGGGGCGGCGTCAAGGCGGCGGGCCCGAGGAGGGGGCCTCCCCCCGTTTCTGAACAGGCCGGCCGACGCCGGCGGGCCCCGTCGCACCGGCCGCGGCCCTTCTCGGCGCCGCGAGCCCGCCTCCGGCCCGCGCCTCACCCCTCGATCAGCGAGCGGATCTTGGCGCCGAGCTCGTCCATGGCGAAGGGCTTGGTGAGCACCGCCATGCCGGGTTCGAGGTGGCCGTTGCCGACGGCCGCGTTCTCGGCGTAGCCGGTGATGAACAGCACCTTCAGGTCGGGCCGCAGCACGCGCGCCGCGTCCGCCACCTGGCGGCCGTTCATGCCGCCCGGCAGGCCCACGTCCGTGATGAGGAGGTCGATGCGCCCCGCGGTGGCGAGCACCTTGAGGCCCGAGGGGCCGTCCTCGGCCTCGACCGCGCCGTAGCCGAGGTCCGACAGCACGTCGGCGACCAGCATCCGCACCGTGGGCTCGTCGTCCACCACCAGCACGGTTTCCCCGGCGGCGGCGCGCGGCGCCCCGCCGTCGCGCCCTTCGGCGGCGGGGCGGCCCTCGCCCTCGCCGTAATGGCGGGGCAGGTAGATGCACACCATCGTGCCCTCGCCAGGCTCGGAATAGATGCGGACCTGCCCGCCGGACTGCCGCGCGAAGCCGTAGATCATCGACAGGCCGAGGCCGGTGCCCTGGCCGAGCGGCTTGGTGGTGAAGAAGGGCTCGAAGGCGCGGGCCACGATGTCGGGCGCCATGCCGGTGCCGGTGTCGGACACGCAGACCGACAGGTACTGGCCCGGCGGCAGGTCGCGCTCGCGCGCCGCGCGGTCGTCCATCCACTTGTTGCCGGTCTCGATCGTCAGTCGGCCGCCGTTCGGCATGGCGTCGCGGGCGTTGATGGCGAGGTTGAGCAGCGCGTTCTCGAGCTGGTGCGGGTCGACCAGCGCGGTCCACAGCCCCGCCATGTCGACCGTCTCGACCGTGATGGCCGGCCCCACGGTGCGGCGGATCAGGTCCGCCATGCCGTGGATCAGGCGGGTGACGTCGGTGGGCCGCGGGTCCAGCGTCTGGCGGCGCGAGAAGGCGAGCAGCCGGTGGGTGAGGGCGGCGGCGCGCTTGGCCGCGCCCCCGGCCGCGACGAGGTAGCGGTCGAGGTCGTTCAGCCGCCCCTGCGCGACGCGCTTCTGCAGCAGGTCGAGGCTGCCCGAGATGCCGGTCAGCAGGTTGTTGAAGTCGTGGGCGATGCCGCCCGTGAGCTGGCCCACCGCCTCCATCTTCTGCGACTGGCGCAGCAGCTCCTCGGCCCGCATCAGCTCGGCGGAGCGCTCGGCGACGCGCTGCTCCAGCGTCTCGTTGAGGGCCCTGAGCGCGGCCGCGGCGCGGTCCCGCTCCGCTTCCACGGCGCGGCGCTCCTCCACGTCGATGAGCACGCCGGGGAAGCGCAGCGGCGTGCCGTCCGGCCCGTGGTCGACGCGGCCGTTGGCCTCGATCCAGCGATAAACGCCGTCGGCGCGCCGCACGCGGTACTGGTGCGCGTAGGCGCCGCCGCGCGCGACCGCCGCGTCGATGGCGGCGGCGAGGCCGGCGGCGTCCTCGGGGTGGACGGTCTGCACCACCTGCTCGAGGCTGAGCCCATCGCGGCCGAGCGTGGGGTCGAGCCCGAAGGTGCGGGCGAAGGCCTCGTCCACGGTGAAGCGATCGGTGGGCAGGTCCCAGACCCAGGTGCCCACGATGGCGCCCGCGCCGAGGGCGAGCTGCACGCGCTCCGCGTGTTCGCGGACCAGGGCCTCGCTCGTCCGCAGGGCGGCCTCGGCCCGCTTGCGCTCGGTGACGTCGCGGAACAGCACCGACACCTGCCGCCGGCTCGCCGGCTCGACGCGGGCGGCCGACACCTCGATGTGGCGCGCCACGGCCACGAACTCGCGCTCGAAGCGCACGGGCCGGCCGGTGCGCAGGACCTCGCCGTAGAGCTCCACCCACTCGTCGGCCTGGGTCGGGGCGATCTCGCGCAGCGTCCGGCCGACGATGTCGGCGATGCCCGTGTGCCGCTGGTAGCCGGGGTTGGCTTCGACGTGGACGTAGTCGCTCAGCGGCCCGTGCGGCCCGTCGAAGAACTCGATGATGCAGAAGCCGTCGTCGATGGCCTCGAACAGGGCGCGGTAGAGCCCCTCGCTGCGGGCCAGGGCCGCGTCGGCCTCGCGCCGCTCGGTGACGTCGCGCGCCGCGCCGGAGAAGCGCAGGGGCCGGCCGGCGTCGTCGCGCTCGATCTCGCCCGTGCGGGCGATCCAGCGCAGCGCGCCCGTGTCGGCGCGGCGGATGCGGTACTGGACGTCGCGCAGCACGTCGCCGCTGCGCCGGCTTTCCGCGCTCGACATGAGGCCGGCGTCGTCGGGCAAGACGAGGCTCTCGAAGGCGCGCGCCGGATAGCTGTCCCGCACCGGCAGGCCGTAGAGGCGGCAGAACTCCGGCGTCGGCGCGACGAGGTCGTCGGCCACGTCGGTCGTGAACAGGCCGACGCCGCCGGCCTCCTGGGCGCGCCGCAGCCGCGCCTCCGAGTCCCGGAGCGCGCGCCCGGCGAGGTGCTCGGCCGTGCGGTCGCGCACGATCTTGATGAAGCCGAGATGCGCCTCGTCGGCGCCGCGCAGCGGCATCATCTCGCCGGCCGCGAACAGGCGCGAGCCGTCGCGGCGCAGGTGCCAGCGCTCGTCGCTGGCCCGGCCCTCGGACAGGGACAGAGCCATCTCGGTCGCGGCGCGGCCGATGGCGCGGTCCTCGGGCGTGAAGATGCGCTCCACCATGTCCCCGACCATCTCGCCGGCCGGCCAGCCGAAGACGCGCTCGGCCCCGACGTTCCAGTCAGTCACGCGCCCGTCGCGGTCGGTGACCATCACGGCGAATTCCACCGCGCTGTCGAGGATGGCGCGCAGGCGCGCCTCGCTGGCTTCCAGCAGGCGGCGGCTGCGGCGCCAGCCGGTGACGTCGAGCTGGCTGCCGAAATGGTAGAGCAGGGTGCCGTCGCGGTCGAAGACGGGGCTGATGAACAGCTCGTTGAAGAAGGGCGTGCCGTCGCGCCTGTAGTTCAGGATCTCGACCGCGACGTCGCGCCGGGCCGCGATCGCGTCCCTGATCTCGGCGATCTGGGCGGGGTTGGTATCCGGGCCCTGCAGGAAGCGGCAGTTGCGCCCGACGAGTTCCGCGGCGGCGTAGCCCGACAGCTCCTGGAAGGCCCGGTTGGCGAAGACGATGGGGTCGTCCGGCCGGTTCGGGTCGGTCAGGATCATCGGCATCCGCGCCTTCTCGATCGCGGAGAACAGCTCGTCCCGCCCGGCGGGCATCGGAGCCCCTGCATCGGCGGGGGCGCGGCCGGCCGCGCCCGCGACCTCCGCGCGCAGGCGGGCGACCTCGGCTTCGAGCTCGGCCTCGCGCCGCCGCAGGCGCGCGATCTCGTCCGCGCTCACGGCGCCGGGCGCCGGGCCGGACAGGCCTTCCCGCCGATGGGGGCTTCGCGCGCGACGGATCCGCTCGGCTCGGGGGCGTGCGGGGCGGCTGAAGGGACAGCAGGCAGCATGGCCGATCGGTGCCAGAGCATCGGCGACGGGTCAAATCTCGGCAGGTCCGGGCATCCTGCCCGGCCCCTTCCGGCCGCAGGCCGCGTCAGTCGGGCGCGGGGTCCGTCGCGGACACGGGCAGCGAGATGGCGCAGTGCACGCCGTCGGGGTTCACGTCGTAGCTGGTGCGGGCGCCGAGCTGGTAGGGCAGGGCGCGCTCGATCAGCTCGCGCCCCTGTCCGCCGCCGCGCAGGGCTTCGCCGTCGGCCTCCGGCATGACGATGCCGCTCTCGAGCCAGTCGATGTGGAGCCAGGGCCGGTGTTCCGCGCCCGCGTCCTCGAGCCTCCAGGTGATGGCCAGCCGGCCCTGCTGCTGGCCGAGCGCGCCGTGCTTGATCGCGTTGGTGGCGAGCTCGTGCAGCGCCAGGGCGAGCGTCTGGACGGTGGACGAGCGCAGGCGGACGTCGGGCGGCCCGTCCAGCGTCACCCTGTCGGCGATGCCGCTCAGGGCCTTCATCTCCGCCTGCATCAGCTCGCCGAAGGTCACACGGTCGTGGTCGTCGAGCCGCGACAGCAGGCTTTGCACGCGCCCCAGCGCGTCCAGCCGGTCGCGGAAGCTGGCGCTGAAATCGTCGAGGTCGGCGCTGGTCTTCGCGGTCTTGTCCGCCAGGAAGCGCACGATGCCCATGAGGTTGCGCGTGCGGTGCTGGAGTTCCGCCACGAGCACGCTCTGGCCGTCCTTGAGCCGGCGCAGCTCGTCGATGTCCGTGGAGGTGCCGAGCCACTCGACGACATGGCCCTCCGCGTCGCGCACCGGCGCCGCGCGCGTGTGGTGCCAGCGGTAGGCGCCGTCCTTGGCGAAGCGCAGCCGGTGCTCGACGTCGAGCTTCTGCGCGGCCTCGGCCCCGGCCCAGGCCCGGAGGGTCGGGGCGCGGTCGTCCGGGTGCACCGGCTCCAGCCAGCCGAGGCCGTGGGTGTCGTCCTGGTCCTGCCCGGTGAAGTCGATCCATTGCTGGCCGGCCCAGGTCCAGCGCCCGTGGTCGACCGCCCGCCACACGAGCTGGGGGATGCCGTCCATCAGCGTCCGCACCCGCGCTTCCTCGTCGTGCAGGTGGTGGATCTCCTCCTCCTGGTCGTGCATGACCCGCGCCTGCTCGGCCAGGGCGCCGCGCAGGCGCTCGACCTCGTCGAGCAGCGCGCGCGGATCGGCGGCGGTTGCGCCCCGGACGCGCAACCCTGCGTCGGTGGAGCCCTCCGACGTCGAAGCCACGATCAGCACGCCCACCACCGCGCCGCCGCCGTCCCGCAGGGGATGGTGGAACAGGCGGAAGCGGGCCCCGTCCCGCCCGGACGCGCGCGGGCCGTCCTCCACCGTCACCGTTTCGCCCGACAGGACCCGCGCGACGGCGGCCCGGTCGCGGCCGGTCGACTCGGGCCAGCAGGCGTGCACCGGCCGCCCCAGCCCGTCCGGGTGCCGGCCGCCCATCACGTCGCGGTAGGGATCGTTGTAGACCTGGACGAGGTCGGGGCCCAGGAGCGCCGCCATGGGCACGTCGGCGGCCAGCATGAAGTCCACGGCGGTCCGGTACACCGCCGGCCACTGTCCGGGCCGGCCCAGCGGCGTCGCGGCCCAGTCGTGCCGGCGGATGCGTTCGGCCATCCCGTCGCCGACGGGAGCTTCGGGGGGCGCGTGGCGGCTGAAGTCGTGCATGTCTCGCCGGCCCCTTGATCGCCCGAGATGTCGCGAGACGCTGTGACGCCGGTCGGGTGTTCAAGGCTCGGCCAGTCGCGCTCGCTCGACAAGTTAAGACGTATATTGATGAACGACAACAACCTAGGTTATCGCCCGCGCCCGTCGATTGGCGGGGGAGAGAGGAATGAGCGATCTATAATGGCGCCGGCACGTCGCGCACGTCGGAGCGCTGCGGCAATGTCCCCCGCGGGAGGTCGGCCGCCGGCCCCTCCGCGTGCCGCCGTTGATCTCCGCCCGGCCCCGTCCTAGGCTCCCCTCCGAGACGGGGCCGACCCCGCCCCGACGGGGGACGCGATGGCGGACGCGAAACCACTGAGCCTCCGCGTGCCGGAGCCGGCCGTACGGCCCGGCGGCACGCCGGACTTCGCCGACGTGGCGACGTCCGAGGCCGGCGCGGTCCGCCGCCCGCCGGTCGACGCCGCGGCCGACGACATCCGCGACCTCGCCTACACGATCATCCGCGTGCTCGACGACGGGGGCCGCGCCGTGGGGCCCTGGGCCGGGACGCTCGACGACGCCGCGGCGCTCGACGGGCTGCGCCACATGATGACGCTGCGCGCCTTCGACGCGCGCATGCTGATGTGCCAGCGCCAGGGCAAGACGTCCTTCTACATGCAGCACCTCGGCGAGGAGGCGGTGTCCTGCGCGTTTGGGCGGGCGCTGGAGCCGGGCGACATGAACTTCCCGACCTACCGGCAGGCGGGGCTGCTGGTCGCCGCCGGCTACCCGCTCTCGACCATGATGGACCAGATCTTCTCGAACGAGCGCGACCCGCTGCTCGGCCGGCAGCTCCCCGTCATGTATTCGTCGAAGCGGTTCGGCTTCTTCTCCATCTCGGGCAACCTCGCCACGCAGTACATCCAGGCGGTCGGCTGGGCCATGGCCTCGGCCATCAAGGGCGACACCCGCATCGCGGCGGCGTGGATCGGCGACGGCGCCACCGCGGAGCCGGACTTCCACGCCGGCCTCGTCTTCGCCTCGACCTACCGGGCGCCGGTGGTGCTCAACGTCGTCAACAACCAGTGGGCCATCTCGACCTTCTCGGGCATGGCGCGCGGCTCCTCCGCGACCTTCGCGGCGCGGGGCCACGGCTTCGGCATCCCGGCGCTGCGCGTCGACGGCAACGACTACCTCGCGGTCCACGCCGTGGCGCGCTGGGCGGTCGAGCGCGCCCGCCGCAATCTCGGGCCGACGCTGATCGAGCACGTGACCTACCGGGCCGGCGCGCATTCGACCTCGGACGACCCCTCGGCCTACCGCCCCAAGGCCGAGTTCGACGCCTGGCCGCTCGGCGATCCCGTCGACCGGCTGAAGCGGCACCTGATCGGGCGCGGCGCCTGGTCGGAGGAGCGGCACCGCCAGGGCGAGGCGGAGATCCTCGACGAGATCCTGAGCGCCCAGCGCGAGGCGGAAGCGCACGGCACGCTGCATTCCGGGCCGAAGCCCTCGCCGCGCGACATGTTCGAGGGCGTCTTCGCGCAGATGCCGCCGCATCTGAGGCGGCAGCGGCAGGAGGCGGGGTTTTGAGGGCGACGGCCGGCGCGACTTCCCCTTCTCCCCTCGCGGGAGAAGGTCCCTCGGCGAAGCCGAGGGGGATGAGGGGGAATGGCGCGACGCCATCCGATCAACGGGTGCATCGTCGAGCGCGGCACCAGCCCCCCTCATCCGCCCCTGCTCCGCAGGGGCACCTTCTCCCGCGAGGGGAGAAGGGGACGCGTCGCGCGAGGCCCTGACCCATGCCCCGCCGCACCATGATCGAGGCCATCCGCGACGCCATGGCGGTGGCCATGGAGCGAGACCCCGACGTGGTCGTCTTCGGCGAGGACGTCGGCTATTTCGGCGGCGTGTTCCGCTGCACCCAGGGATTGCAGCAACGCTTCGGCGCGGACCGCTGCTTCGACGCGCCCATCTCCGAGCTCGGTATCGTGGGCGCCGCCGTCGGCATGGCGGCCTACGGCCTCAAGCCCTGCGTCGAGGTGCAGTTCGCCGACTACGTCTACCCCGCCTACGACCAGATCGTGTCGGAGGCGGCGCGGCTGCGCTACCGCTCGGGCGGCGACTTCACGGCGCCGCTCGTCATCCGCATGCCGACGGGCGGCGGCATCTTCGGCGGCCAGACCCACAGCCAGAGCCCCGAGGCGCTGTTCACCCACGTCTGCGGCATCAAGACCGTGGTGCCGTCGAACCCCTACGACGCCAAGGGCCTGCTCATCAGCGCCATCGAGGACCCGGACCCGGTCATCGTCCTCGAGCCGAAGCGCATCTACAACGGCCCCTTCGACGGCCACCACGACCGGCCCGTCACGCCCTGGTCGAGGCACCCGCTCGGCGAGGTGCCGGACGGGCATTACGCGGTGCCGCTCGGCCGCGCCGCGGTGCGGCGCGAGGGCGCGGCCGTGACCGTGCTGGCCTACGGCACCATGGTGCACGTCGCCGAGGCGGCCGCCGCGGACTGCGGGGTGGACGCCGAGATCCTCGACCTGCGCACCCTGCTGCCGCTCGACCTCGACGCCGTCGAGGCCTCGGTGAGGAAGACCGGCCGCTGCGTGGTGCTGCACGAGGCGACGCTGACCTCGGGCTACGGGGCGGAGCTGGCGGCCCTGGTCCAGGAGCGCTGCTTCTTCCACCTGGAGGCGCCGGTGCTGCGCGTCACCGGCTGGGACACGCCCTATCCGCACGCGCAGGAGTGGGACTACTTCCCCGGCCCCGCCCGCGTGGCCCGGGCGCTGCTAAAGATCGTGGAGGCCTGAGATGGCGACCCGCTCCGTCAGGCTCCCCGACATCGGCGAGGGCGTGGCCGAGGCCGAGGTCGTCGAGTGGCACGTCAAGGTCGGCGACGCAGTGCGCGAGGACCAGGTGCTCGCCGCCGTGATGACCGACAAGGCGACGGTCGAGATCCCGTCGCCCGCCGACGGCACCGTCACGGCGCTGGGTGTCGAGGCCGGCACGGTGCTGGCGGTCGGCTCCGAGCTGGTGCGGCTGGAGGTGGGCGCGCCCGAGCCGCCCGCCGACGGCCCGGCGGCCCCCGCCGTGCCGGCCCCTCCGCGCCCGCCGGAGCGCACCCGGGGGCACATGGAGGCGCCGCCCGCGCGGGCGCCGACGCCCGAGGTCCGGCCCGCGCCGCCGCGGTTCTCCGCCACCCCTCCAGCGAGAGCGCCCCGCGCGCCCGGCGAGCGCCCGCTCGCCTCGCCCGCCCTGCGGCGCCGCGCGCTGGACCTCGGCGTCGACCTGCGCCAGCTCCGCGGCACCGGCCCCGCGGGCCGCATCACCCACGACGACCTCGACGCTTACCTCCGCGGCCCGGCCGTGCCCGCCTCCGCCCCCGGCCGGGCCGAGAACCACGCGGTCGAGGACGTGCGCGTGATGGGGCTGCGCCGCCGCATCGCCCGCGCCATGGCGGAATCGACGCGCCGCGTCGCCCATTTCTCCTACGTCGAGGAGGTGGACGTCACCGCGCTGGAGGAGCTGCGGGCCTCGCTCAACGCCCGCTACGCCGGCGCGCGGCCGAAGCTGACGCCGATCCCCTTCCTGGTGGCCGCGCTGGTGCGGGTCCTGCCGGACTTCCCCGGCCTCAACGCCCATTACGACGACGAGGCCGAGGTGGTGCACCGCTTCGGCGGCGTCCACGTCGGCATCGCGGCGCAGACGCCGGGCGGGCTCCTCGTCCCCGTGCTGCGCCACGCGGAGGCGCGGGGCCTGTGGGAGATCGCGGGCGAGGTCCGCCGCCTCGCCGAGGCCGCCCGCGACGGCACGGCCTCGAAGGGCGAGCTGTCGGGCTCCACCATCACGGTCACCTCGCTCGGCGCGCTCGGCGGCATCGCCTCGACGCCGGTCGTGAACCGGCCCGAGGTGGCGATCGTCGGCGTGAACCGGCAGGTGCTGCGGCCGGTGTGGCGGGACGGCGGGGTGGTGCCGCGGCTGATGATGAACCTGTCGTCGTCCTTCGACCACCGCGTGGTCGACGGCCACGACGCCGCGTCCTTCATCCAGGCCGTGAAGGCGCTGCTGGAGGTGCCGGCGCTGCTGTTCATGGAAGGCTGAGGGGGAGCCCTGACGATGGCCGAGATCGCCGCCAAGGTCCTGGTGCTGGGCGGGGGGCCGGGCGGCTACGTGGCGGCCATCCGCGCCGGCCACCACGGGCTGGGCACGGTGCTGGTCGAGGACACCAAGGTCGGCGGCACCTGCCTCAACGTCGGCTGCATCCCGTCCAAGGCCCTGATCCACGCCGCCGATGAATACGCGCTCGCCGTCGCCCGCGCGGCGGGATCGCCCTTCGGGCTGTCCACCGGCGCCCCGGCGCTCGACTTCGCCCGCACCGTGGCCTGGAAGGACGGGCTCGTGGCGCGGCTGAACAGCGGCGTCGCCTCGCTCCTGAAGAAGAACGGCGTCAAGATCCTGCGCGGCCGCGGCACCCTGCTGGACGGCAAGACCTGCCGCGTCGACACCGACGTCGGGGCCGACACGGTGCGGGCCGAGCACGTCGTGATCGCGACGGGGTCGCGCGCCGCCGAGCTGCCGGGCCTGCCCTTCGGCGGCGCCGTGATCTCGTCGACGGAGGCGCTGTCGCTGCCGGAGGTGCCGCGGCGGCTCGCCGTGGTGGGGGCCGGCTACATCGGCGCGGAACTCGGGCTCGCCTTCGCCAAGATGGGCGCGGCCGTGACGATCGTGGAGGCGGCGGACCGCATCCTGCCGTCCTACGACGCCGATCTCGTCCGCCCCGTGCGGCGCGGGCTCGACGCCCACGGCGTCGCGGTGATGCTGGACGCGCGGGCCGCGGGGCTCGACGGCGGCGCGCTGCTGGTGGACGCCCCCGACGGGCGCCGGCGCGTGCCGGCCGACCGCGTGCTCGTCGCGGTGGGGCGGCGGCCGAAGACCGCGGGCTGGGGGCTGGAGCGGCTCGACCTCGACATGGAGGGGCCCTTCATCCGCGTCGACGAGCGCTGCGCCACCTCGATGCGCGGCGTGTGGGCGGTGGGCGACGTCACCGGCGAGCCCATGCTGGCGCACCGTGCCATGGCGCAGGGCGAGACGGTGGCGGACGTGATCGCGGGCCGACGCCGCGCCTTCGACCGGCGGGTGATCCCGTCGGTGGTCTTCACCGACCCGGAAGTGGTGTCGGCGGGGCTGTCGCCGGCCGAGGCCGCGGCGGCCGGCCACGAGGTCAAGGTCGGGCTGTTCCCCTTCGCAGCCAACGGGCGGGCGATGACGCTGGAAGGCGAGGACGGCTTCGTGCGGATCGCGGCGCGGGCCGACAACCACGTCGTTCTGGGCATCCAGGCGGTCGGGCGAGGCGTGGCCGAGATGGCGGCGGCCTTCGGGCTGGCGATCGAGATGGGCGCGCGGCTGGAGGACGTGGCCGGCACGGTCCACGCCCATCCGACGCTGGGCGAGGCGTTTCAGGAGGCGAGCCTGCGGGCGCTGGGGGAGGCGCTGCACATCTGATGTCGCGGAGCCGAAGGTCTGAACCCCGTCCTCGACCTCCCTCATCCTTCGACACGGGCCCTTCGGGCCCTGCTCAGGACGAGGAGCGTGGAAGACGTAGTTCACGACTTTCGATGGTCGATGACATGCGCTCGATATGCCACCCTCACGCCTCCCTGCGGAACACCACCCGGCTCGCCCCGGCGTAGTTCACGAGCAGCGCGGCCGCCGAGGCCGCCACGAGGCAGACCAGCGGGGCGCCGAGCGGGGGCGGGAGGAGGAGGTAGCAGCCGGTGTAGACGGCGACGTTGCAGGCGAGGCCGAGGCTCTGCACCCCGGCGTAGGCGAGCAGCGCCGCGCCGTAGCGCCGGGCGCCCGCGCCGCGGAAGGCCCAGCGCCGGTTCAGCTCGAAGGTCGTCAGGATGGCGACGGCCGCCGACGGGATGCGCGCCGTGATCGGGTCGAGACCGGCGGCGCGGACGAGGAGCATCAGCGCCAGCGCGTCGACGCAAAAGCCGGCGCCGCCGACGCAGCAGAAGCGCAGGAACTGGCGCGGGCTTCCCCCTCCGGCGCGGCCGAGCGCGGCGGCCGTCACGGGCGGACCTCGGACACGGAACCCTGCGGGTCGGCGGGATGCGCCATCGATCGCCCCTCGTGCGGCCCGGGCGGCGCGCGTCGCCGCCCGGGCCGAAGGGATAGGCCGACGGCGTTAAGGGGCCGTCAGCGCGGCGTCAGGCGAGGTTGAACACCACCTTGGTGCAGCCGTCCGTCTTGTCCTTGAACTTCTGGTACAGGTCCGGGCCCTGCTTCAGGTCCGTCGAGCGGTGGCTGATGAGGCTCGTCGTGTCGATCTTGCCCGCCTGGATGAGCTTGGTCAGCGGCTCCAGGTAGCGCTTCACGTGCGTCTGGCCGGAGCGCATCGTCAGGCCCTTCTGCACGATGCTGCCCATGTTGACCGACACCGGCCCGCCGTAGACGCCCGGCACCGACACCACGCCGCAGCCCCGCACCGCGCGGATCGCCTGGTCGAGCGCGGTCGTGCGCTCGGAGGAGGTGAGCTTCTCCTTCACGGCGTCGAGCATGCCGGCCATGCCGTGGCCGCCCGAGGCCTCCATGCCGACGCAGTCGATGACGCTGTCCGCGCCCTTGCCCTTGGTGATCTCGAGGATGCGCTCGTAGGTGTCCTCCTTGGAGAAATCGATGATGTCGGTCGCCCCGGCCTTCTTCGCGAGCGCGATGCGCTCGGGCACGGACTCGATGGCGATGATGCGCTCGGCGCCCATCACCTTGGCGGACTGGATGGCGAAATAGCCCACGGGCCCCACGCCCCAGATGGCGGTGGTGTCGCCGGGCCGGATCTCGGCGTGCTCGGCGCCCTGGTAGCCCGTGGGGAAGATGTCGGTGAGGAACAGGACATCGTCGTCCGTCATGCCCTCGGGCACCTTCATGGGCGCCACGTCGGCCATGGGCACGCGCACGTATTCGGCCTGACCGCCCCAATAGCCGCCGGTGAGGTGCGAATAGCCGAACAGGCCGGCGGTGGGGAAGCCGAACTGCGCGGCCGCCATCTCGCCGTTGCGGTTCGACCGCTCGCAGACCGACCAGTTGCCGCGGCGGCACTGGTCGCATTCGCCGCAGTTGATGTTGAAGGGGACGACGATGCGGTCGCCCTTCTTGAACTTGGTGAAGCCCTGGCCGACCTCGACCACCTCGCCCATGAACTCGTGGCCGAGCACGTCGCCGCTCTTCATGGTGGGCATCAGCCCGTCCATCAGGTGGAGGTCCGAGCCGCAGATGGCGCAGCTCGTCACCTTGATGATGACGTCGCGCGCGTCCTCGATCTTCGGGTCCGGCACGGTGTCGCAGCGGATGTCGTTCTTGCCGTGCCAGCAGAGGGCCTTCATGGCGATGTTCCTCGAAATGTCGTCGGCCGAACAACGGGGCCGAACAAGACAGCGTTCCGGGCTCGACTGTGCGGGCGCCATCGACGATTTGTGCAAAAAAATACAATGTTATAACATTACTTAACGCCGGCACGGATTGTCCTCCGACCTCCGCGCTGTCGGACTCCTCCAGTGGTCGCGGCCTCCCAGAGGCTGCCGGCGAAATCGATCGGAGCTGGCACGGCCCACGCTCGCGGCACGACGGGCGCCTCGGCACCGGGGACTCGGGACGGGCGACGGCCCCGCGTGACATGCTGGCGCGTGCGGATGCGCCACGATGCTTGGCAGGCCGCCTCGCCGTATGAGAGTGCCGCCTGGAACGGCTCCGCCGCTCTGTCGAGTCGAATGTCCGCAAGCATCAACATAGGTCATTGACCTATGAGGGCTCCGTCATCCTGCTCGAATTCCTTCGCGGAGGCGTGATCGCGGTGCGAAATTCAGCGGATCCGAAGATTTTGTTGATCTCGTCTTAACCTGTGCTGGCGAGGGGCCTGCGGCCCGCGTGCCACATGAACGTGTGTTCATCGCGGGAGCTGTCATCCCATGCCGCTCGACAAGCCCAACCGTCGTCACTTCACCGCGGCCGCCCGGGCCGCCGCCGCCGAGGCGCGGCGCCGCAAGAGGGAGCAGGCGCTCCCGCGCGAAACACCCGAGGTCTTCGTCGTCCGCCGCCCCGAAGCGCACCTGCAGTTCGTCTGGGAGATCCGACGCTTCGGCGCCGTCACCATCGGCCGGGGGGACGTCGGCTACGCGAGCCCGCGCGCGGCCCGCTCGGCGGGCCTCGAGGTGCTGCCCCGCTTCATGGAGGCCCCGTGACGTCGAGCCTCCGCCGTCCCGTGGGGCGCGGCGCGGGGATGGCTCGACGTCGCCGGCCGGACGGGACGGCGCCGCGACGGAGCGCGCCCCGGCCCGGCCCGTCGATCCGTCAGGCCGCCTCGTCCAGCGCCGCCACCACGGCGTCGCCCATCTCGGCCGTCGAGATCGAGGCCTCGCCGGGCCGCGCGAGGTCGGCGGTGCGGTGGCCGCGCTCCAGCGCCGTCGAGATGGCGCGCTCCAGGCGGTCGGCCTCTGCGCCCATGTCGAGCGAGTAGCGCAGCGCCATGGCGAGCGAGCCGATCATGGCGAGCGGGTTGGCGATGCCGCGGCCCGCGATGTCGGGGGCCGAGCCGTGCACCGGCTCGTAGAGGGCGGGGCGCCGGCCCGTCGCGAGGTCCGTCTCGCCCAGCGACGCCGAGGGCAGCATGCCGAGCGAGCCCGTCAGCATGGCGGCGACGTCCGACAGCATGTCGCCGAACAGGTTGTCGGTGACGATGACGTCGAACTGCTTCGGCCGCTGCACGAGCTTCATGCCGAGCGCGTCGGCGAGCTCGTGCTGGAGCCCGACGTCGGCATAGTCGCGGGCGTGCAGCGCCGTCACGGTCTGGTTCCACAGCACGCCGGACTTCATGACGTTGCGCTTCTCCGACGAGGTGACGCGGTTGCCGCGCTTGCGCGCCAGCTCGAAGGCCACGCGGGCGATGCGCTCGATCTCGTAGGTGTCGTAGACCTGGGTGTCGATGCCGCGCTTCTGGCCGTTGCCGAGGTCGATGATCTGCTTCGGCTCGCCGAAATACACGCCGCCGGTCAGCTCGCGCACGATCAGGATGTCGAGCCCCTCGACGAGCTCGCGCTTCAGCGAGGAGGCGTCGGCCAGCGCGGCGTGGCAGATGGCGGGACGCAGGTTGGCGAAGAGCCCGAGGTCCTTGCGCAGGCGCAGCAGGCCGGCCTCGGGGCGGATCTCGTAGGGCACGCCGTCCCACTTCGGGCCGCCGACCGCGCCGAGCAGCACGGCGTCGGCCGCCGCGGCGCGGGCCACGTCGGCGTCGCTGACCGGCACGCCGTATGCGTCGATGGCGCAGCCGCCGACGAGGCCCCGCTCGACCGCGAAGCGCGCCGAGCCCCGGGCTTCGATCCGGGCCAGGACCTTCTCGACCTCGGCCGCCACCTCGGGGCCGATGCCGTCGCCGGGCAGGAGGAGCAGCTTATGGGTCGGCATGGTGTCTCTCGCGGCGCGTCGGTGTCGCGCCTGGACTAGCCGGGGCCGCGCCGCGGACGCAAGCGCCGATGCGTCAGTGGTGGGTCGCTGAGGTTTCGCCGGTCGGCGGGTAGGCCGGCGCCTCGATCCAGGTGCCGCGCAGCGACAGCGTCGCCTCGTAGCGGACGCGGCCCTCCCGGCAGCGCACCACGGCCGTGTAATCGTGGCTGTCGCCGTCCGGCAGGCCCTGGCGGGCGAGGTCGGGCAGCAGCGCGATGGCCTGCTCGCGCGCCTCGTAGAGGCTGTCGAGCTCCAGCCCGAACTCGTCCCGGGCGAGCGTCTCGTTGTCGTACAGATCGATGTAGTACAGCGGCATGGCAGGCCCCTGACAGAGGACCTCCTTCAATTCACCCGCCGACAGATTGGTTCGGCCGACATAGCGGCGTTATATCGCCGCCATATCATCCCGGTATCCTCAGCGCGCCGTGACGAGCGCGCCGGCGCCGACCATCAGCGCGCCGGCGCCGCGGTTGAGCGCCCGGAGGCGGCGGGGCCGGGCCAGCGCGCTCCTGGCCCGCAGCGCCAGGGCCACGTGGCCGCCGATCACCAGTCCCTCGACGGCGAGGATCACGGCGAGCAGGACCAGCGTGTCGGCCGCCGTGAGAGGATGGGTGCCGAGCACGCCCGGAAGCAGGGCGAGATAGAAGACCGGCATCTTGGGGTTCGACACGTTGAGCAGGAAGCCGAGGCCGAAGAGCCGCAGGAGGCCGCCCCGCAGCCGCCGCGGCGCGACCGCGACGGGGGCGCGCCACATCGCGATGCCGGTGTAGACCAGGTAGGCCGCGCCGAGGTAGCGCACGAAGCGGATGTGTTCGCCCACCGCACCCGCGACGGCGTCGAGCCCCACCGCGGCCAGGACCACAAAGCAGCCGATGCTCGCCACCACGCCGCAGCCGTAGGCGACGCCGTGTGCGGGCCCGTCGTTCACGGTCTTCGACAGGATCGTGATGTTGTCCGGCCCGGGGCTCGCGGCGAAGAGGAAGAAGGCCAGGGCGAAGGTGGCCGCGGTGCCGAGGTCCATCGCGCGTCTCCCGGGGACAGAGTGCGCGATGCTATGCCGCCCGGCGGCCGGCGTGAAGCGGCCTTCAATCTCCGTGACGCGCCAACACCTCGCGCACGGCCTCCACCATGGCGTCCTCGGCCACGGGGAACTGCGCGCGCTGGCGCAGCTCCAGGTAATCGGAGCGGTCCTTGGAGCCCTTGGCGAGCTCGGCGCCGAGCACGAGATCGCGGATCATCACCACGGGGCCGCCCTCGGCGTCGCGCTCGTTCGAGCCCTGCAGCACCGCGCAGGCGCTGTTGCGCTTGTCGGCGTATTTGAGCTGGGCGTTCATGCCCGAGGCGCCGAGGTAGAGCTCGGACGCGATGCCGGCCGCGCGCAGCCGCGTCACGAGGCCCTGGTAGCGGGCCATTTCCCCCTTATCCAGCACCGCCACCACCACGGGGCCGCGGGGCTGCGCCGTGCCGACGAGCGGGCTGCGCACGGCCTTGAGGGCCGCGACGAGGCGCGACACGCCGACCGAGAAGCCGGTCGCCGGCACCGGCTCGCCGCGGAAGCGCGCCACGAGCCCGTCGTAGCGGCCGCCGCCGCCGACCGAGCCGAAGCGGATCGGCTCGCCATCCTCGCCCGTGACGGTGAACAGCAGCTCGGCCTCGAAGACCGGGCCGGTGTAATATTCGAGGCCGCGCACGACCGAGGGGTCGATCACCACGCAATCCGAGCGGCCGGCGGCCTCGACGAGCCGCGCGATCTCGGCGAGTTCGGCGACGCCCTCCTCGCCCCGCGCCGAGCCCGCGACCGCGTCGCGCAGGTTCGCGACCGTGTCGGCCGCGGTGGCGCCCCGCGCGGCCGTGAAGGCGAGCACGCGCGCGATGGCGTCGGGCGGCAGGCCCGCGCCCTTGGTGAAGTCGCCGGAGTCGTCGCGGCGCCCGGCGCCGAGCAGCGCTTCCACGCCCGCGGGCCCGAGCCGGTCGAGCTTGTCGACCGCGCGCAGCACGGTGAGGCGCCGGCCCGCGTCGGCCTCGCCGCCGAGGCCGATCAGCTCCATGACGCCGTCGAGCACCTTGCGGTCGTTGACCTTCACGGCGAAGTCGGTGCGCGCGATGCCGAGCCGCTCCAGCGTGTCGGCTGCCATGATGCACATCTCGGCGTCGGCCGCGACGGAGGCGGAGCCCACCGTGTCGGCGTCGAACTGGATGAACTGGCGGAAGCGGCCGGGACCGGGCTTCTCGTTGCGGAACACCGGGCCCGAGCGGTAGGAGCGGTAGGGCTTAGGCAGCGCGTCGTAGCGCTCCGCCACCGAGCGGGCGAGCGGGGCCGTCAGGTCGTAGCGCAGCGACAGCCACTGGTCGTCGTCGTCCTTGAAGGAGAAGACGCCGGCGTTGGGGCGGTCGAGGTCGGGCAGGAACTTGCCGAGCGCGTCCGTGTATTCGATGAAGGGCGTCTCCACCGCCTCGAAGCCGTAGAGCTCGTAGGTGTCGCGGATCGCCGCCGTGATGCGGGCGGTCGCGGCGAGGTCGGCGGGCCCGCGGTCGGCGAGGCCGCGGGGCAGGCGGGGCTTGGTGAGGTCGGTCATCGTGCTCTGAACGGGTTTCCAAAGGCCCTCGGCCTTTGGCGGGGCTCGGGGCGGAGCCCCGATGGGAGTATTTCTTTGGGGCTCTGCCCCAAACCCCGCCAAAGGGCCAGCCCTTTGGAAACCGGATCGTCGATGCAGCCTCAGCGCAGGGTCGACAGCAGCGTCTTCAGCTTGTCGGCGATGTCGCCGATCTCGGTCTCGGAGATGATGAGCGGCGGGGTCAGCGCGATCGTGTCGCCGGTGATGCGGACCATCAGGTCGTGCTCGCGGAAGGCGCGGTCCATCGCCTCGTAGGCGCGGGCCCCGACCGCGTCCGGCCGCGACGCGAGGTCGATCGCCGCGACGAGCCCGACCGTGCGGATGTCGAGCACGTTGGGCAGGCCGCGCAGCCCGTGGATCGCCTCGGCCCACACCGGCTCCAGCCTCAGCGCGCGGCCGAACAGGTCCTCGTCCCGGTACACGTCGAGCGCCGCCAGGGAGGCCGCGCAGGCCAGCGGATGCGCCGAATAGGTGTAGCCGTGGAACAGCTCGATGACGTGCTCGGGCCCGCGCATGAAGGCGTCGTAGATGGGCTTCCTCACCACGACGCCGCCCATCGGCACCGTGCCGGAGGTGACGCCCTTGGCGAAGCAGATCATGTCCGGCACGACGCCGTAGCGCTCGGCCGCGAAGGCGTGGCCGAGGCGGCCGAAGCCCGAGATCACCTCGTCGAAGATGAGCAGGATGCCGTGCCGGTCGCAGATGGCGCGCAGCCGCTGCAGGTAGCCCTTGGGCGGCGGCAGCACGCCGGTCGAGCCCGCCATCGGCTCCACGATCACGGCCGCGACGGTCGAGGCGTCGTGCAGCATGACGATGCGCTCGAGCTCGTCGGCGAGGTGGGCGCCCCACTCCGGCTCGCCCTTGGTGAAGGCCTGGTGCTCGCGGCTGTACGTGTGGGGCAGGTGGTCGACGCCGCTGAGCAGCGTGCCGTACTGCTTGCGGTTCGACACGATGCCGCCGACCGAGATGCCGCCGAAGCCCACGCCGTGGTAGCCGCGCTCGCGGCCGATGAGGCGGGTGCGGCCGCCCCGGCCGGCGACGTTGTGGTACGCGAGGGCGATCTTCAGCGCCGTGTCGACGGCTTCCGAGCCGGAGTTGGCGAAGAACACGTGGTCGAGGTCGGCGGGCGCGAGCGCCGCGATGCGGGACGCGACCGAGAAGGCCTTGGGGTGCCCGAACTGGAACGCGGGGGCGTAGTCGAGCTCGGCCGCCTGCGCCTGGATGGCGGCCACGATGGGCTCGCGGTTGTGGCCGGCGTTGGTGCACCACAGGCCCGCGGTGCCGTCCGTCACGGCGCGGCCGTCCGGCGTGTAGTAGAACATGCCCTTGGCCCGCGTGATCATGCGCGGGTTCTTCTTGAAGGAGCGGTTCGGCGTGAACGGCATCCAGAAGGCTTCGAGATCGTTGGGGATCTCGGCCTGCGGGGCCAGGGCGGCGGCGGAGGAGGGCATCGGGGCTCCCTGAGACGGGAAGGATGGCCCCGGACCGCGGGACCGCCCCTCACCTTACGTCGAGGCCGGTCCCGATGGAAGCGGCCGGGGGACGCGCCCCCGGCCCGGGCCGGAACCGTCGCGGCTCCGGCCCCGCGTCGCTGCGGGCAGGATCACGCGATCGGGCGGGGTCACCCGATCGCGGCCCGCCCTCGGGTCAGGTGCGGACCTTGGTGTTCAGCGCGACGTTGCCGCGGATGGCGTTGGAATAGGGGCAGATGCCGTGGGTCGCCTCGGCGAGCTTCTCGGCATCCTCCTTGGAGAGGCCGGGCAGGTACACCTCGAGGTCGGTCGTGATGCCGAAGCCGCCCTCGGAGCGCGGGCCGATGCCGATGTCGGCCTTCACGGTCGAGCCCTGCGGGATCTTGATGCCGGTCTGCTGCGAGCCGACCCGCATGGCGCCGAGGTAGCAGGCCGCGTAGCCGAGCGCGAAGAGCTTCTCCGGGTTGGCGCCGTCGCCGCCCGGGCCGCCGAGCTCCTTCGGCACGGTCAGCTGGAGGTCCATGGTCTTGTCTTCCAGCGTGGTGCGGCCGTCGCGGCCGCCGCCCGTGGCCGTGGCGGAGGTCTTGTACTTGGCTTCGACTGGCATGGTCTCGACTCCTGAGGTGATGCGGGACCCGGGCTCCCGCGGGAGCCCGGGCCGGTCCTGCGCGGCCCGACGGGTCGAAGCCGCGAGAAGGGGGAGGGGCGTCAGGCGCCCTGGACGTCGAACTGGACGTCGACGTTGTCGCGCGTCGCGTGGGAGTAGGGGCAGACCACGGTATGGGCCTGCTCGACCAGCTCCTTCAGCTCGGCGGTGGGGATCTTGCCGTCCACCACGGTCATACGCACCGCGAGGCCGAAGCCGCCGCCCTCGCGCGGGCCGATCGACACCGCGCAGGTGACCTCGGCGCCGGTGGCGTCCTTCTTGGCCTGCTTGGCCGCGAAGTCGAGCGCGCCGCAGAAGCAGGCGGCATAGCCGGTGGCGAAGAGGTGCTCGGGCGTGGTGGTGCCGGGCTTGCCGGGGCCGCCCATCTCCTTCGGCACGGACAGCGTCACCGACACGCTGCCGTCGTCGGCCTTGCTGACGCCGTTGCGGCCTCCCGTGGCGACGGACTTGGTCGTGAAGAGCGGCTTGATGCTGGCGATGGCCATGAAGATCTTCCTGGTGCCGAGGCCGGCCGACGGGGCCGGCGGGCGGCGCTTATAGGCCCGGCACCGGCGCCTCGCCAAACCCATCCGCGTTCAGCGCCACTACGACGGAAGGCCGTCCGCGGTTGCGGGGCGGGTTTGATATTTGTGGGAGACGGCCCGCCTCGACATGCCGCGCCCCCGCGCGTAAGCCCGCCCGCATGACCGAGCCCGCCCCCACCACGCCCATCCTGCCCGGCCTGTCGGCCGTCGCGGACCGCTACGACGTCGTCCTGTCGGACGTGTGGGGCGTGCTGCACGACGGCAAGCGGTCCTTTCCCGGCCCCGCCGCGGCGCTGACGCGGTTCCGCGAGGGCGGGGGCACGGTGGTGCTGATCACCAACGCGCCGCGGCCCAACGCGCCGATCCGCGCCCAGCTCGACGCGCTCGGCGTGCCGCGCACGGCCTACGACGACATCGTCACCTCGGGCGACAGCACGGTGGCGCTGATCGCGGCGCGCGGCGAGGGGCCGTTCCACCACATCGGCCCCGAGCGCGACCGCGCCCTGATGGACGAGGTCCATGCCAAGACCGGGCGGCGCCCGCGGCTCGGCGAGCTGCACGAGGCCGCCCACGTCATCTGCTCGGGCCTGTTCGACGACCGCACGGAGACGCCCGACCACTACGAGGCCACCTACGCGGCCATGCGCGAGCGCGGGATCGCCATGATCTGCGCCAACCCGGACGTGGTGGTGCACGTGGGCGACCAGCTGATCTTCTGCGCCGGCGCCCTGGCGGAGCGCTACGAGGCGCTCGGCGGCACCGTGCTCTACGCCGGCAAGCCGCACGCGCCGATCTACGACCTCGCGCTGTCCCTGGCCGCCGCGGCGCGCGGGCGGGACGTCGACGCGTCGCGCGTGCTGGCGGTCGGCGACGGCATGCGCACGGACGTCGCCGGCGCGGTGGCCCGAGGGCTCGACTGCCTGTTCGTCACCAACGGCATCCACCGCGACGACACGGGGCCGGGCGACGGCACGCTCGACCCCGCCCGGCTCGCGGCCTTCCTCCGGGGCGCGGCGCACCGGCCCGCCTACGCGATCCCAGACCTCGCCTGGTAGCGCCCCCCGCTCAGCCCGCGTTCCTGTAGGCCTTCCGCGAGAACACCGTCCGCACCATGATCGACAGGTCGAGCATCAGCGACCAGTTGTCGATGTAGTAGAGGTCGTGCTCGACGCGGCCGATCACCTTCTCGGGCGTGTCCGTCTCGCCGCGCCAGCCGTTGACCTGCGCCCAGCCGGTGATGCCGGGGCGGACGTTGTGGCGGCGGGCGTAGAGCGCGACCTCGCGCTCGAAGGCCTGGTCGTGCGCCATGGCGTGGGGGCGGGGGCCGACGAGGCTCATCTCGCCGCGCAGCACGTTGAGGAGCTGCGGCAGCTCGTCGACGTTGGTGCGGCGCATGAAGCGGCCGATCCGCGTGATGCGGCTGTCGCCCGCTGTCGCCTGGCGCACGGCGCGGCCGTCCTCGGCGACGCTCATCGAGCGGAACTTGTAGATGCGGAACGGCTCCTGGTTGAAGCCGTAGCGGCGCTGCTTGAAGAACACGGGGCCGGGGCTTTCGCGCCGGATCAGCACCGCCATCGCGGCGAAGAGCGGGGCCAGAACGAGGAGCGCGGCCGCGGCCAGGGCCACGTCGAGGGCGCGCTTGGCCAGCACCTCGCTCGACGACAGCGGCCGGCGCACGAGGTGCAGCGACGCCACCGAGCCGTTGCGGATCACGTGGAGGTCGTCGAACTTGTCGAGGAAGCGCTCGGGCGCGAGGTGCACGGCCGCCGGCACGCCCATGAAGGCGTCGATCGCGGCGTCCAGCCGGTCGCGGTCGCCCCAGGGCACGAGGATGTAGACGTCGTCCGGCCGGATCACCCGTGCCGACGCGACCGCGAGGGCGAGGTCGTCGGCGCGGGTGTCTTCGCCCGGCCGCAGCACCGCGGCGCCGACGACCCGCAGGCCGACCTGGTGGGGCGCGTGGCGCTCGGAGAAGGCGCGGATCATGTCCTCGTCGCCGACGAGGAAGATGTGGCGCGACGCGACCCGGCCCGCCGCGGCGCGCGACTGCATGACGCCGACCAGCGCGGTGCGCAGCACCAGCAGCCCCGCCGCGCCCCCGACCACCAGCCCCAGCGTGCCGCCGCGCGAGAAGCTGTCGGTGGTCTTGGTCAGGAAGGCGAAGCCCAGCGCCCCGGCGGCCGCCATGCCCCACAGCGTCAGCGCGCGCTTGGCGTGGCCCTTGTGGGACAGGTAGCGCGTGATGGCGTAGTCGTGCCGCAGGGCGCCCGGGACCACGAACAGCACCGCCATGGCGGCGCCGAGCACGATGTCCTTGAACGGTTCCGCCCCGTGGCCGAGCGCCGCGCCGCTCGCGGCCGCGATCCCGAGGATCGCCGCCGCGTCGAGCCCGGCCGCCAGCAGCAGGAAGCCGACCCGCGTCAAGGCCGTGCTGGGCCGGACGCGCGACAGGCGGTGAGCGAGGGAGCGCCGCCGCGAGGCGGCCAGGGAAGCGGAGAGGAGGGCGGCGCGCGGCACGAGGGGCGATCCCGGGAAGTCTGAAGTCCCCCCGCTCGCCGCAAGCCGCGTGCCCTCGCCGAAGGGTCGATCCCGTGCCGGATCGGGCCGGATCGGGCGCCCCCGCGCTTGCCGCGCGGCGCGGGGCCGTGCACGGATGGCACAGGTGGACGATCCCGGGAGTGCCGCTCATGAAGGTCGCGCTGATCCAGATGAACTCCGGCCACGACCGCGCTGCCAACCTCCGGCAGGCCGCGGCGCTGATCGAGCGCGCCGTCGCCGAGGAGCGGCCCGACTGGGTGCTGCTGCCCGAATGCTTCGACTTCCTCGGCGGCACCCGGGAGGCGAAGTTCGCCGCGGCCGACCGCCTGCCGGACGGCGAAGCCTACGCGGCGATGGCGGGCCTCGCGCGGCGCCACGGCGTGTTCATCCACGCGGGCTCGATGCTGGAGCGGCTGCCCGGCGGGGAGCGCATCGGCAACACGGCCGTGGCGTTCGACCGGAGCGGCCGCGAGGTGGCCCGCTACCGCAAGATTCACCTCTTCGACATCACGGCGCCGGACGGCACCGAATACCGGGAAAGCGCCTCGTTCGCGCCCGGCGAGGCCGTCGCCACCTACGATTGCGAGGGCGTTACGGTCGGCTGCTCGATCTGCTACGACATCCGCTTCCCGTTCCTGTACCAGGCGCTGATGGACCGCGGCGCGCGCCTCATCGCCGTGCCGGCCGCCTTCACGATGCAGACCGGCAAGGACCACTGGGAGGTGCTGCTGCGCGCCCGCGCGATCGAGACGGAATGCTACGTCGCCGCGGCGGCGCAGACCGGCACCTTCGCCCAGGGCGGGCAGACCCGCACCACCTACGGCCATTCCATGCTGGTCGACCCCTGGGGCCTCGTCACGGCGCGGGCGAGCGACGGGGTCGGGATCGCGGCGGGGCGGGTCGAGCCGGAGCGGGTCGAGCGCGTGCGGGCGATGATCCCGGTGGCGCAGCACCGGCGAAACATGCCGCGGGAATGAGGCGCCGCCGCGCCTGCGAGCGGCGCGGTTCGGCCGGGGCGACCCGGCCCGCCCCTCTCACGCGAGGCCGAGGATGCGGATCAGCCCGAGGCTCACGGCGCCGAGCACGAGGAGCGACAGCGTGACGGCGCAGGTCACGCGCGGCCCGGCCTTCGCGACGACCCGCACGTCCACCCCGAGGCCGAGCGCCGCCATCGACAGGATGGTGAGGCCGTCGGCGAGCGCGGCCGCCGGGGCGAGCGCCGCCGCGGGCACGAGGCCGGCCGAGCGCAGGGCCGCGAGGGCCAGGAAGGCCAGGATGAACGGCGGCACCATGCGGCGGAGGCGGACGCCGCCGGCCGCGGCGCGGGGGGCGGCCTCGCCCGGCTCGGCGCGCCGGCGGCCCGCCAGCACCGACAGCGCCAGCACCACGGGGCCGAGCATCAGCACGCGCACCAGCTTGACGACCGTGCCGATCTGCACGGCGGCGGGGCCGACCGGCGCCGCGGCGGCGAGGACCTGCGGCACCGCGTAGACGGTGAGGCCGGCGAGCGTGCCGAAGCGGAGCGGGCTGAGGCCGAGCGCGGCGCCGAACAGCGGCAGCCCGAGCACGACCACCACGCCGAGCACCGCCGTGAAGGCGATGGAGGCCGCGACGTCGTCGCCGTCCGCCCCGATCGCCGGCGCCACGGCCGCGATGGCGGAGTTGCCGCAGATCGAGTTGCCGCAGGCGACCAGCACGGCCATGCGCCGCGGCAGGCCGAGCAGGCGGCAGATGCCGAAGCTCGCCGGGATCGCGAGGGCGACCACGCCGGCGATGCCGAACAGGAGACCCGGCCCGACCGCGGCCAGGGTGCGGAACGAGATCGAGACGCCCAGCAGGGCGACCGCGACTTCCAGCATCTGCTTGGCCCCGAAGGCGATGCCCGCGCGGAAACGGGCGCCAGGCGTCCAGGCGGTGCGGACCGCCGTGCCGAGCAGGATGGCGAGCACCAGGGCTTCGAGCCAGGAGCGTCCCAGGAGGTGGGCTTCGAGCGCCTCGCCCCCGCAGGCCAGGGCCGTCACGCCGGCGCAGAGGGCGAGCCCCGGCAGGACGGCGAGGCGCGAGGGCGAGGAGGGCTGCATGGGACGTCTCCGGTCCCGCTTGATGTGCGGCGCCGGGCGTGTTCAATCCATTCGCATGTTTCGACCGTTCCGTTCGGGTGGATCGAATGACCCTGGACCAGCTCCGCGTCTTCGTCGCCGTGGCGGAGCGCGAGCACCTGACGCGGGGCGCGGAAGCCTGCCACCTCACGCCCTCGGCCGCGACCGCGGCCATCCAGGCGCTGGAGGGCCGCCACGGCGTGCGGCTGTTCCACCGCGTCGGCCGGCGCCTCGAGTTGAGCGAGGACGGGCGCGCGTTCCTGGGCGAAGCGCGGACGGTGCTGGCGGCCGCGGAAGGGGCGGAACTGGCGCTGCAGGAGCTCGGCGGCCTGAAGCGCGGCCGGCTCAGCCTGGCGGCGAGCCAGACGCTGGCCAGCTACTGGCTGCCGCCGCTGCTGATGCGGTTCGCGGCCGCGCATGACGGGATCGCCCTCAGCCTCGCCGAAGGCAACACCGCGGGCGTGGTCGCCGCCGTGCTGGCCGGCGAGGCCGAGATCGGCTGCGTCGAGGGCGAGGTCGCGGAGCCGGCGCTCAGCGTCGTGCCGCTCGCCGACGACCGCCTCGTCGTCGCGGCGTCGCCGCGGCATCCGCTCGCCCGGCGCCGGGACGTGCCCGCCTCGGCGCTGGAGGCCGCCCGCTGGGTGATGCGCGAGCCGGGCTCCGGGACGCGCGCGGCCCTCGAAGCGGCGCTACGCGAGCGGGGCGTGGACCTCGGGAAGCTCCGCGTGGTGCTGACCCTGCCGACCAACGAGGCCGTCTGCGCGGCGGCGATCGGCAGCGACGCCCTGACCGCCGTGTCGGACCTCGTCGTCCAGCCCCACGTCGCGGCGGGCCGCCTGTGCCGCATCGACCATCCCCTGCCGACGCGCCGCTTCGCGCTCGTGCGCCACAAGGAACGCTTCCGCACGAAGGTGTCGGTCGCCTTCGAGGCCCTCCTGCGGGAAGCCGCACGCGAGCGGGCGCGGCGGTCCGAGGCGTCGAGCTACGACATCTGATGCCGCGAGGCGAAGCACGGAAGCCGTCCCTCCCCGGGCCAGCTCGGTACGGAGGGGCGCGGGTCGCCGGATTCCGGTCGCGTCCCTCGATCGCGCGCGGGAGCCGCTGCGGGGGGGCGCCGCTTCGATTGAGCGCGTCCGGGCGGGACGGAGCGGCTTTGCGGTCGCGTGCCCGAGCCGCTATCTCGGGCGGTGAAGCCCCACCCCCGACCGGAGCCCTCCCGTGGACGCGAACGTCACAACGCTGGACCGCCAGGCCCGCGCCGGCGAGGCCGCCCGCGCCGAGGCGCTGCGGGCCGCCCTGGCGCGCGAGGGCTTCTCGGGCGACGTCGAGACCGGCATCGGCCCGCGCCTCGTCGCGGCCACCGACAACAGCGTCTACCAGGTCATGCCCGCCGCGGTGCTGCACCCGCTCGCCGCCGCGGACGTGAACGCCGCCGTGCGGGCCGCCCGCGCCGTGCCCGACCTCGCGCTGTCGCCGCGCGGCGGCGGCACCGGCACCAACGGCCAGTCGTTGACCGGCGGCGCCGTGCTCGACCTGTCGCGCCACATGAACCGCATCCTCGCGCTCGACGTCGAGGCCCGCACCGTGGCGGTCGAGCCCGGCGTGGTGCTGGACCAGCTCAACGCGGCCCTGCGCCCGCACGGCTTCTTCTTCCCGCCCGCGGTGTCGACCGCGACCCGCGCCACGATCGGCGGCATGATCGCCACCGACGCCTCGGGCAAGGGCTCGCGCATCTACGGCCGCACCTCGGACCACGTGCTGTCGCTCGACGTGGTGCTGTCGGACGGCTCCGACTTCACCGTGCGCCCGCGCAGCCGCGCCGAGGTCGAGGCGGTGGTTGCGGCGGGCGGCGTCGCCGGCGAGGCCCACGCCGAGGTGCTGCGCGTCGTCGAGGAGCATGCCGCGCTCATCGCCGACACGTTCCCGGCGATGAACCGGGGCCTCACCGGCTACAATCTCCAGGGCGTGACGCGCCAGGACGGCACCTACGACCTCGTCCGGCTCCTCGCCGGCTCCGAGGGCACGCTGGCGGTGACGAAGCGCGCCGTGCTGCGCATCACGCCGCTGCCGAAGCACCGCCTGCTGATGGTGGCGCGCTACGGCTCCTTCGACGCGGCGCTGCGCGACGTGCAGCACCTGCTCGCCGCCGACCCGCTGGCGATCGAGATCCTCGACGACAAGACGCTGGAGCTGGCGAGCCGCGACGTCATCTGGTCCGGCCTCGAATCCGTGCTGGGCGGCCCCGCTGCGGCGGCGGTGCGCGGCCTCAACGTGGTCGAGTTCGCGGGCGACGACCGGGACGCGCTCGCGGCCGCCGCGGAGCGCTGCGCGGCGCTGCTCGCCGCCTCGCCCTTCCCCGCCATGGACTGGGCGCGGATCGACGACCCCGCGCGCGTCGCCCAGGTGTGGACGATGCGCGAGAAGGCCGTGGGCCTCATGGGGCGTCTCGGCGAGATGGAGGGCACGCGCCGCCAGGGCACGGCCTTCGTCGAGGACACGGCCGTGCCGCCCGAGCGGCTCGCCGACTTCGTGGCGGAGTTCCGCGGCCTGCTCGACCGGCGCGGGCTCGGCTACGGCATGTACGGCCACGCCGACGTCGGCTGCCTCCACGTCCGCCCCTCGCTCGACATGACGGACCCGGCCGAGGAGGCGATGATCCGCGCCGTGTCGGACGAGGTCGCGGATCTCGTGAAGCGCCACGGCGGGCTGATCTGGGGCGAGCACGGGCGCGGCTACCGCGGCGAGTTCTCGCCGCTGTTCTTCGGCCCCGTGCTCTACGACGAGCTGTGCCGCATCAAGGGCGCCTTCGACCCCGACAACCTGCTGAACCCCGGCAAGCTCGCCTCGCCCGGCCTCGGCGGCCCGATCGACCGCATCGACCAGGTCCCGACCCGCGGCAGCTTCGACCGTCTGATCGCCGAGGACCAGCGGGCGGGGCTCGGCCGCGCCGTGAGCTGCAACGGCAACGCCGCCTGCCACTCGTGGGACGACTACGACGCCATGTGCCCGTCCTACCACGCGACGCGGGACCGCGTGCAGTCGCCGAAGGGCCGGGCCACGCTGCTGCGCGCCTGGATGCGGCTGCGCTCCGAGGCGGCGCGGGGTCGCGACGTGGCGGCCGAGCTCGCCGCCGTGGAGGCCGACACCAAGGCCTCCATGGACACCTGCCTGTCCTGCAAGGCCTGCGCGAGCCTCTGCCCCGTCAAGGTGAACATCCCCGAGATGCGGTCGCGCTTCCTCGGCGCCTACCACGCATCGCGGCCGCGCCCGCTGCGCGACCATCTGTTGCGCCACCTCGAAGCCGGGCTCGGGCTCGTGCGCGCCGCGCCCGGCCTCGCCGGCGCGCTCATGGGGTCGGGGCCGGTGCGGGGACTGCTGCGGGGCCGCTTCGGCCTCGTCGACCTGCCGCATCCCGCGCCGACGCGCTGGCGGCCGCGCGCCTCCGGCGGCGGCCCGCGCGTCGTGCTGCTGCGCGACAGCTTCCTGTCGACCTTCGACGGCGCGGTGATCGACGCCGCGGGGCGACTGCTGGAGCGGCTCGGCTACCGCGTGACGGTCTCCGCCGTTCGCCCCAACGGCAAGGCGCTGCAGGTGCTGGGCCTGGAGGGCGCCTTCGCGAAGGTCGCGCGCCGCGCCCTGGCCGAACGCGCCCGGCTCGCCGCCGAGGGCGTGCCGCTCGTCAGCCTCGATGCCGCGACCGGTTTGCTCCACGACGGCGAGTACAAGGAATATGCGGAATATTCCGTGCTTCAGCCGCTCGCCCCCGTGGTGTCGATCGACCGTTTCCTCGCCGATGAGGCGGCGGCCGGGCGCATCCCGGCCCGGCCGCGCGGGGCTGGACCCGCCTTCGACATCCTGCTCCACTGCACCGAGAAGACCGCACAGCCCGAAACCGCGGCGCGCTGGGGCAGGGTGATGACGCATCTCGGGCTCGACGCGCGCTTCCCCAAGGTCGGCTGCTGCGGCATGGCCGGCCTGTTCGGCCATCAGGCCGAGCAGGCGGAGCTGTCGCGCCGCATCTTCGACATCGGCTGGCGGAGCCGGATCGGCCCCGATCCGGCCGCGACACTCGCCACCGGCTTCTCCTGCCGCTGCCAGACGGAGCGCTTCGCCGGGCACCGGCCGCGCCACCCCGTCGAGGCCATCCTGGCGCATCTCGAAGGCTCCGCGGGGTGAGGGGCGACCCCCGCAGCCACGGGCTGTGGGAGGGCTCGGCGCCGCCGGCGCCCGAGACGGGGTCGCTCGCCGGCGACGTCGCGGCCGACGTCGCGATCGTGGGCGGCGGCTACACGGGCCTGTCGGCCGCGCTGCACCTCGCCGAGGGCGGCGCCTCCGTGGCGCTGCTGGAGGCCGTCGAGGTCGGCTTCGGCGGCTCGGGCCGCAACGTCGGCCTCGTCAACGCCGGCCTGTGGATCATGCCGGACGCGGTGCCGGAACTGCTCGGGCCGGTCCACGGCGAGCGCTTGCTGAGGGAGCTCGGCGACGCGCCGGGGCTGGTCTTCGACACGGTCGAGCGCCATGGCATCGCCTGCGAGGCGGTCCGGGCCGGGACGCTGCACTGCGCGGTCGGCGCTTCCGGCCTCGCCGAGGTGACCGAGCGGGCGCGGCAGTGGCGGGCCCGCGGCGCGCCGGTCGCGCTGCTCGACGCCGGCGCGGCGGCCGGCGCCGTGGGCACCTCCGCCTACGCGGGCGCGCTGCTCGACCGCCGGGCCGGCACCGTGCAGCCGTTGGCCTACGCGCGCGGCCTCGCCGGCGCGGCCCTGCGGGCCGGGGCGCGCCTCTTCACGGGCAGCCCCGTCACGGCGGCGGAGGACGAGGGCGCGGTCTGGCGGCTTCGCACCGCGGCCGGCAGCGTCGCGGCGCCCCGCGTGATCGTGGCCACCGACGCCTATGGGGCCGGCCATGGGCCGGCGGGCTCCCCCTGGCCCGGCGTGCGGGCCGAGCAGGTGCACCTCCCCTATTTCAACCTCGCCACGGCGCCGCTGTCGTCGAACCTCGCCCGCTCGATCCTGCCGGGGCGCGAGGGCGTGTGGGACACGCGCGAGGTGCTGAGCTCCTTCCGCTTCGACGCGGCGGGGCGGCTCGTCTTCGGCAGCGTCGGCGCGCTGCGCGGCACCGGGCGCACCGTGCACCGCGCCTGGGCGCGGCGGGCGCTCGCGAGATTGTTTCCGCAGCTCGCCGGGGTCGGTTTCCAGCACGAATGGTACGGCGCCATCGGCATGACGGCCGACGCCGTGCCGCGCTTCCACCGTCTGGCTCGCGGCGTCGTCGGCTTCAGCGGCTACAACGGCCGCGGCATCGCGCCCGGCACCGCCTTCGGGCGCTGCCTCGCCCGGCTGTGCCTCGGCGAGATCGGCGAGGCCGACCTGCCGCTGCCCGTGACGGACCTCGCCCCGGTGCGCTTCCGGGCCGCGAAGGAGGTCTGGTACGAGGCCGGCGCGCAGGTGGTCCACGCCGTCGGGGCGCGGGGCTGAGGCGCCGGCCGCGATGGGCATCGCCCCGGTCTGGCACGCGTCTTGAAAGCTGAGCCGCGACATCATCCCTCGCGAGGCTCCCCGTGCCCGACCTGTTCAGCCCCTTCACGCTCAAGGGCGTGACGCTGCGCAACCGCATCGTCATGTCGCCGATGACCATGTACAACTCGGTCGACGGCAAGCTCGACGACTACCACGTGAGCTACCTCGGCGCCCGCGCGGCCGGCGGCTTCGGCCTCGTGTTCGGCGAGCAGATGGCCATCACGCCGGACGGGCGCACCACCACCTCCTGCGCCGGCATCTGGGACGACGCGCAGATCGAGGGCCACGCGCGCGTCTGCGCCATCGTCGAGCGCATGGGCGGCGTGCCCGCCATCCAGCTCGGCCACACGGGGCGCAAGGGCAGCGAGCTGCCGCCCCACAAGGGCACCAACGAGCGCGGCACCTGGCGCCAGCTCCCGCCCGACCACGAGCACGGCTGGGAATGCGTGGCGCCCTCCGCCATCCCCTACGGCAACGGCCACGACTTCCCCGTGCGCGAGCTCAGCGTCGAGGACATCAAGGCCCTCCACCGATCCTACGCGGACGCGGCGCGCCGCGCGCGGGACGCCGGCTACAAGTGGCTGGAGATGCACTACGCCCACGGCTACCTCGGGGCTTCCTTCTTCTCGCCGCTCGCCAACCAGCGCACCGACCAGTACGGCGGCTCGGTCGAGAACCGCATGCGCTTCCACCTGGAGGCGCTCGACGCCGTGCGGGCCGTGTGGCCGGAGGAATACCCGCTGACCATGCGGCTCGGCTCGGACGACCTCAACGCCAAGGGCGTGCAGTTCGAGGACTCGCTCCTGGCGATCCGCGCCATGAAGGACCACGGGCTCGACCTCGCGGACCTGTCCCTCGGCTTCAACACCGACGACATGACCGACCCGCCGTTCAACGAGGTCGGCTTCATGCTCAAGCGCGCCAACCGCGTGCGCGAGGAGGTCGGCATCCCGGTGGGAACGAGCTGGAACCTCGGCGTGCCGGGGACCGCCGACCGCGTGATCCGCGAGGAGCTGATCGACCTCGTGTTCCTCGGCCGGCCGGCGCTGGCCAACCCGCACTGGCCCGTGTGGGCGGCGCGCGAGCTGCAGCACAACGACCCCTTCCACCTCGTGCCGCAGGACTGGGCCTGGTGGCTGCGCAACTTCCGCGGCCACGGGCCGTCGATCGGCCTGCCGCCCGCCAAGGGCGAGGCGGCCTGACGCGCCGCAGCCTCCGGCAAGTATAGTCCGCCGTCATCTTCCTGTCATGGACGGGCCGCGCCGGTTCTGTTCAGTCGAAATTGCGTGCAGAGCGCTGGTCCGCCGCTTGCGGCGGCCCGGCGTTCCGGTATAGCTGCGCCCCGCCGCGGACCGTGCCCGCCGGCGGGGAGAAGCTTCATGGATCGTCGCAACCTGCTCGCGGGCGCCGGCACCCTCGCCGCCTGGGCGGCCCTGCCCGGCGCCGTCCGGGCCGCGGGCGAGCCCACCCGCATCGTGTTCTGGCACGCCATGTCGGCCGCCAACGGCGCGGAGATCGACCGCATCGTGCGGGACTTCAACGCCAGCCAGTCCGACGTCGTGCTGGAAGCCGTCTACAAGGGCAGCTACCCCGAGACGCTCACGGCCGCCATCGCGGCCTACCGCGGCGGCCAGGCGCCCAACATCGTGCAGGTGTTCGAGGTCGGCACCGGCACCATGCTGCAGGCGGGCCCGGCCGTGAAGCCGGCCTGGAAGCTCGCGGAGGAGACCGGCTTCAAGCTCGACCCGTCGAGCTACATCCCCGGCGTGCGCGGCTACTACAGCCTGTCCGACGGCAAGCTCGCCTCCATGCCGTTCAACTCCTCGACGGCGGTGATGTGGTACAACAAGGACGCCTTCGAGAAGGCCGGCCTCGACCCCGAGAAGCCGCCCGTCACCTACGACGACTACGACCGCGCCGCGCGAACCCTGGCCTCCAAGGCGCCGACCCCGATCGCCTCGACCACGGCCTGGATGCCCTGGATCCAGTTCGAGGAATTCGCCGCGATCCAGAACATCGCCTACGCGACCGAGGGCGACGGCTACGACGGCCTCGGCGCCCAGCTTCTCGTCAACGGAAAGCCCTTCGTGGCGCAGCTCCAGCGCTTCATGGATCTGGCGAAGGACGGCGCCTTCAAATACACGGGCCGCGACTCGGGGCCGGACGCGATCTTCTATTCCGGGCAGGCCGCCATCGGCTTCGGCTCGTCGTCGGGCCGCGCCGACATCGTCAAGAACGCGCAGTTCCGCTATGCCGAGGCCCTGCTGCCGGTCGAGCCGTCGCTCAACCCGAAGCCCAACAACTCCATCATCGGCGGCGCCAGCCTGTGGGCCCTGAACGCGCCGAAGCGCACCGAGGCCGAGTACAAGGCCGTCGCCGCCTTCTACGCGTTCATCTCGAAGCCCGAGCAGGTCGCGCTCTACGCGCAGCACACCGGCTACGTGCCGGTGACGGTGGCGGGCTACGACGCCACCGAGGCGTCCGGCTACTACGCCAAGAACCCCGGCACCGACCTGCCCGTGCAGCAGCTCGAGCGCGGCGAGCTGACCGCCAACTCGCGCGGCCTGCGCCTCGGCCGCCTGCCCGAGATCCGCGCCGTGATCTACGAGGAGATCGAGAAGGCGCTGCAGGGTCAGCAGAGTGCGCAGACCGCGATGGACAGCGCCGTCGAGCGCGGCAACCGCATCCTGCGCGACTTCCAGAAGTCGGCGCGCGGCTGAGGCGCGGCGCCGGCCCGCGGACACCATGGATCGCCGCACGATCTTCCCGGGGCGGGCCCTGCCCGCCCTCCTGGTGCTGCCCCAGCTCGCGCTGACGGCGGTGTTCTTCCTGTGGCCGGCCGGCCAAGCGATATGGTCGAGCCTGCAGCGCGAGGACGCCTTCGGCACGTCGAGCGAGTTCGCGGGCCTCGAGAACTTCGCGTCGCTGTTCGCCGACCCGCTCTACGGGGCGGCGGTCGCCCGCACGGTGCTGTTCTGCGCGGCCGTCACGGCCCTGTCGATGGGCCTCGCCCTGCTGTTCGCGGTCTTCGCCGACGCGGAGATCCGCGGCCGCGCCTTCTACCGCACCATGCTGGTCTGGCCCTACGCGGTCGCGCCCGCCATGTCGGCGGTGCTGTGGGTGCTGATGTTCCATCCCCAGATCGGCCTCGTCGGCGCGTGGCTGAACCGGATCGGCGTGCCCTGGGACTACAAGCTGAACGGCGCCGAGGCCATGGCGTTGATCGTCGGCGCCAGCGCCTGGAAGCAGGTCAGCTACAACTTCATCTTCTTCCTGGCGGGGCTGCAGGCCATCCCGAGGAGCGTGATCGAGGCGGCTCGCATCGACGGCTCCCGAGGCTTCTACCGCTTCCGCACCATCGTGCTGCCGCTGCTGATGCCGGTGGTGTTCTTCCTCCTGGTCGTCGACCTCGTCTACGCGGCCTTCGATACCTTCGCGACCGTCTACGCCCTGACGCAGGGCGGCCCCGGCCAGTCCACGCAGACGCTGGTGCTGAAGGTCTACCTCGACGGCATCGTCAACGCCGACATCGGCTCGTCCTCGGCGCAGTCCGTGGTGCTGATGGCGGGGGTGATCGTGCTGTCCGCGCTGCAGTTCCGGTTCCTCGGGCGGAAGGCGGGGACGTGACCGCACTCCGCTACGCCGCTCGTCCCCGCGCAGGCGGGGACCCAGCGCGGAACGTCCGGCCGAAGGCCGGCCTTCTCCTGCCCCCGCACTCCGATCCGGAAGCGTCTCCCATTTTGACGGCCTTCGGCCGGCTTCTCGCGCTGGATCCCCGCCTGCGCGGGGATGAGCGGGGAGGGGCAGCGCCGTGACCTCCCGCCTCCTCCCCCACGCCGTGCTGGGCCTCGCGGTGCTGATCTTCGCCTTCCCGATCTGGATCGCGGTGGCGGGCTCGACCCAGGACGCGGCCGCCATCGCGCGCGGCGACCTGTCGCTCGTCCCGCGCCTGTCCGGCTTCGCCGTCTACCGGGACGTGCTGCTCAACAGCTCGGCCGGGGCCGGGCCGGTGTGGCGCGAGCTCTTGGTGTCCTTCGGCATGGCGCTCGCCATCGCGCTCGGCAAGATCGCGCTGTCGATCCCCTCGGCCTACGCGGTGGCGTTCTTTCGCTTCCCGCTGCGGATGGCGGCCTTCTGGGTCATCTTCATGACGCTGATGCTGCCCGTCGAGGTGCGGCTGGTGCCGACCTTCCAGGTCATGTCCACGCTCGGCATGGTCAACACCTTCTCGGGCCTGACCGTGCCGCTGATCGCCTCGGCCACCGCGACGCTGCTGTTCCGGCAGACCTTCACGGCCATCCCGGACGAGCTCGTCGAGGCGGCGCGCATCGACGGCGCCGGGCCGCTGCGCTTCCTGTTCGACGTCGTGATCCCGGTGTCGGGCGCCAACATCGCGGCGCTGTTCGTGATCCTGTTCGTGTACGGCTGGAACCAGTATCTGTGGCCGCTGCTGGTCGTCACCGACCCCCACCTCGACACGGTGGTGATCGGCATCGTCAAGATGATCGGCATCGACACCGAGACGGCGTGGAACAAGGTGATGGCCACCGCCGTGCTGGCGCTGCTGCCGCCCGTGGTCGTGGTGGTGGCCATGCAGCGCTGGTTCGTGAAGGGCCTGACCGAGGGAGACAAGTGATGGCGGGCCTCCGGCTCGAAGGCCTGCGCAAGAGCTTCGGCGGCCACGAGATCCTGAAGGGGGTCGACCTCGACCTCGCGGACGGCGAGATGCTGGTGATCGTCGGCGCCTCCGGCTGCGGCAAGTCCACGCTGCTGCGCCTCGTCGCCGGGCTGGAGGCGCCGACCTCCGGGCGCATCCTGATCGACGGGCGCGACGTCACGGGCGCCGACCCGTCCGCGCGCGACGTCGCCATGGTGTTCCAGAACTACGCGCTCTACCCGCACATGAGCGTCTTCGACAACATGGCCTACGGGCTCAAGATCCGCGGCCTCGCCAAGGCGGCCATCCGGACCAAGGTCGACGACGCGGCCGCCCTGCTCGGGCTGGGTGCGCTGCTGGCGCGCAAGCCGCGCCAGCTGTCCGGCGGCCAGCGCCAGCGCGTCGCCATGGGCCGCGCCATCGTGCGCGACCCGAAGCTGTTCCTGTTCGACGAGCCGCTGTCCAACCTCGACGCCAAGCTGCGCGTGCAGATGCGTGGCGAGATCCGCCGCCTGCAGCGCCGCCTCGGGGTCACGAGCCTCTACGTCACCCACGACCAGGTCGAGGCCATGACGCTGGGCGACCGCCTGCTGGTGATGCACCAAGGGGTGCCGGTGCAGCTCGCCACGCCCCTGGAGGTGTTCGAGCGCCCGGCCGACACCTATGTGGCGGGCTTCATCGGCTCGCCCGCGATGAACCTCCTGCCCGGCACGCTGGCGCGGGGCGGCGCGGCCCTGGCGGTCGACGGCGTCGAGATCCCGCTGCCGGGCGGGCGCCACGCCGGCGGCGACGGCCGCCCCGTCACGGTGGGCATCCGCCCCGAGCACGTGATGCTCGACCCCGCGGGCGCGGAATGGCCGGTCGAGCTCGTCGAGCCGCTGGGCTCGGAAGCGCTGGTCCACGCCGCGCGGCCGGGCGGGGCCTCGCTGACCGTCAAGCTCGCCGGGACGGCCGCGGGCGTCGGCGACCGCCTGAGGGTGAGCTTCCCGCCCGAGCGCCTGCACGTCTTCGACCGCACCACGGGCCTCAGGATGGAGCCGGCGGCGGCCTGACGCGGCCGTCCGGTCAGCTCCGCAGCCCCGGCGCCTCCTGCCCGGTGCGGGCGACGTATTCGGTGTAGCCGCCGCCATACTTGTGCACGCCGTCCGGCGTCAGCTCCAGCACGCGGTTCGACAGGGCTGCGAGGAAGTGCCGGTCGTGGCTCACGAAGAGCATCGTGCCCTCGTATTGCGCCAGCGCCGCGATCAGCATCTCCTTGGTGCCCATGTCGAGGTGGTTGGTGGGCTCGTCGAGCACCAGGAAGTTCGGCGGGTCGTAGAGCATGCGCGCCATCACGAGCCGCGCCTTCTCGCCGCCCGACAGCACGCGGCAGCGCTTCTCGACGTCGTCGCCCGAGAAGCCGAAGCAGCCGGCGAGCGCGCGCAGCGAGCCCTGGCCGGCCTGCGGGAAGGCGCGCTCCAGCGCGCCGAACACCGTGTCCTCGTCGTCGATCAGGTCCATGGCGTGCTGGGCGAAGTAGCCGAGCTTGACGCTGCCCCCGAGCTTCACCTCGCCCTCGTCGGGCTCGGTCGTGCCGGTGACGAGCTTGAGCAGCGTCGACTTGCCGGCGCCGTTGACGCCCATCACGCACCAGCGCTCGCGGCGCGACACCGAGAAGTCGAGCCCCTCGTAGATCGTGCGCGAGCCGTAGCGCTTGTTCACATTCTTCAGCGCCACGACGTCGTCGCCCGAGCGCGGCGCGGGCGGGAAGTCGAACTGCACCGACTGGCGGCGCTTCGGCGGCTCGACGAGCTCGATCTTGTCGAGCTTCTTCACGCGGCTCTGCACCTGCGCGGCGTGGGACGCGCGCGCCTTGAAGCGCTCGATGAACTTGATCTCCTTGGCCAGCATGGCCTGCTGGCGCTCGAACTGCGCCTGCTGCTGCTTCTCGTTCAGCGCGCGCTGGCCCTCGTAGAAGGCGAGGTCGCCCGAATAGGAGGTGAGGCCGCCGCCGTCGATCTCGACCACGCGCCCCACGATGCGGTTCATGAACTCGCGGTCGTGCGAGGTCAGCACCAGGGCGCCCTCGTAGGCCTTGAGGAAGTCCTCCAGCCAGATCAGGCTTTCGAGGTCGAGGTGGTTCGAAGGCTCGTCGAGCAGCATTGCGTCGGGGCGCATCAGCAGGATGCGGGCCAGCGCCACGCGCATCTTCCAGCCGCCCGACAGGGCGCCCACGTCCCCGTCCATCATCTCGGGGGTGAAGGAGAGGCCCCCCAGCACCTCGCGGGCCTGGCCTTCCAGCGCGTAGCCGCCGAGCTCGTCGAAGCGCGCCTGCACGTCGCCGTAGCGGGCGACGATCGCGTCCATCTCGTCGGTGCGGTCCGGGTCCGCCATAGCGGCCTCGAGCTCCGCGAGCTCGGCCGCGACCGCGCTGACGGGCCCCGAGCCGTCCATCACCTCGGCGACCGCGCTGCGGCCGCTCATCTCGCCGACGTCCTGGCTGAAGTAGCCGATGGTGACGCCGCGGTCGGTCGAGACCGTTCCCTCGTCGGGCTGCTCCTGGCCGGTGATCAGGCGGAACAGGGTCGTCTTGCCGGCGCCGTTCGGCCCCACGAGGCCGACCTTCTCGCCGCGCTGCAGCGCGGCCGAGGCCTCGATGAAGACGATCTGGTTGCCGTTCTGCTTGCCGATCTTGTCGAGGCGGATCATGGGGTCCCGGGCGGTGAGGATTTCACCCGGACTTAATCCATGCGGCAGTGCGGCGAAAGGCGCCCCGGAACGGCCCCGCGCCGACACGCGCGCGAAACAGCTCCGCCAAAGCTTCCCCGTCGCGGCGGGTGAGAAGGGTCGGGCCGGGGCGGCACCGCCCGCCGCCCCGGTGCAGGACCCCGCCGCCCCGCCCCCACGGGGCGGCGGGGCCGCGGTTCCCCGGGCGGAGGGGGAGGATGCGGGATGGCGGCAGTTCTGGGCCTGGGCCTGTCGGTCCTCATCACCGTCGCGCTGCTCGGCTGGCTCGCGGCCGCGGCGGAGTGAGGCCGGCCGCGCCGGCGCTTCCCGCGCCCGCCGCATCCGTCCCCGTGGCGACCGCCTCCCGACAGTCCGACGGCCCGGGCGCCTCGCCGCTCCGGCGTGACGCAGCGGCGACACGACGCCCGAGACCGTGACGGGCGGCGCCGACGAGGCGCGGAAAACCCGCAAGCACCGAGGCACCGGCGATCCGGCGACGGCGGAGTGGGCCGTGCCCGGCCCCCCCGATCCCGGATGCGCTTCCGGATCGTCGGCCATGCGAGACCGGCCTGCGTGCGGTGCCGTAGCTGCTACGGAGCGCGCGCGTTGCGCTGCCCGCCGCGGGACGGCTTCTCTCCGCGCCCGACGATCGACGACATCGTCCGCAACTCCAGGCGGACGGCCCGCGGACACGATCCGCGAACAGCTCCATCCGACGCTCGCGGGGCCGCGAGCACCGCGAAGGGTTCCCCCCGGGCGTCACCGGCGCCTGGCGAAGCACTTCGAGCGCCGCGGTGCCACCTTGCCGGCCCCGGCGACGCCAGCGCTCCGAGTTTCACCGTCAGCCGGCGCGCCATCTCACGCGACGCATGGAGGTGAGCGTCGTCGATGCGGCGACTTCCCCGGCCCGCATCTGACACGGGCGGCTGCGAAACAGTTTCTCATGCGGGGCTCTTGCCGTCGACAGTTCGATATGTGAGGTTTTCTCGATGTCGGTCGATGAAGACCGGACTGTGATCAAGTTCATGTCCGGACGTCGATAGATTTTGATTGAAATACCAAATACAATATCGAGCCTGCCGGATGGATTGGTCGATCGATCATCGGTGTTCAGCACTGGGCAAGCCGCGGCCGGACTCCGTTGTGGCGGCGGTGGATGCTGGCGAGGACCTGCACGTGCGCCTGCCCGGACGGTTCCTCAGCGACGGGCTGGAGGAGGCGAGATGCCTGCTCGCCTCGATCCGGGGACGGCTGGGCCAGGTCGTCGCCGAGGGGCTGCGGCCGACCGCGGGGGCGCGCGTCGTGCTCTACCTGGACCTCGTCGGGCGCATCGAGGGCGCCGTGACGGACGTGGATGACGGCCGGTTCGGCGTCCGCATCGCCGCGCCGCCGGCCAAATGGCTGCGCTTGGTGCGCCAGTTCGAGATGCTGGCCCGGTTGCCCCGCGGGACGGTCGAGGACCTGCGCGGCTTCCGTCGCATCGCTTCGGAGTGCCCGGACACCACGCTGACGAGGGCCGGAGGCGAGGCGGCCGAGGGCCGGATCACGAACCTGTCGCGCTCGGGCGCGGCCGTCCTGGTCGGGGCCGCGTTCGAGGTCGGGGAGCTCGTCCGGCTGGGGACCACCCAGGCGCGCGTGGTGCGCCACATCGAGGGCGGCGTCGCCGTCCAGTTCCTGAGGCTGCTGCCGCTCGAAACCTTCGGGCCCGCCTATGCCCCGTGACCGGACCGCGGCGCGGGGCGGCCCGTCCCCCCTGACGAGACAGACCACCATGGCGCGGGATCTCCACGACATCGAGGCCGTGTTCGCCGCATTCGGCATGGCGGGCTTCCCCTACCGGACCTTTCCGCCGGACGCGCAGCGGGGGGCGGCGCTTCCCGACCGGCGGCGGGAGCGGCCCCGCGCCGACGTCCGCCGACCGGAGCGAGCCGGCCCGCGCGGGCCGCTCCGCCGCCTCGCCGGCGACGATGTTCGGGTCCTCGCGCAGCCTGCGTCGCCGCGCCTCTGACCCTTGCCGACGAACGGCTCTCCCCGTCCGAGCTTTTCGGGGAGCATCGGTCCTGCCCGGCCGGTGCGCGGCGAAACCGTCTCGCGATGCGACCGGCCGGGAGCTGATCGCCACGTCGCGGAGACGCGGACCGATGGCGCGCGAAGGCTCGGCGGCCCCTCGGCGCGCTTCCGAGCCCGCATGCGTGCCGATCTCCGAGTTCATCTCGGCCGATGCGCCTTTATGCTGTCGATGGTTGCCTCCTATATTGAATTGAGTGCAAGTATAATCTTCTTGAATCGCCGATGTATTTAAGAGTTCGGCAAAATAGTTCGACGATAACCGTGTGGCGGTGACTGCGGGTCGATGTCGTCGCCGCCGATCCGGAGAGGGTGGCCGAACGGCGAGGGCCGCCGTCGCTCTCGGACCGGCCCGGATGTCGGCGCCGTGCCCGCGCGGCCGAACGCGGGCCATGCCCAGGGAGACGGAATCCATGAACACGACGGCGGTGCGGGCGAGCCCGCCGCGGCCACGGCGCCGGCCCTCCAGCCACGGGATCGAGATCGCCGCGGGCGCGGTGGGCCTCGTGGCCCTGATGGCGGCCGTCACGGTCCCGCTCCGGCCGCCGCAGCAGGCCGCCGTGGCGGCGCTCAGCTTCGCCGTGTTCCTCGCGGCGAGGCGCGTCGAACGCCGCGGCATGTCGGTGTTCCTGGCGATGCTGTCCGTGCTGACCTCGCTCCGCTACGTGACCTGGCGCGCGCTGGACACGCTCGGGACCGGCAGCCCCGTCGAGATGGCCCTCGGCGGCCTGCTCGTCGCCGCCGAGCTCTACGCCGTCGTCGTGCTGGTGTTCGGCTATGTCCAGACCCTGTGGCCGCTCGGGCGCAAGCCCGTGCCGCTGCCGGACGACGTCGCGCTCTGGCCGTCGGTGGACGTGTTCGTCCCCACCTACGACGAGCCCCTGTCCGTGGTCCGCACGACGGTGCTCGGCTGCCTCGCCATGGACTGGCCGCGCGACCGCCTCCGGGTCCACCTGCTCGACGACGGGCGGCGGGACGCCTTCGCGCGCTTCGCGGCCGAGGCGGGGGTGGGCTACATCGCCCGGCCCGACAACGCCCACGCCAAGGCGGGCAACCTGAACCACGCGCTGGGCCGGACCGGCGGCGAGCACGTCGCGGTCTTCGACAGCGACCACATCCCGACGCGCGCCTTCCTGCAGTTGACGATGGGGTGGATGGTGCGGGAGCCGCGCCTCGCCCTGGTGCAGACGCCGCACCACTTCTATTCGCCCGACCCGTTCGAGCGGAACCTCGCCCGCGGCCGCCGCGTGCCGTCGGAAAGCCGCCTCTTCTACGGCCTGGTGCAGGACGGCAACGACTTCTGGAACGCAGCCTTCTTCTGCGGCTCCTGCGCGGTGCTGCGGCGCGCGGCCCTCGACGAGATCGGCGGCTTCTCGACCGAGTCCGTCACCGAGGACGCCCACACCATGCTGCGCCTGCACCGCCGGGGGTGGGACAGCGCCTACCTCGGCCTGCCGCTGGCGGCCGGCCTCGCGACGGAGCGGCTGCGCGACCACATCGCGCAGCGCTCGCGCTGGGCCCGCGGCATGATCCAGATCCTGCGCGCCGACAACCCGGCCCTCGGCCGCGGCCTCACGCTGGGGCAGCGCGTCTGCTACGTGCAGGTCGTGGCGCACTTCCTGTTCGCCATCCCGCGGACGGTCTTCCTCGTCGCGCCGCTCGCCTACCTCCTGTGCGGCCTGAACCTCATCGCGGCCTCGCCGCTGGCCATCGCCGCCTACGCGCTGCCGCACATCGCGCTCGCGGTCGGCGTCAACTCGCGGCTGGCGAAGAACTGGCGCCATTCGTTCTGGAGTGAGATCTACGAGACCGTGCTGGCGCTCTTCCTGGTGCGCCTGACCGTGCACACGCTGCTGATGCCCAAGCGGGCGCGGTTCAACGTCACCCGCAAGGGCTCGCGGCTGGAGGAGGACTTCTTCGACCATGGCGCCGCCTACCCGAACGCGATACTGGCCGGCCTGCTGGGGGCCGGGGTGGTCCGCGGCCTCGCGGCCCTCCTCGCCGGCCCGGGCGACCTCCTGACCGGCCAGGCGCTGGTGCTGAACAGCGTGTGGGCGGCCTTCTCGCTCCTCGTGGTCCTGGCCGCGCTGGCGGTCGGCGGGGAGCGGCGGCACGAGAGCAGCAGCCCGCGCGTCAAGGCCGCCCTGCCGGCCACCGTCCACCTCGCGGACGGGCGGAGCCTCGCCGCGACGACGCGCGACGTCAGCCGGGGCGGGGCCGCCCTGACGGTGGAGCGGCCGGCCCTCGCGGACGGCACGCTCGACGGGGCTGCGCCCCTGCGGATCGGCGTCGACCTCGGGAGCGGCGCCGTCGCGCTGCCGGCGCGGCTGCTGGGCTGGGACGGGGACCGGATGAGGGTGGGCTGGCGGCCCGAAACCATCGCCGACGAGGCCGCCATCGTGCGGCTCGTGTTCGGCCGCGCCGACGCCTGGGTGGACTGGGCGCCCCATGCCGCCGACCGCCCCCTGGCGAGCCTGTGGCAGGTGCTGGTCAGCATCGGGGACCACCACGCGCGCTCCGCCGCCGCGCTCCGCGGCCGCCGGGCCTCGCGCCGCTCCGCCGCGGCGCGCCGAAACGATCCCGGGCCGACCCTCGCGGCGGCCGTGTCGGGCGAGGACGAGATGAACCTGGAACTCCGGCCATGAGCACCGACCGCACGCTCCCCGCGCTCCTGCTGGCCCTCGCCGCCGCCGTGCAGCCCGCCCTCGCCGCGGCCGAGGACGGGCCGCGGTCCCCCGAAGCCCCGCCGGCGCGCGCCGCGGCCCGCCCACCGGCGGCGCGGGCCGTCGCGGGCCTGCCCGCCGCCGCGCTGCCGCCGGCCGTGCCGCCCGAGGCCGCCCCGGCGGCGCCCGGCCCGCTGGCGCGCGCCGAAACCCGCCGGGAAAGCTTCACCCTCCGGCAGCTCGGGGCGCTGGGCCCGCTGGCGCTGCGCGGCACCAGCGAACTGGGCGGCGTGCAGTTCGGCGTCCGCGCCGACGAGGTGGTCACCGCCGCCAGCCTCGACCTGTCCGGCGCCATGTCGCCCGCGCTCATCCCGGAGCTCAGCAACGTCACCGTCACGCTGAACGAGCAATACGTCGGCACGATCCCCGTGACCAAGGACCAGCCGCGGTTCGACCACGTCGTGATGGACGCGAGCCCCCTGTTCTTCGGGCCCGACAACCGGCTGAACTTCCGCTTCTCCGGGCGCTACACGCCGAAGTGCAACGACATGCTCAGCGGGCTGCTGTGGTCGACGATCGCCGACACGAGCACGCTGACCCTGACGCTGGTGCGCCTGCCGCCCCGGCACGACCTCGCGGAGCTTCCCTCGCCCTTCTTCGACGCGCACGAGAAGCGGCCGCTCGTGCTGCCCTTCGTGCTCCCGGCCGCGCCCGGCGCGGGCGCGCTCGCGGCCGCCGGCATCGTGTCGTCCTGGTTCGGCCAGCTCGCCGACTTCCGCGGGGCCAGCTTCCCCGTGGCCGGCGACGGCCCGCGCACCGGCAACGCCGTGGTGCTCGCGACCCCGGAGGCGATGCCGCCCGGGTTGGCGATGCCGCCGATCGCGGGGCCGACGGTCGAGGTCGTGGCCAATCCCGACGACCCTTCGGGCTCGCTGCTCGTCGTCGCGGGCCGCACGGAGGCCGAGCTCGTGGGCGCCGCGCAGGCCCTGGCGCTCGGCAGCCGCGCGCTCGGCGGCAGCAGCGCCGCCGTCGCGCCGCCCTCCATCGCGGGGCGCGCACCCTACGACGCGCCGGCCTGGATCGCCACGGACCGGCCGGTGAAGTTCGGCGAGCTGGTGAACGCCGCGGACCTCGAAGGCGTCGGCTACGTGCCGGGCACGGTGCACGTGCCGTTCCGCACGGCGCCCGACCTCGCCACCTGGCGGGACCGCGCCTTCCCGGTCGACGTGGTGTACCGCGCCCCCGGCGGGCCCGTGGTGGACGTCGCCGCCTCGCGCCTCGACGTGGCCCTCAACGACCGCTACCTCGGCTCCGCGCCCCTCGCCGGGGACGCCGGCCTGGCCCGCACCCTGTGGCCCGGTTCGGCCGCGGCCGACGCCGCGCACCACAGGCTCGACCTGCCGCCCTACGCGGTGTTCGGCCGGAACGACCTCAGCTTCGCCTTCGACGCCCGCCCGCTCGACCGCGGGGAATGCGTCGCCGTGCCGAACGACCTGCGCATGGCGGTGAGCCCCGACAGCACGATCGACCTCAGCCGCGCCTACCACGTGGCGACGCTCCCGAACCTGCAGTTCTTCGTCAACAGCGCCTTCCCGTTCAGCCGCATGGCCGACCTCGGCGAGACCGCGGTGGTGCTGCCGCGCCGGCCGGCGCCGGCCGAGGTCGAGAGCTTTCTCGACCTCATGGGGCGGGTCGGCTCGCTCACCGGCACGCCGGCGGCGCGCGTCTCCGTCGCCTTCCCCGACGAGCTCGGGCGCGTCTCCGACCGCGACCTGCTGCTGATCGGCGGGCTCGACCGCCTCGGCGAGGCGGCGAAGCTCCTCGACGGGAGCGCGCTCGGCCTCGACCGCGGCACCCTGTCGGTGCACCTGAACCGGTCGCTGCCGGGTCTCGGGCGCCTGTTCGGCGACCGGAGCGGGGACGACCGCCGGGACGCCGAGGCGCAGATCAGGGCCGCGGCGTCGGGCTCGCTGGCGGCGCTGGTCGGGGCGCAGAGCCCCCTCGCCGCGGGGCGCAGCCTCGTCGCCCTGGTGGCCGAGCGCCCCGAGGGCCTCACCGACATCGTGGCCAGCCTGGGGGACGCGCAGCAGGCCGCCGCGGTCCAGGGCGACCTGTCGCTCCGCTCCGGCGGGGTCACGACGAGCTACCGCGTCGGCCCGACCTACCGCGTGGGGAACCTGCCGTTCTGGCTCTACCCCGCCTGGGCGCTGGGCGGCTCGCCCCTCGGCGTGCTGGGCCTCGTGCTCCTCGCCGCCCTGCTGCTGTCCGTCGCCGCCTTCCGCCTGCTGCGCCGGCGGGCCGGCACCCGGGCGGGCTGAGGCCGCATCCCGGACGGCCTCGCGGGCCGCCCGGGGCCGCCGCCGTCCCCTCCGCGCCGCGGCGCGGTGGAACAGGGATGCGTCTATACTGTATCTCGGTTCAAGTATTCAGTGTTTTGACGGATCGAATGCGCCGTAATTACTTCTCCATCTTTTGCCTATATCCATGATGGACAGAGTATCACGGTTGCCGGCCTGAGCTGCTTCGTCGACAGCGAGGCTCCGCCCGTGGAGCGAGTCGATCCCGCCATGACGCCCAACGCTCACCCGCCTTCGCGGCGACCCGGCTCGATGATCCCGCTGCGGCCTTCCGGCTGGCGGGCTGTGCTGGTGGCCTCCGCGGCCGTGCCGCAGCTCGTCGCCGGACCGCAGGCGGCCTCCGCCGCGGTCGAGGGCGCGTCGCGGCCGGCGATCCTCACGCCCGCCGGAGCCTCTCCGGCGGAGGCCACGGCGGCACCGGACGCGGCCGGGGCCCCGCTCCCCGGCGCCGCCCCGGCCGATCTGCTGGCGATGCTGCTCGGACAGGCCTCGTTCTGGCGCGGCCGGCACGAGGGCGCCCGCGCGCTCGACAGCCTGCGCCGCGCCCTGCAGATCGCCCCCGACGACGCCGACGCCCTCCTGATGACCGTCCGGGTCGCCGCCGAGGCGGGCGCGCGGCCCGAGGCCGAGGCGGCGCTCGCCCGCCTGCGCGCGGCCCATCCCGGCGATCCCCGCGTCGCCTCCGCCGAGGCGGCGCTGCGCGCCAAGCCGCCGGAGGCGGCCGCGCTGGCCGAGGCGCGAGGCGCCGCGGGGGCCGGCAAGCTCGCCGACGCGGTCGCGCGCTACCGCGCGGCCTTCGGCGGCGGCGAGCCGCCGCCTGGCTTGGCGATCGAATATTACGAGACGCTCGGCGGAACCTCGGGCGGCTTCGACGAGGCGCGGGACGGGCTGCGCCGCGCCGTCGCGGCCGAGCCGCGCGACCTCGCCGCGCAACTCGCCTACGCGCGCCTGCTGACCTACCGCGAGCTCAGCCGGACGGACGGCATCGCCCGCCTCGCCGCCCTGTCCCGCGACCCCGCGGTGGCGGCCGAGGCCGGCGGCGCGCTGCGCCAAGCCCTGTTCTGGCTGCCGGACGAGCCCGCGAGCGCGCCGCTCATCGCGCCCTACGCGGCGCTCCATCCCGAGGACGCCGAGGTGGCGGCCAAGCTCGAAGCGGCGCGCCACCCCGTCGTGACGCCGCTCGACGAGGCCGGGCACGCCCGCAACGCCGCCTTCGACGCGCTGAAGGGCCGGCGCCTCGCGGAAGCGGAGCGCGACTTCGGGAAAGCGCTGGCGATGAACGACAAGGATGCGGACGCCGCGGCCGGCCTCGGCCTCGTGCGGCTGCGCCAGGGGCGCGTCGCGGAAGGGCGAGCGCTGCTCAAGCGCGCCCTCGCGCTCGGCCCGAGCGAGGCGGAGGGCATCGCGGCGGCGCTGCGCGGCACCGAGGCGGGCACGGGCAAGGGGGGCGGGGACCCCGCCGCCGCCCGCGCCGTGCGGGCGCGCTACGCCGCAGTGGCGCGGCTGACGCGGGGCGGGCGCTATGCCGAGGCCGAGGCCCTGCTGAAGTCCCTGTCCGGCCCGCGCCCGAGCGCCGCCGCCCAGGGCCAGCTCGGCGACATTCAGGCCCGCGCCGGCGAGCTCAAGGCCGCGGAGGCGAGCTTCCGCCGCGCCCTCGCGGGCCAACCGAACGCCTCGGCGCTCCTCATCGGGCTCGCCGGCGTGCTGCTGCGGGCGGGGCGCGACGCGGAGGCGGAGGCGCTCTACGCCCGCGTCGGCGACGCCGCCGGACGCCGCGCCGTCGGGCGCGCCCGCGCCGAGCGCCTGCGCGAGGAGGCGCGCGGCGTCGCCGACCCGGTCGCCAAGGCCGGGCTCTACCGCTCCGCCGTCGCGGCCGACCCGGCGAACCCCTGGCTGCGGCTCGAGATGGCCCGCGCCCTCGCGGCCCAGGGCCGGGCCGAGGACGCCGGGCGCGTCATGGCGGGGATCGGCGACGGTTCCGACCCGGACGGCGTCGAGGCCGCCTTCTACTTCGCCAGCGACGCGGGCGACCTCGCGCGCGCCGCGGCGCTGGCGGCGCGGCTGCCGGCGGCGCGGCGCACGCCGGCGATCCTCGCCGTCGAGGCGCGCTTCGCCGCCCGGGGCGAGATCGCCCGCGCGACGCGGGGCCTCGGGCGGGCCGAGGCCCGCGCCGCCCTCCTGGCCCTCGCGGCCCGGCCCGACCCGACCGGGGAGCGCGTCGTCGCGGTCGCCGCGGCGCTGATGGACAGGGACGACAAACCCGGCGCGCGCGACGCCGTCGCCACCGCGCTGGCGGCCGCGCCGGGCGCAGGGGAGGCCGGCCGGCGCCTCGCCTACGCGGGCGCGCTGCTGGCGGCCGGCTACGGCGGCGACGCCGCGGCCCTGGTGGGGAGCCTCGACGCCGCGCGCCTGCCGCCGGGCGAGCGGGACGCGCTGGGCCGCCTGCGCGACGGCGTCGCGGCCGCCGAGGCCGACGCGCTCCTGGCCGACGGGCGGGACGCCGACGCCTACGACCGCCTCGCGCCGCGCCTCGCCCTCCGCCCGGACGCGCCCGCGCCGAACCTCGCGCTGGCGCGGCTCTACGGGCGGCGGGGCGACGTCGCCCGCGCGGCGGCGATCACGGCGGCGCTGCTCGACCGCGACCCGGCCGACCTCGACGTCCGCCGCGCCGACGTCGCGGCGCTGATCGACGCCGGCGACCTCGACGGCGCCGCCGCGGTGGCGGCCGAGGGGGTGCGCCGCGCGCCGCGCGATCCCCGCGCCTATCTGGCCTCGGCCGACGCCGCGGAGGCGCGGGACGAGGGCACCCGCGCCCTCGCCGACCTGCGGGAAGCCCGCGCGCTGCGGGCGGGGAGCGCGGCCGCGACGGACGGCGCGCGGGCCGCCGGGCCGGCCCCCCTCGCCTCCGCGGCCGCGCCGGGACCCAACCCGTTCCGGGAGGGGGGCGCCGGGGCTCCGCCGGCGACGCCCGGCGTGCTCGGCGAGGCCGGCGTCGACGGGCTGCCCTCCGGCGCCCTCGACCGCTCGATCGACCGCGACATCGCCAGCCTGCGCGACAGGGTGGCGCCCGCCGTGCAGACCGGCCTCGCCCTGCTCGGCCGCTCCGGCGAGGGCGGGCTGAGCCGGCTCGGCGTCGCCTCGGCGCCGGTCGAGGCCTCGGTCGCGCCGGGCGGCGTGGGCCTGCTGCGCGCCGCCGTCACCCCGACGGTGGCGGACGGCGGCACGGCCGGCGGCGGCGCCTCCGGCGCGCTGTCGCGCTTCGGCACGGCCCCGCTCGCCGGCGCGGCCGGGCCCGCCGCCGCCGGTGCCCAGCGCGCCGCCGGCACGGCGCTCGGCCTGTCCTACAGCTACCGCTTCCTGACCGCGGACGTCGGCGCGACGCCGCTCGGCTTTCGCGAGTCCAACGTCGTCGGCGGGCTGGAGCTGGCGCCGCAAATCGGCCGCGACCTGCGGCTGCGCTTCACGGGCGACCGGCGGGCGATCGTCAACAGCGTCCTGTCCTACGCGGGCGCGCGCGATCCCGGCACGGGCCTCACCTGGGGCGGGGTGGTGGCGAACCGCGGCGTGGCGCAGCTCGAATGGGCGCCCGGCCGCTGGTTCTTCTACGGCGGCGCCGGCGGGGGCGTCGTCACCGGCCACCACGTCGAGGACAATCCCTTCGTGCAGGCCCAGCTCGGCGGCTCCTACGGCGTGATCGCCGGCGAGGCGCGCGAGCTCCAGGTCGGGGTGAGCCTGCCCTTCTACGACTATGGCCGGAACGACAACCTGTTCACCTACGGCCACGGCGGATATTTCAGCCCGCAGCACTACGTGGCGGCGCAGATCCCCGTGACGTGGCGCGACCGGCCGACGGACCGGCTGAGCTACAAGGTCGAGGCGTCGCTCGGCCTGCAGAGCTTCGGGCAGAAGGGCGCGCCCGTCTTCCCCGACGACCCGCTGCTGCAGGCGCGGCTCGACCGCGTGGCGGCCGGCGACCCGTCGGTCGCCGCGAGGACGGCCGGAAGCCATGAGTTCGGCCCCGCGGGCGGGATCGCCGGAGAGGTCGCCTACCGGCTCGGCGACGCGCTGCGATTGAGCGCGCGCGCCGCCTTCCAGCGGGCCGGCGACTACACCGAGGGCAGCGCCCTGGTGTCCGCCCGCTACAGCTTCGACGAGGCCCGCTGAAGAGCCGAATCTCCTTCGCACAACACCGAGAGTCGCCCGGAATGGTCTTCGCCTCCTTCCCGTTCCTGTTCCTGTTCCTGCCGCTGTTCCTGGCCTGCTACTTCGCGACGCCGGCGGGGCGGCGGAACTGGACGATATTGATCTTCTCCTGGGCGTTCTACGCCTGGTGGCGGGTCGACTTCCTCGGCCTCCTGGTCGGCGTCACGGGTTTCACCTACGCGATCGGCTGCCTGATGGGCGCGGCCGGGCCCCGGACCCCGCGGGCCCGCCGCCTCATGGCGCTCGGCATCGCGGGCGACCTCGGCGTGCTCGCCTGGTTCAAATACGCCAACTTCGGCGTCGCGACCTTCAACGAGGTGCTCGGCGCGCTCGGCCGCCCGCCCGCGGGCTGGACCGAGGTCGTGCTGCCGATCGGCCTGTCCTTCTACGTCCTGCAGTCGATCTCCTACCTGGTCGACGTCGGCCGGGGCGACGTGCCGGTGTGCCGGTCGTTCCTGGACTACGCGGCCTACAAGGCGATCTTCAGCCAGCTCATCGCCGGGCCGATCGTGCGCTACGCCGAGATCAAGGGCGACATGCACCGGCGGCAGCACTCGCTGCGCGCGTTCGGCATCGGCAGCCGCACCTTCATGGTGGGCTTCGCCATGAAGGTCGCCGTGGCCGACACGCTGAGCCCGCTCGCGGACGCCGCCTTCGCGCTCCCGCGCCCGACGCTGGCGGATGCGTGGCTCGGCGCGGCGGGCTACACGCTGCAGCTCTACTTCGACTTCGCCGGCTATTCGCTGATGGCGATCGGCCTGTCCCGCATGATCGGCTTCCACTTCCCCCGCAACTTCGACCACCCCTACCTCGCCGCCTCGATCCAGGACTTCTGGCAGCGCTGGCACATCACCCTGTCGCGGTTCCTGCGCGACTACCTCTACATCCCGCTCGGGGGGAACCGCCGCGGCAGCCTGCGCACCTACGTCAACCTGATGGAGGTGATGGCGATCGGCGGGCTGTGGCACGGCGCGAGCTGGACCTTCGTGGTCTGGGGCCTGTGGCACGGGGCGCTGCTCGGCGCCCACCGCTGGTGGGCGCGGGGGCGCGGCCGGGCCGCGATGCCCTATCCGCTCGCCAACGCCCTCACGCTCCTCGCCGTGGTGCTCGGCTGGGTGATCTTCCGCGCGCCCGACGTGGGCGGCGCGCTCGCGATGTACCGCGGCATGGTGGGGCTGAACGGGCTGCCGCTGTCCGACGCGCTCGCCTGGCAGGCCACGCCCGACCGCCTGCTGTTCGTGCCGATCGCCGCGGCCCTGGTCTACGCCCCGCTGCTGCGGGACCGCCTCCGCCGCCCCGCGCCCGCCGTCGCGGCCGGGGATCGCGGGCCGGCCGGGCTGGCCCTGTGGACCGCCGCGCCCCCGGCCGGCTTCGCCCTCGCCGTGGTGCTGCTCTACAGCCGCGACGCGGTGCCGTTCCTCTACTTCCAGTTCTGAGCCATGAGCATCGTTCTCCAGCACAGCGCACCCCCGGCGGCCCGCCGCCGCGACGCCCTCGCGTCGGCCGAGCGGACGCTCGGGCTCCTCATGCTGGCGGCGCTGGCCGTCGGCGCCTGGCAGGGCACGGCCGCCCTGTCGACGCCGGCGGCCGCGCGGCGCCTGTCCGCCCTCCTCGACGGCCCCGCGCTGCTCGACGGCCGGGCCGCGGCGGCCGTCGACGCCGTGGAGTCCCGCGCCCTGCCGGCCGACGGGCTGCTGCGCGCGGCCGGCGGGGTGGTGCGCTGGCGCGTCTTCGGCTCGGGCGGCCCGCAGGTGGCGGTCGGCTGCGGCGACTGGCTCTTCCTCACCGAGGAGCTCAGGCCCTGGCCCCACGCCGACGAGGCCATGCGGGAGCGGGCCGACATCCTCGCCCGCGCCGCCGCGGCGCTCGCGGCCCGCAACACCGAGCTCGTGGTGGCGCTCGTGCCCGACAAGGCGCGGGTCGAGGCGGGATCGCTCTGCGGCGCGCCGCGCTCGGCGCAGGCGGACGCGCGCTACGGCGCCTTCACCCACCTGCTGCTGGCGCGCCGCGTCCACGCCGTCGACCTCGCGGCCCCCATGGCGGCGGCGCGGCGGGACGGGCCCCTGTTCTTCCGCACCGACACCCACTGGAACGGGCGCGGCGCCGCGCTCGCGGTGCGCCTCATCGCCGCCGCCGTGACGATGCCGCCCGGGCCCGCGGCCCGCTACCGCACGGAGCGGGCCGAGGCCGAGACCGACCGGCCGGGCGACCTCCTGCGCCTGATGGGGCTCGACCAGGTGCCCGACACGACACCCGCGCTCCGCCCCCGCCCGGACCGCGAGCGGGTCGAGCGCACGGTCGCGGTCGAGGCCCCGCCGCCCGCGGGCGACCTGCTCGACGGGGCGCCGAACGGCGACGTCGTGCTTCTCGGCAGCTCCTTCTCGCTCCACAGCGACTTCCAGGGGCGCCTCGAGGAGGCGCTCGGCCGTCCGGTCGACAACGTGGCGCTGGCCGGGGGCGCCTTCGCGGGCGCGGCAGGCCGCTACTTCGCGGGCGCCGCCCCCGACGCGCCGCCGCGGCTCGTCGTGTGGGAGATCCCCGAGCGCGCCGTCGGCCTGCCGCTCGACAGTTCGGACCGCGCGCTCTACGCCGAGCTGTTCAGACAAAGATAATATAGATCCAATAATAATCACAAGGCGATCCGGATACCGACAGAAGACGATCGGTCTTCTCGGCGTCCGGCTCACCCCTTTCCCTCGCTCAACGATGCGCACGGCCATGCTCATGGCGGTCGCGCCGACGGATCTCCTCACATGCAGAACCTCCTCGCCGGGCTGGCCTTCCTGATGATCGGCGACAGCCATTTCGCGACCAAGAACTACCTGATCACGACGCTGCAGGACGGCCTCGTGAAGGCCGGCGCCCGGAGCGAGGCCTTCGGCGCCTGCGGCATGCCGGCGGGGGCCTGGGTGGCGCCGCGCCCGGTGCCCTGCGGCACGGCCCAGCGCGTCGGCGCCGGCCCGGTCCAGGAGGACCGCTCCCCGAAAGCCGTGAGCTGGTCCATCGATGCCCTGATCGACCGCACCAAGCCCGACGTCGTGGTGATCGGCATCGGCGACACGATGGGCGGCTACAATCAGCGCGAGATGCCGCGGCCCTGGATCCGGGAGAACGTCGAGGAGCTGACGGCGCGCGTCGCGGCCCACCACCTGCCCTGCGTGTGGATCGGGCCGGGCTGGGGCACGGAGGGCGGCCCCTACTTCAAGACCTACGCCCGCGCGAAGGAGCTGTCGGACTTCCTGGCCACCGCGGTCGCGCCCTGCTCCTACGTCGACTCGCTCGCCCTGTCGAAGCCCGGCGAATGGCCGACCTTCGACGGCCAGCACTACACCGCCGTCGGCTACCAGAAGTGGGGCGCGGCGCTCACGCAGGCCATTGCCCAGACCCCCGCCGTGCAGGGCCTCGCCCACCGCTGACCGGGCCCGGCCCGTCCGCTCCCCGCCCGCCCGCGGTGACCCCGCTTCAACCCGCCGCGCCCGAGGCGTGGCACAGCAGGACAGACACGATGGATCGACTCCGACGGATCGGCGCGGGCGTCCTGCTCGCGGCCGCGCTCTGCGGCCCGGCGCGAGCCCAGACCATGCTCTATCCGGACCGCCTGCCGGACGGCTACGCCTACGTCCGGTTCGTCAACACGGGGGCCGAGCCCGTGACGGTGCGCCCCGCGGGCTTCGGCGAGGCGATGACGCTCGGCACCGAGGGGGCGGCGCGCGTCTCCAGCTATCGCGTCGTCGAGGGCGTGGCGGGGCGCGATCTCGAAGCGCAGGTGAGCGCCGGCGGCCGCAGCGGGCGGGGCGCCTTCGCGGTCGAGCCGGGCTCCTTCGACACGGTGCTGGTCGGGCCGGACATGGCGCTCGCCGCGGTGAGGGACGAGGCCGAGGTCAGCCAGACCCGGGCGCGCCTCTCCTTCTACAACGCCGCGCCGGGCTGCGCCGCGGCGACCCTGCAGCTCGATCCGGGAGGCCGGGCGGTCTTCGCCGGTGTGGGGCCGTCCGCGATGCGCGGGCGCGCCGTCAACCCCGCCGCGAAGGTGCGGCTGCGCGCCGCCTGTTCCACGGGGCAGAGCGCCGCGTTGGACCTCGGCGAGATCGGGGCCGGCGGCCAGTACAGCGTGTGGCTGATGGCGCCGGCCGGGAAGGCGACCGCCTTCATGTCGGTCAACGCCATCGCGCCCTACCTGCGCTGAACGGAGGCCGCCCTGCGCCGCGCGCTCCTCCTCGGCCTCGTCCTGGCCTGCTGCTCTCCGGGCCGCAGCCTCGCCGCCCCGGCCTGCGCGGCCCTGCCGGCCCGCGCGCCGATGCCGGCCGAGGCCGTGCCCCGCCCGGTCCCGGTCGACGAGTGGCGCCGCCGCGACGAGGACCTCGACCGCCGTCTGCGGGGGCAGGACCTCGGCCGGGTCCGGCTCGCCTTCGTGGGCGACTCCATCGTCCAGGGCTGGGACCCGGTGACCTGGGACCTGTTCTGGGGCGGGCTGTCGCCCCTCAACCTCGGCCTCTGGGGCGACACGACGGGGGGCGCGCTGTGGCGTCTCGGCGGGGGCCAGTGGGGCCCGTCGCTTCGCCCGGAGGTCGTCGTGGTGCTGATCGGCACCAACAACGCGAACTGGAACAGCCGCGCCGAGGACACGGCGCTCGGCATCGCCGAGATCGTCCGCCTCGTGCGGGCGCGCTCGCCGTCGAGCAAGGTGCTGCTGCTCGGCCTCCTGCCGCGCGGCCGGGACGCCGCCGCGCCCGAGCGCGCCGTGAACGCGGCCGTCAGCGCCCTGGTGCGCCGCTGCGCTGACGGCAGGACCGTGTTCTTCCTCGACCCCGGCGCGGCCCTGGTGGGCGCCGACGGCCGCATCTCGGACCAGGTGCTGTTCGACGGGCTGCACCCCACCATGGTGGGCTACGCCATCCTGGGCGGGGCGATCCGCGCCGAGGTGCTTCGGCTGATGGGCGGGTGAGGCGCCCCGCTCACGCCCAGGGGCCGCCGCCGACCGGCTCCAGCCGCGCGATCAGCTCCGCGAGGGCGTAGCGGGCCAGCAGGTCCAAGTAGGTGCGGTCGTCCGCCGCGCGCTCCAGCGCCGACAGGCGCCCCTCGGACAGGGCGTCCGGCAGCGAGACCGGGCAGACGCGCCGGATCTCGCGGAGCATCAGGAAGGCGTCGTCGGCGCGGAACGGCCGGCCGTCGCGGACCGCCCTGGCGATGACGAGCAGAGCGTGGAGGGAGAGGGGGCGGCCGCTCGCCGCGTCCTGGAGGTCCATCGGGGCGGGGCCGGGCCGTCAGCGCGCCGCCGCGCCGGCGAGGCGCGGTCCGGGCGGGGCGATGCGCGCGAGCGAAGGGGCGGGCTGCAGCCTCGCCCCGGGTTTCTCGCCGGCACAGTCCGCCCCGGCCTCGGCCGGGAAGCGGGCCACCAGATGGGCGACGAAGCTGCGCAGGCGGGCGGGCAGGAGCCGGCTCGCCATGACGATGGAGACCGGCAGGAGCACGGGCGTCCAGTCCGCGAGCACGGGGCTGAGCGCCCCCGCCCGCACGTGCAGCGCGGCGACGTCGGGCGGCAGCAGCGCGACGCCCTGGCCGGCCGCCGCCAGCCCGGCCACGAGCGCGAAGGTTTCGACGGTGAGGCGGCCGCCGCAGTTGAGGCCCGGGGGCACGCCGGCGTCCGACAGGCCCGCGAGCCCGTCCGCGCAGGCCCGCGCGGCCAGGATCTCGCGGCCGCGGAGGCCGGCCCGCGACGTGATCGCCCCGTGCTCGGCGAGATACCCCGGCGAAGCGTAGAGGCGCAGCCCGATCGAGCCGATCCGGCGCGTGACGAGCGCGCCGTGGTCGGGGGGGCCGAGGCAGACCAGGAGGTCGAGGTCGTGCCCGAGGCGCTGCCCGTCGTGCGCGACCTCCACCACGAGGTCGATCCCCGCGTTCTCGCGCAGGAAGCTCGCCACGATCCTCGCGAGCGTGCCGGCGGCGACCTCTCCGGGCAGGGCCAGGCGGATCCGCCCCTTCAACCCGTGCGCCTGGGCGTGGACGTCCTCGTAGGCCGCGACGGCGTCGTCCACGACGTCGCGGCACCGCTCGAAGCATCGGATCCCGTCCGCCGTCAGCCTCTGCTCGCGCGTCGTCCGCTCGACGAGGGACAGGCCGAGATCGCTCTCGAGCGCCGCGATCCGGCGGGCGATGGTCGAGACGGGGAGGCCGAGCGCCCGTGCGGCATGGGTGAAGGTTTCCCGGCGCCCGACCTCGACGAAGATGATCATGTCGCGGAAGTTGTTGACCCTCTGCGGGCCCATGGGGTCTGTCATTGCGTCGTACCATCGGCGAGGGGCGAGGGATCACGGTGGAGCGGAGAGCCGAGTCTCGTCCGAAGACAGCTCGCATCGTTTGTCCGATGATTGTCTTTATTGGTTAAAAATCGTAAAAATAAGTATGTGACAGAGAACATCCGACCCTGTTATTCTTGCACGCGATGAACATTCAGCAGATGAAAGTCACATAACCAAAGATAAGACCTGCCGTCGTGCGCGGGGAAGATTTGTCCGATACCGTACACAGGGCCCGTCGACGGGGCCGGCCGTGATGGGCGCGGCCGGTCGGGGACCCGCCCCGGCCCTCGATCCGGGTCTGTGGACGTCGGGGAGGTGCGGGCCGGTGATCCGCGTCACACGACGGAACGGCCCGAAGCGACGGAGCAAAGAAAAAGCCCGGCACTGGGCCGGGCTCTCGCGCATGCATGGGGGACTTCGCGGCGCGAGCCGATCCCCCCTCCCTCGATCTCCACCTCCGCGGAGGACCGGCTCCGCTCCCCCGCACCGCGACGTGGCCGGGGGACCGTCGATGGTCCCTCAGCTCCGCGGCTTGGCGTTCTCCGGGTCGTAGAGCGCGCCGTAGCCCACCGCCGCCACCTCGACCGGGTAGGTCTCGCCGAAATACTCGACCTGCAGCTTGCGGCCGACCTCGGCCCGGCCGTGCGGCAGGTAGGCCAGGGCGATGTTGCTGCCCAGGCTCGGCCCGTAGGCGATCGAGGTCGTGTAGGAGCGGCGGCCGATGGCGTCGACCAGCGTCTCGCCGGTCTCCGGATCCTGGACCGGCAGGGTGCCGACCGGGTAGCGGGCGACGCCCCGCGCGTCCCGGTTGTCGGTCATCACCAGCGTGCACAGCGTCGCCGGCTGGTGGTCCCGGGCGCGGTGCTCCAGGTGCCGGGCCTTGCCGCGGAAGTCGGCCTCCTTCACCTTCGGGCGGGCGAGGCCGGCCTCGAGGAGGTTGTACTCGGTCGACAGGTCGGCGTTCTGCAGGCGCAGGCTCTTCTCCAAGCGGCGGCTGTTGGCGTAGGTCTCGATGCCGACCGCGATGGCGCCGGTCGAGCGCAGCGCGTCCCACACGGCGAGGCCGTCCTCGTAGGCCATGTGCAGCTCGTAGCCCTGCTCGCCCACGTAGGAGATGCGGAAGGCGCTCACCCGCCGCCCCGCGATCTCGACCGGCTTGATGGCCGCGAAGGGGAAGCGCTCCGGCGACAGCCCGTCCGGGTCGGCCACGACCTCCTGCAGCTTCGCCCGCGCGTTCGGCCCCCAGATGCCGATGGTCACGAACCGTTCCGTCACGTCCGTGATCGTGACGTCGAGGCCCCGGTCGGCCGCGACGCGCCGCAGGTAGATCTCGTCGCGCGGGCCGGCGTCGGCGCCGTCGACCACGCGGCAGCGGTCCGCCATGCGGAACACGGTCAGGTCCGCCCGCACCATGCCCTCGTCGTCGAGGAAGTGCGTGTAGATGCCCTTGCCGACGTTGGCGTCGCCGCCGATCTTCGCGGCGCAGACCCACTCCATCAGGGCGAGGTGGTCGGGCCCCTCGACGTCGATGATCGCGAAGTGGGACAGGTTGATGAGCCCGCAGTCCTCGCTCATGGCGAGCTGCTCGGCGTTGGACACGCGCCAGAAGTGGCGGTTGTCCCACTCGTCGGCGCGCACCGGCACGCGATTGCCGTAGCGCTCGATGAGGTGCGCGTTGGCGGCGTAGCCGTGGGCGCGCTCCCAGCCGCCGAGCTCCATGAAGTGGCCGCCGAGCGCCTTCTCGCGCTCGTGGAAGGGCGAGCGCCGCACGTCGCGCCCCTGGCTGAAGGGCTCGCGCGGGTGGATGCCGGGGTTGTACACCTTCTGGGCCGCCTCGCCGCAGCGGTCGGCGATGAAGCCGGCCTCGAGCTGGTGCGGGTAGAAGCGCGACACGTCGATGCGGGCGTGGTCGATCGAGGTGCGGCCGTCCGTCATCCAGTCGGCGAGGAGCTTGCCCATGCCGGGCCCGTCCTTCACCCACACGCCGACGCAGTACCACAGGCCGCGGTGCTTCCGGCTCTCGCCCACCATGGCGTTGCCGTCGGTCGTCACCTGGAGGAGGCCGTTGAAGGAGCGGCGCTCGTCGTAGCCGAGCTCGCCGAGGATGGGCGTCAGCTCGATGGCCCGCTCGAGCGGGGTGAGCACCTGCTCCATGTCGAGGTCGCGCTGGGACGGCGACAGGCGGGCCTCGGCCTTGCCGAGCAGCTCGCGCGGGTGGACGAGGCGCGGGGCGTGCTCCTCGTAGTAGCCCCACTCGATCATGCCGCCCTCGGCCGTCGTGGGGTCGCCCGTGTCGCGCATGTAGGCGGAGTTGCCCTGGTCGCGCAGCAGCGGCCAGCCGATGTCGAGGCCCGTGTTCTCGAACTCCTTGAAGGGCCCGAAGAACATCAGCGGGTGGTCGATCGGCATCACGGGCAGGTCCTCGCCCGCCATCTCGGCCACCATGCGGCCCCACAGGCCCGCGCAGACCACGACGTGGTCGGCCATGACCGTGCCGCGCTCGGTGACGACGCCCGCGACGCGGCCGCCCTCGAACACGAGCGAGGTCGCGGCCGTGTTGGCGAAGGCGCGGAGCTTGCCGGACTTCTCGGCCGCGTCGACGAGGAGGCCGGCGACCGTCTGCGAGCGCGGCACGACGAGCCCGGCGTCGGGATCCCACAGCCCGCCCTGGACCATGCTCTCCTCGATCAGCGGGAACTTGGCCTTGACCTCGTCCGGCTCCATCAGCCGCGCGCGCGTGCCGAAGGCCTTGCCGGACGACACCTTGCGCCGGATCTCCTTCATCCGCTCGTCGTCGCCGACGCGGGCCACCTCGATGCCGCCGACGCGGGCGTAGTGGCCCATGCGGTCGAAGAAGTCGATGGAGTAGAGCGTGGTCCAGCAGGACAGGAAGTCGTGGCTGGTCGAGTAGCAGAAGTCGGACGCGTGGGCGGTCGAGCCGATGTCGGTCGGGATGCCGGACTTGTCGATGCCGACGATGTCGTCCCAGCCCCGCTCGACGAGGTGGTGGACCACCGACGCGCCCACGATGCCGCCGAGGCCGACGATCACCACCCTGGCCTTCTGAGGAAATGCTGCCACCGCTAAACCCTCCCGCGTTCTGGATGATCCGGCGCGCCCGCGCCGCTCTCGCGCGGGGCGCGGACGCGCCGGGCTGTCACGTCCCTGATGGCGGCCTCGCGGCCGCCCGCCCCGTCAGCCCTCGGCGAGCGCCGCGTCGAGTTCGGGCAGGATGGTGAACAGGTCGCCCACGAGCCCGTAGTCCGCCACCTGGAAGATCGGCGCGTCCTCGTCCTTGTTGATGGCCACGATGACCTTGGAGTCCTTCATGCCCGCCAGGTGCTGGATCGCCCCCGAGATCCCCACCGCGATGTAGAGCTCCGGCGCCACAACCTTGCCGGTCTGCCCCACCTGCCAGTCGTTCGGCGCGAGCCCCGCGTCCACCGCCGCGCGCGAGGCGCCCATCGCCGCCCCGAGCTTGTCCGCGATCGGCTCGAGGTAGGTCTTGAAGTTCTCCGCCTTGCCCATCGCCCGCCCGCCCGACACGATCACCTTGGCCGACGTCAGCTCCGGGCGGTCCGACTTCGCCAGCTCCTCGCCCCCGAACCGCGACAGGTCCGACGCGATCGCGGACGCGTCGATGGCCTCGACCGGCGCCGCAGCGGTGCCGGACGGCGTCGCCGCGAAGGCCGCCGTGCGCACCGTCACGACCTTCACGGGGTCGGCGCTCCGCACCGTCTGGATCGCGTTGCCGGCGTAGATCGGCCGCTCGAACGTGTCGGACGACACAACGCGCGTGATCTCCGACACCTGCATGACGTCGAGCAGCGCCGCGAGCCGCGGCATGACGTTCTTGGCGGCCGCCGTGCCGGGCGCCACGATGGTCTTGTGGTGGTCGGCGAGCCTCACCAGCAGCGCCGCGGCCGGCTCGGCGAGGCCGTGGTCGAGCGCGCCGCCCTCGGCCACGTGCACCTTGCCCACCCCGTCGAGCTGCGCCGCCGCCCGCGCGGCCTCTGCGGCCCCGCGGCCGGTCACCAGCACGTGCACGGCGTCGCCGGCCGCCGCGTCGGCGATCTGCTTCGCCGCCGTCAGCGCCCGCGCCGTCACCTCGTTGAGCACGCCGTCCTTCTGTTCGGCCAGCACGAGAACCGTCATCGGATCACCCCCGTCTCACGCAGCTTGCCCACGAGCTCGGCCACCGAGCCCACCTTGGCGCCGCCCTGGCGCGGCGGCGGCTCCACGGTCTTCAGCACGGCGAGGCGCGGCGTCACGTCCACGCCGAAGTCGTCGGGCGTCCGGGCGTCGACCGGCTTCTTCTTGGCCTTCATGATGTTGGGCAGCGACGCGTGCGCGGCTCGTTGAGCCGCAGGTCGGTGGTCACCACCGCGGGCAGCCTCAGCGTCACGGTCTGGGCGCCGCCGTCCACCTCGCGGGTGACCTCGGCCTCGCCCGCGCCGAGCACGAGCCGGGACGCGAAGGTGCCCTGGCCCCAGCCGAGCAGCGCGGCCAGCATCTGGCCGGTCTGGTTGCAGTCGTCGTCGATGGCCTGCTTGCCCATGATCACGACGCCCGGCTCCTCGGCCCTGCACACGGCAGCGAGGACCTTGGCGACCGCGAGCGGCTCGGGCGGAGCGTCGGTCTTGACGTGGATGCCGCGGTCGGCCCCCATGGCGAGGCCGGTGCGCAGCGTCTCGACCGCCTGCGCGGGGCCGATCGACACCACCACGACCTCGCTGGCCCTGCCGGCCTCCTTCTGGCGCAGCGCTTCCTCGACCGCGATCTCGTCGAAGGGGTTCATCGCCATCTTGACGTTGGCCAGGTCCACGCCCGAGCCGTCCGGCTTCACCCGGATCTTCACGTTGTAGTCGACCACCCGCTTGACGGGCACCAGGATCTTCATGACGTCTCCGTCGCCGTTCCATCGTCCGACATGAGGACGGGGGGACCGCGTCCCTGCCCGCCTGGCCTCGGGCGCCCGGCCCGCACCGGGGCCGGGACGCCGATGGCCCGCACTATATCCGGCCCGCCGCGACCCGGCAGGAGCCATGCGCCAGGGCGCCCGGATTTTCACGACATCCGGCGTCGCGGCCGCCGCCTATCCCTGGCACAGGAGGGCCGCGGCGCCGCGCTCCCCGGCCGCCCCGAGGAACAGGTCGAGCGTGTTGGCCATCAGCATGGCCACCGTCATGGGGCCGACGCCGCCGGGCACGGGGGTGATCGCGCCCGCCACCTCGCGCACCTCGTCGAAGGCCACGTCGCCGACGATGCGGCTGCCCAGGACCGGATCCGTCACGCGCGAGATCCCGACGTCGACCACCACAGCGCCCGGCTTCACCCAGTCCCGCCGCACGAGGCCGGGCTGGCCGGCCGCGACGACGAGGACGTCGGCCCGCCGGGTGAGGGCCGGCAGGTCGCGGCTGGCCTTGTGGCCCACCGACACGGTGCAGCCCTGGTTCAGCAGCAGGGCCGCCATGGGGCGCCCGACGATGCTGGACGCGCCGACCACGGCGGCGTCGAGCCCTTCGAGCGAGGGCACCTCGCGCCGGATGAGGTCGAGGCATCCCCGGGGCGTGCAGGGCACGACGCCCGGCGCGTCGGTGAAGAGGCGCCCCTGGTTCTCGGGATGGAAGCCGTCCGCGTCCTTGTCGGGCGACACCGCCGACAGGACGCGGCGGCGGTCCACGTGGGGCGGGAGCGGCAGTTGGACCAGGATGCCGCTGACGCGCCGGTCGCGGTTCAGCCGCTCGATCAGGCGGAGCAGCCCGGCCTCGTCGATGTCGTCGAACCGGTGCTCGAAGGTGTCGATGCCGGCCTCGCGGGCCTTGCGCAGCTTGGCCTCCACGTAGATGTGGCTGGCCGGGTTGCCCCCGACGAGGACCACGGCGAGGCCGGGGACCGACCCCGTCCGCCGCCGGCCGTCCTCCACCCCGGCCCGCACCTCCGCGACGATGCGGTCCGCGAGCCCGCGGCCGTCGATGAGGCGCGCCCCCGGCGCCGCGTCGCCCGAGGGCCGGCTCACAGCACCACCGTCTTGCGGCCGTTGAGCATCACCCGGCGCTCGACGTGGAGCTTCACGGCGCGCGCCAGCACGCGCGCCTCGATGTCCCGGCCCACGGCGACGAGGTCGTCCGCCGACAGCGCGTGCGTGACCCGCTCCGCTTCCTGCTCGATGATCGGGCCCTCGTCGAGGTCAGGCGTGACGTAGTGGCCCGTCGCGCCGATCAGCTTCACGCCCCTGTCGAAGGCTTGGTGGTAGGGCTTGGCCCCCTTGAAGCTCGGCAGGAACGAGTGGTGGATGTTGATGACCCGGCCGTAGAGCTCCTGCGACAGCTCGTTCGACAGGACCTGCATGTAGCGCGCGAGGACGATCAGCTCGGCGTCCGTGTCGCGGTAGATGTCGAGCAGCCGGGCCTCCTGCTCGGCCTTGTTGGACTTGTCGACCGGCAGGAGGTGGAACGGGATGCCGGCGTGGTCCGCGGAGCCGCGGGCGGTCTCGTGGTTCGACACGATCGCCACGACCCGCACGTTCAGCCAGCCGACCCGGATCTGGTAGAGCAGGTGTTCGAGGCAGTGGTCGAACTTCGACACCATGATGATGATGCGGGGCACGTCCGAGCGCCGCGTGATCGTCGTCGCCATGTCGAACTCGGCCGACATCGGCGTGAACACGGCGTCGAGCGCCTGCCGCCCGAGCCCTTCCGACGCCGTGAAGGCGATGCGCATGAAGAAGCTCTGGTTCGTGCGGTCCCAGAACTGGGCGCTTTCGGCGATGTTGGCGCCGAGCAGGGCCAGGGCGTTGGTGACGGAGGAGACGATCCTCGGCCGGTCCTTGCAGGACAGATTGAGAACCCACTCGGATTCCGGCATGCGACGCTCCTCGAGTTCGATCGTTCGTCGGCGCGGGGCGGACCTTGAGGCGGCCGGCGGCGCGTCCGCCGGGGCGGCCGCCTGAGCGCCCGCCGATCCGCGGCACTTCCGCGCGGATTCGGCCGCTGCCGACGGGCGAGACATAGCCCACGCGTTTCGGCGCCCTCGGGATGCAGACGCCGGCCGGGCAGGATCTTCGCGACACGGGCGGGGCGCACAAGCCGCGCGCGGGGCGTGCCGTCAGGGGGTGCGCCGCAGGTCCGTCGGGACGACGCCGCGGTGGCGCTTGAAGGCGCGCGCGAGGTGGGACGTGTCGCAGAAGCCGGTCGAGGCCGCGATCGCCGCCACGGTCTGCCGCGTCGTGCGCAGCAGCATGTCGGCCTGGTCGAGCCGCATCTCGAGGTAGCAGTCGCTCGGCGAGCAGCCGAGGGCCTTGTCGAAGTGGCGTTCGAGGCTGCGGCGGCTCATGCCGATGCGGCGCGCGACCTCGTCGATGGACAGCGGCGCCTCGATGTTGCGGTGCATGTGCAGCATCGCCCGCCTGGCCGTCTCGTCCGTGGTGACGAGGTCGAGCCGCGTGCCCGGCTGCGACTTCTCGCCGGCCAGCACCTGGTCGATGATCATGATGCGCAGGCTCTTGTGCGCCGCCGCCTCGCCGACGTGGCGCTCGACGAGGTGGGCCGCGAGATGCGCCGAGCTCGCGCCGCCCGAGCAGGTCAGCCGGTCGCGGTCGATCACGTAGATCTGGTCCGACACCGGCACGAGCCCCTCGAACTGCTCCAGGAAGTCGGCGTGGTGGAACCAGCTGACGCAGCAGCGGTAGCCGCCCATCAGGCCGGCCCGGTGCAGGATGAGCGCGCCGGTGCACACGCCCACCAGCGGGACCCGCGCGGCCGCGGCCGCCTTGAGGAAGGCGAGCGTGCCCGCGCTCAGGTTGTCCATCTCGTCGATGAGCCCGCCCACCACCACGACGTAGTCGAAGGCGCGCGGGTCCGACAGGCGCGCGTTGGGCTGCACCGCGACCCCGCAGCTCGACACGACCGCGCTCATCGTGTCGGACAGCACGCTCCAGCGGCACAGGATCGGCCGGCTGCGGTCCCCCTCGTCCGCCGCGAGCCGGAGCACGTCGACGAAGTTGGCGAAGGCGCAGAGCGTGAAGCGCCGCGCCAGGATGAACCCGACGCGGAGGCGCGGCTGGCTGTCCCGCCCGCGGGCGCCCAGATCCTTCCCAGGTTGCGTCATCGATTCTTCTCAGACCTGTCGCGAACGTCATCCTGGCATGTCGTGTCCGTCCTGTCCCGCGGGGCCGGGCGGCGATACGCCTCGTCCAACGACGCCACGGAGCCCGCCATGGACCGCTTCTCCTTCCCCGCCATCGTCGCCAAGGCCGTCGGCGGCAACAAGGGCTGGCGCGCCCAGTGGCCCGACGCCGAGCTCAAGGACGAATACGACGTCGTCATCGTCGGCGCCGGCGGCCACGGCCTCGGCACGGCCTACTACCTCGCCAAGGAGCACGGGATCACCAACGTGGCGGTGATCGACAAGGGCTGGTTAGGAGGCGGCAACACGGGCCGCAACACCACCATCATCCGCTCCAACTACCTCTACGACGAGAGCGCGCGCCTCTACGAGCACGCGATGAAGATGTGGGAAGGGCTCACGCAGGAGCTCAACTACAACGTCATGTTCTCCCAGCGCGGCTGCATGATGCTGGCCCACACGGTGCACGACGAGCAGAGCTTCAAGCGCCACATCCACTCGAACCGCCTGAACGGCATCGACAACGAGTGGCTGACGCCGAGCCAGGCGAAGGAGTTCTGCCCGCCGCTCAACATCGCCGCCAACGCCCGCTATCCCGTGGTCGGCGCCGCCCTGCAGCGGCGCGCCGGCGTCGCCCGCCACGACGCGGTGGCCTGGGGCTACGCCCGCGGCGCCGCGGCGCGCGGCGTCGACATCGTCCAGAACTGCCCCGTGCTCGGCATCCGCCGCGACCTGTCGGGCGCCGTGCAGGGCGTCGAGACGGCGCGCGGCTTCGTGCGCGCCAAGAAGGTCGCGGTGGTGGCGGCCGGCAACACCTCGGTGGTGATGAACACGGCGGGCGTGCGCATGCCGCTCGAAAGCTATCCCCTGCAGGCGCTGGTGTCCGAGCCCGTCAAGCCGGTCTTCCCCTGCATCGTCATGTCCAACACCGTGCACGCCTACATCAGCCAGTCCGACAAGGGCGAGCTCGTGATCGGCTCGGGCACGGACCAGTACGTGTCCTACAGCCAGCGCGGCGGCCTGCCGCTGATCGAGCACACGCTGGCGTCGATCTGCGAGGTGTTCCCGATCTTCACCCGCATGCGCATGCTGCGCAAATGGGGCGGCATCGTCGACGTCACCCCGGACCGCTCGCCCATCATCGCCAAGACGCCGGTGCCGGGCCTCTACGTCAACTGCGGCTGGGGCACGGGCGGCTTCAAGGCCACGCCCGGCTCGGCCCACGTCTTCGCCCACACGGTGGCGCGCGACGAGCCGCACCCGATCAACGCCCCCTACATGATCGAGCGCTTCACCACCGGCCGCCTCATCGACGAGGCCGCCGCCGCGGCCGTGGCGCACTGAGGGTTCCCGCCATGCTGCTCATCACCTGCCCCTATTGCGAGGCCGCCCGGCCGGAGCTCGAGTTCGCCTACGCGGGCGAGGCGCACCTCGTCCGCCCCGCCGACCCGTCGTCGCTCAGCGACGAGGAATGGCGCGACCACCTCTACGTCCGCTCGAACCCGCGCGGCACCCACTACGAGCGCTGGCGCCACCTGCACGGCTGCGGCCGCTTCTTCAATGCCGTGCGCGACACCGTCACGGACAAGTTCTTCGCCACCTATCCGGCCGGCCAGGCGCGCCCGGCCGCCGAGGCCCGGGAGATCGGACGATGACCAGCTACCGCGTCGCCGACCGCGCCGACGTCGTCCCGGACGCCCACGCCGGGGCCGGCGCGCCCGCCGCCGGGGCCGAGCGCTTCCGCGTGCCGGGCCGCGGCCGCCTCGACGGCCGCCGCACCGTGTCGTTCACCTTCGACGGGGAAAGGCTCACCGGGCGGCAGGGCGACACGCTCGCCTCGGCGCTGCTCGCCAACGGCGTCCACCTCGTCGGCCGGTCGTTCAAGTACCACCGGCCGCGCGGCATCCTGGCGGCGGGCTGCGAGGAGCCCAACGCCCTCGTCGGCACGGACCGCGGCGGCGGGCGCTTCGAGCCCAACACCCGCGCGACCCTCGCCGAAGTGTTCGACGGCTTCCGCGCCGAGAGCCAGAACCGCTGGCCGAACCTGCGCACCGACGTCGGCGCCGTGAACGACAGCCTGTACATGCTGTTCTCTGCCGGCTTCTACTACAAGACCTTCATGTGGCCGAAGTCCTTCTGGAAGAAGGTCTACGAGCCGGTGATCCGCGGCGCCGCCGGCCTCGGCAAGGCCCCGTCCGAATCCGACCCCGACAGCTACGCCAGCCGCTTCGCCCACTGCGACGTGCTCGTGGTCGGCGGCGGCGCGGCCGGCCTGTCGGCCGCCCTGGCGGCCGCCAGGAGCGGCGCGCGCACGGTCCTGGTCGACGAGGGCGCGGAGGTCGGCGGCTGGCTGCTGTCCGACCCGGAGGCGCGCATCGACGGCCGCCCGGCCTGGGACTGGCTGGCGGAAAGCCTCGCCGCGCTGGCGGCCCTGCCCAACGCCACCGTGCTGACCCGCACCACCGCGGTGGGCTACTACCACCAGAACCTCGTCGGCCTGTGCCAGCGCCTCACCGACCACATGGCCTCCGTGCCGGCCGGCGCCCCGCGCGAGCGGCTGTGGAAGGTGCGCGCCAAGCAGGTCGTGCTGGCGCAGGGCGCCATCGAGCGGCCGCTGGTGTTCGACGGCAACGACCGTCCGGGCGTGATGCTGGCCGGCGCCGCCCGCACCTACCTCAACCGCTACGGCGTGCGGGTGGGCGACCGCGCCGCCGTGGCCACCTCCAACGATTCCGCCTGGGACGCCGCCTTCGACCTCGCCCGCGCCGGGACGACGGTCGCTGTCATCGTCGACGTGCGCCCGCAGGTCGACGAGCGGCTGATCGCCGAGGCGCGCCGCCTCGGTATCGAGGTCGTGCTGGGCGGCACCGTCACCGGCACGCGGGGCCGGCTGCGCGTCTCCGCCGTGCGGGTCAACCCGGTCGCGGCCTGGGGCGAGGCCGGCCGCGGGCGCTGGGTCGCCTGCGACTGCCTGCTGATGTCGGGCGGCTGGACGCCGAGCGTGCACCTGTTCTCGCACACCGGCGGCAAGCTCGACTGGGACGAGGAGGGCCAGGCCTTCCTGCCCGGCAAGCCGACCGAGGACTGCCGCGTCGCCGGCGCCGGTGCGGGCCGCTTCGGCCTCGCCACAGCACTCGCCGATGGCGCCGCGGCGGGCGCCGCCGCGGCGACCGATGCGGGCTTCGCGGCCGAGGCCCGCCCCTTCGCGGTCGACCACGACGGCTCGATGGCCGGGGTCGCGCCGCGCGACCTGCCGACCGACAGGAACCCGTCCTTCGCCAAGGCCTTCGTCGACTTCCAGAACGACGTGCTGGCGAAGGACATCCGCCTCGCCGTGCGCGAGGGCTTCCGGTCGGTCGAGCACATCAAGCGCTACACCACCAACGGCATGGCGACCGACCAGGGCAAGACGTCCAACATCAACGGCCTCGCCATCGCGGCCGACGCCCTGAAGCGCCCGGCCCCGACGGTCGGCCTGACGACCTTCCGGCCGCCCTACACGCCGACCACCTTCGGGGCCTTCGCGGGCTACAACCGCGGCGACCTGTTCGAGGTGACGCGGCGCACGCCCATCGACGCCTGGGCCGAGGCGCAGGGCGCCGCCTTCGAGCCCGTGGCGCTGTGGCGCCGCGCCCGCTACTTCCCGCGAGGGACCGAGGACATGCACGCCGCCGTGAAGCGCGAATGCCGCGCTGTCCGGAGCGCGGTCGGCATGTTCGACGCCTCCACGCTCGGCAAGATCGAGGTCGTGGGGCCGGACGCGGCGGCCTTCATGAACCGCATGTACACAAACGCGTGGCTGAAGCTCGGCGTCGGCCGCTGCCGCTACGGCCTGCTGCTGGGCGAGGACGGCTTCATCCGCGACGACGGCGTGGTGGGCCGCCTCGCCGAGGACCGCTTCCACGTCACCACCACGACGGGCGGCGCCGCGCGCGTCCTCAACATGATGGAGGACTACCTCCAGACCGAGTGGCCGGACCTCAAGGTGTGGCTCACCTCGACCACGGAGCAGTGGGCCGTGATCGCGCTGAACGGCCCCAGGGCGCGCGACGTGCTGGCGCCGCTGGTCGAGGGCATCGACCTCGACCCGGAGGCCTTCCCGCACATGGCGGTGGCCGAGGGCACGATCTGCGGCGTGCCGACCCGGCTGTTCCGGGTGAGCTTCACGGGCGAGCTCGGCTTCGAGGTCAACGTGCCGGCCCGCCACGGCCGCGCCGTTTGGGAGGCGATCCACGCCGCGGGCCAGGCGCACGGCATCGTGCCCTACGGCACCGAGACCATGCACGTGCTGCGCGCCGAGAAGGGCTACATCATCGTGGGCCAGGACACGGACGGCACGCTGACGCCCGACGACGCCGGCCTCGGCTGGGCGGTCGGCAAGGCCAAGCCCGACTTCGTCGGCAAGCGCTCGCTCACGCGCCCCGACATGCTGAAGGCGAACCGCAAGCAGCTCGTCGGCCTGCTCACCAAGGACCCGAAGGTGGTGCTGGAGGAGGGCGCGCAGATCGTCGCCGACCCGAACGGCCCCGTCCCGGCGACCATGATCGGCCACGTCACCTCGTCCTACTGGAGCGAGGAGCTCGGGCGCTCGATCGCCATGGCGGTGATCGAGGGCGGCCGCGCCCGCGACGGCGGCACGATCTACGTGCCCATGCCGGGCGCGGTGCTGGAGGCGACGGTCACCGGCTGCGTCTTCGTCGACCCCGAGAACGCGCGGCTGGCGGCCTGAGGGAGATGGTCATGGTCACGCGAGCTTTGGAGCAGCGCAACGCCCTGTCGGGGCGGCGCGCGATCGAGGCGGGGCGGCGCGCGACGGTGCGCGCCGCCGAGGACTGCGCCCGCTTCAGCCTGCGGGTGGGGGCGGCGGACCGCGAGGCGGCGGGGCGCGCGCTCGGCGTGTCGCTCGCGGGGCGGATCGGCAGCGTCGCCGCGGCGGGCGGGCGCACCGCCCTGTGCCTCGGCCCGGACGAGTGGGCGATCATCGCGCCGGCCGGCGAGGCCGAGGCGGTGCGGCAGGGCTTCGCCGGGCTCGGCGCCCCGCACAGCCTGGTCGAGACCAGCCACCGCGACGTCGGCATCGAGGTCATCGGCCCCGCGGCCGAGCAGATGCTGAGCGCCGCCTGCGCGCTCGACCTCGGCGCCATGCCGGCCGGCTCCTGCACGCGCACGATCTTCGACAGGGCCGCGGTCGTGCTCGTCAAGCACGGGCCCGACCACTACCGCGTCGAGGTGTGGCAGTCCTTCGCGTCCCACGTCTGGGGCCTGCTCGACGCGGTGAGCCGCGAGGTCGCGCTCGACATCTGAACCCGCCGCCCTGAACTCTCGGAGGACCACGCCCATGCTGAACTTCGACTTGGACAAGCCGCTCGCCGACGCCGAGGTCGCCGGCGCGATCGGGCGCGAATACGACCGCCAGGCCGGCCAGATCGAGCTCATCGCCTCCGAGAACATCGTCTCGGCCGACGTGCTCCGGGCGCAGGGCTCCGTGCTGACCAACAAATACGCGGAAGGCTATCCCGGCCGGCGCTACTACGGCGGCTGCGACCACGTCGACGAGGTGGAGACGCTGGCGATCGAGCGCGCCAAGGCGCTGTTCGGCGCGCGCTTCGCCAACGTCCAGCCCCATTCCGGCGCCCAGGCCAACCAGGCGGTGTTCCTGGCGCTGCTCCGGCCCGGCGACCGCATCATGGGCATGTCGCTCGCCCACGGCGGCCACCTCACCCACGGCTCGCCCGTCACCATGTCGGGCAAGTGGTTCGACGCAGTGAGCTACGAGGTGCGCGCCTCTGACCAGCTCATCGACTACGACGCGCTGCTCCTCAAGGCGCGCGAGGCGCGGCCCAAGCTGATCGTCGCCGGCGCCTCCGCCTACCCGCGCGCCATCAACTTCGGGGCCTTCCGGCACATCGCCGACGAGGTCGGAGCCGTGCTGATGGTCGACATGGCCCACTACGCCGGCCTCGTGGCGGCCCGGCTCTATCCCGACCCGCTGCCCCACGCCCACGTGGTGACCACCACCACGCACAAGACCCTGCGCGGCCCGCGCGGCGGCATGATCCTGACGAACGACGAGGCCCTCGCCAAGACGTTCAACTCGGCCGTCTTCCCCGGCAACCAGGGCGGCCCGCTGATGCACGTCGTCGCCGCCAAGGCCGTGGCCTTCGGCGAGGCGCTGCGGCCCGAGTTCAGGGCCTACGCCGCGGCGGTGATCGACAACGCCCGCACGCTGGCCCGCACGCTGGTGGACGGCGGCCTCGCCATCGTGTCGGGCGGCACCGACTGCCACATGGTGCTGGTCGACCTCCGCCCGAAGGGCGTGAAGGGCAAGGACGCCGAGAAGGCCCTCGAGCGCGCCGGGCTCACCTGCAACAAGAACGCGATCCCGTTCGACCCCGAGAAGCCGGCCGTGACCTCGGGCGTGCGCCTCGGCACCTCGGCCGGCACCACGCGCGGCTTCGGCGAGGCCGAGTTCCGCCGCGTCGGCGAGCTGATCCTCAAAGTCGTCGACGCGCTGGCGGCGGCCGGGCCGGACGGGGACGCCGCCGTGGAGCGCTCCGTCCTCGCCGAGGTGTCGGAGCTGTGCCGCCGCTTTCCGATCTACCGCTGAGCGCGCGGGGGCCGGCGCGCCGGCCCCCTTCGCAACGGGGCCCCCCATGTTCCTCAGCGTCTTCGACGTCTTCAAGATCGGCGTCGGCCCGTCCTCGTCCCACACCATGGGGCCGATGACGGCGGCGGCCGACTTCCTCGACCTCCTGCGCGGCTCGGCGGCGGGGCCCGCGGCGCGCGCGGTCCGCGTCACGCTGCACGGCTCGCTGGCCTTCACGGGCCGCGGCCACGCGACCGACCGCGCCGTGGCGCTCGGCCTGCTCGGCCACCGGCCGGCCGACCTCGACGGCGCGGCGGCCGAGCGGGAGCTCGCCGAACTCGCCGAAGCGCACCGCCTCGCGCCGGCGGGCCTGCCGGGCCTGCGCTTCGACCCCGCGCGCGACATCGTGTTCGACTACGGGCCGCCGCTGCCCGGCCACGCCAACGGCCTCGTCTTCGCGGCCCTCGACGGGACCGGCGACCCCGTCCTGTCCGAAACCTATTATTCGATCGGGGGCGGCTTCGTCGTGACGGCGGCGGAGCGCGACGCCCCCGCGGCCGCGGTGTCGGCGGCCGCCGAGGAGGTGTCGCGCTGGCCGTACCCCTTCGCGACCGCGGCCGCCATGCTGCGCATGGCGCGGGCGAGCGGCCTGTCGGTCGCCGCCATGAAGCGCGCCAACGAGGGCGCCGACCGCGCGCCCGAGGCCGTCGAGGCCGGCCTCGCCCGCGTGTGGGCGACCATGGACGCCTGCATCGAGCGCGGGCTCGTCCGCGAGGGCGAGCTGCCCGGCGGCCTCCGGGTGAAGCGGCGCGCCGGGCGCATCCGCGCGCAGCTCGAGCGCGAGCGCGGCACCAACCTCGCCCAGCCGCACGTCGCCTCGGACTGGCTCAGCGTCTACGCGCTGGCGGTCAACGAGGAGAACGCGGCCGGCGGGGTGGTGGTCACGGCGCCCACCAACGGCGCGGCCGGCGTCGTGCCCGCCGTGCTGCGCTACTACCTCGACCATTGCGTCGGGGCGAGCCGCGAGCGGATCTCGGACTTCCTGCTGACCGCGGCCGCGGTCGGCGGCCTCATCAAGCACAACGCCTCGATCTCGGGCGCCGAGGCGGGGTGCCAGGGCGAGGTCGGCTCGGCGGCCGCCATGGCGGCGGCGGGGCTCTGCGCCGTGCTGGGCGGCACGCCCGAGCAGGTCGAGAACGCGGCCGAGATCGCGCTGGAACACCACCTCGGCATGACCTGCGACCCCGTGGCGGGCCTCGTGCAGGTGCCCTGCATCGAGCGCAACGGCATCGGCGCCATCAAGGCGGTGGCGGCGGCCTCGCTGGCGCTCCGCGGGGACGGCTCGCACGTCATGCCGCTCGACAACTGCATCGAGGCGATGCGCCAGACCGGGCTCGAGATGAGCCACAAGTTCAAGGAAACCAGCCTCGGCGGGCTGGCCGTCAACCTGCCGGAGTGCTGACCACGGCGAGCGGAGCGAGACTGCCCATCCAGAGCGCAATCAGGGCCGGCCGACGATGAAAGGATGATCTCGCGCCCATGGCGTAAGCAGATCTCACGTCGCCCCGTCGTAATCACAACAATAATCGTCGAGCCGTGGCCGGTGTGGCGCGTCATCCGCCGCGCTATCGGCGTCCGTTTCAGTAATCCGGAGCGGCGATCTCGGAAAAACCGGGCAGAAAAAGAGATATCCACGGCTTCTGAACGCGAAGAATTCCAAACAGTGTTTGATCGCGTCGAAAAAACTGTGCTAGCTTGTCGCATCACAGGAGCCCACGATGCACAGGGCCGCCATGGGAGCGAGCATTGCGATGACTCTCCAGCCCGAGATACGTGCGGCCGAGGTCGCGGTCCTGCCGCGCGAGCCGATGTTGAAGGTCGATGCCGTCGGCAAGCGGTTCGGGCCCATCACCGTGCTCGACGACATCCACATGACGATGCGGGCCGGCGAGGTCGTCGCCATCATCGGGCCGAGCGGGTCGGGCAAGAGCACCCTGCTCCGCTGCATCAACCAGCTCGAGCCGCCGACCAGCGGCCGCGTGACCCTCGGCGGCGTGACCATCGAGGCGGGCCACAGCCCGTCGCGTCGCGAGCTGAACCAGCTCCGCCGCGCCGTCGGCATGGTGTTCCAGTCCTTCAACCTGTTCCCGCACCTCACGGTGCTGCGCAACGTGTCGCTCGCCCAGGAGCGCGTGCTCGGCCGCAGCCGCGCCGAGGCCGACGCCCGCTCCATGGACCTGCTCGGCCGCGTGGGGCTCGCCAACAAGGCTGACCAGTACCCGGCCCGCTGTTCGGGCGGGCAGCAGCAGCGCATCGCCATCGCGCGCGCCCTGGCGCTCGACCCGCAGCTGATGCTGTTCGACGAGCCGACCTCGGCGCTCGACCCCGAGCTCGGCCTCGAAGTGCTCGCCGTGATGCGCGAGCTGGCCGAGGGCGGCATGACGATGATCGTCGTGACCCACGAGATGCACTTCGCCGAGACCGTGTCGGACCGCGTGATCATCATGGCGGACGGGCGCATCGTCGAGCAGGGCCCGAGCCGCGAGCTGATGCGCGCGCCCCAGACCGAGCGGGCCCGCCGCTTCCTCAACGCGGTGAAGGACCGATGACCGGCGAGATCTTCCTCGGCATCGCGGCCGGCATCCCCTGGACGCTGGCCCTCACGGCCCTGTCCTTCGCCATCGGCGCCGTGCTCGGCCTCGCGCTCTGCGGCCTGAGGATGGCGCCCTCGGCCCCGCTGCGCTTCGTCGGCGGCGCCGTCATCCTCACCTTCCGCGCGATCCCGCCGATCGTGTGGCTGTTCGTGATCTTCTTCGGCATCGGCAGCGACTACGTGCCGGTCGGCCCCTTCACGGCCGCGGTCGCCGGCCTCGGGCTCATCACCGCGGCCAACATGGCCGAGATCTACCGGGGCGCCCTCGCGGCCGTGCATTCCGGCCAGTGGGAGGCCGCGGCGGTGCTGAACCTGCCGGCCCGCTCGCGCTTCGCCGACGTGATCGGCCCGCAGCTGCTGCGCATCGCCCTGCCGTCGGCCGCCACCTACGTGATCGGCCTCCTCAAGGACTCGGCCGTGGCCTCCACGATCGGCGTCGGCGAGATCGCCTTCCAGGCCTACCACATGTCCCAGCGCACCTTCCACGGGCTCGACGTCTTCGCGATCGCCGGCGCCCTCTACATCGCCATCAGCCTGCCGATCGCCTTCGCGGCGCGCTGGGCCGACCTGCGCATGCGCGCCGCGGTGGCCCGATGATCGGCCTCCTCTCCTTCTGGGCCGAGTGGCTCCCCTCGCTGCTCGACGGGCTCAAGGTCAGCGTCGAGGTGACGAGCGTGGGGCTGCTGTTCGGCGTCCCCCTGGGCCTGCTGCTGGCGCTCGGCGTCCAGGCCCGCTCGCCGCTGCCGCACTGGCTCGCCCTCGGGGTGGTCGAGGTGGGCCGCGGCGCCCCGGTGCTGATCCTGCTCCAGTTCGCCTATTTCGGCCTGCCGTCGGCCGGCCTGTCGCTGTCCTCCTTCACGGCGGCGAGCTTCGCCTTCGCGTGGTGCACCGGAGCCTACACGAGCGAGATCATCCGCGCCGGTCTCGAAGCCGTGCCGCACGGCCAGAAGGAGGCCGCCGCCGCGATCGGCTTCACGCGGCTCGACGAGCTGCGCTTCGTGATCCTGCCGCAGGGCCTGCGCGTGGCGCTGCCGGCGCTGCTCGGCTTCGCGATCCTGATGCTGCAGGCGTCCTCGCTGTGCTTCGCCATCGCGCTGCCCGAGCTCGTCAGCCAGGCCTACGCGATCGGCTCCACGACCTTCGCCTACATGCCGATCCTCGTGCTGGCCGGCCTGCTCTACGCGGCGATCTGCATCCCGGCGACCCTGCTGGTCGCCGGCCTGGAACGCCGGCTCGGCCGCCACGCCGCCTGACGGCCCCACCTTCCAACCCCTGGACGAATCGACGATGCCCAACACCAGAACCCTGGCCCTCGCCCTCGCGGCGGCCGCGAGCCTCTCGACGGCGGCTCTCGCGGCCGACTGCAAGCCGGCCCACACCTTCCCCACCGTGGCGCCGGGCAAGCTCACCGTCGCGGTCTACGAGTACCCGCCCTTCACCACCGGCACGTCCGGCGGCGACATCGGCGGCATCGACAGCGAGATCGCCAAGAAGATCGCCGCCGAGAACTGCCTCGCCGTGGCGCCGGTGGTGGTCGACGCCGCGGCCGCCATCCAATACGTGCTCACCGGCAAGGCCGACGTTTCGGGCGGCGACTGGTACCGCACCCAGCTCCGCGCCAAGGTGCTCGACGTGTCGGCGCCGACCTACCTCGACCAGATGGGCATCTACTCGAAGGACGGCATCGACACCGTGCAGGGCCTGATCGGCAAGCAGGTCGGCACCGTGTCGGGCTTCAACTGGGTGCCCGAGCTGCAGAAGCTGCTCGGCAGCAACCTGCACCTCTACCCGAGCCCGGTCGCGCTCGCGCAGGACCTCGCGGCGGGGCGCATCGACGTCGGCGTCGACAGCTACGCGACGGGCGTCTACGCCCAGAAGAAGGGCGGCTATCCGGGCATCAAGATCCTGGTGTCGAAGCCCGACCCGCGCGTGCAGTCCTCGGTCGAGCCGGCCCAGTCGGGCCTGCTCTACACCAAGGGCAACAAGGCGCTCGGCGAAGCCCTGGACGACGGCATCGCCAAGATGCACGCCGACGGCACCATCGCGAACCTGCTGAAGCAGAACGGGCTCGATCCGTCCGGCGCCGACGTCGGCGCGCCCCGCATCATGCAGTGACGCTGCATCCGGCCGAAGGGGCCGGGATGCCGTAGCGCCGGGCCGGCGCGGCGCCGGCCATCTCGGAACGACACGACCGGAGCGCCCGAAGGGGCGCTCCCCGCACGGGAAACCGCCTCGGCCGCTCCGCGGGCGGGGTCCGGACGGCAGTGAAGAGCGAACAACCGACATGGCGGAGCGCGACGGCGCGGCGGGCGGCTTCGAGGCGCCGGCGCGCGAGGCGATGGAGTTCGACGTGGTGGTGGTGGGCGCCGGGCCCGCGGGCCTCGCCAGCGCCATCCGCCTGAAGCAGCTCCGGCCCGACCTCGCCGTCGTGGTGCTGGAGAAGGGCGCCGAGGTCGGCAGCCACGTGCTGTCCGGCGTCGTGGTTGACCCCGCGGGCCTCGACGCGCTCCTCCCCGACTGGCGGACCCACGATGACCGCCCGCTCACGGTCGAGGTCAGCGACGACCGCTTCTACGTCCTCGGGCCCGCGGGAGGCCTGCGGCTGCCCAACGCCCTGATGCCCAAGCTGATGAGCAACCACGGCAACTTCGTGGGCTCGCTCGCCAACGTGGCCCGCTACCTCGGCCGGCAGGCCGAGGCGCTCGGCGTCGACATCTACCCCGGCTTCGCGGCCGTCGAGGTGCTCTACGGCAGCCGAGGCGAGGTGGTGGGCGTCGCCTCGGGCGACATGGGCGTCGGCCGGGACGGCGCCGTGACGGACGGCTACACGCGCGGCATGGAGCTGCGCGCCAAATACGTGCTGGTGGCCGAGGGCGCCCGCGGCTCGCTGGCCAAGACGCTGATCCGCCGCTTCGCGCTCGACGCGGGGCGCGATCCCCAGAAATACGGCATCGGCCTGAAAGAGCTGTGGGAGGTGCCGGCCGAGACGCACAAGGCCGGCCTCGTGCAGCATTCCTTCGGCTGGCCGCTCGGCAACCGCACGGGCGGCGGCTCCTTCATGTACGGGATGGAGGACAACCTCGTGAGCGTGGGCTTCGTGGTCCACCTCAACTACGAGAACCCGACGCTGTCGCCCTTCGACGAGTTCCAGCGCTTCAAGACGCACCCGATGATGGCCGACACGCTGAAGGGCGGGCGGCGCATCGCCTACGGGGCGCGCGCCATCACGGAAGGGGGCTGGCAGTCGGTGCCGAAGCTCAGCTTCCCGGGCGGCGCGCTGGTGGGCTGCGCGGCGGGCTTCGTCAACGTGCCGCGCATCAAGGGCTCGCACAACGCGATCCTGAGCGGCATGATGGCGGCCGAGCACGCCGTTGAGGCGCTCGACGCCGGCCGGGCCAACGACGAGCTGTCGTCCTACGAGGCGGCGTGGCGGTCCTCGGCGATCGGCACGGACCTGCGCCGGGTGCGCAACGTGAAGCCGCTGTGGTCGCGCTTCGGGACCATGCCCGGCGTGGCGCTCGGCGGCATCGACATGTGGTGCCAGCAGCTGTTCGGCGGCTCGCCCTTCGGCACGCTCTCCCACGGCAAGCCGGACCACGCCACGCTGAAGCGGCTCGACGAGGTGAAGCCGATCGCCTACCCGAAGCCGGACGGGGTGCTCTCCTTCGACAAGCTGTCGTCGGTGTACCTGTCGGGCACGAACCACGAGGAGAACCAGCCGGCCCACCTCGTGCTGGCGGACCCGTCGCTCCCGATCGCGCGCAACCTGCCGCTCTACGGCGAGCCGGCGCGGCTCTACTGCCCGGCGGGCGTGTACGAGGTGGTGTACGGCGACGAGCTGAAGAAGAGCGAGCCGCGGTTCCAGATCAACGCTGGGAACTGCGTGCATTGCAAGACCTGCGACATCAAGGACCCGTCGCAGAACATCACTTGGGTGCCGCCCGAGGGCGGCGGCGGACCCAACTACCCCAACATGTGAGGCCGACACGACCGCGCCGCCGGCCGCATCGCCCGTCCCGGCCGGGCAGACGGCTCGGCGGCGGGACGGGGCGCCGTGGCCGGATCAGGCGTCCTGGGCCTCGCCCCGGACGGTCGGGATCACGGCGCCGCGGGAAAGGCCGATGTCGTTCAGCCGCCCGTCGGGGAGGGACAGGAGGTGGTTGATGGTGTCGCGGTTGCGGTGCCAAGCGCGAACCTGGCTGAGGAGGCGGGTGATGATCATGGCGATGTCGGACCTGAGGACCCTGCCGGCATCCGCCGGCTGTGCCCGACAGATGGTCGATCCGGCGGCCGTCCGATAGCCGTCCCGGACGGCGGCTTGGCATGCATCGTATGCATGCCTCATTCAGACATCGTTCACCCCTGTGCCCAACGGCTGGGCAGGTCTGCCTCGGGCTGCTGAACCGCGCCGCAGGCCGCCAATCCTTTCCTCATCGTTCGAACCGGCCTCATGCGCTTCCGGCATGGGTCCCCGGCGCCGCGGTGGCGTCAGCCGCTGTCGCTGGCCCCGATGGCGCCGGCCTCGCGCGGCCCGTCCGTCTCGGGGCGCCCGGGCGCCGCGGCCTGCGGGCGGTCCAGGAACGCGGCCCGCACGAGCGGGTCGAGCCCCGCGCCGTCGCCCGCCGACGCGCGGCCGCGGAGCGCGTCCCGCATGGCCGGCGTCCAGAAGGCGTCGATGTGGTCGCGCACGCCCGCCGCGCCTTCCGCGGCCGGGTAGGCCCGGAAGAAGGCCGCCACCGCGTTGGCGCGCCCGACGAGCCTGGCGTCCCGATCCGCCGCGCTCACTCGGCCGCCTCCAGCCGCGCCGCCATTCGGGTGAGGCTCACCTCCTCCTCGGCGAAGCGCGCCTGCCAGTCGGACGGGCGGTTGGTGCGGCGCACCTGCACGGCCGTCACCTTGTATTCGGGGCAGTCCGTCGCCCAGTCGGCGTTGTCGGTGGTGATCACGTTGGCGCCCGTCTTGGCGTGGTGGAAGGTCGTGTAGACGACGCCGGGCTGCATCCGCTCCGTCACCCGCGCCCGGAGCGCGACCTCGCCCGAGCGGCTTTCCAGCGACACGAGGTCCCCGTCGACGATCCCGCGCAGCTCCGCGTCGAAGGGGTGGACCTCCAGCAGGTCCTCGCCGTGCCAGGCGGAGTTCTCCGTGCGCCGCGTCTGGGCGCCGACGTTGTACTGGCTGAGGATGCGGCCCGTGGTGAGGATCAGGGGGAAGCGCGCGCCGGTGCGCTCCTCGGTCGGCACGTAGTCGGTCAGCATAAACTGGCCGCGGCCGCGCACGAAGCGGTCGACGTGCATGGTCGGCGTGCCGTCGGGCGCCTCGGCGTTGCAGGGCCATTGGATCGAGCCGAGCGCGTCGAGCCGGTCGTAGGACACGCCCGCGAAGGTCGGCGTCAGGGCCGCGATCTCGTCCATGATCTCGGACGGGTGGCGGTACCTCATCGGGTAGCCGAGCGCTTCGGACAGGAGGCACGTGGCTTTCCAGTCGCCGACCCCGCTCTTCGGCGCCATCACCTTGCGCACGCGCGAGATGCGCCGCTCGGCGTTGGTGAAGGTGCCGTCCTTCTCCAGAAAGGACGAGCCCGGCAGGAACACGTGGGCGTATTTGGCGGTCTCGTTGAGGAACAGGTCCTGCACCACCACGCAGTCCATGGCGCGCAGGCCGGCCGTGACGTGCTGCGTGTCGGGGTCCGACTGGGCCGGGTCCTCGCCCTGGACGTAGAGGCCCTTGAAGCGGCCCGCCACTGCCTCGTCGAGCATGTTGGGGATGCGCAGCCCCGGCGCCGCCGACAGGTCGGCGCCCCACAGGGCCGCGAAGCTGTCGCGCGTCGCGTCGTCCGACACGTGGCGGTAGCCCGGCAGCTCGTGCGGGAAGGAGCCCATGTCGCAGGAGCCCTGCACGTTGTTCTGCCCGCGCAGCGGGTTCACCCCGGCGCCGGGGTGGCCGATGTTGCCGGTCGCCATGGCGAGGTTGGCCATGGCCATTACGGTGGTCGAGCCCTGGCTGTGCTCGGTCACGCCGAGCCCGTAGTAGATGGCCGAGCGCCGCGTCGAGGCGTAGAGCCGCGCCGCCGCGCGCACCTCCGCGGCCGGCACGCCCGTGACGCCCTCGGTCGCCTCGGGGGCGTGGCGCTCGCCCGCGACGAAGCGCGCCCAGCTCTCGAAGTTGGCGACGTCGCAGCGCGTCGCGACGTAGCCCTCGTCGACCAGGCCCTCGGTCACGACCACGTGCGCCATGGCGTTGAGCAGCGCCACGTTGGTGCCGGGCCGGAGCTGGAGGTGGTGGGCCGCCGCGACGTGGGGGCTGCGCACGAGGTCGATGCGGCGCGGGTCGACCACGACGAGCTTCGCGCCGGCGCGGATGCGGCGCTTCATGCGCGAGGCGAAGACCGGGTGGCCGTCGGTCGGGTTGGCGCCGATCACCAGGATCACCTCGGCCTCGGCCACGGAGGCGAAGTCCTGCGTGCCGGCCGAGGTGCCCAGCGTCGCCTTGAGGCCGTAGCCGGTGGGCGAGTGGCATACCCGCGCGCAGGTGTCGACGTTGTTGTTGCCGAAGGCGGCGCGCACCAGCTTCTGGACCAGGTAGGCTTCCTCGTTGGTGCAGCGCGAGGACGCGATGGCGCCGACGGCGTCCCGCCCGTGCCGGGCCTGGATGGCCTTGAACCGGTCCGCCGCGGTGCGGATCGCCTCCTCCCAGGACACGGCGCGCCAGGGGTCGGTGATGCGCTCCCGCACCAGGGGCGTCGTGACGCGGTCGCGGTGGGTGGCGTAGCCGTAGGCGAAGCGGCCCTTGACGCAGGAATGGCCCGCGTTGGCCTTGCCGGCCTTGTAGGGCATCATGCGGACGACCTCGTCGCCCTTCATCTCGGCCTTGAAGGAGCAGCCGACGCCGCAATAGGCGCAGGTCGTGACGGCCGAGTGCTCCGGCACGCCCATCTCGATCACGGACTTCTCGTTCAGCGTCGCGGTCGGGCAGGCCTGGACGCAGGCGCCGCAGCTCACGCATTCGGAGCCGAAGGCGCTCGTGCCGCCGAAGCTGACCTGCGAATCGAAGCCGCGCCCCTGGATCGTCAGCGCGAAGGTGCCCTGCACCTCGGCGCAGGCGCGGACGCAGCGGTTGCACACGATGCACTTCGAGGATTCGAAGGTGAAATAGGGGTTCGAGGCGTCGGTCGGGGCGGCGCGGTGGCTCGCGCCGGCCTCGCCGTAGCGCACGTCGCGCAGCCCCACGGCGCCAGCCTGCGTCTGCAGCTCGCAGTCGCCGTTGGCCGAGCAGGTGAGGCAGGTCAGCGGATGGTCGGAGATGTAGAGCTCCATCACGCCGCGGCGGAGCCTGGCGAGCTTGGGCGTCTGCGTGCGGACCACCATGCCGGGCTCGACGGGCGTGGTGCAGGAGGCCGGGGTGCCGCGGCGGCCCTCGATCTCGACGAGGCACAGGCGGCAGGAGCCGAAGGGTTCGAGCGAGTCCGTGGCGCAGAGCTTGGGGACCGACGTGCCCATCAGGGCCGCGGCCGCCATGACGGAGGTGCCGCGCGGCACCGTCACTTCCGCGCCGTCGATCGTCAGCGTGACGGCGTGGTCGGACGCGCGGATGGGCGTGCCGGTGTCGAGTTCGCGGATCAGAGCCATGGCGGTCGGCCTTCGATCGGTCGGGTTCATTCGGCGGCCGCGCGCAGGCGCGGCGCCGCGAAGTCCTCGGGGAAGTGGGCGAGGGCGCTGCGCACGGGCACGGGGGTGAGCCCGCCCATGGCGCAGAGCGAGCCCTCCGCCATCACCTCCAGCAGGTCGTCGAGCAGCGCGAACTCCGCCGCGCCGCGCCGCCCCCCGCGGATGCGGTCGACGAGCTCGACGCCCCGCACCGCGCCGATGCGGCAGGGGGTGCACTTGCCGCAGCTTTCGGCGGCGCAGAACTCGAAGGCGAAGCGCGCCTGCGCGGCGAGGTCGACGGCGTCGTCGAACACCACCACGCCGCCGTGGCCGAGCAGCCCACCGGCGGCCGCCATGGCCTCGTAGTCGAGCGGCGTGTCGAGCAGCGCCTCGGGGAAATAGGCGCCGAGCGGCCCGCCCACCTGCACGGCCCGCACCGGGCGCCCCGACCGCGTGCCGCCGCCGATGTCCTCGACGACCTCGCGGATCGTGACGCCGAAGGGCAGTTCATAGAGGCCGCCGCGCCGCACGTTGCCGGCGAGCTGCACGGGCAGCGTGCCGCGCGAGCGGCCCGTGCCGTAGGCCGCGTAGGCTTCCGGACCTTGGGCCAGGACGAAGGGCACGGCCGCGAAGGACAGGACGTTGTTGACGACCGTGGGGCGGCCGAACAGGCCCTCCAGCGCCGGCAGCGGCGGCTTGGCCCGCACGGTGCCGCGGCGGCCTTCCAGGCTGTCGAGCAGCGCCGTCTCCTCGCCGCAGATGTAGGCGCCGGCGCCGACCCGCACCTCGATCGTGAAGGCGTGCCCCGAGCCCATCACCGAGGGCCCGAGGTGCCCGCTGCGCTCGGCCGCCGCGACCGCGCGCCGGAGCGCCGCGACCGCGCGGGGATATTCGGAGCGGACGTAGACGTAGCCCCGCGTCGCGCCCACAGAGACGCCCGCGATGGCCATGCCCTCGATCAGCTGGAAGGGGTCGCCCTCCATCAGCATGCGGTCCGCGAAGGTGCCGCTGTCGCCCTCGTCGGCGTTGCAGACCACGTATTTCCGGTCCGCCTCGGCGAGCAGCACCGTGTTCCACTTGATGCCGGTCGGGAACCCTGCGCCGCCGCGGCCGCGCAGGCCCGACAGCTTCACGGCGTCGACCACGGCGGTGCCGCCCAGCTCCAGCGCGCGGGCGAGGCCGGCCCAGCCGCCGTGACCGGCGTAGTCCTCCGGCGAGGCGGGGTCGACCGCGCCGCAGCGGCCGAAGGTGAGCCGGTCCTGCCGGGCGAGGGCCGGGATGGCGGCGGGCGCGCCGAGCCGCAGCGGGTGGGGAGCGCCGTCCATCAGGCCGGCCGCGATGAGGCCCGGCACGTCGGCGGCCCGCACGGGGCCGTAGGCGACGCGCGCGCCGCCCGCCTCGACCTCCACCATCGGCTCCAGGTGGAACAGGCCGCGCGAGCCCGTCCTGACGATCTCGGCCCCGGGGCAGGCCGCGGCGAGGGCGAGGGCGACGCGGTCGGCGCCGAGCGCGGCGGCCTGCGAGTCGGCCGGCACGAAGAGGCGGGTCACGCGCGCAGCTCCGCCAGCGCGGCGTCGAGCGCGGCGGCGTCCGGGAAGGCCGCGGGCTCGCCGTCGACCAGCGCCGCGGGGCCGCTCGCGCAGAGGCCGAGGCAGAAGACCGGCTCCAGCGTCACGGCGCCGTCCGCGGTGGTGCCGTGCCAGCCGACGCCGAGGCGCCGCATGGCGTGCTCGGCCAGCGCGACGGCGCCGGTGGCCTGGCAGGCCTCGGCGCGGCACAGCTTGACGGTGTGCCGGCCGGGGGGCGAGCGGCGGAAGTCGTGGTAGAAGGTCACCACCCCGTGCACCTCGGCCCGCGACAGGTTGAGCGCCTCGGCGACGATCGGCACCGCCGCCTCGGGCACGTGGCCGAAGCGCTCCTGCAGGGCGTGCAGCATCGGCAGGGCGGCCCCATCGAGGCCCGCGTGGCCGGCCACCACGGCCTCGGCCTCGGCGGGGTCCCAGGGGCGATGCGGCGGGGGCGCGAGCGACATGGTGGCGGGTCTCATCCTGGGGCGTCGGGTGGCGCCGCGGCGTAGGGGGAGGGCCCGGCCGGGGGAGCGGCCGGGCGCCGCGTCAGGCCGCCAGCAGGCCGTGGGGGTCCAGCACGAACTTCTTGGCGGCCCCGTCGTCGAAGGACTTGTAGCCCTCCGCGGCCTGCTCCAGCGGGATCACGGTGGCGTTGACGACCTCCGCGATCGGCAGCCGGTCGTGCAGGATCGCCTGCATGAGCTGGCGGTTGTAGCGCAGCGTCGGGGTCTGGCCGGTGTGGAAGGACTGGCTCTTCGCCCAGCCCTGGCCGAAGCGCAGCGACAGGTTGCCAGTCCTCGCGCCTTCCTCGACGGCGCCGGGGTCCTCGGTGACGTAGAGGCCGGGGATGCCGATGGAGCCGGCGGCCCGCGTCAGCGCCATGGCCTGGTTCAGCACCACGGCCGGCTGCTCGCCGCCCGCGTGGCCGCGCGCCTCGAAGCCCACGCAGTCGATGAAGCTGTCGACCTCCGGCCGCCCGACCACCGCTTCGACCATCTCGCCGAGCCTGTCGTGCTTGGACAGGTCCACCGGCGTGAAGCCCACCTTGGCGGCATGCGCGAGCCGGTCGGCGTTGAAGTCGCCGATCATCACCACCGCGGCGCCGAGGATGCGCGCGGAGGCGGCGGCCGCGAGGCCCACCGGCCCGGCGCCCGCGACGTAGACCGTGGAGCCGACGCCCACCTTGGCCGTGACGGCGCCGTGGAAGCCCGTCGGCAGGATGTCGCTGAGCATGGTCAGGTCGCGGATCTTGCTCATCGCCTGCGCCTTGTCGGGGAAGCGCAGCAGGTTGAAGTCCGCGTAGGGGATCATGACGTAGCGGGCCTGCCCGCCGATCCAGCCGCCCATGTCGACGTAGCCGTAGGCGCCGCCCGGCCGCGCCGGGTTCACCGTCAGGCACACGCCCGTGTTCTGCTCGCGGCAGCACTGGCAGCGCCCGCAGGCGACGTTGAAGGGCACGGACACGAGGTCGCCCTTGGCCACCATCTCGACGTCGGCGCCGACCTCGATGACCTCGCCGGTGATCTCGTGCCCGAGCACGAGGCCTTGCTGCGCCGTGGTGCGCCCGCGCACCATGTGCTGGTCCGACCCGCAGATGTTGGTGGACACGACCTTGAGGATGGCCGCGTGGGTGATCAGCCGCCCGTCGGGCGTTTCCATCTTGGGATCGTCGATCGACTGCACCTCGACCTTGTCCCGGCCCAGATACACGACGCCGCGATTGTCGCCCATGACATCCCCCCCCCGCTTTGTTTATGCGCGAAGCATGGACCGCTCCGGGGCGCGGGCCTGTCCTCCTTGCGACCCGTATTGGCGAAACATCGCTGGCGGCGTCGATCCCGCGCCGGGCCGCCTCAGCGGTCGACGACGAGGTCGCTCGTCGGGCGGGAGCAGCAGAGCAGGACCAGGCCCTGGCTGACCTCGCGCGGCCGGATGCCGCCGGCCGCCTTCATGTCGACGGTGCCCGACACGAGCTTGCTCTTGCAGGTCCCGCACACGCCCTGCCGGCAGCTCGACGGCAGGCGCATGCCGCCCTTGCGGGCGGCCGACAGCACGGTGTCGTCGGCCGCGCAGTCGACCGTCATGCCGCTCTTGCTGAAGTGGACGCGGAACCCCGCCGCGGGCGCGGGCGCCGCGATGGGCTCCGCCGCCTCGACGGCCTCGGCGACCGCGGGCTCGTCCTTCGCGAGCGTCTCGAAGGAGAAGCTTTCCTGGTGGTAGCGGGCCATGGGGAAGCCCGCCCCCTCCAGCATGGCCCGCACGCCGGCCATGTAGCCGTTGGGGCCGCAGGTGAAGGCCGCGCGCTCGCGGAAGTCCGGGCAGGCCTCGGCGAGGATCTCCAGGGTCAGGCGGCCGCGGGGCCCGGACCAGGCCTCGCCGCCGTCCGCCTCGCAGACCGCGACGGTGCGGACCCCGCGGTTCAGGCGGCCGAAATAGTCGAGCTCCGCCCGGAACACGATGTCGGCCGGCGTGCGCGCGCTGTGGAAGAACACGATGTCGGCCTCGGCGGCCTCGTCGAGGGTCGCCCGCGCCATCGACATCAGGGGCGTGATGCCGCTGCCCGCCGTCAGGTAGAGGAGCTTGGGCGCGGGCGCGGCCTCGCGCACGAACTCGCCCATCGGCCCCGTGGCGGGGAGCGGCATGCCGGGGCGCAGGTTGTCGTGCAGCCAGTTCGAGACCGGGCCGCCGGGCACGCGCTTGACCGTGATGGACACGAGGTCGGGGCGCGTGGGCGTCGAGGACAGCGTGTAGCACCGGTTGTAGGTGGCGCCGCCGGCCGTCACCTCGATCGTGATGAACTGGCCCGCCCGGTAGGCGAAGCGCCGCGGCGCGGGCGCCGACAGCACGAAGGTGGACACGTCGGCGGTTTCGCGCCGCACGGCCCGGCACACGAGGGCCTCGTGTTCGCCGGGGTTCCAGGTCGGGGGAGGGAGGTCGCTCACGCGTCCAGCCCCGCCTTGAGGCGGCTCACGTACCAGGTCTGGAACTTCTCGACGAGCTCCTCGGTGTAGGGCGAGTAGGGGCCGGGCTCGTAGGCCGTGCTCTTGACCCCCTTCTGGGTCATCTCGACGAGGTCGGCGTCCTGGCGGTTGGTGGCCGTCCACACGGCCGTGAGGCGGTCGACGTCGTAGTCGACGCCCTCGACCGCGTCCCGGTGGACCAGCCACTTGGTGCGCACCAGCGTCCGCTCCGGGGACAGCGGCAGCGCCATGAAGACCACGATGTGGTCGGCCATGAAGTGGTGCCAGCTGTTGGGCTGCGTCCAGAAGGACAGGCCGCCGGAGCGCGCGTCCTTGAGCTGGCCGAGCGGCTTGGCGCAGGCCGCCCGGGTGTCGAGGGTCTGGCTTTCGCCGTGGCGGTCGATGGGCAGGCGCTCGCAGCGGAAGCCGGTCACGTCGTTGAGCCGCTCGACGTTGCGCGAGGGCAGGCCGGCCGCCTCCCACGCGGTCTGCCGCTCAAGCACCATCGTGTCATAGCGCTCGAGCTCGGCTCGCTCGTCCTCGTCCATGTTCTCCGGCGCGAAGCCGAAGCCGTAGGCGAACAGCGAGGTGGTGAGCTCGGGATGGTTGGCGCCGCAGTGGTAGCACTCGCGGTTGTTCTCCATGGTGAGCTTCCAGTTCCCCTCCTCGATAAGGTCGACCGTGTGGGCCACCTTGGCGTTGGCGAGGTCGTGCGGCGCCAGGTAGGGCGTCATCACCGCGGACAGGGTGTCGACGTCCGCCGGCGGCTGCTCGGCCAGGCAGATGAACAGGAGCCCCCCGACAGACCGCAGGTGGACGGGCTTCAGGCTCCGGCACTTGGGGTCGAAGTCGGCCGCCATGTGGTCGGCGTGGACGAGGCTGCCGGTCAGGTCGTAGGCCCAGGCGTGGTAGCGGCACACCAGATTCCCGACGTTGGACTTGCCTTCGGGCACCAGGCGGGCGCCGCGATGGCGGCACACGTTGTGGAAGGCGCGGACCTCCATGTCGTCGTCGCGCACGATCAGCACGGAGGTGTCGCCGAACTCGACCGTCACGACGTCGCCCGCATCCGGCACGTCGGCCTCGACGCCGGCGCAGATCCAGTGCTGCCCGAAGATGAACTTCATGTCGGCGTCGAACACGTCCTGGGACGTGTAGAATTCCCGCGCCAGGCTGTGCATGGGGATGCGATCGCGGAGGAGCTTCTTCAAGGATTCCATCTCGTCCTCCTGTCCTCTGACCGAGCAGGGACTGTGCGGAACAGGTGCCACGGCGGGGGGCGCCCGACTTGCAGGGAAGCGGCAGCGACCCCACCGGAGGCGACATCGCCCCTCGCGCCGACGTCGGGCGGCCACGCGATCGGGGGACCGGCACCGTCGCACCCCCTGGAGCGGTGCAGCTCAGGCGGGCCACCGACGCGATGGTCGCCGCCGGCGGCTCAGCCTCCCCGCTCCAGCGCGCGCACCAGCGCCGCGGTCGGGTTGCCGTCCGGCACGAGGCCGACCCGCTTCTGCGCCTCGCGGATCGCGTCCCGCAGGGTGAGGCTGATGCGCCCGGTGCGGTCGTCGACCGGCAGGCCGAGCGCGGCGAGGCGCGCCTGCAGCGCGATCCGGTCGTCGCGGCCGATCGGCGCCGCGGTGGGCCAGGCGGCCGCGACCGGCGGGCCGCCCGCCATCCGGTCCGCCAGGGTGCCGACCGCCAGCACGTAGCTGTCCGACGAGTTGTAGGTCTTGATGACGGAGAAGTTCGTCGTCACCAGGAAGGCCGGGCCGGGCGAGCCGGCCGGGAAATACAGGATGCCGGTCCCGTCCCCCGGCAGGGCGTCCCCGTCGGCGCGCACGACGCCCCGCGCCGCCCAAGCCGGGAAGGGCGCGCGCGACGCGGCGCCGAGGTCGAAATCGTCCGGCAGCCGCACCTCGAAGCCCCAGGGCTGGCCCGGCGTCCAGCCCTGCTCGTGCAGGAAGTCGGCGATGGAGGCCAGCGCGTCCGGCGCGTCGCCCCAGATGTCGCGGCGGCCGTCGCCGTGCCAGTCGACCGCGTATTTCAGGAAGCTCGACGGCATGAACTGCGGCTGGCCCATGGCGCCCGCCCAGGAGCCGCGCAGCGCGTCGCGCGGCGCTTCCCCGCGCTGCAGGATGTCCAGCGCCGCCAGCAGCTCGTCCCGGTAGAGATCGGCGCGGTAGCCCATGGCGCCCAGCGTCGCCATGGAGCGGATCACGTCCTTGGCGCCCGGCGCGGCGCCGTAGTTGGTTTCCAGCCCCCAGATCGCGACCAGGATCGGGCCCGGCACGCCGAAGCGACGCTCGATCGCGGCGAGGTCGTCGCTGTACTTCGCCAGCAGCGCCCGCCCTTCCGCGACGCGCGCCGGCGTCACCGCCGCGGCGAGGTAGGCGCCGGTCGGCTTGTTGAGCTCGGCCTGGCGCCGCGTCAGGGCCGCGACGGCCGGATCGGGCGCGACCCCGGCGAAGGCCGCGTCGAAGGTGGCCGGGGTGACGCCGCGCGCCGCAGCGGCGGGCCTCAGCGACGCCACGAAGGCGGCGAGCGCGGCCGGGGAGGGGGGCTGCGGCGCGGGCTCGGCGGCCGCGGGAAGCGCCAGGAGCAGGGTCAGCGCCGGCCCGGACAGAGCGCGGGCCATCATCGGCGGCCATTGCATCGTCGATCCTCCCGCGATCGCGCCCGGCCTTGGACCGGGGCGCTCCGCGTGCGATGCTGCGAAGCGGTGCGCCGATGCCGGGCGAGGCGGTCCTACCTCGCCGGCGACCGCCTGGCCATCAGGAGACACGATGGTTTCCGCTTTCATGCAGCCTTCCGAAGCCGCCGTCGGGCCGGCGGCCCCCGACCTCATCGCCCGCGTCGAAGGACTCATGGGCGGGCGTCCGGTCATCCGGGGCACGCGGATCACGGTGGCCTCCGTGAAGGGGCGCGTCGCCGGCGGCGACAGCCTCGTCGACCTGATGGCGGACTATCCCGAGGTGACGCGGGAAGCCTTCGAGGCGGCGATCGCCTACGACGACGGAGCCGCCGCGGCCCGCCCCATCCGCGGTGGCGCGCGGCGGGACGTGTGAGGTTCTTCATCGACGAGTGCATCTCGCCGTCCCTGGTCCGCGACCTCCACGACCTCGGATACGACGCCGTCCACCCGCGAGATCTCGGGCGGCTCGGTGAGGCGGACCACACGATCTTCGCCCGCGCGATTCACGAAGACCGCATCGTCGTCACCGAGAATGCGGACGACTTCCGCGACCTCGCGGCGCGGGTGGACGTCCATCCCGGCATCATCGTGCTGCCGTCGGTCGCGCGGGTCGAAGCACGCCGGCTCATGGGCGAGGTCGTCGCCTGCCTCACCGCCCAGGACGACGTGCGGGCCGCCGACCTCATGGTCAATGCCGTGCTGACCATCGACGGCGATGGGCGGATCACGATCGAGCCCCTGCCGTAAAGGAGGATCACGCGACAGATGGCGGACGCCGTCCTCCTGCTCCACGGCATAGCGCGCACCTCGGCGTCGATGCGCGCGCTGCAGCGCGCCCTCGAGGCGGCCGGCTATCCCGTGCTGAACCTCGACTACCGCAGCCGCCGCCTGCCGCTGGCCGACCTCGCCGAGGCGATCCACCCCGCGGTGTCGCGCTTCGCGGCGGCGACCGAGGGGGCGCTGCACGTCGCGGCGCATTCCATGGGCGGCCTGCTGGCGCGCGTCTACCTCGCCCGCCACCGCCCGGCGCGGCTCGGCCGCACCGTGATGCTGGGAACGCCCAACAACGGCAGCGAGGTCGCGGACTTCCTGCGCGGCTGGCCGCCCTACCGCCTCGTCTTCGGGCCGGCGGGGCAGCAACTCGTCACGGGGCAGACGGTTGAGCTGAAGGCCGCGCTCGGCGCAGTCGACTACGAGCTCGGCATCCTGGCCGGGGACCGGCCGCTCAACCCGTTCGCCGCGGCGCTGCTGCTGCCGGGGCCGAACGACGGCAAGGTGACGGTGGCGAGCACGCGGCTGGCCGGCATGGCCGACCACCGGGTGATCCACACGTCGCACACGCGGCTCGCCTCGCATCCGGAGGCGATCGCCGCCGCGCTGCGGTTCCTGCGCGACGGGTCCTTCGGCGCGTGAGGGGCGACCCCGCTCAGCGCGGGGCGCGCTTGGCGAGGATGCGCTGCAGCGTGCGGCGGTGCATGTTGAGGCGGCGGGCCGTCTCCGACACGTTGCGGCCGCACAGCTCGTAGATGCGCTGGATGTGCTCCCAGCGGACCCGGTCGGCCGACATCGGGTTCTCGGGCACCTCGGCCTTGTCGTGGCGCAGCGCCATCAGGGCGCCGTAGATCTCGTCGGCGTCGGCCGGCTTGGCGAGGTAGTCGAAGGCGCCGAGCTTCACCGCGGTGACGGCCGTGACGATGTTGCCGTAGCCGGTGAGGATGATGGCGCGCGCGTCGGGGCGCTTGTTCTTCAGCTCCGACATGACGTCGAGGCCGTTGCCGTCGGCGAGGCGCATGTCGATCACGGCGTAGGCGGGCGGGCTCTTCTCGATGGCGCTGAGGCCCTCGGCGACGGACTCCGCCGCCTCGACCTGGAAGCCGCGGCTCGCCATGGCGCGGGTGAGGCGGGTCAGGAAGGGCTTGTCGTCGTCGACGATGAGCAGCGAGCCATCCCCGTGCAGGACCTGGGCGGCGTCGGCGGAGGTGGGTTGCAGGCTCATGCGCGTGTGTCCCGTGCTGGTGAGGCCTCGGGCGGGACGCGGGCGGCGCCCCCCTCCCGCGGGAGCAGGGGCCCGTCGCGTCGGGCGGGCCAGGCGTGTCGGCGATGAACGCCGGTTCAGCCTAGATGGGTCCGCGGTCAGAACAAACCAGGGGCACGAGGGCCTTTCTGCCGCTTGGGCCCGTTCGGCTTCGCGCGCGCGAGGCCGCGCTCGAACACGTCGCGCGGCCAGGTCACCGTCACCACGGCGCCGGTCTCGGGGGCGGAAGCGTTGGATGTCGCCACCAGCGCGCCCGAGCGCTCCAGCAGCGTCTTGGCGATGAACAGCCCGAGGCCCAGGCCCGAGTCGGTCGCCGACTTGGCCCGGCCCCCGGCCCGGCGCGTCGTGACGTAGGGCTCGCCGAGCTTCGACAGGATCTCGGCCGCGAAGCCCGGCCCGTCGTCGCGCACCGTCACGGACACGATGTCGGGCGTCCAATGGGCATCGATCTGCACGCGGTGGCGGGCGAAATCGACGGCGTTCTCGACGAGGTTGCCGAGGCCGTACAGGATCGCGGGGTTGCGGGCGCAGACGGGCTCCTCGTCGAAGCCGATCGGCGTCACCGTCACGGCCACGTCGAAGTTGCGCTGCGGCCCGGCCACGTCCTCGACGAGGTGGCTCAGCGTCATCTCGCCGAGCGGCCCGGCGTCCTCGGTGCCGAGCGAGGTCAGCTTGCCCAGGATGGCGCGGCAGCGCTGCGCTTCCTGGTCGAGCAGGCGGATGTCGTCGGCGATCTGGGCCACGTCGATCGTCGCGCCCGCCTTGGCCACCAGCCCCAGCATCTCGCGCACCACCAGCGTGATGGTGGCGAGCGGCGTGCCGAGCTCGTGGGCGGCGGCCGCGGCGAGCCCGTCGAGCTGCGTCAGGTGCTGCTCGCGCGCCAGCACGAGCTCGGTGGCGGCCAGCGCGTCCGACAGCTGGCGCGCTTCCTCGGCCACGCGCGACGCGTAGACGCCGATGAAGCCCACCCCCATCACCACCGCGCACCAGATGCCGGCGGAGAACAGCACCGGCAGGCGCATCTCCTCGCCGGGGTGCCAGGGCAGGGGCTCGTGCCATCGCACCAGGAAGGTCGCCGCCACCACGGCGAGGCCGCCGAGCAGCACGGTGCGCGAGGGCGGCAGCGACGCCGCCGAGATCATCACCGGCGCCAGGAACAGCATGGAGAAGGGGTTTTCGAGCCCGCCCGTGAGGTAGAGCAGGGCGGACAGCTGCAGGAGGTCGTAGGCCAGCAGCGCCGTGGCGGCGCGGTCGTTCAGGCGATGGGTGAGGGGATAGTGGAACCTGAGCCAGGTGTTGCAGACCACGGACAGGGCGATCACGCCGAGGCAGGCCATCAGCGGCAGCGGGAAGCCCAGCGCGAAATGGGTGAACAGCACGGCCCCGGCCTGGCCCGTCAGGGCGAGCCAGCGCAGGCGCGACAGCGTGTTGACGCGGAGCCGCCGCGCCGGCCGTCCGAGGTCGATGTCGATCATGTTGGGCATGGTTCGGGGGAAATGTCCTCGCCGGATCAAGGGGAGGCCCTTATAGCGGCCCCGCCGGCGCCCGGGCGGCCCCGCGCGGTTTTGCCCGGGGGGCGGAAGGTTCGATGCGGCGCGGCGAAACGTCTATAGCCGCGCTCATGCATGCTGAATCGACGGCCGAGCCCGCCATCGCGCTCCGCGACCTCACCAAGCGCTACGGCGGCCACGCGGCCGTGGACGGGCTGACGCTGGAGATCCCGCGGGGGGCCGTCTGCGGGCTGCTCGGCGGCAACGGCGCCGGCAAGACCACCACGATCGGCATGATCATGGGGCTGATCCTGCCGACGAGCGGGCAGGCGCGGGTGCTCGGCGCCGACATGGCGACGGAGCGCCACCGCGTGCTCGGCCGCATGAACTTCGAGAGCCCCTACGTGGACATGCCGCACCGGCTCACCGTGCGGCAGAACCTCGACGTGTTCGCCCGGCTCTACGGGCTGCGCGACCGCCGCGCCCGCGTGGCAGCGCTGGGCGCGCAGCTGTCGCTCGACGGCTTCATGGACCGGCCCGCCGGCGCCCTGTCGGCCGGGCAGAAGACGCGCGTGGCGCTGGCCAAGGCGCTCTTGAACAGCCCCGACGTGCTGCTGCTCGACGAGCCCACCGCCTCGCTCGACCCCGACACCGCCGACTGGGTGCGCGGCCTCATCGAGGCGGACCGGCGCGCGCGCGGCACCACCATCCTGCTCGCGTCCCACAACATGGCCGAGGTCGAGCGCCTGTGCGACCGCGTGGTGGTGATGAAGGCGGGGCGCATCCACGCCGACGGCACGGCGGACGCGCTGAAGGCGCGCTTCAACCGCGACACGCTGGAGGAGGTGTTCCTCGACGTGGCGCGGGGGACGGGCGGGGCGGGGGAGCGCTGATCGGGCCCGCGGCGCCCGGAGCGTCGGGTTCGGCACCCTTCCCCCGCGAGGGGAGACGGGCGCTCGACCGGTCCTCACACCCCCGTGCGTCGCGCCCTCACCCCGCCGGCTCGCCGAGGTCGAGCTTGCCCTGCGCGGGCAGGGGCAGCGCGGCGAGGCCGACGACGTCGAGACCGTGTCGGCGGCCGAGCGCGCCCACCTCGGCATCGTCGCTGTAGATCCGCGCGGCACCGTTCACCCGAGCGATGGCGACGACCTGGCGGGCGCGCTCGGCCGCGCCCGTGGCGGCCTCGGCCTCGCCGCCGTCCCACGCCATGGCGGCGGCCTCCACGGCGGCGCGCAGGTCGAAGGGCTGGACCTGGAAGGCGCGGCGCGCCTCGATGCGGCGCAGCACGGCGTCGGTGGCGCGGCCGGCGCGCAGCAGCAGGGCCGCCAGCACCGGCGTCGGGATCACGACGCTGCTGCGCTCCTCCTCCAGGCGCGCCACGAGTTCGCCGAGCCGGGCGCGCCAGGCCGGGACCTCGTCGCCCGTGGCGGGGTCGCGCGGCACCGCGTGGTCCGGCCGGAGCAGGAGCAGCAGGAATTCGGCGTCGAGGACGACCTTCACGCGGCTTCCCCGGCGCGCCGGGCGCCCGGCCCGTCCCAGCGGTCCTGGAGGGCGTGGAGCGCCCGGAGCGCGTCGGGCAGGGGCGCGTCGGCCAGCACGTCGAAGCGCTCGACCTTGAGGCCGTCGAGCACCCACTGGCCGCCGCTGAGCCGCGTCCAGCGCCCCGGCCCGTGCAGGCGCACCGGCTCGTAGAGGTGGCGCGCCAGCTCCTTGGCGAGCTCGCGCGAGGCCGTGATGTCGGCCAGCACCGCGTCGCCGGAGCGGAGCAGGATGCGCGCCTCCTCGCTCTGGCCGCCGACGCGCACGACCTCGCCGTCGATGCTGCCGTCCTGGCGGATCTGCAGCGCGTCGGCGTCGCCGCGGCCGGAAAAGCGCAGCACCGCCTCGCCCGCCCCGTCGGACAGGGTCGCGGTGAGGCCGGCCTGTCCCAGCCGCTCGTCGAGCGCGTTGAAGGCCCGCATGGCGTCGGCCGGGCCGGTCCCGCGCCCGACCGCGGCGAGGCGCTCGCGCACGGCGGGCAGCGCGCCGCGCTCGACGCGGATCAGCGGCACGGCCGCGCCGGCTTCGGCGCCCGTGAAGCGCACGGCGCCGCGCTCGCCGAACACCGCGGCGAGATCGCGCAGCACGTCGGCGAGCCGCGCCATGGGGAGCGGCTCGGCGCCCGCGCCGTCGATCTGGAAGCGGAACTCGCCGTGGTCGGCCATGGAACTCATGCAACGCATCCCCGCCCGAGGGGGTCCCGGCGCGCGGGTCATGACACCTGATCGCGTTCCGCCGCGCAAGGCGGGATCGACGCCGTCCCGTCCCGCGTTCCATCCCGGCGTCGCCGGAGCGCGACGGGACGCGGAGGCCGCGCATGCCCACCTGGATCGAGGTCGCCCTCAACGGGCCCTGGACGCGCCGCCGCCAGCCCCTGATGCCGCTGACGGTCGACGAGATCGTGGCCGAGGGGATCGCCTGCGCGCAGGCCGGCGCGGCGATCGTCCATCTCCACGCCTACGACCCCGCGACGGGCGAGCAGGACGACGACCCCGACACCTACGCGGCCGCCATCGAGCGCATCCGCGCGCGCTGCGACGCGATCGTCTACCCGACGCTGCCCTTCGTGGGCGGCGCGGCGGCCTTCGGCCCCGACGCGCCGGCGAAGCGCTACGCCGCGGTGGAAAGCCTCGCGCGGCGCGGACTGCTCGAATGGTCGGTGGTGGATCCCGGCTCGATCAACCTCGCGGGCTTCGCCGAGGCGGCGGCGGGCGGGCCGGGCCGCACCTACCTCAACCCCGGCGAGGACGTGCGGCGCGGCCTCGACCTCGCGGCCCTCCACGGCTTCACGCCGAGCTTCGCGGTCTACGAGCCGGGCTTCCTGCGCCTCGGCGCCGCCTTCGCGGCCGCGACGCCGGGCTGCCCGGCGCCGGTCTACCGCTTCATGTTCTCGGACGGCTTCACCTTCGGCCCCGACCCCGGCGCTGAGGCGCTCGACCTCTACCTCGCCATGCTGGCGCGCCGCGCGCCGGGGCATCCCTGGATGGTGGCCGGGCTCGACTTCGAGGTGCGCCCGCTGATCGGGGAAGCGGTGCGGCGGGGCGGGCACGTCCGCGTCGGGCTGGAGGACGCCCCGCTCGGCACGGCGGTCGGCAACCTCGCCCGCGTGGACGAGGCCGCGCGCCTCGTGCGCGCCGCCGGCTCGGAGCCCGCGACGCCCGCGGAGGTGCGGGCGAGCCTGCGGGCCAGGACCTGACCCGAGCCGGTCGAACGCGGACCCATGACGCGACAGGCGCGTCACGCCGCCGCGAAACCCATCCCGGCTTCCGCGAGCACCACGGTCCCGCGCGGCGTCGCCAGCGTCGCGGTCAGCCCCGGACGGGGCGCCGGCCGGACCGCGACCGGCACGCGGAGCGCGGCGTAGATCGCGGCGAGGGGCGCGGGGTCCGGGTGCAGGGCCGCGAAGTCGACCAGGGTGCAGCCGGCCGGCGCCGTGGCGGCCGGGTGCGGGGAGCCCTGCCAGTCGATCGCGAAGGGGACGAGGTCCGGATGGGCGCCGCTGTCCGCGTCCTGGACCGCCCAGGCGAGGCGCAGGCCGTCCGGGCGCGTGCGCGACATGGCGACGGGCTCGCCGACGGACAGGCCCGCCGCCCGCGCCGCCGCGGCGAAGCCGGCGAGGTCCGGCGTCCGCACCGCGAAGGTCAAGAGGCCCGGCCGGGGCAGCGCCGCGATGCGGCCGCCGCGGTTGTCCGCCAGATCCTGCGCCGGGTCGGGCGCGATCACTTCGAGGTAGGCCGACCCCAGCGACAGGAGCGCGTTGCGGGTGCCGAAGCCGGGATGCGAGCCGCCGACCGCGGGCGTCGCGCCGGTCGAGGCCGCGAGGGCGGCGATGCCGGCGTCGAGGTCGGGGGCGGCCCAGAGGAGGTGGTCGAGTTCGGTCATCGGGCACCGTCCCGGCCGCACCGGCGCGGCCTCGCCCCGTTGTGCCGCCCGCGCGCAGCCTTGTCCACGCGACGGGTTGGAAGGGGGCTGCCCTGCAGGCGGACCCACGGCCGGCCCCGGGGACCCGCGGCTCAGCCCATCCGCCGCAGGCCCGCACCCCTGATCTCAAAGCGTCCACGCAATATGTAGGACAAGGGCGCCCGCACACGGATCGACGGAGGAACGTGCCGATGGGGCTGGAAGCCCTCAACTTCGCCATGGCGGGCGCGCGGGAAGGGTTCGGGCCCTTCCTCGGCGTCTACCTCCAGCACGAGGGGTTCGACCCCGCCTCGACCGGCATCGCCATGAGCCTCGCGGGCGTCGCCGGCGTCGTCGCCACGACGCCGCTGTCCGCGCTGGTCGACCGCACCACGTCGAAGCGCGGGAGCGTCGCGGCCGCTGTGGTCGCCATCGCGGTCGGCGCCGGCCTCATCGTGGCGACGAAGTCGCTCTGGGTCGTGGCCGCCGGGCAGGTGATCATCGGCGTCGCCGACACCGGCCTCGCGCCGCTCGTGTCGGCCATGACGCTCGGCATCGTGGGCCGCGCCAAATACGCCATGCAGGTGGCCCGCAACGAGACGTTCAACCACGGCGGCAACGCCGCCAACGCGGCGCTGTCCGCCGCGCTCGGCTACTTCCTCGGCCTCGGCTGGGTGGCGCTGGCCATCGCGGTCATGGCCGCCGCCACGACGGCCGTCGTGTCGCGCATCCCGCCGGGCTCGATCGACGACGAGGCCGCCCGCGGCGGCGATCCCGGCTCGAAGTCCGCCTTCCGCGCCCTCGTCGAGAGCCGGCCGCTGCTGGTGCTGGGCCTCGCCGCCTTCGCCTTCATGGCGTCGAGCGGCGCCATGCTGCCCTTCCTGGCGCAGTCGCTCGTCAAGGCCGGGCAGGACCCGAGCCTCGTCACCGGCGGCATGACCGTGACCGTGCAGGTGGTCATGATCGCCGGCGCCGCCGTCGTGCCCCGCCTCGCTGGGCGCATCGGCCACGTCGCCGTGCTGGCGGTCGGCCTCGGCCTCGTCGCGGTGCGGGCCGGGCTGCTGATGTACTCGCAGGCCCTGCCGATGATCGGCCTCGTCGAGGTGCTGGAAGGGGTGTCCATGGGCTTCGCCGGCGTCGCCATCCCGGCGCTCAGCATCGACATCATGTCGAAGACCGGCCACGCCAACGCCGGGCTCGGCGGGGTGATGACGGCCTACGGCGCCGGCGCGGCCGTGAGCCCGCTGCTCGCCGGCTTCGTGGCGCAGCACGCGGGCTTCCCCGTCGCCTTCCTGACGCTGGGTTGCGTCGCCGCGGCGGGGCTGGTCTCATGGCTCGTCGGCTGGCGGATGGCGACGCGGGGGGACCGCGCGCCCGCGCCCGCCCCGGCGAGGGGATGACGCCATGGCGGCCGTGAGCGACGCGCGCCCCTCCTCGCCCGCCGCTTCACCGCTGCCCCGCTTCCTCCTGCTCTACGCCGCGCTCTATTCCGCCTACGGCGCGGAATCCGCCTACCTGCCGTCCTTCCTCCAGAGCCACGGGCTCGGCGCGGAAAGCATCGGCGCCGTGCTGTCCACCGGCACGGTGGTGCGGATCGCCTCGGGACCCGCGGCGGGGCGCCTCGCCGACCGGCTCGGCGCGCGCCGCGGCGTGCTGGCCGCCGCGGCCCTGCTGTCCGGGCTGATCGGCACGCTCTACCTCGGCGCCTACGGGCTCCTGCCGCTGCTCCTCGTGTGCATGGCGCATTCCTCGACCGAGGCGAGCCTCGCGCCGCTGTCCGACGCGCTGGCGGTGGCGGCCTCGATGGTCCGCGGCGGCTTCCGCTACGGCTGGGTGCGGGGCGCGGGCTCGGCAGCTTTCGTGGCCGGCACGCTCCTGTCGGGCCAGCTCGTCGACCGCTTCGGCCTGTGGTGCATCATCGCGGCGAGCTCGGCGCTGTTCCTCGCCATGGCGCTCGCAGCGACGCGCGTGGCGGCGCCGGACGCCGCCGGCGAGGCCGACCGCGGCGGCACGCTCGCGGCGGCGCGCACGCTCCTCGCCGTGCCGGCCTACCGCACCCTGCTCCTCGTCGCCGCGCTGATCGTCGGCAGCCACGCCGTCAACGACGCCTTCGCGGTGATCACCTGGCGCGGCGCCGGCTACGGCGGCACGGCCGTGAGCCTCCTGTGGTCGGAATCCGTGCTGGCCGAGGTTTTCGTCTTCTTCGTGCTCGGGCCCCGGATCATCGACCGGGTCGGCCCCGCCGGCGCGGCCGCGGTGGCGGCCGGGGCGGGGATGGTGCGCTGGGGCGTGATGGGGTTCACCCTGGCCTGGCCGGCGCTGGCGGCCGTGCAGGCGCTGCACGGCCTCACCTTCGCGCTGTTCCACCTCGGCGCCATGCGGGTCATCGGCACGGCCGTGCCCGAGCGGCTCGGCGCCACCGCGCAGGCCGTCTACGGCAACGTCGCGCTTGGGCTGGCCTCGGCGGCGCTGACCTTCGCCTCGGGCTACCTCTACGCGGGGCTCGGGCTCCACGTCTTCTGGGCCATGGCGGGGCTGTGCGGCGTCGCGCTCGCGCTGGCGCCGGGGCTGCGGCGGGCCTGAGATCCCCAGCGAAACCGGGTCGACAAGCCCGTCCCGCCGTTGTAGGACGCGCCCTCAACTCACAACAGCGAGCCGAAACGCGGCAGCGTCAACGCTGCCTCCGGCGAAGGACGATCATGGACATCATCGCCATCCTCAACGCCGAGGAAGCGCAGCGCGTTTCCGCCGGCAAGACCATCCCCGACTTCCAGCCGGGCGACACCGTGGTGGTCAACGTCAAGGTCAAGGAAGGCGAGCGCACCCGCGTTCAGGCCTACGAGGGCGTGGTGATCGCCCGCACCGGCGGCGGCATCCAGGAGTCCTTCACGGTCCGCAAGATCTCCTACGGCGAGGGCGTCGAGCGCGTCTTCCCGGTCTATTCGCCGAACATCGACTCGATCAAGGTGGTCCGCCGCGGCAAGGTCCGCCGCGCCAAGCTGTATTACCTGCGCGATCGCCGCGGCAAGTCGGCCCGCATCGCCGAGCGCATCGACACGGTGGCGAAGGCCAAGAACCTGTCCAAGGCCAAGCAGAAGAGCGGCAAGGCCACCGCCGCCGAGTGAGCGGCGGCCTGAGGCGTACCGCCGCCGAGTGAGCGGCGGCCCGATGGGACTGCCGCCGGGTGAGCGGCACCTTACATAGGGTATCGGCGACCGGCCGGGCGGATCCGACACCGGGCCGCCCGGCCGGTCTCGTTTCGGGAAGGCGCGGCCCGGCGCCGGCCGACCGCGGGCCGCCGTAGAGGATCGGAGGGAAGCAGGACCATGGACGAGACCGCCGCGCGGAACCCCCGCACGCTCTACGACAAGATCTTCGACGACCACGTGGTCGAGCGCCGCGACGACGGCAGCTGCCTCCTCTACATCGACCGCCACCTCGTCCACGAGGTGACGAGCCCGCAGGCCTTCGAGGGGCTGCGCGCTTCCGGCCGCCGCGTGCGCTCGCCCTCGCGCACCCTCGCCGTGGTGGACCACAACATCCAGACCACCGACCGCACCGTCGGCATCAAGGAGCCGGAGTCCCGCGTCCAGGTCGAGACCCTGGCCGAGAACGTGCGCGAGTTCGGCATCGAATATTACGACCAGTTCGACAGCCGCCAGGGCATCGTCCACATCATCGGGCCCGAGCAGGGCTTCACGCTGCCCGGCACCACCATCGTGTGCGGCGACAGCCACACCTCGACGCACGGCGCCTTCGGGGCGCTGGCGCACGGCATCGGCACCAGCGAGGTCGAGCACGTGCTCGCCACGCAGACGCTGATCCAGGCCAAGGCCAAGAACATGCTGGTCCAGGTGGACGGGCAGCTGCCGCCCGGCGTCACCGCCAAGGACATCATCCTCGCCATCATCGGCGAGATCGGCACCGCCGGCGGCACCGGCTACGTCATCGAATACGCGGGCGAGGCCATCCGCGCGCTGTCGATGGAAGGCCGCATGACGATCTGCAACATGTCGATCGAGGGCGGCGCCCGCGCGGGCCTCGTCGCGCCCGACGAGAAGACCTTCGCCTACCTGAAGGGCCGGCCGAAGTCGCCCACCGGCGACACCTGGGACGCCGCGATGCGCTACTGGTCGACGCTGAAGAGCGACGAGGGCGCCCACTTCGACAAGGTGGTGCGCCTCGACGCCGCCGCGCTGCCGCCCATCGTGTCCTGGGGCACGAGCCCGCAGGACGTCGTCTCCGTGCAGGGCACGGTGCCGCGCGTCGAGGACTTCGACGAGAGCCGGCGCGACAACATCCGCCGCGCCCTCGACTACATGGGCCTCAAGGGCGGCGAGCGGATGACCGACCTCCGCCTCGACAAGATCTTCATCGGCTCCTGCACCAACGGCCGCATCGAGGACCTGCGCGCGGCCGCCAAGATCCTGGATGGCAAGCGCATCGCCCCCTCGGTCAGCGGCATGGTGGTGCCGGGCTCGGGCCTCGTGAAGCTGCAGGCCGAGCGCGAAGGGCTCGACCGCATCTTCACCGAGGCAGGGTTCGAGTGGCGGGAGCCGGGCTGCTCCATGTGCCTTGGCATGAACCCCGACAAGCTCAGCCCGCACGAGCGCTGCGCCACCACCTCGAACCGCAACTTCGAGGGCCGCCAGGGGCCGAAGGGCCGCTCGCACCTGGTGTCGCCCGCCATGGCGGCGGCGGCGGCCATCGCGGGCCACTTCGTCGACGTACGGGAGATGGAGAAGGCGCACTGAGCGGCGCTCGTGCCCCGCTGACGTGCAAGGGCCCGCCCGGGGAGATCCGGGCGGGCCTTTTTCCATTTTTCGGGATCCCCGTCGCGATCCGCCGCCGGCGCGCGTGGAGCCGCGGACGGCACAGTTTCGGGGCCGGCCGGGGCAACACGGCCCCACGCTCGACGGTTAAGGGACCCGCGAGCCGGGGATCCGCCTTCGGCCCACGACCGGACGATCATCCATGACCAAGCTGACCCTGCTCGCCCTGCTGGCGCTGTCGCTGCCGGCCGGCGCCGCCTCCGCCGACACGGTCGCCCCGGTGGGCGCTGCGCTCTCGCCCTACACGGCGACGAGGCTGGGCCGCAAACCCCGCAGCGTGCGGGCGGAGCACTGCGCCAGGAAGGCCGACTCCGTCGGCGTAGAAGGCAAAGCCCGCGCGATCTACCTCCGCAAATGCGGCAACGGTTGAGGCCGGAGGCGGATCGCGATCCGAGGAACCGGATCACAACCACGGCCGACAATCGAGCCGAGCGGCACACGCCGAGGTGAGGCTGCCGCGCTCGCGGTCATGTTTTGTTAACCGTTTCGGCGTTCGATGGGCGGAAGACCGCAACATCGGAGCCGCCCCATGACCACCGTCGTCGAAGACCGCGTCCTCGCCCGCATCGCTCTCGAGGCCGTGGCCTGGAACGGCTCGGCCCATCCGGCCGTGCTGGGCGACATCGCGCGGGGGCAGGCCGCGACCGCGCTGCGCGTGCTCGGCATCGCGGCGACGCCCGAGATCGTCCAGGCGGTGGCCGAGGACATCGCCGACATCATCGCCGACCCGGACCGTCTGGCGCGGGCGCGGGCGTCGGCGCCGCATCGGGGGGATCGGGCCGCGCAGCCGGGATGCCGCCTCGCGGCCTGAGGCGTGCGCCCCGGCCCCACCGGGCCGGGGCGGCACTCCGGGATGACGGCCTCGGGCGGGGCGGTCTCGGCGGGACGCGACGGGTGCGTCCCGCACTCTCACGGCGCGTCGGGCTTGAGCGCGAGGTCGCCCTGCGGCACCGTCACGGCGGCGAGGTCGAGCGGCGGCACCGGCTTGTCCGGGAAGGTCGTCTCCCAGCCGCCGCCGAGCGCCTTGTAGAGCGCCACGAAGTCGGTCGAGATGTTGGCCGTGGCCTGGCTGAGGTTCACCTCGGCGCCGAGCACGTTCTGGCTGTTCTGCAGCACCGTGGTGAAGGTGTCGACGCCTTGCGTGTAACGGGTGCGCGCCAGCGCGAGGCCGCGCCGCGCGTCCGCTACTTGGCGCTGCAGGAAGGCGCGGCGCCCCTCGTCGCCCTTCAGCGCCGCCAGCGCGTTGACCACGTCGTGCCAGGCCTGGAGCACCGCCTTCTGGTACGCGATGGCGGCCTCCTGCTGGCGCGCCTGCACCAGCACGAGGTTCGACTTCAGCCGCCCGCCGTCGAAGATCGGGATCGAGATCGACGGCCCCACGTTCATGTATTGCAGCGAGTTGCCGCGGAACACCTTGTTGGGGTCGAGCGCGTTGAACTGCGGCGAGCCCGTGATGGTCACGGTGGGGAAGAACTCCGCCTCCGCGACGCCGATCTCCGCCACGGCGGCGTGGAGCTGCGCGTCCGCCACGCGGATGTCGGGCCGGCGGATGATGAGGCTCGACGGCACGCCCACCGGCACCTTGGGCGGCACGGGCGGGATGGCCTTGGATGGCACGAGCTCCTGGGACAGCGTCAGCGGCGGCTCGGCCAGCAGCAGCCCGATGGCGTCGACCGCCTGGGTCTCCTGCTGCTGGAGCTGCGGGATGTTGGCGCGGATGCCTTCCACCTGCTGGGACGCGCTGGCCACGTCGAGGCCAGTGACGAGGCCGCCCTTGGCGCGCGTCCGCACGATGTCCAGGATGTCCTGGTTCACCTTGGCGTTGGCCTCCTGGATGCGGATCTGCTCCTGGATGCCGCGCAACTGCACGTAGTCGCGCGCGAGCTCGGCCAGCACGGAGACCAGCGTCGAGCGCCGCTGCTCGGCGGACGCGTCCACCATGGCCTCCGAAGCCTCGATGTTGCGGCGGACGCGGCCCCACAGGTCGAGTTCCCAGGAGGCGTCGAAGCCCGCCGTGTAGCTCTCGAACGGGTTGCCGAGCGTGGATGCCGCGCTGCCGCCCGCGGCGCCCCCGGTGCCGCCGCCCGCGCCCGTGCCGCCCCCGCCGAAGGTGGAGGACGGGATCAGGCTGACGATGCCGTTCTGGCTGTACTGCATCCGGTAGGCGTTGGAAGCGCTGTTCACCGTGGGCAGCGCGGCCGCCGCGGCGGTGCCGAGCTGCGCGCGGCTTTCGCGCAGGCGCAGGCTCGCGGTCTGCACGTCGAGGTTCTGCTCGGCGACGCGGGCCTCGAGCCTCGACAGGATCGGGTCGCGGAACACCCGCCACCATTGCGCGTCGGGCTCGGCCGAGGTCGTGCCGGCCAGCACCTTGAGCGGCGACTTCACCTTGGCGCCGTTGTCGAGGTAGCTCTTGCTTTCCACGATGGGCGGCAGCGGCGACACGTATTCGGGCCCCATCGTGCAGCCCGAGAGCGCGGCCGCGAGAACCGGCGCGGCGGAAGCCAGCAGCAGGACCGCGAGGGGGCGGGATCGCGTGGTCGACATGATCAGTGGCCCCCGCCGCCGCCGCCCGCGGCGGTCTTCTTGGAGATGAAGAAGCACAGGGGCACCACCATGAACGCCACCACGGCCGAATATTGGAACACGTTGTTGTAGGCCAGCACGGCCGCCTGCTGCATGTACATCTGGTAGGTGTGCGACACGGCTTGGTCGTGCACCGAGCCCGCGGCGCGCCCGAGGGTGCGCAGCGTCGCCTCCGACTTCTGGATCAGCTCGTTGTAGCCCTGGTTCAGCGGCGTCATGAACTTCGACAGGTGGGCCTGGTCGGCCTGGCGCCGCTCCGTCACGAGGGCGGTCGCGACCGAGATGCCGACCGCGCCCCCCACGTTGCGGAACATGGAGAACAGCGCCGCCCCGTCCGAGCGGTACTTCTGCGGCAGCGTCAGGTACGCGATGGTCGAGATCGGAACGAACAGGAAGCCCAGCGCCGCCGTCTGGAACGAGCGCATCTTCACCAGCGTCCAATAGTCGATGGTGACCGTCAGGCGGCTCGAATACATGAGCGCGAAGCCCATGATGGTGAAGCCCGTCATCACGATGTAGCGCGTCGGCACGACCTTCATCAGCCGCCCGACGATGGGGATCAGCATGATGACGACGATGCCGCCCGGCGACAGGATGAGGCCCGACAGCAGCGCCGTGTAGCCGAGCTGCTGCTGTGAGAACTGCGGGATCAGCACCGCGGAGGCGTACAGGATCATGCCCATGGCGGCGATCAGCACGCAGCCCATGGCGAAGTTCTTGTCGGTGAACACGTCGAGGTTGATGATCGGCTTCTTGGCGGTCAGCAGCCAGCAGATGGCCCCGAAGATGCCGATGAAGGCCAGCACCGACATGATGACGATGAAGCGCGAGCCGAACCAGTCGTCGTCCTCGCCGCGGTCGAGCGCGATCTGCATGCAGCCGAGGCCGAGGCTGATCAGCGCGAGGCCGACGTAGTCGATGCCGCGACTCTTCTTGGCGCTCTTCTCCTTCTCCCACGGCGGGTCCTCGACCAGGACGAAGTTGGCGAACACCGCCACGGCGCCAAAGGGGATATTGACGAAGAAGATCCAGCGCCAGTCGAGGTGCTCGATGAGGTAGCCGCCGAGCGTCGGCCCGAGCACCGGCGCCACGATGGTGGCGATGGCCGTCACCGCGAAGGCGGCGCTGCGCTTCGCGGGCGGGAAGGTGTCGAGGATGATGGCCTGCTGGTTCGGCTGCAGCCCCCCGCCGAAGAAGCCCTGGAAGGCGCGGAAGATCACGAGCTGCCCGAGGCTCTGTGAGATGCCGCACAGGAACGAGAACACCGTGAACATCGTCAGGCAGATGATGAAGTAGCGCTTGCGCCCGATCGTGTCCGACAGCCAGCCCGCGATGGTGAGCACGATGCCGTTGGCGACGAGGTAGGAGGTCAGCGCGTAGGTGGCCTCGTCGGACGAGGCCGCGAGCGTGCCGGCGATGTAGGGCAGCGCCACGTTGACGATGGTGGTGTCCAGGATCTCCATGAAGGCCGCCAGCGTCACCGCCAGCGCGATGAGCCAGGGATTGTAGGAGGGCTTCCAGCCGCCCGCGGCGCCGGCGTCGCTCATTTGAGGATCACCGTCGGCTCGCAGCTGAGGCCCAGCGGCACCGGGATCTTGGGGTCGAGGCCGGAGTCGATCACGATCTTGACCGGCACGCGCTGCACGATCTTGACGAAGTTGCCGGTGGCGTTCTCGGCCGGGAAGGCGGAGAACTTCGAGCCCGAGCCCTTCTGGATCGAGTCGACGTGGCCCGTCAGCTTGAGGTTCGGATAGGCGTCGATCGAGATGGTCGCGGTGGCGCCCTGCACCATGCCGTCGAGCTCCGTCTCCTTGTAGTTGGCCGTCACCCACAGGTCGGGCGTCACCAGCGACATGATCTGCGTGCCGGAGGTGACGTAGTTGCCGGCGTCGACGTTGCGGCGGGTCACCCAGCCGTCCTGGGCGGCGCGCACCACGGTGAATTCGAGGTTGAGCTCGGCGTTGTCGAGCTGTGCCTGCGCCTGCTCGGCCTGGCCCTGGAGCTGGTCGACCTGCTGCTGCGACTGGCCGATGTTCTGCTGCACGGGCTCGGCCTGCGTCACGCGCGCCTGGGCCTGCGCCACCGAGGCTTCGGCCTGCTGCTGGCCCGCCTGGGTCGTGTCGACCTCCTGCTGGGTCGTGGCCTGCTTGGGCAGGTTGATCTGGCGGCGGTTGTTCGACTCCTGCAGCGTCAGGTTCGCCTTGGCGGACAGGAGGTTCGCCTGGGCGAGCTGCAGCGCCGCCGGGAAGTTCTTCTTGGCGATCTCGACGCCGAGCTTCTGCTGCTGGATCTGCGCCTTCAGCGCGTCGAGGTTGCCCCTGGCCTGGTCGCGCGAATAGGTGAAGGGGCGCGGGTCGATGTGGATCAGCGGATCGCCCTTGTGGACGAACTGGTTGTCGACCACGTCGAGCGACACGACCTGACCCGACACGCGCGGCGCCACGGCCACGACGTAGCCGTCCGTGTAGGCGTCGTCGGTCTCCGCCTTCCCCTTGTGGGAGAAGTAGTAGTAGACGAAGAATCCGATCAGCAGCACCGCCGCCGCCACGGCGATGGTGATGATCAGCGGGCGGCGGCTCTTGCGGCGCTTCTGCGACTCGTCCTCGCCGTCATCGCCCTTCTGGCCGCCCTTCGCGTCCTCGCCCTTCTTGTCCTTGTCGGCGGCCTTCTTGTCGCCGCGGTCCCCGTCCTTGCGGTCGTCCTGATCGTCCCCGTCGTCGTCCGACGCGTCGCGCTTCCTGCGGTCGTCCCGGCGGGGCGCCTCGTCGCGCCGCTCGCTCCGGCGGTCGTCGTCGCGGTCCCGGCCGCGGTTCCCGCCGCGCCGTGAGCGGTCGTCGCCCTCGTCCTGGTCGTCGTCCCGGTCCTCGTCGAGGTCGCGCGCGTGCTCGGCGCCGCGGCCGCCCGAGCGGCGGTCGCCGTTGCGGCCGTTCCCGCGGCCGATCTCCAGCACGTCCCGCCGGGCGCGGCGGCGGGGCGGTGCGCGGTCGTCGTCCTGCGCGTGGGCCTCGTCGGCGTCGCTCGGGGTCATCGTGGGTCTTCCAGGGGGCAGTCTCGCCGGCCGGCGAGGCTAGGCGCCGCCGACGGCCACTTGTAGGCTGGGACGCGCGTAACCGAACCGGCGGGTTCGGATATAAGGCGAGCGGATGGGTGCGAAGTCAAGCGACCCCACGGGCCTGTCCCACAATGATCCAACCCCTGTGCCCCGCGGGGCACGCCGGCGCGAGGAGATCGTGGCCGTGGCCGAGGCCGTGTTCCTGGCGCAGGGCTTCGCCGAGACCACGATGCGCGATGTCGCGGCGCGGGCCGGCGCCTCCAAGGAGACGCTGTACCGGCACTTCGCCGGCAAGGAGGGGCTCTTCGCCGAGGTGGTGAGCAACCGCGCGCGGCTGCTGCGCGGCCGGCTCGACGCCGACCTCGGACGGCCCAACGCCATGGCCGAGATCCTGCGCGACCTCGGGATCAACCTGCTCGAAGCCATGACCAGCCCGGAGGTGACGGCGCTGCTGCGGCTCGTGGTGGCGGAGGCGCCCCGCGACCCCGCCATCGGCCGCATCTTCTACGCGCTGGGGCCCGAGCGCACGCGGGAGCGGCTGACCGAATACCTCGAAGCGGCGCGGGGGCGCGGCGAGTTCGGCGGCCGGGACGCGGGCCTGGCCGCCAGCATCTTCCTCGGCGCCGTGACGTCGCAGTGCCACACGTCGCGGCTCGTGCTGCAGGACCCGCCGCCGATGGAGCGGGCCGAGATCGAGGAGCGCGTCGACGAGGTCGTGGCCATGTTCGTCGGGCACTACGGGGCGCGGTGACGCGGCAGCCGGGCCACCTGGATCTTCAACGGGAGCGCGACATATGCCCTTCGCTTCAGTTCAGATCGCGAGACGCCCGCATGGTCCGACCCGTCCTCCTCGCCAGCTTCGCCGTCGCGGCCTGCCTCCGCCCGGCCTCGGCCGAGACCGTCGTGAAGGGGCCGGGCGATCTGTCGATCAACTGCGACGACTTCCGCCTGTACCCGAACGGCACCATCGAGGCGGACAAGGACGCGACCCTGGTCTATCCCGACAAGAAGGGCTCCTTCGCGGACGCCACCTTCGGCCCCAAGGTGTATTCGTCGGGCGGCATCGACCTCGGCGAATGGGTCAACAAAAGTTGCAAGAAGTGACGCGAAACATGGGCGTTGCGCGGATGGGCGGGCGGGTCTAATTTCACTCGCAAGACGTGCAATCGTCGGGTCGAACCTCAGTCGCCTCGCTGACCACTCGCCCTACCCGGGAAAGCGGATCTCGTCAGCACCGCCCGCCGTTTCGGCGGTCCGCCGCCGACCGTCGCCCGCCCTGTCCCGCTTCCACCGAGCGACCGTCGCGCCCCATCCCTCCGGATCCGAGGTGCGATCCATGTCCCTGTCCATGCCGTCCAGCCTCGCCGGGCGCCTGCCCGCCGCCGTCCCGGTCCGCGCCGTCACGGTCGACGACATCCGCGCGGCGCTCCGCGCCGGCCTCGCCGACTTCATGGCCATGCCGACGCACGTGATCTTCCTCGTGGTGATCTACCCCGTGATCGGCATGATCATCGCCCGCCTCACGGTGGACGGCGACCTGCTGCCGCTGGCCTATCCGCTGTCGGCCGGCTTCGCCCTTCTCGGCCCCTTCGCGGCGCTGGGCACCTACGAGCTGAGCCGGCGGCGGGAGCGCGGCGAGGCGCCGACCTGGCACGACGCGCTCGACGCCCTGCGCCGGCCGGGCGCGCCCGCCATCGCGGCGCTGGCGCTGGTGCAGCTCGGCATCTTCGTGGCCTGGATCGCCACCGCGCAGCTCCTGTTCACGGCGCTGGCCGGCGACCAGCACCCGCAGTCGGTCGGCGACCTGCTCCGCTTCGCCTTCGGCACGCCGGCCGGCTGGACCCTGGTGGTGCTCGGCAACGGGCTCGGCGCGCTCTTCGCCGCCCTGGCCTTCGCGCTGGCCGTGGTGTCGCTGCCGCTGCTGCTCGACCGGGGCGGCACCGCGACGGATGCCGTGCGGACCTCGCTCCGCGCCGTGCGGGCCAGCCCCGGCCCGATGGCGCTGTGGGGCTTCATCGTGGCGGCGGTGCTGTTCGTGGGCTGCCTGCCCGTCTTCGTCGGGCTGGCGGTGGCGCTGCCGGTGCTCGGCCACGCCACCTGGCACCTGTACCGCCGCGCCGTGCCGGCGGCCTGATCAGGCGTCCACCCTCTGGACCCGGGCGGGGTCGACCCTGCCCTGGGGCACCATCACCACGGCGCGGCGGAAGGCGTTCTCCAGCGCCCGCTCGACGTTGGTGGCGCTGGTGCGCACCGAACTCTCCATGGCGACGTCGCCGATCTCGACCCAGTCGCGGCCGACGCGGACGTCGAGCCGCCGCTCGCCCAGCGTCGCCGAGGTCAGCGTCGCGTGGAACAGCGAGCGCTCGGTGAGGTCGTCGGTCTGCGTCGGCGAGAAGTCGATCAGCCAGCCGCTGTGGCGGAGGCGGTTGTCGCGCGCCGCGAGGCCGGACAGGCGCGCCTTGAGGTCCGCGATGAAGTTCGCGTCGCGGATCTGGAGGCGGCCCGCATAGGTCGCGCGCCCCTGGTGCTCGCCGAAGATGCGGATGAACTTGGTGGCGTCGTCCACGTCGATGCTCCGTTGGAGGTCAGGAAGGATCGGGCCGTCCGGCCGCGGGCTACTTGGCGGCCGAGGTGCCGCCCGCGGGGTTGAAGGCCGGGAAGTATTCGTGGCTCGCGAAGAGCAGCGCCGCGATCGCCACGATGAGGATGACCAGGATGTAGCCCGCCCCGCCGCCGATTCTGTTGATCATCCCGCCCTCCGCCCCTCGCTCGTGCCCGGTGGCGGCCAACGCGCCGCGCGGCGGGGAGTTGCGGGCCCGCGTCACCGGGTGATCGGCGGCGCGCCGGCGGGCACCGGCAGGGTCGGGAACAGGGCGTGGTCCAGGAGGAGCCACAGCAGGATCGCGAGCGCGACCACGCCCACGACATACCAGATGCGTCGGTCGACGGACGTCATGGCGAGCCTCCCCGTGGTCCCGGAATCGCAACGCCGGGGCGGGAGAGTCGATCCGTCGGGCGGCCGGTTTCGTCCGGCGGCGCAACGGCCCGGGGGAGGGGCCGGCCGGGGGGCGGGTTCAGCCGAGGTCGGCGCGCGGCCCCGTCTCGCCGCTGACGTCCATCATGAGGCGGTAGACGATGCCACCGGCCTCGTCCCTCGCGACGCAGGCGATGATGGTCCGCCCGACCGTGGGGGACCCGTAGAACAGGTCGAAGGTGAGTTTTCGCGCCTCGTCGATCACCTCGTGGACGCTCGCGAGCGTGGTCCCGTCGTCGTCGCGGTACACGCGGTCGCCGTCGTCGGTGTCGAAGAAGTAGCGAGGCAACCGGCGATCTCCTTCGGCCACGGCCCGGGGAGCACAGCGGTTAGAGGGTCGGGCGGAATCGCGCATTCACCTATGTGGCCCGAGGGCGGGACCGGCCACGTTCGAGGCACCGCGGGGGGAGGCGGCCCGATGCGCCATGGCGCTCCGCGCGCCGCCCCTGTAGGAAAGTGCGATGCTGTCGTCCGCGCCGCCCGCCCCCGCCCCGTCCTGGCGCCGGGAGATCGGGGCCTGCGCGGCGCTGGGCCTGCCGCTCGTCGTCACCAACGCCATCGAGATGGCGATCAACCTCACGGACGCGGCCTTCGTGGGCCGCATCGCCCCCGAGGCGCTGGCCGCCGTGACCCTGGCGATGGCGCTCTACAACGTGGCGCTGACCTTCGGCATCGGGCTCACGGCCGCCGTGTCGCCGCTGATCTCCGCCGAGCTCGGCCGCACCGGCGAGCGCGGGCCCGCGGCGCGGCGCGTGGTGCAGGGCGGGCTGTGGAACGCCGCGGCGATCGTCGGGCCGATGTGGCTCCTGCTGTGGGGGGCGGAGCCGGTCTTCCGCGCGCTCGGCCAGGAGCCCGCGCTGGCGCGCGCCGCGGCGGGCTACCTCCACACCCTGCAGTGGGGGCTGCTGCCGGTGCTGGTCTACCTCGTGCTGCGCTCCATGCTGGCCGCGGTGGAGCGCCCGCGCTGGGCGGTGATGACGGGCGCGCTCGGCATCGTCGTCAACGCGGGCCTGAACTGGGGCCTGATCGGCGGGCATCTCGGCCTGCCGGCCCTGGGGATGGAGGGGTCGGCGCTGGCCACGGCCCTGTCCAACCTGTTCATGGCGGCGGTGCTGGCCTCGGCCGTGCTGCGCGACCCACAGCTTCGCGGCCTCCGCCTGCTCCGGGGCCTCGGCCGCCCGCCGCTGCCCGCCTGCGGGGCGCTGTGGCGGCTCGGCCTGCCGATCGGCATCGGCATCGTGCTGGAGACGGGCGCCTTCGCAGCCACGACGGCGCTGGTCGGCGCCCACGACCCCTCGGCTCTGCCCGCCCACGCGATCGCGCTGCAGGTCGCGTCCTTCGCCTTCATGGTGCCGCTCGGCATCGCCCAGGCGGTGTCGGTGCGGGTCGGCCGCGCGGCCGGCGCGCGCGATCGCGGCGCCGCGGCCCGCGCCGGATGGTCGGGCCTCATGCTCGGCGTCGGCGCCATGGCGGTCACGGCGTCCCTCATGCTCGCGGTGCCGGGGCCGATCATCGGGCTGTTCCTCGATCCCGCGGAGCCCGGAGCCGCCGCGGTCGTCCGCACCGCGACGCTGCTGCTCGCGCTGGCGGGCGCGTTCCAGATCGCCGACGGCGCCCAGGTGGTGCTGGCCGGCATGCTGCGCGGCCTGCAGGACACGCGCGCCCCCATGGTCATCGCCGCGCTCGGCTACTGGTGCTTCGGCGTGCCGGTCGCGGCCCTGCTGGCGCCGCGCTACGCCGCGCCCGGCGTGTGGGTGGGCCTGGTGGCGGGGCTCTTCGCGGTGGCCGCGATGCTGCTGGGCCGCTGGCGCTCCCGGCTGCGGCCGGGCGGGATCTGACGCGTTCGGAGGAGCGGCGGGCGGCCGCGCACCGGGCGGCCACGTCCCCCCGGGTGCCGGGGCCGCCCCGGCCGGCTACGCCGCCGCGGCCGGCGCCTTCTCCCATTCCTCGCCCCACACCTGCACGACGTGGCCGGGCGACACCTCGCGGTACTGGCGCTCGGGCGGCAGGTAGTCGAGGCCGCGGATGGGGTTGCGGATCTCGTCGACCGCGAGCGCCGCGCGGGCGCCCCGGCGCGCGGGGTCGGGCACCGGCACCGCCGCCAGCAGGCGCCGCGTGTAGGGGTGCTGCGGTGCGCCGAAGACGGCCGCGCGCGGGCCCATCTCGACGATCTCGCCGAGGTACATCACCGCCACGCGGTGGCTCACGCGCTCCACCACGGCCATGTCGTGGGAGATGAACAGGAAGGCGAGGCCCAGGCTCGCCTGCAGCTCCAGCATCAGGTTCACCACCTGCGCCTTCACCGACACGTCGAGGGCCGACACGCTCTCGTCCGCCACGATCAGCTTCGGCCGCACCGCCAGGGCGCGCGCGATGCAGACGCGCTGGCGCTGCCCGCCCGAGAACTCGTGCGGGAAGCGCCCCGCCATGTCGGGGCTGAGGCCGACGCGGGTGAGGAGGTCGGCGGTGCGCTCCCTCGCCTCGGCCCGGGTGCCGAGGCGGTTGAGGAGGATCGGCTCCGCGATGGCCTTGCCCACCGTCATGCGGGGGTCGAGCGAGGCGAAGGGGTCCTGGAAGATCATCTGCATGCCCTTGCGCCGCTCGCGCAGGGCGGCGGGGCCGAGCTTCAGCACGTCGTCGCCGTCGAACAGCACCGTGCCGGCCTGCGGCTCGATCAGCCGCAGCACCGAGCGCCCGGTCGTGGACTTGCCGCAGCCGGACTCGCCGACGAGCGACAGCGTTTCCCCGGCGCGGAGGTCGAAGGACACGTTCTCGACCGCGTGGACGCGGCCGCGGGCGCGGCCGAGGAGCCCGCCGCGGATGTCGAAGCGCGTGGTGAGGCCGCTCACCTGCAGGAGCGGCCGCTCCGTCCCCGCGACCTGGGCGGCCGACACGGCGTCGGGCAGGGCGGGGGGCACGTCGACCGCGCCCGTGGTGGTCGACACGATGGGGAAGCGCGTGGGGCGCGGCTCGCCCGCCATGGCGCCGAGCTTCGGCACGGAGGACAGCAGCGCCCGCGTGTAGGGGTGTTCGGCGCCGCGGAAGATCGCGGCCGTGTCGCCGCTCTCGACCGCGCGGCCGTGGCGCATCACCACCGTGCGGTCGGCGATCTCGGCCACCACCCCCATGTCGTGGGTGATGAACAGCACCGCCATGCCCTCCTGGTCCTGCAGGGACTTCAGGAGGTCGAGGATCTGCGCCTGCACGGTGACGTCGAGCGCCGTGGTGGGCTCGTCGGCGATGAGCAGCTTCGGCCGGCAGGCCAGCGCCATGGCGATGACGACGCGCTGGCGCATGCCGCCCGAGAAGCGGTGCGGGTAGTCGTTGAGGCGCGAGCGGGCCGCCGGGATGCGAACGCGGTCGAGCAGGCGGACGGCCTCGGCCTCGGCGGCCTCACGGCTCATGCCCCGGTGCAGCATCAGGCTTTCGGCGACCTGGAAGCCGATCGTCAGCACCGGGTTCAGGCTCGTCATGGGCTCCTGGAACACCATGGCGATGGCGTCGCCCCGCACCTTGCGCATCTCGGCCTCGGGCAGGGCCAGCAGGTCGCGGCCCTCGAACAGCACGCGCCCGCCGCTGCGGCTGGAGCCCTGCGGGGTGAGGCGCATCACCGACAGGGCGCTGACGCTCTTGCCCGAGCCGGATTCGCCGACCAGCGCCACCGTCTCGCGCGGGTTCACGGCGAAGGACACGCCGTGAACGACCTCGCGCCAGGCGCCGTCGCGCCGGAAGCTGGTCGTGAGGTTCTGCACGTCGAGGAGGGGTGCGGTCATGGGGGAATCTCGAAGCGGTCTCCTTCTCCCCTCGCGGGAGAAGGTGGCCCCGCGAAGCGGGGTCGGATGAGGGGGCAGGCGGCACGCGTCGGGGTTGCCCCCTCATCCGTCGCGGCTTCGCCGCGACACCTTCTCCCGCGAGGGGAGAAGGGGAGTTTCGCTCAGACCACGCGGCGCGCGTCGAGCGCGTCACGCAGGCCGTCGCCGATGAAGTTGATCGACAGCACGGTCAGGAAGATCGCGAGGCCGGGGAACAGCGCCCAGTGGGTCGCCGTGTCGAGGTGGTCCTTGGCGTCGAACAGGATGCGGCCCCAGGTCGGGATGTCGGGCGGAAAGCCGAGGCCGAGGAAGGACAGCGTCGATTCCGCGATGATGGCGGAGGACACCTCGATGGTGCCGGCCACGATCACGGGCCCCAGCGCGTTCGGCAGAATGTGGCGCAGCACGAGGTGCAGCGTGGTGCCGCCCTGCGAGCGGGCCGCCTCCACGAACTCCTTCTCGCGCAGCGACAGGAACTGCGCGCGCACGAGCCGCGCCACCGGCATCCAGCCGAGGCCGCCGATGACGAGCACGATCATCACGAAGACGCCGCCCTCGACGCCGAACACCCGCTTCAGCGCGTCGCGGAACAGGTAGATGAGCAGCAGCAGCAGCGGCAGCTGCGGCAGGGCGAGGAACAGGTCCGTCACCCACATCAGCACCGGCCCGAGCGCCCCGCGCGACATGCCGGCGAGCGAGCCCACGGTCAGCCCGACGGTGGTCGCCACCAGCATGGCGGCGATGCCGACCGCGAGCGAGATGCGGCCGCCGTAGATCATGCGGGCCAGCAGGTCCTGCCCGAGGTCGTCGGTGCCGAGCGGATGCGCGGCGGACGGGCCCTGCAGCATGGCCGAGAAGTCGATGTCGTCGATCGCGGTCGGCCACAGGAGCGGGCCGAGCACGACGCCGAGCACCAGCGCGGCCAGAACCACCACGCTGACGAGCGCCAGGCGGTGCCGGCTGAAGCGGAACCACACCTCGCCGGCGCCCGAGCGGCGCTTCTCGACCGCCGGCGCGTCCGGCACGGCGGCGGCCAGCGCCGGATAGGCCGAGGCCACCGCCGCCGTGCCGTCCGACACGAGGTGCGACCCGGTCGAGGCGGGGGCCGGGTCGAGGCCGAGATAGGCCGGGTCTCCCTTCACCGCGAGGTCAGCCACCGCGAGGTCAGCCGAAGGAGATGCGGGGGTCGAGCCAGCCATAGAGCAGGTCCGCGATGAGGTTGAACAGGACGACTAGGCAGGCGAAGACGAAGGTGACGGCCATCACGACCGGCGTGTCGTTGCTGAGCATGGCGGTGATGAGCAGCGACCCGATCCCCGGCACGCGGAAGATCTGCTCGGTCACGATGGCGCCGCCGAACACCGCGGGCATCTGCAGCGCCACCAGCGTCACCACGGGGATGAGGCCGTTGCGGGCCACGTGGCGCAGCGTCACCGTGCGGTCCGACAGGCCCTTGGCGCGGGCCGTCGTGACGTAGTCGAGCCGCGCCACGTCGAGCACGGCCGAGCGGACGTAGCGCGTGTAGGAGGCGGCCTGGAAGAAGCCCAGCACGCAGACCGGCATGATGGCCTGCTTCACGTGAAGCCAGTACCAGGCGAAGCCCGTCGCCTGGATGTCCGCGTCGTAGACGAAGGGCAGCCAGTGCAGGTTGATCGAGAAGACCAGGATGAACAGGATGCCGGTGAAGAAGGTCGGCAGCGAGAAGCCCGCGAAGGCCAGCGTGTTGGCGACCTTGTCGAACACCGAGTAGGGCCGCACCGCGGCGACGATGCCGACCGGCACGGCGATCAGCAGCGCCAGCACCTGCGACGAGCCGACCACGAAGATGGTGGTCGGCACGCGGCCGAGGATCAGCCCCGCGACGTCGGTGCGGCTCTGGAACGAGAAGCCCCAGTCGCCCTGCGCCATGGCGACGAGCCAGTGCCAGTAGCGGAACATCACCGGGTCATCGAGGCCGAACTTGGCCCGCAGCGCCATGCGGACCTCGGGCGGCACGCTCGGGTTGGTGGCGAGCTCGCTGAACGGGTCCCCCGGCGCCAGCGCCAGCACCACGAACAGGATCAGGCTGATCCCGAGCAGGCTCGGGATCGCGATGAGGAGGCGGCGGGTCAGGTAGGCGCCCAAGGCTCAGGCCTCCCGGATGGCGGACGGCAGGATCACGCGTCCTTCCACCAGTCGGACACGGCCCACAGGTCGTTGTCCCAGCCGCTGCGGGTCGCGTGCAGCCTGTTGGACAGGCCCGCCACGGAAGCGCGCTGGATGATGGGAAGGACGTTGTCCGTCACCACGATGTCGTTCATCTTGATGAACATCGCGGCGCGCTTGACGGGGTCGAGCTCGACCTTGCTCCCGTTGAACAGGTCGTCGAATTCCTTGTTCGACCAGCGGGAGTAGTTCCAGCCCGACCATTTGTTGCTCTTCTGGGCGATCTCCCATGTCGCATATTGCTTCATCCAGTCGGCCGCGTCGGGCGTGGTCGCCTGGTTCGCGTATTCCTCCATGTCGGCGTAGAAGTGCGCATCCGTGTCGGTGTTGCCCGGATCTCCCGCGAAGAACACCGAGGCCGGGACCGCCTTGAGTTCGATCTCGATGCCGGCCTTGGCGGCGGCCTGCTTGATGATGGCCTGCGTCTTCTGCCGCGGGCCGTTGATCGACGTCTGGAACAGGAAGTGCATCCGGTAGCCGTTCTTGGCGCGGATGCCGTCGGAGCCCTTCGCCCAACCGGCGTCGTCGAGCAGCTTGTTCGCACCCGCGACGTCGAAGGCGTAGCGCGTGTTGGTGGAAGTGTAGCGCGCCGGGCCGTTGACCACGTTGCTCGTGGGCTTGCCGGTGCGGCCGTAGATGTAATCCGAGATCGACTTGCGGTCGACGAGGATGTTCATGGCGCGCCGCACGGCCGGGTCGGAGAAGGCGGGATGCGTCGTCTTCAGCGAGGACCTTTCGCCGTCCACCTCCTTGTTGGGGTCGGTGGCGTTGAGATAGATGAACTCGCAATAGTTGCCGAAGACGGTGTTGACGTGGCCCTTGCCGCCGTCCTCGAGCCGCTTCAACACCTCGTCCTCGACCTGCAGGTTCCATCCGAAGTCGTAGTCGCCCGTCTGCAGCACCGCGCGGGCCGCCGACACGGCATCGCCGCCGCCCTTGAGCTCGACCGTGTCGAAGTAGGGCCGGTTGGGCTTGTGATAGGCCTCGAAGCGCTCGCCCCGCACCGTGTCGCCGGGCCGGAACTCGACGCAGCGGTACGGTCCGGTGCCGATCGGCATCAGGTTGGCGGGCGCGTCGCGCGACTTGCCGCCCATGTAGTCGCTGTAGACGTGTTTGGGCAGGATCAGCCCGTTGCGGCCCACGAAGGCGTCGGCCCAGAACGGGGTCGGACCCGCGAAGACGACCTCGACCGTGAGATCGTCGACCTTTTTCACCGTGATGTCGCGGTAGGTGGCGATCGTGACGCAGGCCGCAGCCGGGTCCTTGATGAACTCCCAGGTGAAGACGAGGTCGTCGGCGGTCAGCGGCTTGCCGTCGTGCCACGTCACGCCGGGCTTGATCTTCCAGGTGACGGACTTGCCGTCGGCCGCCAGCATGCCGTTCTCCTCCGAGGGAACCGCCGTGGCGAGGACCGGCACGAGGTTGCCGTCGTCGTCCCACGCCGCGAGCGGCTCGTAGAAGAGGCGGGAACCCTCCGCGTCCTTGGTGCCCGTGGAGAAGTGCGCGTTCAGCACGGTCGGGCCCTGCCAGAACAACAGCTTCAGCGGCCCGCCGCCGCCCGCCTTGGTGGGCTTGTAGGGATCACCCGCCGTCGCGGCGCTGGCCGTGCCGGCACCGCCCAGCATGGCGCCGGCCATCGGCGCCGTGAGCCCGAGCGCGATCATGCGCTGCACGAAGCCCCGCCGCGACAGGCGTCCCCCTCGGACGTCGGCGACGAGGCCCCGCAGATCCTGCTCGTTCATCTGTCACTCCCGGCCCGGGCGCGCCGCGCGCCGCGTGGTAACGATCCACATGCAAGACGGGCGCCATGCCGCTCGCCCTGCATGCAGGACGGGCCCGCACGCGGGGCGGGCGTGCGGCGCCCGGCAGGCTTCACGCGTCCTTGTACCAGTCGGGCAGGTTCGCCATGTCGACGTCCCAGGCGCTGCGCGGCGCGTGCAGGGTGCCGGCGAGGGCCACGACCGAGCCGCGCTGCACGAGGGGCAGCACGTTGTTGGCCACCACGATGTCGTTCATCCTGATGTAGAGCGCCGCGCGCTTGACGGGGTCGAGCTCCGCCGCGGCCTGCTTGTAGAGCGCGTCGGTCTCGGGGCTCGACCAGTGGCACTGGTTCTGCCCCGTCCACTTGTTGCTCTTCTGGGTGATCTCCCAGGACACGTATTGCTTCATGAAGTCGGCCGGGTCGGGCGTCGTCGCCGTGTCGGCGTAGCCCTGCATGTCGGCGTAGAAGTGGGCGTCCGTGTCGGTGTTGCCGGGGTCGTCCGAGAAGAACACCGAGGCGGCGATGCCCTTCAGCTCCATCTCGATGCCGGCCTTGGCGGCCGCCTGCTTGACAATGGCCTGGATCTTCTGGCGCAGGGCGTTGATGGACGTCTGATACACGAAGTGCATCCGGTAGCCGTCCTTGGCGCGGATGCCGTCCGGGCCGCGCGCCCAGCCGGCCTCGTCGAGCAGCTTGTTGGCGCCCGCGATGTCGAAGCTGTTGCGCGTCGCGGTCGACACGACGTCGGGCGGGCCGTTGAGGATGTTGGCCGTGGGCTTGGCGGTGCGGCCGTAGATGTATTCGCCGATCGACTTGCGGTCGATCAGCATGTCCATGGCCCGGCGCACCGCCGGGTCCTTGAAGGCCGGGTGCTGCGTCTTCAGCGAGGAGCGCTCGCCGTCGACCTCCTTGTTGGGGTCGGTCGGGTTCAGGTAGATGAACTCGGGCACGTTGCCGAACACGATGTCGACGCGGCCCTTGCCGCCCCCCTCCAGGCGCTTCAGCACCTCGTCCTCGACCGCGAGGCTGTAGGCGTAGTCGTAGTCGCCCGTCTGCAGCACGGCGCGGGCCGCCGACACCGAATCGCCGCCGCCCTTGAGCTCGAAGGCGTCGAAATAGGGCCTGTTGGGCTGGTGGTAGCCCTCGAAGCGCTTGCCCCGCAGCGTGTCGCCCGGCCGGAACTCCACGAACGTGTAGGGGCCCGTGCCGACCGGCGCGAGGTTGGCCGGCGCCTCGCGGGACTTCGCGCCCATGTAGGGCGCGAAGACGTGGCGGGGCAGCACCTCGCCGTTCACCCCCACGAAGGCGTTGGCCCAGAAGGGCGTCGGCTCGTCGAACAGCACCTTGACCGTGAGGTCGTCGACCTTCTCGACCTTGATGTCCCGATAGGTCGTCAGCGTCACGCAGGCCGAGGCCGGGTCGCCGACGAAGTCGCGGGTGAAGACGAGGTCGTCGGCGGTCAGCGGCTTGCCGTCGTGCCACGTCACGCCGGGCTTGATCTTCCAGGTGACGGATTTGCCGTCGGCCGCGAGGAGGCCGTTCTCCCTGGACGGGATCTCGGCCGCGAGCACCGGCACGAGCGTGCCCTCGGAGGTCCAGTTGGCGAGCGGCTCGTAGAAGATGCGCGACGCCTCGGCGTCCTTGAGCCCCGTCGAGAAATGGGCGCTGAGCGCGGTGGGGCCCTGCCAGAACAGCATCTTCACCGTGCCGCCGCCGCCCGCCCTGGTGGGCTTGTAGCCGGCCCCCTCGGAGGGGGCCGCCAGCGCGACGCCGCCCTGCGCCAGCAGCGCGCCCGTCATCGGCGCCGTGAGGCCCAGGGCCGCCATCCGGCCCACGAAGCTCCGGCGCGTCAGCCGGCCGTCCTTCACGTCCGCGATCAGGCCCCGCAGTTCCGTCTCGTCCATCGCTCGCCACCCTTCCGGCTGCCGTTCCTCCCCCAGCATGGCGAAGGTGCCGCGTTCCGCAAGGGCTGCCCACGAATTAGGCTGTGCGGGCGGCGCCGGCCCGCGCGGGCCCCGTGCGGCCGGTGCCGGCCCGGCGCCTGGCCCTCTGCATGCATGTGACCCTGCCGCGGCGCGTGCTAGGCTGCCGCGACCTGAGGCCGTCGCGGCGCGTCCGTGCGGCAGCCGGTGGGCGCCCATTGATGACGGGATCGAGGCCATGGACAACCGCAACGACCTTTGGCGACACGTCGACCTCCAGAGCGAGCGGCTGATCGCGCTGTCCGACCGCGTCTGGACCATGCCGGAAGTCTGCTACACCGAGCGGCGGAGCTCCGCCGAGCACGTGGCCGAGCTCGATCACCAGGGCTTCCGCGTCACCGAGAACGTCGCGGGCATCCCCACGGCGGTGATGGGCGAGGCCGGCGAGGGCGGGCCCGTCATCGCCTTCCTGGGCGAATATGACGCGCTGCCGGGCCTCAGCCAGGAGGCCGGCGTCGCCGAGCCCCGGCCGCTCGAAAGCGGCGGTCCCGGCCACGGCTGCGGCCACAACCTGCTCGGCTCCGCGGCGCTGCTGGCCGCCACCGCGGTGAAGGACTGGCTCGCCGCCACCGGCACGCCGGGCCGCGTGCGCTACTACGGCTGCCCGGCCGAGGAGGGCGGCGCCGCCAAGGCCTTCATGGTGCGGGCCGGCGCCTTCGCGGACGCCGACGCCGCCATCACCTGGCACCCGTCGAGCTTCTGGGAGGTGGCGCCGGCGATCGCGCTGGCCAACACGCGCGCCGACTTCGTGTTCACCGGCCGCTCGTCCCACGCCGCGGCGGCCCCGCACCTCGGCCGCTCGGCGCTCGACGCCGTGGAACTGATGAACGTCGGCGTCAACTACATGCGCGAGCACATGCCGAGCGACGCGCGCGTGCACTACGCCTACCTCGAAGCCGGCGGCATCGCGCCCAACGTCGTGCAGGCCCACGCCCGCGTGCGCTACTCGATCCGCGCCCGCGAGCTCGCCGACATGCTCGACCTCGTCGAGCGCGTGAAGAAGATCGCGCGGGGCGCCGCCCTGATGACCGAGACCGAGGTCGAGGTCCGCATCGTGTCCGCCGTGTCGAACCTCGTCGCCAACGCGCCGCTGGAGCGCAAGCTGCACGAGGTGATGGCCGAGCTCGGCGCGCCCCACTTCGACGAGGCCGACCGCGCCTTCGCGCGCGACATCCGCGCGACCTTCGGCGCCGGCGCCGTCGAGGCCGTCTACAAGACGATCGGCATGGCGCCCACCGACGCGCCGCTGGCCGACTTCCTCGTGCCGTTCGACGCCAGGCGCGAGCCCGCGGTGGGCTCGACGGACGTCGGCGACGTGAGCTGGGTGGTGCCCACCGTGCAGGCCCACGCGCCCACGGTCGCGATCGGCACGCCGTTCCACACCTGGCAGGTCGTGGCGCAGGGCCAGTCCCCCGCCGCCCACAAGGCCATGGTGCAGGTGGCGAAGGCCATGGCGGCCACCGGCGCCGCCCTTGTGCGCGACCCGGACCTCCTCGCCGAGGCCAAGGCCGACCTCGCGGCCCGCACCGGCCCGCGCGGCTACACCTCGCCGCTGCCGGCCGGGGTCGAGCCCCCACTGACCATGTCGGTCGCGTGAGCCCGCGGGACGAGGCCGTCGCGGCGGCCGTCGCGGCCTACGACGACGGCTCCTTCCTCGCCGCGCTGCGGCGGCGCGTGGCGATGCGCTCCGTCAGCCAGAGCGGCGGCGAAGGCGAGGCCGACCTCGGCGCGCTCCGCGCCTACCTGTCGGACGAGATGGCGCCGAGCCTCGCGGCCCTCGGCTTCGCGTCGACCATCCACCCCAACGGGCGGGCCGGCTTCGGGCCCTTCCTCGTGGCGGAGCGGCGCGAGGGCGACGACCTGCCGACCGTGCTCCTCTATGGCCACGGCGACACGGTGCTGGGCCAGGACGCCGCCTGGCGGGCGGGCCTCGACCCCTTCGCGGTGACGGTCGAGGGCGACCGCCTCTACGGGCGCGGCACCGCCGACAACAAGGGCCAGCACACGGTGGTGCTGACCGCGCTGGAGCGTGTGCTCCGGGCGCGCGGCGGCCGGCTCGGCTTCAACGCCAAGGTGCTGATCGAGACCGGCGAGGAGACGGGCTCGCCGGGGCTGGACGACTTCTGTGCCGCGCATCGCGACGCCCTCAAAGCCGACCTGCTGATCGCGTCCGACGGGCCGCGCCTCGCCGCCGACCGGCCGACGCTGTTCCTCGGCGCGCGCGGCGCCTTCAACTTCGAGCTCACCGTCGCGCTGCGCGACCGCGCGCACCATTCGGGCAACTGGGGCGGCCTGTTGCGCAACCCCGCCACGGTGCTCAGCGCCGCCATCGCCTCCATCGTCGACGCGCGCGGGCGCATCCTGGTCGAGGCGCTGCGGCCCCCGCCGATCCCCGCGGCCGTGCGCGCGGCGCTGGCCGGCCTCGCGGTCGGCGGCGGGCCGGACGACCCCGCGGTCGACGCCGGCTGGGGCGAGCCGGGCCTCACCGACGCCGAGCGGGTCTTCGGCTGGAACAGCGTCGAGGTGCTGGCGATGCTGGCCGGCACGCCGGAAGGGCCGCAGAACGCGATCCCTCACGAGGCGCGCGCGACGCTGCAGCTCCGCTTCGTGGTGGGCACGGACTGGCGGAGCCTCGTGCCGGCGCTGCGCCGCCACCTCGACGCGATCGGGCTCGACACCCTGGACGTGCGGGCGTCGCGGGGCGAGGTGCTGGGCGCCACGCGGCTCGACCCCGAGGACCCCTGGGTGGGCTGGGCCGCGGGCTCGATCGAGCGCACCACGGGGAAGAGGGTCGCGCTGCTGCCCAACCTCGGCGGCTCGCTGCCCAACGACGTCTTCGCCGACACGCTGGGCCTGCCGACCCTGTGGGTGCCGCATTCCTACGCGGCCTGCGGCCAGCACGCGCCGAACGAGCACATGCTCGGCGCGATCGCGCGGGAAGGGCTCGCCGTGATGGCGGGGCTGTTCTTCGACCTCGGCGAGGACGGGGCGGGGGTGAGGGCGCGAAGGGCAGCGCGGGCCGCCTGAACATTGCCCTCCCCGATGCTCTCTCGCGGGGGGGGATGAGGGGCGCGCATGGCCCGCCTCTCCTCGGTCTGCGCGCCTCTATGCTTCGCGGGATCGAGGGCGGCCCGTGCCGCGGCCACGGGTCGCCCGGCGAGGACCGTGAGGGGTCGCCGCCCCGGCTGGCGGCGTCAGGAACCATCCTCCGGCCGCCCTCCCTCGTAGGTGAGCGTTCCTCGGTAGATCACGCGGCCGGGCTCGTCCCGCACCGAGCAGGTGACGGTGTGGCGCGCGCCGTCCGCCAGACCGGTGCGGACGACGTCCGGGATCAGGTCGATCGCCTGATCCCGCGCCTCGTCGACCCCCGGCAGGTCGACGCCGTAGTCGTCGCGGCTGAACACACCGTCGTCGACGATGTCGAAGAAGAAGAACGGCATCTCGCACCCCGATCCGGTCAGAGGGGATCCACGCACCCACGGTGGAGGCGCCTCGGGCGGCCCGCATTCACATGCGTCATACCGGTTGCATCCGGTCGCGCGACGGCGCCGCGACGCTTTCGCCCGCGGGACGGCATGCAGGGCCGGCCGACGGGCCCTCACCCCTGGCGGACGCGGTAGTCCTGCTCCAGCCGCCGGGCGATCTCGCGGGCGACGCTGCACCAGTGGCCGTGCCCGTCCACCTCGTGGGACGCGGTCGCGCCGAGCCGCGCCATGCCGTAGGCGCCGCGGCCGTGGGCCTCGATCAGGCGGTCAGCGTCGCGCATCACCGCCGGCCAGAGCAGGCGGCGCCACAGCCTGTCGAGCATGGAGGTCCACCTGGGTTGCAGTCCCTTCGAGATAGGCCGGGGCGGTTCGGGGCGCCACGCGCGGAAGCGCACTGTGGCACCGTGTCATCATCCTATGTCAATCGTCGGACGCAGGGGAGGGAGCCGCCGCCAGCGCCGCCGCGACCTCGCCGGGTTCCAGGATGCGCCAGTCGCCCGGCGCCAGATCGGCCGGCAGGTCGAGCGCGCCGATGCGGTCCCGGTGCAGCGACACGACGTGGTTTCCCAGGGCCGCGAACATGCGGCGGACCTGGTGGTAGCGGCCCTCGGCCACCGTCACGACCGCCAGGGTCGGCGCCTCGACGACGAGGTCGGCCGGCAGGAGCGGCCGGTCCTCGCCGCGCAGCACCAGCGTGCCCGAGGCCAGCACCGCCGCCGCGTCCGCACGCAGCGGCTCGGCCAGGGTGGCGCGGTAGCGCTTGCGCGCCTCGCTCCGCGGCGAGATGATCCGGTGCAGCAGGGGGCCGTCGTCCGTCAGCAGCAGCAGGCCCGTTGTGTCCTTGTCGAGCCTGCCGGCGCTCGACAGCGGCGGGTCGCGGTGCCGCCAGCGCTCCGGCAGCAGGTCGTGGACGAGCGGCCCGGCGTCGTCGTGCGAGCAGGTGTGGCCGAGCGGCTTGTTCATCGCGACCACGAGGCCGGGCAGCGGGTCCAGCGCCTCGCCCTCCACGGTGAGCCGCGCGGCGAGGGCCGGCTCCAGCGCCACCTTGAGGTCGGCCGAGGGCACGCGGGCGCCGTCGAGCAGCACGCGGCCGGAGCGGCACAGGGCCATGACCTCGCGCCGGGAGCCGTAGCCGAGGTTGCCGAGCAGCCGGTCGATGCGGACGGAGGCGGTCACGTCCGCGCTTCGAAGACCTTGAAGCCGCGCGCCTCGGCCCGCACCTCGACGCGGCCGAACAGCGGCTTCAGCACGCCCTCGTAGGGCAGGTGCCGGTTGGCGGTGAGCCACAGCGCGCCGCCGCGCCGGAGCGCCTTGGCGGCCGTCGCCACGAAGCCCTGGCCGAGGCCCTGGTCCTCGATGCCGCCCTGGTGGAACGGCGGGTTCATCACCACGAAGTCGAGGTTGGCGAGCCCCTGCGGGCCCGTGCGGAGGTCGGCCCAGCGCACGGTCGCGCGGGGGTCGTCGACGTTGCGCTTCGCCGCCTCGACGGCGCGGCGGTCGACGTCGATCAGGGTCAGCGCCTTCACCTTGGGCGAGCGCAGCGCGGCGTGGCTCAGCACGCCGAGGCCGCAGCCGAAGTCGGCACCCCGCCCCGCCAGGGCCGGCAGCATCTCGATCAGCAGGGCGGAGCCGGGGTCGAGCCGGTCCCAGGAGAAGATGCCGGGCTGCGACCACAGCCCCAGCGCCTCGACGAGCCGCGGCGCGCCGGCCGCGACCGCCTCGTCGAGCCCCTGCGGCGCTTCGGGCCGGACGCCGACGCAGATGCGGTGGTGGCGCTTGCCGGTCTCCTCGAAGCGGCAGCCGAAGGCGTCGAGCTCGTCGCCGAGCCGGGAGCCGCCCTTGTCCTTGGGGGCCAGCACCGTGAAGGGCGCGCCGGGCCTGAGGGCCTTCAGGCCCAGCGCCAGCGCGTGCCGGCGCTCGGCCGTGCCGGGGGGCGCCACGATCACGAGCCCGTCGAGCGCGCCCTCGCCGAGGTCCTCCAGCGCCGCCGCGCCGGGCACGAGCGGCGACAGCTGCTCCGCCCCCGCCGTGTCGATCTTCAGTCCTTCGATGGGGCTGCCGTACACGCCCCGCCTCGCCGCCTCGCCCACGCCGCCTCCCCGTCCGCTCGCGCGGAACATAGGGATGGGCGGCGCCGAACGCCACGGTCAGATCGGGCCGGGCGGCCGGGCGCCGTCGGCGGCCGGTCACGCGGCCGAGACGCGGGGCGCGGCATCGTCCGGGATCGGGCAACTCGGGCCGGGGCCGGCCGGCCGCGCGCGGGGCTCGGGCAGGGCGCCGTCGGCCCAGGCCCGCAGAAAGGTTTCGGCCCAGCGGGCCACCGGCGCGTCGTGCAGGAACCAGTCCGGCCGGTGCTGGTGGACCGGGCGGGCGTTCTTGGCGCAGGCCTTCTCGTGGCCGAGCACGATCCAGCGGCTCATCATCGCGTAGGTGACTTCCGGGTGGAACTGCAGGCCGACGGCGGCGCGGCCGTAGCGGAACGCCTGGCAGGCGAAGTCCGTGCCCTCGGCGAGGGCTTCCGCGCCCGCCGGCAGGGAGAAGCCCTCGCCGTGCCAGTGGTACACCCAGCGCGGGAAGGGCTGGCCCACCAGCGCGTCGCCGGCCGGGGTGGGGAAGATCGGGTAGTAGCCGACCTCGACGTGCCCGTCGGCGTGCGGCGCCACCCGCTGGCCGAGCTGGCGCGCGATCATCTGGGCGCCGAGGCACAGGCCCAGCAGCGGCGCCCCCTCGCGCAGCGGCACGGCCGTCCAGTCGATCTCGGCCTTGATCCAGGGCTCGGGGTCGTTGGCGCTCATCGGCCCGCCGAAGATCACCGCCCCGGCGTGGTCGGCCATGGTGCCCGGGAGGGGGTCGCCGAAGCGGGGGCGGCGCACGTCGAGCGGGTGGCCCATGGCGCGCAGCAGCCGCCCGACGCGGCCCGGCGTCGAATGCTCCTGGTGGAGCACGACCAGGATCGGCCGCGCCGCGGCCGGAACGGGACGGGGCGGCGCGTCCGACGGACATAGGTCTCGCATTCCAGCGCTTTCTCCCGCTTCCCGCCGCCCGCAGCAAGTCCGGTGCCACGCCGCCGCCGGCGGGCCGCGGCGTTGCCGCACCTCCGGCATCGCCCTATGATGGGACCAGAGACGCTCTGTGGTGGAAATCCGGCGCCACCGTGACGCCGCAGGCCGGTGAACGGGTCGACGAGGGGAACACGCGATGACACCTGTGCAGGTCCGGATGGCGCGCGCCGCCCTCGGCATGACGGCCGAGGAGCTGTCCCGCGAGGCGGGACTCTCGTCCGAGGACGTGGCGCAGATGGAGCATGGCGGCGGCGACGGCATAGCCTCGGCGCGGCTGCGCGCCACCCTGGAGGGCGCCGGCATCGCGTTCCTCGACGCGGACGGCGTGCGCTACGACCCGCGCCTCACCACCGCCAAGACCGTGCCGCTCGAAGAGATGAACTCCTACAATGACGAGTGAAGGCTTGCGCGCCGCTCTGATCGGCCTGATGGCCGTTGCCGCGGGGGCGTTGCCGGCCCTCGCCGCCGAACCCTCCTACCCGTTCGAGGGGACCTGGGTGCGGGCCAACCGCGTCTGCGCCGCCAACGCGCCGCGCGTGCGCACCTATACGGCGCACGAGGTCACCTTTCCGACCGGCCACTGCACCTACCGCAAGGTGGCGGCCGGGGGAGGGCAGTTCGAGATCTTCGAGGACTGCCGCCGCGCCGAGCATCCCGGCAACTACACCGAGACGATCCGCATGCTCGGGCCGGACCTGATGCAGATGCGCCGCCAGGCGGCCCGGCTGAAGATCGCCCGCCCGCTGCGCTACGCGCGATGCACGGTGGCGGCGCCCGCACCCGGCGGCGCGCCCGCCAAGGCGGCCGTGCCGTCGGCCCCGCATCCCGCGGACGAGCACGCCGCGAAGCCGCCGAGCCCCAAGCCCTGAGGGCCCGATTCGGCGATTGACGCCTCCGGCGGTGTTCTCTATCTGTTCCGGACCGGGCGGGGTTATCCACAGCGATGCCCCGCTTTCGAGCCCGGAGAGCGCCGATGTTGACCGGTTTCGATGTCGGCGGGACGCCGATCGCGCCGCCCTTCCCCGCGGCCGGCACGCCGGTCAAGCACCGCAGGGCCGAGCACCCGCCGCGCCGCGCCGAGCCGCTGTCGCTCGACGACGTGCTGGCGAACCGCCGCCGCGGCCGCGGTGCGGTGTCGAACCCCGCCGGGCGCTTCGAGGCCGAGGAGCGGGTCGCCGAGCCTCGGGACGAGGCTTCCGCGCCCGACCCCGCGCGCCTCGCCACCACGGTGACGGTGGAGCGGCCCAAGACCGTCATCACCCGCAACGACTCGCCCGACATCTCCTTCGACCGCTCGATCAACCCCTACCGGGGCTGCGAGCACGGCTGCGTCTACTGCTTCGCGCGGCCCACCCACGCCTTCGTGGGCCTGTCGCCGGGGCTCGACTTCGAGACCCGGCTCTTCGCCAAGGAGGGCGCGGCGGGGCGGCTGGAGCGCGAACTCGCGGCGCCGAACTACAAGCCGCGCACGATCGCGATCGGCACCAACACGGACCCCTACCAGCCGATCGAGCGCGAGCGGAAGGTGATGCGCTCGATCCTCGAAGTGCTGGAGCGCTGCGGCCACCCGATCGGCATCATCACCAAGTCGGCGCTGGTGGTGCGCGACATCGACCTGCTCGCGCCCATGGCGGCCAAGGGCCTCGTCAAGGTGGCGGTGTCGGTGACCACGCTCGACCCCGCGCTCGCCCGCATCATGGAGCCCCGTGCGCCTGCGCCCCGCAAGCGGCTCGACGCCATCCGGCAGCTCAGCGAGGCCGGCATCCCCGTGACGGTGATGACGGCGCCGATGATCCCCGCCGTGAACGACCACGAGATGGAGGCCATCCTGCAGGCGGCGCGGCAGGCGGGCGCCGTCGAGGCCGGCTACGTCGTGCTGCGCCTGCCGGCCGAGGTGCGCGACCTGTTCCGGGAATGGCTCCTGGCGCACTTCCCTGACAAGCTGCGCCACGTCATGGGCCTCGTGCAGTCGATGCGCGACGGCGAGGACTACGACGCGACCTGGGGCAAGCGGATGACCGGCACCGGCCCCTACGCCTGGATGCTCGGCCGGCGCTTCGAGATCGCCGCGGCCAAGCTCGGCTTCCCGAAGGTGCGCGCCAAGCTCCGCACGGACCTGTTCCAGGCGCCCGCCCCGCACGGGCAGCAGCTCAGCCTGTTCTGACGCCGGGGACCGGGGGAGGGGCGCCACCGGGGCCCGCGCCGTGCTATCGGCTCGGGCCGACCCCGACGTCCTCCGTCCCGAAGGCCCGCCCGTGAAGATCACGCAGCTCACCCACCACGACCTCGACGGCTACGGCGCGTCCACGGTCGCGGCGTCCCGCGCCGCGATCGGGCGCCTGGTCCACGTGGCGCGCTATTCCGACGTCGGCCCCGTGGTCGCGGCCGAGCTGAAGCGCCTCGGGGGCGCGGCCGAGCCCGAGATGCTGCTGATGACCGACCTCGGGCTCGAGCCCGTCGCGGTCAGCTTCATCAAGGACTTCGTGGCCATGAACGCGAAGCGCCCGCCCGAGCGCCGCCACCGCCTCGTCGTGCTCGACCACCACGCCTCCTCGCTCGACCGCCTGAGCGAGGGCGGTTTGGTGCAGGCCGACGCCGACCCGGCGTCGCCCTGGCCGAGCCTCAAGTCGATCGCGACGGGCGACCCCGCCGTCACGGTGCTGATCGACGACACGCGCTGCGCCACGCGCCTCGCCCGCGACCACGCGGACCTTTACGCCGCGCACGACGCCGACCCGGCACTCGCCGACGCGATGGCGGTGCTGGTCGAGGCGGTCGACGCCGTCGACCTGTGGCAGAAGGACCGGCCGCTCTTCCGCCAGGCCCAGGTGCTCGACGAGGTGTTCTGGGACAACGTGACGGGCTTCGTGCCGCTCGGCCACCCGTGGCACGACCGCTTCATCGGCGACCTGCTGCTCGGCATGGCGGCCCGGCTCGGCGGCGGCGCGACGCCGGCCGCCATCGAGCGCGACGCCGGGAGCCTGCGGGCCCGCATCGTCGACGCGGCGCTGTCCGGCCGGCCCGGCGACGACCCCGAGGCCACCACGCGCACCCGCATCGCGTCGCTGCTGGCGGTGTCGCCGGAGCTGTTCCGGCGGCTGCCCGGCGGCGCGAAGCTCAGCTTCGGGCTCGACGCGGGCACGTTCCAGCGCGTGTCGGACGTCGTCATGACGAGCGGGGACGCGTCGCTGGTGATCAACGTCGGCCGCGCCGGCACCATGTCGTTCCGCTCCAACGACGGCACGGCGCTCGACGCTGCCCGAAAATTCCGCGGCGGCGGCCATCGCGACGCGGCGGGCGGCCGGCTCACGAGCGGCGCCGTCGCCTCGCTGGAGGATGCGGTCGCGCAGGTGGTGCCCCTGCTCGACCCGCCGAAGCCCGATCCCGCGTCGAGCCCCTTCGCAGCGCTGCGCGGGCTCAAGCTGTAGGCGTCGGACCGGCAGGCAGAAGTCTCGACCCACCGCCCGGCTCAGGATGGGGAAGGTCGCGAGGAGAAAATTCGACTGTCGGCCCGGGTCCTGTCCGGCCGGGAGTGCTCCGGCGCGGCGTCCGGGCGTCAGGCCGCGTGGGCGTCCCGCGCGGGCGGCTCAGCGGTGGGCGGGAAGTTCAGCTCCTCGCCGTCCTCGGTGACGGCCAGGATGAGCCCCATGATGCGGCGCCTGACCTCGGGATCGCCGATGTTGGAGAAGGCCCGGATCAACCGGATATTGTCCTTGCTCAGGAGGTCCGGCCAGTCGCTGGCGTCGGTGGCCTGGCGCTCCACGGAGTCGAAGAAGCCCTGCACGGGCAGCGACAGGGCGTCGGCGATGAGCAGGAGGGTGCTCACCGCGATGCGGTTCTTCCCCTTCTCGTATTTCTGCAGCTGCTGAAAGGTGATGCCGAGCTCGGCGGCGAGTTTCGACTGGCTCAGCCCGGCCTTGACGCGGGCCGCGCGCACGCAGGCCCCCACCCGTTTGTCGGCCTCGGCGGTGCGTTTCGACAGCTGCTCGTTCATCGACCTTCTCGCCCGCGGGTGGAGCACCGCCACAACCGCGGCGGCCCTCGGGGAACGTGCATGGGATGCGACCGGCTGTCCATACGTCCGGCGCCTGCGGGGGGCCAAGCTGGAACAGAATTGTGCGACGATTGCGGTGCAGGCCGTCCGCGCCCGGCGATGGTCCGGGCCGGTCAGCCGACGATCACCTTCCAGGCGACGCCGAGCGCGATGATCCACAGCGCCACGCCCGCGAGCGTGAGGCGGCTCGATTCGGCCGCCGCGGTCTCCTTCAGGCTGCCCGGCGAGAAGGGGCCGCCGTCCTCCACCGCGCCCTCCATTTGGCCGAGGATCTTCTCGGCGCGGAGCATCAGGTCGGGCAGTGCCAGGGCGCCGCGCACGAGGCCGCCGACCGTCGCGGCCGCGTCCTCGACCTTGCCGGCGGGGCCGAGGTTGCCCTCGATCCAGGTGCGGACCACGGGCTCGGCCGTCTCCCACATGTCGAGCCGGGGGTCGAGCGTGCGGGCCACGCCCTCCACCACCACCATGGTCTTCTGCAGCATGACCAGCTCGACGCGGGTCTTCATGTCGAACAGCGCCGTGATCTCGAACAGCAGCGTGAGCAGCTTGGCCATCGAGATCTCGTCGGCGCGGCGCGCGTGGATCGGCTCGCCGATGGCGCGGATCGCCTGGGCGAAGTCCTCGACGCGGTGCTTGCCCGGCACGTAGCCGGCCTGGAAGTGCACCTCCGCGACGCGCAGGTAGTCGCGCCGGATGAAGCCATACAGGATCTCGGCCAGGAAGCGCCGCTCGCGACGGCCGAGCCGCCCCATGATGCCGAAATCGACCGCGGTGAGCCGGCCCTGGTGGTCGAGGAACAGGTTGCCCTGGTGCATGTCGGCGTGGAACAGCCCGTCCCGCATGGCGTGGCGCAGGAAGGACTGCAGCACCGTGCGGCCCAGCGCCGGCAGGTCGCAGCCGCGCTCGCGCAGCAGCGCCACGTCGGTCAGCGACGTGCCATTCACCCATTCGAGCGTCAGCACGTCCTTGGCGCACAGCGTCCAGTCGATGGCGGGGATGCGGAAGTCCGGGTCGTCCGCGACGTTCTCGGCGAACTCGCTCGCCGCCGCGGCCTCGATGCGGAAGTCCATCTCCATCGTGACGGAGCGGGCGAGGGCGTCGATCACCTCGACGACCTTCAGGCGCCGGGCGTCCGGCACGAGGCGCTCGGCGGTGCGGGCCGCGAAATACAGGTCGCCGAGGTCGCGCTTGAAGCGGCGGTCGACGCCGGGACGCATCACCTTGACCGCGACCTCGCCGCCGCCGCGCTCGGGGGTGAGCCGCGCCCTGTGGACCTGCGCCACGGAGGCGGCCGCGACGGGCTCGCTGAAATGCGAGAAGGTTTCCGCGAGCGGCCGGTCGAAGGCGGCCTCGATGATCGACACCGCCACCTCGCGCGGGAAGGGCGGCACGCGGTCCTGCAGCCCTTCGAGGTCGCGCACCGCGGCGGCGCCGACGACGTCGGGCCGCGTGGCCAGGAACTGGCCGAGCTTGACGTAGGAGGGGCCGAGCTTGCCCATGGCGACGCCGAGCCGCGCGCCCTGCGCGGCCGTGCGGCGGCGCGCGATCGTCCGGGCCAGGGCCAGCGGCAGGCGCGCCGACACCGGCACGTTGGCCGGGTCGATGCCCGAGAACACGCCCTCGCGGGCCAGCACGAAGGCGGCCCGGGCCAGGCGGCCGATGTGCCCGAAGCTCGCCAGCACGGGGGCTAGAGCTTCCAGGCCGAGTGGATGGTGACGACGCCGCCGGTCAGCCGCGTCGCCTTCACGCGGCGGAAGCCGGCGTCGGCGATCATGTCGGAGAAGGTTTCGACGCCGGGGAAGCGGCGGATCGACTCGACCAGGTAGCGGTAGGGCTCGCCGTCGCCGGCGATCATCCGGCCCATGCGCGGGATGACCTTGAACGAGAACAGGTCGTAGGCGTGGTCGAGCACCGGCACGTCGACGGCCGAGAACTCCAGGCACAGGAAATGGCCGCCGCGCTTGAGCACCCGGTGCGCCTCGGCGAGCGCCAGCGGGATGCGCGGCACGTTGCGGATGCCGAAGGCGATCGTGTAGCAGTCGAAGCGGTTCGAGGGCAGCGGCAGGCTTTCCGCGTTGCCCGCCACGTAGCGGAAGCCCTGCGCCTTCTCGGCCAGGCGGTCGCGGCCGACGCGCAGCATGTCGTGGTTGATGTCGAGCACCGTGACCTCGGTCAGCGGCCCGCCCGCCTTCGCGACGCGCTTGGCCACGTCGCCGGTGCCCCCCGCCACGTCGAGGTGGCGGAACGGCGCCTCGCGCGACGGCTTCACCATGGACACGAGCACGTCCTTCCACACGCGGTGGAGGCCGCCCGACATGGCGTCGTTCATGACGTCGTAGCGCTCGGCCACCTTGTGGAACACGTCGTCCACCAGGCCCTGCTTGCGGTCGAGCGCCACGTCGGTGAAGCCGAAGTGGGTCGTGGGCGCGGCGGCGGGGCGGGGATCTGTCGGGTCGGTCATCGTGGCCTTCTGGACCTCTCTGGACGGCGGGGCGCGAGCTGGCACCGGGGCCGCGCCGCACCCATCTCCCGAAACGAGAGAGGCCTCGCTGTAGCACCATGCCGGAACTTCCCGAAGTCGAAACCGTCCGCCGCGGCCTGGCCCAGGCCATGACGGGTGCGACATTCACCGCCGTCGAGCAGCGCCGCGCCGGCCTGCGCTTCCCGTTCCCCGAGCGCTTCGCCGAACGGTTGCAGGGCCGGCGCGTGGAGGCGGTGGGGCGCCGCGCCAAATACCTCGTCATCCCGCTCGACGACGGGAGCGTGCTGGCGGCCCACCTCGGCATGACGGGATCGTTCCGGGTGCTGGCGCCGGGCTCGGACGGGGGAGCGGGGGAGCCCGCCGCCGAGGCGACGCCCGGCTCCTTCTATTACGGGCGCGGCAAGGCGACCGGGCCCGGCGGCACGAGCCCGCACGACCACCTGCGCTTCGCCTTCGACACCGGGGCGACCATCACCTACAACGACCCGCGCCGCTTCGGCTTCATGGTGCTGGTCGAGCCCGGCGGCTTCGACGCTCACCCGCTGTTCCGCGACATCGGGGTGGAGCCGCTCGACGAGGGTTTCGACGCGCGCGTGCTCGCGCGGCTGATGGCCGGCCGCGCCGCGCCGCTCAAGGCCGCGCTGCTCGACCAGAAGCTCATCGCGGGCCTCGGCAACATCTACGTCTGCGAAGCGCTGCACCGCGCCGGCCTGTCGCCCGAGCGCGCCGCCAGCACGCTGGCGAAGCCCGACGGGACGCCGACCGCGGGGGCGAAGCGGCTGGCCTCCGCGATCCGGACCGTGTTGGAGGCGGCGGTCGAGGCCGGCGGCTCGACCTTGAAGGATTTTCGCCACGCCGACGGCGAACTCGGCACCTTCCAGCACACGTTCCGGGCCTACGACCGCGAGGGCCACCCCTGTCCGGACCCGAAGTGCCGGGGCGTCATCGGGCGCATCGTGCAGGGGGGGCGGTCGACGTTCTTCTGCGCGGGATGTCAGAGGTAGGGGCGACACCGCACGGCGGCGGGAAGCGCTCGTGCGGTTCAGACGTGAACCGCGCCGACCACGCGTTTCCAGCCGTCATCGCGAGCGCAGCTCAGCGATCCAGAACCGTCGAGAGCTGCCGCGGGGCGTGATCTGCCCCGGGAGCGTGATCTGCCCCGGCGTGTCCCCTTCTGGACGCGTCGGCTGGATCGCTTCGCTGCGCTCGCGATGACGGTGGGGCGCCCTCGTCCGCCCTGACCGGCGCAGCGATCGGAATCCGCTACCTCGCCACCTCCGCCGGCAGCACCACCGTGAACGTGCTGCCGCGCCCGTGAGTGCTCGCCACCGTGATGTCGCCGCCGAGCATGATCGCGAAGGCGCGGCTGATCGAGAGCCCCAGGCCCGTGCCGCCGAACCTGCTCGTCGTCGAGCTGTCGGCCTGGCTGAAGCGCTGGAACAGCTTGCCCATCTGCGCCTCCGTCATGCCGATGCCGGAGTCCCGCACCGCGAAGGTCAGTCGATCGCGCTCCCGCGACGCCGACAGCGTGACCGTGCCGCCTTCGGTGAACTTGGCGGCGTTGGAGAGCAGGTTCAGCAGCATCTGCCGCACCTTGGTGAGGTCCGACCGCATAGCGCCGAGCCCCGGCGCGAGGTCGAGCGACAGGGCGTTGTTCTTCTTCTCGACCAGCGCCGCCACCGTGGCGGCCACGTCCCGCACCGTCGCCTCCACGTCGAAGGCCTCGACGAAGACCTCCATCTTGCCGCTCTCGATCTTGCTGAGGTCGAGCACGTCGTTGATGAGGCCGAGCAGGTGGCGCGCGTTGGTCTCGATCTTGTGCATGTCGGGCGCGAGGCCGGCCGGCTCAGTGCCGTCCTCCATCTCCTCCTGCAGCATCTCGGAATAGCCGATGATGGCGGACAGCGGCGTGCGCAGCTCGTGGCTCATGTTGGCCAGGAACTGGCTCTTGGCCTTGTTGGCCTCCTCGGCGGCGTCGCGCGCCGCGGCGAGCTCGTGCTCGGCCGCCTTGCGCTCGGTGATGTCGCGCAGGTAGGCGGTGAACAGCGCTTCCCCGCCCACCTTGAGGGGCGTCACCGACAGCTCGACCGGGAAGCGGGTGCCGTCGGCCCGCTCCGCCTCGCATTCCACGTAGCGGTTCACGGCCGAGGCCTCGCCCTCGTCGAGGAAATGCGCGAACTTCTTGAGGTGACCGACCAGGAAGTCGGCCGGCAGGATCAGCGCGCCGAGCTCCTCCCCGAGCGAGGCCTCGCGCGAGCGCAGGAAGGTGCGCTCGGCCGCCGGGTTGAACTCGCGGATGCGGGTGCCCTCGTCGATCACCACCACGCAGTCGAGCGCCGTCTGGAGCACCGCGGTCTGGATCGCCCGGCTGTCCCGCAGCGCCGCCTCGACCTGCCGCCGCTTCAGGAACTGCCCGACCTAGTGGCCCAGCGTCGCCAGGGCGTCGCGGCCGCCGTCGGCGAGGTCGGACGCGCCGGCGCCCGCGAAGGCCAGCACGCCGAGGCGCTCGCCGTCCGTGCTGGCCGGAAAGGCGACATCGTCCGCGTCGGCCAGCGGCGCGCCCCCGGCGAAGGCCCGGCCCGCCAGTCCCTCGCTCGGGGCGTCGGCGGCGGCTCCGGGCGCGCGCCAAGTCGCGGCGCGGTCGAGCCCGCCGCCCGCGGCGGCGAGCCACAGCGCGCCGGCGGTCCAGCCGAAGCCCGAGCCGATCGCGGCGAGCAGCCGCTCCCGCACGTCGTCGGCCTCGGCCTCGCCCGCCAGCACCTGGGCCACGGCGTGCTGGGCGGCGAGGCGGCGGCGCCCGTCCCGCCGCACCGACAGGTCGACGAAGGTGACGACGCTGCCCGTCGCCACCCCGTCCACCATCACGGGGAAGGACGAATATTCGGCGAAGAACGAGCTGCCGTCGCGCCGCCACAGCAGCTCGTTGTCGAGCCGCACGGGCCGGCCCGTGGTCAGCGTGTGCAGCAGCGGGCAGTCGAGCACGGGATAGGCCGAGCCGTCCGGTCGGATGTGGTGGACCAGCGCGTGCATGTTGCGTCCGAGCAGCTCCTCGGCCGAGCCGTAGCGCAGGATGTCGAGCGCGGCGCGGTTGACGAAGGTGCAGCGGCCGTCGGCGTCGACGCCGTAGATGCCGTCGCCCAGCGCGTCGAGGAACAGCGCGTCCGGCGGGGCGGAGGGGGCCGGCGCGGCCGCGCGGGGAGGCCGGGCGTCCGGCGGCTGCATCTCGGTCACGGCGGCCCTCCGGGGGCGGACGGGCCCGCCGGGCCCTCGAAAGACGCGAACGCCGCCGGGCGACGCGGGGTTGCGGGCTTCCCACGCGCCTCCGGGCCTGTCAACGACGGGGCGCGATGCCGAGCCAGCACGGGAGCGAGCGATGATCATCCGCGGCGACGAACACGAGGACGTGCCCGTAGCGGGCGCGGGCCCGATGCGGGTGCACCTGTTCCGGCCCGCCGTGCCGGGCCGCTTCCCCGCCGTGCTGTTCTTCTCGGAGATCTACCAGGTCACGGACCCGATCCGCCGCCTCGCCGCGCTGGTGGCGGGGCAGGGCTACGTGGTGGGCGTGCCGGAGGTGTACCACGAGCACGAGCCGGCCGGCACGGTCCTGCGCTACGACCAGGCGGGCACGGACCGCGGCAACGCGCTGAAGTTCGGCAAGCCCGTGGCGGCCTACGACGCGGATGCCGCGGCCGGGCTCGCCTGTCTGCGCGCCCACCCGGCCTCGACGGGGCGCCTCGCCACCTTCGGCGTGTGCCTCGGCGGCCACCTCGCGCTACGCGCGGCGCTCGACCCCACCGTGACGGCCGCGGCCTGCTTCTACCCGACCGACGTCCACTCCGGCACGCTCGGCCTGGGCAGGTCCGACGACACGCTCGCGCGGCTCGGCGAGCTCAAGGCGGAGGCGCTATTCGTGTTCGGCCGGCAGGACCCCCACGTGCCCTTCGCCGGGCGCGAGGCGATCCGGGCGCGGCTGGAGGCCGTCGGCGCCGCCTACGCGTGGCACGAGGTCAACGCCGCCCACGCCTTCCTGCGCGACGAGGGCCCGCGCTACGACCCGGCGCTGTTCCTCCAGGCGGTCGGCTGGATGCTGGCCCTGTTCGGGCGGACGCTGCACGGGGCCTGAAGCGAGCCGCCCGTCCCGGCCCTCCTCCGTCGATCCTGAGCCAGAGAGGACCAGGACAGGGGATCGCCCCCGCCTATGTGGAGGGGGCTCCCTTTGGGAGTTCACCCGCTCGGGGGCGACGGATCGCTATCGGTCGGCCGGCTCGACCCAGGCCGCCCGAAGCGCGACCGACCGGATCGCCGCGAGCCTCACAGGGAGCCGCCGCCGCGCCGCCGGAAGCCCCGTCCCTCGGCCACCCAGGCCAGCACGGTCGAGCCGAGCAGCGCGAGGAGGCCGATGCCGCCGACGCCCAGCGGCAGCAGCCCGATGCCCGCCACCGTGCTGCTGTCCGTCCGCTTGATGCCGATGTAGTCGGAGCCGCTGTAGCTCGGCGCCTCGTGCATGGCGACGAGCCGGGGCATGGCGATCGCGTCGCCGTCCCCGGTGCCGATGCGCCGCGCGCTGCCCCCCGTGGCCTCCGCCAGCGGGCGGAGCTTCTCCGTGGTCGACACCACCTCCTGGAACTCGCGCGGGTTCTCGGGGCCCACGTTGAGCAGCACGGAATTGGTGCCGTCGGTCAGGCGGTATAGGCCGAGCTCGTCGGTCCTGACCGTGCCGCGCGACAGGCCGGGCTCGGCCGCGGCGAGATCGACGCTTGAGGTCGCGCCCGAGGGCGCCGTGACGGTGACGGGCGCGGTGATGCCCTTCACGCTCTGCCGCTCGATCGCGATGTCGCGGCCGCGCGCGGTGGCGCGCAGCGCTTCCTCCTCGAGGTCGGGCTCCTTCATCAGCCAGTGGGCGAGGCGGCGGGTGAGGTCGAGGTAGGGGCCGCCGTCCTCGAAGCCGCGCGCCCAGAGCCAGATCTGGTCCGACAGCATCTGCGCCACGCGGCCCTTGCCTTCGCGCGACAGCACCACGAGCGGCCGCCCTTCCGCGCCCGACATCACCGGCATGCCCTTGGTGGCGTCGCCGTCGACCTGGCGGAACCACAGGCTCCAGGCCGGCGGGTCGGCGTCCGAGCCGGCGAGGCCGCGGGTGACGGGGTGCTTCTCCCCGTCCGCCGTCACGCGCGGGCGGAACGGCGTCTCGATCACGCGCCCGTCCGGCCGCACCGGCGCGATGGCGCCGAGCGGGGAATAGTAGAGCCCGTCCGGCCCCGAATAGTCGGGGCCGACCGCCATCAAGAGCGCGCCGCCGTTGCGCACGTAGCGGGCGATGTTCTCGAAGTAGGCGTAGGGCAGGATCGACTGGTTCGAGTAGCGGTCGAAGATGATGAGGTCGAAGTCGCCGATCTTGGAGCCGAACAGCTCGCCCGTCGGGAAGGCGATCAGGGCCAGCTCGTTGATGGGCGTGCCGTCCTGCTTCTCGGGCGGGCGCAGGATGGTGAAATGGACGAGGTCGACGTTGGCGTCCGACTTCAGGATGTTGCGCCACATGCGCTCGCCCGCGTGGGGCTCGCCCGACACGAGCAGCACCTTCAGCTTGTCGCGCACGCCGTCGATCGTCACGACGGCCTTGTTGTTGAGCGCGGTCAACTCGCCGGGGATCGTCGGCACGTCCACCTCGACGACGTTGGGGCCCGCGTGGTCGACGCGCACCGGCACGTCGATCCGCTCGCCGACGCGGGCCTGCCGGCGCGCGACCTCGACGCCGTCGCGCCGCACCGTGACGGCCACGGGCTCGCCGCGGTCGTCCGTGTCGAGCACGCGCAGGCTGATCGTCTGGTCCTTGCCGACGATGCCGAAGCGCGGCGCCTCGACGAGCTCGACGCGCCGGTCGCGCTCCCCGGCGTGGCCCGTCACCAGCACCTGCAGCGGCGCCTTGAAGCCGAGCGCCGCCGGGTCCGGCGGGATGTCGTCGACCACCCCGTCCGTCACCATGAGGACGCCGGCCACCCGCTCCGGCGGAACGTCGGCGAGGCCGCTCGACAGGGCGGAGAACAGGCGGGTGCCGTCGTTCTCGGCGTCGGAGCGGCCCGATTCGATGAAGCGCGGCTCGACGTTGCCGAGCGCCGCCAGATCCCGGGTCAGGGCGGCGCGGGCCTTGGCGGTCTGGGCGGCGCGCTCGCCGATGGTCTGGCTGCCGCTCTGGTCGATCACCACCGCGACGACGTCCTTCTCGCCGCGCCGGTCCTCGCGCACGAGGCTCGGGTCGGCGAGGGCCAGGATCATCAGCGCGAGGCCGAGCCCGCGCAGCAGCGTGCCGCGCCGCCGCCCGAGGAGGCCGAGGATCACCACGGCGACGGCCGCGGCCGCGAGGACTCCCAGCAGGGCGGCCGGCACCAGCGGGGCGAAGGACAGGGCGAAGCGGGTCATGGAGGCGTCGTTTCAGCGATGCGCGGCGTGCGCTGATCCTCCCCCGTGAAACGGGGGAGGGGGACCGGCCGCAGGCCGGTGGAGGGGGCGGACCGGGTGCGACGGCGGCCGTGTGCGGGTAACGGGGTGCCGGGGCTTCCGGGGAGGGCGGCACCAGCGCCCCCTCCACCGCGCTTCGCGCGGTCCCCCTCCCCCGCTCCGCAGGGGAGGATCAGCGCACGACGGCCGGTGCAGACCCCCATCAGTGCGCCAGCCTTTCGAGCAGGTCCTTCACGTGGACCTGGTCGGCCTTGTAGTTGCCGGTCAGCGTGTAGATCACGAGGTTGACGCCGCCGCGGATCGCCAGCTCGCGCTGGCGCGCGCCGCCCGGCACCAGCGGGTAGAGCGGCTCGCCGTCGGGGTCGGAGGCCCAGGCGGCCGCGAGGTCGTTGCCCGTGATGACGATGGGCGACACGCTGTCGCCCGAGCGCGCCGGCCGGTTGACGGCCTCGGGCGGCGCCGGCGGCAGCGCCTCCACCCAGGTCGGCGCCGTGTTGTAGCGCCCGACGAAGTTGTCGATGAGGTAGAACGTCTTGGTGATGACGTGGTCGCGCGGCACCGGTTCCAGCTCCGGCACGTCGACGCCGGTCAGCAGGGTCGCGAGCCAGTGGGCCTCCGGCGTCGGCGGCCCGTCGGCGCGGGCCGACAGCGCGTCGCGCGTGTCGAACAGCACCGTGCCGCCGTTCTTCATGTAGGCCGACAGCTTCGCGACCGCGGCCGGCGGCGGCTGCGGCGCCGTGGCGACCACCGGCCAGTAGATCATCGGGTAGAAGCTGAGGTCGTCGCGCGCGGGGTCGACCGCGACGGGGTCGCCGGGGTCGAGCGAGGTGCGGTTGGTGAGCGCGCGCGACAGGCCGCGCAGGCCCTCGCGGCTTTCCTCGTCGACCGCGCCGTCGCCCGAGGCCACGTAGGCGAGCCGCGTGCGCAGCGCCGCCTCCATGTCGCGTTCCGGCACGTGGTCCTGTCTCAGGGCCGCGACGGCGGCGGGCGGCAGGCTTTCCGCGGCCCGCGCCGGGCGGGCGCCGGGCCCGGCCGCGAGCAGCGCCGCGACGGCCAGGGCCGCGGCGGTCGTGCCCGCCCCGCGGCCCCCCGTGCCGGGGAGGCGCGGCAGGCGGGCGCCGAGGCCCGTGAAGCCGCCGCCGAGCAGCGCCGTCGCCACCGCGTCGGCGAGGAAGCCGACCACGGCCAGCACGAGCAGCGCCGCGCGGAGGTCGACCGGCTCAGCGGCCTTGAGGGGCAGCGCGGCGAGTCCGAGGCCGGACAGGTCGGCGGGCAGGAGCGCGGCGCCGGGGTTCAGCGCGTTCACGGCGAGCAGCGCGTCGGCCGGGCCGTAGAAGCCCGGCGGGTGGTCCGCCGTGCCCGGGCCGGCGAAGGCGGCCGGCACGGGCTTGGCGGTGGCGGGCGGCGCGCCGAGCGCGCCGAAGCCGTCGAGGATGCGGGTCGGCGGCAGGGCGGCGGCCTCGCCGGGCTTCGCGGCCGCGGCGCCGGCGTCGTCCGCCTTGGCGGTCTCGCCGCCGAGCGCCACGACGCGCCGCAGCATGTCGACGAACAGGCCGGACAGCGGCAGGTTCGACCAGGTGGTGTCGCCGGTGACGTGGAACAGCACGATCGTGCCCTTGCCGCGGTGGTCGGCGGTGACGAGCGGCGTGCCGTCGTCGAGCGCCGCCCAGGTGTGGGCCGGCAGGCCGGCGTCGGGCTCGGCCAGCACCTGGCGCGACACCGTCACGTCGCGCCGGTCCGTGAGCCCGAAGAAGGGGCTCGCGCGGTCGAAGGGGGCCAGGCTCTTCGGCTTGTCCCACGACAGGGCGCCCCCGAAGGTGCGGCCGCCGCGGCGCAGGTTCACGGGCTCGAGGTCGTCGGCCGGCGCGCCGGCGAGGCGCGAGCCGGCGAAGCGCAGCAGCACCCCGCCCTCGTCCACGAAGCGCGCGAGCCTGTCGTGGTCCGCGCCCGTCACCTGCCCGACGTCGGCCAGCACCAGCACGGAGGGCTTCTCGTCGAGCGCCGCGCCGATCGGGTCGGCGACGTTCGGCGGCACCTCGCGCACCTCGGCGAAGGGGGCCAGCGCCTTGGTGACGAAGTAGCCGGGGCTGAGCAGCGGCTGCGCCACGTCGGCGCTGGCGCCGGTGACGACGTCGACGCGCCGGCGCTTCCAGCGGCCGTCGAGCAGCGTCACGGCGCCGGCCGATGCCTCGCCGAGCACGTCGACCCGCGCGACCTCGTTGCGCAGCTCGACGGGAAGCGCGAAGGAGGCCGTGGCGCTGGCCGCGGTTCCGTCGAACGAGAAGGGCGCGTCGCCGAGGGCGAGGCCCTTGAGGTCGTAGGCGCGCAGCGTGCCCGCGCCGGGCGCGCGGGCGTCGGCGCGCAGCACCGTCACGGCCAGGGCGTCCGGCCGGTTCTCGGCGCCGGCGAGCGCCAGCGGCGGCGCGGCGGCGGCCAGCACGGTGGCGGGGCGGGCGAAGCGGAGCCCCTCGGCGAAGGCGCGGGCGCCGCCGTTCTCCAGCCCGTCGGCGATCCACACCACGTCGGCGTCGGGGTGGGCGGCCGCGAAGTCGCGGACCGCCGGCAGCGCCGCCGCGCGGTCGACGAGGGTGGGCTGGGGCTTCAGCGCCCGCAGCCGGTCGAGCGCCGCCGCGGCCGTGACGGGCGCGAGCGCGCGCGGGCCCTCGGACAGCGCCGCGAGGGCGACGGGGCGGCCGGCGCGGCCGGCCTCGCCCAGCCGCTCGGCCGCCGCGGCGACCCGCACGTCCCAGTCGGGCGCGGCGGCGAAGCCGTCGTCGAGCAGCAACGCCAGAGGGCCCGAGCCGCCGAGGCTGGGCGGCGGCGGGTTCCAGATCGGCCCCGCCATGGCGAGCACGAGCGCGGCCGCGACCGCGAGCCGGAGGAGCAGGAGCCAGGGCGGCGTGCGCGCCGGCGTCTCGTCCCGCGGGCGCTCGTCGAGGATCAGGCGCAGCGGCGGGAAGGCCTGCCGGCGCGGCCGGGGCGGCGTGACGCGCAGCAGGAACCACAGCGCCGGCAGCAGCACCAGGGCGCCCAGCACCGCCGGGACCGTGAAGGCGAGGGGGAGACCCAGCATCGGCGGTGCCTATCGCGTGGAGGCGGTGTCGCCGCCGTCCGCCAGCAGCGTGGCGAGGCGCAGCAGCGCTTCGGTGGCGGGCCGGTCGGTGCGGTGGACCGCGAAGGTCCAGCCCTGCCGGCGGCAGGCCTCGGCGACGCGGTCCCGATGGGCAACGAGCTTGCGCAGATAAGTGTCCCGCAGCGCCGCGGCCTGCCCCAGGCGCAGCCGAGACGGCCCGTCCGTGTCGGCGAACTCGACGTGGCCCGAGAAGGGAAAGGTTTCCTCGACGGGGTCGCAGACCGCGACCACGTGGCCGAGCGCGCCGGCCGAGCCCATGAGCGCCAGGCGGGACGCGACCTCGTCGGCCCCCGACAGGAGGTCGGACACGACGAGCGCGCGCGAGCGGGCCGGCAGCGGCTCGGCGGGCGGCAGCTCGTCGGCGGCCGAGCGGGCGCCGTCCGGCCCCGACAGCACCTCGGCGAAGCGGTCGACGACGTTGCGGGCCGCCACCGGCCGCGTGAGGCCCGTCAGCGCCACGCGCTCGCCGCCGCGCACCAGGAGGTCGGCGGTGGCGAGGCCGAGCACCAGCGCGCGGTCGCGCTTGGTGACCCGCGCGAGGTCGGAGGCGAAATCCATGGACGGCGAGCGGTCGACCCAGATCCACACGGTCTGGGCCGCCTCCCATTCGCGCTCGCGCACGTAGGTGCGGTCGTCCCGGGCCGAGCGGCGCCAGTCGATGCGCGCCGCGGACTCGCCCATGGTGAAGGGGCGGAACTGCCAGAAGGCCTCGCCCGTGCCGGAACGCCGGCGGCCGTGCACCCCGTGCATGACGCTGGACGCGGCCTCGCGCGCCGACACGGCGAGCTCGGGCAGGCGGCGGGCGAGGTCGAGCGCCGCCTTGGCCTGGGAGGCGCCCGCGGTGCGGCCGGCGGCGGGCGCCGTCGCCACGCGCGTCAGGGTCCCCACACCAGCAAGTGCTTCATCGCCGTGAGTCCTCCGTGGTCGAGGCGCTTCGCGAAGCGAAGCACGTGTTGGCGTGGGAGCCCTCAGCCGAGCCGCGCGACGAGGCGCGCCACGATGGCGGGCACGGTCTCGCCCTCGGCGCGGGCCGCGAAGTTGAGCGCCATGCGGTGCTTCAGCACCGGCAGGGCCAGGGCCGCGACGTCGTCGAGCGAGGGCGACAGGCGGCCCTGGATCAGCGCGCGGGCCCGGCAGGCCAGCATCAGCGCCTGGGCGGCGCGCGGGCCGGGGCCCCAGGCGATGTGCTTCGACAGGGCGGCGTCCTCGCCGGGCCGCGCCGAGCGCACGAGGTCGAGGATCGATTCCACGATGCGGTCGCCGACGGGCAGACGGCGCACGAGGCGCTGGATGCCCATCAGCTCGTCCGCCGTCATGGCCTGCTTGGCGGTGGCCTCGCGGTCGCCCGTGGTCTCGATCAGCACGCGCTTCTCGGAGGCGCGGTCCGGGTAGAGCACGTCGATCTGCATCAGGAAGCGGTCGAGCTGGGCTTCGGGCAGCGGATAGGTGCCCTCCTGCTCGATGGGGTTCTGCGTGGCGAGCACGTGGAAGGGCCGCGGCAGGTCGTGGCGCTCGCCCGCCACGGTCACGTGCAGCTCCTGCATGGCCTGGAGCAGCGCCGACTGGGTGCGCGGGCTCGCGCGGTTGATCTCGTCCGCCATCAGGAGCTGGGCGAAGATCGGCCCGCGCACGAAGCGGAAGGCGCGCCGGCCGCCCTCGGTCTCTTCCAGCACCTCGGAGCCGAGGATGTCGGCGGGCATGAGGTCGGGGGTGAACTGCACGCGCCGCGCGTCGAGCCCGAGCACGGTGCCGAGCGCGTCCACGAGCCGCGTCTTGGCGAGGCCCGGCAGGCCGACCAGCAGGCCGTGCCCCCCCGACAGGACCGACACCATCACCTCCTCGACGACCGTCTCCTGGCCGAAGATGACGGTGCCGACGGCGGCGCGGGCCGCCGCGATGGAGCCGAGCGCGGCCTCGGCGGCGCGAACCGCGCCCTCCTCGACCGAGACGACGCCGGCGGCCTGCATGTTGTCCTGGACCGGCATCGGCGGTGTTCCTGTGGCGGCCCGACGGCGGGCGCGGGCGGGGCAGATTACGCCGGACCGGCCCCTTGTCGATATGCGGACCTGTCGCATAACTCTGAGGGGATCGGCCCGACCGGCGGGGCCGCAATGGCGTGCGATGATGGCGAAAGCAAGTGACGGGCCGCCGGGTGGCGGGCTGCCGGGCGCCTCCCCCGGCCTGTCGTCGCTGATCGCCGACGCGGCCGTGCGCCGCGGGCCGCCGCCCGTCCACCTGTGGGACCCGCCCTTCTGCGGCGACATCGACATGCGGATCGCGCGCGACGGCTCCTGGCACTACCGGGGCTCGCCCATCGGCCGGCCCGCGCTGGTGAGGCTCTTCGCCTCGGTGCTGCGGCGCGACCGGGACCGCTACGTGCTGGTGACGCCGGTCGAGAAGCTCGGCATCGCGGTCGAGGACGCGCCCTTCGTGGGCGTGGAGCTGGCCGGCTCGCCGGGCGAGGGCTTCCGGCTCCGCACCAACCTCGACGAGTGGGTGGAGATCGACGCGGCGCATCCGCTGCGCTTCGAGCCCGGCCCGGCGGGGTCGCTCAAGCCCTACGCGCGCGTGCGCGGCGACCTGTGGGCGCTGGTCGGCCGCCCGGTCTTCTACGAGCTGGTCGACAAGGGCGAGGTGCGGCCGGTCGACGGCGTCGACCGGTTCGGCGTCGCCTCCGGGGCGAGCTTCTTCCCCATGATGGACGCCGACGCCCTGGACGGCCTCGGCGCGGATCCGGCGCTTGGCTGAGGGGTACGCCGGCCCGCCGGCCGCGATCACCGCGGGCGACTTCGAGGCGCGGGCGCGGGCGCGGCTCTCCTTCGACCTGCCCGAGCGCTGGGCCGAGATCGACGGCGCTGACGGCCTTTCGGGGGGCGGCGACCACGTGCTCGACGGCCGCGCCTTCTTCACCGGCGTGCCGCGCCAGGCGGCCGTGCTGGTGGGCGTGGTGACGCACCACCCCGTGCCGACCGTGCTGCTGACGACGCGGCTTGCGAGCCTGCGCCAGCATTCGGGCCAAGTGGCCTTCCCGGGCGGCAAGATCGACCCCGCCGACGCCTCGCCGCTCGCCGCGGCGCTGCGCGAGGCCGAGGAGGAGGTGGGGCTCGACCGCGCCGCCGCCGTGCCGCTCGGCTACCTCGACGCCTACCTCACCGGCACGGGCTTCATGGTGATGCCGGCCGTGTGCCTGATCCGCCCGCCGTTGCGCCTCACCGTCAACCCGGCCGAGGTGGCGGACGCCTTCGAGGTGCCCCTGCCGTTCCTGATGGACCCGGCCAACCACCGCCGCGAGGCGCGGCAGGTGATGGGCCGGGCGCGGCACTTCTACGCCATGGCGCACGGGGAACGCGTCGTGTGGGGCGCCACCGCGGGCATGCTGCGCAACCTTTACGAGAGGCTCTACGGCTGATGGGCCGCCTGCTGCTCGACGTGCTGGTGCCGTTCCTGGTGCCCTTCGCCGGCTACGCGGCCTACCTGCTGCTGCGGCGCCGCTATCCCTTCGTGCTGTCGGCCTGGTCGCGCGGCCCGCTCGCCGCGCTGGTGGTGGGCGGGCTGGCGCTGGCCGTGCTGTCGCTGCTCGCCGCGGGGCTGTTCGGGCCCCGCGGGCGGGGCGACTACGTGCCGGCGCACCTGGAGAACGGGGTGCTGGTCCCCGGCCGGATGGAGTGAAGGGGCCGCCCGCCGTGGCCCCTACGTCCCCCGCCGCGGCAGCAACTGCTCGGCCAGCGTGGCCCAGTATGCCGCGCCCGTGGTGAGGACCGCGTCGTTGAAGTCGTAGGCCGGGTGGTGGACCTGCGGGTTGGCGCCGTCCCGCGCGGCGCCGAGCATGATGTAGCTGCCGGGCCGCTCGTTCAGCATGAAGGAGAAGTCCTCCGCCCCCATGGTGGGCTGCTCCATCGGCACCACGCGGTCGGGTCCCACCACGGCCGCGGCGGCGCGGCGCGCCATCGCGGTCGAGGCTTCCTCGTTCACCACCGCCGGGTAGGAGCGCGCGAAGCCGCTCTCCGCGCGGGCGCCGTAGGCCTCCGCCGTGGCGCGGACGATGCGGGTGAAGGCTTCCTCGAGGAGGTCGCCGACCGCGGGGGTGAACCAGCGCGCCGTGCCGCGCATCGTCACCTCGGGCGGGATGACGTTGAAGGCGTGGCCGCCGCGGATCTCGCCGATCGTCAGCACCGCCGTCTCGGTCGGGCGGACGTTGCGGGCCACAACCGACTGCAGCGCCGAGACGATCGCGCCCGACACCACGATCGGGTCAATGCCGTTGTGCGGCTGCGCGCCGTGGGCGCCGACGCCGCGCACCGTGACCGTCAGCTCCGCCGAGGCCGCCATGGTGGGGCCGACGCGCCAGTTGAAGGTGCCCGTCGGCTCGCTCGGCCAGTTGTGCATCCCGAAGACGCGGTCCATCGGGCAGCGCTCGAACAGCCCGTCCCGCACCATCACCTGGCCGCCGCCGCCCTGCTCCTCGGCGGGCTGGAAGATCAGGTAGACCGTGCCGGCGAAGTTGCGCGTCTCGGCGAGGTAGCGGGCGGCGCCGAGCAGCATGGCCGTGTGGCCGTCGTGCCCGCAGGCGTGCATGACGCCGGGGGTCGCGGAAGCGTAGGGCAGCCCCGTTTCCTCCAGGATGGGCAGCGCGTCGATGTCGGCCCTGAGCCCGATCGCGTCCTTCGAGGGCTCGCGCCCGCGCACCACCCCCACGACGCCGGTGCCGGCGAAGCCCGTCAGCACCTCGTCGACGCCGAACCCTTCGAGCTTCTCGCGGATCACCGCGCTCGTGCGGTGCTCGGCGAAGGCCAGTTCCGGGTGGCGGTGGAGGTCGCGGCGCCACGCCGTCATGTCGGCCTCGAAGTCGGCGATGCGGTTCTGGATGGGCATGGGATGGGGTCCGGGATCGGCGGCGCGCGATGCTGTATCGCATGCAACGCAGGCAAATTCGATGCCGCCGCGGGCCTCCCGCCGGTCACGCCGCCGAGCGGTGCGCCCCGGCCGGGCTCGCCGCGGCGTCGCCCTCGACCACCACGCGGTCGCGCCCGCCGTGCTTGGCCGCGTAGAGGCAGAGGTCGGCCCGGCCGACGAGCGCGAGGAGGCCGTCCCCGCCGCCGCGTCCCGCCCGTCCGTCTCCCCCGCGACGCCGATGCTGACCGTGGTGCGCAGCGCGCCCGCCGGGCCGTCCAGCACCACGTGGGCGAAGAGCGCGCGGATCTCGTCCGCCACGGCCCGCGCGCGGACGAGGTCGGCGCCGGGCAGCAGGGCCGCGAACTCCTCGCCGCCGACGCGGCACACGAGGGCGGTCGGCGGCAGGTAGTCGTGGGCGAGGCGCGCGAAGGCGACCAGCAGCCGGTCCCCGCCCGGGTGGCCGTGGCGGTCGTTGACGAGCTTGAAGCCGTCGAGGTCCATCAGCAGCAGCGCGGCGGGCCGGCCGTCGCGCCGGCAGGCGCCGAGCAGGGCCTCGCCCGAGCGGTTGAGCGCGCGCCGATTGCCGATGCCGGTGAGGGGATCCTCCAGCGCCTCGCGGCGGTGCTCCTTCGCGGTGCGCTCGCGGCTCATGCCGACCGACGCCACCGCGACCGCGACCGCCATCGTCACGGTCTCGATCCCGAGCAGCGCCCCCCACAGTTGCGCCACGTTGGGCCCGAAGCTCGCGAAGCCGAAGGTCGGGCCGAGCACGGTGCGGAGCGCGAAGAAGCCGCCGTGCAGGCCGAAGACCCAGGCGGCGTGGCGCTGGGCCTGCAGCCCGTCGCGGCCGCGGCGGTGCTCGCGGACGATGGCGAAGCTGTAGGCCGCCACGATCGCCGAGGTCAGGGCGATGCGCGCGCCCTGCGGCGGGTCGAGCAGGGCTGCGACGAGCATCCACAGGAGAGCGCCCGCCGACACGGCCTCGAAGGGCGCGGAGCGGCGCTCGAAGCGCCTCACGGCGCCCCACAGGAGCCCGTAGGGCAGCATCAGGGCGGCGTTGCCGAGCACCCGCACGGGGGCGCGGAAGTCCGTCGGCGCGAGCAGGATCAGGGCGAAACCCGCGCCGAGGCACAGGAAGGCCGCGCCGGACCAGCGCAGCAGCCGGCAGGAGCGCTCGCCGCCGCGCCCGGCGCGCGACAGGTGCAGCATCAGCGCGCCCAGCGCGAGCAGCACGGCGACGGACATCGTGAGCAAGGTGACGGGGTCGAATGCCATTGCCGACGGAGTCCGGGGGCGGTCGCGTGAGTCGGAACCACGATAAAGGCGCGTCGGTTAACACCCCCTGCGCGCGATATCCTGTGATGTCTTACTGCGCCACGAGGTCGGCCTGCAGGGCGCCGGCGGACTTGATGGCCTGCAGGATGGCGATGATGCCGGAGGGCTTGAGGCCGATCTGGTTCAACCCGTTGACCAGCGTCTTCAGGGTGGTGCCGTGCAGCACGTTCAGCGTGCCCTTGGGCTCCGACGACGAGATGGCGGTCGAGGGCACGACCTGCGTCTTGCCGCCCGACAGCGGCTCGGGCTGGGACACCTGGGGCGATTCCGTGATCCGCACGGTCAGGCTGCCGTGCGTCACGGCGACGGTGGAGATCTGCACGTCCTCGCCGATCACCACCGTGCCGGTCCGCTCGTCGATGACCACGCGCGCCGGCATGTCGGGCTCGACCGTGAGGTCGCCGATCTCCGCCATGAAGCGCGCCGCCCCGACGCTCGGCGGGCACAGCAGCGACACGCGCCGCAGGTCCTGCTCGCGCGCCGCCTGCATGTGGAAGCGCGTGCGGGTGAAGCCGTTGACGGCGTCCGCGATCCGCACGGCGGTCTTGAAGTCGGGGTTCTTCAGCTCCAGCACGAGCGCGCCGCCCGGCCCGAAGCTCCCCGGCGCCTCGCGCTCCACGATGGCGCCGTTGGCGATGCGGCCCGCCGTGGGCACGCCCTGGCTGTAGGTTTCGGCGGCGCCCGCCGCGGAGGAGCCCGACACCGAGACGGACCCCTGCGCCACGGCGTGGGTCTGGCCGTCGCCGCCCATCAGCGGCGTCATGATGAGGGTGCCGCCGAGCAGCGACGTGGAGTCGCCCAGGGACGACACGGTGACGTCGAGCGGCTGGCCGCGGCCGGCGAGCGGCGGCAGCTGCGCCGTGACGATCACGGCCGCGACGTTGCGGTTGCGCAGCGGGATGTTGCGGACGTTGACGCCCATGCGGTCGAGCATGGACTGCACGGCCTGCTCGGTGAAGGGGGCGTTGCGCATCGTGTCGCCGGTGCCGAGCAGCCCCACCACGAGGCCGTAGCCGACGAGCTGGTTGTCGCGCATGCCGGCCAGCGTCGCGATGTCCTTGATGCGGACCGCGGCGGCGGCGGGGGCCGCCGCGCCGGCGAGCGCCGCGGCGGCGAGGGCGAGCAGGACGGCGCGGCGCATCAGCCCGGCCCGCCGCTCGGCGCCACGTGCACGGCGCCGTCGCCCCCGATCGTGCCCGCGACGGTGAGGCCGGACTCCAGGTTGCGCACCGGGATGACGTCGCCGACCGCGCCCGCCTGCAGGGCCGAGCCGTAGGTCGCGATGGTGAGGCCGCCCTCGGAATACACGATGCGCACCATGGCGTTCAGCGACACGACCTTGGGCTCGCCGATCGCGTTCTTCGGGATGGGCAGGTTCGGCAGGAGCGTGCGCCGCGACGTCTTGTTGACCAGCGCGCCCCGGTCGAGCACGGCGGCGGAGCGGCCGGCGAAGTCGTCCGGCATCTGCATCTCGGTCAGCATGCCGTCGCGGATGACGTCGCCGGGGTAGATCACCACGGCGGGGACGGGCACGAACTGCGCGGCCGCGGCGGGCAGGGTCGAGGCGGCGAGCAGCAGCGCGGCGGCGCGTAGGCGGGGGCAGAGGCAGCGGTCCACGCGCGTCACCCTCGGGTGCCGGTGGTGAGGGTCGAGCCCATCTGGTCGCAGGCCTGGATCACCTTGGAGTTCATCTCGTAGGCGCGCTGGGCCGAGATCAGGTCCGAGATCTCCTTCACCGGGTCGACGTTGGAGGCCTCGAGGTAGCCCTGGCTGATCGTGCCGATGCTGGGATCGCCCGGCACGCCCACCACCGCCGTGCCCGAGGCCGCGGTTTCGCGGAACATGTTGGAGCCGAGGTGGTCGAGGCCCGTCTCATTGGCGAAGTTGGCGAGCGTGAGCTGGCCGAGCTGCGTGGGCGTCGTGGCGCCGTTCACCGTGCAGGTCACGATGCCGGTCGAGGAGATCGTCACGTTGGTGCTGTTCGGCGGGACGATGATGGAGGGGCTCACCGCGTAGCCGTCGAGGCTGACGAGCTGCCCGCTAGCATTGGTGTTGAACGCGCCGGCGCGGGTGTAGACCGTGTCGCCGTTGGGGCCGGTGAGCTGGAACCAGCCGCGGCCCTGGATGCCGAGGTCGAAGGTGTTGCCGGTGTTGGTGAAGGAGCCCTGCGTTTGCAGGTTGCGGATCGCCGCCATGCGGACGCCGAGGCCGAGCTGCGCGCCCTCGGGGATCGTGTTGCCCGAGCCGCGGTTCGACACGCCCTGCAGCCGCTCGGCCTCGTACATCAGGTCCGAGAACTCCGCCTTGCCGCGCTTGAAGCCCGTCGTGTTGATGTTGGCGAGGTTGTTGGCGATGACCTCGACGTTGGTCTGCTGGGCCGACATGCCGGTGGCGGCGATGGCTAGGGCGCGCATTCAGGGGGTCCCCGGAGCCCTTCGGCGCTGACACGCGCTCGGGCTCGTTGCTGTTACTCGGACACGGAGGGAGGCCGACGGTCCTCGGCGAGGTCCGTCGGCGAGCGCGACGGCGCGCCGGCGCGGGCGCGGGGCCGTCGGCGATGCGTCGCCGACGGCGGGGAGCCGGCTAGATCGCCATCCGGCTGATCTCCTGGAACGCCGCCACCGACTTGTCGCGGATGGCGAGCGCGGTCTGCAGCGACTCCTGGGCCGACATCACGGACTGCACGACGTCCTGGGTCGAGGCCTTGCCCTCGATGCCGGAGATCGAGGCCGCCTCGGCGGCCTTCATCTTCTTCACGGTGTCGCCCGTCACCTGGGACAGCACGGAGCCGAAGTCGGCGCCCCCGGCGGCCGTGGCGGAGCTGGCGGCGGCCGAGGCCGCCGAAGCCGCGGTCGAGCCGAGCGAGGGCGCGAGGCTCGACAGGGCGGAGGTGACGAGCGGCAGGGCGGCGACGATCATGAGTTTCCTTTCAGGAGGTCGATGGTCATGGAGATCAGGTCGCGCGACTGCTTGATGACCTGGAGGTCCGCCTCGTAGGAGCGGTTGGCCTCGCGCATGTCGCCCATCTCGGAGATCATGTTGACGTTGGGCATCTTCACCGCGCCCTTCTCGTCGGCGGCGGGGTTGCCGGGGTCCTGCTGGACCTGGAAGGCGGACGGGTCCTCGCCGATGTCCTTCACCGCCACCACGTCCTGGCCGGCGATGCGGTCGAAGGTGTTCTCGAAGGTGATGGTCTTGCGGCGGTAGGGGTCGGCGCCCGGCGTCGCGCCGGTCGACTGGGCGTTGGCGAGGTTCTCGGACACGACGCGCAGCCGCGCCGATTGGGCGGACAGGCCGGAGCCCGCGACGCGCAGCGCCGCCTGGAGGGCGTCGATCATCGTGCCCTCACTTGGCGGCCGACATCAGCATGGCGTGAAAGCTCTTCACGATGCCGGTGTTGAGCGAATAGGCCCGGTTCACGTCGCCGGCCTTGATGAGCTCCTGTTCCAGCGCGACCGAGTTGCCCGACTCCGTCACCTCCCAGGGCGCCTCCTCCTTGATGGCGGCGGCCTGGGCCTGCATCGGGTCGAGGGCCATGTGGTTCGGGGCCGTGGAGGCGAGCTGCAGCTCGGTCTTGTCGAGCACCTCGGAGAAGGGCTGCAGCGTCTGCGCGCGGTAGCCCGGCGTCGACGCGTTGGCGACGTTGGAGGCGATCACCGACTGATCGGTCGACAGCCAGCGGGCCTGGCGGCCGGCGAGGTCGAACAGGTGGATGGGGTCCACGGCGAAGCTCCCCGGCTCGTGTTGGAGGACGGGGTCGACCGTGCCGCCTCAAACTTGCACGGGGCTGTTTCGGGTCTTCGCGGGCGATCCCGAAGACGAGGACGCGCCCGCCCGGCTCGAGAACGAGTATGCGACGATCGCAACGGGCCGAGGCGGCCCGTCATGTCGAATGTTAATTTCGCGTTGCTCGATCGGCGGCCCCGCATCCCGCATCGTGACATGATCGTCGTCCGGAGCCGGGCATGGCGCGGCGGAAGATGCTTCCCCACGCGCCCGTTTCCCTCTGTGATCCCCCGCACGAGGCGCACCGGGCGGGAAACGCTTTCTTAAGCATGACGCCCCTAAAAACTTCCTCAGTTGGTGAACGAAATCTGAGCGCGGCCCGGTCGAGCGGGCCCGCCCCGCCGCCGAGAAGGGTGACCCCGATGCTGATTCTGATCGACGACCGGGAAATCGTGGCGGTGGGCTACGCCGGCGGCTTCAAGTCCGAAGGCGTGTGCTCGACGGGATTCTGCCCGGCCGACTTCCGCGGCTGGGTCGAGACGGTGGCGGACCACGACCTCCAGGCCGTCGAGGCCTTCCTGATCGGCAACTGCCGCGACCGCGGGAGCTACCCGGGCTGGATCCGCGAGCGCTCGAACGCGCCCATCATCGCCATCAACGAGACGCAGTCGCTCGACCAGACGCTGGACCTGTTCGCGGCCGGCTTCGACGACGTGGTGCGCAAGCCCATCCACGTGCGCGAGCTGCTGGCCCGCATCGACGCCATCCGCCGCCGCGTGTCGGCCGGCGCCGCCAAGCGCGACGACGTGGCCGTGGGCGAGATCCGCGTGTTCTTCGACGGCCGCGACCCCGAGATCCGCGGCGAAGCCTTCCTCTTGCCGCGGCGCGAGCGCCGCATCCTGGAATACCTCGTCAAGAACCGCGGCCGCCGCGTGTCCAAGACGCAGATCTTCAACGCCATCTACGGCATCTTCGACGAGAACATCGAGGAGAACGTGGTGGAAAGCCACGTGTCGAAGCTGCGCAAGAAGCTGCGCGCCAAGCTCGGCTACGACCCGATCGAATCCAAGCGCTACCTCGGCTACTGCCTGGAGGACCCCGCGGCGGCCGCGCCGGCCGGCCTGTGGGACGGCGACCAGGCCAACGTTGCCGGGCGGGCGCTGGTGGCCGCGGCGGCCTGAGGCGGACGGAGCCTTCCTCGAACCAAGCACGGCCGCCGAGGGACGAGCCCCGGCGGCCGTACGCGCGCCGCGAGGTCGGCCGCGGGCGAAGGGCCTTGACCCGTCCCCGCCGGCCCTCCATTTTCCCGATGTTCCACGGAGATCCCCGCCAAGGGGCTGAGACACCGCTGGGCCCGGCACCGGGCGGCGCGGAAATCCATAGAACCTGATCCGGTTCGCACCGGCGTAGGGAATGGAACCGGCCCCGCCTCGTCGCACAAGCCGGTCCCCTCACCCCCGCCGTGTCGGGGAGTGATGCACGATGGCGGGCGCACCCGTCCTGTTCAACGCCCTGGGCCCGCTGCCCGCGGCCCCCCCCGGCCCCGCGCCGGAGGTGCCGGCGCGCGTCGACGTGGCCGTGGTGGGCGGCGGGGTGATCGGCCTGTCGGTCGGATGGCGGCTGCTCCGCCGCGGGCTCACCGTCGCGGTCTTCGACGCCGGCGTGGCGGGCGGCGGCACCAGCTCCGCCGCCACCGGCATGCTGGCCGCGGAAGCCGAGCACGAGCCCGGCGGCGACCCGCTGCTCGGACTCTGCCTCGAAAGCCTGGCGCTGTGGCCCGCCTTCCGCGACGAGCTCGAAGCCGACGCCGGCCTCTCCATCGACTATTGGGAGAAGGGCACGCTGGTGGTCGCGGTCGGCCGCGACGAGGTGGACCGCCTGCGCGCCCGCCACGCCCTGCAGCTCCGCGCCGGGCTCGACGCCCGCTGGATGGGCCCTTCCGCGGTGCTCGACCTCGAACCCGGCCTGCGCCCCAACGTGTCGGGCGGCATCTTCTGCCCCGGCGACCATCAGGTCGACCCCCGCCTCACCGTCGCGGCCCTGCGCGCGGCCTTCGTCCGCCGCGGCGGACGCCTGGTCGAGGGCGCCGCGGTGGATGCGCTCGACCTGTCGGGGGGACGCGTCGCGGGCATCACGATCGGCGGGCGAGTCTGCCGGGCCGACACGGTCGTGATCGCCAGCGGCGCCGCCGCGGCCTCGGGCGGCCTGCTGCCCGCGGGGCTGCACCTGCCGCTGCGCCCGCTCAAGGGCCAGTCCATGGCGCTGAGGCCGCGGCCGCGGTTCGGCCGGAACCAGCCGCTGCCGCTCGACCACGTCGTCTGGACCGCCGAGGTCCACATCGCGCCGAAGTCCGACGGCCGCATGATCGTCGGTGCCACCATGGAGGAGGCCGGCTTCGACCCCCACGTCACGGCGGGCGGGCTCTACGCCCTGCTGGAGGGCGTGCGGCGCGTCCTGCCCGGCGTCGAGGAGATGGCGGTCGAGGGCGTGTGGGCCGGCTTCCGCCCGACCACGGAGGACGACGCGCCGGCGCTCGGCGCCTGCGCGGTGCCGGGGCTCGCCTTCGCGGCCGGGCACCACCGCAACGGCTACCTGCTGGCCCCCGTCACGGCGCGGGCGGTCGAGGAACTGGTGATCGAGGGCGCGGTGGCGGGCGCGGCGGCGGGGTTCGGCATCGGACGGTTCGCGGGGAGGGACGCATGAGGCTGACGGTCAACGGCGAGGCGCGCGACACCGAGGCCCGCAACCTCGCGGCGCTGTGGGCGGCGGAGACCGCGCATCTGAGGGTTCCCACGGATGCGGGTGCTTGGGGAAGCACGGGGGACGAAGCTGCAGGAGAGGGGGCACCCGCGCCCGCTGGCGCCCCTGAGCCGCCCTCGCGCCGCGGCTTCGCCATCGCGCTGAACGGCGAGGTGGTGCGGGCGGCGCGCTGGGACGACACGAGGATCAACGAGGGCGACCGGGTGGAGATCATCCGCGCCGTGGCGGGAGGCTGACATGACGGACGACGCACACCAGGTCGACGACGCGCTGGTCATCGCGGGGCAGCGCTTCTCGTCGCGCCTCATCCTCGGCACGGCCGGCTATCCGACGCAGCGCATCATGGCCGACGCCGTGGAGGCCTCGGGCTGCGACATGGTCACGGTGTCGATGCGGCGCATCTCGCTCGACGGCCACGGCTCCGACACGGTGAGCCTGCTCAAGGGCCGCCGCTTCCTGCCCAACACGGCGGGCTGCGAGACGGCGCGCGACGCCATCCTCACCGCCGAGCTCGGCCGCGAGGCGCTGGGCACCGATTGGGTCAAGCTCGAGATCATCGGCGACCGCGAGACCCTCTATCCCGACGCGGTCGAACTCCTCAAGGCGACGGAGAAGCTGGTCGAACTCGGCTTCGTCGTGCTGCCCTACTGCTTCTCCGACCCCGTGCTGTGCCAGCGCCTAGCCGACCGCGGCGCCGCGGCCGTGATGCCGCTCGGCTCGCTGATCGGCTCGGGGCTCGGCGTGTCCGACCCGGCGCTGCTGGAGCACCTGTGCCGCCGCTCGCCCGTGCCGGTGATCGTCGACGCCGGCCTCGGCACGGCCTCGGACGCGACGATCGCCATGGAGCTCGGCGCCTCCGCGGTGCTGCTCAACACGGCGGTCTCCAAGGCCGACGATCCGGTGCTGATGGCTCGCGCCTTCCGCCACGCGGTGGAGGCCGGGCGCCTCGCGCACCGCGCCGGCCGCATCCCGGCCCGCCGCCGCGCCGAGCCGTCGAGCCCGCAGATGGGCCTCCTCGGCTCGTGACGCTTCCGGTCTCCGGCAGGCCTCTGCCGGGGAGGCTGCTGGTCGTCACCGACCGGCACCAGGCGGCGGAACCGCTGCCCGAACTCTGCGGGGCGCTGCTCGCCGCGGGCCTGCGCTGGCTGTGGCTGCGCGACCGCGACCTACCCCCGGCGGAGCGGCGCGCGCTGGCGCTCGACCTCGCGGCCCGCGCGGCGCAGCACGGCGCCGCGCTGACGGTGGGGGCCGACGTCGCGCTGGCCGTGGAGGTCGGCGCCGGCGTGCAGCTCGGCGCCGGGGCGGATGTCGCGGCGGCGCGGCGGCGGCTCGGGCCGGGCGCGCTCGTCGGCGTGTCGGCGCATTCCCTCGCCGACCTGCGCGCCGCGCGCGACGCCGGCGCCGACTACGCGACGCTGAGCCCGGTCTTCCCGTCGCGGAGCAAGCCCGGCTACGGGCCGGCGCTGGGGCTCGACGGGCTGCGGGCCGCCGCCGCGGTCGGCCTGCCGGTGCTGGCGCTCGGCGGGATCACGGCGGGGATGGCGGGCGGGTGCCTGGAGGCCGGCGCCGCCGGCGCCGCCGTGATGGGCGATGCGATGCGGGGCGGGGCGGGCTTCGTCGCGGGGTGGCCGGCGGTGCGATGAGCTATCCCGCCCCCACCAGCCCGTGGAACGATCGGAGCAGCCCCGCGTCGAGCTTCCCGCCCATGGCGACCAGGGCGGCGAGGGCGTCCCGCGGCGGCTTCGGCGCCTTGTAGGGGCGCCGCTCGATCAGCGCCGCGTAGATGTCGCAGATCGTCACTAGGCGCGTCAACGGCGACACCTTCTCGCCGCCGAGCGCGTCCGGGTAGCCGGAACCGTCGACGTATTCGTGGTGGTGGCGCACGATGTCGAGCAGTTGCGGGTCGAAGCCCCCCTGCCGGACGAGCATGTCGTAGCCGACCTGCGGGTGCGTCCGCATCACCTCCGCCTCCGAGGGCGACAGCGGCCCGGCCTTGTTGAGGACCGCGTGCGGGATGGCGGCCTTGCCGATGTCGTGGACGAGCGCCGCCTGCGCGATCAGCCGCTGCCCCTTCACGGTCACGCCGAGGCGGGCCGCGAAGCCGGCCGCGAGCCCCGCCACGAGCAGGCAGTGCTGGTAGGTGACGTCGTCGTAGGAGCGCACCACGTCGAGCCAGGCGCCGATGCGCCCGCCGCCGACGCCCGCCATCACGGCGCCGGCCCCCTGTTCCAGGCTGGCGGGCGCGATCGGCCGGCCGCGCCGCGCGGCCTCGAACATGTCGCCGAAGGCCGCCGCCGCTTCGCGCGCGCTCGCCACCGCGGCGGGGGGGAGCGCCGGGCGTCGGGGTGCGGCGCGGCCGGCCCCGACCATCTGCTTGGCGGTGAACAGGATCTGGGCGTCGGAGGCGTCGCGCGGCAGCACCGCCGTGGCCTCGATCGCTTCGGCCTGCGCCATGGCGTCCGGGCCGTCGCTCCGCGCGAGGCACAGCACGGGGACGCCCGGATCGACGCGGTGGTGCGCCAGGACGGCCTGCAGGGCCGCCAGGGCGGCAGGGTCGTCGAGCGCGGCGTCGCAGACGATGAGGCCGTGCTCGGCCGACGCGGGGGCGCTCTGCCCCGGACCCACCAGGGTGCAGGGCTCGACGGCATCCATGATCTGCCGAAGCCGGTGGCCTTCCTTCAGCCGGTCCGTCAGCAAAAGCACCCGCGGGGTCCTCCGGTCCGCAGACGCCCCGGCCGCGAGGGGAGGGGGCATCCTGCCGCGTGGTCGATCCCGGGCGGCTCGGGCTGGTCAGACTACGCCGCGCCCCGAAACCCCGCAACGGGGCGGCGCAGGGCCGGGCGCCGCTCCCTTGAACAGGGTGAAGGTTCTCTTGCATGCAGCGGATCGCCGCGCCGGCCCGCCATCCGCACCCGCTCCGGCGCCGCGGCTTGCCAAAGCCGGCCCGAACCGCGACAGCGGGGCCACGATCGACCGCGGAGGCCGCGCCCGTGAACCCCGTCTTCGCCGACCTGCCCACCACCGTCTTCGAGACCATGTCGCGCCTGGCGCGCCAGCACGGGGCCGTGAACCTCGGCCAGGGCTTCCCGGACGACCCCGGCCCGCTCGACCTCCGCCGGCGCGCCGCCGAGGCTGTGGTCGACGGCTGGAACCAGTACCCGCCCATGATGGGCCTGCCCGAGCTGCGCCAGGCCGTCGCCGACCATTACGGCAGGCACCAGGGCCTCGCCCTGTCGGCCGAGGACGTCATGGTGACGTCGGGGGCGACGGAGGCGCTCGCGGGCGCGCTGCTGGCGCTGATCGAACCCGGCGACGAAGTGGTGCTGTTCCAGCCCATGTACGACGCCTACCTGCCGCTCGTGCGCCGCGCCGGCGGCGTGCCGCGCTTCGTCACGCTGCGGCCGCCGCAGTGGGACTTCTCGGACGAGGACCTCGCCCGCGCCTTCTCGCCCCGCACCCGCGTCGTGCTGTTCAACTCGCCCCTCAACCCGTCCGGCACGGTGTTCGCGCGCCCCGCGCTGGAGCGGCTGGCGCGGTTCTGCGCGGCCCACGACGCGGTCGCGCTCTGCGACGAGGTGTGGGAGCACATCACCTTCGACGGCGCCGAGCACGTGCCGATGATGAGCCTGCCCGGCATGCGCGAGCGCACCGTCAAGGTGGGGTCGGCGGGCAAGATCTTCGGCCTCACGGGGTGGAAGGTCGGCTTCACGGTGGCGATGCCGCGGCTGATGCGCGTCCTGTCCAAGGCCCACCAGTTCCTCACCTTCACCACGCCGCCGAACCTGCAGAGCGCCGTCGCGTATGGCCTCGGCAAGGACGGCGCGCACCTCGACGAGCAGCGCGCGGCGCTGCAGCGCTCGCGCGACCGGCTGAGCGCGGGCCTGTCCGAGCGCGGCTTCACGGTGCTGCCGACGGCGGGGACCTACTTCCTCAACGTCGACCTCGGGCCGCTCGGCGTGACGGACGACGCCGCCTTCTGCGAGCGGCTGGTGGCCGAGCGCGGCGTCGCGGCCGTGCCGGTGTCGGCCTTCTACGCGGAGGATCCCGTGCGCAGCGTCGCGCGCTTCTGCTTCGCCAAGACGGACGCGACGCTCGACAGCGCGCTGGAGCGGCTCGACGGGGTGGCGGGGCGCGCCGCCTGAAGCCTCCCCGGACGAGCCGACCGCCCGTCCGGGAAGCGCGTCAGGCCGCGGGCGGCTCGGGGGCCGCCTCGGGCGGCGCCGGCCGCTCCACCTCGACCTGCAGCGCCGCGAGGTGGTCGGCGGCCGCCAGGGCGGCCGCGCGCTCGACGGCGCGGAAGCGCGTCACCAGCGCGAGCCCGAGGGCCGTGAGCCGCGCGCCCCCGCCCCGCCGCCCGCCGGCCTGGCACTCGACCACGGGCTTGCCGAAGATGGTGTTGATCTCCTCGACCAGCTCCCAGGCGCGGCGGTAGGACATGTCCATGGCGCGCCCGGCCGCCGAGATGGAGCCGAAGGCGGCGATCTTCTCCAGCAGCTCGATCTTGCCCGGGCCGATGCGCCCGCCGGGATCGAGGTCGATCCTGAGGCTCAGCGACGCCACGCACATCCCTCCGCGCCGGCCTGCCTCGTCGCCCATGTGCCCGTTCGTCCCGATGCCGCCGCTGCGGGGCAGGGGAGCGAACACGGGCCACCCTCGGCTTGTCAATCCGCCGCGCCGGCCGCGGCCGCGGCATGCGGCGGTGGACACGCGGCTGTCGCTGTGCGTTGTCGCATACGACGCCGGCGGCCGACAGGTCGCCGGCGCCTTCGTTCATGAGACGGGACTCGACCCATGTTCACCTGCGTAGGCTACGCCACCTCGGCGGCCGACCGGCCGCTCGGCCCCATCTCCTTCGAGCGCCGCGACCCCGGCCCGAAGGACGTGCGCATCGACATCCAGTATTGCGGCGTGTGCCATTCCGACCTGCACCAGGCCCGCAACGAGTGGCAAAACACCCTCTATCCCTGCCTGCCCGGCCACGAGATCGTGGGCCGCGTCACCGCGGTCGGATCCGACGTCACCAAGTTCAAGGTCGGCGACCTCGCCGGCGTGGGCTGCCTCGTCGACAGCTGCCGGGACTGCCCGTCGTGCGCGGAAGGGCTGGAGAACTACTGCGAGAAGGGCCAGACCTTCACGTACAACAGCGAGGACAAGGTGTCGGGCGGCCTGACCTTCGGCGGCTACAGCCAGGCCGTCGTGGTCGACGAGGGCTTCACGCTCAAGATCCCGCAGAACCTCGACCTCAAGGCCGTGGCGCCGCTGCTCTGCGCCGGCATCACCACCTATTCGCCCCTGAAGCACTGGAAGGTCGGCCCCGGCCAGCGCGTCGGCATCGTCGGGCTCGGCGGCCTCGGCCACATGGGCGTCAAGCTCGCCCACGCCATGGGGGCCCACGTGGTGCTGTTCACGACCTCGCCCGGCAAGGCCGAGGACGCCAGGCGCCTCGGTGCCGCCGAGGTGGTGGTGTCGCGCGACCCCGACGCCATGGCGGCGCAGGCCGGCACCTTCGACTTCATCCTCGACACGGTGGCGGCCAAGCACGACATCAACGCGCTGCTGAACTGCCTGAAGCGCGACGCCACGCTGTGCCAGGTCGGCGCCCCGAACCAGCCGCTCGACACCAACGCCTTCGGCCTGATCTTCAAGCGCCGCAACTTCGCGGGCTCGCTGATCGGCGGCATCGCCGAGACGCAGGAGATGCTCGACTTCTGCGGCCAGCACGGCCTCACGGCCGACATCGAGATGATCCGCATGGAGGAGATCGAGGCGGCCTTCGCCCGCATGGTGCGGAGCGACGTGAAGTACCGCTTCGTGATCGACATGGCGACGATGCCCGCCGCCGCCTGAGCGGCCGTCCGCGGGGCCGGACGGCGCCTCGCTGTTCCCGGCCGGGAACGGCGGGTCGGCTTCCGGGTCCGCGGTGCCGGCAGGCCGGCGCCGTCGCGGCCCGTTCAACCCCCGGCGTTGCCCCTCGCGCCGCCGCGGTGCACCATGGCGGCGACGGGACGCGCTCCCGCCGCCACCCGGAGGCTCCATGAGCCGCACACGCCGCCTGCGCCTCGGCGCCTTCATGCGCCCGGTCGCGATCCACACCGGCTCCTGGCGCTATCCCGGCGCCTATCCGGACGCGAACTTCAACTTCGCCCACATCAAGCGTTTCGCACAGCGGCTGGAGGCCGCGAAGTTCGACGCCTTCTTCATGGCGGACCACCTCGCCGTGCTGAACATGCCGGTGGACGCGCTGAAGCGCAGCCACACCGTGACCTCCTTCGAGCCCTTCACGCTGCTGTCCGCCCTCGCGGCCGTGACGGAGCGCATCGGCCTCGTCGCCACGGCCTCGACGACCTTCGACGCGCCGTACCACGTGGCGCGCCGCTTCGCCTCGCTCGACCACATCTCGAACGGCCGCGCGGGCTGGAACATCGTCACCACCGCCAACCCGGACGCGGCGCTGAACTTCGGCCAGGACGGGCAGATGGACCACGCCGACCGCTACAAGCGGGCGCGCGAGTTCTACGACGTCGTCACGGGCCTGTGGGACAGCTTCGCCGATGACGCCTTCGTGCGCGACGTCGAGAGCGGGGTCTACTTCGACCCCGGGAGGATGCACGTGCTCGGCCACGAGGGCCCGAGCCTCAAGGTGCGCGGGCCCCTCAACATCGCCCGCGCGCCGCAGGGCTGGCCCGTGGTGGTGCAGGCCGGCTCCTCCGAGCCGGGCCGGCAGCTCGCGGCCGAGACCGCCGAGGTCGTGTTCGCGGCCGAGGCCTCGCTCGGCAAGGCGCAGGGCTTCTACGCCGACGTGAAGGGGCGCATGCGCGCGCTCGGCCGCGACCCGGACCACTGCAAGATCCTGCCCGCCGCCTTCGTGGTGGTGGGCGACACGGTCGAGGAAGCGCGGGCCAAGCGCGCGCGGCTCGACGCGCTGGTCCACTACGACAGCGGCATCGGCTCGCTCAACGGCATGCTGGGCACCGACGTGTCGGGCTACGACCCGGACGGGCCGCTGCCCGAGATCCCCGAGACCGAGGCCAGCAAGAGCGGCCGCGCCCGCATGGTCGCCATGGCGCGCGAGGAGGGGCTCACCATCCGCGAGCTCGCGGCCCGCGCCGGCTCCTACGCGGGCCTCGCCTTCGTGGGCACGCCCGCCACGATCGCCGACGGCATGGAGGAGTGGCTCGACGGCGACGCCTGCGACGGCTTCAACCTGATGTTCTCCGACCTGCCGGCCGGCCTCGACGACGTCGTGGAGCGCGTCGTGCCCGAGCTGCAGCGCCGCGGCCTGTTCCGCCGCGACTACGAGGGCCCGACGCTGCGCGACAACCTCGGCCTGCCGCGGCCTGCGAACCGCTTCTTTGCCTAAGCGTCCCGCCCTCCGCACCGACCGCCTCGACGCCCTCGCGCGCCGCCTCGACCGCGACGCCGCGGCGGGGCTGATCGCCGGCGCGCAGGTCGTCGTCGGGCGCCGCGACGGCGTCGCCTTCGAGCACGCGGCCGGCTGGCGCGACGCCGCCGCGCGCGACCCGCTGCGCCCCGACGCCGTGTGGCGCATCTTCTCCATGACGAAGCCGATCGTCAGCGTCGCCGCCATGGTCCTGGTCGAGCGCGGCGAGCTGCGGCTCGACCAGCCCGTCGCGGAGCTGATCCCCGCCTTCGCCGACCTCCGGGTCGCGGCGCCGGGCGGCGGCACCGTGCCGGCCGCCGCCGCCCCGACCGTGCAGGACCTCCTGCGCCACACGGCCGGCCTCGCCTACGGCTACCTCGACGGCGGCCCGGCCGGGCGGGCGCTGGCGCGCGACGGTTTCCTCGGCGCCGACCTGCCGCTGGGGGAACTCGTCGAGCGCCTCGCCGGCTTCCCGCTCGAACATCAGCCCGGAAAACTCTGGCACTACAGCCACGCCACCGAGGTGCTCGGGCGCACGGTCGAGGTCGCGACGGGGCTGGGCCTCGGCGCCGCGCTGCGCGCGCTGGTGCTCGATCCGCTCGGCATGGCCGACACGGGCTTCCTGCTGCCCGAGCGGGACCGCGCCCGCGTGGCCGAGCCGCTGCCGCAGCCGCCGGGCGCACGGCCCCGCTTCTTCGACCCCTGCATCCCCCGCCGCCACGAGAGCGCCGGCGGCGGGCTGGTCTCGACGGCGGCCGACTACGCGCGCTTCTGCCGGATGGTGCTCGGCCGCGGCACGCTCGAGGGCGCGCGCGTGCTCGGCCCCGCCACCCTGGCCCTGATGACCGCCGACCACCTCGGGCGCGACACCGGGCGCGCCAGCTACTACCCGCCGGGGCCGGGCTACGGCTTCGGCCTGGGCTTCGCGGTGCGGGTCGCGGCCGGCGAGGCGCCGTTCCCGGGCACGCCGGGCGACGTCTTCTGGAGCGGCGTCGGCGGCACCTACTTCTGGGTCGACCCGGCGCGGGACCTCTTCGCCGTGCTGATGCTGCAGTCGTCGTCGGCCGAGCAGCGGCAGGGCTACCGCACGCTGGCGCGCGCCATGGTCTACGCCGCGCTGGACTGACGCGCTCCGGCCGCGCCGAGCCCGAGCCCGCCGGCCGCGAGGCGTGGTATCGAGCGACGGCAGGGGAGGGGACACCATGGACAAGGAACGGGTCGGCTTCGTGGGCGTGGGCCTGATGGGCCACGGCATGGCGCGCAACATCGTCGACAAGGGCTGGCCCCTGTCGGTGCTGGGCTACAAGCGGCGCGAGGCCGTCGAGGACCTCGTGGCGCACGGCGCCCGTGAGGTCCGCTCGGCGCGCGAGCTCGCGGAGAACAGCGACGTCGTGGTGCTCTGCGTCACGGGCTCGCGCCAGGTCGAGGCCTTGGTGGAGGGGCCGGACGGGCTCGCCTCCGCGGGCGTGCCGCTGGTGGTCGTCGACTGCTCGACCTCCGAGCCCGCCTCGACGGTGCGCCTCGCCGCCGCGCTCCAGCCGCACGGCATCGCGCTGGTCGACGCGCCGCTGAGCCGCACGCCCAAGGACGCCTGGGCGGGCAACCTCGACGTGATGGTGGGGGGCGACGAGGCCGCGGTCGCGCGGGTGCGCCCGATCATCGACTGTTTCGCGGGCCGCGTGGTGCCGACCGGGCCCGTGGGCACCGGCCACACGATGAAGCTGCTCAACAACTTCGTGTCGCTCGGCTACGCGGCCATCTATTCGGAGGCCCTGATGCTCGGCGCCAAGGCCGGGCTGACCCCGCAGGTGTTCGACGCGGTGATCCGCGGGGGGCGCATGCACTGCCCGTTCTACGACACGTTCTTCACCTACGTGCTCGAACGGGACCGAGACGCGCACAAGTTCACCCTGTCCAACGCGCTGAAGGACCTGACCTACCTCGCGGGCTTCGCGCAGGCGGCCGAGGTGGCCAACCCGGTCGGCGCCGCGGTGCGCAACAGCTTCGCGGCCGCGGTGGCGGGCGGGCGCGGCGCCGACTACGTCCCCATGCTGTCCGACATCGTCGGGGACGCCAACGGCGTCGCCCGGAGCTGAAGACGGTCGAGGGCGGCCGACCCCGCCCTCACGGCCCGTCCTTGCGCCCCTGGCACAGCACCACGGGCGTCGCCAGCGCGTTGGCGAAGCCCGTGTCCTGGTAGACGGTGACGTTCTGCTGCCCGCGCGTCAGCATGAACGAGCCCTGCACCACGCTGGGCGAGCCGCCCGCCGTGGCGAGCGTCCAGGAATAGGTGCAGATCTGGGTCGGCGCCGCGGGGTCGACATGGCTGCACAGGAGCTGCGCGCCGCCGAGCTGGGCGAAGCCGCCGCAGGAGAAGGCCGGCCCCGCCATCGCGGCGCCCGGCGCGAGCAGCGGCGCCAGGAGTCCCGGCGCCGCCAGCGCCGTCCGCCATCCCCGTTTCCTCATCGCGATCCTCCGCTGCGCAGTCGGCCCGGCCCATGCGGCCCCGGCATGCCAGCCCGGACGCCGCCCCGCTTGTCCGACGAATGCTGAACCGTTACATGCGGATCATAAGCATGTCTATGAAACGCATGCTGACGGGCAGGGCGGCGCCGGTCCGCCCCGGAGCGCGTGGAGCCGGCCTTGAACTTTCCGTCCTCCCCCGTGGGCTTCCTGCTGCACGACGTGGCGCGGCTGATGCGGCGGCGCTTCGAGCAGCGCGCGGCGGCGCTGGGCTTCACCCGGGCGCAGTGGCAGGTGCTGCTGCACCTCAGCCGCAACGAGGGCATCCACCAGGCGGGCCTCGCCGACATCCTTGAGGTCGAGCCGATCTCGCTCGTGCGGATCCTCGACAAGCTCCAGGCGCGCGGCCTCGTCGAGCGCCGGCAGGACGCCGCCGACCGGCGCTGCTGGCGCCTGCACCTGACCCCCGCCGCCCACCCGAGCCTCGCCCTGCTGCAGGACATCGGGGAGGGGACGCGGGCCGAAGCCCTCCAGGGCTTCTCCGACGCGGAGCGCGACGCCCTCGTGGGCGCCCTGTCCCGCCTCAAGACCAACCTGGCCGACGCCTGCGCGAAGCCGGCGGTCGACGACGAGGCACAGCATGGTTGAGGGTATGTCCGGGCGCGACTTCTCCGACGCGGAGCCGCTGGAGCGCCACGACGAGGAGGAGCGGGGCGCTTCCGGCCGCGTGAGCCCGCGGGCCCAGGCCGCCGCGGCGCGCTCGCCCGCGCCCGTCCCCGCGGCCTCCGCGCCGGCGCCCGCGGCGCCCCCCATGGCGGCGGCGGCAGTGCCCTCGGCGACGCGCCCGAAGAAGAGCCGCCTCAGGCCGCTGCTCTTCGCGGCCCTGCCGGTGGTGCTCGTCGTCGGCGGCTACCGATACGTCACCGGCGGGCAGGTGATGTCGACCGACAACGCCTACGTCCAGGCGCGCTCGCTCGGCGTGTCGACCGACGTGTCCGGCACGGTCGGGGCCATCGAGGTCCACGACAACCAGCACGTCGAGAAGGGGCAGGTGCTGTTCCGGCTGAAGTCGAACAGCTTCCGCATCGCGCTGGAGGGCGCGGAAGCGCAGCTCGGCACGGTGCGCAACCAGGTGCTGACCCTCAAGGCCAGCTACGAGCAGTCGCTGTCCGCCATCGCCCAGGCCAAGGCGGACCTGCCCTTCTACCAGGCGACCTTCGACCGTCAGAAGGACCTCCTGTCCAACAGGTTCGCCTCCAAGGCGGCCTACGACACGGCCGAGCACGACGTCACCGCCACGCAACAGCGCGTCGCCGTCGCGACCGCGCAGGCTCAGTCCATGCTGGCGCAGCTCGGCGACGACGCGGACCAGCCCGTGGAGATGAACCCGTTCTACCGGCAGGCCCGGGCGGCGGTGGACGAGGCGCGCCGCGACCTCGACGACACGGTGGTGCGCGCGCCCTTCGCCGGCACGGTCACCAACGTCGACGCGCTCCAGGTCGGCGGCTACCTCAAGGCCGCGCAGGCCGCCTTCAGCCTGATCTCGGACACGGACGCGTGGGTCGAGGCGAGCCCCAAGGAGACCGAGCTCACCTACGTGCGCCCCGGCCAGGCCGCCGACGTGAGCGTCGACACCTACCCGGGCGTGGTGTGGCACGGCACGGTGGAGAGCATCAGCCCGGCCTCGGGCTCGTCCTTCTCGCTGCTGCCGGCGCAGAACACCACGGGCAACTGGGTCAAGGTCGTGCAGCGCATCCCCATGCGGGTCCACGTCGACTACGACCCCAAGAAGCCCCCGCTGCGCGTCGGCATGAGCGCGGTCGTGGACGTCGAGACCGGCCACGCCCGCGGCCTGCCGGATTCCGTGCAGCACGGGCTCGACTGGCTGCGCGGCGAGGCCGCCGCGCTGCGGGAGCGCTATCATGTCTAGCGTCGTCCTCCGGGGGGCGCCCGCGCCGGACGACCTCGCCCTGCCCATCGCGTCGCCGGCCGCCGCCGTCCCCTCGCCCGAGGCGACCGCGGGGCCGGAGGCCCCCAACCGCGGCGCCATCACGGCCTGCGTGATCCTGGCCGTGGTGATGCAGGCGCTCGACACCACCATCGCCAACGTGGCGCTGCCCTACATCCAGGGCAGCGTGTCGGCCTCGGCCGACCAGATCAACTGGGTGCTGACCTCCTACATCACGGCCGCCGCCATCATGACGCCGGCGGCCGGCTACTTCGCCAAGACCTTCGGCCGCAAGCGCGTGCTGCTGATCTCGGTGGCGGGCTTCGTGGTGGCCTCCGTGCTCTGCGGCATCGCGCAGTCGCTGGTGCAGATCGTCGGCTTCCGCCTGCTGCAGGGCATGTTCGGCGCCGCGCTGGTGCCGCTCGGCCAGGCCATCCTGCTCGACATCTACACGCCCGAGGAGCGCGGCTCCGCCATGGCGGTCTACGGCGTGTCGATCATGGTGGGGCCCGTGCTCGGGCCCGTGATCGGCGGCTGGCTCACCGACAACATCTCCTGGCGCTGGGTCTTCTACATCAACCTCGGCATCGGCGCCGTGGCGTTCCTCGGCATCTCGGCCTTCGTCAACGAGACGCGGCGGGAGCTCGGGGCCAAGCTCGACTGGACCGGCTTCGCGGCGCTCGGCCTCACTATCGCGTCGCTGCAGATCTTCCTCGACCGGGGCGAGCAGCTCGACTGGTTCTCGTCCGGCGAGATCCGGATCGAGGCGCTGGTCGCGGCCTGCTCCTTCTACGTCTTTCTCGTGCACACCTTCACCGCGAAGGCGTCCTTCGTCGACGCGCGGCTGTTCCTCGACCGCAACTTCGCGGTCGGCATGGTCTTCATCTTCATCGTCGGCGTCACCTACCTCGCCTCGATGGCGCTGATGACGCCCTACCTGCAGACGCTGATGGACTACCCCATCGTCACGGCCGGCCTCGTGATGGGGCCGCGCGGCATCGGCACGATGGTCAGCATGTTCTTCGTGGGCAAGCTGATCGGCAAGGTCGAGGTGCGCTGGCTGCTGCTGGTGGGGCTCGTCCTCACCGCCTGGGCGATGGACGACATGTCGGGCTGGACGCGCGACGTGAGCGAGTGGCAGGTGGTCGAGACCGGCTTCGTGCAGGGCGCGGGCCTGGGCTTCCTGTTCGTGCCGCTGTCGGTGGTCACCTTCTCGACGCTGTCGGCGGCGCAGCGCGGCGACGGCACCGGCCTCTACAACCTGTCGCGCAACATCGGCTCGTCGGTCGGCATCTCGATCGTCACGGCGCTGCTTGCCGAGAATGTCCAGGCCAACCACGCCGACATCGCCGGCTACGTGACGCCGTTCAACCCGATGTTCCACCTGCCCGCCATCGCGCGGATGTGGAACCCCTACACGGCGCACGGCCGCGCGGCGCTCGACTCCGTGGTCACGACCCAGGCCACCATGGTGGCCTACATCGACGACTTCCGCCTGCTGATGATCATGGCGCTCTGCGCCATGCCGCTGGTGTTCCTGCTCAGGAAGGCGAGCGGACCGGTGGAGGTGGACCACTCCGCCGTGATGGAGTGACCCTCCCGGCCGTCGAGGCGCGTGGGTCCTATCGGTGAGGCGGGCCGCTCACCCCCGCGGCCCGCGTCGCCGCAATCAGCGTGTTCTCCATCAGCATGGCGATGGTCATCGGGCCGACGCCGCCCGGCACCGGCGTCACCGCGCCCGCGACCGTCAGCGCGCCGGCGAAATCCACGTCGCCGACGAGCCGCGTCCTGCCCTCGCCCTTCTCGGGCGCCGGAACGCGGTTGATGCCGACGTCGATCACGACCGCGCCGGGCTTGATCCAGTCCGCCTTCACCATCTCGGGCCGGCCGACGGCCGCCACCAGCACGTCGGCGGTCCGGCACAGGGCGGGCAGGTCGGCCGTGCGGGAATGGGCCATCGTCACCGTGCAGTCGGCGGCGAGCAGCAGCGCCGCGACCGGCTTGCCGACGAGGTTGGAGCGGCCGATCACCATCGCGTGCCGGCCGCGGAGGTCCGGCAGGGCGGAGCGGATCAGCGCCATCGACCCCGCCGGCGTGCAGGGCACGAAGGCGCGGCCGAAGTCGCCGAGCGCCACGCGGCCGGCGTTGACCTCGTTCAGGCCGTCGACGTCCTTCGCGGGGTCGATGGCGGCGATGGCCGGCAGCGGGTCGAGCGGCTTCGGCAGGGGGAGCTGCAGCAGGATGCCGTGGATCGTCGGGTCGGCGTTGAGCGCCGCGATCAGCGCGAGGAGGTCGGCCTGCGCGGTGTCGGCCGGCAGCGCGTGCTTGACCGACTTGAAGCCGCAGCTTTCCGCCATGCGGCCCTTCGAGGCGACGTAGACCTGGCTCGCCGGGTCCTCGCCGACGATCACCACGGCGAGGCCGGGCCTGACGCCGGTGCGGGCCGCGAGTGCCGCGGCGCCGGCCGTCACGGTCTCGATGACGGCGGCGGCGGCCAGCTTGCCGTCGATGATGGTGGCTGCGGTCATGCGTCTTCCTCGGTCGGCGTCCACAGGGCGGGCGCTCCGGCAGGGCTCGGGGCCGCGCCGGAAGGCTGTGCCGGGGCTCCGCCCCGGACCCCGCGAAACGCCTGGGCCTCTCGAAACCGGTTCGGTTTGTCAGAACACCACGGTCTTGTGGCCGTTGAGCAGCACGCGCCGCTCCAGGTGCAGCTTCACGCCGCGCGCCAGCACGCGGGCCTCGACGTCGCGGCCCACCGCCACGAGGTCGTCGGCCGACAGGGCGTGGGTGACGCGCTCGGTCTCCTGCTCGATAATCGGGCCCTCGTCGAGGTCCGGGGTCACGTAGTGGGCCGTGGCGCCGATCAGCTTCACGCCGCGCTCGTGGGCCTGGTGGTAGGGCTTGGCGCCCTTGAACGAGGGCAGGAACGAGTGGTGGATGTTGATGGCGTGGCCGCTGAGCGCCGTCGACAGCTCGTTGGACAGCACCTGCATGTAGCGCGCCAGCACGACGAGGTCCGCGCCCGTGTCGCGGTAGAGCTGGAGGACCTGCGCTTCCTGCTCGGGCTTGGTGGTCTTCGTGACGGGCAGGTGGTGGAACGGCACGCCGTGCTGCTCGGCGATGGGGCGCGCGTCCGGGTGGTTCGACGCGATCGCGACGACCTCCGCCCTCAGCCAGCCGACGCGGATCTGGTAGAGCAGGTTCAGCAGGCAGTGGTCGAACTTCGACACTAGGATCAACAGCCGCGGCATCGCGTCGCCGTCGGTCAGGCTGACGTCCATGCCGAAGCCGTCGATGGCGCTCTTCAGCGCCCCCCGGATCACGCCGTGGCCGACCTCGGCCGGCGCGGTGAACAGGATCCGCATGAAGAAGCGGTCCGTCGACCGGTCCCAGTATTGGGCGCTCTCGGCGATGTTGCCGCCGACGGCGGCGATCGACGTCGTGACGCGCGCCACGATGCCGGGCCGGTCGGTGCACGACAGGTTGAGGATGTGGGTCCGGTCGGCCGGGGCTGGTGCGGCCCGCGGGGTCGAGGAAGGCGTGTCGGCCGCGGTCATGCGTCGTGGGGGCCCCTGAGATCTCCGGCCCCTGTCCTGCCCCGATCCGCGCGGCGGGGCAATCCGCGGGCGCGAAAAAGCCCGGCGCGGGGGCCGGGCTCTTCCGATCGAAGCCTCGGGATCAGCGGGTCACTCGGCCGCCGTCATGCCGCCGACGGCCTCGGGCGCGAAGTGGCCGCACCAGTCCTTCTCGGACACGACGGGCCACAGGCCGTGGGCCTCGGGGGTCGGCTGCGACACGGGCGGGTTGTAGCGGCACAGGCCGCCGTCCTGCGTCGTGGCGGCGTTGTTGCCGTGGTGGTCGTCGAAGAAGGCGCAGTTGCCGCAAGCGCTCGAGGCCATGGTGCTCTCCTTGGAAGTGCCGGGCGTCGGCCCGTCTGAAGTTTAGAACGCGAACAGACTGGAGCGGTTCCAGACTGGGCGATGCGGCATCGCTGCCGCGGATCACTCCGCCGCGACGGCGCCCGCGGTGGTCTCGGGGGCGAAGTGGCCGCACCAGTCCTTCTCGGTCACCACGGGCCACAGGCCGTGCGCCTCGGCCGTGGGCTGTGACACGGGCGGGTTGAAGCGGCACAGGCCCTCGTGGCCCGCCGCGGCGGCGGCGCTGTGCTCGTCGAAGAAGGCGCAGGAGCCGCAGGAACCGGACTTGGACATCATGGGATCGTCTCCAGCAGGCGGAGCCGCAGCCCCGTCGTTGTCTGGAACGGTTATAGTCTGGATCGGTTCCAAACTGCAAGCGGGTCGATCGCCCGCCGGACGGGGATCTGCGCTCCGGGTGCCGCTCAGCCGCTCCCACCGATCAGCGCCATCCGGTCCACGTCCACCAGGCCCCGATCGGTGATCTTGAGGTGTGGGATCACCGGCAGGGGCAGGAAGGCGACCTGCAGGAAGGGCTCGGGCAGCGTCACGCCGAGGGCGCGCGCCGCCGCGCGCAGCGGCAGCAGCGCCGCCCGCACCTCCTCGTGGGAGCGGTCGCTCATCAGCCCGGCGACGGGCAGCGGCAGGTCGGCCCGCACGACGCCCCCCTCGACCACGGCAAAGCCGCCGCCGGTCGTGGCGAGGTGGTTCACCGCCGCCGCCATGTCGGCGTCGTCGAGGCCCACCACGCAGACGTTGTGGCTGTCGTGGCCGACCGAGGACGCGATGGCGCCGCGCTCCATGCCGAAGCCGTGGACGAAGCCGCGCCCGATCGCGCCGTTGCGCCCGTGCCGCTCCACCACGCAGACCTTGGCGACGTCCTGCGCGGCGTCGGGGCGGACCGCGCCGCCCGCCGACGGCAGGTCGCGCGTCAGGTGCTCGGTGATGATGCGCCCCGGCACGACGCCGATCACGGGCGTCGACCGCCCGTCGCCCGGCACGGTGAAGTCGGAGGCCGCGACGGCCCGCGCCCTCATGCTGTCGAGGCCGATCGGCGGCACGGCCGTGCGGGCCGCGAACAGCGCCTCGCCGACGACCCGCCCCGCCGACACGACGTCCGACACCGCGCAGGCGTCGAGCGCGTCGATCAGCACCACGTCGGCGCGGTAGCCCGGCGCCACCATGCCGCGGTCCCGGAGCCCGAAGGCGCGGGCCGCCGTCAGGGAGGCCGAGCGGTAGGCGGCCAGCGGCGGCACGCCCCGCGCGATCGCCATGCGGATGATCCCGTCGATGTGGCCCTCCTCGGCGACGTCGAGCGGGTTGCGGTCGTCGGTGCAGAAGGCGAGGAAGGGCGAGGCCTCGACCGTGAGCAGCGGCGCCAGGGCGGCGAGGTCCTTCGACACCGAGCCCTCGCGGATCAGCACCGTCATGCCCTTGCGGATCTTCTCCAGCGCTTCCGCCGCGCCCGTCGCCTCGTGGTCGGTGCGGATGCCGGCGGCCGCGTAGCCGTTGAGGTCGAGGCCGCCCAGCAGCGGCGCGTGGCCGTCGACGTGCCGCCCCGCGAAGCCCGCGAGCTTGGCGAGGCAGCCGGGATCCGCGCCGAGCAGCCCTGGGAAGTTCATGAACTCCGCGAGGCCGATGACCTTCGGGTGGTCGCGGTAGCGGAGGAGGTCGGCCGCGGGGATGTCGGCGCCGGCCGTCTCCAGGTGCGTCGCGGGCACGCAGGACGAGAGCTGCACCCGCAGGTCCATGATCGTGCGCTCGGCGCAGGCGAGGAAATAGTCGAAGGCCGCGGTGCCCAGCACGTTGGCCATCTCGTGGGGATCGCAGATCGCCGTGGTGACGCCGTGCGGCAGGACGCAGCGGTCGAACTCCAGCGGCGTGACGAGGGACGACTCCACGTGGAGGTGGGTGTCGATGAAGCCCGGCACGGCGATCCGGCCGCGGCCCTCCAGCACGGCGCGGCCCTCGTAGCTCCCGTAGGTGCCCACCACCGTGTCGCCGCAGACCGCGATGTCGGTCTCCGTCAGGGCGCCGGTGACGAGGTCGAGGAGCCGCACGTCGCGGATCACGAGGTCGGCGGGCTCCAGCCCGCGCCCCTGCGCGATGCGCCGCGCGATCGTCTCCGCCGATGCCGCCATGCCGGGCCCCCGTGCCGTTCCGCAGCGCAGCATGGTGCGGGCGCCGCGGGCGGGCAAGCGGCCTGGTCGATCGGCCTTTCCCGCTCCGGCCCGACCGCGTAGTCTCGGGAGGACCCACCTCGAGCGCCGCCCCGTGCCGATCCTCCGCCGCCACCGCTGGCTTTACCCGATCGACTGGCGCGAACTGTCGGCCGCCATCCGGTTCCGCCGCGCCGGCGGCCGGTGCGAGCGCTGCGGCCGGCCGCACGGGCGGGACGTGGTCCACCTCGGCGACGGGCGCTGGTGGGACGAGGACGTGGGGCGCTGGCGCTGCGGGCAGGGCAGGCGGCTCCGGCGCCTGCGGCCGCCGCACAGCACCATCCTGCCCATGCGGCGCACCCGCGTGGTGCTCTCGACCTGCCACCTCGATCACGACCCGCAGAACAACGCGCCGGGCAACCTCGCCGCGCTGTGCCAGCGCTGCCACCTGTTGCACGACGCCCCCGAGCACCGCCGCCGCCGGGCCGTGACCGTGCGGGCGCGGCGGGCGATGGGCGATCTGTTCACGGGACCCTACGGGTGAGCTGGCCTTTCCGCCCCTCGCGGCGGCCCCGCCCGACGGCGCGTCCCGCATTTCGACGTCGATCGCCTCGCCGACGACGTCACGGCGCTGCTCGTATGACCCTCCACCGCCGCCCCGACCCGTTCACCCTTCTATCCTGGGACCTCATCGATGACCGACACTGATGCCGCCGATCGATCGCGCTCCGCCCCGGACATCCGGAAGATCCTGCCCGTGATCATGTGCGGGGGCTCGGGCACGCGCCTGTGGCCGGCCTCGCGCGAGAGCATGCCCAAGCAGTTCATCCCGCTGCTCGACGAGCTGTCGAACTTCCAGCTCACGGCCAAGCGCTTCGCCCACCCGGCCTTCGGCAAGCCGCTGGTGGTCGCCGGCAACGACGTGCGCTTCATCGTGGCCGAGCAACTCGCGGCCGTGGGGGTCGAGGCCGAGATCGCGCTGGAGCCCATGCGCCGCGACTCCGCCGCCGCCGTCGCGGTCGCGGCCCTGCTGGCGGAGCGCCGCGGCCCCGGCACGGTCGCCCTGGTGGTGGCGGCCGACCACCTCATCAGCGACATGGACGCCTTCGTGGCCTCCTGCGTCGCGGCCGCCGAGGGCGCCCGCGAGGGCTACATCATGACGCTCGGCGTCACGCCCACGGGGCCCGCTACCGGCTACGGCTACATCCAGCCGGGCCGCCCCATCGCCGACACGGGCGCGCTGCGCGTCGAGCGGTTCGTCGAGAAACCCGACGCCGCCACCGCGGCCCGCTACATCGAGCAGGGCTACTTATGGAACTCGGGCAATTTCCTGTTCCGCGCCGACGCCATGCTGGCCGAGCTCGAAGCCCACGCGCCCGACGTGATCCGCGCCGCCCGCGCCGCGGTGGAGGCGGCTGCCAGCGACCTCGACTTCCTGCGCCTCGGGGCCGACAGCTTCGCCAAGGCCCCGAAGGTGTCGATCGACTATGCCGTGATGGAGCATACGGCGCGCGCCGGCGTGCTGCCGGTCTCCTTCTCGTGGTCCGACATCGGCACCTGGGGCGCGATCTGGGAAGCGTCGGAGCGCGACGGGGCCGGCAATGCCCTGAAGGGCCCGGTGGAGGTGCTGGGCACGAGGGGCAGCCTCGTGCACTCGGACGGCGTGCTCACGACCGTGGTGGGGCTGGAGGACGTCGTGGTGGTGGCGACGCCCGACGCCGTGCTGGTGACCTCGCGCGAGCGCTCTGACGCGGTGAAGGACCTCGTGGGGCAGCTCAAGGCCGGCAGGCGGCCCGAGGCCGACGACCATCTCAAGATGTACCGCCCCTGGGGCTCCTACCAGCGCATCGACATCGGCTCGCGCTTCCAGGTCAAGCGCATCACGGTCAAGCCCGGCCACCGCCTGTCGCTGCAGAAGCACTTCCACCGCGCCGAGCACTGGGTGGTGGTGCGCGGCACCGCCGAGGTGACGATCGACGACCAGGTGATCCTGCGCCACGAGAACGAGGCCGCCTACCTGCCGATCGGCTCGGTGCACCGCCTCGCCAACCCCGGCAAGATCGACCTCGAGATGATCGAGGTGCAGGTGGGCAGCTACACCGGCGAGGACGACATCGTCCGCTTCGAGGACGTCTACGGGCGCTGACCGGTCGGGCCTTCTTCCCGGGCCCGCGGGCGCCGCGCATCGCTGCGGCCCGTCGAAGCGATGAGGAATGGTCCAGGCCCGGGCGGGATCGACCGCGGCCGGCGAGGCGAGGGGGACACCAGGCATGGCTCCATGGTCACTGCGACGCCGCGGGCCGGAATCCGAGGGTCGGGCCGCGGGCGACGGGCTGGTTGACGTCCTGCGGGCCGGCGGGCTCGTCGACGAGGCCTGGTACCGCGGCACCTACCCGGACGCGGTCGGCCCGGAGGCGGACGCGGTCGAGGACTATGCGTCGCGCGGCGCCGCGGCGGGCCGCGACCCCAACCCCTGCTTCAGCACGCGCCACTACCTCGACGCCAACCCGGACGTCCGCGCGGCGGGCCTGAACCCGCTGCTCCACTACCAGCAGACCGGCTGGTCCGAGGGCCGCAGCGTGGGCCCAGACTTCGACACGGCCTACTACCTCGCCCAGAACCCCGAGGTCGGGGCGGCGAACATCAACCCGCTGCTGCATTATCTCCGCTTCGGGCGTCACGAGGGGCGGATCGCGACGCCCTACGACGAGGCCGAGGCCTTCGAGGCGGGCGTCAGGGCCAAGGCGCAGGCCCTGTCCGGGCCAGCCGCGACCCTCTACCAGGGCGCGCGCGCCGACCACGTCCACTTCCCGCTCCTCGCCCGCGACGCCCCCGGGCCGGGCGGCGGCCTACCATTGCCGCCGCTGCGGCTCGCCCGGCGCATCGGCTCCGTCACGCTCGACGACTTCGAGGCCAGCGGCCGCGGCATCCGCGAAGCCATCGTCCGGGCCCTGCCGGCCGATTTCGCCTGGGCGGGAGCGCGCTGCATCGATTTCGGCTCGGGCGTCGGGCGGGCGCTGCGCCACTTCGAGCCCGAAGCGCGGCAGGGCGAGTTCTGGGGCTGCGACATCGACGGGCCCAGCATCCGCTGGTCGGTGCAGAACCTGTCGCCGCCGTTCCGCTTCTTCCAGATCGGCGAGGTGCCGACCCTGCCCTTCGAGGCGGACAGCTTCGACCTCGTCACCGCCGTCTCGGTGCTGAGCCACATCCACACCACCTGGCACCAGTGGCTGATGGAGATCCGCCGCGTCCTCAAGGCCGGCGGCGTCTTCTTCGCCTCATTCCTGGGCCCCATGGCCATGATGGACATGCTGGGCGAGCCCTACTGGACGCGCGGCGACGACTTCGGGATGTATGTGAAGGGCCCGCATCAGAACTGGAACGACGGCGGCCCGATGATCTTCGTGTCGCCCGACTGGCTCAAGCGCTTCTGGGGCAGCATCTTCGACATCGACTACATCGCCGTCGACGGGCTGATGAACTATCAGTCGTTCCTCGTCATGCGGAAGCCCGAGGTCGGGGCCCCGATCCGGACGGATGTGCCGGTTCTGAGGTTCGGCACCGAGCAGGACCACGATCCCGACGCCTTCGGCACCATCCTGCCCCAGATCGACGCCCGCCGGCCCTACCGCGACAGCTACGGCCTCGACCTGCGGGCGCCGGGGGCGGACCACGCGATCGAGGGCTGGGTGGTGTTCCGGGACGACGAAGCGAGGTCGCTCGACGTGGCCGTCGACGGCGGCGCGGTCCGCGCGGCGGCGCGTTTCGAGCCCGGCGCTCCCCATCGCGACTGGAACGCGAGACAGACCGCCTTCTCGGCGACGGTGGATCTGACCGGGCTCGCGCCGGGTCGGCACCGGCTCGCCGTCACCCTGCGCAGCGCCGGCGGGCGCTCGCACCGCATGGCGATCCCGCTGACGATCCGATGAGGGCGGACGGCGTGGGAAAGGCTGTAGCCCGGGGGCGCGGCAGCCGTTGGTGTTCTCGCGCTGGATCACCGCCGGGCGGAGGTCGCGCTCACGGGCGTTGTCCGTCGCCTCGACCCGTCCGGGAAAGGAGGCGAAGGCCGGGAGTCGGCCGCGGGCCGGCCGCGCCCGTCAGCCCGAGATCTCTTCCAGCGGCCGGTCGAGCGTGCGGGGCCCGAAGATCCCGATGGCCAGCACCACGATCGCCATGGCGCCCGCGATGAAGGCGAAGACGGCGCCGACGCCCTCGCGCGCCAGCAGGGCCGAGATGACGAGGCCCGCGAAGGCGCCGGACAGGCGGCTCCACGAGTAGGTGAAGCCCACCGCCCGCGCCCGCACCCGCGTCGGGAACAGCTCGGCCTGGTAGCCGTGGAAGGCGAAGGACATCCAGTTGTTGCTGAGCGTGACGAGGACGCCGAAGGCGATCACGGTCCAGAAGCCGGCCGCCTGCCCGAACAGCAGGCCGAAGCAGGCCGCCGCGACCGCGGCCGTGCAGATCTGCCACTTCCGCTCCATGCGGTCGGCGATCAGCAGGCCGAGCAGCGGCCCGAACGGGTTCACCACCGCGATGGTGAAGGAATATTGCAGGCTCTTGGTGACGTCGATGCCCTTGGCGATCAGCAGCGTCGGCACCCAGGCGGCGAAGCCGTAGAAGCCGATCGTCTGGCAGAACTGGAACACGCTCATCATGACGGTGCGGCCCCGGTAGCGCGGGCTCCAGATCTCGGCGAAGGAGGCGCGGCCCTCGGGGGCCGGCACGGCCGCGACCGGCGCCGGAGCGGGCAGCGCGCGGCCGAGGTCGTGCTCCGCCCGGCGCTCGAAGGCGCGGACCACGCGCTCGGCGGCGTCGAGACGGCCGCGGCGGGCGAGCCAGCGCGGCGATTCCGGCACGCCGCGGCGGATCGCCCACACGAAGACCGCCCCCACGGTGCCGACCAGCACCACCCAGCGCCAGCCGTCGAGGCCGAGCGGCGCGTGGGGGACCAGCAGCCACGCCAGCAGCGCCACGATCGGCACGGCCAGGAAGGTGACGACCTGGTTCAGCGCGTAGGCGCGGCCGCGGATCGCGGCCGGCACGATCTCGGCGATGTAGGTGTCGACCGTGACGAGCTCGACACCGAGCCCGATGCCGGCCACGAAGCGCCACAGGTCGACGCCGAAGCCGGTGGTCTGGAACGCCAGGGCCAGGGTCGCGACCGAGTACCACACGAGCGACCAGGTGAAGACGACGCGGCGCCCGTAGCGGTCCGCCACGCCGCCGAAGGCGGTGGTGCCGACCCAGAGCCCCGCGAAGGTGGCGAAGACGAAGGTGCCGAAGCCGGTGACGCCGATGCCCGCCAGCGCGTCGAAGGGCCCGAGGCTCGCGGGCGTGAAGAGGCCGCTCTTGGCCATGCCGGGCGCCACGTAGGCGGTGTAGAAGAGGTCGTAATATTCGAACAGGGCGCCCAGCGACAGCAGCCCCACCGTGGCCCACAGCGAGCGCGTGGCGGGCAGCCGGTCGAGCCGCGCGGCGAGCTCCGCCGCGGCGCGGGCGTGGGAGGCCGCGTGGGCCGCGGGGTCGTCGCGGTGGTCCGCCCGTGTGGTGCCCGCCTGCGCCATGGTTCCGCTCCCCGCCCTTCGTTGGTGCGGGTCTAGCCCGGTGCGCCGGCCTTGGCGAGGTCGTCGACCTCGCGCAGGCTCGGGAACAGGCGGCTCCACAGGATCGCCACCAGCACGGTGCCGACGCCGCCGATCACCACGGCCGGCACGGTGCCGAACAGGGTGGCGGTGAGGCCCGACTCGAACTCGCCGAGCTGGTTCGACGTGCCGACGAACATCGAGTTCACCGCCGACACGCGGCCCCGCATGTTGTCCGGCGTCTGCAGCTGCACGAGCGAGGAGCGCACCACCATGGACAGCACGTCCGCGGCGCCCATCACCGCGAGGGCGAGGAGCGACAGCGGGAACGAGGTCGACAGGCCGAAGCCCACCGTGGCGAGGCCGAACAGCCCCACGGCGAGGAACATCTTGGCCCCGGCGCGGCTCCGCAGCGGGCGGCGCGCCAGCACGAAGGAGGTGAGCAGCGCGCCGACCGCCGGGGCCGCACGCAGCACGCCGAGGCCCACCGGCGTCGTGTGCAGGATGTCCTGCGCGTAGACGGGGAGGAGCGCGGTGGCGCCGCCGAGCAGCACCGCGAACAGGTCGAGCGAGATGGCGCCGAGCACGACCGAATGGTCGCGGATGTAGGTGAAGCCCGACAGGAGCGAGCGCAGCGTCGGCGGCTCGCGCTTGGGCGGCGCGTGGTCGAGGCGGATGCCGCCGACGAGCAGGCTCGCCCCGGCCCAGAGCGCCGCGACCGCCGCGTAGGCGAAGGCGGGCCCGGCGATGTAGAGGGCGCCCCCGATCGCGGGGCCGATGATCGTCGCGGTCTGCAGGGCCGAGGCCGACAGCGCGAAGGCGGAGGGCAGCGACGCCGCCGGCACGACGCCCGGCAGCAGCGCCGAGGTGGTGGGGCTCTCGAAGGTGCGGGCCGCGCCGATCAGCGCCACGGCGGCGAAGATGCCGTGGGCGCCGAGCCAGCCGCCCGCGCTGCCGAAGGCCAGCAGCGCCGCCGCCGCCGCCTCGACGGCCTGGCAGACGCGAACGATCCCGCGCCGGTCGTAGACGTCGGCCACGTGGCCCGCGGGGATCGTCAGGACGATCATCGGGATGAACTGCATCAGGCCGATGAGGCCGAGCTCCAGCGTCGAGTCGGTCAGCGAGAACACCTGCCAGCCCACCACGACGGCGGTGATCTGGAAGGCGCCGGCCGACAGCGAGCGGGCGAGCCAGAAGCGGAGGAAGGCGGGCTGGCGCAGGGGCGGCGGCGGCGGGGCGGCGTCGGGCACGGGGCGGCGGAACTCCGGAGGACGATCCTTCTATGCCTGTGCGCGGGCGCGGGGCCGCTTAAATATCCTGTCACGGCGAGGGGCGCGATCCGGCGGCTGTTGTGCGACGAGATGCTGGCCGGGCTCGCGCGCTGGCTGCGCGCCGCGGGGCACGACGTCGCCGTGCTGCCGCGCGGCAGTTCCGACGCGATGGTGGCCGCGCAGGCGCGGCGGGACGGGCGCGTGCTCCTCACCCGCGACCGCGACTTCGCCGCCCCGCGCGCCGCCGGGCTCGACGTGGTGGCGCTCGGCGCGGACGCGCTCGACCGGCAGGCCGCCGAGCTGTCGCGCCGCCTGGGCCTCGACTGGCTCGCCGCCCCCTTCACCCGCTGCCTCGTCGACGGCGCGATGCTGGAGGCGGCGCTGCCCGAGGAGGTGCCGGAGGCGGCGCGGGCGCGCGGCGGCCCGTTCCACCGCTGCCCGGCCTGCGGGCGGGTCTATTGGCCGGGCTCCCACGTCAGGCGGATGCGGGCGCGGCTGGACGCGCTGGCGCGCGCGGGAACGGCCGGCTGAGGAAGCGCGAGCCGGCGAGGCCGAAGCGCCAGGGCGCCTCGGCGTTGCGGCTGATGCCGATGCGCGGGCCGGCGACGAGCGCGGGCTCGCCCGCGCCGAAGGCGAGCGCGAAGGGGGCGCTTCCGAGGTCCGCCCCGTCGTGCGACGCGTCGAGGCCGAGCGCCTGGCACAGGCGCCCCGGCCCGGCGCAGAGCAGGCGCGGGTCGTCGAGCCCGCGGCGCGCCCGCATGCGCTCGAGCCCGCGGGTGGGCTCCAGCGCGCGGACCAGCACGGCGCAGCCCGGCTCCTCGCCGCCCACCACGTTGAAGCACCAGTGGATGCCGTAGGAGCGGTACACGTAGGCGCGGCCCGGCGGCCCGAACATGGCGCGGTTGCGGGGCGTCGGGCCGCGGCAGGAATGCGAGGCGGCGTCGTGGCGCGCGTAGGCCTCCGTCTCGACGATGACCCCGCCGACGCCGTCGAGCAGCAGTTCGGCCCCCACCAGCGCGCGGGCGAGGTCGAGCACGGGGCGGGCGAAGGGGGCTGCGGGTTCGAAGGCTCGGGTCATGCTGGTCCGGGCCGGCGACTGCACCCCGGGCAGGGCGAGGCGGGGCCTCGCGGACGATGGGGCGGTGCGCCGCCCGCGGCAAGCCCGCCGGGGGCGCCCGCGGTCCGCAGCCGGTCCCGGCGCTCGTTCACCGCGTCCGGTCAGTGCTGGAAGTAGCTCGCGATGGTGGCCGCGAGCTTCGCCTCCATGGCGCGCGCGCGTTCGGAGCGGGGCGCCTCCGCGGGGCCGGGCGCGTTCGGCCTGCCGGCTTGGATCGTTTCCCCCAGCATGACGAGGGCGTCGAACAGGCTCTGCCTGAGCGCGGCGACGCCCTCCAACGTGGAAGTCTCCGCGCGAGCGGCATCGATCATCGACGCATGGAGTGCATTGCCGGTCGCGGAAGACCGAGTCGAAGCGGGACTCGACGGGCCGCCCAGGAGAGAGTTGCCCGACAATAGACCGCCGATGCCGATGCCGGATAATGCCGAAGTGCTTGGGGCGGAGCCGATCGCGGTGGAGATAGCCATGGTCGCAGCTTTCATCTCTTGCCTGACGCAGAGGAAGCTACCGTCGTCGACTTGGGCATGAGCTAAATCAGATCATGTCGATTTTATCGATCGGCCGTGCCCACACCCCATGCTTAAGGGTTCGTCTCGCTGGCCCCGGAAGGGCCGGCGCGGAGGTCGGGCGTCGCCGTGCCCCTCGGCGTTGAACCAGGCCCGCCCATCGCCGATTAGAACGGGCCCCGCTTCGCCTCCACGAGACGCCATGCCCTCAGATCCCGCCGCCGGCGCGCCCTCCCTCGCCTTCGGCCTGCCCTTCGCGGGACTGCTGCTGTCGATCGCGCTCATGCCGCTCCTCGCCCCGCACTGGTGGGAGCGGCGCTTCCCGCTCGTCGCGGCGGGCTGGGCGCTTCTCTTTGCCCTGCCCTACGCCGCGGCCCGCGGGCCGGACGCGGCGGGCGCGGCGCTGCTCGGCACGGTGGCGCACGAGTACCTGCCCTTCATCCTGCTGCTGCTCGCGCTGTTCGTGGTGGCGGGCGGCATCCGGGTCGGCGGCGCCTTCGTCGGCACGCCCAACACCAACCTCGCGCTGCTCGGGCTCGGCACGCTCCTGGCGAGCCTGCTCGGCACCACCGGCGCCGCCATGCTGCTGATCCGGCCGCTGATCCGCGCCAACGCCGGGCGGCGCCACCGCACCCACGTCTTCGTGTTCTTTATCTTCCTGGTCGGCAACATCGGCGGCTCGCTGACGCCGCTCGGGGACCCGCCGCTGTTCCTGGGCTTCCTGAGGGGGGTCGACTTCGGCTGGACGCTGCGCGCCATGGCGGGGCCGATGCTGCTGTCCTCGGGGCTGCTGCTGGTGGTCTTCACCGCCATCGACCGCTGGTACTGGCGGCGCGAGCCGCTGGCCGGGGAGCGGCACCCGTTCCGCCTTGAGGTCGAGGGCGGCTACAACGTCCTGTTCCTCGTCGTGGCGGTGGGGGCCGTGCTGCTGAGCGGGCTGTGGCACCCGGGGCGCTCCGTGCCGCTCGGCCTCGGCGTCAGCGTGAGCTGGGAGGGGCTCGCGCGCGATGCGCTGCTGCTCGCCGCGGCCCTGCTGTCCTTCGCCGTGACGCCGGCGCGGGTCCGCATCGAGAACGCCTACACCTGGGTGCCGATCCGCGAGGTGGCGATCCTGTTCGCCGCCATCTTCGTCACCATCATCCCGGTGCTCGACGCGCTCGCGGCGGGGCCGGCCGGGCCGTTCGGCCCGCTGCTCCACCTCGTCAACCGGCCGGACGGCACGCCGGTCGTCGCGAGCTACTTCTGGCTGTCGGGGGCGCTGTCGTCGGTGCTCGACAACGCGCCGACCTACCTCGTGTTCTTCGACATGGCGGGCGGCGACCCGGCGCGGCTGATGGGCGAAGGCGCGACGACGCTGCTCGCCATCTCCTGCGGCGCGGTGTTCATGGGCGCCAACACCTACCTCGGCAACGCGCCGAACTTCATGGTCAAGGCCATCTGCGAGGAGCAGGAGATCCGCATGCCGGGCTTCTTCGGCTACATGGCGTGGTCGGGGCTGGTGCTGCTGCCGCTGTTCGGGCTGCTGACGGCCGTGTTCTTCTGAGGCCGGCAGAGATTTCCCGAAGGTCCTGCCCCCTTTCCATCCGTCGTCGCTCCGCCAGCGACGACGGCGGGACGGGGAAGCGCCATGGCACGACGCCTTCCCCCGCCAGCCCCTACTCGGCCGCCTGCGGCAGGGCGTCCCCGGCCTGGAACAGCCCGTTCGCGCCCTTGGTCATCTCGACCCGGCGGTTGTGCAGGGCGTCGAGCGTCGGGCGGTGGGTGATGGACACGATGCCGGCCTCCGGCAGGCGCTCGATCAGCGTCCGGTAGAGGTCCGCCTCGCCGGCCTCGTCGAGCGCCGAGGTGGCCTCGTCGAGGAACAGCCAGTCGGGCTTCGACAGCAGGGCGCGGGCCACGCCGACGCGCTGCTGCTCGCCGCCCGACAGGCGCTGCGGCCAGTTGTCGGCGTGGTCGAGCTCGGCCGCGAGCGCTTCCAGGCCGACGGCCGCCAGCGCTTCGCGCACCGCGGCATCCGGATAGGCGTCGAGCGTGTTGGGGTAGCTCAGCGCCTGGCGCAGGGTGCCGAGCGGCAGGTAGGAGCGCTGCGGCAGCACCAGGGTGCGGGTGCCGTCCGGCACCTCGACCTTGCCCTCGCCGTAGGGCCACACGCCCGAGAAGGCGCGCAGGATCGTGGTCTTGCCCGCGCCCGAGCGGCCGGACAGGAGCACGCGGTCGCCCGCGCGCAGGCTGAAGGCCGGCACGGCGGAGAGCGGCGTGCGGTCGGGCAGGCTCACCACCACGCCCTCGGCCGCGAAGGCCTCGCCCGAGGTCGCCCGCGTGGCGATGTTGGGCAGGGCCGCCGCGGCGGCGTCGCTCTTGGCCATCACCTCCTCGAAGCTCACGAGGCGCTGCACGATGGCGCGGTAGTTGGCGAGGAGCTGGAACGAGTCGGCGAACCAGGTGAGGCCGTCCTGCACGCGGCTGAACGTGCCCACCGCCTTCATCAGGATGCCGTAGGTCGCCTTGCCGAAGAAGAAGGCCGGCCCCAGCAGCAGGAACGGGAAGACGGAGGAGAACAGGCCGAAGAACTGCGAGAAGAAGGTGAGGTTGAGCTGCAGCCGCACCACGCCGTAGACGTTGGCGAGGATCGACTGGTAGCGCTCGCCCAGCGCCGCCCGCTCGGCGCCCTCGCCGCCCAGCAGCGCGATCTGCTCGGAGTTCTCGCGGATGCGCGCCATGCCGAAGCGGAAGTTCGCCTCGAAGCGCTCCTGGTTGTACTTGAGGCCGACCAGCCGCCGGCCGATCAGGTAGGTGATGGCCGTGCCGGCGCCGGCGTAGATCACGGCGAGCCAAACGAGATAGCCCGGTATGTTGAACGACAGCCCGAAGCTCGTCATCGGGAAGGCGGTCGACATGGCCCACAGCACCTGCAGGAAGATGCCGAGCCGCAGGAAGTTGCCGAAGAAGCCGATGCCGAGCACCATGGTGTTGCCGACGAACTGGTGGATGTCGTCGGAGATGCGCTGGTCGGGGTTGTCGGCCGGGCCGGCGACGAGGCGCATGCGGAAGTGCTGGGCGGGCGACAGCCAGCGGGCGACGAAGTCGTCCGTCATCGACTTGCGCCAGCGGATCTGCAGCACCTGGTTGAGGTAGTTGTTGAAGGCCGCGACCAGCACGTAGGGCACCGCGATGGCGCAGAAGATCGCCAGCGACCACAGGAAGGCGTGCCAGTCCTTCGACTGGATGGAGTCGCCGAAGCCTTCCTGCCAGTTGTTGAGCAGCTTCGACATGTAGGAGGCGCCGACCTCCAGGCCGACAACGCAGCCGAGCAGGCCGAGGCCGATCCAGTTCTCGGGCATCCGCACCGGGCCGATCAGCCACAGGTGGATCTCGCCCGGCGTCCTGCGACGGAAGTACGGGATCGCGAGGCGCCAGATGTCCTTCACGTCCCGGGCGAAGTGCGTCATCGATCGACCTTTCGCGGCCGGGGCGCATCCGGCTTCGTCATCGGTTTCAGTCGGGGGCGCCGGGGGAGCCCGGTGCCGCCGTCTCGTCGCGGCGCATCAAAGCGGAAAGATGGCCACCCCGCACGTGAAGCTTCGGCAATGCTAAGCCTTCGGCGCCGGGCCGTGGCCTTCCGCCGCGCCTAGGCCCTGGCGTCGGCGGCGTGCTGACGGAGCCAGCCCGCGGCCCCCGACAGGTCGAGGCCGATCTGGCGGGACAGGGGGCCGAGGTCCGCGATCTCCAGGCGCCCGTCCAGCACCTCGCCGATGGCCCACAGGTTGGCCGAGCGCGTCCCCGAGCGGCAGTGGACCAGCACGGGGCCGGCGGCGCCGTGCACCACGGACTGGAAGTGGCGCACCGTGCTCTCGGTCACGGGGCCCATGGGGATGTGGGCGTAGGCGAGGCCGGCCTCCTCGGCGGCGGCTTCCTCGGCCTCCGAGCCCGGCTGCGTCGGATCCTCGCCGTCCGGCCGGTTGTTGACCACGGCCACGTAACCGTCGGCCGCGATGCCGCGAAACTCCGACAGGTCCGGCTGGCTCGCGACGGTGACGTCGGCGGAAAGCTTGACGGTGTGCATGGCGTCCTCGCGTGGGGTTCCGGGCCGGACCGTAGCGCAGATGTGCGCCGCACCAAAGCGGGGCGGAAATCGAGAGCCGGAGGCGGGCGGTCCCGCCCCGGCATCCCCATATCCAGCGGGAAGACGCGGCCGGGCCGCACGTCACGGGAGGTCGACAACATGCTGATCCGCCATCGCCGGTCCTGGGAAATCCCCGAGCGCGACGCCACCCCCGAGCACCTGTTCCTGAACCGCCGGTCCCTCGTCGCGGGCGGCGCTGCGCTGGGCGCCGGCGCGCTGGCGGGCGGCCCGGCGCGGGCCTTCAGCCTGTTCGGCGGCGGCGACGCGGCCCCGGCCGCCCCCGAGGCGCCGGACCCCTCGGCCTCGCTCTACCCGGCCAAGCGGAACCCGGCCTACACGATCTCCGGGCCCGTGACGCCGGAGGTCGACAACACGACCTACAACAACTTCTACGAATACGGCACGTCGAAGAACGTCAGCGCGGCCGCGCAGATGCTGCGCGTGCGCCCCTGGACGGTGAAGTTCACCGGCCTCGTCGAGAAGCCGCAGGAGGTGGGCATCGACGACCTCCTCAAGGCCATGACGCTGGAGGAGCGGCTCTACCGCCACCGCTGCGTCGAGGCCTGGGCCATGCAGGTGCCGTGGACGGGCTTCCCGGTGAAGAAGCTCGTCGACTTCGCCAAGCCGCTCGGCTCGGCCAAGTACATCGTGCTGAAGACCTTCAAGGACCCCAAGATGGCGCCGGGCCAGCGGAGCTTCATCCTGCAGTGGCCTTACGTCGAGGGGCTCACCATGGCGGAGGCGACGAACGACCTCGCCTTCATGGTGACGGGCGCCTACGGCAAGCCGCTGCCGAAGGTGATGGGCGCGCCGCTGCGCCTCGCCGTGCCGTGGAAATACGGGTTCAAGTCGGTGAAGTCGATCGTCGAGGTGTCCTTCACGGACAAGCAGCCCGACACGACCTGGGCCGCGCTGGCGCCGGACGAGTACGGCTTCTGGGCCAACGTCAACCCGGCCGTGCCGCATCCGCGCTGGAGCCAGGCCACCGAGGAGGTGCTCGGCACCGGGAGCCGCCGCCCGACCGTGATCTACAACGGCTACGGCGACGAGGTGGCCTCGCTCTACAGCGGCATGAGCAAGGACCGGCTGTTCATGTGACGGGGCGCCGGGGCGACCGGCCCGGCGGGGAAGGACGCCCCGCCTGATTTGCCCCCTCCCGCCGCGCCCCGTAAGAGTCCCGCCTTGCGAGGGGACGGGCCGGGCGGCCCGGGGCGGAGAGCGGCGATGGTGGATCTGGTGGGCTGGGTGGACGACAAGCTGCGGCGCGCCTTCGCGCGAGCGTCGCTGCCGGTCGAGGGCGTGAGATCCGTGCCCGCCACGCGCCCCGAGTTCGGCGACTTCCAGTGCAACGCCGCCATGGCGCTCGGCAAAGCGGCCAAGCGCAACCCGCGCGACCTCGCCGCCGCGGTGGCCGAGACGCTGCGGGCCGACCCCGACTTCGCCTCCGTCGAGGTCGCCGGGCCGGGCTTCCTCAACCTGCGCCTCGCCGACGGGTTCGTGGCCGGCCTCGCGCGCGAGCAGGCCGCGTCCCCCACGCTCGGCATCGTCCAGACCGGCGGCGCCCCCGTGCTGCTCGACTTCGGCGGCGCCAACGTGGCGAAGCCCCTCCACGTCGGACACCTGCGCTCGCTGGTGATCGGCGAGTCGCTGTCGCGCATCTTCCAGGCGCAGGGCCTGGAGACCGTGTCGGACGTGCATTTCGGCGACTGGGGCCTGCAGATGGGCATGCTCATCGGCGCCATCCGCCGCGCGCATCCCGGCCGGGCGCCGGGCACCGTGGGCGAGGTGATCGGCATCGACGAGATGCAGCGGCTCTATCCGGAGGCCGCCGCGGCCTGCAAGGCCGATCCCGGGCGCATGGCGGAGGCGCGGGCGCTGACGGCCGCGCTGCAGGGCGGCGACGCCGAAGCCCGCGCCGACTGGGCCGCGCTGCGCGCCACGTCCTTCGCCGACCAGAAGGGCGACTTCGACCGGTTAGGGGCGCATTTCGACCTCTACCTCGGCGAAAGCGACGTGCAGGCCACCGTCGACCGGCTCGTGCCCGACCTCATGGCCCGCGGGGTCGCCGAGCGCGACGACGGCGCCGTGGTGATCGCGGTCGCGGAGCCGTCGGACACGAAGCAGATCCCGCCGCTGATGCTGGAGAAGTCCGACGGCGCCGCCACCTACGGCACCACCGACCTCGCCACGATCGCCGACCGGCCCGACAACGCGGAGTCGCGGCACTGCGGCCGCTACGTCTACGTGGTGGACGAGCGCCAGTCGCTGCACTTCACGCAGGTGTTCCGCGCCGCCCGCCGGGCCGGCCTCGCGCCTGGCGTCGCCTTCACCCACGTCGGCTTCGGCACGGTGAACGGGCTCGACGGAAAACCCTACAAGACGCGCGAGGGCGGGGTCGCGCGGCTGCGCGACCTGCTCGACGAGGCGGTCGCCAAGGCGCGCGAGCGCGTCGACGCCTCGGACCCGGACGTCGACGCCGAGGAGCTGGCGCAGCAGGTGGGCCTCGCGGCCGTGAAATGGGCCGACCTGTCGACGGGCCGGCTCGGCGGCTACGTGTTCAACCTCGAGCGCATGATGTCGTTCGAGGGCAACACGGGCCCCTACGTGCAATATGCCTGCGTGCGGATCGGCGCCATCGCGGCCAGGGCGAAGGCGGCGGGCGCGGAAGCCTCGGCCATCGCGCTCGGCCACCCGGCCGAGCGGGCGCTCGCCATGGCCTGCCTGGGGCTGCCGAACGCCGTCGAGGCCGCGGCGGCCGGCGCCGCGCCGAACGAGATCGCCGGCTTCGCCTTCGCGGTGGCGCAGAGCTTCAGCCGCTTCTACACGGAATGCCCCGTGCTGGCGGCCGGGGAAGACGAGCGCGCCGCGCGCCTCGCGCTGTGCGAGCTCGCCTTCGCGGTGCTGTCGCGCGCGCTGTGGATGCTCGGCATCGCGGTGCCGCGGCGGATGTGAGGGGAGGTGATCCGGTGAGCAGCCTCAAGTTCGGGACCAGCGGGCTGCGCGGCCTCGTGGTCGACCTCGTCGGGCGGCCGACGGACGACCACGTGCGCGCCTTCCTGCTCGCGCTCGGGGACGAGCTCGCGCCGGGCTCGCCGGTGCTGATCGGCCGCGACCTCCGCGGCTCGAGCCCCGCCATCGCCGCGACCGCCGCCGCGGCGGTGGCGGCCTCGGGGTACAGGCCGCTCGACGGTGGCGCGCTGCCGACGCCCGCCCTGGCGCTGGAGGCCGCGCGCCTCGGCTGCCCGGCCGTGATGGTCACCGGCAGCCACATCCCGGACGACCGCAACGGGCTGAAGTTCTACACGGCGCGCGGCGAGATCACCAAGGACGAGGAGGCCGCGATCCTGGCCGCCCTGGCGCCCGGCGCGGCGAGCACGGGCGCGGCCGAGCCCCATCCGGAGGCGGCGCGGCGCTACCTCGCGCGCTACACCGACGCCTTCCCGGCCGACGCGCTGTCGGGCCTCCGGGTCGGCGTCTACCAGCACAGCACCGTGGTCCGCGACATGCTGGTCGAGCTGGTGGCCGCGCTCGGCGGCACGCCGGTGCCGTTCGGCCGCTCGGACAGCTTCGTGCCGGTCGACACCGAAGCCCACCGGCCGGAGGACCTCGCGGCGCTGAGGGCCGCCGCGGCGGAAAGCGCGCTCGACGCGATCCTCAGCGCGGACGGCGACGCCGACCGCCCCCTCCTGGCCGACGCGGACGGGAATGTGCTGCCCGGCGACGTGGTCGGCACGGTCGCGGCCCGCCACCTCGGCGCGGACGCGGTCGCGGTGCCGGTCTCGGCCAATTCCGCCATCGAGGCCGCGGGCGGCTTCGCCCGCGTGGTGCGCACGCGCATCGGCTCGCCCTACGTGGTGGCCGGCATGGCGGAGGCGGGCCGCGACGGCGCGGAGCGGATCGCGGGCTTCGAGGCCAACGGCGGCTTCCTGCTCGGTTCGGACGTCATGGTCGCGGGCCGGCGCCTCGGCGCCCTGCCGACGCGCGATGCCGCGCTGCCGCTCGTCGCGACCCTGGCGGCGGCGCGCGCGGCGGGATCGAGCCTCGCGGCGCTGGCCGCTTCCCTGCGCTTCAAGGCGACCGCGAGCCACCGCCTGCAGGAGGTGCCGCCCGCGCGCTCCGGCCCGTTCCTCGCGACCCTGGCCGACCCCGAGGCCCGCGCGGCCTTCCTCCGGCCGCTCGGCCGCGTCGCCTCGGTCAGCGCGGTCGACGGCGTCCGGGTCGGCCTGGAGGGGGGCTCTGTGATCCACTTCCGCGCCTCCGGCAACGCGCCCGAGCTGCGCTGCTATGCCGAGGCGGAGACGCCGGCGGAGGCCGAGCGCATCCTGCGCTGGGGGCTCGACGCGGCCGCGGCCGCGATGCGGGAGAGCCCCGGGGCGTGAGCCCGCGCGGGGCGCGGCAGGCCCGTGATGCGGAATTCGGCGGCTTCGGGCCGCTTCGGATGAACGTGATCGCCGGATGACAGCATCACGACCTGACCGACGGCTGTCTCGACCGCGGTGTTTCGGTTTGAGGTGCGCCTCAGATAAGTCGAAATCTCAGATGATTCGCTTGAGGCACGTTCGAAGAAACGGCGGAGAGGAGAGATATTCTAAAACATCCGTTGACTTATTGTAGAAATAATCAATTTCGGAAAAACTCGTCTGAAGATCACCTTGGGCCATTATGAATTAAAATATACATCGTCGCCGAAATTATTATTTTCAGAGATTTGCTACTGTAGGACGCGTGGTTCTCCGAGTATTAAGGGGTGGAGCCTCGATCCGTGCCGGTGTGAGCCGGATGAACGTGCGAGAGCTCTCCTGCTGTGCCAGAAACGGATGCGCTGTCGATGCGGCACCTCGTCGACATCGCAGAGCGCAAAGCCCTGTCGCCGTATTCGGGACGCCGCGAGCCCGAAAGGTACGGTAGCGGACGGATGAGCCATTGCAGCTCAGTCCATGCCGCCTCTTAACCGCCGGTGGTTTATCCTATTTTCGCCCTCCTCTCGGGCGGAGACCGATGCCGTTTTCCCAGTCCGCGTCAGTTCGCAATCGCCTCCTATCGATGCTGACGGCGGACGACTACAACCATCTCGTGCCGAAGCTGGAACGCGTCTCGCTGCCGGCCCAGACGCCCATCATCAGGGCCCATCAGCCCATCGAACACGTCCATTTTTTGGAGAGCGGCATCGTCACCACGGTCGCTCACACCGATGCGGGGCGGATCGAGGTCGGCATCATCGGGCGCGAGGGCGTCGTCGGGCTCCCCGCCATCCTCGGCGCGGACAGCGCCCCTTACACCTCGCAAGTCCAGGCGGAAGGAGCCGCCCTGCGGATCGCGACGTCGGATCTCAGCGCGGCTCTGGCGAGCCGCCCCTCGATCTTTCGCCCGCTCGGCCTGTTCGCACACACGCTGATGATCCAGTTGGCGCAAACCGCCTATGCCAACGCGACGTTCACGATCGAGGCGCGGCTGGCGCGCTGGGTTCTGATGACCCAGGACAGGACGGACGGCGACGATCTCGCCATGACCCACGGCTTTCTGTCGGCGATGCTCGGTGTGAGACGGCCCGGCGTGACGGTCGCCACCCATGTTCTGGAAGGCGTGGGAGCGATCCGGGCGGTCCGGGGGCGCATCGTGGTCCGCAACCGCGAAAGGCTCATCCACATCGCCGGGAGCGCCTACCAGGTCGCAGAAGCCGAATACGCTCGCGTGATGACACGGCTGTAGGCAGATGGGCAGGTCATGCACCCAGCCACACGAGCCATGGCGCCTCGCCCGCTGGAGGGCATGGATGCAGCGGGTCGGGGCCTTCCGCGATCGACGTCACTCAGGGCCGAATGCGATCAGCGCCAGGACGGCCGTGAGCAGCACTGCGAGCCCGCCGACGATATATTCGATGCTCTCCATCAGGTCACTCATCGCTTGGGGTGGCCGTCGCAGGGCCACCGAAATCGTTCTGCATTCCCGAGGAGCGATCTGCTCGTGTCTTTGATGTCCCGGTCGCCGCTGCCCGAGGTCAAAAACGCGCTCCCTCGCAGGTGACCGTCCCCCGGTGCACGACCAGGCCCGTCTCATCTCGCACGTCGCAGGCGACGGTGTGCAGTTCGCCGTCCGGCGGCTCGCAACGGGCGATATCCGGAAGCAGATGGGGACTTGGTCTCGCGCGTTGCCGATGGTGGCGAAGTCGTCGCCGAGCTCTCCCTCGTAAAATCCTTTCGCGTCGCGTGTTTGGAGACAGTATCGGAGCATGACGGGGCTGGAGGCCCGGATGAGCCGACGGTTTCGACCTCCGCTCACGCGTGTCGGGCCGGACGGTCGACATCAACGCATCTCCGGATTGATCTCACAACCCAAAAACAAGACCAGGACAGGTGGATGCCTCTGGGTGCGATACCGGACCGAGCGGCGCGCGCTTACACGCGATGACGTCGCACTCGCGACGACAGCGTCGCTGTCGATCGACGGGCGACCGAGCCTCTCCTGCTGCGCCCCCGGAGGAGTCCCGCCGACCGCGCCTGCGGCCCGAAGAAACCGCTCGCCCGACGCCACTGTATCTCACGCCGCCGACAGCGACGCTCCCGTGACAAGCCGCCTTCTCGCGTCTACATCCAAAGCGAGCACGACCGCGCCGCCTCGCGCGGTCACGGGAGGGCCACGAGTGGCGACGATCGCGGACGTGGCCCGGCGCGCCGGGGTGGCGACATCCACGGTCTCGCACGTCCTCAACCGCACGCGCGTCGTCAGCCCGGAAACCACCCGCGCCGTCGAGGAGGCCGTGGCGGCCGTCGGCTACACGCCGAACGTCCTGGCCCGCGCCCTGGCCCGCTCGGTCACCAACACGGTGGGCCTGGCGATCTCGACGAGCCGCAACCGCTACTTCGGCGACATCGCCAACGCGGTCGAGGGCGAATGCGCCAAGCTCGGCATGATGGTGCTGCTGGCCAACACGCGGGACGACCCGGACGAGGAACTGCGCGCCGTAGAAGAACTCCACCGCCGCCGCGTCGACGGCATCATCCTCACGCCCAGCGCCGGCCCGGACGCCGCGGCCCTCGCCTACCTGCGCGACAACGCGATCCCCGCCGTGCTGGTCGACCGGCTGCCGGAGGCGGGCTTCGACGGCATCGGCGTCGAGAACGCTTCCGCGATCGGGACGCTGGTCGACGAACTCGCCGTCCATGGCCACCGGCGCATCGGCCTCGTGGCCGGGCAGGAGGGCTTCACGACCACGCGGGAGCGCGTCGAGGGCTACGCCGCAGCGCTGCGCCGCCGCGGCCTCGCCCCCGATCCCGGCCTGTCCTCCGTGGGCCACGTCGAGGTCGCGACCGCGCGGGACGCGACGGCCCGCATGCTGGCCCTGCCGGAGCCGCCGACGGGCTTCATCGGCGCCAACAACCTCGCGACCGTGGGCATCCTCGCGGCGCTGCGCGGCGCCGGCCTCGCCGTGCCGCGCGACATCGCGCTCGTCGGCTTCGACGACTTCGAGTGGAGCGACTCCTTCGAGCCGAGCCTGACCGCCATGGCGCAGCCCTGCGACGAGATCGGGCGGCGCGCGGCGCTGCTGCTGCGGGCGCGGATCGGCAAGACCGCGGGCCCGCCCGCCCTCCACCGCCTCGCCCCGACGCTGATCCGGCGCGGATCGGGCGGGCGGAGCTGAGCCCGGCCGCGACCGCGCGGGGCGACGAGGAGGATCGGGGACTCTCGCCTGAGGTGAGTTTTATCTGAATTCGGCACGCTCAGGTTGGGATCGGCTGCGCTGCTCAGAATTTCAGCTCGAACTCATGCAACAAAGCGGCATGGCTGCCTTGCGTTCATCCAGCCGTCATGCAAAAAACCACCGCCGAGACGAAAAAAGACCGCTCCCCTCGCGGAAAGCGGCCTGAGTCTAGGGAGGAAACGCCCAAGAAGGGCATGCACCGCGAACGGTGCGAATCGAAGAATATACCGCACTGCAAAAATCTCAAGCCCTCCGGGGCTCTTTCGTCGTTGGCGGTCAGGCTGGGGCAAGCTTCAGCGGCCGGCGGAGGACCGCTTGGCCTCGGCGCGGAGCAACATGCCGAACAGGTCGCGCGGCTCGTCGGGGTCGGCCAGGAGGTCGAGGTCGCGGCCGAAGCCCGTGCCGGCGATGCGCTCCCGCACGTAGCGCAGGGCCGAGAAATCCTCGATCGCGAAGCCCACGGAGTCGAATATAGCCCGATTCCGTGAGGATGCGGGGTTGACGGCGGGGTCGCTTTCGATTCGGTTTTGTGTCGATGATCAAGCGCCATTTCCTGAGCAAGGACGATCGTGCGCGGCTGACGGGCATCGCGCGGGATGGGCTTGAGGAGCATCGGGTCGCCCGGCGCGCCAACGCGATCCTTTTGTTGGACAAGGGCTGGAGTTGCGAGCAGGTTTCGGAGGCTCTCCTCCTGGACGACGACACGATCCGGAGCTGGTTCAAGGTTTATCGCGAGGGCGGCGTACCGGCTCTGGCGCGCTTCGACTTGGCGGGCGGGCACCGCGCCTTGACGGTGGAGCAGCTCACGGCCCTGAAAGCCTGGGCCACGGAGGCGCTTCCGGCGTCGACACGCGCGATCGGTCATCACATCCGGACGACGTATGGCATGTCGTACACGCGATCCGGTTTGATCAAGCTGATGGCGGCGCTGGATTTTGTCTGGCGCAAGCCTGACCTTGTGCCCTCGCATCTCGACCTTGCGGCGCAGGAAGCGTTCATCGAGCAGCATGAGCGGCTCCGCAACGGCCTTGGGGCCGACGAAGCGATCGTCTACGGCGATGCCGTTCACCCGACCCATCAGACGCGACCGGCGGGCGTGTGGATGCCGCGTGGCGCCGACGTCGCGGTTCCTGCGGCGTCGGGCCGTGATCGCATGAACATCCATGGTGTGATCGACCTGGAGACCGGCGCGACGCGGATGAAGGAAGTGCTTTCGGTCGATGCGCAAAGCACGATCGAGCTTCTGACCTCCATCGAGAACGCCTACACGACGATGCGTCGGATCCATGTCTATCTGGACAACGCCCGCTATCATCATGCCCGTGCTGTTCAGGATTGGATGAGGCAACCGGGACGGCGCATCGTGCTTCACTTCATCCCGAGTTACTGCCCTCACCTCAACCCGATCGAGCGGCTCTGGGGCGTGATGCACCAGAACGTCACCCACAACCGGTACTATGCCACATTCAAGGACTTCGCGGAGGCGATCCTGACATTCCTCAAGGAAACGGTCCCGAAGCACTTCAGTCGCTTCTCATCCCGAATCACCGATAACTTCCGCATCCGAGACCCAAAGGATTCTCGGGTCGTCGCGTCGTAGATGTATAGCGTGACCTGCCGCGCGTCGCGCCGGCCCGGGGCCTCGCCGGCCACCACGCGCCACAGCTCCGTCACCGGGTGGTCCGGCGGGAGCTGCTGGATCTCGCCCTCGACCCGCGTCTGTGGCGGATATTCCACGAAGATGTCGGCGCGCCGCAGCACGCCCGCGCCGACCTCGGTCTTGCCGGGGCAGTCGCCCCCCACCGCGTTGACGTGCACGCCCGCGCCGACGTGGTTGTCGCCGAGCACGGTGGCGCGGCGCTTGTCGGCCGTGGCGGTGGTGACGATCTCGGCGCCCTGCACGGCCTCCTCGACGCTCCCGGCCGCGTGGATGGTGAAGCCAAGATGCGCGAGGTTGGCGGCGCACTTGCGCGTGGCCGCGGGGTCGACGTCGTAGAGGCGCAGCCGGTCGACGCCGAGCAGCGCCTTGAAGGCCAGGGCCTGGAACTCCGACTGTGCGCCGTTGCCGATCAAGGCCATGGTGCGGGCGCCCCGCGGCGCGAGGTGCTTCGCCGCCACGGCCGAGGTCGCGGCCGTGCGCAGCGCCGTGAGGATCGTCATCTCGCAAAGCAGCAGCGGGTAGCCCGTCGCGACGTCGGCCAGCATGCCGAAGGCCGCCACGGTCTGGCGCCCCGTGCGGCCGTTCAGCGGGTGGCCGTTGACGTATTTGAAGCTGTAGAGCGCGCCGTCGCTGGCGGGCATCAGCTCGATCACGCCCTCGGCGCTGTGCGACGCCACCCGCGCCACCTTGTCGAAGCGCTCCCAGCGGCGGAAATCCTCCTCGATCGCCTCCGCCAGCCCGTGGAGGAAGCGCTCCACCCCGGTGTCGAGCACGAGGCCCATCATGTCGTCGACGCTGACGAAGGGGACGAGGTTCAGCACGGTCATGGCCCTCACGAGCTCCGGGTCGGGCGGTCCAGGATGCGCCGGCCCATGAGGCTCGCGGCGAGGTCGACCATCAGGATGGCGGTGCGGCCGCGCTCGTCGAGGAAGGGGTTCAGCTCGACGAGGTCGAGGCTGCGCACGAGGCCGCTGTCGCGCAGCATCTCCATGGCGAGGTGGGCCTCGCGGAAGGTCGCGCCGCCCGGCACCGTGGTGCCGACGCCGGGCGCGATGCCGGGGTCGAGGAAGTCCACGTCGAGGCTGACGTGCAGCATGGCGTTCGCCGCCGCGGCGCGCGCGAGGAAGCCCGCGAGCGGCGCCGCGAGGCCGCGCTCGTCGATCGAGCGCATGTCGTGGACCTCGATGGGGCCTTCCGCCAGCGCGCGGCGCTCGACGGGGTCGACGCTGCGCAGCCCGATCATGCAGACGTGCTCGGGCCTCACGGGCACGGCCGGCCCCGGCATCGAGGGTGCGAAGCCGGGGCGGCCCGTGAGGTAGGCCATGGGCGTGCCGTGCAGGTTGCCGCTTTCCGTCGTGTCGAGCGTGTGGAGGTCCGGGTGCGCGTCGAGCCACACGACCCACAGTTCGCGCCCTTCGGCCGCGGCTCTCCGGCTCATGCCGGCGATCGTGCCGGCCGACAGGCTGTGGTCGCCGCCGAGGAAGATCGGGAAGCTGTCGCGGCTCGCCGCATAGGCCGCCTCGTCGAGCGCCGCCGTCCAGGCCGCGATCTCGGCGAGGTTGCGGATCGCCCGGTTGGGGTGGTGGACGTCCCGCAGGGGGCCGCGCGCGACGCTGCCCCGGTCCTCGACCGCGAAGCCGAGCCCGGTCAGCGCCTCCGCGAGCCCGGCCGCCGCGTAGGCGGCCGGGCCCATGCCGCAGCCGCGCCGGCCCGTGCCGGCCTCCACGGGCGCGCCGATCAGCGCGCAGGGTCCCTCGTGCATCGGGTCGGCTCCTCGGGTCGCCGCGGCAGGGTAGCGGGGCGGGACGGGGAAGGGAACGGAGAGCCCGGACAGCCCCCCGCCGTGCCGCACGGCCGGGTCGGCGGACGGCCGTCCCATGAACGCCTGTTCAGGGAAACGTGGCTTGGGAAACCCGAAATCGTACCGGGAACGCCCCCATTGGGTCAGAGTTTCGGTCCTTTTTGTGGGAAATATTCCCACGTCCAGACGGCGGGGCTACCCGCCGAACCGGTCGCAACCCATCGCAATGGATGAAACCATGATCCGCTCTGTCACGATCGCCGCCCTGGTCGCCGCCACCTTCGCCTCCGTCCCCGTCGCCTTCGCGAAGGACATCAAGGAGACGAGGACCTTCACCAAGGCCGACGGCACGGTGGTGGTCGCCAAGACGAACTTCCACACGAAGACGGACGTCACCGACCTCAAGGTGACGAAGACCAAGACCGACGGCAAGGTCCGCACCGTCAGCGAGAAGATCGCGCCCAACCATCAGGACGGCTTCACCGTCTCCAAGACCGTAACGGGCTTCAACGGCCAGACCCATTCGTCGACCAGCACCGTCGGCGCGGGCCGCTCGTCGACCTCGGCCAACTCGGGCGGTCACGCCGGCGGCCACGGCAAGGCCTGACGCCCCGCTCACCTACCCCGCCGACGCCGCCCCCTCGCGGCGCCGGCGGGCGACCGGGACGCCGGATGCGGCGATGCGTCTACCGTTCCGGTGTTCCCCCGACGCTCCGCCGTCCCGACCATCTCCAGCCCTTTGCGCGAGCCATCGATGAAGTTCCGCGTCGCGATCCTCGCCCTGCTGCTGACCTCCGTGACGGTCGGCGGGTGCGTCGGCCCCCGTCCCTGCCCGCCCGGCACGCACCCCGAACCCTACGGCCGGCGCTGCTTCCTGAACTGAGGCGGGATCGGACCTCGCGCCGTTCGGGATCGCCGACGGCCGGTGCCTCGCCCGCTGTCCGCGTGACCCGGATCGAACCGCGTCTGGATCTCCCCCCGGCCCGGAAGCGCCTCGGCCTCGGGTGAGACAGGCCGTCCCGATGCGGTATAACCTTCGACACGGCCCGAGCCGGCGGGATCGGGCCGCGCCGCCCCGCGCGGCGGCCCGAGGGAACGGTGAGCATGGCAGGATCGCACGAGGCCGTCATCCACGACGGGGGCGCGCTGGGCGAGCGCATGCGGGCGCTCGACTGGTCCGCGACGCCGCTCGGGCGGCCCGGCACCTGGCCCGCCGCCCTGCGCACGCTGGTCGGCGTCATGCTCGGCTCGAAACAGCCCATGTTCACGGTCTGGGGCGAGGGGCTGACGCTGCTGTTCAACGACGCCTACCGCTCCGTGCTCGGCCACAAGGAACGCGACGCGCTCGGCCGCAACTTCCTCGACGTGTGGCACGAGATCCGTGCCGACCTCGTGCCGCTCGTCGAGCGCGCCTTCGCGGGCGAGTCCACCCACATGGACGACATCATGCTCATGATGGACCGCGAGGGGCTGGACCCGGAGGCGCATTTCGCCTTCTCCTACACGCCCGTCCGCGACGAGGGCGACGCCGTGCGCGGCTTCTTCTGCGCCTGCACGGAGACCACCGACGTCGTCATGGCGAACCGGCGCCAGGCCTTCCGCCTGGAGCTGGAGGACGCGCTGCGCGGCATCGACGACGCGGAATCCCTCATGGACGCCGCCGTGGGGGCGCTGGGCCGCCACCTCGGCGCGAGCCGGGCCGGCTACGCCGAGGTCGAGGACGACGACGAGACCGTGGTGCTCGCGTCGAGCTACACCGACGGCGTGTCGGTCCTGGAAGGCCGCTTCGGCCTCAGCAGCTTCGGGGGCGCCAACGCGGCGCGGCAGCGCCGGGGCCGGACCACCGTGGTGCCGGACGTGCTGCTCGACCCCGACTTCGACGCCGAGGTCTTCGCCGCCATCGGCACGCGGGCCTTCGTGTCGGTGCCGATCATCCGGGCCGGCCGCCTCGCCGCGACCCTTTTCATGAACCAGTCCGCGCCGCGCCGCTGGTCGGCCGCGGACGTCGCGCTGGTGGAGGCCGTCGCGGCGCGGGTCAGCGACGCGGTGCAGCGCGTGCGCGCCGAGCACGAGGCCCGCGACAGCGCGGCCCGGTTCCGCACCCTCACCGAGGCCATCCCCAACCAGGTCTGGACCGCGACGCCGGCCGGCGACGTCGACTGGGCCAACGAGCGGACGCTCGAGTACTGCGGCACGCGCGACTTCATCGCCGAAGGGAAGGCCTGGACCGCGCTGGTCCACCCCGAGGACGCGCCCGGCGCCGTGGAGCGCTGGTCGTCCGCGCTGTCCGCCGGCACCGTCTACGAGACCGAGTTCCGCATCCGCCGCCACGACGGCGAGGACCGCTGGCACCTCGTGCGGGCGCTGCCCGAGCGCAACCCCGCGGGCGAGGTCGTGCGCTGGATCGGCACCAACACCGACATCGACGACCAGAAGCGGGCCGAGCTGGCGCTGGCGGCCGCCAAGGCGGCGGCCGAGGAGGCCAACGTCGCCAAATCCACCTTCATCGCCAACATGAGCCACGAGCTGCGCACGCCGCTGTCCGCCATCATCGGCTACAGCGAGATGATGGCCGAGGAGATCGCCGACGGCTGCGACGGGGCCGAGCTCGCGGGCGACATGGCCAAGGTCGAGAACAACGCCCGGCACCTCCTCGGCCTCATCAACGACGTGCTCGACCTCAGCAAGATCGAGAGCGGCAAGATGGATGTCTACGCCGAGGCCTTCGAGGTCGAGCCGACCCTGCGCGAGGTCGCCGCCACGGTGGAAAGCCTCGTCGGCAAGAAGAGCAACCGGCTGGTGCTGGAGATGGCGCCCGGCCTGGGCCGCGCCCACACCGACCTGACCAAGCTCCGGCAGGTGCTGCTGAACCTGCTGTCCAACGCCGCCAAGTTCACGGAAGGCGGCACGGTCACGCTGTCCGCCTCGCGCGGGCCGGGGCCGGGCGGGGCCGACCGCCTGACCTTCGCGGTGCGGGACACCGGCATCGGCATGACGGCCGAGCAGCTGGCCAAGCTGTTCCAGCGCTTCACCCAGGCCGACGCCTCGACCACGCGCCGCTTCGGCGGCACGGGGCTCGGCCTGTCGCTCACCCGCGCCTTCGCGGACATGCTGGGCGGCGAGGTGCGGGTCGACAGCGCCGAGGGGCAGGGGAGCACCTTCACCTTCGCGCTGCCCGCCATCTTCGTGCCGGCCGAGCCGGAGTCCGCCTCGCCCGATCCGGAGCCGGCGTCCGGGGAAGGGGGGGAGGCCGGGGCCGGCGACCTCGTGCTGGTGATCGACGACGACGCCGACCAGCGCGCGCTGACGACGCGCTTCCTCCACCGCGAGGGCTTCCGCGTGCAGGTCGCGTCCGACGGGCGGCGCGGCCTGGAGATCGCCCGCAGGCTCCGGCCGCGCGCCATCCTGCTCGACGTGATGATGCCCGGCATCGACGGCTGGTCGGTGCTCACCGAGCTCAAGGCCGACCCGGACCTGTCCTCGACGCCCGTGGTGATGGTGACCTCGGTCGACCAGCGCAGCCTCGCGGCCTCGCTCGGGGCCGCCGAATACATGATCAAGCCGGTGCGTTGGGACCGCTTCCGCGACGTCATGGAGCGGTTCCGCAGCGCGTCGGGCGGGATCCTGGTCGTCGAGGACAGCGACGACGCGCGGGCGGCCGTCTGCTCCATGCTGGCGGACGACGGCTGGACCGTGACGGAGGCGGGCGACGGGCACCAGGGCCTGGCGCGGGCGGCCGAGCGGCGCCCCGACGTGGTGCTGCTCGACCTCAACATGCCCACGATGGACGGCTTCGACTTCCTCGACGGGCTGCGCAGGCTGCCGGGCTGCGCCGATGTGCCCGTGGTGGTGCTGACGGCGCGCAACCTGTCCACGGAGGACCGGCGGCGCCTGCGCGGCGCGAGCCAGATCCTCAACAAGGGCGACATCAGCCTGCGCGCGCTGGTGGAGCGCCTGCACCGGCTCGCGGAGCCCGCGGCGGAGGGGGCGGGGAGGGGGTGAACGGAAGGCCGGGGCTTTCGATCATCGTCCGACGTTTGGCAGAAAATGCTGACCTCCCTTATCCTTGTAAACAAGGATGAGGGAGGAGTGAAAGAGTTCTGCCGCTGGTGCGCTGTCCTCCGCTGTGTCGCGCCCGCCCGCGATCGGCTAGGCTGCCCCGTCGGCGGGGCGGGGAGGACGGGATGGCGGTGCGGCTGAACCTCGCGGTGCAGGGCCTCTTCGCCACGCCCGTGGCGGCGCTGGAGGTGCCGGGGGCGGAGCGCATCAACGCGGCGCTCGGCGAGGCCATCCTGCGGCGGCGGGCCGAGGCGCCCTCCGTGCAGGCGTCGAACGCGGGTGGCTGGCATTCCGACCGGGACATCCTCGCCTGGGGCGGCCCGGCCGTCGCCGAGGTGATCGAGCTCGCGCGCGGCATGGCGGCGCAGCTCACGGCGGACCGCGCCGGCGCCCCCGTGCGCCCCGCCTGGCGCGTCTCGGCCTGGGCCAACGTCAACGCCAGCGGCCACGCCAACGTGGCGCACTACCACGGCGGCGCCTTCTGGTCCGGCACCTACTACGTCGACGACGGCGGCTGCGCGGCCGACCCCTCGCTCGGCGGCGAGTTCGAGATGCTGGACCCGCGCGGCCCCGGCCCCGGCATGTACGCCCCCGGGCTCAAGTTCACCGGCGACGGCGCTTCCGCGGGCGGCGCCGAGACGATCCGGCCGAAGCCGGGGCTCCTGATCCTGTTCCCGTCCTGGCTGCTCCACCAGGTGCGGCCCTACCGCGGCACCGGCACCCGGATCTCGGTGGCCTTCAACCTGTCGCTGCCCCAGTGAGCCTCGTCGCCCCGCGGGCGCCGACGCGGCGCCAGGTCGAGATCGTCGGCCTGCTGCGCGAGAAGGGCCGCGTCACGGTGGAGGACCTCGCGGCGCATTTCACGGTCACGCCGCAGACCATCCGGCGCGACCTCAACGACCTCAGCGACGCCCAGATGGTGGTGCGGGTGCACGGCGGCGCCATGGTGGCGTCCGGCGTCGTCAACCTCGCCTACGAGGCGAGGAAGCTCATCGCCGGCCCGCACAAGCGGCTGATCGGGGAAGCGGCGGCGCGGCTGGTGCCGGATCATTCCTCCGTGTTCCTCACCATCGGCACCACCACCGAGGAGGTGGCGCGCGCGCTCGGCGGCCACGCGGGGCTCCTCGTCATCACCAACAACCTCCAGGTCGCGGCCGAGCTCTACCGCAACAGCGCGATCGAGGTGGTGGTCACGGGCGGCAGCGTGCGCCACGGCGACGGCGGCATCGTGGGGGCGCAGTCGGAAGCGCTGATCGCGCAGTTCCGCGTCGACCTCGCGGTGATCGGCACCTCGGCGGTCGACGCCGACGGCACGCTGCTCGACTTCGACATCCGCGAGGTGCAGGCGCAGCGCGCCATCATCGAGCACGCGCGCCGCGTGGTGCTGGTGGCGGATTCCAGCAAGTTCGCCCGCTCGGCCCCCGTGCGGGTCGCCCACCTCGACGACGTCGACATCCTGGTCACCGACCGGCTGCCGCCCGCCACGGCCGAGCTGTGCCGCGCGCACGGCGTCGAAGTGGTGGAGGCCGGCGGTCCAATAGAGAGCGAGGACGAATGAGCAGAAGCTAAATATCGAATGAGCGCGCTTTTGTTTTCGTTCTGACCTTCGTTTTATTCGCTTGCCAGTTCTTCCGCCTTCGACATAGGCTCGCCTCCATCGGACGAATGAGCGCCCCATCGAGGGCGCCGGGCCGGGAGGACGACCATGCACAGCCCGCACGGGATGGTGGCCGGGGCGCATCGCCCGTGAGCCTCGTGCTCGACAAGGTCGGCTACAAGCGCGGCGGGGAGGTCTACGTCGACGACGTGTCGCTCGACCTCGCGCCCGGCTCGATGAACGTGCTGCTCGGCCCGACGCTGTCGGGCAAGACCACGCTGATGCGCCTGATGGCCGGGCTCGACCGCCCGACGGCGGGCCGCCTCGTCGAGGACGGGCGCGACGTCACCGGCCTCGGCGTGAAGCACCGCTCGGTCGCCATGGTGTACCAGCAGTTCGTCAACTACCCGACGCTCACCGTCTACGAGAACATCGCGTCCCCGCTGCGTGTGCAGGGCCTGGCCGAGGCCGAGATCGAGGCGCGCGTCGCCCGCGCCGCCAAGCTGATGCGGCTCGAACCCATGCTGAAGCGCACGCCCGCGCAGCTGTCCGGCGGCCAGCAGCAGCGCACCGCCCTCGCGCGGGCCCTCGTCAAGCAGGCGAGGCTCGTGCTGCTCGACGAGCCGCTCGCCAACCTCGACTACAAGCTTCGCGAAGAACTGCGCGAGGAGCTGCCGCGCCTCTTCGCCGAGACCGGCGCCATCCTGGTCTACGCCACCACCGAGCCGAGCGAGGCGCTGCTGCTGAAGGGGCGCACCGCCACGCTGAGCGAGGGGCGCGTCACCCAGTTCGGGCCGACCGCGCGCGTCTACCGCGAGCCGGACACGCTGGCCGCCGCCCGCGTCTTCTCCGACCCGCCGCTGAACGAGCTCCCCGCCTCCGCGGTGGCGGCCGCGAAGGAGCTGCCGGCGGGCGCCAGCACGGTCGGGTTCCGCGCCGACGCCGCGGCCGTGGCGGCGCCCGGCGGCCCGGGCGCCCGCGCCAGCTTCCCCGGCACCGTCGCGGTGACGGAGATCTCGGGCTCGGAATCCTTCGTCCACGTCGCCACCGACGCCGGCCTCGGCACGCTCGTGTGCCTCGTCGATGGCGTGCACAGCTTCGAGCCCGGCCAGCGCGTCGAGGCGCGGGTCGACCTCGCCCGCGCCTTCGCGTTCGCGGCCGACGGGCGGCGGCTCGGCGCGCCCGCCGCGCCGGCGTCGGCGCCGCGCGTCGCCGTGCCGGCCTGAGCGGGGACCGCGCCATGGCCCAGATCACCCTCGACGGCATCGGCCACGCCTACGGGCTGGACCCGAAGTCGGACGCCGACTTCGCCCTGAAGCCGCTCCACCACGTGTGGGAGGCCGGCCGCGCCTACGCGCTGCTCGGCCCTTCCGGCTGCGGCAAGACCACCCTGCTCAACATCATCTCGGGGCTGGTGATCCCGAGCCACGGGCGCCTGCTCTTCGACGAGCGCGACGTCACCCGCCTGCCGACCGAGAAGCGCAACATCGCGCAGGTGTTCCAGTTCCCCGTCATCTACGACACGATGAGCGTGGCCGAGAACCTCGCCTTCCCGCTGCGCAACCGGGGGCTCGCGACGCCGCTGGTCCAGAAGCGCGTCGCCGAGGTCGCGGCCATGCTGGACCTGACGGCGGACCTGAAGCGCCGCGCCCGCGGCCTCACGGCCGACGCCAAGCAGAAGATCTCGCTCGGCCGCGGCCTCGTGCGCCCGGACGTCTCGGCCGTCCTCTTCGACGAGCCCCTGACCGTGATCGACCCGGCCCTGAAGTGGGAGCTGCGCTCGAAGCTCAAGGCCGTGCACCGCGCGCTCGACCTCCTGATGATCTACGTCACCCACGACCAGGTCGAGGCGCTGACCTTCGCCGATCGCGTCGTGGTGATGAACGAGGGCCGCGCCGTGCAGGTCGGCACGCCGGCCGAGCTGTTCGAGCGGCCCGAGCACACCTTCGTGGGCTACTTCATCGGCTCGCCCGGCATGAACCTGCTCCGCGCCGAGGTGTCGGGCGCGGAAGCGCGGGTCGACGGCCACGTGCTGCCGCTCGGCTCCGCCTACCCGACCCTGAAGCCCGGGCAGGCCGTGACGCTCGGCATCCGGCCCGACTACGCGACCCTCGTGGCGGGCGGGGGACTGCCCGTGACGGTGACGCGGGTCGACGACCTCGGCCGCAAGCTCCTGGCCCACGTCGCCCTCGGCGGCGGGCAGACCGCCGTGGCCAGCGTGCCGCGCGGCATGTCGGTCGAGCCCGGCCCGGCGCGCCTCGGGCTCGATCCCGAGAAGCTCCACGTCTACGTCGACGAGCGCCGCGTCGAGGGCCGGTCGCTGAAGGCGGGGAGGGCCGCCTGATGGACGGACGCGTGTGGGACAACCGCGCCTGGCTCTTCGTCGTGCCGGTGCTGATCTTCGTGCTGTTCTCCTCCCTCGTCCCGATGATGACGGTGGTGAACTACGCCTTCCAGGACTCGATGGGGCAGAACAGCTTCTTCTGGAACGGCCCCGGCTGGTTCCAGGGCCTGCTCGACCCCTCGACGGCGGTGGGCGCGCGCTTTCAGGGCGCGCTCCTGCGCAACTTCCTGTTCTCCTTCGTCGTGCTGGCGATCGAGGTCCCGCTCGGCATCGCGGTGGCGCTGTGCATCCCGAAGTCCGGCTGGCGGGTCGGCGCCGTGCTGGTCTTCATCGCGCTGCCGCTGCTGATCCCCTACAACGTCGTCGGCACCATCTGGCAGCTCTTCTCGCGCACCGACATCGGCCTCTTCGGCGTGGCGCTCGACCGCTCCGGCGTGCCCTTCAACGTCACGCAGAACGCGGGCTCGGCCTGGGCCGTCATCGTGCTGATGGACGTGTGGCACTGGACCTCGATGGTGGCGCTGCTGTGCTACGCGGGCCTCAAAGCCATCCCGGACGCCTATTACCAGGCGGCCCGCATCGACGGCGCGGGCCGCTGGAGCGTGTTCCGCAACATCGAGCTGCCGAAGCTGCGCAAGGTGCTGATCATCGCCATGCTGCTCCGCTTCATGGGCTCGTTCATGATCTACGCCGAGCCCTTCACGGTGACGGGCGGCGGGCCCGGCGAGGCGACCAGCTTCCTGTCCGTCGACCTCGTCAAGATGGCGCTGGGCCAGGTCGACCTCGGCAACGCCGCCGCCTATTCGCTGGTCTACAACCTGATCACGCTGACGGTCTGCTGGGTGTTCTTCACCTACACGACCCAAGCGGATTCGAAGGACGCCGCATGAGCTCCTCCGCGATCTCCGCCCCGCTCGCGGGGAGCCAGGCCCGCGGCGTCCGGGTCGCCCGCCGCCCGGCGGGGCGGACCCTCGGCATGGCGGCCTACATGCTGTTCCTGCTCGTGCCGGTCTATTGGCTGATCAACACGAGTTTCAAGACCAACCCGGACATCCTGTCGGGCCTGAGCCTCTGGCCGCAGCGCCCGACGCTGGAGAACTACGCCAAGATCTTCACCGACCCCGACTGGCACGCGGCCTTCGTCAACTCGGTGCTGATGGTGACGATCAACACCGTGCTGTCCGTGGCGGTGGCCCTGCCCGCCGCCTACGCGTTCAGCCGCTACCGTTTCGTCGGCGACAAGCCGCTGTTCTTCTGGCTCCTGTCGAACCTGATGGCGCCGCCGGCCGTCTACGCGCTGCCGTTCTTCAACCTGTATTCGGCGACGGGGCTGTTCGACACGATCTGGGCCGTGGCGCTGGCGCACTGCCTGTTCAACGTGCCCCTCGCGGTGTGGATCTTGGAGGGCTTCATCTCCGGCGTGCCGCGCGAGATCGACGAGACGGCCGCGATCGACGGCTATTCGTTCCCGCGCTTCTTCATCAAGATCTTCCTGCCCTTGATCGCCAACGGCATCGGGGTCGCGGCCTTCTTCTGCTTCATGTTCTCCTGGGTCGAGCAGCTCCTCGCCACGACCCTCACCACCGTCAACGCCAAGCCGATCGCCGGCATGATGTCGCGCGCCTATTCGGCCGCGGGGCTCGACTGGGGCCTGCTCGCCGCGGCCGGCACGCTCACCATGATCCCCGGCGCGGTCGTGATCTGGTTCGTGCGCAACCACATCGCCAAGGGCTTCGCCCTCGGGCGGGTCTGAAGGGTTCCGTGATGGACGACGTCGCCCAGCGCATCGCCTGGATGGCCTGGACCTGGCAGACGGTGCTGTTCTTCGCCGGCATCGCGCTCTGCCTGGCGGCGCTGACCACGCTGGCGGTGCTGCGGCCCGAGACGCCGCGCGTGGGCGTGCTCGGCTTCGCCACGACGCGGGGGGACCGCTTCTTCGTGTCGCTGCTCCTGTCCGCCTTCATCTTCGTGGGCTTCGTGCGCCTCGGCGGCGAGGACTTCGCCTGGCCCGGCCTCGCGGCCGTCGCCGCGGCGGCGCTGCTGTTCCGCTTCGCCTGAACGGGCGTTCGCGCCGGCCCGCGACGCGGGCGGCGCCAAGACCAACGAGACACGGGGCGATCCCGCACCCGGCCGCAGAAGGAGGAAACCCATGGTCGATCGCCGCCAAGTCATCAAGGGCGCCGCCGCGCTCGGCGTCGCGGGCGCCGCCGGCGTCATCAAGCCCACCCCGAGCTACGCCCAGAAGGTCGACGCCGCCAAGAAGTGGGTCGACGCCGAGTTCCAGCCCTCGACCCTGTCCAAGGACGAGCAGATGGCGGAACTCGAATGGTTCATCAACGCCGCCAAGCCCTACGCGGGCATGAACCTCAGCTGCGTGTCCGAGTCGCTGAAGGTCCACGACTACGAATCTCAGGTCCTGACCAAGGCCTTCGCCGAGATCACCGGCATCCAGGTCAAGCACGACATCATGGACGAGGGCGCCCTCGTCGACAAGATCGGCGTCGAGATGCAGTCGGGCCGGCCGATCTACGATTTCTGGATGAACGATTCCGACTTCATCGGCACGCATCCGCGCTACAACGACATCGTCGACGGCTCGCTCACCGACTTCATGGCGAACAACGGCAAGGACGTGACCAGCCCGACGCTGGACCTCAACGACTTCATGGGGCTCTCCTTCGGCACCTTCACGGACGGCAAGCTGTACCAGCTGCCCGACCAGCAGTTCGCGAACCTGTACTGGTTCCGCTACGACTGGTTCCAGCGCCCCGAGCTGAAGCAGCGCTTCAAGGCGAAGTACGGCTACGAGCTCGGCGTTCCCGTCAATTGGTCGGCCTACGAGGACATCGCCGACTTCTTCACCAACGACGTGAAGGAGATCGACGGCCAGAAGGTCTACGGCCACATGGACTACGGCAAGAAGGACCCCTCGCTCGGCTGGCGCTTCACGGACGCCTGGCTGTCGATGGCGGGCGCCGGCGACCGCGGCCTGCCGAACGGCAAGCCCGTCGACGAATGGGGCATCCGCCTGGAGAACGGCCTGCCGGTGGGCTCGTCCATCACCCGCGGCGGCGACGCCAACGGGCCGGCGGCCGTCTACGCGCTGACCAAGTACATCGACTGGCTGAAGAAATACGCCCCGCCGGAGGCGGCCGGCATGGACTTCCTCGAATCCGGCCCGGTGGTCGGCCAGGGCCACGTCGCCCAGCAGATCTTCTGGTACTCGGCCTTCACGGATTCGGCCCGCAAGGCCGAGGCCGTGATGAACCCGGACGGCACGCCGAAGTGGCGCATGGCGCCCTCGCCGCACGGGGCGTATTGGAAGGATGGCATGAAGCTCGGCTACCAGGACGTCGGCTGCTGGACCATGCTGAAATACGCCCCCATGCCCAACATCAAGGCGGGCTGGCTCTACGCGCAGTTCACGACCTCGAAGACCGTGTCGCTCAAGAAGGCGCTGACCACGCTCCACCTCATCCGCGAGTCGGACGTGTGGCACCCGGCCATGACCGAGCTCGCGCCCAAGGTCGGCGGCCTCGTCGAGTTCTATCGCTCGCCGGCCCGCAAGCAGTGGACCCCCACGGGCGTCAACGTGCCGGACTATGCCAAGATGAGCCAGGTGTGGTGGCAGAACATCGCCAACGCCATCTCGGGCCAGGTGACGCCGCAGGCCGCCATGGACGGCCTCGCGCGCGACCAGGACGCCATCATGACGCGCCTGGAGAAGAGCGGCGTGCAGGGCAAGCTCGGCCCGAAGATGAACAAGGAGATGACGGCCGAATACTGGTACGACCGCGCCGAGAAGGACGGCAACCTCGCGCCGCAGCGCAAGCTGGCCAACGAGAAGCCGCAGGGCGAGACGGTGGACTACGACACGCTGATCAAGTCCTGGCCCTCGACCCCGCCCAAGAAGGCCTGACGCCGCGGAGGAGGGGGCGCCGCACCCGGTCGCCCCTTCCAAGGGTAGCGTCCGATCGAGTGGTGGAGATTTTGGGTCGAGAGCGGCGGGCGGAGCTCCGCCCATAGCGGAGGCCGCCGCTCTCCTGGGTGATCACCGTGCCCCCTGGTAGGGTCGGGTTGCTGACCAGCGACACGAACCGGAGAGCACGATGACCGATGACACACTGCCACTTCTCGACGCGTTGCTGAAGCGCGGCGGAGGCGATTTCATGAAGGAGCTGGCCGAAGAGGTCCTGGGACGGCTGATGGCCTTTGACGTCGAGGGCCAGATCGGCGCCGGCCGCTACGAGCGCAACGAGGAGCGCACCACGCAGCGCAACGGGTACCGCCACCGCGCCTTCGACACGCGGCTGGGAACGCTCGATCTCAAGATCCCGAAGCTGCGCAAGGGCTCGTACTTTCCCGGCTTCCTGGAGCCGCGCCGCACGACCGAGCAGGCGCTCGTGGCGGTGATCCAGGAGGCCTGGATCCAGGGCGTGTCGACCCGCAAGGTCGACGACCTCGTTCAGGCCATGGGGCTGAGCGGGATCTCGAAGAGCCAGGTGTCGGAGCTTTGCAGGGCATCGACGCCCGCGTGAACTCCTTCCTTGAGCGGCCGATCGAGGGCGAGTGGACCTACCTGTGGCTGGACGCGACCTATCTGAAGGTGCGCGAGAACGGGCGCATCGTGTCGGTGGCGGCGATAATCGCCACGGGGGTGAACACCGACGGGCGCAGGGAAATTTTGGGGCTCGGCCTCGGCCCGTCGGAAGCAGCGACGTTCTGGCTCGGGTTCCTGCGCGGGTTGGAGAAGCGCGGCCTGAAGGGTGTCAAGCTGGTCATCTCGGACTCGCACGAAGGCTTGAAGGCCGCCATCGCGCAGATCTTCCAAGCAACGTGGCAAAGGTGTCGAGTTCATTTCATGAGGAACGCGTTGGCTCATGTGTCCAAGCCTCAGCATCAGATGGTAGCTGCCGCGATCCGGACGGTGTTCATGCAGGCTGACCAGGCTGCGGCGTCGAAGACCTGGCGCCAAGTCGCCGATCAGCTGCGTCCCCGCATCCGCAAGCTGGCGGAGTTGATGGACGAGGCCGAAGCTGACGTGATCGCCTTCATGAGCTTTCCCAAACAGCACTGGCCGAAGCTACACAGCACGAACCCCATCGAACGATTGAACAAGGAGGTGAAGCGGCGCGCCGACGTGGTCGGCATCTTTCCCAACGAGGAATCGATCAAGCGACTGGTCGGTGCGGTCCTGCTCGAACAGAACGATGAGTGGCAGCTCCAGCACCGCTACATGACGCTCGAAACCATGGCCGGCCGCGCCGACGAGCCGACGGCCTTGACCCACATCGCAGCCTGATTGCCCGTCAGGGGACCGCGGTGAACACCCGACCAAACTACACCATCTTGACGGACGTGATCCTTCCAAGCTTCGCGTGGTCTCGCTCCGCCGTCCAGCGGGGGCGGAACAGCGCAGGTCGCCCGCGGCGCTCTGTAGCTGCCTCGCCTGACCTTTGGACCAGGGAGTCAGCCGGGGTCACCCAACTCCGTCTCGACCCGTCGCCGGATGGTGATGTCCTCTGATGTCGCTACCCTCGCCGGCCTTCCGTGGCCATCCCATTTGACGGCACCCTGAGCGGCGAGGCCGATGATCTGAGGTCGGCAGTCTCGGCCGTCGAGCGAGTAGCGGGATTTCCCTCCCGATCTCGTCATCTCGATCCTGTCCAGATTTTGCAAGACGTTGGCCTGCAACACCGTGAGCATCATGTCATATGCCCTTGTCCTATGATGTGTGTCGTCCGGGGATGCAGAGATATTTCCATGTGATCTCTAACATGTGTTGCTGGAAGCAAAAATAAAAAGGGCCGCTCACCTTGCTGCGAGCGGCCCAAGTCAGGGGAGGAAGCGTCCAATATGGACGTGCGCCCTCAGGCGCGTCAGAAAGACGGCAGGTCACCTAGGGATGTTCCGGCCGGTCCCTGAAACGCTTCGCTTGGGAACGGCGCGAATCTCTCGGCTACGTTGCGGGATGGTCCTTCACGGCCGGCGAGTCGATGCCGAGCACGACCACTGTGTAGAGAAGGAGCCTGTTCGCATCGGACACCTCGACGCTGAATTCCTTGCCGTCCCACACATAGTCTGGGCGGTCCTTTATGGTGCCCGCGGCGAAGTTGACGGCCTCGATCCGCGCCGCGTTGAGATCGCGAAGCTCCGTCCCGTCCTCGTCAGGATCGAATCCACCATCCTTTCGGTCGAAGAAGTAGCGGGGCATGGCAGCAGCTCCATTGATCGGGGGAGCGCGCTCATCTCTCAGTCGTCGGCATCCGAGACAATCATCCGACGATGTCGGATGGATAGCTGGGTCTGAGCTGGCCGACGTTCACCTGTGATGGGTGATGCGGTCAAAAGCGCGCATCCTTCAGGTGCAGATAGCTGTTCGCCTGTGCATCGCTCTCGGGTTCCTGAGAGACATCGAAGGTGTAGACCACGGCTCCGACGTTGTCCGTCGCCTGGATAACGAGACCGTCCCCGGCGCCGTCCGCCGAGGCGAGGTCGGCGAGAATGCTCATTGTGAGCCGGATGCCCGCTGGCAGCGCGTTGCCGCGGCTGGGCAAGTCCAGGGTGCCGACGTGCTCGCGCTCGCCACTCGCGACGAGGTGGAAGTGAAACAGAGGCATGGCGCTGTTCCGTGAGACGGGAGAGCGCGATCCTCTCTCAGGCGCCAGAATCCGAGAAAAGCCGCTGGCGATGCGCTGAGATGGGCAGGCGTAAGGGGGTGCCGTCCTTCTCATTTGACACAGGGTCGCCGATGGTACGCGACCGTACCGACCCAAGACCGGTCGCCCGCCACACTACCCTTCCCTGCGAAGCGGGGGAGGGGGACCGGCCGAAGGCTGGTGGATGGGGCGCGGCCGGGCGATAGTCTCCTCCCAGCGTTCACGTCCCCGAGTCCCCCATGCCCGGCGCCATCCTCGTCATCGACCAAGGCACGACCTCGACCCGCGCCATCGCGTTCGGGCCGGACGCCACGCCGGTGGCCTCCGCGCAGGAGGAGTTCCCGCAGGGCTTCCCGCGCCCCGGCTGGGTCGAGCACGACCCGAAGGACCTCCTGCGCACCTCGATCTCCACGGCCCGCATCGCCATGGCGCGGGCCGAGGAGGCCGGCTTCTCCGTGGCGGCGCTCGGCATCGCCAACCAGCGCGAGACCGCGCTGGTGTGGGACCGGCGCACCGGCGCCGCGATCCACCCCGCGATCGTGTGGCAGGACCGGCGCACCGCGAGCGCCTGCGCGGACCTCAAGCGGGACGGCGCGGAGAAGCTCGTGCAGGAGCGCGCCGGCCTGCTGCTCGACCCCTACTTCTCGGCCACCAAGGTCGGCTGGATCCTCGACCACGTCGATGGTGCGCGGGCGCGGGCGGAGCGCGGCGAGCTCGCCTTCGGCACGGTCGACACCTTCCTGCTGTGGCACCTCACGGGCGGCCGGGTGCACGCCACCGACGCCACCAACGCGTCCCGCACGGCGCTCCACGACATCCGCCGCGGCGCCTGGGACGCGGAGCTGTGCCGCCTGTTCGGCGTGCCGGAGGCGATGCTGCCCGAGGTGATGGACTGCGCGGCCGAGTTCGGCGCCACCGAGGCGCGCCACTTCGGCCGATCCCTGCCGGTGCGCGGCATCGCGGGCGACCAGCAGGCGGCGCTGATCGGCCAGGCCTGCTTCGCGCCTGGCATGGTCAAGGCGACCTTCGGCACAGGCGCCTTCGTGCTGCTCAACACCGGCGAGGCGCCCGTGCCCTCGACGCACCGCCTGCTCACCACCGTTGCGTACCAGCTCGGGGGGACGCGCTCCTACGCGCTGGAAGGCTCGATCTTCTCGGCCGGCGCCACCGTGCAATGGCTGCGCGACGGGCTGCACCTCGTGCGCTCGGCGGCCGAGACGGGTGCCCTCGCGGCCGATTCCGATCCCGACCAGCCCGTCTACCTCGTGCCGGCCTTCGTCGGCCTCGGCGCGCCGCACTGGGACGCGGAGGCGCGCGGCACGGTCACGGGGCTGACGCGCGGCTCCGGCCGGCGCGAGATCGCCCGCGCGGCGCTGGAATCCACCGCCTTCCAGACCCGCGACCTCGTCGACGCGATGCGGGCGGACGCCGCCCACGTGTCGGAAGCGGCGGTGATCCGCGCCGACGGCGGCATGAGCGCCAGCGACTACACGATGCAGAGCGTCGCCGACATGATCGACGCGCCGGTGGACCGGCCGGCGGTGCTGGAAACCACGGCGCTCGGCGCCGCCTACCTCGCGGGCCTGCAATCGGGTTTCTACCCCGCGCCGGACGAGTTCGCGCGCCTGTGGAAGCTGGAGCGCCGGTTCGAGCCCACCATGGCGGCGGACAAGCGCGACGCCAAGCTCGCCGGCTGGCGCGACGCGGTGGCGCGGACCATTCTGAGGCCTTGAGGGGCGGCGGACGGGCGCGATGGGCGTGTTCTTCGACAGGGCGGGCCTGCTGGCCGCCTTCGACGCGTTGGGCGCCGCGGCGCGCGACCACGGCACGCGCCTCGAACTCGCGGTCTACGGCGGGGCCGCCCTCATGCTGGCGAGCAACTTCCGCTTCGCGACCGAGGACGTCGACATCGCCGAGATCGGCACGCCCTGGCCGGACTGGCTGAGCGCGGCCGTGAGCGGGATCGCCCGCCGCAACGGCTGGTCCGAGGGCTGGCTCAACGACGCCGTGACGTTCCACCTGAGCCCCCTGGCCGACCGGGCGGCCGACCACGTCGAGTTCGGGTCGTTCCCCCGCTCGGGTCCCGCCGGCCTCACCGTCACCGTCCCGAAGGCCGAGTACCTCTTGAGCCTCAAACTCAAGGCGGCCCGGATCGCAGACCCTTACAAGGGCCCGCAGGACAGCGCCGACATCCTCAACCTCATGCGCGTCGTCGGCGTGGATGCCGAAGGCGCGATGGAGGTCCTGGGCCGCTACTTCCCGCGCAGCGCGGCCGACGGGGCGAAGCAGCGCTTCCTGCTGAAGCGCCTGATGGGAGAGCGGCAGGAGGACGGCGATGCGCCCATCTACCCTCGCTGAAGCGTGCCGGCGCATCCGAGCCGGACAGCCGTTCGACAAGGCCATCGGCGACTTCCTCCAAGCCTTCTACGCCGAACCTTCGCCCGCTGCCCGCTCGGCCATGCTGGCCGAGGAGCCGCCGCGCTTCGATGACCCACGGCTCGACGCCCTGATCGGGGGCACCGCCGAGTACCTGTTCAAGCGCCACGCGCCCGACAGTCCCCCGCCCTGGATCGGCGATCCCTCGCGCACCCTCGACCTGCCGTTCTTCCCCAATGTCGGCGACGACCCCGGCCTGCGCGAGTACCTCACCTTCGCCAGCCCGGCCGAGTTCAAGAGCCGCAACGTTATGGTGGACGACGAGCCGCTCCGCCGCGCCAACACGCCCCGGCCGTGAAGGTCCGGTTCCGCTGCGACCCGGCCCTCCTCGGCCACATCCCGCCGCCCGTGCCGGCCCGCGCCGCGCTGCCGGACTGGCTGCGCGCCATGCCGGGCACCGCCGCCTCCGAGCTGCACGGCGGCCCGGTGCGGACGGTGAAGCACTGCCCGCCCTTCGTGGACGCCATGGCGCACGGCTTCGTGATCCCGCTGCCCTGCGACGTGCGGGCCGCGGGCGGGCGCCTGTCCTGGGACTGGGACTTGCCCACGCCCTCGCTCCCGGCGCATCCGCGCTCGCCGCTGTCGTTCCACCCGCCCGCCCAGGTCGCGGGCTCGCCCTTCCACCGGCCGGACTGCGCGGTGGTGAAGTTCAACAGCTTCTGGACGGTGGAGCTGCCGCCCGGCTGGTCGCTCTTCGCCGCCCACCCGGCCAACCGCGAGGACCTGCCGTTCCGGCTCCTCACCGGCCTCGTCGACGCCGACCGCTTCTCCGCCGTCGGCATCCTGTTCCCGGCCGTGTGGAAGGACCCGGGCTTCGAGGGGGTGCTGCCGCGCGGCACGCCCGTCGCCCAGTGCTTTCCGGTGCCGCGCGAGGCGCTGGAGCTCGACACCGGCCCGCTCGACCCCGCCGGGGCCGACGCCTACGAGGGCACAGCCCGCGCGCTGCTGTCCGCGCCCGGCCACTACCGCCGCCGCCACAGGGCGCGGCGGGGGCGGTCAGGCGCGGTCGAGCGCGCGACGCAGGGCGCCGAGGTCGAGCCATAGCTCGCCGATGGACTCCGTCGTGAGCGCCTGGGCGGCGCGGGCGAAGCCGTCGGGCCGGAGCCGCGCGGCGCGCCCGTAGGCCTCGCGCGCGCCGTCGAGGTCGCCCTGCGCCTGGCGCACGGTGCCGAGGTTCAGCGCCGCCTCGGCGAGGCCGGGGTCGAGCTGCAGCGCCGCCGCGTAGGCCGCGGCCGCCCCGGCGAGGTCGCCGGCGTCCTGGGCCGCGGCGCCGAGCAGGAAGCGGGCCCGCACCGAGGCGGGGTCGCGCGCCGCCGCTTCCGCGAAGGCGGCGCGGGCCTCCCCGGCGCGGCCGAGCCCCCGCAGCGCGACGCCGGCCCGCAGCGCCACATCCGCGCTCGCGGCCGCCCGCAGGGCGCGCGCGAGGCAGACGGCGGCGGCTTCCGATCGCCCGAGTCCGGCCAGCGCCTCGCCGAGCGCGAGCCAGCCCTCGGCGTCGCCGGCCGGCCGCGCGAGGCAGTCGCGGAGCGCGCCGGAAGCCGCGGGGTCGCCCGCGCGCAGCAGGGCGGCGCAGCGCGCGAAGGGTGCCTCGGGTCGCGCCATGATGCCTCCCCGTCGCCGGATCGCCGGACATCACCGCGATGCCGACGCGTTCGGGCCAGCGTACAGGACACCAGGCTTCGATGCAGGGGGGCATCGCAGCTATCTGACTCGGCGAAGCGCGACGCCTGCCGCTCCCCTCTCCACAAGGGAGAGGGGGAGACCCGCCGCGGCAGGCCTCTGGAAAGGCCTTGGCCGAACGATGCGCGGGCCGCCCCGTGGCGCCCGCCCCTCCGCTGCGGTAGACACCTCGGGACAGACCGGGAACGCGCTCCACCGCATGGCCTACCGCTTCGTCCACGCCGCCGACATCCACCTCGACAGCCCGCTGAAGTCGCTCGCGCTGCGCGACCCCGCGCTGGCCGAGCTGATCGGCAACGCCACGCGGCGCGCCTTCGTGGGCATCGTCGACCTGTGCCTCGACGAGGGGGTGGACGCGCTGATGCTCGGCGGCGACCTCTACGACGGCGACCAGACGTCGATGAAGACCGCCCGCTTCCTCGCCGGCCAGCTCCGCCGCCTCGACGAGGCCGGCATCCGCACCTTCGTGATCCGCGGCAACCACGACGCCCTGTCGCGCATCACCCGCGAGCTGACCTTTCCCGACAGCGTCAAGGTGTTCGGCGGGCGCGCCGAGGCCGTGGCGGTGGAGGGCGCGGGCTTCGACGTTGTGGTGCACGGCCTGAGCTTCCGCGAGCCGCAGGCGGCCGAAAGCCTGCTGCCGAAGTTCCGCAGCCCCACGCCCGGCGCCGTCAACATCGGCATCATGCACACGAGCCTCGGCGGCTCGGAGGGGCACGACGCCTACGCGCCCTGCACGGAGGCGGAGCTGGAGGGGGCCGGCTTCCACTACTGGGCGCTCGGCCACATCCACAAGCGCCGCGTGCTCCAGGCGCGCGGCGGCGCCCCCGCCGTGGTGATGCCCGGCATGCCGCAGGGCCGCGACATCAACGAGAGCGGCGCCAAGGGCGTGTCGCTGGTGACGGTCGGCGATGACCGCGGCGTGACCGTCGAACACCGGCGCACCTCCGTGGCGCAGTTCGAGCGCGTCGCGGTGGACCTCGACGGCGTCGCCGACTGGGGCGGCGTGGCGCGCGCCATCGACGCGGCGCTGGGGCTCGCGCGCGAAGCCGCGCCCTCCGAGCACCTCGTGGCGCGCCTGCGCGTCACCGGCACGACGCCGCTGGCGTGGCGCCTGCGCCGCGAGATCGACCTGCTCAAGGCCGAGGCCGACGAGCGGGCGGCCGCGCTGGGCGCCGTGTCGATCGAGAAGATCGAGGTGGCGAGCCTCGCCCCCGGCCCGGCCGACGGCGCGGCTCCCGGCCTGCCGGGCGACCCGCTGCACGAGCTGCGCCGCCTGATCGACGAGGACGTGCTCGGCTCGAACGGCTTCCGCGCCGAGATGGAGGCCGTGGCGGAGGAGCTGCGCGCGGCCCTGCCGCCCGAGTGCCGCAACATGCTGGGCTCCGACCCGGCGAGCTTCGGCGCGACCCTCGACGCGCTCGTCGCCGAGGGCGCCGACGACGTGCTGGCGCGGCTCGGCGCCGGCCAGGACGACGCGGACTGAGGCCGAACCCATGCGCCTCGCCCGCCTCGACCTCACCCGCTACGGCAAGTTCACCGACCGCGTGCTCGACTTCGGTCCGCGCCGGGACGGCCGGCCGGACCTCCACCTCGTCTACGGCCCCAACGAGGCCGGCAAGTCGACGGCCTTCTCGGCCTTCCTCGATCTGCTGTTCGGCATCGAGACCAAGAGCCGCTACAACTTCGTCCACCCCTACAATACCATGCGGGTCGGCGGCGTCGTCGAGTTCGCCGGCGGCGCGCAGGAGCTGTTCCGGGTGAAGCGCGCCGGCCCGAGCCTGTTCGACGCCGCGAGCCAGCCCCTGTCGGAGGCGCTGGTCGGGGGCGAGCTCGGCGGCATCGACCGCGCGGCCTACCGCACCATGTTCTCGCTCGACGACGAGACGCTGGAAGCCGGCGGCAACTCCATCCTGGCGAGCCGGGGCGACCTCGGCCAGCTCCTGTTCTCGGCCAGCGCGGGCCTCGCCGCGCTCAGCCGCACGCTGGGCGAGCTGCGCCTCGAGGCCGACGGCTTCCACCGCCCGAAGAAGCGCGACACCGCCCTCGCCGAGCTGAAGGCGCGGCTCGCCGACTGCAAGGCGCGCCGCGACGCGCTCGACACCTACGCGGCGCAATACGCGCAGCTCGTCGCGGGGCGCGACCGCGCGGCCGCGGCCTATGCCGAGGGGAGCGCCGCGCTCGCGGCCGCCCGCACCCGCCACGGCGAGGTCGCGCGCCTGCTCGGCGCCCTGCCGCGGCTCGCGGCCCTGCGCGAGGTCCGGCGGGAGATCGCCCCGCTCGACGCCCTCCTGGCCGGCCTGCCCGAGGCGCCGGCCGGCTGGGCCGAGGAGCTGCCGGACCTCGTCCGCCGCGAGGCCGCGCTCGGCGAGCAGCTCCGCGGCTTCGACGCCGAGCTCGCGCGCCTCGCCGCCGAGGCGGAGGCCGTCGCGGAGGATCCCGCGGCGCTGGCGCTGGCGTCGCGGGTCGACCGCATGGCCGACCTCCGCGGGCGCGCCCGCGCCGCCGCGCGCGACCTGCCCGAGCTGCAGGTGAAGCTGCGCGACGCCGACCGCGCCGCGGCCGAGCTCCTGCGCCGCCTCGGCCGCCCCGACGGCGAGGCGCCGGAGCGCGCCGCGATCCCGGCCGCCGCGGGCGGCGCGCTGCGCGGGCTGATCGAGCGGCGCTCCGGCGTCGAGGCCCGCTGCGCCGCGGCCCGGGCCGAGCGCGACGAGGCCCGGCTGCGGCTCGCCGAGGCCGTGGCGGCGCTCGGCGACGCGCCGGCCGACGCCGTCGGCCTCGACCGGCTCGCCGCGGCCGTCGCGGCCTGCCGCGGGGGCGACGGCTCAGCGCGGCTTCGCCTCGCCGAGCGCGCCCTGCCGCGCCTCGCCGACGAGCTGGCGGGACGGCTGCGCGACCTCGCGCCCTGGAGCGGCGACGTCGCGGCGCTGGCCGCGCTGCGCCTGCCCGACATCCCCGCCTTCGAGGCCCTGCAGCGCGCGCGGGCCGAGGCGGACGCGCGGCTCGCCCGCACCGAGGAGGAGGCGGAGCGGCTCCGAACCGAGCGGGACCGGATGCGCGCCGAGGCCGACGCGCTCGGCGAAGTGGCGGGCGTCGTCGGCGACGCCGAGGCCGCGTCGCTCCGGGCCGCGCGCGAGCGCGCCTGGGCGGACCACCGCGCCCGGCTCGACAGCGCGAGCGCGGAGGCCTTCGAGGACGCCCTGCGCCGCGACGACGTCGCGGCCGGCGCGCGCTTCGGACGGGCCGCGGACGTCGCGCGGCTGCACGCGCTGCACCTGTCCCTCGCCACGCTGGAGGTCGACCGGGCCGCAGCCGGGCGGCGCCGCGAGGCCGCGGCGGGCGCGCTCGACGCCGCCGCGGCGGCGATGGCAGAGGCCCTGCGCCCGGTGGAGCCGCCGCTGCCCGACGCGGTGGCGGCGCGCCTCGGCCCCTGGGCGGCGCGCCGCACTGCGGCCCTCGCGGCCGCCTCCGCGCTGCGGGACGCGGAGCGCGACCGCGACGAGGCGGCGGACGACCTCGCCGCGGCGCGCGCCGACGTCGGTGCGGCGCTGGCCGAGGCGGGCGTCGAGCACGATCCCACGGCGCCGCTCGACCGCCTGCTCGCGGCGGCGTCGGCGGCGCTCGACGGCGCGGCGGCGCTGAAGGGGCTGCGGGCGCGGGCCGAGGACCGGCGCCGCGACGCCGCGGCGCGGGACCGCGCGCTCGGCGAGGCCGAGGCTGCCGACGCGGCGTGGCGCGCCGCCTGGGCCGAGGCCTGCGCGGCGGCCGGCCTCGACGGGACGCCCTCGACCGACGCCGCCGGGGAAGTGCTGAAGGCCGCGGCCGAACTCGGGACGCTGCTCGGCGCCCGCGCGGCCCTGGCCGAGCGCGCCGCCGCGGCGATCCGGGACGGCGACGCCTTCGCGGCCGAACTCCGGTCCGTGGCGGATGCGCTGGGCATGGCCCCCGACGGGCCGGAGGCCGGGCTCGACGAGGCCGTGCTGCGCCGGGTCGCGGAAGCGCGGCGGCTAGGCGAGCTGCGGGCCGGCGCGGGACGACGCCTCGGCGAGGCGCGCGAGCGGCACCGGGCGGCGGCCGAGGCGGCCGAGGCGGTCGGGCGGCGCTCCTCCCTCATGTCGGCGCATCTCGGTGTGGACACGCTGGCCGGCGTCGAGACCCGGCTGCGCGCCGCCGCGCGCCGTTCGGAGCTGCGCGGGCAGGCCGAAGCGGCGGCGCGGGAGATCCGCGACGCGCTGCGGACGGACGACCCCCTCGCCGCCGAGGCGGCGCTCGACGGGCTCGACCGCGACGCGCTGGAGGCGGAGCGCGCCGGGCTGGAGCCGCGCCTCGCCGCGCTCGACAGCCAGGCGCGCGAGCTCTACGCGGCCGGCGCCGCGGCTCTGGCCGCCGTCGAGGCTGTGGGGGGCGACGAGGCCGTGGCGCGCATCGAGGCCGAGCGGCGCAACCTGCTCGTCGACGTCGAGGACCAGGCGCGCCGCTACCTCCGGCTCCGCGCCGGCGTGGCGGCCGCCGAGGCGGCGCTGCGCGCCTACCGCGACCGGCACCGCAGCGCCATGATGGGCCGCGCCTCGGACGCGTTCCGCGACATCAGCCGCCACGGCTACCGGGGGCTGGCCACGCAGCCCGAGAAGGACGCCGAGGTGCTGCTCGGGGTGGCGGCCGACGGCGCCACCAAGCTCGCCACCGACATGAGCAAGGGCACGCGGTTCCAGCTCTACCTGGCGCTGCGCATCGCGGGCTACCACGAGTTCGCGCGCACGCGGCGGCCCGTGCCCTTCGTGGCCGACGACATCATGGAGACGTTCGACGACTTCCGCGCCGAGGAGGCGTTCCGGCTCTTCGCCGGCATGGCCGAGGTCGGGCAGGTCATCTACCTGACCCACCACCGCCACCTGATCGACGTCGCCCGCGCGGCCTGCCCGGCTGTGACGGTGCACGACCTCACGGCGGCGTGAGCCGCCGGGCGTCCCGGCGCGGGGCGCCCCTTCCGGCGCGCGCGGGCTGGATCGCGTCGCTGCGCTCGCGATGACGGTGAGGACGTCGTGGAGGACACGGGGCAAGGCTCGGCGGCGCCACCGCTTCGCTTCGACCCCGGCCGCGCGAACGGATGATCCACGGCTCCGCCGTCATCGCGAGCGCAGCGACGCGATCCAGCCGCGGTGAGCCGCCGCGCCCCGACGCGGGGTGCCCCTTCCGGCGCGCGCGGGCTGGATCGCTTCGCTGCGCTCGCGATGACGGTGAGGACGCCGTGGCGGACACGGGGCGAGGCTCGGCGGCGCCACCGCGCCACTCCAACCACCAGCGCCGTCAACGGATGATCCACGGCTCCGCCGTCATCGCGAGCGGAGCGACGCGATCCAGCCGCGGTGAGCCGCCGCGCGTCCCGGCGCGGGGCGTCCCTTCCGGCGCGCGCAGGCTGGATCGCTTCGCTGCGCTCGCGATGACGGTGAGGTCCCCGTGGCGGATACGGGGCGATGCTCGGCGCCGCCGCCGCTCCGCTCCGACTCCGGATCCGCCTACACGATGACGGTGGACGTCACGCGTCCGCGAGCGCGCCGCGGCCCAGGCCGTCGCGGGGCGAGGCCGCCCAGCGGGCCAGCAGCGCCTTGGACGTGGACAGCGCCTGCCCGACCACCTGGTCCATGTTGTAGTAGCGGTAGGTGGCGAGCCGCCCGACGAAGCTGACGTCGTGGCGCTCCCGCGCCAGCGCCTCGTAGCGCTTGAACAGCGCCTGGTTCTCGGGGCGCGGGATCGGGTAGTAGGGGTCGCCTGCCGCGCGCGGGTGCTCGTAGGTCAGCGACGTCTTCGGGTGCTTCTGCCCCGTGAGGTGCTTGTATTCGGTGATGCGGGTGTAGGGCACCGCCTCGTCGGGGTAGTTCACCGTGCCGACCGCCTGGAACCGCTCCTGGTCCAGCGTGACGTGCCGGAACTCCAGACTGCGGTAGGGCAGCCGGCCGAAGCGGTGGTCGAAGAACTCGTCGACCGCGCCGGTGAACACCACGTGGTCGAACACGCCGTCCGCCATGACGTCGCGGTATTCCACGCCGGTCTCGACCTCGATGCGCTCGTGGTCGAGCATGCGCTCGAACATGCGCGTGTAGCCGTCGCGCGGCATGGCCTGGAACGCGTCGGTGAAGTAGCGGTCGTCCGTGTCGGTGCGGGCCGGCACGCGGGCCGCCACCGACTTGTCGAGGTCGGACGGGTCCATGCCCCACTGCTTGCGGGTGTAGCCCCGGAAGAAGGTCTCGTAGAGGTCGCGGCCGACGCCGGCCACCACGACGTCCTCCGAGGTCCTGACGGGCGACACGGGCTCGGCCACAGAGGCGAGGTAGGCCGCGGCCTCCGCGTCGGATTTGAGGTCGAGGCCGTAGAGCGCGTTCAGCGTCGTGCGGTTGATCGGCATCGGCACCTCCCGGCCGCGCACGCGGGCCAGCACGCGGTGCTCGTAGGGGCGCCAGGCGGTGAAGTGCGACAGGTAGTCGAACACCGCCGCGGAATTGGTGTGGAAGATGTGCGGGCCGTAGCGGTGGATCAGCACGCCGGCCGCGTCGAGGTGGTCGTAGGCGTTGCCGGCGACGTGGGGGCGACGATCGATCACCAGCACGCGCTTGTTGCCCTCGGCGGCGAGCCGCTCGGCCATGACGGAGCCGGCGAAGCCCGCGCCCACCACCAGCACGTCGGCCGCGCGGGCGCCGCGGTCGAGCGCCGGCAGGGCGATGCCGGCCGGCGGCGCCACCCTGCGGCGGGCCGCGGCGGCGTCGACGATGCGCGCCATGGCGTCGAAGGTCGCGTCCCAGGACTTCGAGGCGAGCAGGGCCTCGACCTCGGCGGCGTAGCGCTCCGGCTCCGCGGCGAGCGCCAGCGCGGCTTCACACGCGGCGACGAAGCCCTCGGCGGTGTCGGCGATGCGGACGGATTCGAGGCCGGAATAGTGCCGCACCACGTCGGCCACGGCGGTGGACACGACCACCCGGCCGCCGGCGAGGTATTCGGGCGTCTTGGTGGGCGAGATGAAGCGCGTCGCCTCGTTGATGGCGAAGGGCATCAGCGCCGCGCCCCAGCCGCCGAGGTAGCGCGGCAGCTCGTCGTAGGACGCCGGCCCGATCCAGTGGATGTTGGCGCGCCGCGGCAGGGCGGCGGGGTCGAGCTTGGCCAGGGGGCCGACCATGACGACGTGCCAGTCCGGCCGCGCCGCGGCCAGGGCGTCGACCAGCCCGAGGTCCATGCGCTCGTCGATCACGCCGTAGAAGCCGAGCCGCGGATGCGGGATGGCGCGCTGGAGGGCCGGCTCCTCGCCGCCCGCGCGGGCGGCCGCGAAGTGGGCGGCGTCGACGCTCGACGGGAAGGGGTGGATGTTGCCGTGGAGGTGGCGCTTGGCCTCGTAGATGGCGTGGCCGCCGGTGAAGACCGCGTCGGCGCGGGCGATCAGCGCGGCTTCGAGCCGCGGCAGCTCGGGATCGGCGAACTTGAAGCCCGACAGCTCGTCCATGCAGTCGTAGACCACGGTCGCGTGCCCGACGTGCGACGCGAAGTCGAACATCATCGGCGTGTAGAACCACAGCACGGGGGAGCGCGCGCCGCGCTCGGCGAGCAGGCGGTCCAGCATGGAGCGCAGGGCCGCGCGCTTGTCGGCGGCCGGCAGGTGCCAGGACAGGTGGGGCGTGGCCACCACCACGCCGCTGCGCTCGTCGGTGCGGCTGACGAGGCGCGGGGCGCCCTCGTCTGTCCACACCGGCTCCTCGAACACCACCACGGGGCCGCGCCGCGCGAAGCGCGTCATCAGGTGCTGCGGGCGCTGGAACACGAAGTCCCACCGCAGATGGCTGAAGCAGACGACGAGATCCTTCTGGAAAGCCGAGACCGGGGGCGTGGCGCCTGACGGGATGCGGGGATCGGAGAAGGAATCCAACGGGCTGCCTTGATCTGACGGGAGGGACGGTCGCGCGCGTGTGACGCCAACGGGCGGGTCGAAGACCCCGTTCCGCCGCTTGGGTGCGGCGCAACATCCCGGACGTCGGACATTTCCGCAATGCCCGACTTCGCCCGCCCGCGCGAATCCCGCCCCGTGCCGCGCGGTCCGATGCCGCGCCGCCGGTCCCGCCCTACAGGTCGAGCACGATCGGCTCGACGCCGAGGTCGGCCAGCACGGCGCGGAACTCGGCCCGCGTCAGCGACACCGTGGCGGTGTTGCGCAGCGGGTGGGCGGTGACGCGCTCGGCGTCCCACAGCGCCCGCTCGACGGCGAAGCGCACCGCCTTGGCATCGTCCTTCACGAGGCTCAGGAAGCCCACGGAGCCGGGCTCCGTGCCGAGGTGCTCCATCAGCCGCTCGGGGCTGGCGAAGGACAGGCGCTTGGCGCCGAGCAGCGGGGCCAGCGCCTTCATGTCGGCGCGGGTGCCCGTCCGCAGCGTCACGAGGTAGAGGCGCGGGCCGTCCTTGAGGAACAGGTTCTTGGTGTGCTCGCCGGGCAGGCCGGCCCAGTGCGGCAGGGCTTCCTCGACGGTGTGGACCGGCGGGTGCTCGACGCGCGCGGGGTCGAGGCCGAGCCGGCCGAACAGCGCCGCGATGGCCGGATCGTCCGCGCCTGTGTCCGCCATGTCCGCCCCCTCCAACGCCGTCCCGGCGCCGAGTAGCCGGGCCGCGGCCCTGCGTCCAGGCCGGAGGCGCGTCCGCGGGGCCGCTCCGCCGAACGGAACGCGAGCCTGCGGCATTGACCCGGCGCCGGCGCGCGAGGCGGCGGCGTGACATCGTGGACGACGGCCGGAGCGGCGCAGTGGTGATGGAAACGGGATCGGCCGTGTTCCTGTCGGGCGGCGGCGCCATGGGGTCCCGCATGCGGGCGCGCGACTGGGGCGCGACGCCGCTCGGGCCGGCCGGGGCCTGGCCGCAGTCGCTGAAGACGCTGGTGGGCGTGATGCTGGCCGCCAAGCAGCCGATGTTCCTGTGCTGGGGGCCGGAGCGGCTCCTGCTGTTCAACGACGCCTACACGTCCATCCTCGGCGGCAAGGACGTCGACGACGCGCTCGGCCGCCCCTTCCTCGACGTGTGGCCGGACCTGCGCGAGGCGCTGCAGCCGCTGGTCGACCAGGTGTACGGCGGCGAGCCGGTCCACATGGACGACATCGCGCTGACCCTGGACCGCGGCGACGGCCCGGAGGACACGCATTTCGCCTTCTCGTACACGCCCGTGAGGGCCGAGGACGGCTCCGTCGATGGCCTGTTCTGCCCCTGCACCGAGACCACGGGCCAGGTGCTGGCCGACCGGCGCCAGCGCTTCCGCCTCGACCTCGACGCCCGGCTGCGCGAGGTGTCCGACGCGGCCGGGATCGTGCGCGAAAGCGTGTCGGCGCTGGGCCGCCACCTCGGCGCCCACCGGGTCGGCTACGGCCACGTGCTGGCCGACGACCAGAGCATCGTGCTCGAAACCAGCTACGCCGACGGGTTGCCGCCGGTGACGGGCCTGTTCCGCCTCGACGACTTCGGCCCCTCGATCGTGGCGCCGCAGCGGCGGGGCGAGACGGTGGTGCGCGCCGACGTGCTGGCCGACACCTCCGACGACCCCAGGGCATGGCTGGCCGTGCAAGCGCGGGCGCTGATCTCCGTGCCGCTGATCCGCGACGGCCGCATGGCGGCGGGGCTCTTCGTCAACGGGCGCGAGCCGCGGCGCTGGACGCCGGACGAGGTGGCGCTGGTCGAGGAGGTGGCGGCGCGCGTGTGGCAGGCGGTGGACCGCGCCCGGGCCGAGGCCGCGCTGCGCGACAGCGAGGCCCACCTCGCCGGCATCTTCCGCCAGACCGGCGCCGGCTTCGCCGAGACGGACGTCGACGGCCGCTTCCTGTCGGTCAACGACCATTTCTGCGAGCTCGTCGGGCGCGGCCGCGCGGAGCTGCTGGCGCTCCGCATGGCCGACATCACGCATCCGGACGACGGGATCGCGCTGCCGGTCGAGCGCATGGCCGAGACCGGCGAGGCGGTCGCGGTCGAGAAGCGCTACGTCCGGCCGGACGGGGCCGAGGTGTGGGTCGCCGACACGGTCAGCCTCATCGCCTCGGGCGCCCCGTCGGGCGGCGCCTCCGCGCCGACCCTGCTGGCCGTGGCCATCGACATCGGCGAGCGCAAGCGCGCCGAGCGCGAGCTCGCCGCGGCGCGCGACGCCGCCGAGGAGGCCAACCTCGCGAAGAGCACCTTCATCGCCAACATGAGCCACGAGCTGCGCACGCCGCTGTCCGCCATCATCGGCTACGCGGAGATGCTGCAGGAGGAGTTCGCCGACGCCGGCGGCGGGGACGCGCCGGCCGAGGACGTGCGCAAGATCGAGACCAACGCCCGCCACCTGCTCGGCCTCATCAACGACGTGCTCGACCTCAGCAAGATCGAGAGCGGCCGCATGGAGCTCTACGCCGAAACCTTCGACGTGGCCGAGATGGTGGGCGACCTCGGCTCCACCGTGCAGGCCCTGGTGGACCGCAAGGACAACCGGCTCGACCTCCACCTCGAGCCCGGCCTCGGCACCATGCACACGGACGTGACCAAGCTCCGGCAGGTGCTCCTCAACCTCCTGTCCAACGCCGCCAAGTTCACGGAAGGCGGCACCGTCACGCTGTCGGTGTCGCGCATCACGGGCGCCCACGGCGATGCGGACTGGCTGGTGTTCCGCGTGGCCGACACCGGCATCGGCATGACGGAGGAGCAGCTCGGGCGCCTGTTCCAGCGCTTCACCCAGGCCGACGCCTCGACCACGCGCCGCTTCGGCGGCACGGGGCTCGGCCTGTCGATCTCCAAGGCCTTCGGCACCATGCTGGGCGGCGACCTGTCGGTCGACAGCGCGCCCGGCGAGGGCTCGACCTTCACGATATTCCTGCCCGCGACCCTGCCGGAAGCGCCGGCCGCCGCGGGCGAGGGGGGAGACCACGGCGCCGCACCCGCGCCGCACCGCGCGCCCGACGTGCACCGCGACGTGGTGCTGGTGATCGACGACGACCCCGCCCAGCGCGATCTGATGACGCGCTTCCTCGGCCGCGAGGGGTTCGGGGCGCTCACGGCGCCGGACGGCTACACTGGCCTGCAGCTCGCCCGCAGCCTGCGCCCGCGCGCCATCCTGCTCGACGTCACGATGCCGGGGCTCGACGGCTGGTCGGTGCTGTCCGCGCTGAAGGCCGACCCGGTGCTGGCCGCCATCCCGGTCGTGATGGTGACCTTCCAGGAGGAGCGCGGGCTCGCGACCTCGCTCGGCGCCGCCGACTACGTGATGAAGCCGGTGAAGTGGGAGCGCTTCCGCCAGGTGATGGACCGCTTCCGCGACGCCGAGGGCGACGTGCTGGTGGTCGACGACGACCCCGACACGCGCCACCACCTCCGCACCGTGCTGGAGCGCGACGACTGGTCGGTGGTGGAGGCCGGGGACGGGCAGGCCGCGCTGGCCTCGGTGGCGGCGGCGCTGCCCCGCGTGGTGCTGCTCGACCTCGAGATGCCGGTGATGGACGGCTTCGGCTTCCTCGAATCCTTCCGGGCCGTGCCGGGCTGCGCCGACATCCCCGTGGTGGTGCTCACCGCGCGCGACCTGACGCGCGAGGACCGCCGCCGCCTGCAGGGCGCCAGCCAGATCCTCAACAAGGGCGAGACGAGCCTGCGCGCCCTGGCGTCCCGGCTCCGCGCCATCGCCGAGGCGGCGCCCGCCTCCCCCTGATCGACGGCGTGGGTCAGGCCGACAGCTGGTCGACGACCTTGAGGAGGTCGGAGCTGGCCTGGATGACCTTGGAGTTGGCCTCGTAGGAGCGCTGCGCCGAGATCATGGAGGTGAGCTCGGTGGCGAGGTCCACGGTGGAGTTCTCCAGGTTGCCCGAGTCGATCTCGCCGAGGCTGCCCGTGGTGGCGGTGCCGACCGTCACGGTCCCGGAGGCGAGGTTGGCCTGGTACACGTTGCCGGTCAGCGAGGTCAGGTTGTCGGGGCTCGGCACGTCGGCGAGCGGGATGCGGTAGGTCGCCTCGCTGACGCCGTTGGCGTAGACGGACGTCACCGTGCCGTCCGTGCCGATCGTGACGTGGTCGAGCTTGGAAGGCGCGCTGCCGTCCACCGTCGCGGTGTTGATCGTGAAGGACGAGGCGAGCTGGGTCGACTGGCTGACGTCGAGGGTCAGCTTCTTGCCGCCGAGGCTCGTCAGGTCCGCCGTCAGCGTCGTGGCGCTGGCGTTGCTGCCGCTCGCGAGCTTGCCGGTGGTGGGGTCGTAGGTCAGCGGCTGGGCCGCGCCGATCGTCGTCCCATCCGCGTCGTTTGTGATCTGGGCGCTCCAGGCGTTGGTGCCGGTCTTGGTGAAGGTGATGTCGAGGGTGAGCGGGTTGCCGAGGTCGTCGTAGGCGACGATCGAGGTCTTGGACGTGGCGCCGGAGGCCGCGTTCGAGGGCAGGTTGAACTGCAGCGTGCCGGTCTGCGACGGGGCGGCGTTGAGCTGCTGCTTGTTGAGGTTGATGACCTGCAGGCCGCCGGTGCCGTTGGCCGTGGCGGTCGAGCCGTCGGTCAGGTTGTAGCCCATCAGCTTGTAGCCGGCGGTGTTGACGAGGTCGCCCGACGCGTCGGCCACGAAGGAGCCGGCCCGCGTCAGCGCGGTCGCGCCGTTCGAGCCCTGCACGACGAAGAAGCCGTTGCCCTTGATGGCGAGGTCGGTGACGGAGGTCGAGGCCGTGAGCGTGCCCTGGTCGCCGATGCCGTAGCGCACCTTGGACTGCACGCCGCCCGAACTGTAGTCGAAGGTCGACCGGTCCCCGATCATCGTCTCGAAGGCGACCGTCGCGTCCTTGTAGCCCGTGGTCGCGGAGTTCGCGATGTTGTCGCCGATGGTGCTCAGCATGTTGGCCTGCGCGGCCATGCCCGAGACGCCGGTGTTGAGGGTTCCGAACAGGCTCAGTGTCCGTCCGATAAGGGCACGTGGGGTTGAGTGGCCGGGGCTGAGATGATTCCAGGAGGGTGCTGAAACCTGATCTGGAACCGCCATGTGGACCCCGGCCACCCGCGAGCAGCATAGCCGCTCCGAACTCCGCTACTCAACCGATCTGACCGACGCCGAATGGGCCGTCATCGAACCGCTGTTGCCGCCCGGCAACCCGCTCGGACGGCCCCGGCTGTGGTCGTTGCGGGAGATTGTGAACGGCATTTTCTATGTGCTGCGGGGCGGCGTTCCCTGGCGCCTGTTGCCGAAGGACCTGCCCCCGAAGAGCACGGTGTACGGCTACTTCAGCGCGTGGCGCGATGAGGGCCTGTTCGCCGGCATCAACCACCATCTCGTCATGCTGGATCGCGAGCGGGCCGGGCGAGAGGCTTCGCCCACCGCGGCCGTGCTCGACAGCCAGAGCGTGAAGACCACGGAGAGCGGCGGTCCGCGGGGCTACGACGCGGGCAAGAAGGTGAAGGGTCGCAAGCGCCGGCCCTGGTCGACACGGACGGCCGCGCCCTGGTGCTCGACCCGCAGCCGGCCGACGTGCAGGACCGCGACGGGGCCGTGCCGGTGCTCAAGCAGTCACGCCGTTCATATCCTTTCATCGCCAAGGCCTTCGCCGACGCGGGCTACGCCGGCGACAAGCCGGACAGCGCCACGCTCATCGCCGTCGAGATCGTCCGCAAACCACCCGGGCAGGTCGGCTTCGTGGTTCACCCCCGGCGATGGGTGGTTGAGCGCTTCTTCGCCTGGATCAGCCGCAATCGACGCCTCTGGAAGGATCCGGAGGCCACAATCGCATCCGCAAAGGCCTTCCTCTACGCTGCGTCCGTCATGATGCTGCTACGTCGCATAGGTTGCGCAGCCTGACTTCCCGGACGGACTCTCATGCCGGGGCTCCTTTCGACCGAAAGAGGAGCATCCGAGGCTTGTGCCGAACTGTGACATCCTATGTTATATTGACCGGGAACCGTCGCTCGACAGTCTTTCCGGATGAAGTTCGGGCGATCGGAAGAAACAGCGCCGTCGAGACTTGGCGGCGCGCCCTCCGGGGCCTACCCCGCGCTTCACCACGGCCGTGCGAGGATCTCGGTCTCGCAGGCTTCGCGGGGCAGGCCGCGCCTCGACTTGGCCTCGTCGTGGTAGACCACGGTCCAGTCCGGCAGCGCCGCCTTGAGGGCCTTGGCGATGGCCAGCCCCTCCGCGGCGAAGCGCGCGACGTCGAGCGCGGGCGCGTCCTCGTCCATGTCGTCGTGCTCGTCATAGGCCGCCTGCCAGGCGTCGATGCGGTCGCGCAGGGGAAGCGGCACGGGGAGGTCGTCGAGGGCGCCCTCGGTGCCGTCCATCTGCCACACGCCTTCCGAGCCGAAGACCGCCATCAGGCGGACCCAGCGCAGCCCGTGGAAGCGGCTCGTCCCCCCGGTCACGGCGCGACCTCGCGCGAAGAGTCGTCCTGCGGCGCGTAGCCGATGAGCGCGCGCGTCGCCCCGATGTCCCAGGCCATGCCGGCGTTGGCCGACATGGCGTTGACCGCGATCGCCGGCGCCGGCCAGGCCGACGCGTCGGCGCGCAGGGCGGCCGAGACGGCGGCGAGGAAGTCGCGGTTCGACAGCCACATGCCGCGGAACCAGCGCAGGATGCGCGCCGCCTCCGGCGTGTCGGGGCCGGGATCGCCGGGGATCCCGGAGGCCGTCATGGTGCCGGGACGGTTGTCGCCGGGCTGGCACCAGCCGATGCGCAGGCTCACCGCGGTGAGGCCGCCGGCCTCGGCCCGCGCGGCCAGCAGCCGCTCGCCCATCAGCTTCGCCGCCGCATAGGCGCGCTCGGGCTCGACCCCGCCGGTGCGGGTGCCGGGGCGCGGCGGCAGCGCCGTCGTCAGCGTGCCCGGCGCGAGCTCCGCCTCCGCGTAGCCGCCCATGACGTGGTTGGAGGAGGCGAAGACGAGGCGCTTCGGGCCGCCGGCATCCCCCAGCGCCAGGGCGAGGTTCAGCGTCATGTCGAAGGACGCGGCGGCGTCGGCCCAGGTGGCGTCGGGGTAGGGGCGCTGCGCGGCGAGGTGGACGGCCGCATCGGCCTCGGCGCAGGCCGCGTCGAGGCCGGGCGAGCGCCGCGCGAGGTCGATCGCGAGGGGCCGCACCTTGGGGTGGGCCGCGGCCGGGGCCTCGACGTCGAGCGCCAGGACGGCCGCGCACCAGGGCGCCTCGGCGAGGTGGGCGACGAGCTTGCGGCCGAGGTTGCCGCCGGCGCCGGTGACGAGGATGCGGAGCGGCGAGGGGTCCGGCATGCGCGTCCTTTCGGCGTGGCGGCGATCCTCCCTCCCTTAGCCGATCACGCGGCGGCCCGCATCAGGCTCCGCGGCTCAGCACAGGGCCGGACAGGCCGAGGGCCGTGTTGACGATCGCGAGATGCGTCAGCGCCTGCGGGAAGTTGCCCGTCATGTGCCGGGCCGGGACGTTGTACTCCTCCGCGAAGAGCCCGAGGTCGTTGCCGACCGCGAGCAGGCGCTCGAACTGCGCCACCGCCTCCTCGTGCCGGCCCTGCATGTCGAGGCAGTCCGCCATCCAGCAGGAGCAGGGCAGGAAGGCGCCCTCGTTAGGCCCGTCCACCTTGGCCTTCATGCGCCGGATCAGCCCGCCCTCGGACAGCACCTCGCCGACCCTGGCGACCGTGGCGGCCATGCGGGGATCGTCCGCCGGCAGGAAGCCGACGATCGGCAGGAGCAGCAGGCTCGCGTCCATCGCCTCGTTGCCGTAGGCCTGCGTGAAGGTCCCCAGGCCCTCGTTCCAGGCCTCGCGGTTCACGGCGGCATGCACCTTGTCGCGCAGGACCCTGAGGTGGGCGAGGCGCTCGGGCGTCTCGTCGGCGAAGGTGCCGCCGTCGCGCAGGGCGCGGTCGAAGCCCGCCCAGGCCATGGCCTTGGAATAGGTGTACTGCCGCGGGTGGCCGCGCGACTCCCACACGCCCGAGCCCGGCGTGTCCCACACCTTCTCCAACTCGTCGACGATGCGGCGCTCGACCGCGACGTGGTGCGGCGTGACCTCGATGCCGGCGCGCCGCGCGAGGTCGAGGCAGTCGAGCACCTCGCCGTAGACGTCGATCTGGTGCTGCTTGGCCGCCGCGTTGCCGATCAGCACGGGCCGGGCGTCGCGGTAGCCCGGCAACTCCTCCATCTTGTACTCGTCGAGGTGCCGGCCGCCGTCGAGCCGGTACATGATCTGCATCTTCTCCGGCGCGCCGCCCACCGCGCGCAGCAGCCAGTCGCGCCAGGCCGTCGCCTCCTCGGTGAAGCCCGCGTTGAGGAAGGCCGTCAGCGTGAAGGAGGCGTCGCGCAGCCAGCAGTAGCGGTAGTCCCAGTTCATGTCGCCGCCGGCGAGCTCCGGCAGGCTCGTGGTCGGCGCCGCGACGAGGCCGCCGGTGAGGTGGTGCTGCATCGCCTTGAGCGTGATGAGCGAGCGCTTGACGACCTCCGGCCAGCGCGTGCGCTTCGCGTCGAAGCGGCCGATCCAGCGGCGCCAGTGGTCCCGCGTGTCGGCGAGCGCCCGCTCGGCGTCGAGCCGGTCATCCTGCTCCGGGGGGCGCTTCTGGCCGGACGCCAGGGCCGTGTCCATCAGCGACGAATAGGAGAGCACGAAGGCGAGGCGCTGGCCTTCGCGGACGGTGAACTGCGCCGTCGCGACGTCGTCGTCGAGCGCGACCTCCACGGGCGCGTCGAGGCTCACCTGGTCGGGGCCGATCTTCGCGGTGATGCCCCGCTCCGTCGCCTCGCACCAGGGCGGCACCGTGCCGTAGGCGAAGCGGAGCTTCAGCACCATGTCGAGCGCGACCTCGCCCGACAGGCCCTCGACGATCCGCACGAGCGACGACAGGTCGCCGTCGCGCATCGGCATGAAGTCGGTGATGCGGTAGGCGCCGCCCTCGACCTCGGCGTCGGTCTGGAGGACCAGCGTGTCCTCCTCGTAGCGGCGCGACTGGCCCGTGACCTTCGCCTTGGGGCTGAACGACCAGGAGCCGTGCCGCTCGTCCCCGAGCAGGGCCGCGAAGCAGGCGTCGCTGTCGAAGCGCGGCCAGCACAGCCAGTCGACGGAGCCGTCGCGCCCGACGAGGGCCGTGGTCTGGCCGTCGCCGACGAGGCCGTAATCCGCGATGCGTGAACTCATGGGAGGTGTCCTGGACGGGGAGGGGGCGGCGCGTCAGCGTTTCGGCTGGCGCGGCCGGAGGAAGGCGCGGAGCAGGGCCATCGCGCCGAGCCCGATGGCGGCAGCGCCTTCCGGGGTGCGGGCGATCTCCGCGCCCCGGTGGACGGCCGCGCCGAGCGCCGCGCGGCCGGCGCGGGACGCGTCCTCCATGACGTGGGCCGGGGTGAGGTTGGACTTGAGATCCGCCATCGTCGAGGCGAGGTCGCGCCGCGCGAGCTCCACCGCGACGGTCGCCTCGGCGAGGACGCTCCCCGGCTCGGGGAGGTCGTCGCCCTCGTATTCGCCGAGCGGCTGCACCTTGCCCCGGAACACCCAGTAGACCGCGGCGGTGTAGATCAGCGTGACGGGATAGATCACGAGGCCGATGCCCCAGAACATGAAGGCCAGGCTCGCGGGCGGGGCCGCCGCCTCCGCGATGGTCAGCGAGAACGGCACGATGAAGGGCAGGAGCGAGCCCACCATGGTGACGAAGGCCGCGACGAACATGACCACGGTCATGGGCAGCGGGAGCCTGTCGATCCGCTTCCACACCCCGTAGACCAGCAGGGCGCCGGCCAGCGCGCCGACGGCGAGCGGGACCAGGAGCCAGGGCCGCTCGAACCACGTGCCGGCGACGCGCATGTGGAAGGCGAAGAGCCCGATCGCTGCGAGCACCAGGAAGGCCGCGAGGCCGGCGAGGATGCGCGGCATGACGGCGTAGCCGAAGTCGCGGACCTCCGTCTCGGTCTTGTGGATCAGCCAGCAGGCGCCGAGCAGCGCGTAGCCGAACACGAGGCCGAACCCGCACAGGATCGAGTACCAGGACACCCACGAGAAGGCGGAGCCGACGTAGATGCCGTCGCGCACCGGCAGCTCCTGCACGAAGGCGCCGATGGCGGCGCCCTGCGTGAAGGCCGCCACGATCGAGCCGACGCCGAAGCTCAGCGTCCACAGCCAGCGCATGTGCAGCGTCTTCGACCGGAACTCGAAGGCGACGCCGCGCAGGATGAGACCGCACAGCATGACGATGACGGGGATGTAGAAGGCCCCGAGCAGGATCGCGTAGGCGGCGGGGAAGACGCCGAACAGCGTCGCCCCCGAGATGATGAGCCACGTCTCGTTGCCGTCCCACACGGGCGAGACGGCGTCCATCATGTGGCGCCTGTGCCGCTCGGAGGGCGCGAACAGGAACAGCACGCCGATGCCGAGGTCGAATCCGTCGAGCAGGACGTAGAGCAGGAGCGAGAGGCCGAGGGCCGCGGACCAGAAGGTGAGCACGGGTCGCCCTCACTCGGCCGGGGTGGGGCGGGGGCGGCCCGGCGCGCCGGTGCCGGTCTTCGACGAGGCGCCGTGCGGGCTGCCGCCGGGGATCGACAGCGGCCGCTTGGCGTTGGTGGTCGTGTCCTCGACGGGCCGGTCGAGCGCCTCGGGGCCACGCCTGAGGGTGCGGTAGATGTAGTAGGTGCCGGCGATGAAGATCACCGAGTAGATGGTGCCGAACAGCAGCAGCGTGAACGCCACGGTGCCGGTGGTGAGCGCGGGCGTGATCGCGTCCGCGGTGCGCAGGTGGCCGTAGACGACCCAGGGCTGCCGCCCCGTCTCGGCCGTGAACCAGCCCATCAGCGTCGCCAGGAAGCCGATGGGGAAGCTCATGAACACGGGCCACAGGAACCAGCGCGTCGTCATCAGCTTGCGGCGCCAGCCGAGGAACGTCCCGAACCACGCGAGCGCCAGCATGATCAGGCCGAGCCCCACCATGATGCGGAACGTGAAGAAGATGATGTAGACGAACGGGCGGTCCTGCACCGGGATGTCGACGATGCCGGGCTCGCGCGCGGTCAGGCTGCCCGAGTCGATGATGCTGCCGAAGGGCGGCGGCAGGGCGATCTGGAAGTCGTTGCGCTCCTGCGCCGGGTTCGGCCAGCCGATCAGAACCTCGCCGGCGGGCTGCTGGGCGTGCCAGCGGCCCTCGAGCGCGGTGATCTTGGAGGGCTGGTCGTTGACCACGTAGCCGCCGACGAGGTGGCCGCAGACGAGCTGCACCGGCACCAGCACGGCCGCGAGGCCGAGGCCGAAGCGCAGCATGATCCTGGCTTCCGCGTCGTTGCGCTTCTGGAGCGCGTACCAGGCCCCGGTGGCGGCGACGCAGAACGACGTCGTGACGTAGGCCGCGAAGATCATGTGCAGCCAGCGGACGATCGTCACGTAGTTGAACAGGATCTGCACCCAGTCGACAGGCACGAAGGTGTCCTTCGGGCCCATCACGAAGCCCGTCGGATGCTGCATCCAGCTGTTGTTGACGAGGATCCAGAAGGACGACAGGTCCGTGCCGAGCGAGATCGCCACCGTGGCCAGGAGGTAGACCAGCGGCGGCACGCGCTTGCGGCCGAAGATGAGGATGCCGAAGAAGGCCGCCTCGAGCATGAAGGCCGAGAAGCTCTCATAGGCCAGGAGGCCGCCCTGGATGTCGCCCGAGCGGCGCGACAGCTCGCTCCAGTTCGTGCCGAACTGGAACGCCATCACGATGCCCGACACCACCCCGAGGCCGAACGCCACGGCGAAGATGCGCAGCCAGAAGTCGAAGAGCCGACGGTAGATGGGCTTCTTCTTGAAGTAGCTGAACAACTCCAGCGTCATCAGCCAGGCCGCCAACCCGATCGTGAAGGCCGGAAAGATGATGTGGAACGAGACCGTGAATGCGAACTGCATCCGCGACAGCAGGAGCGCCGTGAAATCCATGGGCGATCGACCTCCAGACCTATGAGGAGTTCAGAAATCGTACTTTTTGGCGAGCTGATGCAAGACGAAGATGCCGGCCAAAATCGCCGCACCGGCATAGACGCCGTCGCGGTGGCGGTCGGTGAACATCTCGAGCGAGCCCGTCCGCGACTTCGCGTCGAAGCGGCCGTGCGCGCCGTAGTCGCCCTTCACGGGCTCCCACAGGTTCCCCTTGTAGTTGGGTGGCAGCTTCTGGTCGGTGGTCTGGGACGTGTAGCCGAACTTGGCGAGGTAGCGGTCCGCGAAGGCCGGGGCGATGCGGTTGGCCCAGATGGCCTGCACGGTGGGCCAGCCGACCCAGATCTCGCGGCGCTTGTTGGTGGCGCCAAAATAGACCGCGCGGGCCGGCACCTCGGGCTGGTAGATCGGCGGCACGGGCTGGGCCATGAAGCCGAGCTTGTTGACCGCCCAGTTGAACTGCGGCGTGTTCACGGCCGGCAGGTCCACCATGCAGAGGTGGATGTCGAGCTTGTCGTGGATCAGCTCGGAGCGCAGCGAATCCGTGAAGCCGCGGATGGCCGCCTTGGCGCCGCAATAGATCGACTGCAGCGGCACCGAGCGGTAGGTCAGGGCCGAGCCGACGTTGACGATGGAGCCGCGGTTGCGCGGGCGCATCCGCTTCAGCGCCGACATCATGCCGTAGACCTGGCCGAGGTAGGTCACCTCCGTGCCGCGCAGCGCTTCCTCGGGCGTGATGTCGGCCACGGGCGAGAAGACGGTCGAGAAGGCCACGTTGACCCACACGTCGATGGGTCCGAGCTCCTTCTCGACGCGCTCCGCGGCGGCCTCGACGGCGGCGGCGTCCGCGACGTCGGTGGGGATCGGCAGGGCGCGCACGCCCTGGCGGCGCGTCTCGTAGGCGGCGCGCTCCAGGCGGTCCGGGTCGCGCGACAGCAGCGCCACGTCGTAGCCGTGCTTGGCAAATTCCGTCACCACGGCCCTGCCGACGCCGGCTCCGGCGCCCGTCACCACCACAATCTTAGCCATCGCTCATTTCTCCGTGATCTGCGCTTCAATGGGCAGACCCGTCGTAAGATGCAGGCGACGGTCAGATTCTCGATCTTAGGATAGTCCGACCCCTCAACGGGTGCAGAGAATTTTCAGCGCGGCATCGGCGGCGGCGGCCGGGCGCGCGCAGAGCCGGGCCGCCGCCTCCGCGCCCACGAGGTCGGCCGCGTCGTAGCTCTGCCGGCCGCAGCCGGCCGCCAGCGCCTCGTCGCTGAGCTTCAGGAGGTCGGCGTCGCTGCCGCCCCGCGCCGCGCGCATCCGGGCGTCGAAGGCGCGGGTGCAGCGCAGCCCGCCGTCGGGGTCGGGAGCCAGCGGGGCGTGCCACACCATGTAGCCGCCGGAGGCCGCCGCCACGAGCGCCATGGCGATCAGGACCCCGGGCAGCGCAAAGGACCGGCGGCGCGGGGGCCAGGTCTCAGGCTCGGCGGCCGGGTGCGGCATGTCGGACTGAATCGGGGTGGCCCGTCGCTCGGTGGGGGAGGGCGGCACCTTGCCCGATCGGCGCCGCGCTGGCCAGACCGGCTCCCGCAGCCCGATGCGCCGTCAGCCGGCTCGGCGCACCAGCGTCGGCCGGGCCTGCTCCGGCGCCGCCTCGTCGGGGCGGGCGAGGCCGGGCTCGCGCGCCAGGATGGCCGCCATGGCGCGGGCGCGCTCGGCCCACACCTCGCTCAGGCGCTCCGCGGCCTCGACCTCCGCCCGCGCCGCCGCGAGCGCGATGCGGGCGTCGTCGAGCTCGCGGCGCAGCCCGGTCGTGCGCCGGCGCTCCTCGTCGAGCGCGGCGCGCAGCACGCCGGACTCGCCGCCCGCCGGTGCCGGGGCGACCGCGGGCGCCCGGTCCCGCAGCGCGCCGCGCAGCCGCTCGACGTCGAGGCCCGGCCCGCGCGCGGGCGGCGGCGGGGCCGGGGTGTCCTCGTTCTCACCCCGCTCCACGATGGTCAGCAGGGTGGCGAAGAGCCGGTCCGCCTCGACGTGCGCGGGGTCGAAGCCGGTCTGTTCCGCGACGTCGCCCCACAGCGTCCGCCCCTGCGACCCCTGGCCCACGAAGGCCATCGACCAGTTGGGGAAGCCGCGCGCCGCGACGGGCTCGCACTGCAGCACGCTGACGTCGCTGTGGCGAGTGTCGCGCTGGATGCGCTCGAAGGTGGTCTCGACGGCAGCGCGGGGCCCTTCGAGGATCTGGGCGAAGAAGCCGGCGTTGAACAGCAGCGCCCCGGTCACGCCGACGCGGGCGTTGTTGCGCTTGGAGACGGCCAGGATGCCGTCCACGGCGGCGGCTTGTTCGGCGTCGCTGCCGCCGAGGAAGTTCCGGCTGGTGTAGATCAGGCGGTAAAGGTCGTTCATCGCGCGGCTGCCAGGCTCAGGGGGAGGGAGGCGTGTCGGTCGGCGCCCGCCTGCTCGGCGAAGAGGCGGGCGATCTCGGCGGGGGGGACGGGGCGGGAGATGAAGTAGCCCTGCACCTCGGTGCAACCTTCGCGGCGGATGTGGCTCATCTGTTCGAGCGTCTCGACGCCCTCGGCGACGGTGGCCATGCCGAGCGCGGCCCCGAGGCTCGCCACGGCGCGCACGATCGCCATGTGGTCGCCGCCGGCCGCTTTGGGGATGCCCGACACGAAGGAGCGGTCGATCTTGATCTTGTCGAAGGGGAAGGAGCGCAGGTAGCTCAGCGACGAATAGCCGGTGCCGAAATCGTCCATGGAGATGCGCAGGCCGAGGTCGCGCAGGGCGTGGAGCGTGGCGATGTTGGCGGCGTTGTCGTGGAGCAGCAGGCCCTCGGTGATCTCCAGCTCCAGCCTGTGCGGCGCGAGGCCGGAGGACGAGAGCGCCGAGGCGATGGCCTGCACCAGCCTGCTGCTCTTGAACTGGGCCGGCGACAGGTTGACGGCGATCGTCAGGTCCCCGGGCCAGGACGCGGCTTCGCGGCAGGCCGTGCGGACCACCCACTCGCCGATCGGCACGATGAGGCCGATCTCCTCGGCGAGCGGGATGAACTCGGCCGGCGACACCGTGCCCCGCACCGGGTGGCGCCAGCGGATCAGGGCCTCGCAGCCCACGAGGCGCTCCGTTTCGAGGTTCAACTGCGGCTGGTAGACGAGCTCGAACTCGTGCGCCGCCACGGCGCGGCGCAGGTCGAGCTCCAACTGCCGCCGCGCCTGCACGCGCGCGTCCATCTCGGGCTCGAAGAAGCGGAAGGCGCCGCGCCCGTCGAGCTTGGCGCGGTAGAGCGCGAGGTCGGCGCAGCGCATCAGGGCGGCGGGATCGGTGCCGTCCGCGGGGGCGAGCGCCACGCCGACGCTGGCCCCGATGTTGACGAGGTGCCCGTCGACCACGTAGGCGCGGCCGAGGAGGTCGACGATGCGCTTGGCCAGGGTCCCGGCCTCCTCGGGCCCGGACGCGTCGCTCTGCACAACCGCGAACTCGTCGCCGCCGAGCCGCGCGACCGTGTCGGTGGGCCGCAGCGTGATCTCGAGCCGCTCCGCGACCTTGCGCAGCAGCGCGTCGCCGATCGGGTGGCCAAGCGTGTCGTTGACGTGCTTGAAGCGGTCGAGGTCGACGGCCAGCACGGCGAAGCCCTCGCCCTGCCGGTCGAGCCGCGCGCGGGCCTCGTCGAGCCGGGTCCCGAAGCGGACGCGGTTCGCGAGGCCGGTCAGGGCATCGACGGTGCCGGCCGAGCCGCCGTCGAGCCGGGCCGCGCGGGCCGCCGCGGCCTCGACCGTCACGGACCACCCCGCCTGTCCGAGCGGCGCCACGTCGAGCAGCACCGGCACGCCCGCGAAGGCGAGCGCCAGCGTGACGGCCTCGCCGCGGCGCAGCGGCCCGCGCAGCCGCATCAGCGCGACGCGCCGCTCGTCGGCCCGGCCCCGTCCGAGGGCGGACAGGAGGTGGCGCAGGGACAGGCCGACCACGTCCGCGGCGAGCCCGAGGAGGCGCCGCGCCTCGGACGAGCACAGCGCCACCCGGCCGTCGCGCCCGACGAGCAGGACGCCGCCCGGGGCGCCGTCGAGGAAGGTCGCCGCCATGGCGCCCCCGTCGGACGACGGACGGCCGAAGCTCTCACCCCGTTGCGGCCTCGACGCTTGCATGACGCTGCGAACCCCTGTCCCACGCTCGCCCGGCCCACCGCGGGCCGGCCTCACGCGTAAACAGCGTTACGTCGCAGACTCTCAACAGAGCGTAACGGGCCGCCCCGGCGCATCGCACTATTGTGCCGGGACGCCCGAAGTGGCCCGAATGTCGCAGCATCGGCCGATGTAGACTATCATTTGATCGTGTCGAGGGGGATGTGTTCTGGAGATCGACACATGTAAGCCTGCACCGGCCGTCGCCTACCGGCCCTTGAGCACCAGCAGCGTGTTGGCGGGCAGGTGCCAGCCCTTGGCGGTCTCGAACTCGGCCGTGCCGGTGCCGCCGTAGTCGGGCTCCTCGCTCGACCACAGCACCTCCCAGCTCTTGCCGCGCGGGGGCGCCACCAGCGGCTCGGGGAAGCTCTTGCGGTCGATGTCGCGCCCGAGGTTGATGATCAGCAGCCGGTCGTCGCCGTGGCTCTCGAAGAAGCGCAGCACGAAGGCGTCGGGCCCGATCACGGCGCCGTCGCAGGCCGGACGGTGGTGGGACGAGAAGGCGCGGTCCGTGCGGCGCAGGGCGAGCAGGTCGCGGTGCATCGCCACGACGGCGGCGTTGGCCTCCGCCTCGCGCCAGTCGAGCTTGCAGCGCTCGAAGGTCTCGTCCGCCTCGGGGTCGACGAGCTGCTTCTGGCCCGACGCGGTCGCGAGCGAGGGGAAGTTCGCCATGTACTTGTGGCGTCCCTCGCGCACGAGCTTGGCGAGCTCGGGCCGGTGGTCGGCGAAATACAGGAACGGCGTCGAGGCCCAGAACTCCTGGCCCTGGAACAGCATCGGCGTGCCGGGCATCAGCAGCGACAGCGCGGTCAGGGCCCGCGCCCGCGGCGGGCTGGTGAGCTGGTGCAGGCGCCAGCCGCGCGCCGAATTCGCCACCTGGTCGTGGTTCTGCACGAAGGTCACGAAGGCGTCGGGCTTGAGGTCGAGCGCCAGCACGCCGCGCCGCTCGTCCGAGAAGCCGAAGCGCTGGCCCTGGAACAGGTAGCCGTATTTGGCGGCCGAGATGAACTCCTGCGGCGAGCCCTCGAAGTCGTGGTAGTAGAACTCGTTGCGGCCCGTCGCGGCCACCATGGCGGAATGGTGGAGGTCGTCGTTCCACACGCCGTCGAGGCCGGCGCCGCCTTGGGTCGCCGGGCGCACGAGGTCGGAGTCCTGCGGCTCGTTCTCGGCCACGATGATGATGCTGCGCTCCCCCGCCGCCTCGCGGGCCGCGCGCCCCAGCGCCGCCACCACGTAGTCGTCGGATTCGTCGTAGATGTTCTGCGTCGCGTCGAGGCGCAGGCCGTCGAAGTGGTATTCGGCGATCCAGTAGGCGGCGTTGGACACGGCGAGGTCGCGCATGCCGGTGTTGTTGGGGCCGTCGTAGTTCAGCGCCTCGCCCCATTCCGTCGAATGGCGGTCGGTGAAGTAGTCCTTCCCGAACGCTTTGAGGAAGTTCCCGTCCGGGCCGATGTGGTTGTAGACCACGTCGAGGATCACGCCCATGCCGAGGCCGTGGGCCCTGTCGACGAAGGCGCGCAGGTCGTCGGGCTTGCCGTAGAGGTGGGTGGGCGCGAACAGGTCGACGCCGTCGTAGCCCCAGCCGAAGCGGCCCGGAAACTCGTTGACCGGCATCATGTTGACGACCGTGACGCCGACGTCCTTCAGGAAGGGCAGCTTGTCCGCCGCCGCCGCCCAGGTGCCCTCGGGCGTGAAGGTGCCGACGTGCATCTCGTAGAGCACCTGGTCGACGATGGTGACGCCCTTCCAGTCGCCGTCGGTCCAGCGGTAGGCGCGGGGGTCGACCACCTGCGAGGCGCCCATCGGCCGCTCGGGCTGCGAGCGCGAGGCCGGGTCGGGGTAGAGCGTGTCGTCGCCGCTGAGGCGATAGTGGTACAGGGCGCCGGCCTCGACCCCCGGCACGGTCGCGGCGTGGTAGCCGTCCCGCTCGGGTTCGAGCACGTGCTCGCCGCCGCCCTCCAGCACCAGGGTCACGGTGGGGTGGTCCGGCGCCCAGACGCGGAAGGAGCAGCCGCGGTCGAGGAGCTCCGCCCCCATGGGGAAGCGCCGCGCGGAAGGCCGTGTGGTCATGCGTGATCCTCGATCCCGACAGTCTCTCGCCCCCCGGATGCAAGGATCCGGCCCAAGGCGGCCTGTCAGAACGATCCCGGCGGGGACTGGTTCGGCCGAAATATCGCGACGAGGGGGGAGGGGAGGCCTACTTCTTGCGGCGCTTGGGCTTGGCGGCCGGGGCGGGCGCCTCGTCGGCGGGCGGCGGCGCGGGGACGGACGCGGGGGCGGGTCCGGCCGCCGCCTTGGCGGGCTTCGCCTTGCCGTCTTCGGGCTCGATGTCCACGTATCTGATCGCCATCGCACCCGCTCCCCGACGCCGCACCATCGCCGACGGCGGTTACGATTTCGTCGGCGCCCGACCGCGCCGACCCGACGAGGAGGCTCTCCCGATTCCGATCACCTATCACGTCGTGGTGGCCTTCGCCCGCAGCGAGGAGGGCGACCTCGTGCCGCTGGAGCCGGCGGAAGCGCCCAACGCCGAGAGTGCCCGGCGCCGCGCCCAGGCGGCCGCGGCCAAGCACGCCGGCGCGCTCGCCTTCAGCCGCACCGGCGACCCCAACACGGGAGACTTCGACGAGGCCAAGCTCACCGCGAGCTTCGGCGAGGTCGACATGGGGCTGCTCGGCGAGTAGCCCCGCCCCCTGGCGAAGCGCGCCGGTCCCGGCCTATGCTGCCGCGGTCGGCGCTCCCGCCGACCGCGAGCGAGCGTCGACGGAGAGACCGCCATGGCCAAGGGCGACAAGCCTAAGAAGGAAAGCAAGGGCAAGCCGAAGAAGGACGCCAAGCCCAAGGCCGGCGCCACGAGCGAGGCCGCCGGCCTGATGACCCGCGGCTCGACCGAGCCGATCGGCAAGAAGAAGTAGAGCCGCGGGGCAGCCGCCCGCTCGCTCCGGATGGATCCGGCACCGCCGTTTCCACCGCCATCGCGAGCGGAGCGACGCGGTCCAGCCGACCCCTCTGGGACGGGGCGCGCCGCGGCGGCCTTCCGGGCGGCTCACCACGGTCCTGGATCGCCTCGCTCGCGACGACGGTTGAGGGAAGGCGCTCGGCGCGCCCGGGACCCGGCCGCTCACGCGGCCCCGATCATCCCCGCCAGCCTGAAGCCCGACATCCAGGCGCATTCCACGCGCGGGCCGAGCAGCCAGTCGCCGCAGACGCCGAGCCGGGTTTCGGCATCCCACAGCGCGTCCCGGCCGAGGCTCCCCGAGCGGGCGTAGCGCCAGCGGTGGGCCGAGGCCGCCGCGGGCTCGGGCAGGGGGCCGCCCGCCGCGTCGGCCAGCGCGGCGAGGAGCTTCGGCACGATGGCGGCCGGCGCCTCCTCCAGGTGCTCGCGCGACCAGTCCGGGCCCGCCTGCACGACCCAGGACTCCGGCCCCGAGCGGCCGGGCTTGGCGGAGTCGCGCGCCGCCCAGCCGACGGGCCCGCGGCGCTTCACCACGTCGTCGAGGGTCGCCAGCCGCTCCGGGAAGGCCGCCATGACGGTCCAGCACGGCGCGGCCGGGGTCGCGTCCGCGGCGTCGGCGAAGTCCGGGGCGTGGTCGCGCACCAGCGCGCCCGCCTGCTCGGCCGGCACCGCGACCACGGCGGCGTCGAAGGGGCCGGCGTCCACACCCTCGCCCGCGAGGCGCCAGGCCCCGCCCTCGCGCGTCAGACGCTCGACCCGCGCCGAACACCGCACGTCGAGCCCCGCCGCCAGCGCCTTCGCGGGGGCGTTCATGCCGGGCACGCCGACGAGGGCGTCGTCGCCCGCCGCCGGCCAGGGCGCCGCGAGCCCGTCGCGCACCCAGGCGTCGACCTGCCGGCGGAAGCCGGGGTCGCGCGCGGTGAAATATTGGGCGCCGTGGTCGAAGCGCGCTTCGCCGAGCGGCGTTTCGGCGCGGCGGTGGGACAGGCGCCCGCCGGGGCCGCGCCCCTTGTCGAACAGCGACACGGCGTGGCCGGCGCCGGCGAGGCGCGCCCCGCAGCTCAGGCCCGCGAGCCCCGCCCCGACGATCGCGATCCTCATGCTCCACCCTCCTGCGGCCCGACGGCCGAGCTCAAACGCCGCGGGGCCGCGGCGGGACGCAAACTTCGTCGCACCATCGGCGTTAGGCCGGACCCCCAACCGACAGGTGCATCCCATGCGGCTCAAAACACCACTCGCGACCGCGGTCCTCGTGCTCTCGGCCGCGGCCGCCACGGGCGCGTCGGCCCAATCGAAGTGCCACATGGGCAACGGCCTCGGCTCCGACAGGGCGTCGAGCGGCATCAACGCCGCCCAGCCGAGCCGCGCCAACACGAACCCCTGCAGCCCGCTCTACGACAACGGCGTCAACGTGCGGCGCATGGAGAAGCGCAAATACCCGAACGCGGTCGTGCACCACTGATCGTCGCTCCGAGCGCGGCAGGGCGCCGCGCTCCTCGACCCGGGGACGTGCCGCCCCATCTCCCGGCCATGACGACACTCACAGTCTGGTTCGACGGCGGCTGCCCGCTGTGCCGCCGCGAGATCGCCCTGATGCGGCGGCTCGCCCCGCCGGGCGCGATCCGCTTCGTGGACGCCGACGATGAGGGCGGCGGCGCCTGCCCGGTCGACCGCGCCGACCTGCTCGCCCGCTTCCACGCGCTGGAGGACGGGCGCATGGTGTCGGGCGCCGCCGCCTTCGCGGCGATGTGGCGCGCCATCCCGCGCCTGCGCCCGCTCGGCCTCGCGGCCCGCCACCCCCTGGTGCTCGCCGGGCTGGAGCGGCTCTACCTCGCCTTCCTGCGCGTCCGGCCGCGGCTGCAGCGCCTGGCCGTGCGGCTCGAACGCGGGGCGGCCGCGTGAGCGCCGCCGCGATGCCGGCCGGGACGCCGGTCGAGGTGGACGGGGCCACACCCGCCTTCGTGGCCACCCGCGCCGCGGCGCTCGACCGGCTCGCGGCCTTCCTGCCTCGCGCCGGCCGCGCCTACGCGGAGAACCGCAACGGCGACGCCGGGCCGGGCGCCGAGCGCAGCGTTTCCGCCCTGTCGCCCTACCTGCGCTACCGGCTCCTCACCGAGCGCGAGGTGATCGCCGCGGCGCTCGACCGCCACGGCGCGCAGGGCGCCGACAAGTTCGTCACCGAGGTGCTGTGGCGCACCTACTTCAAGGGCTGGCTGGAGCTCAGGCCCGCGGCCTGGACGCGCTTCCTCGCCGAGCGCGACGCGGGGCGGGACGCGATGGCGCGCTCGGGCGGGCTCGCCCGCGCGGTCGCGGCCGCCGAGGAGGGCCGCACCGGGATCGACGGCTTCGACGACTGGGCGCGCGAGCTCGTGGAGCACGGCTACCTGCACAACCACGCGCGCATGTGGTTCGCCTCGATCTGGATCTTCACGCTGCGGCTGCCCTGGGCGCTCGGCGCGGACTTCTTCCTGCGCCACCTCGTCGACGCCGACCCGGCCTCGAACACGCTGTCGTGGCGCTGGGTCGCGGGGCTGCAGACGCCCGGCAAGACCTACCGCGCCACGGCGGACAACATCGCGCGCCACACCTTCGGCCGCTTCAGCCCGCATGGGCTGGCCGAGGAGGCCCCGACGCTCGTCGAGGAGCCGCTGGGCCCCGCCCGCGCGCTGCCCGAACCCGACCCAGCGCCGGAGGGGCCGGCGCTGCTGCTGATGCACCCGGAGGACTTCGGGCCGGAAAGCCTCGTGCCGGGCGGGGCGCGCGTCGTCGGCGCGCTCGCGGCGACGGGCGGCTCGGCGGACTGGCCCTTCGGCGCGGCGGCGCGCCGCTTCGTCGAGGCCGCGGCGGGGGACGCCGCCGCGCGGGCGCGGTCGCGCTTCGGCTGCGAGGCAGCCGTGCTCGACGGCATGGGGCCCGAGGCCGTGCTGGCGGCGGCGCACGCTGCGGGCGCCCGCAGCGTCGTGGCGCCCTACGCGCCGGTCGGCCCGGTGGCGGACGCGCTGGCGGCGCTGGCCGGGCCGCTGCGCGAGGGCGGCCTGCCGCTCGTCCGGGTGCGACGCCCATGGGACGAGGCCCTGTGGCCGCTCGCCACCAAGGGATTCTTCCCGTTCCGGCAGCGCTGCCCCGACGCGCTGGCCGCGGAAGGGCTGCGGCTCTGAACGGGGCGAGCCGGGGTCAGCCCCGGCCGCGGCGGGCCCGCTCCGGCGCGATCAGGTGGCGCAGCGCGTTGCCGAGCTCGGCCGTGCGGCGGCCCTCCTCCGCCACCTCGCGGTCGACGCCGAGGCGCCACGCCACGTCGAGCCGGTCCGGCTCGCGGCCCAGCGCCTCGAACAGCGCCGCCTGTGCCTCGACGTCGGCCTCGTCGCGCGCGAGGCCGCGCTCGACGAGCCCGTCCGCCTGGCGGCGGATCGCCTGGGCGAGCTGATCGAGCGGCAGCTCCGGGTGGTACTGCACGCCCCAGAACGTGCCGGCCCCGCAACGGATCTCGGCCGCCTGCACGGGCGAGGCGGCGTTGCCGGCGAGCAGCGTCGCGTTCTCGGGCAGCATTTCGACCTCGTCGCCGTGCACCGCGGGGGCGTCGTAGGCCGCGGGGCGGCCGTCGAGCATCGGATGGCGCGTGCCCTCGCGCGTCGGCACGATGCGGCGGGCGAGGCCGACCTCGTGGCCGTCCGGGTTGCGGCGCACCGTGCCGCCCGCCGCCGCCACCGCGATGTGCAGCCCCGCGCAGGATCCGAAGCTCGGTAGCCCTGCGTCGAAGACGGCGCGCATGAAGTCCACGTTGGCCCGCACCGCGTGGTTGTCGTGGTAGACGTGCAGCGGCGAGCCGGTCAGGAACACGCCGTCGTAGGCGTCGAGCGCTTCCGGCGGCCGCCCCGCTTCCTGCGGGCGGTGGATGGCGAAGCGCGCGCCGGGCGCCAGCCCCTTCAGGGTCTCGACGTAGGTTTCCCCGCTGGAGCGGCCGGTCGCGCCGCGCCGGGCGTCGCGGGCCTCCTCGGGCTCGCTTTCCACGATCAGCAGGTTCAGGGGACGGGTCAAACGGGCTGTCTTTCGGATCGGGCGCGGCGAGCCTTCGCCGGCGCTGGGCCATCAAATGGTGAGTTTGCGCCCGGAGCGTGACGGGCTTCCCATGCGGCATGACGCGCCGGCCGGACCGGTGTGGACGAAACTTCATCCGGCCGGCCCGCGGCGCGGATCGCCCCGCGATAACAGGGTTCTAGTTTCGTCGGACCAGGCCGGGGCGGGACTTGGCGCCCCGTCCGGCGAGAACCAGGCCGCCGCTTTCCGCATTGCCATGCCGCAGTGCAGCGCGGATCCTCGCGCCACCCCCGAACCCTCCCGCCTCCCCGGAGCCCCCCGATGTCCGACCCCCGTGCCGCCCCGACCTCCACGCTGGAGGAGGACCCCGTCGAGCGGCTGTTCGACGGCGTGCGCGAGTTTCGCGACCACGTGTATCCGGAGCGGCGCGAGCGTTTCGAGGAGCTGGCGAAGGGCCAGAACCCGCGCATCCTGTTCATCACCTGCGCGGACAGCCGCGTGGTGCCCGAGATGATCACCCAGACCGAGCCCGGCGAGCTCTTCGTGTGCCGCAACATCGGCAACATCGTGCCGGCCTACGGCGAGATGATGGGCGGCGTCTCCGCCGTCGTGGAATATGCGGTCGCGGCGCTCGGCGTGTCCGACATCGTGGTCTGCGGCCATTCCAACTGCGGCGCCATGGCGGGGCTGATCCGCGGCGACGCCGCCCTGGAGAAGATGCCGACCGTGCGCTCCTGGCTGCGCAACGCCCACGCGGCGCGCTCGGTCGTGGAGGTGCTCCACCCCGAGCTCGACGGCGACGCGAAGATCCAGGCGCTGGTGGAGCAGAACGTCGTCACCCAGCTCCAGCACCTGTCGACCCATCCCACCGTCGCGGCCGGCATGGCCAGCGGCAAGGTCCAACTGCACGGCTGGGTCTACGACATCGAGTCCGGCGGCATCGCGGTCCACGACGCGGCGCAGGGGCGCATGGTGCCCTTCGAGGAGAACCAGGGCCTGAAGCGGAAGGCGTCCGCCTGATGGTCGTCGTCGATCGCTTCCGCATCACCGACACGCTGCGCGAGGTGTGGCGCCCTCTCGTGGCGTTGTTCCTGCTCGACACGCTGGTGACCTTCGCCTACGTGGTCCTCGGCTGGACCTGGATCGTCCCGGCCGGACTGCCGCTGCCGCTGCTCGGCACGGGCCTCGCCGTGTTCCTCGGCGTGCGCAACAACACCGCCTACGCGCGCTGGTGGGAAGCGCGCACCCTGTGGGGCGCGGTGCTCAACAACTCCCGCTCCTATGCCCGCACGCTGACGCTGCTCCTGGCGCCCGCCGAGGCGGCGCCGCTGCGCCACGCCCTGGTGCACCATCAGATCGCCTGGGCCCACGCGCTGCGCTGCTTCATGCGCCGCGAGGATCCCGCGCACGACATCGCGTCCTTCCTGCCGCCCGAAACGCTGGCGCGGGTCACCAAGGCCGCCAACCCGCCCTTCGCTATCCAGCGCGAGATGGCGGAGCTCCTCACCCGGGCCCGGCACGACGGCTGGCTCGACGGCATCGAGGCCGCCGCGGTCAACACCACGCTGACGGCCCTGACCGACAGCCAGGGCGGGCTGGAGCGCATCCGCAACACGCCGATGCCGCAGCAATACGCGGCCTTCTCGCGCGTCTTCGTCACCGCCTACTGCCTGATGCTGCCCTTCGGCATCGTGCCCGACCTCAACATCCTGACGCCGCTCGGCTCGGCGGTGATCGGCTTCGTGTTCCTGGCGCTCGACGAATCGGGCCGCCACCTCGAGGACCCGTTCAAGCGCTCCGTCTACGACGTGCCCATGAGCGCCATCACCCGCACGATCGAGATCGACCTGCGCCAGGCGGTGCGCGACGCGGAGGTCCCGCCGCCGCTCCACCCGGTGCGGGGCATCCTGCGCTGACGAGGCCGGGCCGGCGCCCCGGCGCCGGCCCGGTGACGGAAAATTCACGCTGATCGAAGATTTGCCCCGCTGCAACTTTCCATGAAGTTGCAGATGCTTCCAGCATCTTTGGACGTCTCGAGTTCGGGCGCAAGCCGCTCCCCCTCTTCTGCTCGTTTCAACCGTTCCTCGACACGACGCTGCTTGCGCCACGGGAAACTCACGGGACAGATCCGGCCGACTTGAGCTGAAAAGGATCAAGCTTTCTGCAAGCCTCGCGGTGTTTACCTTCGGGCCGAGCGGACCAGCGAGGCGGATCCGGAGCGGGCCAGGACGATGTCGCAGACTGATCGACGCGCGGGCGACATGACGGCGACGCCGGAGAACGGCGCCCTGCTCGACGCGCTCGACGCGCTGCCGGAAGGCATCGCGGTCTTCGATGCCGCGGGCCGCCTCCTGTTCTGGAACAGCCGCTACGTCGAGATCTACGCTCATCCGCCCGGCTTCCTGCGGGTCGGGATGGCGTTCGACGCCGTGGTCCGCCGCGTCGCCGCGAGCGGCCGGGTGCCGGACGCTGTCGGGCGCGAGGACGAGTGGGTCGCCGAGCGTGTGCGCCACCAGGGCATGCCCGACAGCGTGTTCGAGCACCGGCTCGACGACGGCCGCTGGATCCGCGTCGAGGAGAAGCGCACCCGCAACGGGCTCACCGTCGGCATCCGCGTCGACATCACCGACCTCAAGCGGCGCGAAGCCTCGTTCCGCCTCCTGTTCGACAGCAACCCCGTGCCGATCCTGGTGCGGGACCGCGACAGCTTCCGCTTCCTCGCCGCCAACGACGCCGCGCTGAAGCTGTTCGGCTACGGGCGCGCGGCCCTCCTCCGCATGGAGGTGGCCGACCTTTGCGCGGCCGGGCGCTCGATGCCCATGCCCGACGGAGCGCCCTGGCGCAGCCTGCGGGCCGACGGCAGCTTCGTCGACCTGCTGCCCTGCTCGTCCGACTTCGTCCACGCGGGACGCCCGGCCGTGATCACCGCGCTGGTCGACATGACCGAACTGCAGCGCGGGCGCGACGACCTCGACCGCACGCGCGCCTTCCTGGACAGCGTCATCGACACCATCCCGTCGATCGTCTTCGCCAAGGACATGCAGGACGGCGGCCGCTACGTCCTGTTCAACCGCGCCGGGGAGCTGCAGGCGGCCGGCGAATTCGGCCGGATGGTCGGCCGGACCGACGCCGACATCTTCCCGCCCGACGTCGCCGCGCTCCTGGCGGCCCGCGACGCCGAGGTGATGCGCTCCGGTGCGAGCTGCGAATACGAGTTCACCACGCCGGGGCGGAACGGCTCGCGACGCACGATCCAAACCCGCAAGGTGCCGATCGCCGGGCGTCCCGGGGAGCCGTCGCGCTACGTGCTCGGCGTCGCCGAGGACGTCACCGAGCGCCGGGAGATGGAGCGCCGGCTCGACCGCGCGGCCCGCTTCGACGACCTGACCGGCCTGCCCAACCGCTCGTCCTTCGCGGGGATCCTCGGCCAGGCCCTGGCGGCGCGGCGCGCGGCGCCGCAGGGCTTGGCGCTGCTGCTCATCGACCTCGACGATTTCCGCGTCTTCAACGACGCGCTCGGCCACGCGGTCGGCGACGCCCTGCTCAAGGCGGTCGGCGAGCGGCTGGCGGCGGAGATGCGCGGCGCGGACGGGGTGGCGCGGCTCGGCGCCGACGAGTTCGTCGTGGTGCAGTCCGCCGTGGGCGGCCCGGCCGACGCGGAAAGCCTGGCCGCGCGGCTGCTCGACAGCTTCAGGCGGCCCTTCCCGGTCGGCGGGCAGGAGCTGATGGTGGGCGCCACGATCGGCATCGCCCTGGCGCCGTCCGAGGCCGCGGCCGAGGGCGGGGCCGACCTGCTGCTGCGCCACGCCGAGCTGGCGCTGCAGCGCGCCAAAGCCGTGAGCCGCGGCACGTTCCACGCCTTCGAGCCGCAGATGGACGAGGAGGCGCGCCGGCGCCGCGCCCTGGAGCAGGACCTGCGCGGCGCGCTGGAGCGCGGCGAGTTCGAGCTCCACTACCAGCCGCAGGTCGACCTCGCCACCGAGGCCGTGTCGGGCTTCGAAGCGCTGGTGCGGTGGCGCCACCCCGTCCGCGGCCTCGTCGACCCGGGCGCCTTCATCGCCGTCGCGGAGGAGACGGGCCTGATCGTGCCGCTCGGCGCATGGGTGCTGGCGAGCGCCTGCGCGGAGGCGGCCTCGTGGCCCGTGCCGGTCCGGGTGGCGGTCAACCTGTCGCCCGTGCAGTTCATCACGCCCGGCCTGCCCGAGGCGGTGGCGACGGCGCTCGCGGCCTCTGGCCTGCCGGCCGCGCGGCTGGAGCTGGAGATCACCGAATCGGTGCGGCTGATCGACAACGACACCAACCTCGCCGTGCTGCATGCCTTCCGCGACGCCGGCATCCAGGTCGCGCTCGACGACTTCGGCACCGGCTTCGCCTCGCTGAGCTACCTGCGCGCTTTCCCGTTCAGCAAGATCAAGGTCGACCGCTCCTTCGTGGCCGGCATCGGCCGCGACGAGGGTTGCCTCGCCATCCTGCGGGCCACGACGCGCCTCGCCCGCGACCTCGGCATGGACACGATCGCGGAAGGGATCGAGACGCCGCTGCAGTTCCTCCAGCTCCGGGGGCTCGGCTGCGCGGAAGGGCAGGGCTACCTGTTCGGCCGCCCGATGCCGGCCGGCGAGGTCCCGGCGCTGCTCAAGGCCGAGCCGCGGCGGGTGGGGTGAGGGTGGGGCGCCCTTGACGGCGGCGCGCTTCCGGCGCCAGGCACGCCGGGAGCGCCTCCGGCGCGCCAGTCGGGAGTGACGCATTGACCGGTGTTCTCGAACGCTACCGCGCCCGCGTGGCGCGGGGCGAGCTACAGCCCGACGCCGCCCAGGAGGCCGTGGCGGCCCGGCTCGACGCCCTCGTGGCGGACCTCGCGGCGGGCGGCGCCGGAAGACCCTCGCTGCTCGGCCGCCTGTTCGGCGCGAAGCCCGAAGAAGCGCCGCGCGGCCTCTACGTCGTGGGCGACGTCGGGCGCGGCAAGACCATGCTGATGGACCTGTTCCACGACGCGGCCGCGGTGGAGCCCAAGCAGCGCGTGCACTTCCACGCCTTCATGGCCGACGTCCACGCCCGCATCCACGCCTGGCGGCAGGCGAGGAAGCGGGGCGAGGCCCGCGGCGACGACCCGATCCCGCCCGTCGCCGCGGCCATCGCGGCGGAAGCGCGGCTCCTGTGCTTCGACGAGTTCGCCGTCACCGACATCGCCGACGCCATGATCCTCGGCCGGCTGTTCACCGCGCTCTTCGCCGACCGCGTCGTCGTGGTGGCGACCTCCAACGTCGAGCCCGAGGACCTGTACCGCGACGGGCTGAACCGAACGCTGTTCCTGCCCTTCATCGCGCAGCTCCAGCAGAAGATGGACACGATGCGCCTCGATGCGGCGCGGGACTTCCGCTACGCCAAGCTGACCGAGGCCGCGACCTGGTTCGTGCCCGCCGACGCGGAAGCGCGGGCGGCGCTCGACCGCGCCTTCCTGAGCCTCACGGGGCAGGCGCGCGGCGCCCCCGAGCGGGTGCCGCTGCTCGGGCGCGAGATCGCCGTGCCGGAGGCGGTGGGCGACGTCGCGCGCTTCCCCTTCGCGGCTCTGGTCGAGGCGCCGCTCGGCTCCGTCGACTTCCTGGCGCTGGCGCGCCGCTACGGCACCGTGATGGTCGACGGCATCCGCGTGATGCGCCCGGCCGAGCGCAACGTGGTCAAGCGCTTCATCAACCTCGTCGACACGCTCTACGACGAGCAGGTCAAGCTCGTCGCCTCGGCCGAGGCCGAGCCGGACGCCCTCTACGACGCGCCGGACGGGCGCGAGGTGTTCGAGTTCCGCCGCACCGTGTCGCGCCTCGTCGAGATGCGCTCGGAGCAGTATCTGGCGCTGCCGCACGGCCACGGAAAGCCGTCGGGCGACATGGGCGGGCTCGCGGACACGTGAGGCGAGCCGACCCGCCTCATTGATACGCCGCCTTGAGGTCCAGCGTGCCCCGCCGCCCCACGCCCTCGTAGTTCTGCGCGAGCCAGTCCGTTGCGGCGCTGCGGCCGTGGTCGCGCAGCTCGACGATCTTGCGCCAGCGGGCGTCGAGCCGGGTCGAGGCCGCGTGGTCGTCGAGCTCGCCCGTGCCGTCGATGCGGTGCACCAGCACGGGCTCGAACGTCGCCCGGTCGAGCTGGCCTTCCGCGATCAGGCCGTCAACGAAGTCGATGGCGCGCAGCTCGCGCATCAGGTTGGCGTTGAAGCTGATCTCGCTGAGCCGGTCCTGGATCGCCTCGCTCGTGCGCGGCGTTTCGCGCCGCTCGACCGGGTTGATCTGCACGAGCAGGATGTCGCGCGTGCGGGCGCCGCGGTGCAGCGGGTAGAGCGCCGGGTTGCCGAGGTAGCCGCCGTCCCAGTGCGGCACGCCGTCGATCTCCACGGCCTTGAACACGGTCGGCAGGCAGGCCGAGGCCATCACGTGGTCGATCGTGAGGTCCGCCCGCTCGAAGACCGCGAGCTTGCCGGTCCACACGTTGGTGGCCGACACGAAGAGCGCGGCCGTGTCGGCGGCCCGCAGCCGGTCGAAGTCGACCGACTCGGCCAGCGCCGCGCGCAGCGGGTTCACCTCCACCGGCATCGCGTAGGGCGAGGGCGACAGCGCCTTGGCCCAGAAGTCGAGAAAGGGATTGGCGGCCAGGAGCCCGATCCAGCCGTCGACGAAGCCGCGCTGGGCGGGGCGCATCTCGCCGTCGAGGCTGGCGCGTCGCCAGAAGCGCTCCAGCGCCGCGCGGGCGCCGTCGGGCCCGCCCGCGAGCCAGCCGTCGACCAGCACCACGCCGTTCATCGCGCCGGCGCTGGCCCCCGTCACGGCCTCGAAGCCGAGCCGCCCGTCCTCGATCAGCGCGTCGAGCACGCCCCAGGTGAAGGCGCCGTGCGAGCCGCCGCCCTGCAGCGCCAGCGACACGCCCTTCTCGGCCCGCGGCCCGAACAGCCCCGGCCGGCCCGACGCGAGGGAGCCGGTCGAGGGCACGGCCGTCGCGATGTTGTGGGCGTCGGGGGCGGGAAACTGGTCCACGGCGATCTCGGGTCTATGTTGCGTCGCAACATGAACGCGCGCGGCCGTCCCCGGTTCAACGGGGCTGGGCGATGCCGATGTTGCGGAGGAACACCGGCCAGTCGTCGCACCTCAGCGCGCCGCCGCTCGCCTGCTCGTGGCCGCCGCCGTAGTTCTCGTCGGCGCCGGGGGGCGCCACCTCGCGCAGGAGCGCGATGAGGTTGCGGGGCAGGGCGGTGCGGGCCGCGAAATGCACCCAGCCGGGCCGGTAGCCGTGGTTGGCCGCCAGCACCACCTTGTCCTTGAGCCGCATGCGCCACTGCTGCGCGATGAGCGGGTGGATCTGGCAGCCCGAGTCCATCTCGATCAGGGCGAAGTCGCCGGTGATCCTGGGCGCGATCTTCTTGGCCGCGTCGGTGGCGGCCTTCACCTCCTCGCGCGCGGCCCGGAGCGCGTCGAGGCCGGGGTGGCGGCCGCTCAGCATGTCCTTCGGGCTGTCCGCCGCGAGCAGCAGGTCGAGCGCCGGCCCGTAGTCGCCGGTGGCGGTGCGGCGGGGCGCGTTGATCAGCGACACCGCGTCCCGGATGGCCGTGGCGGTGTAGAGCTTCTTGGCCGCGGCGAGCTCGGGGAAGGGCGCCTTGTCGCCGAGGTCGCCGACGAGGCCCACGGCGCAGAGCCACAGGAGATCCTCGGCCGGGCCGAGCGCCGCGGCGCAGCGGTAGGCCATGAGGCTGGTCGTCGGCACGGGGTCCTCGCGGTAGCCGGACAGCACCGTGACGGCGCCGGCGCTCTCGGCGGCCCCGCGCGGCACGTGGTGGTCGACCACGACCGTGGGCACGCCGGGCAGCACGGCCTCGGCCCGCGTGCCGAGGTCGCCCACCACGAATCCCGCGACGTCGCGGCCCGCGAACTCGGCCCGCACCTCGTCCGACCACGCGCTCTCGCCGCGGCCGATCACGCGCACCGTGCTGTCGCGCCCCGCGCGGGCCAGCGCGTGGCTGAACAGGGCGCCGGCCGACAGGCCATCGGCGTCGTTGTGGCACAGCACCGCCACGGGCTTGCCGGGGGCGAAGCCCCCGAGCGCCGCCTTGAAGATCTCGCCCGTGTCCGTCGCCATCCGCGCCTCCGTCGGGCGGCAACGGCGGCGGGCCGGCGGCGTTCCCGCGCGGATCGCCTCACGGGCCGCGCGGACCTTCCGTTCGGCGAAGGGGTTGGCAGGGCATCGCGGACGGGAGGACGGGCGATGGGGCAGAAGGACGGCGGGCTCGGGCCCGCGGCGGCGGGCGCGGTCGCGCTCGGCACGGTGGTGGGCGCGTCGCTGGTCGGCGGCCGGTCGAGCCCGACGCCGGACCACCCGCGCACCCGGCGCTGGTACAAGGACCTCGAGAAGCCCGGCTTCACCCCGCCGGCGGCGGTCTACGGCGTGGCCTGGACGGCCATCCAGGCGGGCCTCGCCGTCGGCGGCTACCGGCTCCTGCGCCGCGCCCCGTCCCGCCAGCGGACGATCGCCCTGTCGCTGTGGGGCGTCAACCAGGCCGCCATCGCGGGCTGGAGCGAGGTGTTCTTCGGGCACCGCGCGCCCGGCGCCGGCACGCTCGCGGCGGGCGCGATGATCGGCACGGCGGCCGGATACGTCGCGGCGGCGGCCCGCGAGGACGACGCGGCCGCGGCCCTCGGCGTGCCGCTGGTGGCCTGGGTAAGCTTCGCGACCCTGCTGGCCGAGGAGATCTGGCGCCGCAACGACCCTGCCTGATCGCGCCGCTCCGCCCTTGCGTTTTGGCCGCGCCCGTCGCTCATGCGGGCGACGAGGCGGGAGAACGGGCGATGCGGCGGGCCACGGTGGAGCGCAAGACCAACGAGACGGCGATCCGCGTCGCGGTGGACCTCGACGGCACAGGCGCCGCGAAGATCCGCACCGGCGTCGGCTTCTTCGACCACATGCTCGACCAGATCGCCCGCCACGCGCTGTTCGACCTCGAGGTCGAGGCGCAGGGCGACCTCCACATCGACGACCACCACACGGTGGAGGACACCGGCATCGCGCTCGGCCAGGCGATCCGGCAGGCCCTCGGCGACAAGCGCGGCATCGTCCGCTACGCCGACTGCCACCTCGCCATGGACGAGTGCCTGACCCGCGTGGCGCTGGACTTCTCGGGCCGGCCCTTCCTGGTGTTCCGGACGGAATTCCACACCGGCAAGATCGGCACCTTCGACACCCAGCTCGTGCGCGAGTTCTTCCAGGCGCTGGCGATGCACGCGGACCTCACGCTGCACGTCGAGACGCTCTACGGGCTCAACGACCACCACATGGTGGAAAGCTGCTTCAAGGGTGTGGCGCGGGCGATGCGCCAGGCCGTGTCGATCGACGAGCGCACCCGCGACCGCATCCCCTCCACCAAGGGCACGCTGGGAGGGTGAGACCGCCGGCTCCGGGCGACGTCAGTCACTGCCGTGCTGCTCCACGTAGGCCCGCAGGGCGCTGTTGACGCCGGTCTGGTAGCCCTTGCCCTCGGGCGCGCGGGCCTTGAACCAGGCGACGAGGTCGGCGTCGAGGCGCAGCGTCAGCTGCTGCTTGACGGGGCGGAAGAACAGGCCGCGCCTAGCGCCGCTCCAGTCCCGCTGCTCCGGGATGTCGCGCGTGTCGATCTCCTCCTCCGGAAGGCTTGCCAGCCTTTCCAACTCCCCGGCCTGTTCCGGGGTGAGGTGCTCAGAACCGTCCCTCCTCAGAGGCTCTCCTTTCATGTGACGTCGCCTTTCGGGCGCTGATGATGTGGCCCGTCTCGTCCCCCGTCGAACGATCGAGCCTCGGCTCGGTGTGGACGACGAAGAGCGTCGCGGGACCGATGGCTCCGATGGTCTGCCAGCGATCGCCGTCGGGATGGGGATCCGGGCGGCTCGCCGCGAGCGGGTCGGCGAAGACGAGACGGGCCGTCTCGAAGGACAGCCCATGAGCGCGCCTGTTCGCGCGGTCCTTCGCGACCGACCAGACTCAGAGCATCGGGCTAGCCCGGAAATGTGGCTACGGAGGGTGGTTACGACGGCGAGACTTCACAAGCTCGTGCGGCGTCGTGCGGTCGATCGAAGCCCGCATGGTGCCCTGAGACTCCACCGTCGTTTGCTGTAGGAAGGGCGGGGCTCCGCCCCGGAAACCCTGCCCGCAGGCTTCCGATTCCGAACCGGCGTGAGTCGGCGACAGCCGACGCACGTGATCTCCGCGAAGGGCCGGCACCCTTCGATCCCGCTCCTCGCGCGAGGCCCCATGAGCGATCCCATCCTGGTCACCGGCGCGTCGGGCTTCGTCGGCTCGGCGGTGGCGCGCGCTCTGCTGGCGGAAGGGGAGCGCGTGCGCGTGCTCCTGCGCCCGACGAGCCCCCGCACCAACGTCGCCGGCCTCGACGTCGAGATCGCGGAAGGCGATATCCGCGACCGCGCCTCCGTGGCGCGCGCGCTCCAAGGCTGCCGCCACCTGTTCCATGTCGCCGCCGACTACCGGCTCTGGGCGCCGGACCCGGAGGACATCGTCCGCGCCAACCTCGACGGCACCCGCGCCGTGATGGAGGCCGCGCGCGACGCGAAGCTGGAGCGCGTCGTCTACACCTCCTCGGTCGCGACGCTGAAGCTCCGGCTCGACGGCGTGCCGGTCGACGAGACGGCCCCCAACGACCCCGAGACCACCATCGGGGCCTACAAGAAGTCCAAGGTCCTGGCCGAGCGGCTGGTGGAGTCCATGGTGGCGGAGGGGCTGCCGGCCGTGATGGTGCTGCCGTCGACGCCGATCGGGCCGCGCGACGTCAAGCCGACGCCGACGGGGCGCATCGTGGTCGAGGCCGCCAACGGCAAGATGCCGGCCTACATCGACACGGGGCTCAACCTCGTCCACGTCGACGACGTGGCGCGGGGACACCTGCTGGCCTGGAAGAAGGGGCGGATCGGCGAGCGCTACATCCTCGGCGGGCAGGACGTGACCCTCGGCGAGATGCTGCGCACCATCGCGGGCCTCGTCGGGCGGAAGCCGCCCACCGTGGAGCTGCCGCGCGGGCCCATCTTCCCGCTGGCCTACGCGGCCGAGGTCGTGGCCCGCTTCACGGGGCGCGAGCCCTTCGCCACCGTCGACGCGCTGCGCATGGCGAAGTACCGCATGTTCTTCTCCTCCGCCAAGGCGGAGGCCGAACTGGGCTATTCCGCGCGGCCCTGCGCCGAAGCGCTGGCCGACGCGGTGCGATGGTTCCGGGAGGCGGGCACCATCGGGCCGAAGGGCGCGTGAGGGGCGGCGCCCGTCCTCCTCCGCGAAGCGGGTTGCCGTATTCACATGTCTCGGCGACCGGGAGGTCCTGCCCTTCTCCCCTCCGGGGAGAAGGTGGCGCGCAGCGCCGGATGAGGGGTTGCGGGCCGCCCCCGAGCCCCTCATCCGCCCTGCCGGGCACCTTCTCCCCGACGGGGAGAAGGGCGCTGACGTCAATGCTCCGAGACGTGTAAATTCGGTGGGCGGAGCGGGGCGGGGCGGTCGCGACCGGGTCGACTCGCCTCACACCGCGTGGGCGGCGAGCAGCTTCTCGATCTCCGGGATCGGGTGGTGGGTGTAGTCCTTGGGGATCTCGCACACGACGCGCTTCTGCGCTTCCGCGCTGAGGTCCTTGCGGATCTCGGCCAGGCACTTCGGCGGCGCCACGATCACGATCTCCTTGAAGCCGTTCTCGTGGGCGGAAGCGTTGATGCGCTTCGCCACATGGGCGGCGAAGCGGTCCTCCTCCACCTGGTGGAAGTCGGTGCCGCCCATGGCGGTGCCGCGCGGCCCGGCGTGGGAGTGGCCCCGGCCCGGCGCGTCCGAGCCCTGGTCGCGGGTGGCGGGGTTGGTCTGCTGCTCGACGTCGAGGCGGCGGAGGTTGAGGATCTCGTGGTCGCCGTCGTTGTGGAGGAACAGGGCCTTCTTGCCGTCGCCGACCAGAACCCAGGCGCCATAGTGAACCTTGAGCGTCGCCATCAGGGCCAAACTTTCTCGATGGGGCGTCGGGCCTTGCGCCGAAACCCCGAGGGCCCCCGCGCCGCCTCCCGCCGTTGCGGGTGAGGCTCCAACGGCGTGCCCAGCGGATTGTTCAGCCCCGCCCGCTCAGGGGCGGCGCGCGCCCACCGCCCCCGAGGCGGCCTCCGAGGCGCCGGGCGCGAGCTCGCACCACAGCACCCGCGCGGCGTCGACCGGCCCCGGCATCAGGAGCCGGCCCGCGGGGGCGCGGGTGAAGCCGAAGCGGCGGTAGTAGGGCTCGTCGCCCACCAGCATGACGAGGCCGTGGCCGGCGGCCCGCGCCGCCGCCAGCGAGCGCACCACCAGCCCCGCCGCGATGCCGCGGCCGCGGAACGCGGGATCCACGGTCAGCGGCCCCAGCATCAGGGCGGGCGCTTCCCCGATGCGGATCGGCGTCATCCGGTTGGCGCCGACCAGCAGCGTCGAAACGCGGGCCACGAAGCACAGGTCCCAATCCGGCTCGGCGACCTCGCGCAGGCGATAGGCCGTGCGGGCGAAGCGCCCCGGCCCGAAGGCGCGCTCGGCCAGGCGCTCCACCGCGGCGGCGTCGGCCGCGGCTTCGGGCATCACGACGACGGACAGGCTCAGGGAGGATTCGGTCATCGCGGCGTTCGGGGGAGCGTGGGCTGGAGCGTTCATCGCGCGATCATACAGCGCGGTGCCGACCCGTCGAGGATCACCAGTCCGCCGTGGGCTCCCGCGCCTCGAACATCTCGGCCAGGCGCGCGCGCGTGGCCGCGGTGGTGCCGTCGGGCAGGCGGGCGCGCGGGAAGAAGCCCGCTTCCAGGATCTCCCAGTCCGCTTCGCGGCGCGACAGCACGCGGAAGGCCCGCACGCGATACACCGCGACGTGGTCGCGCCGCGACGCGCCGCGGTTGAAGTAGAGGCCGAACAGCTCCGGCACGCCCTCGACCTCCACCGCGCATTCCTCGCGCACCTCGCGCGCCACCGCGTCGGCCGCGGTCTCGCCCACCTCCACGGCGCCGCCCGGCAGGTGCCAGCCCGGCACGTAGGAGTGGCGCACCAGGAACACCTCCGGCCCGTCGGCGCCGTCGCGCTCCACCACGGCCCGCACCCCCATGGTGAGGGGGCGCACGAAGCGCGCGCTGCCGTGGATCAGCCGGGGCACGAGGCGCTGCACGCCGCCCGGCAGCCGAACGCTCCACCCCATGCCCGATCTCCCGCTTCGCCGGCCATCCGTGTAGCACGCGCCGCGCCTTGACGCGGGGTGGGGGCGCGGGCGACAGGGGGCGGCGGCCCGCGCGGCGTCCGAGCGGAGACCGTTTCTGCATCGCGAGGCGATCCAACGGAAACGGCATGAGCTACCTCCTCGCCCACCTGTCCGACGCCCACATCGGGCCGCTGCCGCGCCCGCGCCCGCGCGACCTCATGGGCAAGCGCATCACCGGCTTCGTGAACTGGCGTCGGCGGGGCCGGCTCCACGACATGCGCGTGCTGGCCGACCTCGTCGCCGACCTGCAGGCGCAGTCGCCCGACCACATCGCCATGACGGGCGACATCCTCAACCTCGGCCTGCCCGACGAGTTTCCCTTCGCCCGCGCCTGGCTGGGCTCGCTGGGCACCCCGGACCACGTGTCCTTCGTGCCCGGCAACCACGACGCCTACGTGCGCTCGTCGCTGCCCCACCTCGCCGCGACCTTCGCGCCCTGGGTCGTGCAGGACGGGGTGGCGGAGGCCGGCACCGCCGACGGCATGCCCTTCGCCTTCCCCTACCTGCGCCGCCGCGGGCCGCTGGCGCTGATCGGCCTGTCCTCAGCCATCCCCACTGCGCCGCTGCTCGCCTCGGGCGCGCTGGGGCGGGCGCAGCGCGACGGGCTGGCGCGCCTGCTCGACGAGGCGGGCGCGCGAGGGCTCGCCCGCGTGGTGATGATCCACCATCCGCCCCACGTCCGGGGGGCCAAGCGCGGGCGGGGCCTGCGCGACGCCGCCGCCTTCGAGGCCGTGATCGCCCGGCACGGGGCGGAGCTGGTGATCCACGGCCACAACCACCGCACCTCGGTGGCGCCGCTGCCCGGCCCGCGCGGGCCCGTGCCGGTGGTGGGCGTGCCGTCCTGCTCGGCGGTGCCCGGCACCCACGGCCACCTCGCCGCCTACCACCTGTACCGCTTCGCCGAGCGCGCCGGCGGGGGCTACGCCGTCACGGCCGAGCGCCGCGGGCTCGCGCCGGGCCGCGCCGGCATCGGCGACCTCGGCCCCTTGTCGCTGTGACGCCGCCGTAGGACTGTGGCGCGTCCGCCGCGGGGCCGGGCGGCGACGGGGAGGGTCGACATGGGCATGAGGGCGATCGTCGAGGACGCGTGGCTGCTGGCGCTCGGCAACGCCAACGCGGTGCTGCTGCGGCAGGGGCGGGACCTCGCGCTCATCGACGCCGGCTTTCCCGGCCATGAGAAGGTCGTGCTCGACGCGATCGCGGAACTCGGCCTGCGCCCGTCCGACCTCCGCCACCTCGTCTTCACGCACGGGCATCCCGACCACATCGGCAGCGCGGCCGCGATCGTGCGCGCGACGGGCGCGCGCACCTACATGCACGCCGCCGACGTCGCCCTGGCCGAGACCGGCGGGCCGTTCCGCCCGATGTCGCCGGCGCCCGGCGTGGTGAAGGGGATCGCCTATCGCCTGTTCTGGCGCCCGCGGGAGTCGATGCCCCCCTTCGAGATCGACCAGACCATCGCGGACGGCGAGACGCTGCCGATCGTGGGCGGGCTGCGCGCGGTCCACCTGCCCGGCCATTGCGCCGGGCAGGTCGCCCTGGTGTGGCGCGGCGGGCGGCTGCTCGCCGGGGGCGACGTGTTCATGAACATGATGGGCCTCGGCGACCCGATCGGCTTCGAGGACGAGGCCGAGGGGCGGCGGAGCCAGCGCAGGCTCGCCGACCTCGATTTCGGGGCCGTCGCCTTCGGCCACGGCCCGGCCGTCACGGAGGACGCCGTCGCCCGGGTCCGGCGGGCCGCCGCCCGGCGCTGAGGGGGAGCGGGCGGGCCACCTGCCTCACGCCTTGCGCCAGTTCCCCTTGTTGATGTCGAACTTCACCTTGCCCTCGTCCCGCATCTTCATGAGCAGGGCCTGCAGGGCGTCGGTCGAGCCGCCGGGGTCCGTGACCTGCAGGATCGAGTAAACCTTGCGCGGCTTGTCGAGCGCCTTCAGCACCGCGTCTTCCGTCACCATCGTCGTCGCATCCCCTGTTGTCCTGGCCTTCGGCCCGAGGGCAACACCCGCCGGGAGGCTCCGGTTGCCTCGCCGAGGCGGATGCCCCCGCCCCGCGCCGCCGCCGTCGATCCGTCGGCCCCCGGCGGCGCATCTCTGTCGCTCCCCCGGCGTTGTGGTCTGCGCCGGCCCATCGGGCCGGGCGGCGAGCGGGAGGTGCGCGATGGCGGACGCGAAGGATCGGGACGGGGGCGAGCCGGCCGAGAAGCCGGAGGCGGGCGGGCCGGGCGGCACCTCCCCGGCGGACACGCCGGCCGCCGAGGATGCGAAGCGGCAGGACAAGACCAAGGACAAGCCGGACAGCGGCCAGAACGAGGACGGCTGACGCCGCGGGCGGCCTCGATGTCCGACGCCGTCGGCGTGGCGCTCCTGGCCGCCATCGTGGCCACGCTGGCCCTGTGGGTCATCGGCCGGGGCCGGATGCCGTGAACGGCGGCCGACCCGCGTCGTTTGCCGCGCGGGCCGCGAGCCCATAGAGTCGCACTTCGACCGATGATCGCGGGGAAGTGCCGTCCATGTCGCGCGGATCTCTCGTCTCGACGTTGCGCCGCGTCCTGATCGCGGCGGCCCTCCTCGCGCCGGCCGAGGCGGGGGCGGTCGACTACCTCGACGTGGCGGTCGAGCCCGACCGCGCCGTGCCGGCCGCCTGCTTCTCCTTCTCGGCGCCGCTGCCGCGCGAAACGCCCGGCGGCTTCGCGCCCTTCGTCGAGGTGTCGCCCGCGGGCGACCACGCGCTGGAGCCGCGCGGCCGGGACCTGTGCCTCGCGGGGCTGACGCACGGCGGCCGCTACACCGTGCGGCTCAAGGCGGGGCTGCCGGCCGCGGACGGCACGGCGCTGCCGAAGGACGTGTCCGTCGAGGTGGCGGTGCCGGACCGCGAGGCCCGCGTCACCTTCGACGGCCGGAAGACCGTGCTGCCCTACGCGCCCGGCGTCGGCCTGCCGCTGAAGAGCGTCAACGTCGCGAAGGCGCGCGTGGCCGTCTACCGGATCGGCGAGCGCGCGCTCGTGGGCGGCGGCGCCACCGACCAGATGGGCCAGGACCTCGACGGCTACGGCCTGAGCGGGATCGCCGACAAGGGCGCCAAGGTGTTCGACGGCACCGTCGACATCGCCTCCAAGCCCAACCGCGAGGTCGCGACCGCGCTGCCGGTGGACGCGCTGCTGAAGGGGCTCAAGCCCGGCGTCTACGTGGCCGCGGCCTGGCCGGCCGACCGCCAGCCGGACGAGTCCGACACTCGCGCGACGCAGTGGTTCAGCGTGTCGGACGTCGGCCTCGTCACCGTGAAGACGGACGGCGGAATGCTGGTCAGCGCCCGCTCGCTCCGGACCGCGCTGCCCCTGGCCGACGTGGCGGTCGCGCTCGTGGCGAAGTCCGACGAGGTGCTGGCCACGTGGCGCACCGGCGCGGACGGCCTCGTCACCGTGCCGGCCGGGCTGCTGCGCGGCGAGGGCGGCGACGCGCCGCGCCTGCTGACCGCCTCGGGCCCCGACGGCAGCTTCACGCCGGTCGACCTCGACGCGCCGGCGCTCGACCTGTCGGCGCTCGACCTCAAGGGCCGCGCGCCGCCCGGCCCGCTCGACGCCTACCTCTGGACCGACCGCGGCATCTACCGGCCAGGGGAGGTTCTGCACCTCGGCGCGCTGCTGCGCGACCGCGACGCCGGCTCGGCCCGGGCGCCCCTCACGCTCCACCTCGTGCGGCCGGACGGCATCGAGGTCGACCGGATGCCGCTCGACCTCGCCCGCGCGGGCGGCGGGACGCTCGACCTGCACATCCCCGACAACGCTTACTCCGGCGAATGGACCCTCTGGGCCGGGTCGTCCGGCACGGAGCGGCTGGGCTCCGCCACCGTGTCGGTCCAGGACTTCATGCCGCCGCGGCTCGAAGCCAAGCTCGACGTGCCGTCCGGCGCGCTCGACGCCGCGGCGCCGATCACGACCTCCGTGGAGGCCGACTACTTCTACGGCAGCCCCGGCGCCGGCCTGACGGGCCAGCTCGACGCCACCCTGGCGCCCGCCGCCCATCCCTTCGCGGGCTACGAGGACTACAGCTTCGGCCTCGCCCAGGAGCCGTTCCTGCCGAAGGCGCTCGACCCCCGGAGCTTCTCGACCGACGACGGCGGGCGGGCCACCGTCGCCTTCCCGGCCGGGGCGGCTCCCGACACCACCGTGCCGCTGGAGGTCCGGCTCAAGGCCACGGTGAACGACGTGGACGGCCGCCCGGCCGAGGCGGAAGCGGTGCGGCCCCTGCGCGGCGCGGCGGGCGTCCTCGGCCTGCGCGCGGCCTTCGGCGGCGCGGCCGCGGAGAACAGCGACGTCGCCTTCGACGCCGTGGCGCTCGACCCCGACGGGCACCCGGCCCCGATGCCCGGCGTCCGGTGGGAGCTGGTGCTCGAAACCTATACCTACAACGCCTTCTTCCGCGACGGCCGCTGGCAGTTCGAAAGCAAGGTGACGGACACGCGCGTCGACGGGGGCGACCTCGCCTTCGGGGCCGACGGGCGCGGCCGGGTCGCGGCCCGCGTCGGCCTCGGCCGCTACCGTCTGGAAGTCTTCGCGCCGGACGGCCGCACCGCGACCAGCCTGCGCTTCGGCTCGGGCTGGTGGGCGCAGGCCGGGGCCGACGACCGCAAGCCCGACGTCCTCCCCGTCTCGGCCAGCGTCGGCCCCGACGGCGCCGTCGAGGCGCGGGTCGAGCCCGCCTTCGCGGGCCGCGTGCTCGCCATGCTGGACGGGGGCGGCCTCCACCAGGTGCAGGAGGTCGAGGTGCCGAAGGGCGGCGCCACGATCAGCTTCAAGGCCGGCGACGTGCCGCCGGCGGGCGCCTACGTGCTGGCCGTGGCGGTGTCGCCGTCGGGCGCTGTGATCCCGCGCCTGCCCGTGCGCGCCGTCGGCGCCGCTTGGGTGCCGGGCGCCGCCGCGGCCCACCGCCTCGACGTCAGGCTCACGGCGCCCGACAGGGTCGAGCCGAAGCGCAGGCTGGACGCCGACGTGGCGGTGGCGGGCGCCGCGCCCGGCGAATCCGCCTTCGTGACGGTCGCGGCGGTCGACGAGGCGGTGCTGCGCATGACGGGCTTCGCGTCGCCCGACCCGGCCGACCACTTCCTCGGCCGGCGCGAGCCCGGCATCGAGTGGCGCGACGTCTACGGCAGCCTGCTCGACCCCGAGGGCCAGCCCGGCCGCCTCGTCGAGGGCGGCGACGCCCGCGCGGCCAAGCAGATGGGCGGCCTCGACGTGAAGACCTTCAGGACCGTGGCGCTGTTCTCGGGGCCCGTCGCGGTCGGCCCCGACGGCCACGCCAGGGTCGGCTTCGACGTGCCGGACTTCTCCGGCCGCCTGCGCCTCATGGCTGTGGCCTGGACGGCGGACCGCTTCGGCCACGCCGACGCCCCCGTCACGGTGCGGCCGCCGCTCCTCGCCGAGCTGACCCTGCCGCGCTTCCTCGCGCCGGGGGACAAGGCCCGCGTGCGGGTGATGCTGACCGACCTCGAAGCGCCGGAAGGGCGCTACCGCGTGACCGTGACCACGGCCGGCCCGGTCGCGCTCGACAAGGCCGACATCGACTTCGAGGACGTGAAGCGCGACAAGCGCCGCTTCGTCGACCGCACCCTGACGGCGACGGGCGCGCTCGGCGCGGGCCACGTCCACCTCGTGGCCGTCGGCGACGACGGCACGCGGGCCGAGCGCGACTTCGACATCGGCGTGCGCTCGCCCAACCCCTACGTCACGAGCCGCGAGGTCCGCAGCCTCGACCCCGGCGCGAGCCTGACGGCCGGGGACGCGCTCGGCGCCGACATGCTGCCCGGCACAGCGGTACTCGACGTGTCGGTGGCCGCGAACCCGGCCTTCGACCTGCCGGGGATCCTCGCCGAACTGCGCCGCTACCCCTACGGCTGCGCCGAGCAGACGGTGAGCCGCGCCTTCCCCGAACTCTACGCCGCGGCGCTCGGCGAGAAGGCGGCGGCCTCGGTCGGTGCCAACCCCACGGTGCAGGGCGCGGTGGCGCGGCTCTATTCGCTGCAGATGGCGGACGGCTCCTTCGGCTACTGGAGCGCCTTCGACGGCGACAACATCTGGCTCACCGCCTACGTGGTCGACTTCCTGCAGCGCGCCGGGAAGGCCGGCGCCTCCGTGCCCGAAGCCATGGAGAAGCGCGCGCTGGCGTGGCTGGCCGGCCGCTTCGCCGCGGCGGGTCCGGCCCCGGCCGAGGTGGCGGGGGATGCCTACGCCGCGGTGGTGCTGGCCCGCGCGAACCGGCTCGACCTGTCCCAGCTCCGCTACGTGTCGACCCGCGACGGGCGGGGGATGCCGAGCGAGATCGCGCGGCTGCAACTCGCCGCCGCCCTCACCCGGGCCGGCGAGCGCGGCGAGGCCGCGGCGGTGCTGCGCGGGCCGCCCGCGCGGCGCGACCCGGGCGTCTACCTCGACGACTACGGCTCGCCCCTGCGCGACCGCGCCATGGCGCTGGCGCTGGCCGCGGAAGAGAAGCTGCTGCCCGAGGCGCAGCTGGTCCAGGCCGCCGCGGATCTGTCGCACGCCGCCGCGGGCGCGCGCTATCTCAGCACGCAGGAGGAGGTGTGGGTGCTGCGGGCCGCCCTGGCGCTGGGCAGCAAGGGGCCGCTCGACCTCGCGGTGGACGGGCGCCCCTCGGCCGGCAGGCCGCGGGTCGATGCCGCTCTGCCGCTTGGGCAGGGGCGCGCCGTCCGGATCGAGAACCGCGGCACGGCGCCGGCCTTCGTGTCGCTGGCCACCACTGGGGTGCCCTCCGGCCCGCAGCCCGCTGAGGCGAACGGCTTCACCGTGTCGCGCAGCTACCTCCGCTTCGACGGCTCCGCGGTCGACCTCGCCGACGTGCACCAGAACGACGAGTTCGTCGTGGTGGTCGAGGGCACGTCCGACGGGGCGGTGCAGCGCAAGGCGCTGCTGGTCGACATGCTGCCGGCCGGGCTCGAGCCCGGCACCGTGGGCCTCGAGGGCTCGGAGGACACGTCGAGCTTCGGCTGGCTGAAGGACCTGACGGAGCCGACCTTCAAGGCCGTGCGCGACGACCGCTACGTCGCGGGCTTCGACCCCGGCGGCGACCGGCGAGGCTTCAAGCTCGCCTACGCGGTGCGGGCCGTCACGCCCGGCACCTACGCGCTGCCCGGCCCGCAGGTGGAGGACATGTATGCCCCCGCCTTCCACGCCCGCGGCGCGGCGGGCACGCTGGAGGTGAAGCCGGCGCGCAAGCCGTGACGGGCGCGGCGCGGCGCGTCGGGCTGCCTGTCTGTGCGTTGCTGCTCTCCGCCGCCGCGGCGGGGATCGCGCTCGACCGCCTGTTCCCCATACCCGACGCGCGGCTGCGCGAGGTGTCGACCGTCGTGTCCGACCGCGACGGCGCGCCGCTCCGCATGTTCCTCACGCGGTCCGGCCGCTGGCGGCTCGCCTCGACGCCGGACGCCGTCTCGCCCAACTACCTGACGATGCTGGTCGCCGTGGAGGACCGGCGGTTCTGGTCCCACCCCGGCGTCGACCCGCTGGCGCTCGCGCGGGCCCTCGCCCAGCGGGTGCACCGCGGCCGCGCCGTGTCGGGCGCCTCGACCCTGACCATGCAGGTCGCGCGCCTCCTGGAGCCGCGGCCCCGCACGCTGCGCTCGAAGCTGATCGAGGCGCTGCGGGCGCTGCAGATCGAGGCGCACTGGTCGAAGCGCGAGATCCTGGACGCCTACCTCCGGCTCGCCCCCATGGGCCGCAACGTCGAGGGCATCGCGGCCGGCAGCCTCGCCTGGTTCGGCAAGGGGCCGGAGCACCTGTCGGACGCCGAGGCGGCGCTGCTGGTCGCGCTGCCGCGCGATCCGACGCGGCTGCGGCCGGACCGCTTCCCGGCCCGCGCCGCGGCGGCCCGCGCCCGCGTGCTGCGCCTGGCCCTCGGGCAGGGGGCGATCGAGCCGGCGGCGCTGCCGAGCGCGCTCGCGGCCGCGGTGCCGGCCGCGCGCCTGCCCCTGCCGGCCCTCGCCCCCCACCTCGCCGAGCGGCTCGCGCGCGGTGCCCCGGCCGACGGGCGCGTCGCGACGACGCTGGACGCGGCGCTGCAGCGCGGCGTCGAGCTGCAGCTCGCCGCGGCCCTCGCCGACCTGCCGCGGCCGGTGACGCTGGCCGCCATCGTGGCCGACTGGCGGAGCGGGGCCGTGCTGGCCCGCGCCGGCTCGGCCGACTATTTCGACGCGCGCCGCCTCGGCGCGGTCGACATGACGCGCGCGCTGCGCTCGCCCGGCTCGGCGCTGAAGCCCTTCATCTACGGCATGGCCTTCGACGGGCTGGAGGCCCACCCGGGCAGCCTGCTGCGCGACGCCGCGGCGCGCTTCGACGACTACGCGCCCCACAACTTCGACGGCACGGTGAGCGGGGACGTGACGGCGCGCGAAGCGCTGCAGCGCTCGCTCAACCTCCCGGCCGTCACGGTGCTGGACCGGCTCGGCCCGGTCGCCTTCACCGAGCGCTTCCGCGGGGCCGGGCTCCGGCTCGACCTCGGCACCGGCGACGCCGCCCCGGCGCTGCCGATCGCGCTCGGCGGCGTCGGCACGACGCTCGACACGCTGGTGGAAGCCTACATGGGGCTGGCGGACGGGGGCGCCGCGGTGCCGCTGCGCGAGCGGCCCGACCCGGCCGGGCGGCCCGGCGCCGTCGCGGCCGCGCCGCTGTTCGGCCGCGACGCCGCCGACGCCGTGACGGACATCCTGCTCGGCGTGGTGCCGCCGCAGGGCAGCGGGGCGCAGCCGGGGCGCATCGCCTTCAAGACCGGCACGTCGTTCCGCTTCCGCGACGGCTGGGCGGTCGGCTTCGACGGGGCGCGCGCGGCGGGCGTGTGGATGGGCCGCGCCGACGGCGGCTCCTGCGCCTGCGCGGGCGCCTCAGCGGCGGCGGTGCTGTTCCGCCTGTTCGACCTCCTCCCGCCCGCCCCGCTCCCGCCCCGCCCGCTGTCCGCGGGTTTCGCCGGGCCGCCGCCCGCGGCCCTGGTCCGGCTCGGCCCCGCCGGCGCGCCGGCCGCCGAGGCCGACCGGCCCCACATCGACTTCCCAATCCCGGGCTCGCGCCTGCTGGTCGACGCCGGCGAGGGGCGCGAGGTGAAGCTCGCCGCGAGCGGCGGCCTGCGCCCCTACCGCTGGCTCGTGGACGGCCGGCCCATCGACAGCCGCCCCTTCGCCCGCGACGCGGCCTGGACGCCGCAGGGCGTCGGCTTCTTCACCGTGTCGGTGGTCGACGCCTCCGGCCACGAGGACCGGACGGCGGTCCGGGTCGTGGCCCGCGAGGCGCCGTGAGCGGGCAGGCGACGGGCCGGCTCAGTGTCCGCTCAGGAACGCCCCGAGCGGGATGGAGTCGGCGAGGGCCGCGTAGCCGGCGTCGTTGAGGTGGATGTGGTCGCTCCCGTCGTAGGCCGCGCGGACCTGTGGGACCGCGGTCGGCGTCCGCACCACGGCGTCGAAGGCGCCCGACGTCCGGATCCAGGCGTTGACGCGCTGGCGGAGCGCCTCCCTGGCAGGGGAATAGAAATCCGGCCCCGCGCCCGCGAAGGGCGTCAGCGTGGCGCCGAACACCCGCACGCCGGCCTCGTGCGCCCGGGCGATCACCTGCCCGTAGGCGGCGATCAGCTCCGCCGCGGTGTCGCCCGCGTCGGGCGGGTAGATGATGTCGTTGATGCCCTCGTAGACGATCAGCCAATGCACGCCCGGCCGGCCCAGCACGTCGCGCGGCAGGCGCGCGGGGGCGTTCGGGCCGCCGGTGCCCAGCGGCGCGATCTGCAGCATCCCGTTGCCGCTGATGCCGGCGTCGATGGCCCCGACGCGGCCGCGCGTGGCGGCGAGCAGGCGCTCGCTCAGCCGGTCCGGCCAGCGGCGCTCGGCGTTCTGCGACGAATCCAGCCCGTCGGTGAGCGAGTCGCCCAGGCAGGCCACGGCCCCGCCGGGGAGGTTGTCCACCTCGGCCGAGATGCCGGACAGGTAGAAGCCAGAGCTCGTCGGCACGGCCTCCGGCATGACGGCCTGATCGGCCTGCGGGCCGGGCGCGAGATAGTTGGTTTCCGACGCGATGAGGTGTCCGACCTGGACGGGTGAGGCCGAGCTGAAGAAGGCCGACACGGCGAGGCGCGTCAGCGGCTGTACGGGCATCGGCACCTCGTCGGAGACGACGGCCCCGCCCGGCGCCACCACGGTCGTGCGGCCGCCGCCGAAGAGCGCGAGGTGGTCGGTGGACGGGTCGACCGAGCCCGGGGCCGGGCCCGGCAGCGCCACATGCACGTCGCCGAGCGCGAGTGGCCGTGTGCCGGTCTCGTTGGAGAAGCGCAGCCGGATCGCGGTCCCGCCCACGGCGATGCGGGCGAACTGGCGCACCGTGCGGCCCGACGCCATCGGCGCCGGGATGTTGGCGATGCCGGATTCCCAGGTCGCCACCGCCTGCGCGGCGGCGGGCCGGGGGGCGAGCAGCGCGATCGGGGCCAGGGCCACGGCCAGCGTCGTCACGAACGGCACCGAAACGGAGCGGAGCCGCGGAGACCAGGATTTCTCGACCGCCATCGTGAATCCGCGCGACGATCGGGGGCACCCGGCTGCGCGGCCGCGACCTTGCGCGAGTTCGGCGTGCCGCTCAAGGGACCTCGCCGCCTTCGACCCCGGGCGGAAACGCGCGCGCGGGCGTTGCGAGGCCGGATCGCCGGTCCGGCGCCGGGCGTTGGTGGGATCTGGAGCACCGCCATGGCGACCGACACGACGCCCGACCCCGCCGACGGGCCCTCGATCTCGGACGGCCCCAACGCCCGCCCGCGCGACGAGACCATCGGCCAGAGCGGGCGAGGCGAGCCCGACGATTCGAGCCGTCAGGTCGAGATCGCGCCCGAAGAGGAGGAGGCGATCGCCCGCAAGATCCTGGAGCGCCCGCCGCAGCCCGACCGGCGGTGACGGCGGCCCCGCGCGGGGCCCCATCGCCGGATGTCGCGCGGGACATGCAGCCCGGGCTTGAACACCCGTCATGGTTTCTTTCGAGTCGGTGTCGTTTGATGGGCTCGCTCGCCGCGCGCGAGGACCGACGAGGCCATCCGGTGGAACTCAACGCCTTCCTGCTCCCCACGACGCTCGCGACGTTCAGCCTGGCCTTCGCCATCGTGTGGCGATACGGCTCGAAGCCGGCCCTCTGGTGGATGATCGCCTATGCGGCGCAATGCGCCGCCTACCTCGGCGAGATCGTCCCCACCGTCTTCCACCGCACCATCGACACCATGCTCGTGGACGCGGTCTTCGTGCTCGGCTTCGTCGGCTTCGGGCAGGCGACCGCGCTGTTCTTCCGCTGGCCGCGCCGCCCTTGGCTCAACCTCGGCCTCGCCGCCGCGATCTGCGCCCTCGACGCCTGGCAGATCTTCGCCGTCGACAGCCTGAAGGGCGAGATCCTCACGGTGGACTGGGGGCTGGCCCTGCTGGCCCTCGTCCCGTTCCTGGCGAATCTCCGGGCCGCCCCGGCCACGCCGGTCGACCGGGCCATGGTGGCGGCGAGCGTGCTGACGGTGCTGAACTGCACCGTCATCTCGTCGATGTTCGCGCTGTTCGGCGCCGCCGACGCGAGCTTCGACACCTACATGAGCTCGGGCTACGTCGCGTGGTCCTACACCGTGTCGACCTTCCTCAACGTCCTCGTGCCCCTGGTACAGCTCACGGCGGTGGCGCTGCGGGCGATCGCGGACCACCGCGACGCGTCGGAGATCGACCTCCTGACGGGCCTGCTCAACCGGCGCGGCTTCGAGCGCGCCTGCGCGAGGCCCGGGCAGCCGCAGCGCGGCTTCGCCCTCGCCTGCGACATCGACCACTTCAAAGCCGTCAACGACGGCTTCGGCCATGCGGTCGGCGACGGCGTGCTCGTCGCGCTCGCGGGGGCCGTCCGCGCGTCGCTGCCCGAGGGCGCCTTCGCGGCGCGGTTCGGCGGCGAGGAGTTCGTGGTGTTCCTGCCCGGCGCCGACGTCGACGCGGCGGTGTTCCACGCCAACGCGATGCTGTCCGCCTTCACGGCCGAGGTCGCGCGCGCCCTGCCGATCCCCCATCCCGTGACGGCGAGCCTGGGCATAGCGGCGGTGGGCGCGCTGCGCTCGACGGTGCACGCCGACCTCCAGCGCGCCGACCGCGCGCTCTACGCCGCGAAGCAGGCGGGGCGGGACCGGATCTCGGTGGACTCCGGGGCGCAGGGCGTGGAGGCGGCGCGGGCCGCGGGGGAGCGGCCGGCGCTGCGGATCGTGGCGTAGCCACGGCCCGACGATGCAACGCGGATGGCATTCGCAGCGTCGACGCCGTGGCCCGAAACGCGTTGCTGACTCCATCGACTACGGATAAGCCGTAGTGATGGACGACGGGTCGTTTCAATGGAACGACGCCAAGGCGGCTCGCAATCTCGCCCTCCACGGGGTCAGTTTCGAGGCGGCCCGCCTCGCGTTCCAGGACCCGTTCGCCCTGGACTGGCGCGACGATCGCGCGGACTACGGGGAAGAGCGTTTCATCACGCTCGCTTCGGTCGACAAGCGGATCCTGTGCGTCGTCTACACGGAGAGGGGCGGGGCCACCCGGATCATCTCGGCCCGCGGAGCGGAACCGCATGAGCGACGCAGATACCACGCGAACCGAGGGTGAGGCGCCGCTCGACTGGAGCCGCTTCGACGCCATGACGGACGAGGAGCGCCACGCCGCCGCGCTGGCCGACGCGGACGCGCGCGCCCTGTCCGACGACGACATGGCCACCCTCCCGCGCACGCCGCAGGCGCGGGTGATCCGCCGCGCGCTCGGCCTGTCTCAGGAGGCCTTCGCGCAGCGCTTCCAGATCCCCCTCGGCACGCTGCGCGACTGGGAGCAGGGCCGCAAGGCGCCGGACGGCGCCGCTCGGGCCTATCTCGTGGTGATCGCCTCCTGTCCGGAGGCCGTCGCCGCCGCCCTGGCGGCGCGCGCCGCCTGACCCCTCACTCCAACGGCGCGTACTTCCCGCCCTTCCACACGTCGATCTGATAGGTGATCCCCTCCGCGTCCCCCTTCCTGTCGAAGCGCAGCGGCCCGATCACCGTGTCGATCGGCGGTCCCTGGCGCAGCGCGGCCGCCATCTTGGCGCCGTCGGTCGAGCCCGCGCGGCGCACGCCCTCGGCCAGGGCCTGGATCGTCGCGTAGGAGAAGAGCGTGAAGCCGTCCGCCGGGACGCCGTCGGCCTTGAAGGCGTCGAGCGCGCCCGCGGCGCTCGGGCGCTTGGAGAAGTCGGGCGGGAAGGGGAAGATCGTGCCGTCGGCGGCGGCGCCCGCGATGGAGGCGAACTCCGGCGCGGAGAATCCCGAGGTGGTGATGAAGGCGGGGTGGTAGCCCTGGTCGGCCGCCTGGCGCAGGATCAGCCCGCCCTCGGGCGGGTAGCCGCCGTAATAGACGGCGCCCACGCCCGCGCCGCGCAGCTTGCCCACCACGGCCGAATAGTCCTTCTCGCCGGGGTTGATGCCCTCGGCGAAGGCCACCTTGCCCCCGTGCGCCTCGAAGGCGGCCCGCACCGCATCTGCTAACCCTTTGCCGTACGTGCCCTTGTCGTGGACGAAGGCGACGGGCCGGTCCTTGAAGCGCTCCGCCATCCAGGCGCCCATCAGGAGCCCCTGCGCGTCGTCGCGCGTGTAGACGCGGAAGATGTCCGCCCAGCCCTTGGCCGCCGCCGTGTCGGTCAGCTTGGCCGAGACGGAGGCGGGCGTCATCATCACGGCGCCGGCCTCGGCGTAGATCGGCATGGCGGCGATCGAGGCGGCCGAGCAGGTGTGGCCGTCGATCAGCGTGATGCCCTCGCCGACCACCCGGTTCGCCACCGAGATGGCCTGGCGCGGGTCGCAGGCGTCGTCCTCGATGTCGAGCACGATGCGCCGCCCGTCGACGCCGCCGCGCGCGTTGATGGCCTTCGCGGCCTCCTGGGCGCCGACCACCACTTGGTCGCCCGCCGTCGCCACCGTGCCGGTGCGCGGCACCGCCACCGCGATGCGGATGTCGTCGGCCGCGCGGGCCCCCGCGGGGAGCAGCAGGGCGGAGGCGAGGAGCAGGGAGCGGAGCGTCGTCATGCGCGCGACGGTAGGCGAAAGGCGCGGGGCGGGGAAGGTCCGCGCGCGGGGCCGCACCCGATCCTGCGCGGACCGCGCCGCGCGATTGCGCTTGCATCCGCGGCCCGGCCGGGCCATCTCAGCCGCTCACGGCGGAGCGCCCTCGCGGGCGCGCCGCTTTCGGCTCTGGCGCGGTGCGATCCCCCTCGGGCCTCCTGCCCCCGACGAGGATGGATGATGAGCGTCGAGACCCTGACCGTCACCGAGGACGAGGACGGCATGCGCCTCGACCGCTGGTTCAAGCGGCGCCATCCCGACCTCACGCTCGGCCACCTCAACAAGATCGTCCGCACCGGCCAGGTCCGCGTCGACGGCGCCCGCGTGAAGACCTCGACGCGGGTCGCGCCGGGCCAGACCGTGCGCGTGCCGCCCCTGAAGGCGAGCGAGTTCCCGGGCCCCGCCGTCCGCCGCGCCGCGGCCTCCGAGGAGGACCTGCGCGCGGTGCGCGAGATGGTGCTGTTCGAGGACCGCGACCTGATGGTGCTGAACAAGCCCTACGGCCTCGCCGTCCAGGGCGGCTCCGGCACCCACCACCACATCGACGGCATGCTGGCGAGCCTCGCCGACGAGCGCGGCGACCGGCCGCTGCTGGTGCACCGGCTCGACCGCGACACGTCGGGCGTGCTGCTGGTCGCCAAGACGCGCAAGATGGCGGCCGACCTCGGCGAGGTGTTCCGCTCGCGGCAGGCGCGCAAGCACTATTGGGCGCTGGTGCAGGGCGTGCCGAAGCCCGCGCAGGGGCGCATCTCGCTGTTCCTCGCCAAGGGCGAGGGCATGGGCAACGACCGCTCCGAGCGGCCGAAGGGCGGCGACCGGGCCGCGATGGAGCGCATGCGCGTCGCCAAGCACGGCGACCCGGACGCGCAGCACTCCGTCACGCTGTTCGCGACCGTGGACCGCGTGCTGCCGCGCCTCGCCTGGCTGTCGATGAAGCCGATCACGGGCCGCACCCACCAGCTCCGCGCCCACGCCGAGGCGATCGGCCACCCGATCGTCGGGGACCCGAAGTACCGCGTCGCCCCGCCCGGCGGCGCCAAGCAGCTCGACCCGGCCCGCGCCGTGCCGTCCGAGGTGGAGAACAAGCTGCACCTGCTGGCGCGCCGTCTCGTGTTGCCGCACCCGCGCGGCGGCACGCTGGACGTGACGGCGCCGCTGCCGCCCCATATGCAGAAGAGCTGGGACCTGTTCGCCTTCGACGCGAAGCAGTTCGACCCGATCGAGAACGCCCCCGAGGACTGACCCATGGTGCACGAGCCGGGCCCGATGATCCCGGGGCGGCAGGCCCCGCCGCCGAAGCCGAAGCGCTTCTACGCCGAGGCCGCGGCCGAGGAGCGCGACGGCGCCTTCGCGCTCGTGCTCGACGGCCGCGCCGCGAAGACGCCCGCCAAGCGGCCGCTGGCGCTGCCGTCCCGCGCCGCCGCCGAGGCCGTGGCGGCCGAATGGAACGCCCAGGTGGAGGTGATCGACCCCGCCCGCATGCCGCTGACGCGGCTGTGCAACACCGCCATCGACGGCGTGGCCGAGCAGATGGCGGCCGTGGCCGACGAGGTGCGGACCTACCTCACCTCCGACCTGCTCGCCTACCGGGCCGCCGACCCGGCGCCGCTCGTCCTCGCGCAGGCGCGCGCCTGGGACCCCGTGCTCGACTGGGCGCGCGAGGCCCATGGCGCGCGCTTCGTGCTGGCCGAGGGGATCACCTTCGTGGCGCAGCCGCCCGCGACCCTCGCCGCCATGGGCTCCGCGGTCGACGGCGTGGTGGGGTCGGGCGCCGGCGCGCCCTTCCGCCTGGCGGCCCTCGACGTGATGACCACGCTGACCGGCTCGGCGCTGCTGGCGCTGGCGGTGATGCAGGCGCGGCTCACGCCCGAGGACGCCTGGGCGGCCGCCCACGTCGACGAGCTGTTCCAGGAATCGCAGTGGGGCGCCGACGCCGAGGCGCTGGAGCGCCGCGAGCGCCGCTGGGCCGACATGCGCGCCGCGGCCATGCTGGGGCGGCTGGCGGGGTAGAAGATCGCCCACCTTCCCTGAGCCTGATATGGAGCAAGGGGCGCGCCACCTTCTCCCCTCGCGGGAGAAGGGCGCCAACCCCGATGCTCCGCGCCCCGCTCAGGACGGGGCCGAGGCCCTCCAGCCTCAATCCTGCGCGACCTCGCGGGCGCCGGTCTCGGGCAGCAGCGTCAGGGTCTGGGCGTCGCCGGTCTTGCCGGTCGGCACGAGGCGCAGGCCGCCCGCCGCGGCCTCCACCTTGAAGCAGGTCTGCGGCCCGCCCGCCGTGCGCGCCTGGCACAGGCCGCCCTTGGCGGCGTGCCAGTGGCCCACCGTCACCTGCACGGCCTTGCCGTCGCCGGCCTGCACCTGCTGCAGCTCGAACCGGCGGTTGTCCTTCGCGTAGTAGCTAACCTGCCGCCCGCGCGCGCCGGCGACCGCGGCCGACACGGAGTGGCCGGCGAGCGCCTCCAGGGGGTCGCGCGGCGCGGCCCCGTCCGCCACCGCGGCGACGTCCACGGCGCTGTCGAGGAAGGGGATGTGCTCGGGGAAGTGCATGGCGTTGCCCTTCACCAGCACGGCCGTGGCGGCGGGGACGCCGGCCGCGGCGCCGAGCGTGACGGTGCCGAGCCGCGCGCCGGGGAACTCGTAGATGCCGTCGAGCAGGATCGACACGCTCCGGCACAGGGTCGCGCCGCCGGGGCCGGCCTCGCACAGTTCCGGCCGCTCGCGGTCCCAGCGCCGCGCCGTGAAGCCGCGCTCGTCGCCCTCGCCCGTGAGGCCGCGCGACGCGAAATAGGTGAAGTGCAGCGGCTCGCCGGGGCCTTCGCGGCGCAGCGTGTTGCCCGCGAGATAGTTGATGGCCTCCGCCCCGGTCACGGTGACGGGGTCGCCCATCTTCGGGGCGCCCTTGTAGGCGGCCGGGTTCGGCACGTGCACGGCCGAGCCGGGCGCGATCGAGCCCGTCGGCAGCTCCGTGTCGACCTCGGCCGCGGCGGCGGACGCGACCTGGACCGGCGGCGCGGCCGGGCGAGCCGGGGAAGGCGATGATTCGGGCGGGGGAGCCTTCGCGGCGACCGCCACCGCGACCGTCGGACCCGCGCTCGCCGGATGTCCCCGCACCACGCTGCCGATGCAGCCGAGGCCGATGACCACGCAGACCACGGCCGACAAGGCTCGACTCGACACCATCAGCACGCCCCACCCCCGACCGAGACACGTCGGACGAGATCAGATGCCACCGCGGGGTTTAAGAAGCGCTGAACCATTCGGGCCGGCCCCGTGCGTCGCCCCCTTCTCCACGCCCGATGCTTGGAATGGTTGAAGACCGGAGAATCGCTCCTGCAACCCGTTCACCCTGTCCATCCCCCGCGACGCCTGGACGGCTTTGCAATGGAGGCCGTTCCGTCCTAAGCAGCCGAAGCATCAAGGGATCGGGCATTGGGACAGAAGCAGCTACGCATCGGCATCGTCGGGGTCGGCAACTGCGCCTCGTCCCTGGTCCAGGGCCTCGAATTCTACAAGGACGCCTCGTCCAACGCGCCGGTGCCGGGGCTGATGAACGTCGAGGTGGGGGGCTACCACGTCGGCGACGTCGTGCCGGTGGCGGCCTTCGACGTGTCGGACGCCAAGGTGGGCCTCGACCTCGCCGACGCGCTGCGGGCCGCGCCCAACAACACGCAACGCTTCGCCGCCGTGCCGCCGACCGGCGTGCGCGTCGAGCGCGGGCCGACGCTCGACGGCCTCGGCCGCTACCTGCGCGACGTCGTGACGGAGTCCGGGGAGGCGCCGGCCGACGTGGCGGCGGTGCTGAAGGAGAAGCGCGTCGACGTGCTGGTCTGCTACCTGCCGGTCGGCTCGCAGCAGGCCGCCGAATATTACGCCGAGCGCGCGCTCGAAGCCGGCTGCGGCTTCGTCAACTGCATGCCGGTCTTCATCGCCTCGAACCCGGCGTGGGAGCGCCGCTTCGCCGCGGCCGGGCTGCCGATCGTCGGCGACGACATCAAGAGCCAGGTCGGCGCCACCATCGTGCACCGCACGCTGGTGAACCTCCTGCGCGACCGCGGCGTGCGGCTCGACCGCACCTACCAGCTCAACTTCGGCGGCAACTCCGACTTCCAGAACATGCTGGAGCGCGACCGCCTCGAATCCAAGAAGATCTCCAAGACCCAGGCGGTGTCGAGCCAGTTCGACGTGCCGCTCGACGCCGCCGACATCCACGTCGGCCCGAGCGACCACGTGCCCTGGCTCACCGACCGCAAGTGGGCCCACATCCGCCTCGAGGGGACGGGCTTCGGCGACACGCCGATGAGCATCGAGCTCAAGCTCGAAGTGTGGGACTCGCCCAACTCCGCGGGCGTCGTCATCGACGCGGTGCGCTGCGCCAAGATCGCGCTCGACCGCGGCATCGGCGGCGCGCTGATCGGGCCGTCGAGCTACTTCATGAAGTCGCCCCCGCGCCAGTTCACCGACGAGGAGGCGCGCGAGCGCGCGGTGCGCTTCATGGCCGGGGCCGAGTAGGGCCTCCATGGGGACCACGAGCCCATGCTGACGCTGCTCCTCGTCCGCCACGGCAGCCACGGGCTGCTCGGCCGCACGCTCGTCGGCCGCATGCCGGGCGTGAGCCTCAGCGCGGCGGGGCGCGGCGAAGCCGAGCGCGCGGCCGCGATGCTGGCGGGGCGCGGCATCGCCCGCGTGATCTCGTCGCCGCTGGAGCGCACCCGCGAGACCGCCGACGCCATCGCGGCGCGGGTCGGCTGCGAGGTCGAGACCGCCGAGGAGATCGTCGAGATCGACTGCGGCACCTGGACCGGCGCGGACTTCACCAAGCTGCCCGACGACCCGCACTGGCACCGCTGGAACAGCGAGCGCGCGACCTGCACGATGCCGGGCGGCGAGGGCATGGCCGACGTCCAGGCCCGCGCGCTCGCGCTGATCGCGCGGCTCGCCGCCGAGCCCGGGGACAGCACGATCGCGCTCGTCACCCATTCCGACGTCGTCAAGGCGGTCGCCATGGCGGCGATGGGCCTGTCGCTCGACCGCCACGACCACCTCACGGTCGACCCGGCCTCGGTGACGACGCTGCACGTCTACGGCGACTACATGCGGGTGGTGCGGCTCAACGAGGCCCCGGCGGCCGAGGCCGCGGGCCCGTGAAGGTCGTCGTTTTCGGCCTCACGGTGTCGTCGTCCTGGGGCAACGGCCACGCGACGCTGTGGCGGGGCCTGATCGAGGCGCTACACCGGCGCGGCCACGCCGTGACGTTCTTCGAGCGCGACACGGACTACTACCGCCACAACCGCGACCTCCACGCGCTCCCCGGCGGCGAGCTCGTGCTCTACCCGGACTGGGACGCGGTCGCGGCGCGGGCCCGCCGGGCGGTGGCCGAGGCCGACGTCGCGCTGGTGACGAGCTACTGCCCGGACGCCGCGGTGGCCGAGCGCGCCGTGCTCGACGCGCCGCGCGCGCTGCGCCTCTTCTACGACCTCGACACGCCGGTGACGCTGGCGGCGCTCGACGGGGGCGCCCCCCCGGCCTACGTGGGGCCGGACGGGTTCTCGGGCTACGATCTCGTGCTGAGCTACACAGGCGGCCCGGCGCTCGACGCGCTGCGGACGCGCCTCGGCGCGCGCCGCGTGGCGCCGCTCTACGGCCACGTCGACCCCGCGGTGCACCGCCCCGTGGCGCGCGCGGACCGCTTCGCCGCGGACCTCAGCTACCTCGGCACCTACGCGGCGGACCGGCAGGCGGCGCTCGAAGCCCTGTTCATCCAGCCCGCGCTGGCGCGGCCCGCCTCGCGTTTCCTGATCGGCGGGGCGCAATACCCGGCCGACTTCCCCTGGGCGGAGAACATCTTCTTCGTGCAGCACCTGCCGCCGCCCGAGCACCCGGCCTTCTTCTCCTCCGGGCGGCTGACCCTCAACGTCACGCGGCGCGCCATGGCGGCGATGGGCTGGTGCCCGTCCGGCCGGCTGTTCGAGGCCGCGGCCTGCGGCGCCACCATCCTGACGGACGACTGGGACGGGCTCGACAGCTTCTTCGCATGCGGCTCCGAGCTGATCGTCGCCCGCACCACCGCGGACGCGCTGGCGGCCGTGGACCTGTCCGACGCGGAGCTGCGGCGGATCGCCGAGGCCGGCCGCGCGCGGGTGCTGGCCGAGCACACCTCCGACCACCGCGCCGCGGACTTCGAAGCCGCGGTCGCGGCGGCGTGGGGACCGGTCCGATGACGCGACGCCGGGAGGTTTCGCCCTTCTCCCCCCTGGGGAGAAGGTCCCGGCAGGGGGATGAGGGGGCAACCCCGACGCGTGCGGCAGGCCCCCTCATCCGCCCATGCTTCGCATGGGCACCTTCTCCCGCGAGGGGAGAAGGGTGCACACGTCGGGCGGAGATCTGACCATGTGGGGCATCGTGCCGGCCGCGGGCCGGGGGAGCCGCATCCAGCCGCTGGCCTTCTCGAAGGAGCTGCTGCCCGTCGGCAGCCGTTTCGACGGTGGCGTCGAGCGGCCCTGCGCGGTCAGCGAATACCTGCTCGACCGCATGGTGCTGGGCGGCGCCCGCAAGATCTGCATGGTGATCTCGCCCGGCAAGCACGACATCCTGGCCTATTACGGCGCGGGTTATGCCGGGGCCGACGTCGCCTATGTGGTGCAGCCGCAGCCCTCGGGCCTGTGCGACGCCGTGTTCCGCGCGGCGCCGCTGATCCCGCCGGGCGAGCCCGTGATGGTCGGCCTGCCCGACACGGTGTGGTTCCCGGAGAGCGGCTTCTCGGCGCTGCCGGACGACGCCCTGTCGTTCCTGCTGTTCCCCGTCGAGCGGCCCGAGCTGTTCGACGCCGTGGTGCTCGACGAGGGGGGCTCCGTCGTCGAGATCCAGGTGAAGCGGGAGGGCGCCGCGTCGCGCTGGATCTGGGGCGCCTTCAAGATGCCGGGCGCGGTGTTCCACGCGCTCCACGCGCTGTGGATCGCGCGCGAGCGGCAGGACGAGTACTTCGGCACGCTGGTCAACGCCTACATCGCCGGCGGCGGCCGCGCGGTGGGGGTCAGGGCCGGCGAGGCCTACGTCGACACCGGCACCTTCAACGGCTACCGCGCCGCCATGGGCCTGCTCGAGCAGGCCACGGAACACGAGACCACCCCATGACACTCGACCCCGGCGCCCTGCGCGCCCGCGCCGACGCGCTCGGCCCCTGGTTCCACAACATGGACCTCGGGGGCGGCGTGTGGACCGCGCCCGGCCACTTCCTCGGCGACTATCCGGGCGTGAAGTTCCGCGGCTTCGCGCACGTGCTGCCCGAGGACCTGACGGGCAAGAGCGTGCTCGACATCGGCTGCAACGGCGGCTTCTACGCGATCGAGATGCGCCGCCGCGGCGCTTCCCGCGTGCTCGGCATCGACTTCGACGAGGACTACCTCGCCCAGGCGCGCTTCGCCTGCGAGGCGCTCGGCGTCGACGGCATCGAGTTCCGGCGGATGTCGGTCTACGACGTCGGGTCGCTCGGGGAGCGCTTCGACCTCGTGGTCTTCATGGGGGTGCTCTATCACCTGCGCCACCCGCTGCTGGCGCTCGACCTCATCTGGGAGAACGTCGCGGACGACCTCCTCCTGTTCCAGTCGATGCAGCGCGGCTCGGACGAGGTCGCCGAGGTCGCCCCCGACTACCCCTTCAGCGAGCAGGGCCACTTCGACGCGCCCGGCTACCCGAAGATGCACTTCATCGAGCGCGACTATTCGCAGGACCCGACCAACTGGTGGGCGCCCAACCGCGCCTGCTCGGCCGCGATGCTGCGCTCCGCCGGATTCTCCATCCTGGCCAACCCCGACCCCGAGGTGTTCCTGTGCCGCCGCGGCGAGCGGGGACCCTTCGTCGAGGCGGCCTACCCTTCGAAGAGTGTCGCCCGATGATCGAAGCCGCGATGATCTGGAACGAGCCCAACAACAAGTCCCACTGGGACCCCGAGGTCGATCCGGGCTGGGTGAAGTTCTGCGAGATGGTGGTCCTGGCCGCGAAGGCCATCCGGGCCGAGAACGCCAGCCTGCCGCGCGTGCTCGGCGGCATGTCGCCGATCGATCCCACCTGGGTGCAGCTCCTCGCCTCGCGCGGCGTGATGGAGCACGTCGACGCGGTCGCGGTGCACGGCTTCCCGCTCGACTGGAACCTGTGGTCGCTGCACGACTGGCCGCAGAAGATCGACGAGATCCGCGCCGTCACGGACAAGCCCATCTGGGTGTCCGAGGTCGGCGTCTCGACCTTCGGCGCCGAGGAGGTGCAGGACTGGGGGCTGAAGCGCACGGCCGAGCTGCTCCGCGGCCGCGCGCCGCGCATCCACTGGTACTCGCTCTACGACCTGCCGAAGGAGTGGGAGGCGACGACGCGCCACAAGGAGGCGGAGGGCTCCTCCTACTACCGGCACTTCGCCATGGGCATCCTGCGCCAGGACGGCACGCCCAAGATCGCGGCCGAGCATTTTCGGACTGTCACCCCCGACGTCGGCCTGTGCCAGTGGTTCCACTACGAGGACCATCGGCTCGACGACGCGGTGGAGTGGATGAAGCGCCTCGGCGTCACCTACCTGCGCACGGGCCTGTCCTGGGCCGACTGGCTGCGCCCCGACGCCGAGCGCTGGTTCGACCGGCTGGTGCGCGCGCTGGAGCCCTTCGACACCACCGTGACGTTCTGCTTCACGCCCGAGGAGGAGGGCATCGCGCCCCACCACACCTCGGCCCCGAAGGACCCGGCCCGCTTCGCGGAGTTCTGCGCCGAGATGGTGCGGCGCTACGTGGGGTCCGGGCCGGTGAAGCCGATACCGGCGTGATCTCCTTCTCCCATGGAATGGGAGAAGGTGCCTCGGCAGAGCCGAGGCGGATGAGGGGATCCCGGCGCCTCTCGAAGTCCCCTCATCCGTCATCGCTTCGCGATGACACCTTCTCCCGTTTCACGGGAGAAGGGTCTTGCGTCCCGCTGGATCGCGACCTGACAATTTGACCCCCGACGCCCCCGACATCCTCGTCCCGCGGCCCCACCAGCGCGCGGCGCGCGACGCCATCCTGGCCGCGCGCGCGGCGGGTAAGCCCGGCTTCCTGCTCGGCGACCTCACCGGCCTCGGCAAGACGCTGTCGGTCTGGTCCGCCGTGGCGGCCATGCCGGAGGCGGAGGTGCTGATCGTGGCGCCGAAGGGCGCGCTGCCGCAGTGGCGGCGCACCATCGCGCGCGCGGGCCTGCCCGAAAAATCGGTCACGCTTACCAACTACGAGCGCTCCAAATCGCTGTTGGCCCTGCCCGAGAAGACGACGCGCAAGTCAGCGCGCGCCAAGAACAACGAGCTCGCCCGCGAGGGCCGGCCGAAGCGCGCCTGGCCGATCGTCGTGTTCGACGAGAGCCATCGCCTGCGCAACCCCTACAGCCAGCAGAGCATGGCCTGCCGGGCGGTCGCGGACGCCGCGGACTTCACGGTATACCTCAGCGCCACCGCCGGGCAATCGCCGCACGAGCTCAGCTACCTCGGGCGCCTCCTCGCCCACGGCCCCGACGCGCCGCCCCCGACGCTCGCCGGCTACCGCGAGCTGATGCGCCGCTTGGGCATCGGCGGCGCCAAGGGTCGCTGGACCAACTGGCGCTGGGCGCCAAACGACCGTGACCGCGCCTCCATGGCGGCGCTGCTCTACCGCGGGCCGGACGCCGTGGGGCTGCGCCGCCGCCCCGAGGAGGTGGCGGGCTGGCCGGAGGTGCAGCGCGTGCTGTCCCCCACGGCCCTGACCCCGGCCGAGCGGCGCCTCTACGACGCCACCTGGCGCGACTTCCGGCGCGAGCTCGGCCTGCTCGGCGGCTCGACGCGCCGCCCCGTCGGCTGGGCCGCCGACCTCCGCTTCCGCCAGAAGGCCAGCCTGCTCCGCGTCCCCGGGACAGTCGACGCCGCGGAGGAGCTGCTCGACGAGGGCCAGGCGGTGGCGGTCTCGGTCGCCTACCTCGAGACGGCGACCATGCTGGCGGACGCGCTGCGAGGGCGCGGCTGGCGCATCGGCGCGATCGACGGGCGGCAGGGCGCGGAGGCGAACGAGGCGGCGCGCGTCGCCTTCCAGACCGGCGCGCTCGACGCGGTCGTGTTCACCGTGACGGAATCCATCTCGCTCCACGCGGGCGAGATGCCGGGCGGCGAGCGGGTGCGCGCGCTGCTGGTCCACGACATGCGCCACAGCGCCATCCAGCTCGGGCAGATCGAGGGGCGCTGCCACCGCGACGGCGAGAAGGCGGTGATCCACTACCTCTACGCCGAGGAGACCGTCGAGGAGCGCATCGCCTCGACCGTCGTGGGCCGCATGGCCGCCATGGACGGCATGGCGGGCGACGACACCGCCGCTATCGACGCGATCGTGATGCGGATCTACGGGAGCACGGCCTAGAGGCTGTCATGAACCATGGAGGGTGGCTCGACCGGAGCCATCTTCGGATGATCGGCAGGAGACTTGCGATGAGCGTGGCTGAGCCACGGTCGAGCAAGTCGACGAACCGAGCGCCGAAAAGGGCCCGGCCCCTCCGGGGTTGCGGCGCAGCGGCCGCCTGGTGCGTCGAAGCTCTTGCCGGTACGGACGTACCGGCTGCAAGCTTCTCCTGCCATTCGGCTCGCCGCGCCGCAATGGAGCCGCCCTCCATGGTTCATAACAGCCTCTAGCCGCAGCCCGGCCCCTGCACGCATGCCTGGAGGACGGGCGCGAGTTGCGCCATAAGGCGGGCCAGCGAAACCCGATCTGGACCGAACCGTGAAGACCCTGACCCTCGCCGCCGCCCTGCTCGCCCTGCCGTCCCTGGCCTTGGCCCAGGCCGCCCCCCCGGCCGCGCCCGGCACGAAGGACGTCTACGACATGCCCTGCAAGAGCTTTCACCACAACGCCGACGGCTCCTGGAACGCGGCCGTGCCGATGACGCTGCAGCCCGCCGCCGGGCCGATCGCGCTGAAGCCGAGCTTCAAGTTCAAGCCCGGCACGCTGTTTGCCGGCTTCGACCTCGCCGCCGAGCTCGACAAGAGCTGCCCGCACTGAGGCGCGCGCGGAGCTTCCCCGCGGCCGCGCCCCCGCGTGACCTCGGCGGGGTGGCGCCGGGCGGCGCGGGGCGGTAGGAGACCGCCTCCCGTGTCCGCCCGAAAGGTTTCCGCCCCATGCGCTTCTCCTCGCTCGTGGACCGGCTCGACGCGCCCGGCGGCGCCGCCTGGCACATCCACCACGAGGCCCGGCTCGCGCAGGCGCGGGGCGAGGACGTGATCCTGCTCTCGGTCGGCGACCCCGACTTCGACACGCCGGCGCCGGTCGTCGAGCGGGCCGTGGAGGCGCTCCGGGCCGGCGACACCCACTACACCTACATCCCCGGCCGCCCGGCGCTGCGGGAAGCCGTCGCCGGCGTGCAGCGGAGGCGCACCGGCGCACCGACCGGGCCCGCCAACGTCATGACCGTGGCGGGCGCGCAGAACGGGCTCTTCGCCGTGATGCTGTCGCTGCTCGACCCCGGCGACGAGGTGCTGGTGATGGAGCCGATCTACGCCACCTACGAGGCCACGGTGGCGGCGGCGGGCGCGTCCGTGGTGCGCGTCTCCGCCTCGCCGGACGACGGCTTCCGCCCGGCGGTCGGCGCGCTCGCCGGCCTTGTGACGCCGCGCACGCGCGCGATCCTGATGGCCAACCCCAACAACCCGTCCGGCGTGGTGATGACCGGGGACGAGCTCGAGGCCGTGGCCGCCGTCGCGCGCCGGCACGACCTGTGGGTCGTGGCCGATGAGGTCTACGAGAGCCTGGTGTTCGAGGGCGAGCACCGCTCGATCCGCGCGCTGCCCGGCATGGCGGAGCGCACCGCGACCATCGGCAGCCTGTCGAAGTCCCACGCCATGACGGGCTGGCGCACCGGCTGGGTGGTGGGGCCCGAGGACCTGATCCGCCACCTCGACCGGCTCGGGCTCAACATGCTCTACGGCCAGCCCGGCTTCATCCAGGAGGCCGCGATCGTGGCGCTCGGCGATTACGACGCCACGACGGCGGTGATGCGCGAGGCCTACCGGGCGCGCGTCGACGCCGTGGCGGAAGGGCTCGCCGGCGTGCCGGGGCTCGTCCTGTTGCGGCCGGCCTCGGGCATGTTCGCGCTGATCGACGTGCGCGGCACCGGCCTGGGCTCGACGGACTTCGCCTGGGGGCTGTTCCGGGCGACCGGCGTGTCGCTGGTCGACGCCGCGGCCTTCGGCCCCGCGACGAGCGGCTTCGTGCGGCTCGCCATGGCGGCGCCGGCGGACCGGCTGGCGGAGGGCTGCCGCCGCATCGCCGGCTACGCGCGGAGCCTCGCGGGGTGAAGCGCAGGTCCCTTCTCCCCTCGCGGGAGAAGGTGGCCCGACGAAGTCGGGTCGGATGAGGGGGCGTGGTGCCGCCCTGTCCCGACCGTGTCGTCCCGGGCCTGACCCGGGACGACAGTGCGCGGCGGGTCACCGCAGGCGAGACACCGGCGGAGCACGGTCGAGGGGGCTGCGTCAGCCCCCGTCGCGCATCCCCGCGCGCGCCCGCTCGCGCAGCACGTCGATGGGCTTCAGCTCGCCCGCCTCCTCGTAGTGCCAGTAGGTCCAGCCGTTGCAGGAGGGCAGGCCCTGGACCAGCGCGCCGACCTTGTGGATCGAGCCCGCGATGTTCGAGACCTGGATCAGCCCGTCGGCGCGCACGCTGGCGGTCACGCGGCGGCGGCCGTCGAAGAGCGGCTGGCCGGGCTTCACGGCGCCGGATTCGAGCAGCGTCGCGAAGGCGAGGCGCGGCTCGGAGCGCCTGGTGGCGAGCACGTCGAGCGTGTCGGAATCGGCGGGCACCACCGCGGCGATGCGGGCCGCCGCCGCCTTGGCATAGGCGGGGTCGCGCTCGATGCCCACGCAGGTGCGGCCGTAGCGGCGCGCCACCGCGCCCGTCGTGCCCGTGCCGAAGAAGGGGTCGAGCACCACGTCGCCGGGCTTGGACGCGCTGAGGATCACGCGCGTCAGCAGCGCCTCGGGCTTCTGCGTCGGGTGCAGCTTGTCGCCGTCCGCGTCCTTCAGGCGCTCGGAGCCCGAGCAGATGGGCATGAACCAGTCCGACCGCATCTGCGTGTCGTCGTTGGCGCCCTTCATGGCCTCGTAGTTGAAGGTGTAGCCCTTGGCGTCGGGGTCGCGCGAGGCCCAGATCAGGGTCTCGTGAGCGTTGGTGAAGCGGCGGCCGCGGAAGTTCGGCATCGGGTTGGCCTTGAGCCACACGACGTCGTTGAGGATCCAGAAGCCGAGGTCCTGCAACGCCGAGCCGACGCGGAAGATGTTGTGGTAGGAGCCGATCACGAACAGCGTCGCGTTGGGCTTCATCACGCGGCGCACGCCCTTGAGCCAGGCCCGCGTGAAGCGGTCGTAGTCGGCGAAGGACGCGAACTTGTCCCAGTCGTCGTCCACGGCGTCGACCGCGCTCTGGTCGGGCCGCGTCAGCGGGTTCGAGAGCTGGAGGTTGTAGGGCGGATCGGCGAAGACCAGGTCGACGCTCTCGGCCGGCAGCGACGCCAAAGCATCGAGGCAGTCCGACAGGATGATCCTGTCCACGAGGACGGGTGGAACGGCCCTGAGACGAGCCGTCGAAGCTCCAGCACGCGATACCTTAGACTGGAGCTTCGAAGCGGCCGTACCGGCCTGTGCTTGAGACATATGACACACACCGGAAAACGCTACTCACGACAAAGACCATATCGTCGTTAAGCTTAAGGGCTGGTTTCCAAGACGCTGAAAGGTGCGTCCCCTTTCGCGACGCGCGCAGGTCCGGCGCTTCGTGGCGCGGGCGAAAGGCGAGGCGGAACAGGGACGTGCCGGCCGGGGCGGTCAGGCGCCTCGCGGTCCCGGCACGGCCGAGCGCGCCACCGTGCCGAAGCTCAGCCTGTGGAAAGGCGTCGGCCCGTGCCGCATTATCGCCGCACGATGGGCTGCCGTCGGGTAGCCCTTGTGGATCCGGAAACCATAGCCGGGGTGGAGGGCGTCGAGCCGCACCATCAGCCGGTCGCGCGTCACCTTGGCGACGATCGAGGCCGCGGCGATCGACAGGGACAGGGCGTCGCCCTTCACCAGCGCGCGGGCCGGGCAGGGGAGGCCGGGCGGCACGTCGCGGCCGTCGATCAGCAGGTGGTCGGGCGCGACCGCCAGGGCCCGCACGGCCCGGCGCATGGCCGCGAAGGTCGCCTGCCGGATGTTGACGGCGTCGATCTCGGCCGCGGGCGCGAGGCCGACGCCCACCGCCAGCGCGCTGCCCAGGATGGCGTCGAACAGCGCCTCGCGCTTCTCCGCCGTCAGCGCCTTGGAATCGTCGATGCCGGGCGGCAGGGCCGCGGGATCGAGGATCACGGCGGCGGCCGACACCGGCCCGGCCAGCGGCCCGCGCCCGGCCTCGTCGACCCCCGCCACGCGGGGGAAGCCCGCGGCGCGCAGCGCGCGCTCCCATTCGTCGTGTGGCGGCAGTGTGGCACCTTCGTCTCGGCCGCGGACCCGGCCGGCCCGTCGGATCGTTGAGCTACCACGGACGGAGGGGTGGGGGCGATGGACCAGGCAGCAGCGCGGATCGAGACGGAGCGGCAGCCGCCGGCGACGGTGCGGATCGGCCCCCCGGTCGGGCCGGACCCGGCCATCGTCGACCCGGCCGAGCACAACGTAGTCTTCACCAGCCTCGTCACCGGCGACGGCGACATCGTCGGGCTGGTGGCCTATTCCATCTACAAGCAGAACAAATACGACTGGCTCGATGCCTACAGCCGACTCGAAGGCCGCATGCCCGAGCCCGCCGAGGTCCATTCCTACCTGCTCGGCGAGAGCACGGCGCGCCGCCTCGCCACCTACCGCCACCTCGCCCAGGCGGTGCTCGACGGCCGCGGCCCCGACGTGCCGGGCGCCCCCGCCGGGGCCCTGCCTGCGGTGCCCGCGCGCCGCGCCGAGCCCGCGCGGGCGCCGCAGGACCCGCCGCCGCGGATCGGGATCGCGCGGGGGCGGTCGAATTTCCAGCTCAGCTCGCGCGCCATCGTGGCGCTCTGCGTGACGCTCGTCGTGCTGCTCGCCCTGCTCTGGCTCATGCGGAGCGGCGCCCCCCTGCCGCCGCAGACGCCGGGGAAGTGACGGGCACGCCGACCGCCGCGGCCCGCACGTCGCGCGGCGGCAGGGCGTGGACGCGCGCCCAGGCGCGGCGGAACTGGCGGGCCGAGCCGTAGCCGCAGCGCTCCGCCACGGCCTCCATGTCGAGCCGCGTGTGCTCCAGGAGATCCCGCGCCAGGGCGACGCGGAGCCGGTTGACGTAGTCGGTCACGCTCATCCCCGCGCTATCGTTGAACAGGCGCGACAGGTGCCGGGGGCTCGCGGGCGTGAGGGCCGCGAGGCTGCGCAGCGACCACGGCCGCGCGGGGTCGGCCGCGATGGCGTCCTGCACCCGGTGGATCGCCGGATGGAGGTGGTTGCGGCCGTCGAGCCAGGGCGACAGCTGCGGGTCAGAGCCCGCGCGGCGCATGTAGACGACGAGGTGGCGCGCGGCGGCGGTGGCGCAGGCGGGGCCGGCGCGGCGGGCCACGATGTGCAGCATCAGGTCGATGCCGGCCGTGATGCCGGCGCTGGTGAACCGCGGCCCGTCCTCGACGTAGAGCCGGTTCTCCAGCACCCGCGCGCGGGGCGCGATGCGGGCGAGTTCCGCGCAGTCGGCGTGGTGGGTCGTGCAGGCGCGGCCGTCGAGCAGCCCCGCCCGCCCCGCCAGCAGGGCGCCCGAGCAGATCGACGCGAGCGTGTGTCCGGGCCCCACCGCCGCGGCCAGCCAGTCCACGATCGCGGCCTCGGCGGCCGGGTTTCGCGGCTCGAACGGCGCCTCCGATGCCAGGACGCGGTCGGTGGACCCCGCCACCACGACCAGCGCGCCGGGCGGCAGAACGGCCGGCAGCGGGGCGATGTTCGCCAGGTCCAGCCCGACCGAGCTCCGCACGGCGGGCACCGGCCCGACGTAGGTGACGGCGAAGCGCAGCCGGTCCTGGCAGCGGTTCGCCACGCGCAGCACCTCGATCGGCCCCGCCACGTCGAGCAGCAGCGCGCGGGGCGGCACCACCACGACGACGGGCACGGTCGCGGGCCCGTCGGGGCTCACGCGGCGCGCAGCGCGGGGGCAGGGGCCGCCGCGAGCGCCTCCTCGACCGTGGCGATGCGGGCGAAGCGGCCGGCCAGCACCAGTTCGGAGCGCGCCTTGATCTCGCCCGCGCTCCAGGTCCGGCCCGCGGCGTCGGTCATCGCGAAGGTCAGCGTGGCTTCCGCGACGTAGTCGACCGCGTAGCCGAGGTCGGACGCGTGGCGGGTCGTCGTCTCGCAGCATTGCTCGGAGCGGATGCCGGACACGATGAGCCGCGAGACGCCGTTGGCCACCAGCCACACGTCGAGGCCGCTGCCGACCAGCGCGCTGTGCCGCCGCTTGTGGAACACGGCGACGGGCGCGATCCGCAGCGGCTCCAGGGTGCGGACGTGGCCCGAAGCGGGCGCGAAGGGGCCGGCCTCCTCCTGGTGGAACACCTGCACGACCGGCAGGCCGCGGGCGGCGGCGCCGTCGATCAGCGCCTGCTGGCGCTCGAGGTAGGCGGGCAGGTCGGCCTCGTCCCAGTAGGGGCGGTGCCGGAAGGACTCCTGGGCGTCGATGACGAGGAGGGCGGTGGTGGACGGCGACATGGCAGGCCTCGCTCCGGTTGACGGGCCGAGACTAGCGGAGCCGGCCCGGCGCGAAAGGCGCAGACGGGACGCGCGACGGACAGATCGCGCCATCCCGTCACAGCCGCTCCCACCCCCGCTGCCGCCACCGGACGTCGAGCTCGGCCCGGCCCGGCCGCTCGTGCGGCGCCACGTCGGAGCGCGTGAGCCCGATGTCGGCGAGCTGGCGGTCGCTGAGGCTCGACGCCCGCGCCTCGCGCGGCCGCAGGAGCGCGCGCAGCGCCACCAGCGGCAGCACGACAAAAGCCGCGCGCAGGGCGAAGCGGGCGGCGGCGAGGGCCATCCGGCCCGCTTCGGCGCGGCGCGGCGCGACGCCGGTCGAATGCCGTGCCTGTTCCATGGGGGGCCGTCCTCTCGCGCCGTCGCACCGGGGACGCGAAAGGTGACCTCGATCTCCGCCCGAATCCAACGAAGAGGCGTGATGGGCCGGACCATGCGGCGCGATCGGAGGGGCCGCCGAAGCCCCGCGCCGCGACGGCCCGATCGATCCGATCCGGCGATGGGCGGCGATCACGGCCGACGCATCGTCGGGACCCCGCCGGCGACGGACGGCGTTGTCCGACGAATAGGATGCGAGGACAACGCCATGGAATACCGCCGCCTGGGAGCTTCGGGCTTCACCGTGCCGGCCTTGAGCTTCGGGACCGGGACCTTCGCGGGCCGGGGGGAGTTCTTCCAGGCCTGGGGCTCGACCGACGTCGCCGAGGCCCGCCGCCTGATCGACATCTGCCTCGACGCGGGCCTCAACATGTTCGACACCGCCGACATCTACTCGGCCGGCGGCGCCGAGGAGGTGCTGGGCGAGGCCATCAAGGGCCGCCCGCGCGACGCGCTGATCGTCTCCACCAAGGCGACCTTCCGCTCGGGCGAGGCGCCGAACCAGGTCGGCTCGTCGCGCTACCACCTCGTGTCCACGGTCGAGAAGCAGCTGAAGCGCCTCGGCACCGACTATATCGACCTGTTCCAGCTGCACGGCTTCGACGCGCTGACGCCCGTCGAGGAGGTGCTGTCGACGCTGGACCTGCTCGTGCGGCAGGGCAAGATCCGCTACACCGGCGTATCGAACTTCTCCGGCTGGCACGTGATGAAGTCGCTCGCGGCGGCGGACCGGCACGGCTTCCCGCGCTACGTCGCCAACCAGACCTACTACTCGCTGGTGGGCCGCGACTATGAGTGGGAGCTGATGCCGCTCGGGCTCGACCAGGGGCTCGGCGCCGTGGTGTGGAGCCCGCTCGGCTGGGGCCGGCTCACCGGCAAGATCCGCCGCGGGGCGCCGCTGCCTGAGCGCAGCCGCCTGCACAAGACCGCCGACGCCGGCCCGCCGCTCGACGACGACTACGTGTACAAGGTCGTGGACGCGCTCGATGCCGTCGCGGCCGAGACGGGCAAGAGCGTGCCGCAGGTGGCGCTGAACTGGGTGCTGGGCCGGCCCACCGTGTCCACGGTGATCGTCGGCGCCCGCAACGAGGAGCAGCTCCGCCAGAACCTCGGCGCGGTGGGCTGGACGCTGACGCCCGAGCAGGTCAAGCGCCTCGACGAGGCCTCCGCCAGGCCGGCCGCCTATCCCTATTGGCACCAGGCGGGCTTCGCCGAGCGCAACCCGTCCCCGGTGTGAGGGCGGGTTCCGATCTTCGGCGCCGGAAGGGTCCCGGCGCCGGCCCATCCACCGTCGTCGCGAGCGCAGCGAAGCGCGATCGAGGCCGCGGGGCGCCACCGCGGGACCGCGGTCGTCGCGGGCCCGCGTCGGCCTGACCGGGCAGGCTGGATCGCTTCGCTGCGCTCGCGATGACGGCGGAGAGTCCGTAGCCCTGTCGTTTGCGCGCGGCCTCACCGCTCCCGGAACTGCGCCACGTGGTGCAGCTCGACGCGGGGGATCTCCCCCTCGTCGTGGAGCCAGCTCGCGATGGCCTCGAACAGCGCCCGGTGGCGCTGGAAGCGGTCGACCAGCGGATCGTCCTCGCCGTCGTCGAGGTCCTCGATGGCGGCCTCGTCGACGTAGCAGTCGACCTCCGCCTCGCCCTCCCGCATGGTGAAGCGGACCTCGAAGCGCTCCTCCTCGGCGGGGAGCCGCGTCGGCTTCAACGGCATGGTGGCGACCCTCGCGATGCTGGTGGTGCCGCTGGGTAGCACGGCGCAAGGCCGTGGGGGAGGACGACATGCTGCTGATCGTCGGGACGGTGCGGCTGCCCCCGGGCGGCCTCGAGGCGGCCCGGCCCGCCATGGCGCGGATGGTCGAAGCGAGCCGCGCCGAGCCGGGCTGCCGCGCCTATTCCTACGCCGAGGACCTGCTCGACCCCGGCCTGATCCGCGTGACGGAGGTGTGGGACGACCGGGCGTCGCTGGACGCCCATTTCGCGAGCCCGCACATCGCGGAATGGCGCGCCGCCTGGGCCCGGCTCGGCATCCACGGCCGCGACCTCACGCTCCACGAGGTCGCGTCCTCGGGGCCGACCTGAGGTCGCAGCCGGGGTCGATCCCGTGTAGGACAGGCGGCACCGAACGACCCGCCGGAGCCCGCTCATGTCCCTCACGTCCCGCAACGCCCTCGTCACCGGCTCGACCAGCGGCATCGGCCTCGCGGTCGCGCGCGCCCTGGCCAGGGAGGGCGCGGGCGTGATGCTCAACGGCTTCGGCGACCCCGAGGCCATCGAGGCGACCCGCGCCGGCCTTGCCGCCGAGTTCGGCACCACGGTGCTGTATTCGCCCGCCGACATGTCGAGGCCCGCCGAGATCGCCGCCATGGTGCGCGAGGCCGAGGAGAAGCTCGGCTCGGTCGACGTGCTGGTCAACAACGCCGGCATCCAGCGCGTGTCGCCCATCGAGGACTTCCCGCCGGAGTCCTGGGACGCCATCATCGCGATCAACCTCAGCTCCGCCTTCCACACGATGCGGGCCGCCATCCCCGGCATGAAGGCGCGCCGCTGGGGCCGCATCATCAACACGGCCTCGGCGCACTCGCTCGTGGCCTCGCCCTTCAAGGCGGCCTACGTGGCGGCCAAGCACGGCGTCGCGGGGCTGACCAAGACGGCCGCGCTGGAGCTCGCCACGCACGGCGTCACGGCCAACTGCATCTCGCCCGGCTACGTGTGGACGCCGCTCGTCGAGCGGCAGATCCCCGACACCATGAAGGCGCGGGGCATGACCGAGGAGCAGGTCATCCGGGACGTGGTGCTGGCGGCGCAGCCCACCAAGCAGTTCGTCACGGTGGAGCAGGTGGCCTCGCTGGCGGTCTACCTCGCCTCGGACGCGGCCTCGCAGATCACCGGCGCCAACCTGTCGATGGACGGCGGCTGGACCGCCGCGTGATTCCGCCGTGGGCCGCGAACCGGAACCGCTCTCCGGGCATTGACAAAAGGTAAACGCCCCGGAGCCGCCCGCCTTGACGTTCATCGCTCCCGCCCATCCCGCCGACCCCCGCGGCGCCCCGTTCTTCTTCGGCCGCAAGACGGCCAGGCCGAAGGACCGGCTGCGGATCGGCGACGAGGACGGGGCGCGGCGCGCGCTCGGCTCCGACGGGTCCGCGCTGCCCGCCTCCCCCCGGGTGTCGATCGAGCACCTGGCCCGCATCGCCCTGGGCTGATCCCCGTCCGCACAGCGGCGGCTCCGAGCCAGCAGAGCCCCGTGTCTCCGTCGCCGTGTTCGTCGCTCGATGCGAGGAGACGCGATCGGAAAGACAGTGGAACTCGACGTCCTCGGTGTCGCCCGTCAGGAACCGAGCGGCCCGAAGAAGCAGTACACGTCCGAGAAGGAGCCCTTCCCGAGATCCCGGTAGAAGACCCACCAGTCGCCGTCCTGGGACGGCAGCAGGCGGTCGTCGGCGATCACGCGCGGGTATCCGTCCACGCGATAGCCGCCGTCGACGCGGTGGACCTGATCGGGGCTCAGGTGGTGGACGTCCGCGACCCCGCAGCACTGCACCTTGACCCAGGCCGGCACCGGCGAGCCGTCGGCCAGGACGTCGTGGGCGCGGGCGGGCGGCGCCCAGGCGAGGACGGCGGCGGACAGACCGATCAGGCTGCGAGGGACCATGAGGCGACCTCCGGCGACGGCATCGACGCGCACACTCAGGACGCGGCCAGGGCGCGCGTCCACAACCTATGACACGGCCGGCGCCCGGGGAGCGCGGAAGCTCGGCCATCCGCTGCTCCGTATCGCCGCAGGCCCGGCTCCGCCGCCCGGCCGCCGCCCCTATTCGGCCTCCGACGCCGCCAGCCCGCCGCGGCTCTGCGCCCCCCAGCTCGTGCTGCCGGTGAGATAGACGACCCAGCCCGCCGCGGCGCCGAGATGGCGCAGGATCTGGAAGCAGAAGGGCTCGACGAGGCTCGCCAGCACCGCGGCGGGCAGGCTCGTGCGGGCGCGCACCCCGAGCCAGCGGCGGAACAGCCACACCGACCAGACGTGGAAGCCGAGGTCGAGCGCGATCTTGGCGCCGATCACCGCCGACACCGAGAAGGCCACGCCGACACGCCCCGTCACGATGTAGTCGATCAGGATCGCCGCCGCGGTCAGCCCGTAGATCGGCTGCAGCGTGTCGGCCGCCTTGACGGGCAGCATGGCGAGGCCGAGCCGGCCGTAGCGCGGGTTGCCGATCATGTCGCGGTACCAGGTCTGCGTCTGCAGGAAGCCGCCGAACCAGCGCCGCCGCTGGCGCAGGAAGGCGCCGAGCGTCGCCGGCGCCTCCGTGCGGGCGCGGGCCGCGCCCAGCACCGCCGTGGTCCAGCCGCGGCCCGTGAGCGTGCCGTGGCGCTTCAGGCGGTGGATCAGCTCGTAGTCCTCGACGAGGCAGTCGGCGTCGAAGCCGCCCACCTCCACCAGCGCCGCGCGGCGGAAGCCCGCGAAGGCGCCCGAGATCAGCAGCAGGCTGTCCATGCGCGACCAGGCGAAGCGCGACAGGAAGTTGCGCAGGTACTCGTAGGTCTGGAACCATTCGAACAAGCGGCCGGACACGGTGGCGGCGCAGACGGGCAGCAGCACGCCCGTCGCGGCCACGAGGCGCGGGTCGGCCGCGAAGGCGCCGCGCATGGCCCCGATGGCGCCCTGGTCGAGCAGCGTGTCGGCGTCCACCGTCAGCACGACCTCCTCGTCGAGCAGCTCCATGGCGCGGTTCAGCGCCGCCGACTTGCCGCCGTGCGGCAGGCGCAGCCAGCTCAGGCGCGGGTCGACGCGGCCCGGGCCGCCGAGCAGCCCCACCTCCGGCACCGGCAGCCCGTAGCGCCCGGCGAGGAGCCGCACGGTGCGCTCCCCCGAGCCGTCGTCGGCCACCAGCACGCGGTCGGGCGGGTCGGACTGGGCCAGCAGCGCGTCGAGCGTCGCCGCCAGCACCGCGTCCTCGTCGTGCGCCGCCACCACGACGGCGAGGGACGGGCGGGACGCCGCCGCAGGATCCGCCCCGCCTGCGCCGCCGCCCCTGGCGAGCGGCAGGGTCTTCCAGAACACGAACAGCAGCAGCGCCGTGTCGTAGGCGATGTAGAGCAGCCCCGCCGCCCAGGACCAAAGCCCGTCCGGCAGGAAGGCCCGCACGAGCAGCGCGACCCACAGCAGCGTCAGGCCGCCGTGGATGAGCGCCGCCGGCCAGGCGACGCCGGGCGGCGGGGCGTAGCGGGGCGAGATGCGCCGCCGCGTCGCCTCGAAGGTCTCCGCGGGGACGGGAGGCGCCGGGGGGCGCGGCGCGAGGGCGATGGACATGGGCGGATCTGGACCGGGTTGGGCGTCAGCCGACAGGCGCGAAACGCCACAGCGGGCGCCGCAGCAGCCTTAGCTCTCCCAAAGAGGCGGGATCGCGGTATTGTCCCGCCGACGTGACCGATTCAAGGGGACGCCGTGTCGATCGCCGTGCGCCAGCACCAGGACTATGCCCGCTACACCCGCACCGCCATGGCGCTGCACTGGATCGTGGCGGTGCTGATCGTCGGCAACGTCGTCCTGGGCCTCGTGGCCGACGACCTGCCGGGCGACTGGATCCGCTCGGCCGTCGACACCCACAAGTCGGTCGGCCTCACCGTGCTGGGCCTGGCGGTGCTGCGCCTCCTGTGGCGCTTCGCCAACCCGCCGCCGCCCCTGCCGGACAGCTACTCGCCGCTGGAGCGGGTCGGCGCCCACGCGGCGCACCTCGCCCTCTACGCCCTGATCTTCGCCCTGCCGATCACGGGCTGGATCCACGACTCCGCCTGGAAGGGCGCGGCCACCCACCCGTTCCTGCTGTGGGGCGTGATCCCCCACGTGCGGATCGGCCCCATCGAGACGCTCGACCCCGCCACCAAGGAGCGGATCCACTCGGTGTTCTTCGACTTCCACGTCTGGTGCGGCTACGCGCTCTACGCGCTGCTGGCGCTGCACATCGTCGGCGCGCTGAAGCACCAGTTCTGGGACGGCGAGCCCGAACTCCAGCGCATGCTGCCCTGACCCACAGTCGGATCAGTGGCTCGCGCCGGCGGTCTCGCGCTTGGTGCGGATGAGCATCCGGCAGCGCTCGTCGGCCTGTTTCAGGCGCTGGCGGGCCAGACGGCACTGCTTGCGGTATTCGGTGCGGCCCAGGATGGAGCGGCGCTCCTCGGGCAGGCTCTTCCACCAGTGTTCATTGCGGGACGCGGCGGAAAGCTCCTGTTGCGTTTTGGTCCATTCGGTCTGCCAATCCATCGGATCCGGCTCCTGGCTCGGGGTCTTTGAGGCCAGGGCCGCAAAGGCGGTGCCAGGGAGCGCCGTGCCGGAGCGGGGCACCTCCATCGGACGGGCGGCGTTCGACAGATCTGGGAACCCGGATGCGGCACGCTCCGTCGAGGAGGGCGAGCCAGGGACCTCGAAGACCGCGGCGCCGTCGCCCGAGCCTCCGACGGCGACGCCCACATGCGCGAGCCGGTCGGCTGCGGGCACCGCGGCAGGACGCGGCGGCCCGGGGGCGACGTGAGCGCCACGCGCTGGCGCCGCCCGCTCATGAGCGGGGGCCAAGACTCTTTGAAGGGTGGACCCGGGGGGCCGCTATTTCTTCTCGAGGAGGAGCTGGCCCTTGTTCTCGATCAGGCCCTGCGCCTTGCGGGCCAGCATGGCCAACATCCAGGGCAGCTCCACGGCCAGCCTCACGTGATCCTCGGCGACGTCGATCTTGCCCGTCACGGTCTGGCCGACCGCGCTGACGCGGAAGTCGAGGTGCTGCCCGATCCACTGGCTGTCCAGCACGGCGAACTTGCCGGCGTACTGCTCCTTCAGCTGGTCGATCCCGGTGCGGAGCCGGCGCTGGGCCTCCGCGGCGCCGAGCTGGTGCGGGATGGAGACGACGAGCGGTTTGGTCATGGAGCGGTCCCGGCGGGAGGGCGACGGGCGCTCATATAGGCGGGCCGGGGCGCCTTTCATACCAGCCGTCAGACATGCAGACGCATATCTGACGGATCACGCCGCACGGGCGGGGACGCGCCTTCGCGCTGGCCGAGGGTCAGGAGGTCCGACCCTCGATATCGCACCCGAGGCGATCCCGGGCACGGGGGGCCGGACCGCCGCCGCGTCACGCGACGCGGAGGGCGTCCGGCACGGTCGTCCGCCGGCGCAGGGCCTCGTCCTCCCGCATGAGGCGGCGCAGCAGCTCCTGCGCGGAGCGCCCGTCGAGGCCGCGGCGGTCGAGGTCGTCGATGATCTGGAGCTGCTGCTCGATCAGGAACCGGATGTTGTGGAATTCCCGCGCCAACATGCCGTCGTCACCCGTGCTGCGCATGGCGGACCTCGTCGAGGGGCCGTTACGCCGGCGAATGTGTCCGGAAAGCCTTAAGGATGCCTTCAGCATGCGGGGCGCGGGGGCTTGCCGCGCCGGGATGCGCCTCCGCCTAGCCCATCATGGCGCGGATGCGCTGGGCCAGCGCGTCCACGGCGAAGGGCTTGGTCATCATCTGCATGTCCGGGTCGAGGTGCCCGTTGCCGAAGGCGGCGTTCTCGGCGTAGCCGGTGATGAACAGCACCTTGAGGTCGGGCCGCAGCGCCCGCGCCTCGGCGGCGAACTGGCGGCCGTTCATGCCGGGCAGCCCCACGTCGGTGATGAGGAGGTCGATGCGCCCCGGCCCGCCCACCACGCGCAGGCCGGAGGGCCCGTCCGGCGCCTGGTGGACCGCGTAGCCGAGCTCGCCCAGGAGGTCGAGCACGAGGTCGCGCACGGTCGGGTCGTCCTCGACGAGCAGCACCGTTTCCCCCGCCTCGGCCCGCGGCGCGCCCTCCGTCGGCCCGGCCTGAGCCGGCTCGCCCGCGCCGCGGAAGCGCGGCAGGAACAGCTTGATGCTCGTGCCCTGGCCCGGCTCGGAATAGATCTTGATGTGCCCGTCCGACTGCTTGACGAAGCCGTAGATCATGGACAGGCCGAGCCCCGTGCCCTGGCCGATGGGCTTGGTCGTGAAGAACGGGTCGAAGGCGCGCGCCACCACCTCGGGCGGCATGCCGGTGCCGGTGTCGCTCACCGACACCATCACGTAGGCGCCGGGCAGGACGCCGGGCTCGCGCGCCACGTAGCTCTCGTCGAGCACGGCGTTGGCGGTCTCGATCGTCAGCCGCCCGCCGTCCGGCATGGCGTCGCGGGCGTTGATGGCGAGGTTGAGCAGGGCGTTCTCGAGCTGGTGCGGGTCGCACAGCGTGGCCCACAGACCCGGCGTCTCGACGCTCCGCAGCACCACGCTCTCGCCGAGCGTGCGGCGCAGCAGCTCGCCCATGGCGTGGACCAGCGCGTTGGCGTCCACCGCCTTGGCTTCGAGCGGCTGCCGGCGCGAGAAGGCGAGCAGGCGGTGGGTGAGGGCCGCGGCGCGGTTGGCCGAGGCGAGCGCCAGCCCGGCGTAACGCTCCAGCGATTCGGTGCGGCCCTGGCCGAGCCGCTTCTGCATCAGCGCCAGCGAGCCGATGATGCCGGTGAGCAGGTTGTTGAAGTCGTGCGCGATGCCGCCGGTGAGCTGGCCGATGGCCTCCATCTTCTGCGCCTGGCGGAGCTGCTCCTCCACGCTGCGCTGGGCCGTGATGTCGCGCGAGATGCCGATCAGCATGCGGCCCTCGCCGTCGCCGATCGCGAGCGGCGCCAGCACGCCCTCGGCGGTGCGGCTCTCGCCCCCGACGGTGGTGGTCATCTCGTATTGCACGGGGTCGCCCGAGGCCGCGCAGGCGAGGGCGCGCTCGTGCAGCGGGTCGTCCGGCCCCGTCACGGCCGCCACGTCGCGGCCGACGAGGTCGCGGCCCAGGAAGCTTTCCGCCGCGGCGTTGGCGGCTTCGAACACCGCGCGCCCGTCCCCGCCGACGCGGATCAGCACGATGGAGACCGGCGCGTTCTCGAACAGGATGCGGAAGCGCGCCTCGCTCGACGCGAGCTCGGCGGTGCGCTGCACCACCCGCGTTTCCAGCGTGGCGTTGAGGTCGATCAGGGCCGCCTCGGCGCGGGTGCGCTCCAGGGCCTCCCACATGCGGGACGCCACCTCGCCCACCAGCGCGATCTCCTCGGCGCTCCAGCGGTGCGCCTCGGTGCGGCCCGCCGTCAGCACCCCGCGCAGCCGCCCGTCGCGGATCAGCGGCACCGCCACCACGGTCGCGAGGCCCAGCGTCAGCGCGGGCGCGCCGTCCTCGATCACGGCGGTCAGCCCGCGCCCGAGGTCCTGCGCCACGCCCGGCCCGAGCGCGCCGAAGGGCAGCACGCCGGCGAGGGACGGGATCCCGTCGGCGGCCCAACCCGTCCCGAAGGCGAGCGCGTCGCCGCTCCCCGCGACCTCGCCGTAGCCGGCGCGCGCGACGTGGAGCTGCCGCCCCAGCGCCTCGGCCGTGATCTCGGCGATCTCGGCGCCGTCGACGGCGTCGCGCAGGCGGTCGCCGAGGACCAGGAGGAAGCTCTGCCGCGCCTGGTTGCGGCGCAGGAGCGTCGAGGCGGCGATGCGCTCCAGCGCGTCCCAGCTCCGCGCCGCCACGTCCTCGACGAGGGCCACCTCCTCGGGCAGCCAGCGGCGCGGCGCTTCGGCGGCGAGGTGGAACAGGGCGCGCAGGCGGCCGTCGCGCACCAGCGGCACCGCGAGGCCGGCGCCCCCCGCCGCGTCCGACGCGATCACGGTGAGGCCCGCCTCCACGTCGGCGCGGCGGCCCAGCGCCAGCGCGTCGAGGTCGGCGCCGCGCCGCGGCCCGGCGGCGCTCGGGCCGCCCGCGCGCGACCACTCGGCCTCCACGGTGGCGTCGTGGTGGGCGGGGTCGACCTCGGCGTAGAGCGCGCGGGCCGCGCCGGTCTCGCGCCCGAGCGCCGACACCGCGCCCGACACCACGGCGTGCCGGTCGACGGCCGAGCGGAACGTGTCGGCGATTCTGAGCAGCAGGGCCTGACGGTTCTCCACGGCGCGGCGCCAGTCGAGCAACTCGGTGCGGCCCTGCCAGCGGATGGGCGTGCCGTCGCGCTCGCAGGCGCGCTCGGCGCGCGTGCGCATCCAGCGATAGGTGCCGTCGCCGGTGCGGAGGCGATGCTCGATGTCGTAGGGCCGGCCGGACGCCACGGCACCGGCCCAGGTGGCGACCGTGCGTTCGAGGTCTTCGGGGTGGACCACCCGGCACCAGCCGTCGCCGAAGCTTTCCGCCTCGGGCAGGCCCGTCAGGCCGAACCAGCGCGGGCCGAGGCTCTCGACGCCGCCGTCGAGCGTCGCCGACCAGCTCGCGGCGGCGAGCGACGCCTCGGCGCCCGCATCGCGCCGGGCGTCGCCGGCCGCCGCGGCCGTGACCAGGACGCCGTCGAGGCTTCCGTCCGGGCCCCGGATGGCGGCGGCGCGGAAGTCGTCGGCGCGGCCCGCCGGCGCTTCACCGGCGCGCGCGGCGGCCACGAGGACGGCGAGTTCGGGCCAGCCGTCGCGCGCGGGGCGGCCGAGGCGCTCGGCCGGAGAACCGGGGCGCAGGGCCGCGAAGGCGTCGTTGAACACGGCGACCGCGTCGGCGCCCCAGAAGGCCGCCATGGGGGCCGGCGACAGCAACAGCGCGTCGACGAAGCCGCGCCGGTGCGCGGGCCATCGGAGCCGGTCGCCGAGGGGCGTGTCGCCCCAGGGGAAGTCGCGCACCGCGGCCGTCATGTCTGAGGAGGATTCGGGCACGCGCCCCGGTCGGGGCTGTGAACGGCTCATCGCGCCAAGTCGTCCTTCAACGGGTCCGCATCGAACCGGCGCCCGACGGCGCGGTTCCGGGTGTCATCCCTTAGCGGATCGGAACGACGATCGCATCCTAGATGCGCGACAGTCTGACATTTGGAAGGAGAGCCCTCAAACGGGCGGGGCGTCGATGGTACCACCACCCCGGATCGAACGGGGGACCTCTAGATCCACAATCTAGCGCTCTAACCAGCTGAGCTATGGCGGCACGCGTCTAACGACGGAAGGAGCTATAGAAGCAGACGTCGGAAAGATCAAGCGCCCGATCCGCCGTGGACGGACCGGAAGCGGGCAGGGTCAGCGGTCGGCCGCGCCCTTGAAGGGATGCAGGGCGTCGAAGGCGACGCGCTGGGCCAAGGTCGCGAGCTCGCGGCCCTGGCTCGTCAGGGCTTCCATCTGGCGGCGGAGGTGGTCGGCGTTGAGCGACAGGGCTTCGGGCACCGACTTGGCCTTGATCAGGGCGGCGAACAGCGCCGTGGTGGACGCCAGGTTGGATTGCATGATTTCCATGACTTTGGCGTTGTACTGCGTCAGCGCGTCGGCCGAGGCGGACAGGGCCTCGCGTGCGGCCCGCGTCCCTCGGTCCGCGGTCTCGCCCGCGCCCTGCGCGGCCGCTCCGGCGGCGTCCGCGGCGCTCCGGGACGCCGCGTCGGCGGCCTCGACCACCGGCCGCGCCGCCTCGCCCGCGGCCGCGATGGCCCGGTCCGACAGGTCGGAGGCCTGCTCGGCGACGCGTTCCGTGGCGACTTGGGTCTCGACGGCGGCCTTCTCCAGGACGACGGTGCCCCGCGCGACGCCGTCGGCCAGCGTGGCGGCCTCGTGGGCGGCGTGGTCCATCATGGCGTCGGTGACGGGGGCGATGACGGCGACTTCGTCCCGCAGGTCCGCGGGCTCGTGGGGGTGGTCCGTGTCGGCCTGCATGGAGGAACTCCCATCGTTCGAAGGCTCAGGGCGCTCGTCCGGCGTCCTGCCGGTCTTCTTCGGCTTCTTGTGCGACTTCTTGGACATGCGGCCCGCCTCGGCGTGGGAACGGGACGGGCGTGCGCGGCCCGCGCCGGGGACGGGACGCCGTCCCGCCCCCGGCGCGCCGGCGGATCAGCCCTGGGTCTTGTTCAGGACCTCGTCGGCGGCCGTCTTCACGGACTGGCTGGCCGACTGCGCCACGCCCTGGGCGGTGGACTGCATGATCGAGCCGAGCTCCTTGGCCTGCTCCTGGATGGTGGTCATCTGAGACTTGGCGTAGTCCGACTGGAGGGCGAGCACCTCCTGCAGGTCCTTGGCGCGGACCAGCTTGCGGGCGAGGTCGAAGGCGCTGCGCACGTTGGTCTCGGCGAAGCCCATGGCCTTGGTGCCCATGGTCTTGGCGTTGGACTGCACCGTCGCGGCGGTGGTGTCCGCCTGGCCGGCGGCCTTCTGGGCGGCGGTCATGAAGCCGTCGAAGGCGCGGCTGGCCTGGTCGACGCTCTTCTCGGCCATGTCGCGCATGTCGGAGGGGATCTCGTAGGACGGCGTGGGCATCGTGTGTCTCCTGGACGGGATGGGGGCGGTGACCTTCACGGCGGGACGCCGTCGCGGAACAGACCTGAGGTCCGTTCGTCGACCGCGCGCGACTCCTACTTCAAGGTGTGTTGCATTGCAACATCGTTGTGCATTGCAACATGACACTTTTTGCGCTGCGCTGCCGATCCTTCGGGCAGGCCCGAAAGGGCCCGGCGGTCGCCCTGATCGTTAAGTTCATGTTAAAACGTGAAACCCCTGGCGAAGGTGCCGCAGGCGGGATGTTGAATTCGTCATCGGTCCGCGCGGACGTCGCGCGGGGGGCCGACCGACGCGCGGACGGTGGTGATGCAAGAGAGCCGGGATCGAGACGATGAGGCCGAGGACGTCGGCGCGGCCTTCGCCGACCCGGCCTTCGCGGGCCTCAAGGCGCGGGGTGCGCCCTTCGCGATCCTCCGCCCGGCCGCGGGCGAGGTGGTGTGGGCCAACGCCGCCGCGGCGGCGTTCTGGGATGCCGGCACGGCGGCGGAGCTGGCGCGGGCGCTGCTCGGGGCGGAGGGCGACGACGGCTGGCTCGACGGGCTCCTGCGCGGGCTCGTGCCCGGCCGGGCGCCGCGGCTGGCGCGCGCCGGCCTGGCGCGCGGCTTCCGTATGCGCGCCCACACGGCGCTGATCCGCGCCTGGACGGACCGCGGCGGCGCCACGCTGGTCGGCTTCGGCGTGCCCGACGCGGCGCCGGGCGGCGGGGCGTGGGACCGCCCCGCCTGGGCGCGGGACGAGCCGGTAGCCGAGGAGCCAGCGTCCGACGAGCCTCGCGGAGCCGCGGATCACGGGGCGGGCGAGGGCGAGATCTCCGAGGAGGACGCCCCCGAGGGCGACGGCCCGACCCTGGCCCGGCGCGGCCAGCTCGCCGTGCTGCGGGATCGGCTGAGCCGCACCCTCGACGGCGCGACGACCCTGAGGACTCTGTGGCGCACGGACGCAGGCGGCGTGCTCACGGCCATCGACGAGAACACCTTCGCGCGCCTGGGCTCGCCGCTCCGCCTCGACGGCCGCGCGTTGCCCGACGCCGTCGCGCCCTTCGATCCGGCGGGCTCCGAACGGCTGCGCGCGGCCTTGGAGGGACGCGCGACCTGGGCCGGCCTGCCGGTCGAGCTGCCCGTCGCCGACGGGGCCGCCGCCGTGCCGCTGGCGCTCAGCGGCTCGCCGGTGTTCGGGGCCGACCGGGCCTTCGCGGGCTTCCGGGGCTTCGGCACGATCGACCTCGGCCGCCTGACGCTGGCGCCCCGCCGCACGCCCGCGGTGGAGGCCGAGGCGCCGCCGACCCGTGAGCCCGCGGCGACGCCTCCCGAGGTCGCTCCGCCACCTCCTGAGCCCGCCCCCGCCGAGCCCGCCGCCGCCGAGGAGGCGCCGCGGCCGGCGCCGCCCGCCAACGTGGTCCACCTCCGCGCCTTCCAGGCGGCGGCCTCCGGCCGGTTCGGCGCCGTCCAGGTTCCGACCCCGGCCAGGACGGACGACATCCACCCCGACGGGCACGCCGAAGCCGAAGGGTCGGCCGGGCCCCCCGCCGCCGGGGAGGAGGCCGGGCCGGCGGAGGACGGGCCGCTCAGCGACCAGATGGCCTTCCTGGCGCTGGGCGAGGCGCTCCGCGCCCGCATCGGCGCGCCGCCCGCGGCCGAGCCGGTCGAGACCGCCGGAGCCGCCGTCGAATCCCCTGCTGACCAGCAACGCGTGACCGGGGTGGACGAGCGCGCCTCCGCGCTGCTCGACCTCCTCCCGGCCGGCGTGCTGGCGACCGTCGGCGAGCGGCCGGTCTTCGCCAACCCGGCGGCCTCGGCCCGGCTGGGCTACGGCGACGCGCGGGACCTGCTCGCCGCCGCCGGGCCGGTCGCGGTGCCGTCCGCGGAGGCCGACCGGATCGCGCTCAGGGACGCGAAGGGCGAGACCGTGCTCTGCGCGGCCCGGCGCGCCGAAGTCCCGTGGGGGAACGGAACCGCCTCGCTGTGGCTCCTCGCCGAGCCGGAGCCCCCGGAGGCCGGCGGGGAAGAAGCCTACGCCGGACCCGTCGCCTCCGACGCGAAGGAGGACCGCTCGGTCGAGCTGCTCGACCGGGTCGACGACGCCGTGGCGCTGCTCGACGCCGCCGGCCGCCTGCGCCGGCTCAACCGGCGGGGCGAGGGCTGGTTCGGCCGGCGCGACCCCGAGGCGCCGGCCCGGAGCCTCGCGGACCTGCTCGCCCCGGAAAGCCGCCTCGCCGCGACGGCGCTGCTCGGCGAGGTGCGCGACCAGCGCGACGGGCTCGGGGCGCCCCCGCTCCGGCGCGACGTCGTGGCCCGCACGGGCGAGGGCGCGCCCGTGCCGATGCTGCTGACGGTCGGCCGCCTCGGCGCGTCCGGCTTCTACGCGACGCTCCGCGACGTGTCGGCCCTGCAGGGCGCCGAGGCCGACCGGGCCCGCTCCGAGCGGGACCGCGCGCGCTCCGCCGGCCGCCTGCCGGACCTGCTCGCCAAGGTCAGCCACGAGATCCGCACGCCGCTCGGCGCCATCCTGGGCTTCGCCGAGGTGATGATGGACGAGCGCTTCGGGCCGCTCGGCAACCCGCGCTACAAGGACTACCTCAAGGACATCCACACCTCCGGGGCGCAGGTGGTGGCGCTGGTCGACGACCTGCTCGACCTGTCCCGCATCGAGGCGGGCCAGCTCGACCTCGAGGTGGCGGCCGTGGACATCAACCGCGTCGTGACCGAGGCCGTGGCGCAGATGCAGCCCGAAGCGCATCGCGAGCGCGTCATCATGCGGACCTCGCTCGCCGGCCGCATCCCGTCCGTGCTGGCCGACGAGCGCTCGGCGCGGCAGATCGTCAAGAACCTCCTGTCCAACGCGGTGAAGTTCAACGAGCCCGGCGGGCAGGTGATCGTGTCGACCGCGCCGGCCGACGGCGAGGGCGTGCTGCTGCGCGTGCGCGACACGGGCGTCGGCATGAGCGACGAGGCGATCGCGGCGGCCCTGGAGCCCTTCGGCGGCTTCTCGGAGCGCGCCCCGGCGCAGGGCAACGGCCTCGGCCTGCCGCTCACGCGGGCGCTGGTCGGCGCCAACGGGGCCAGCATGACGATCCGCAGCCGGCCGCGCGAGGGGACCCTGGTCGAGGTGTTCTTCGCGCCCGCCGGCGAGGAGGAGGCGCGCCGGCCGGCGTGACGGGGCCGTCGTCGCCCCCGCGCGTCCGACGCCTCCCCGTCGCCGGGGCGGCGCGTTGCGCGGGGGCGGGGCCTCCCATAGAAGCTGAGGCCATTGCAAGCCGTCCGAGAAAGGCCGCCGCGCCATGTCGTCCCCGTTCCTGATCTGGACCATGCAGCGCACGGGGGGCACGTCGCTGACCGAGCTCCTGATGAGCATGTCGGAGCACCGCTCGGCCGAGCACGAGCCCTTCAACTGGGCCAAGAAGCAGCCGCGCCAGTTCTGGCCCGTCACGGACGCCTGGAACACCACCCACAACGCCGACGTGCTGCGCGCCTCGCTCGACGGCCTGTTCGCGCAGCGCTACCTCATCAAGCACTGCTACGAGCTGCTCAGCATGTCGTTCAACATGCACCTGATGCAGGCCGCGGCCGCCACCCCCTACCGGCACGTGGTGCTCCGGCGCCGGGACGAGCCCTCGCGCCTCGTGTCCAAGTTCATCGCGGAATCGCAGGGCACCTGGTTCAAGGACTACGCCCGCAAGGTGTTCACCCAGGTGGCGGAGGGCGACCGCAAGCTGGCCCCCCTGCCGGTCGACCGCGTGGTGGGCCACTACCGCCACAGCGAGGACGCGACCAAGTTCATCAACGACACCCTCGCCTCGCTCGACGTGCCGCGGCTGGAGATTTGGTACGAGGACCTCTACACCGGCACCCGCGAGGCGCGGCTCAAGCACCTCCACGGGCTGTTCGACTTCCTCGGCTTCACCCCGGCCGACGTGGCCGAGCACCGCGCCCTGATCGACGAGAAGATCTTCCAGAGCGGCCAGAACACCCGCTCGGTGGCGAGCCTGCTGCCCAACCTCGGCGACGTGCTGGAAGGGCTGCAGTCCGCCGGCTGCGACATCTCGCAGAGCCCGCTGGCGGAGGGCGTCGAGCTGCCGGGGCGCGACGTGCTGCCGGCCGGCCCGCGCGACCGCATCGCGCGCGAATGCGCGGTCTTCGCGCAGACCTACGCGGCCGTCGGGCCCTACCTCGAGATCGGCCGCGAGGGCCCGCAGCATGCCGTGCTGAACCACCCGGACTTCGAGGGCAGCGAGCGCGCCTTCGTGAGCGGGCGGGCGGGCCGGCCGCAGGACGGCGTCGCGGCCCACGTCGCCGACCCCAACGACCTGCGCGCGCTCTTCGCCGACGCGAGCGTCGGCACCGTGCTGTGGATCAACGGCCTCGCCCACGACAAGAAGTTCTGGCGCACGCTCGACGAGATCGGCCGCGTGCTGAAGCCCGGCGGCACGCTGATCGTGGTGACGCCCGGCTTCTCGAAGAGCGCCGGGCAGACCGGCATCAACATCACCGGCCAGAAGGGCAATGCCATCGCGGACGCCACCATCACCTACCGGGTCCACGACGCGCCGGACTATTGGCGCCTGAGCCCGCAGGGGCTGCGCGACGCCGTGCTCGACGGCTTCGCGGTGCGCGAGGTGCGGGTGATGATGATGCCGCCGCGCATCTTCGCGGTGGCGACCAAGCCGGAGCAGGCCTGACCATCCCCGCGCCGCCGGCTGAAAGGCCCTGCGGCGCGAGGTGAGGGCGTCCGACGGGCGCTGGACGGGGCGAGGGCTGTCGCGTCCCGCCGGGGCGGGAGCGACGGCCGCCTCGGCTCAGGCCCCGGACGGCTCCGCGGCGAGCCGGCACAGCGCTTCCGTGACCCGGTAGGCGTCGGCGAAGGCGGCGACCGGCAGGCACTCGAAGCGGGAATGGAAGTTGAGGCCCCCGGTGAAGTAGTTCGGCGTCGGAAGGCCCCGCGCCGACAGCGCCGAGCCGTCCGTGCCGCCGCGCATCGGCACGACGCGCGGCGCGATCCCGCGCTCCGCGAGCGCGCGGAAGATCAGCTCCACGGCCGTGCGGTCCCCGCCGAGGGCGTCGTCGATGTTGGCGTAGACGTCGGTGACGGCGAGGTCGAACCGCGCGCGCGGATGGCGCGCCCGCATCGCCTCCACGGCCTCCTCCACGGCGCGCTTGCGCCCGGCGAAGCGTCCGGCGTCGTGGTCGCGGATCGACATGTCGAGCGTCGCCCGCGCCTGGTCGCCGCCGATCCGGTTGAACCACCAGTAGCCCTCGCGCCCCGCCGTGTGCTCGGGAGTCTGCAGGGCATCGAACGCCCCGATCAGCTCGGTGGCGAGCAGGATCGGGTTGACCAGCACGCCCTTGGCCGAGACGGGGTGCGCCGTCACGCCGTCGATCGTGATCTGGGCCGAGGCGGCGTTGAAGGTCTCGTGGACCACCTCGCCGCGCTCGCCGCCGTCGATCGTGTAGGCGAAGGCCGCGGGGAAGCGGGCGAGGTCGAGCGCCTTGGCGCCGCGCAGCCCGATCTCCTCGTCGGGCACGAAGGCCAGCAGGATGTCGCCGTGCGGCGCCCCGCGGCGCGAAAGCTCGTCGGCCAGCGTCATCAGGATCGCCACCGCCGATTTGTTGTCGGCGCCGAGCACGCTCGTGCCGTCGCCGAACACGATCTCCTCGCCGCGGTAGGGCAGGAGCTCGGGATGCTCGGCCGCGCGCAGCCAGACGTCCCGTTCCGCGTTGAGCAGCAGGTCCTCGCCCTCGAAGCGCAGGCGCTGCGGGCGCACGTCGGGCGACAGGCCCACGTCCACCGTGTCGAGATGCGCCACGAAGCCGATCGCGGGGGCGCCCGGCACCGTGCCGGGCAGGCGCGCCGTGAGGATGCCGTTCCCGTCGAGGTGGACATCCGCGGCGCCCGCCGCGTCGAGCTCGTCCCGCAGCATCTCGGCGAGGCGGAGCTGGCCGGGCGTGCTCGGCAGCGCGGTGGCGTCGGCGTCGCTCTGGCTCGTCACTGCGACGTAGCGGAAGAAGCGCGCGATCAGCGGCTCGGCGATGGGGTCGGTCAAGGGCGTCAACTCCGGGGCGGCCGCACCGGCGGCCGATGGGCGAGGGTGGGGGCGGGAGCGGCCCGGTTCAACCGGCCGGTCCGGCGGCATCCGGGGCGACGGCCCGGCGGACGAGCGGCGGGGCCCCGAAAATGAGGGCGAAAACATCCTTTGTGATAGCGTTCGGCGGCGTTCGCTGCACCATGGGCCGCTCTCCCATTCGGACGACCCTGTCGGATGACGCACCCGCCGAAGGCATCCCTCGCCCAACGCCAGATCCTGCTCGCCGAGGACGAGTATTTCATCATGCAGGACCTGCGGTCCGGCCTGCAAGCGCTGGGCGCCACCGTGGTCGGGCCCGCGCCCTCCGTGGCCGGCGCGCTGGCGCTGATCGCGGGGGCGCCCAGGATCGACGCCGCGGTGCTCGACATCAACCTCAGGGGCGAGACGATCTACCCCGTCGCCGACATGTTGTCGGCCCGCGGCATCCCCTTCCTGTTCGCGACGGGCTACTCGAACGCCGTGATCGACGAGCCCTACCGGGGCGTGCCGGCCTGCGAGAAGCCGATCGACATGCGCGAACTCGCCCGGCTGCTGGTGGACCTGCTGCCCGCGTGAGCGGCGGTCCCGCGGGAGGCGGGCGCCCGGCCGCGGATCAGGCCGCCCCGCGCGATCCGCCGGTCACGGCTCCGACCCAGGGCAGCAGCGGCAGCGTGATCGTGCAATGGAGGCCGCCCGGCGTGAGGCGCACCTCCGGGGCGGCATTGATCTGGTAGCTCAGCGAGCGCTCGATGATCTCGGTCCCGAAGCCGCGCCGCGGCGGCTCCTCCGGCAGCCCCGACAGGCCGCTCTCGGTCCAGGCCCAGGTGAGGAGCGGCGCGTCCTCGCCGGCCGCGACGCCCCAGCTCACCTCGATCATGCCGTCCGGCACCGTCATGGCGCCGAACTTCACGGCGTTGACGGCGAGCTCGTGCAGGACCAGGGCGAAGGCGCCGGCCGCGATGGGCTTGAAGGTGATCTCGGGCCCGGCGATCGAGGCGCGCTGGCCCTCGCCGATCGCCTGCGCCAGGAATTCATCGGCGACGAGCGCGTGGAGGCTCACCTCGCCCTCGCCCGGCCCGTTGGCGATGGCGTTCTGCACCCGGAGCACGGCGTCGAGCCGCCCGTCGAGATGCGCGGCATAGTCCTCGACGCTGTGACCGGTGTCGGCGGACCGGCGCACGAACTCGCGCACGGTCGACAGCGTGTTGCGCACCTGGTGCCGCAGCCCGCCCGGCGATCCCTGCCGCTCCAGGAGGCGGCGCAGGCGCGCGTTGTCGGCCTCCAGCTCCCTGATCCGCGCCCTCGAACCGTCGTCAGACATGCGCTGCCCCATCCCGTGTCGCGGCCATCTGTGATGCGATGTTCCGATGCTCTCGCCGGCCGTCGGAGCCGGCGCCGGATGCAGCCTTCGCGCGATCGAATGGTCCGTCCGCGGTCGCGTCGCGGGGGAGCCGCCATCCGTGGTCCATGACGGCCCCTAGGCGGAAAGGTGCGCGAGGTCGTGGTCCGACCGCCGGTGGAGGTAGCCGGGATCGAACAGGGCGAGCCCTTCCAGGCCTTCCCGGTCGTGGATGACGAGCCGCTTGCTCCGCAGCTCGACCATCCCCCGGGCCTTCAGCTCCTGCAGGGTCCGGTTCACGTGCACGGTGGACAGGCCCATGGCGTCGGCGAGGTCGGACTGCGTGAGCGGGAGCTCGCAATCGGGCCCGTTCTGCCGCCCGATCACCTGAAGGCGGGTGGCGACCTCGCAGAACAGGTGGGCCAACCGCTCCGCGGCCGTGCGCCGGCCGAGGCTGACGGTCCATTCGCGCTGGATCTCGGCGCTGACCAGCATCTCCCAGTTCATGGCCTCGGCGAGCGCGAAGCTCCGGGCCGCCATGGCGCGGATGGTCGGCCCCGGCACCTTCGCCAGGGTGACCGAGGTGATGGTCCCGAGCGACTGGTCCATCGTCGGCAGGAGGAAGACGTGGGGGTCGCACATGTCCCCCGGAAGCAGCAGGGACACGATCTGGCGCCGCCCGTCGAGCAGCACCTTGTAGCGGCAGGCCCAACCGTCCAACACGACGTTGACCACGTTGGGCTCGACGCCCTCGTGGATGATGTTCTCCCGCGGGCCGAGCCGGTGAGTCCTCTCGACTGCACTTTCCAGCATTCGCCGGTCGTCGGGCGAGAGGCGGACGAAGCTTTCCATCTTGCGCACGAACGGGTTCGACATGGGATATCGCTTCTCCTCCCGTCAGCTTGCCCACCCTCGCCGCGGTGTCCATCACATGGGTTATAGTTCGCACGGGGAGTAGCATATCGAGGCGATGCCTGTGACGGGCCCCCGTCGACCGGCTCGGGCCGCGGCTCGACGGCGGCGAGGACTTCGGACCGGCCTTCGCGGCCGGGCCGGTCAGCCGGCCGGCGCGTCAGGGATGCCGCTTGGACCTGGCCGGCCTCAGGGCGTTGGCGATCCGCCACGTGATCGTGAACGACCACAGGCAGAGGGGCGCGACGGCGCCGGCCGCGACGCCGAGGCCCCAGCCGATCTGCTCCCACGGCCGCCACCGCTTCGGCGACATCGGTCCGCTGCCCAGGCTCATGGTCTCGGGTTCCCGTGGGCGCACCGCGGCGGTGCGGAGAGGTCGCGTGTGGCCGCCGCGCCGCGCCCGGCCACCCCGCGCACAAGCTCACGGAATCCCTCCCTTGGCCAGGACCTTCCGCCGGCACTCCCGGGTGCCGCGATGCCGCACCGAAGCGCCGGTCGGGGGACGGGCGCGGAGCCGTTCATGGCTCTCTCACGCGATCCGTGCGAGGACGCGTCGCGGGCCCCGAGGCCCGACGCCGAAGATCCGAGAAGAACACATCCATGAAGCTGACCCGAGCCGCCCTCTGCGCCGCCCTGATGCTGGCCGCCGTGCCGGCCTTCGCCGCCGGACCCATGAGCGACAAGGAGAAGATGCGCGCCCAAGCCGAGCACGACTGTTACGACGACGTGCAGAAGCTCTGCTCGGACGTCACCTCCGACGAGGACAAGGTGAAGTCCTGCATGAAGGCCCACCACGCCCAGCTCAGCCCGAAATGCGCCAAGGACTTCGACGCCGGCATGGGCAAGTAATCAGATCGCGCCGGCCCCGGCCGGGGCCGGCGCCGCCGCAGGCCGCGCCTGCTCGGTCCGGCCCGCCCCGGGCCGATGAAGAGGGGACCACGCCCTTGAACGCTCTGACGTCCGTGCTGCTCGACCTCGACGGCACGCTGGTCGACTCGAAGCCCGGCATCGTGGCGAGCCACCACGCCGCCCTGCGCGAGCTGGGCCACGTGCCGGACCCCGGCATCGACCTCACCTTCGTGATCGGCCCCGTGCTCGGGGACGTCATCGGGCAGGTGCTGGCTCCCTACGGGGAAACGCGCGCCGCCGAGGCCGTCGCGGCCTACCGGCGCCACTACGCCGAGACCGGGATCTTCGACGTCGCGCCCTACGAGGGCGTGGCCGAGCTCCTGCCCGCCCTGACCGGGGCCGGCCTCCGCCTGTATCTGGCCACGTCGAAGCGCACCGCCTTCGCGGCGCGCATCCTCGACCACCTCGACCTCGCGCGCCACTTCGCCGGCATCTACGGCTCCGAGCCCGACGGCTTCCGCGACCACAAGCCGGAGCTCATCGCCGACATCATGCGGCGCCACGCCATCGCGCCCGGCACGGCCGTCATGGTGGGCGACCGCCGCTACGACATCGCGGGCGCCCACGCGAACGGCATCCGCGGGATCGGGGCCCTGTGGGGCTACGGCGGGCGGGCGGAGCTCGAAGCCGCGGGCGCCGACCTCCTGGCGTCCAGCCCGGCCGACCTCCGGACGGCGATCGCCGGGCGGTGAGCCCGAGGATCCGGAGCAGGATCGGGCCGCAAACGTTGCAGTCTTCCCGTGATCGGCCGTCCCGCCTAAGCCGCGACAGGAAAAATCAATGCTAAAAGCGCGAACAGCCTCGAAATATGAGGAAGACGCGCGCTGTGGCCGTTGCATGACGGTGAGTACAGCCCCATAGCTTGCTCAGGCCCGTCGCAAAGCGTGGCCGTTTCTGTAGCCCGCGAGCGAGAAGATGAACGACAGCGCCGAAACGTTGCACCCGCATATCGAGACCACGGCCGAGATCGTGGCGGCTTATGTTTCCCGCAACTCCGTCCCGATGGCGGAGCTGCCGAACCTGATCCGCAGCATCCACTCCTCGCTGTCGGCGCTCGGCGCTCCCCCGGTCGTCGAGGCGCCGGCCGCCCCGCTCGTGCCCGCCGTGCCGATCAAGAAGTCCGTCACCGACGAATACATCGTCAGCCTCGAGGACGGCCGCAAGTTCAAGTCGCTGAAGCGCTACCTCGCGACCTCGCATGGCATGACGCCCGCCGAATACCGCGCCAAGTGGGGCCTGCCGCCCGACTATCCGATGGTGGCCCCCGCCTATGCGGCGAAGCGCTCCGCCCTGGCCAAGACGATCGGCCTCGGGCGCAAGGCCGCCGACACCGCCGAGCCGGCCCCTGAGCCAGAGGCTCCGGCCGTCGAGGAGGCCGCGCCGCCGGCCGCCAACGACGCCGTCAAGAAGCCCCGCAAGCGCGCCACCAAGGCGGCCTGACCCGCCCGGCCGCACCCGGCCTACGGAGAGGGGGATCGGCGCCCGACACCGGCGCCGCGATCCTCCGCGCGACGGAAGAGGGGCCGGGCGCGACCGAGCCGATGCCGCGGACACCGCGCGCACCGCCTCCGGCCCGCCCGCCGTCCGGAACCGATGCCCGCCCGCGCCGGGCCGTCACGTCGCCCGATGGGGCGCCTGGAACGCTTCGACGTCCTCGACGGGCTGCGCCGCCGCCGGCCCGCCCGTCCGCTCCGCGTCGTCGCGCGGGCGGATGCGCAGGCGCTTGACGCGGCGCGGGTCGGCGTCCAGCACCTCGAAATCGAAGTCCGGATGGCCCGTCACGACCTCGCCGCGGAGCGGCAGGTGCCCGCACAGCGCGGTGACGAGGCCGCCGACCGTGTCGATCTCCTCGGCGTCGTCGCCGACCGTGAGGTCGACCCCGACCGCAGCCGACACGTCGTCGAGGGCGGCCCGCCCGTCGGCCAGGAAGGTCCCGCCCGGCTCGGCCTCGATCAGCGGCGCTTCGTCCTCGTCGTGCTCGTCCTCGATGTCGCCGACGATCATCTCGACGATGTCCTCGATGGTCACGAGCCCGTCGGTGCCGCCGTATTCGTCGATCACCAGCGCCATGTGGGTGCGCGACGCCTGCATCTTCCGGAGCAGGTCCAGCGCCTGCATCGAGGGCGGCACGAAGAGCACGGGGCGGATCACGTCGGACAGGTCGAGCGGCGTCGCCAGCGTCACGGCCCCGCCCGGGCGGTCGCCGCCCTTCGGGTGGCCGCCGACGAGGATCTCCACGAAGTCGCGGATGTGGACCATGCCGCGCGGGTCGTCGAGCGTGTCGCCGTGGGCCGGCAGGCGCGAATGCCCCGCTTCGCGGAATACGTTGAGCACCTCGCCCAGCGTCATGTGCTGGCCCACGGCGATGACGTCGGCGCGCGGCACCATGATGTCCTCGACGCGCAGCTCGTGCAGGCCGAGCACGTTGCGCATCATGGCGCGCTCCTGGACCGAGAAGGCGGCGTCCGCCCCCGTGTCCTCCAGAGCGTCCTCGATGTCGTCGCGGATCGACGCCGCGCCGAGCCCGAACACGGACCGCACCCGGTCGAACAGGCTCGCGCCGGGGGGAGGGGAGGCCTTGGCGCGCTTCGCGGCGGCCTCGCGGGCGCGGTCGTTCACGGCGCCGGCCTCACGGGGTCGGAGTCCCGCTCCGGCACGGAGCCGGCATAGGGGTCGGGCAGGCCGAGCCGCGCCATGGCGCGCGTCTCCATCGCCTCCATGGTGTCCGCCTCGGCCTCGTCCTCGTGGTCCTCGCCGAGGAGGTGCAGCGTGCCGTGCACGACGAGGTGGGCGACGTGGTGCTCCACGGGCCGGCCCTCGGCCTCGGCCTCGCGCTTCACCGTGCCCCAGGCGAGGGCGATGTCGCCCAGCATCGCCTCGGCGCCGGGCCCCTCGGTCGGGAAGGACAGGACGTTGGTGGGCTTGTCCTTGCCGCGCCACTGCGCGTTCAGGGCGCGGATCGCGTCGTCGTCGCAGAACAGGCAGGACAGCTCGACGCCCTCGTCCGGCTCCACGCCGGCTTCGGCGAGCGCCGCCGCGGCGGCGCGCTCCACGAGGGCTTGCAGGTCGGGGATCGCCGCCCAGGACGGGTCCTCGACCGCGAGGTCGACCGTGAGGCTCATCGGCTCGGGGCCCGCGCCTCTCCGCGGGCGTCCTGCGCCGCCCTGTCGTAGGCCTGCACGATGCGGCGCACGAGGTCGTGGCGCACCACGTCGCCCTCGCGGAACTTCACGTGGCCGATGCCCTCGACGCCGGCCAGCAGGTTTACCGCCTCGGTGAGGCCGGACTTCTGCCCGGCCGGCAGGTCGGTCTGGGACGGGTCGCCGTTGATGATCATGCGCGAGCCCTCGCCGAGGCGCGTCAGCATCATCTTCATCTGCATGGAAGTGGTGTTCTGCGCCTCGTCGAGCAGGATCACGGCGTTGCTGAGGGTGCGGCCGCGCATGAAGGCGAGCGGCGCCACCTCGATTATGCCCGTCTGCATGCCGCGCTCGACCGTGCGGGCGTCCATGAACTCGTTCAGCGCGTCGTAGATGGGGCGCAGGTAGGGGTCGATCTTCTCGCGCATGTCGCCGGGCAGGAAGCCCAGCCGCTCGCCCGCCTCGACGGCGGGGCGCGACAGGATCAGCCGCTCGACCACGCCGCGCTCCAGCAGCGACACGGCGTGGCCGACCGCGAGCCAGGTCTTGCCGGTGCCGGCCGGCCCTTCGGCGAAGACGAGCTCGTATTTCTTCAGGGCGCGCAGGTACAGGTCCTGCGCCACGGTGCGGGCCTTGACGCCGCCGCGCTTGCGGGTGCGGATCTCGTCGAAGACGAGGCGCTCGTTGACGGCCTCCGAGGCCTCCTTGGGGAACAGCGAGGCCTGCGTGGCCCCCTCCTCGATGGCGCCGTCGACGTCGCCGGGCGCGATCGACTCCCCGCGCTGGACGCGCGCGTAGAGGGCTTCGAGCACGCGGCGGGCGTGCTCGCAGGCCTCCGGCGCGCCCCGGACCACGATGTGGTTGCCGTTGGGGTTGGCCACCACGTTGAGCCGCCGCTCGAGCTTGGCGACGTTCTGGTCGTACTGGCCGAGCACGAGGGCGATGAGGCGGTTGTCGCCGAAGGTCAGCGTGACCTCGGCGCGCTCGGTGGCGCCGCCGAGCCCGTCGGCCGGCAGCCCGTCGGGGCCGAGCGAGGGGGCGGGATAGCGGGCCTGCCCGTCGAGGGGCGGCACGCCGCCGTCGCGGACGGAGCGGCGGACGGGTGTGCGATCGGGCGACTTCATGATGCCAGCCGCTCCAGGGCGGGGGTGGGGTCCTCGGCGGCCGGCCGACCGAGGTCGGGCAGGCGGCCGGCGAGCGAGTTGGGGCCGACCGACAGGATGTCGACCGGCTGCACGGTGCCGATGAGCGAGGCCGGCCCTTCGAGGTGGACGGCCTGGAGGTAGGGCGAGCGACCGCCGAGCTGGCCGGGGTGGCGTCCCGGCTTCTCGATCAGCACGTCGAGCCGGCGGCCCACGGCCGAACGGTTGAACCGCTGCCGCTGCTCCTCCAGCAGGGCCTGCAGGCGGTGCAGGCGCTCGTCCATGACGGCGGCGGGGACGTGGTCCGGCAGGTCGGCGCCGGGCGTGCCGGGCCGCGGCGAATATTTGAACGAGAAGGCCGAGGCGAAGCCGACGCGCTCCACCAGGGCCAGCGTGTCGGCGAAGTCGGCTTCGGTCTCGCCCGGGAATCCGACGATGAAGTCCGACGACAGGGCGATGTCGGGCCGGGCCGCGCGGATCTCCCCGATCAGCGCCAGGTAGGAGGCGGCGTCGTGCTTGCGGTTCATGGCGTGGAGGATGCGGTCCGAGCCCGACTGCACCGGCAGGTGCAGGAACGGCATCAGCGCCGGCAGATCGCGGTGGGCGGCGATCAGCTCCGCGTCCATGTCGCGCGGGTGGCTCGTCGTGTAGCGGATGCGGGCGAGGCCCGGCAGGTCGGCCAGGGTGCGGGCGAGGCCGGCGAGCGTCCAGGCGCGGCCGGCGGCGTCGATCCCGTGATAGGCGTTGACGTTCTGGCCGAGCAGCGTGACTTCGCGCACGCCGGCGTCGAGCAGCGCCCGCACCTCGGCCACGATCGCCTCGGGCGGGCGGGAGCTCTCGGCGCCCCGCGTGTAGGGCACCACGCAGAAGGAGCAGAACTTGTCGCAGCCCTCCTGCACGGTGACGAAGGCGGACACGCCGCGCGCGCGCGTCTTCGCGGCCGAGGGCGCGGCGAGGTGGTCGAACTTGCTCTCGACGGGGAAGTCGGTGTCGACCACGCTCGCGCCGGCACGCGCACGGCGCACGAGGTCGGGCAGGCGGTGGTAGCTCTGCGGGCCGACCACGAGGTCGACGGCGCGCTGGCGGCGGATGATCTCGGCGCCCTCGGCCTGGGCCACGCAGCCCGCGACCGCGAGCGTGACCGGGCGCGCCGACGCTTCCTTCATCTCGCGGATCTTGCCGAGCTCGGAATAGATCTTCTCGGCGGCGCGCTCGCGGATGTGGCAGGTGTTGAGCACCACGAGGTCGGCCTCCTCGAGGGTGCCGGTCTCGGCATAGCCTTCGGGGGCGAGCGCGTCGGCCATGCGCGTCGCGTCGTAGGCGTTCATCTGGCAGCCGAAGGACCGGATGAAGAGCTTCAGCGGCCGGGTCTCGCCCTCTGCGGCAGGGGCGTCGACGGGGAGGCGGGGCTGCTGAAGGGTCGGGTCCGTCATGGTCTCGCGGATTGCGCCGGGGCGGGCATGCCGCCCGGCATCTTAGGGATTTCCGGCGCCGATACGACCGAAATCCCGGCCGGGAGGCCGGAAAACCGCCGCGCGCGGCGCCGCGCCCTTGAGATGTGCATGCGGACGGGGCTTCGGAAGGGGGGGAGGAGGCGCCCGCGGCGTCAGCCGTTCGCCGGCCCCACCACATCGTCGATCGCGATGCCGAGCGCGCCCGCCAGGGACCGGCAGGTGGCCACGCTGCCCGTCGCCCGGCCGGCCTCGATCTCGGCGAGATCGGCCGGGGAAACACCAGCGGCCACGGCGAGGGCCTCGGGGGACAAGTCCCTGTGCTCGCGCCAGATCCGCACCGGCGGCTCGCCGTCGAGCAGGCGCATCAGGAGTTCGACGGGGAGGTGGTCAGCGCGGGCCTCGACCCGTCCGAGCGCCTCTTCGCGAGCGTCGGCGGCGAACAGTGCCGCGGTGTCCTCGGCATCCTCCAGGGCAGCGATCAGCGCGTCATAGTCCGATGCCCGGAGAGTGACGGTATCCTCGGTCCGGGCGATGGGGCGGATTGCGTTCATCGATACACCTGATCTCGCTTCGCGATGCGGTCGACGATCATCTCTGACGCGGCGTGGTCCAGCCTGTAGATGGCGCGCCAGTCCCCCTGCCTCACCCTGAAGCCGGGCTGGTCGGTCAATCGCCTGGCCCACGGATAGGTCCCCCGCGGGTCATCGGCCACCATGCGCAACTTGGCGATCAGATCACGCGAGACCTCGGCCGGCGCTCTGAGGAGCGCCTTGCTCGCAGCCGGCGAGAAGATCAGCTTCATGCGCCATCGTCGCCGGTCTCAATCTTTGCTGCAACGGTCACGACGTCCGCAGCGGATGATCCGGCGATGTCGTCGAGCGTCGTCAGCCGATCGTCCGCCGCAGGATCAGCGCGGTCGCGGGCGGCGCGCCCTCGACCCGGTAGTAGCCCTGGCGCCGGCCGACCTCGGCGAAGCCGAGGTTGGCGTAGAGCTTCCGGGCCGGCGCGTTGGTCTCGCCCACCTCCAGGAACCAGGACTTCACGCCGTGGCGCACCAGCAGCTCCATGTTGGCGCGCATCAGCCGGCCGGCGACGCCCTGGCGGCGGTTCGACGGGTCGACCACGATCGTGAGCACCTCGGCCTCGTCCGCGGCGCGGCGCGACAGCACGAAGCCCTGCATCCGGCGCGGGTCGCGGGTCTCGACCACGGCGTGGCCGAAGGAGCTTTCGGCGCCGATCAGGCGCTCGAAGTCGAGCGCGTCCCAGGGATGGGGGAAGCCGGTCGCGTGGAGGCGGGCGCAGTCGTCCGCGCGGTCGCCGTCGAGCGTGACGACGTGGCCGGGCCGGGTCCATCCGAACATGGCGCTCCTCAACTCGCGGAAGCGGGGGCCACGAGCCCGCTCGGGCGCGGCGGCGTGGCGTCCGGCGCCTTGAGGTAGAGCGGACGGGCGAGGGCCGTGTCGGGGTCGGCCAGGAGGCCGAGCCGCGCCACGAAGTCGATGTCGGGCAGGGCGTGGAAGCCTTCCGTGTCGGCCGTCACCCCGAGCGCGAAGGCGGCGCGGGCCACCGCCGGCCCGCCCGAGCCGATGAGCCGCAGCGGCCCCTGGCCCAGCGCCCGCGCGGCCTCGCCGGCCGACATCAGCGCGGGCGGCAGCAGGGTCTCGCCCCGCGCGCCGAAGCTCTGCACGAAGACGTTGCCGTGGCGAGCGTCGATCGCGGCCACGATGGGCGGGCGGGCCCCGACCGCGATGGCGGGCGCCGCGAGGGCGGCCAGCGTGGACACGCCGACCACCGGCACCCCGCAGGCGAGCCCGAAGGCGCGGGCCGCGGCGACGCCGATGCGGATGCCCGTGAAGGAACCCGGCCCGATCGTCACGGCCACGCGCGTGAGGGCGCCGAACCCGCCCGGCAGCCGCGCCACCACGCGGTCGACGAGCGGCAGCAGGGCTTCGGCGTGGCCGGCCTCCATGAACAGCGTCTCGGTGGCCAGCGGCTTGGTGTCGCCCGGGGCGAGCAGGCAGGCCGAGGTCGCCGCCAGTGCCGTGTCGATCGCCAGGATCACCGCCGCATCATCCCCCGCCGGGCGCGCGGGCGGTCACGGGATGTGACGGCGATGCGGCCGAGTCGCGGCGGCGGCAAGGCCGCGCCGTCCTCCCGCCCTATCAGATCTGCTCGACGGCGTGAACTTCCGGCACGAAATGCTTCAGAAGATTCTGGATGCCGCTCTTCAGCGTCGCGGTCGAGGACGGGCAGCCCGCGCAGGCGCCCTTCATCTTCAGGTAGACGATGCCGTCCCGAAAACCCTTGAAGGTGATGTCGCCGCCGTCGCCGGCCACGGCCGGGCGCACGCGCGTCTCGATCAGGTCCTTGATGGTGTCGACCGTGTCGACGTCGGCGTCGTCGAAGAACTCGTCCCCTTCGGCGCCGTAGGCGGCGGGCGCGGCGTGGCCGGCCTCGAGCAGCGGCGCCCCCGAGGTGAAGTGTTCCATGATGGCGCCGAGGATGGCGGGCTTCAGCCAGGCCCAGTCGCTGCCGTCCTTGGTGACGGACACGAAGTCCGCGCCGAAGAACACGCCCGACACGCCCTCGATGGAGAACAGCGCCCGGGCCAGCGGCGAGCGCTCGGCGCCGGCCGCGTCGCGGATGTCCAGCGTGCCTTCCGTCATCACCGGGCGGCCGGGGAGGAACTTCAGGGTGGCGGGGTTCGGGGTCTGCTCGGTCTCGATGAACATGGATGATCCTCCGGCCGGTTCAAAGCCGGCCTCAGACGGGTGATGTGGGGACGGCCCCGGCCCGCTTATAGGGTCGGAGCGGCGCATCCGCCACCGAAGGCGCGTGCGGCCCCCCGCGACGGGGCTCAGCGGAAGGCGGTGTAGCGCGTCCTCGGCGGCACCTGGGCGGCGCGGGCCGGGTTGCGGGCGGGGCGGCGCACCACGGGCGGGACGGGCTTGGGCGCGGGATGGCGCTGCTCCAGCGTGATGGTCATCAGGCCGCCGGCCAGCGCGAAGTTCTTGAGGAACTCCCAGAGGTGCTCGCGGCCCTCGCTCTTCACGTTCTGGGCCAGCAGGTCGTCGTACTTCCAGAACTGGTGGTACATGGCCGCCGTGACGGCGCAGAAGCCCGCCAGGACGAAGGCGGCCTCGCGGTCGCCCTTCTCGGCCACGATCATGACCGGGGCGATGGTTTCCACCGCGATGCCGAGGTCGAGCAGCAGGTTCGGGTCGGGCAGGGGGCCGGACTCGGCCTGCTGCAGGGCCTGCTTGCGGTTGTAGATCTTGTCCGCCGCGCTCGGCGGGAACAGGCAGACCATGCTGATGCGGGTCAGGGTCCGGAGGAACTGGTTGCGGATCATGCGGGCGGCTCCAGAGGGTCGGGGGGCGTGCCCCGGCCGGTTCGGAACTTGCCGTGCCGGTGTTCGGATCCTGAGCCGTCCCTTCGCGGGCGCGTCCCCGCTCAGTTCGAGGGCGGGGATCCCGCCGTGAGCGTGCCGAGGAAGGCCAGCAGGTCGTCCTTGTCGCCCTCCGACAGCGCGAGCGGGTGGATCTCGTCGGCGCGGCTCGGGCGCGGGACGCCGCCCCGGTCGTAGAGATCGATCACGGCGCGCAGGGTCGGCAGCGAGCCGTCGTGCATGAAGGGGCCACGGCGCGCGACGTCGCGCAGCGTCGGCGTCTTGAAGGCGTAGCGGAGCTTCACCGAGGTCGGGAACAGCCGCCCCCGGCCCACGTCGCCGCCGGCCGCCGTTCCGATGTCGTGGAACGAGCCGTCGCTGAACGCCCAGCCGGAATGGCAGGACGCGCAGCCGGCCCGGCCGTTGAACAGGGCGAAGCCGCGCTTCGCCGCCGGCGTCACCGCCGCGCCGTCGCCCGCCGCCCAGCGGTCGAACGGCGCCTCGCCCGACAAGATGGAGCGCTCGTAGGTCGCGACCGCCTGCTCGATGCCGCGCCGTTGGATGTCGGCCGTGCCGAAGGCGTCGAGGTATTCCTGGACGTAGGCCGGCTTGGCCTTCAGCCGGGCGATCGCCTCGGCCTCGGGCAGATCCATGTTGTCGTGCGCCGTGATGGGCGAGAAGGTCACGGCCTCGATGTCGCGGAACTTGCCGTCCCAGCCGAGGCGGCCCATCCAGGCCACGTCGATCAGGCTCGGCGAGCGCAGGGCCATGGGCGAGCCGGAGGTCCCGACCGAGCGGCCCAGCCCGTCGCTCCACGAGCGGGCCGGGTCGTGGCAGGTCGAGCAGGACAGGTTCCCGGCGCCCGACAGGATGGGGTCGAAGAACAGGTCACGGCCGAGGCGCGCCTTGGCGGCCGAGAAGGGGTCGGCCTCGGGATAGGGGATGGCGGCCGGCGGCGCGTAGAGGGCGAGCTGCGCGGCCTCGACCTCGTCGATCCGGTCGCCCGAGGTCGCCTCCGAGCGGCACACGCCGACGAAGGAAACGCACAACGCCAGGAGCAGACGCCACCGTCCCATCAGTCACCTCGGGGTCGAGTGTGACTGGATGTTCATAACAAAACATGGACGCTGGCGTTTCTGGAAGCGATTCCTTCTCGGTTTCGAGTGTCAGCCCAGCGCCGCCGCCACCGCGTCGCCGCAGGCGCGCGTGTCGGCGGAGCCGCCGAGGTCGCGGGTGCGGGTGCGGGGGTCGGACAGGCTGCGCTCGATGGCGCGCACGATGTCGGCGGCGGCCTCCGCCTCGCCGAGGTGGTCGAGCATCATGGCGGCCGACCAGATCTGGCCGACCGGGTTGGCGATGCCCTGGCCGGCGATGTCGGGCGCCGAGCCGTGCACGGGCTCGAACAGCGACGGGAAGGTGCCCTCGGGGTTGATGTTGCCCGACGGCGCGATGCCGATCGTGCCCGTGCAGGCGGGGCCGAGGTCGGACAGGATGTCGCCGAAGAGGTTCGACGCCACCACCACGTCGAACCGGTCCGGGTTCAGCACGAAATGGGCGGTGAGGATGTCGATGTGGTACTTGTCCCACCGCACCTCGGGGTAGGAGGCCGCCATCGCCTCCACCCGCTCGTCCCAGTAGGGCATGGTGATGGCGATGCCGTTGGATTTCGTGGCCGAGGTGAGGTGGCGCTTCGGCCGCCTCCGCGCGAGGTCGAAGGCGTAGCGCAGCACGCGGTCGACGCCGTGGCGGGTCATCACCGTCTCCTGCATCACGACCTCGCGGTCCGTGCCCTCGAAGATGCGGCCGCCGATCGCGGAATATTCGCCCTCGGTGTTCTCGCGCACGACCCAGAAGTCGATGTCGCCGGGCTCGCGTCCGGCGAGCGGCGCCTTGACGCCCGGCATCAGCCGCGCGGGGCGCAGGTTGACGTACTGGTCGAACACGCGCCGGAACTGCAGCAGCGAGCCCCACAGCGACACGTGGTCGGGGATCTTGTCGGGCAGGCCGACCGCGCCGAAGAAGATCGCGTCGTGGCCGCCGATCTGCGTCTGCCAGTCTTCGGGCAGCATGCGGCCGTGCTTCTCGTAATAGTCGAAGGACGAGAAGTCGAACTGGTCGAAGGACAGGCCGAGCTTGTGCCGCTTGGCGACGGCTTCGAGCACCTTCAGGCCCTCCGGCACGGTCTCCTTGCCGATGCCGTCGCCGGGGATCACGGCGATGCGCCGCTGGTTGCCTGCAGCCGAAGCCCTGTCCGCCATGTCCCGCTCCCCTTCCACCCCACTGATGACCCGCCCCGCGGGGGCGAGGGGGAGACCCCCGCCCGCCGTGCCGCTCAGCGGTCGTCGAGCGTGAAGCCGATCTTCAGCGTGACCTGGAAATGGGCCACCTTGCCGTCCTCGACGTGGCCGCGCGTCTCGACGACCTGGAACCAGCGGATGTTGCGGATGGTCTTGGACGCGTCGGCGATGGCCTCCTTGATGGCGTCGTCGATCCCGGTCGGCGAGGAGCCCACGACCTCGATCAGCCGGTAGGTGTGTTCGGACATCTGTCTTCCCATGGTCAGCGGCGCCGGCCCGGCGCCCGGTCAGGACGGAATGCGCGAACCCGCCGTTCGGCTCCCGCCCCCGCGCGCTTCAGTTCCGCCCGGCGCCGTCCCGAGCGGCGGCACGAAGGCGAGGAACAGGTGGAAGCCGCCGGAGCCGGCCGCCGCCTCGGCCTCGAACGGGCAGAAGCCCCGCACCGGCCGGCCGCCGTCCGTGATGGCGAAGCCGAAGTCCCACTCGCCGCAGAGGAGGAAGCGCGGCACCGGCGCCTCGGCCGGCACGGCGCAGCACAGTCCGCCGTCGCTGCGCCGGCGAAAGACGTTCCAGGTCCGGAAATCGGCGTCCATCGCGGCCCCGCCCGTTCGAACGGGGCGAGACTGGATCGCGGTGCAGGGGGCGGCACTAACCTAGCATCGGATGCCCCCGGTCCGACGCGAAAAAGTCTCAGATCCGAACGCACCCCGGTCAGGGGTGCGGCGGCTCCGGGCGCGGCCGCTCGGCGGCGGACCGGCTCCGCCGCGGGGACGGGGCGGGGCGGGCGAGCGCCTCGCTGCCGTCCGGCGCCACGCGCATCAGCGTGAGCAGGTTGCGCGCCTTGCGCAGCACCTCGAAGCGGAAGCCGTGGAAGGTGAACACCTGGCCGACGTCCGGGATGGTCTGCGCCTCGTGGATGACGAGGCCCGCGATCGTGTTGGCCTCCTCGTCGGGCAGCTCCCAGCCCATCACGCGGTTGAGGTCGCGGATCGGCACGGAGCCGTCCACCGTGACGCTGCCGTCCGCGTTGACGCGCAGGCCCTGGACGGCGAGGTCGTGCTCGTCGCGGATGTCGCCGACGATCTCCTCGAGGATGTCCTCCAGCGTGACGAGGCCCTCGACCTCGCCGTATTCGTCGACCACCAGCGCGAAGTGCTGCTTGCGGCGCAGGAACTCCTGGAGCTGGTCCTGCAGGCTGGTGGTGGCCGGCACGAACCAGGGCTCGAAGGCGATGGCCGCGATGTCGAGGCCGGAGCCGTCGCCGCCGTGCTCGGAGAGCGCGCGCAGCACCTCCTTGGCGTGCAGCACGCCCACGATCTCGTCGGGCTCGCCGCGCCACAGCGGCAGGCGGGTGTGGGGCGAGGCCAGCACCTCGCGCAGGACCTCCGCCGGGGGCAGCGCGGCGTTGATGCTCTGCATCTTGGTGCGGTGGACCATCACGTCCTGCACCTCCAGCTCGTGCAGGTCGAGCAGGCCGCCCACCATGTCGCGGTCGGAGCGCTCGACGTTGCCCTCCTGATGGAGGAGGTCCACGGCGCTCTTCAGCTCCTCGACGCCGCTCAGCATGGAGCGGTTCTCGTCGAGGTTCACGCCGCAGACGCGCAGGATGCCGCGCACGAAGATCTCGACTGCGCTGAGCACGGGGCCGAACACGGCCACCATGGTGGCCACCATGCGGGCCAGGAACAGCGAGGACCGGTCGGGGAAGTTGATCGCCACCGTCTTCGGCAGCACCTCGGCGAAGACCAGGATCACCACCGTCATCAGCATCGTGGCGTAGATCACGCCGCGCTCGCCCACCAGGGCGAGGAGCACGCTGGTGATGAGGGCGGAGGCCGTGATGTTGGCGACGTTGTTGCCGAGCAGCATGGCGCCGATGAAGCGCTCGCGGTCCTCGAGCAGGCGCGTCACGATGCCGGCGCGCTTGTCGCCGCCCTTCTCGATGGCGTGCATGCGGGCGCGGGAGGCCGCCGTCAGCGCCGTCTCGGCCGCGGCGAAGAAGGCCGACAGCGTGATGCAGAGCACCACGATCGCCATGTCGAGCCAAAGGTCCGCCCCCTGGGCGGCCACCTCGGCCGGAGCGCCATGCATCGGTTCAGCCCTTCGCCATCTCGCCGTCGAGGAAGTCCCGCACCGCCGCCGTCTGCACGTCCGGTGCCACGAAGCTCCGGCCGATGCCGCGGGCGAGGATCAGGTTGAGGCGCCCGCGCGTCACCTTCTTATCCTGCATCATGGCGTCGAGCATCGCGTCGGGACCGTCGCTCCAGCCCGGCACGTCGCGGATGCGGGTCGGCAGGCCGGCCGCGCGGAAGTGGCGCTCGACGCGCGCCGCGTCCCCCTCGGGGCAGAGCCCTCGCGCGGCCGAGAAGCGGAACGCCAGCGCGATGCCGACCGCCACCGCCTCGCCGTGGACCAGGCGCGCCCCGTCGTAGGCCGTCAACCGCTCCAGCGCGTGGCCGAAGGTGTGGCCGAGGTTCAGGAGCGCGCGGTCGCCCCGCTCGTGCTCGTCGCGCCCCACCACGGCGGCCTTGGAGCGGCAGGACTGCGCGACCGCGTGGCGGCGCGCCTCCGCGCCGTTCGCGCCCCCGGCGAACACGGCCCCGCGGTTCTCGTCGAGCCAGTCGAAGAAGGGCGCGTCGTCGATGAGGCCGTATTTCACCACCTCGGCGTAGCCGGCGCGGAATTCGCGCTCGGGCAGCGTGTCGAGGCAGTCGGTGTCGATCAGCACGAGGGACGGCTGGTGGAAGGCGCCCACGAGGTTCTTGCCCTGGGGGGCGTTGATGCCGGTCTTGCCGCCGACCGACGAATCCACCTGGGCGAGGAGGCTGGTCGGGATCTGCACGAAGCGCATGCCGCGCTTGAGCGTCGCCGCCACGAAGCCGGCGAGGTCGCCCACCACGCCGCCGCCGAGCGCCACGACGAGGTCGCCGCGCTCCGCCCGCGCGTCGAGCACGGCGCCGCAGACCTCCGCGTAGGCGGCGAAGCTCTTCGAGCCCTCGCCGGGCGCGACCACCACCTCGGCGTGGCGCACCCCGGCGGCGTCGAGCGAGGCGAGGAGCGCGGGCAGGTGGTGGCGCGCGACGTTGCGGTCCGTGACGACCGCGCAGGCGGCGCCGGGGGCGAGCGCGGCGACGCGCGCGCCGGCGCCGGCGACGAGGCCGGGGCCGATCAGGATGTCGTAGGAGCGGTCCCCGAGCCCGACGGGGATGGAGGTGGGTTCCGGGGACGGGGTCACGGGAGGAGCCGCCCCGCGATGGCGGCCGCCATCGCGTCCACCATGACCTCGTGCGAGCAGTCGCGCGAGTCCACCGTGACGTCGGCCTCGGCGTAGACGGGGTAGCGTTCGGCCATGAGGCGCTTCAGGGTCCCTTCGGGGTCGGGCGTGCGCAGCAGCGGCCGGTTCGACCGCTTGCGCACGCGGCGCATCAATACGTCGAAGTCGGCCCTGATCCAAACCGACAGGCTGCCCGACTTGATGGCGGCGCGGGTGGCGGGGTGGATGAAGGCGCCCCCGCCGGTCGCGACGATGCGCGGGCCGCCGTGGATGAGGCGGTCCACCACGCGGTTCTCGCGGTCGCGGAAGAAGGGCTCGCCGTGGCGGGCGAAGATGTCGGGGATGGTCATACCGGCGGCGGTCTCGATCTCGATGTCGCTGTCGACGAAGTCGAGGCCGAGGTGGGCGGCGAGGCGTCGGCCCATCACGGTCTTGCCGGCCCCCATCATGCCGGTGAGCACGATGGGGCGGGGGCCGAGGTGGCGCAGGATGGCGGAAGCGCGGGCCGCCCCGGCCTCGGCGCGATGTCCGCCCCTGCCGTGATCCGTCCCGCTGTCCGCGTGATACGCCGTCGCCCTCATGCGGGCGATGTTAGCATGCGGATCGAACGTTGCTAATCCCGCGCGGGGATCGCGCCGGTGGAGATCGGCTCGGGACGCCCTGGGGCATGCCGGTCTTCCGCGCCACGTCTCAGGAAGCCCGGGGCCAGCGAACGCCGGGGCGTCCGCAGCGTCGACACCCGGCGGCAGGCCCTCAATGCGCCTCGAGCGGCGGCAGGTCGAGGTGCTGCTCGACGCGGCGGAGGCGCGCCTCCAGCTCGCTGATGAGGACGCCGTGGCCCACCACGGAGGTGTGATACTCGATCACGGCCCGGCGCAGCCCGACGATCTGCTCGCCGAGGTCTTTGCGGACTCCGGCGATCTCCCGGCGCACGTCGATGAAGTCCGACGCCATGTCGGCGCGCAGCGACCCGATCTCGGATCGGAGGTCGGCGAGGTCGGCCTTGGTCGCCATCTCGGCCCGCATGCCGGCCATGTCGGCCCGCATGTCGCGGAGAAGCTGGAGGACGAGGTTCTCGGGCTCGGTGCTCATGGAGCTCATCCTACCGCCGGTTTCATCGGCGCGCCATCGGGCCGCTCCGGGGGCGCAGGTCGTTCTTTCGCGGCAGCGCACACCTTCCGGCCCGCACCGCGGCGATGCTAAGGGACGGGCCTCCTCAGGGTCCACCCAGGCAGGGCGATGCTCAACGACTCGACGGCCGACACCTCCGCGCCCGCCGCGATCCGGCCCGGCCCCGGCCGGCCCGAGCCGCTCGGCGTCACGCCGACGGACGGCGGCGTCAACGTCGCGGTCTTCTCGGCCCACGCGACAGAGATCGTGGTCTGCTTCTACGACGCGGCGGGCGAGGTCGAGCAGTCGCGCTTCACGCTGCCCGAGCGCACCGGCGACGTGCACCACGGCTTCATCCCCGGCGTGCAGCCCGGCGCCCGCTACGGGCTGCGCGCGCGCGGCCCCTGGGAGCCGTGGAACGGGCACCGCTTCAACGACGCCAAGCTGCTGCTCGACCCCTACGCCGTCGCGGTCGACCGCCCCTTCGCGCTCGACGACAGCATGTTCGACGCGGCCCCCGGCGCGCAGGAGCCCGACCGGCGCGACAGCGGCCCCGCCATGCCGAAGGCGATCGTGGGCGCGCCGGAGACCGCGTTCGCCTGGGGCGGCGCGCCCGCCTGGGCGCGGACCAGCATCACGGAGGTGCACGTCCGCGGCTTCTCCAAGCTCCACCCCGGGGTGCCGGAGGAGATCCGCGGCACCTTCGCGGGGCTCGCCTCGCCGGCCGCGGTCGACCATTTCAAGGCGCTCGGCATCACCACGCTCGAGCTGATGCCCGCCATGGCCTGGGCGGACGAGCGGCACCTCAAGGGGCTCGGCCTTTCCAACTACTGGGGCTACAACCCCGTCGCCCTGCTGGCGCCGGACCCGCGCCTCGCCCCCGGCGGCTGGGCGGAGGTGCGCGCCGCCACCGCGGCCCTGCACGAGGTCGGCATCGAGGTGCTGCTCGACGTCGTCTACAACCATTCGGGCGAGGGCGACGAGCACGGCCCGACGCTGAGCTTCCGCGGCCTCGACAACGCGTCCTACTACCGGCTCGACGCCGCCGACCCGTCCCGCTACGTCAACGACGCCGGTTGCGGCAACGTCTTCGACGCCGAGCACCCGGCCGTGGTGCGGCTGGTGCTCGACTCGCTGCGCGCCTGGGCGGTCCACGGCGGCATCGACGGCTTCCGGTTCGACCTCGCGCCCGTGCTCGGCCGCCGCCGCATGGGCTTCGACCCCCACGCGCCGATCATCGCCGCCATCGCGCAGGACCCGGTGCTGCGCGGGCTCAAGCTCGTCGCGGAAGCCTGGGACATCGGCCCCGGCGGCTACCAGGTGGGTCAGTTCGACGGGCTGTGGGGCGAGTGGAACGACCGGTTCCGCGACGGCGTGCGCGGCTTCTGGACCGGGCGGGCCGGGCCGGCGGAGCTGGCGAAGCGCGTCACCGGCTCGGCCGACCTCTTCGCCGCCAAGCGCCACCCGTCGCGCTCGGTGAACTTCGTCACGGCGCACGACGGCTTCACGCTGCGCGACCTCGTCAGCTACGACGCCAAGCACAACGAGGCCAACGGCGAGGACAACCGCGACGGCCGCGACGACAACAGCTCCTGGAACCACGGCGTGGAAGGCCCGACGGAGGACCGCGCCGTGCTCGCGTCCCGCGCGCGGGACGCCCGCAACATCCTGGCCACGCTGCTCCTGTCGCGCGGCACCCCGATGCTCGGGCCCGGCACCGAGCTCGACCAGACGCAGGGCGGCAACAACAACCCGTATTCCCAGGACAACGCCGTCTCCTGGCTCGACTGGTCGAAGCCCGACCACCCCATGCTCGGCTTCGTGCGTCGTCTGCTCGACCTGCGCGCCGCCCATCCGGCGCTGACGCGCGACCGTTTCCCCTCCGGCGCCCCGCTGCCGGGCGTCGACCTGCCCGACGTGGCCTGGCGCCTGCCGGACGGCCGCAGCCCCGAGGCCCACGATTGGGAGAACCCGCCGAGCGCGACGCTGGTCGGCGTGCTGGCGGCCCCGAGCGCGCTGCCGGGCGGCGCGACGGACCGCGTGATGATCGTGTTCCACGCCGCCGAGGAGGCGCTGGCCGTCGCCCTGCCGGAGCCGCGCCCCGGCTGGCGCTGGAGCCGCGCGTTCGACACCGCGTCCGAGGGCGAGCCCCCGCACCCCGACGAGCACGGCGAGGCCGCGGTGGAGCCGCGCTCCGTGGTGCTGTTCGCCGAGCGCGAGGGCGCGGCGGCGCGGCCCCGCCGGCGCCGCTCGCCCGACGAGGTCGTGACGGTGCTGGCCGAGGCCGCCGGCATCGCGCCCGAGTGGTTCTCGGCGACGGGCCAGCGCAATCGCGTGTCGCCGGACGCCAAGCGGGCCATCCTGCGCACCATGGGGCTCGAAGCCGGCACCGAGGGCGAGGCGCGCGACAGCCTCGCCCGCCTGTCCGACCGGCGCCTGCGCCCGCTGGCGTCCTCCACCGTGGGCCATGCCGGCGCCACGGTCGCGCTGGAGCTCGTGGTCGACGGCGGGGCCGAGCCGCTCACCGGGCGGCACGACGTGGCCGTGCTGCGCGAGGACGGCACGGTGGACCGCCACAACCTCGACGTCGACGGCGGCGAGCGCGGCGCCTTCGACGCGCCGGATGGCCGCCGCGGCCTGCGCACCCGCCTCGCCCTGCCGCCGCAGCCGACCGGCCGCCACCGGATCGTGCTCGACGGCGACGAGGCGGGGGCGAGCCTGCTGACGGTGGCGCCGCGCCGCTGCTTCATCCCGTCCGAGTACAGGGAGGGGCGCCGCGGCTTCGGCGTCGCGGCGCACCTCTACACGCTGCGGCGGCAGGGCGACGGCGGCATCGGCGACTTCACGACGCTCGGCACCTTCGCGGAAGAAGTCGCGCGCCACGGCGGCGACTTCGTCGGGCTGAACCCGATGCACGCGCAGTTCGCGGCCGACCGCGGGCGCGCCAGCCCCTACAACCCGTCCGACCGCCGCTTCCTCGACCCCGCCTACATCGACGTCGCGGCGCCCGGCATCGTCGGCGCCTCGCCCGAGGCCGCGGCCGTTCTGCAATCGCAGGCCGGCGCGCTCGACGGGCTGAGGGCCGCGACGGCGGTCGACTACGTCGGGGTCTGGGCCGCCAAGTCGGCCGTGCTGGAGGCCGCCTTCGCGAGCTTCGCGGCGCGCGGCCGCGACCCGGCCTTCGACGCCTTCGTGGCGGCGGGCGGGGAAGCGCTGCGGCGCTTCGCCATCTTCGAGAGCATCGCCGAGACCGTGCCGCGCCTGCCCTGGCAGCTGTGGGACGCGTCCTTGCGCGAGCCGACCGGCGCCGGCATCGCGCCCTTCGCGGAGGCCCACGCGGGCCGCGTGCGCTACCACCTGTGGCTCCAGTGGGTGGCGTCCTCCCAATTCGAAGCCGCCGCGGCGCGCGCGGCCGCGGCGGGGCTCGGCCTCGGCTTCTACCGCGACATCGCGGTCGGCACGGCGCCGGACGGCGCGGAATCCTGGGCGGAGGCCGGCAACTTCGCCCGCGGCGTGTCGGTGGGGGCGCCGCCCGACCCCTTCTCGGCCACCGGCCAGGTGTGGAGCCTGCCGCCGCCGAACCCGGTCGCCGAAGCCTCGACCATGTTCGCGACCCTGCTCAGGGCCAACATGCGCCACGCCGGCGCGCTGCGCATCGACCACGCCATGGGGCTGCAGCGCCTGTTCTGGGTGCCGGACGGGGCCAGCGGGGCCGACGGCGCCTACGTGGGCTACGACCTCGAGCGCAACCTCGCCGACGTGGCGCTGGAGTCCCACCGCGCCCGCTGCCTCGTCATCGGCGAGGACCTCGGCACGGTGCCGGAGGGCTTCCGCGACCGGCTCGACGCGGCCGACATCCTGTCCTACCGGGTGATGTTCTTCGAGCGCGACGGGCTGAACTTCATCCCGCGGCACGAATATCCGGCCAAGGCGGTGGCCTGCGTGGCGACCCACGACCTGCCCACGCTGGCGGGCTGGTGGGACGGCGCCGACTACGCCGAGCGTGGCTCCATCGGCCACATGACGCCGGAGGACGTCGCCAAGGCGGAAGGGGACCGCGCGCAGGAGAAGCACCGCTTCGCCGAGGCGGTGGGGGTCGAGAGCCTGGAGGACGCGCCCGGCGTGCCGCGCGGCGTGCTCGACGCCGCCAACCGCTTCGTGGCCGAGACGCCCTGCATCCTGGCCGTGGCGCAGGCCGAGGACCTCGTCGGCGAGACGGTGGCGGTGAACCTGCCCGGCACCAGCGTCGAGCGGCCGAACTGGCAGCGCAAGCTGTCGATGGACGTGACCGAGATCTTCGCGCAGGGCGGCGGCAGGCTGCCCGAGCGGGGCAGGGGAGAGGGGCTGGAGCTTTAGGGCGGGCGGAGCGGGGGAGGGGATCCCGCGTCACGCGATGGCGTGCGGGATCTCCTCGCTCAGCGTCCCATAGTCGCCGCGGTCCGGTGCCCCGTGCACGATCCGCTTCTCGGCCATGACCAGGATGCGGTCGGAGAGGCGGATCACCTCGGCGGGGTCCGTGGTCGGGCGCGGGATGCCGGACGCGTCCGCGAAGGCGCGCCCGCGCTCATGACGCTGCCGACCGCGCCGCCGGTCTGCCGGAGGACGTCGACCATCCCTTCGCGGGCGATCGCGGTGGCGCCGGTCGGCGCCCAACGGGCGGCCTGCGGCACGGCGGACGCCGGGCCGTGGCGAAGCGGGATCGGAGCGGGCGGGCAGGGGGCCTATGCCGACGATCGCGGGAACATGGCACCCGCGGTCCTTCCCTGTTCCGCCGCCGGCGGAGCCCGCCCGGCCGGGCCCGGCGTCACTTCACCAGCGCCATCGCGTCCCGGAAGCGCGGGTGCTCGGCGCTGCCGAGCCACTCGAACACCGTCATCTCGACTGTCACGATCTCGACGCCGTGCCGCTCCAGGCGCCGCAGCGCCGCCGCCTTGCTGGCCGGGGCGCGCGAGCCCACCGCGTCCTCGACCACGGCCACGCGCCGGCCGCGGTCGAGCAGGCCCAGCGCGGTCTGCAGCACGCAGACGTGGGCCTCGACGCCGCAGAGCAGCACGGTGGCGCGGTCCGGCAGCGCCGCGTCGAAGGCGGGGTCGCGCCCGGCGTCGAAGCCCATCTTGGGCAGGCGCGGCTCCGCGGGGGCGAGCGCCGGCACCGTGGCGCCGAGCCGGCCCGGGTTCTGCTCGGTGAACAGCACCGGCACGCCGCACAGCGCGGCCGCGTCGCGCAGGCGCTTCGCTTCGCGCAGCACGGCCTCGTGGTCCGCGATGGCGGGCATCAGCCGCGCCTGCAGGTCCACCATCAGCAGCGCCGACGCACCCGCCTCGATCGTCCTCATGCCGGCATCCTCCCTGCGAGCCTCCCCGATCCTGGTGCGGGGCGAGGCGGGACCGCAAGGGCCGACCGCGCGCCGCGCGCGGGCCGGGACGGCGCCGCTGGAGCGGCCCTTGCCGCGCACCCATATGTCGGCCGATAGTCACCGTTCCATCCCGCCCGCGCCGCCGCGGGCCCTGCAGGGGACACCGCCATGACCCCCCACCAGACCATGCTGGCCGCCGTCGAGGCGCACCGGCCCGGCTTCTCGCTCGCGCGCGACTTCTACTGCGACCCCGAGTTCTTCCGGCTCGACCTCGAGAACATCCACTACCGGGACTGGCTGTTCGCCGGCCACGACTGCGAGATCAAGCAGCCCGGCGAATGGTTCACGATGCAGGTCGGCGACTATCCGGTCGTGGTGGTGCGGGGCAACGACGGCGAGATCCGCGCGCACCACAACTCCTGCCGCCACCGCGGCTCGCGCGTCTGCACGACGGAGCGGGGCAGGTCGAAGCGGCTCGTGTGCCCCTACCACCAGTGGACCTACGACTTCGACGGCACGCTGCTGCGCGCCCGCCACATGGACGGCGAGATCGACAAGTCGCAGTTCGGCCTGAAGCCGGTCCATTGCCGCAGCGTCGGGGGCTACATCTTCGTCTGCGTCGGCCGCGACGCGCCGGACTGGGACGCGTTCAGCGCGACCGTCGCCCCCTATCTCGCGCCGCACGACCTCGCCGACACCAAGGTGGCCTTCACCTCCACCATCGTGGAGAACGGCAACTGGAAGCTCACCTGGGAGAACAACCGCGAGTGCTACCACTGCGCGGCCAACCACCCCGAGCTCATCCGCTCCTTCCCCGAGGCGCCGACCGTGACCGGCATCGACGCCGTGTTCAGCGACCCCGCCATGCTGGCCCACTGGGCGCATTGCGAGGGCGCCGGCCTGCCGTCGCGCTTCCAGATCGCGGCGGACGGGCAGCACCGCATCACGCGCGGGCCGCTGATCGAGGGCATCGAGAGCTACACGATGACGGGCGCCAAGGCGGTCAAGCGCCAGCTCGCCTCGGGGGTGACGGCGCCGCTGATCGGCACGCTGATGCTGTTCCACTATCCCTCGACCTGGAACCACGTGCTGGGCGACCACGCCTCGACCTTCCGCGTGCTGCCGATCGACGCCACCCATACGGAGGTGACGACCAAGTGGCTGGTCCACAGGGACGCGGTGGAGGGCGTCGACTACGACCTCCGGACGCTCACGGAGGTGTGGATCGCCACCAACGACCAGGACCGGCGCGTCATCGAGGAGAACCAGCGCGGGATCCTGTCGCCCGCCTACGAGCCGGGGCCCTACTCGATCGAGCACGAGTCGGGCGTGATGCAGTTCGTGGACTGGTACCTCGGCGCGACCCGCCGCGCGCTGCAGGGCGAGCCGAAGCTGCGCCGGGTGGCGTGACGGCGGCGCGCCCGCCCGGCGCTGCCGCGCCCGCCCGCCCGCCGCTTGAACTCGCCTCACCCCGTCGACATATCCGGCGGCGCGGCGGGGAGCGGCGTTCGGCATGGCGGGGGATCTGATCGGCATCGGGCTCTACACCGCCGCCGAGGCCGGGCTCCTGGTCCAGGTGCCGCCCGCCAAGATCATCCGCTGGCTGCGCGGCTACGAGGCGCACAGGCGCCACTACGAGCCGCTGTGGCACCCGCAGGTCCCGCAGGACGGCGAGGGCGCCACGCTGGGCTTCGGCGACCTGATGGAGGTGCGCGTCGCCGCCTCCTTCATCGCCGAGGGCCTCCCTCCGCACCGGGTGCGGCAGGCGATCCGCCTGGCCCGCGACGCCGCCGGCGAGGATCGCCCCCTGTCGACCCACGCCTTCCGCACGGATGGGCACTCGCTCTTCGTCGAGGTGGTCGAGGAGGATGGCGAGCCGGCGCTGATCGACCTGTTTCGCCAGCAGTACACGTTCCGGGACGTCGTCGAGCGCAGCCTGAAGCACGTCGACTACGACGACGCGGGCCGCCCTTCCGCGTGGTGGCCGCTCGGACCGTCGCGCTCCGTGCTGCTGGACCCCGCGCGCAGCTTCGGCCAGCCGATCGAGGCGGAAACCTCCGTGCCCGTCGCGGCGCTGGTCGGGGCGGTGCGGGGCGAGGGCTCCGCGGAGGCCGCCGCCGAGGCCTGGGGCGTGCCGGCCCGCGCCGTGCGCCGGGCGCTGTTCTTCCACGACGTCATCGAGGGGCGGAGGACGGCCGGGTGAGGGTGCTGTTCGACAAGGTCCTGTTCGATCTTTGGACGCCGCCGCGCCTGGCCGCGGCGCTCGACCGGCACCTGGCGGCGTCGGGCGGCGGGGCGGTGCACGTCGGCGACCTGCCGGGCGGGCCGCACGCGCCGGACCTCGCCCGGGTGGCCCGCGCGGGCGGCGGGCTCGTCGTCACGGGCGACGTCCGGCTCCACGGCGTCCCGGCGCTGCGCCTCGCATACCGGCAGGCCGGGCTGCGCGCCCTGGCGCTCGGCTCCGGCTTCGGGGCGCTGCCGGTCGGGCGGCAGGCGGCGCTGCTCGTCGAGCGCTGGCCCGAGGTCGAGCTGGTGCTCGGCTCCTCGCCGGCGCCCTTCCTGTTCGAGCTGCCGGTCGGGCGCTCCTGCGCGCTGCGGCCCCTGCCGCCGTGAGCCCTCAGCCCTCGTGGCCGAGCTGCACCTTCGGCGTCACGGCCGGCGCCGGGCCGCCGCCGCGGCCGACGCGGCGGGTGCGGAAGCGCTGGAGCTGGCCGTCCATCACCACGCCGGCCAGGATCACGCCGCCCATCACCGCGAAGTTCAGCGACGACGGGATGCCGAGCAGGTTGACGAGGTTCTGCAGCACCTGCAGCAGCACGGCGCCGAGCGCGATGCCGAGCACCGAGCCCTCGCCGCCGCGCAGCGAGCAGCCGCCCAGCACCGCCGCGGCGATGCCGTAGAGCTCGTAGAAGGTGCCGTGCGAGGCGGGCGAGATCGAGCGCGTGTACATGGCGAAGTAGATCGACGACACGCCCGCGATCCCCGAGCAGATCACGTAGGCCGAGGCGATCACGGCCTTGGTGCCGATGCCGGAATAGCGCGCCGCTTCCTCGTTCTTGCCCACCGCGAACAGGTAGCGGCCGAACACCGAGCGGTGCAGCAGCACGCCCATGATCAAGGCCGCGATCACGAAGATCACGAAGCTCATCGGCACGCCGCCGACCCGGCCCGTCGTCATGAAGTCGAGCGTCGGGAAGCTCTGACCGAAGTCGAAGCCGGCGGTGCCGTCGTCCGTGTAGTAGCGCGCGATGCCGCGGTAGATCAGCAGCCCGCAGAGCGTCACCACGAAGGGCTGGAGCTTCAGCCGGGTGATGAGCAGGCCGTGCAGCATACCGATGCCGATGCCCGCCGCGACCACGATCAGCACGGCCGCGATCCAGCTCAGCCCGTAGGTCGTCACGAGCGAGATGAAGACCACGCCGAGCAGCGCGAAGACCGAGCCGATCGACAGGTCGATGCCGCCCGTGATGATGACGAAGCCCTCGCCGATCGAGAACAGCCCGTAGAGGCCGATCAGGTTGGCGGTGTTGGAGATGTTGACGGGAGAGATGAACCGGGGGTTCAGCACCGCCACCACGGCCCCCACCACCACGATGAGCAGGAAGAGCCCGAGGTCCTTCTTCAGCATCCCAGAACTCCTACTGCACCGCGCCGACGGCGAGCCGCATCACGGCCGCCTCGCTGAGCTCGTCCCGCCCGAGCACGCCCGTGATGGCGCCCTCGTGCATCACCGCGACGCGGTCGGAGACGCCGATCACCTCCTCCATGTCGCTGGAGATCATCAGGATGGCGACGCCGCGGTCGGCCAGCGCCCGCATCAGCGCGTAGATCTCGGCCTTCGAGCCCACGTCGATGCCCCGCGTCGGCTCGTCGAAGATCATCACCTTGGGGGCCATGCAGAGCCACTTGCCGAGCACGACCTTCTGCTGGTTGCCGCCCGACAGCGAGCCCGTGCGGGTGGCGACGCTGGGCGCCTTGATGCGCAGCGAGCGGCGCTGCTCCTCCGCGTTGGCGCGCTCGGCCGCCCCGCCGACGAGGCCGAGGCGCGCGAAGCGCCCGAGGCTCGCCAGCGACACGTTCTGGACGATCGGGTCGTCGAGGATCACGCCGGACGCCTTGCGGTCCTCGGGGGCGAGGTAGATGCCGCGCGCGATGGCGTCCTTGGGCGAGGCGAGGCGGAGGTCCTCGCCGCTCATTCTGAGCGTGCCGGCCGCCGGCGGGTCGATGCCGAAGATCACGCGGGCCAGCTCCGTGCGGCCGGCGCCGATGAGGCCGCCGAGGCCGAGGATCTCGCCGGAGCGCAGCGGCAGCGTCACGGGGCGGTGCGGATAGGCCGCGGTCGCGACCCCGACGAGGTCGAGCGCGGGCGCGCCGGGGGGCCGCGCCGGCGGCGTGTAGAGGGACTGGAGGTCGCGGCCGATCATCAGCCGGATCATCGCCTCGTGGCGGATCTCGCCGCGCGCCAGCGTGCCCACCATGGCGCCGTCGCGCAGCACCACGACGCGGTCGGCGCAGGCCTCGACCTCGCTCAGGCGGTGCGACACGAAGACCACGGCCACGCCGTCGCGCTTCAGGTCCGCCACCACGGCGAGCAGGCGCTTGGTCTCGGTGAGGGTGAGGCTCGACGTCGGCTCGTCCATGATGATGAGTTTGGCGTCGAGCGACAGGGCCTTGACGATCTCCAGCATCTGGCACTGGGCGATCGACAGGGCCGAGACGGGCGCGTCGGCCGAAAAATCGCAGCCGAGGCGCTCCAGCAGCGGCGTCACCTTCCGGCGCAGGGCCGCGCGGTCGATCAGGCGCAGCGGGCCCGCCCGGGTCGGCTCGCGGCCGATGAACACGTTGGCGGCGGCGTCGAGGTTGTCGAAGAGGTTGAGCTCCTGGTGCACGAAGGCGATGCCGGCGCCGAGCGACTGGCCCACCGTGAGCGCCGGATGCTCGACGCCGCGGATCGCGATGGAGCCCGCGGAGGGCGCCACGACGCCGCCGAGCACCTTCATCAGCGTGGACTTGCCCGCGCCGTTCTCGCCGATCAGCCCCACCACCTCGCCGGGATGCACCGCGAGGCTGACGCCCTTCAGGGCGCGGACGCCGGGGTAGGTCTTCTCGATGGCGCGGAGTTCGAGCAATGGTTCGGACATGAGCGCCTTTCGACATGGAATCGAAGGAACAGCGAGCCTGCTCGCAGGCTCGCCCCCATCGAGCGCCGCAGGTCGGCAACAGCCGACGTGCGGCTGGTGATACGGCACCCCGGCCTGTTCGGCCGGATGCCGCATCACTTGCCCTGGCGCTGCTTCAGCTCGGCCGCGAAGGCGTCGACGTTGGCCTTGTCGATGATCTTGGTCGGGACGATCACCAGCCCGTCCTTCGGCAGGTCGGACTTGTCGCCCTCGATGTACTTGGCCATCAGCTTCATGCCGCGGTAGGCCCACTCGTAGGGCTGCTGCACCACGGTGCCGACGATCGTGCCCTCCTTCACGCCGCCCAGCGTCACCGGATCCTCGTCGAAGCCGACGATGGTGATCTGCCCGAGCTTCCCGGCCTCCTTCACGGCCTGGTAGATCTGCGGCGTGTTGTAGGAATAGATCCCCACCATGCAGGTGATGTCGGGCCGCGCCGTCAGCGCGTCCTCGACGTTGCGCTTGGCGCGCGCCTGGTCGATGTCGTCGGCCCGCACGTCGACGAGGTCGACCTTCGAGCCCTTGATGGCGTCCTTGATGCCGTCGATGCGCTCGCGCGCGTTGTCGGCCCCCGGCAGGCCGACGAAGCCCATGCACTTGCCGCCGTTCGGCATGGCCTTGGTCATCAGCGAGCCCGCCTGCTTGCCGGCGTCGATGTTGCTGGAGCCCACGTAGGCGACGCGCTTGGTCTTGGGCGCGTCGCTGTCCGTGGTGAACAGCGTCACCTGGCCGCCGATCTTGTCGAGCTCCTCCGTCTGCGTCTTGGGGTCGACGGCGCTGACCATGATGCCGGCCGCGCCCGAGGCCACCAGGTCGTCCATCAGCCGGTTCTGGATCGCGGCCGACGACTGCTCGGGGTACTTGATCTGCAGCTTGTAGTTCGGCAGTTCAGTCTGCGCCTTCTTCAGGCCGGCCTCCGCCGCCTTCCAGAAGTCCGACGCGCCGTTGACCACGAAGTACAGCGGCTTGGGGTCGGCCGCCTGGGCCTGACTGCACAGCAACGCTGCCGCAGCACTCGCGATGACGACGCCTCGCATAGTATCCTCCCGACATCTGTTCCGATTCTTTGATCGGCGTGAGCAGACTAGCACGGGTTTCCGCGAGCGCCAGTGGCTTCGTCGGACAAAATTTCGCGGGCCCGGCCTCCCCCGGTCGGGCACCCCCGTCAGCGCTCGGCCTTGATCCAGGCCATCTCGCAGATGCGGCCGTTGTCCATGTCGAAGCCCGAATGGGGCGTGTGCCCGCCGACCCTGCGGTTGTGGGCGTCGAGCCAGTCGCGGAAGCAGGGGATCAGCGTGCCGCCCTCCCCGGTCAGCAGGGCCTGCATGTCCCACACGTAGCCGCGGCGCCTGGTCTCGTCGGTCTCGGCCTGGGCCAGGGTGAGGAGCTGGTCGAAGCGGGGATCGGTCCAGTGGGACTCGTTCCACGGCGAGGCTCTGCCGTAGGCGACCTCCAGCATCTGGGTGGCGGAGGGCCGGCCCGCCCAGTAGCTGACCGTGAAGGGCTCCTTCAGCCACACCTTGGTGAAGTAGCCGTCCGACGGCTCCGTCCGCACCGCGACGGGGATGTCGCAGCGCGACGCCGTCGCCTGCAGCAGCGTCGCCATGTCGGCCGACCCGCCGAACACGCCGGCCGAGGTCCGCAGGACGATGTTGGGGTTGGCGACGCCGGCCCGCCTGAAGTGGAAGCGCGCCTTGTCGGGGTCGTACTTCAGCTGTTCGAGGTCGGTGTTGAAGGCGGGGTCGCTGCGCGGGATCGGGTTGTCGTTGCCGAGCGTGCCGTAGCCGGAGAACAGCACCTTGATCATCTGCTCGCGGTCGACGGCGCATTTCAGGGCCCGGCGGAGGTCCGGGCTGTCGTAGGGCGCCCGGTCCACCATCATGGCCATGACGGGGTACCAGCCGCCCGCCGACCGGACGATCTCCAGCGTCGGGCTCTTGTCGATGCGCGACACGGTCCTGGTGTCGGCCCGGTTGATGGCGTCGACCTCGCCCGAGATCAGCGCGGCCATGCGGGCGCCGACGTCGTCGATCACCGTGATCTCGACGGCGTCGAGGTGGCCGCGGTCGGGCTTCCAGTAGGGGCCGGCCTTCCTCAGCGCCACGCGGACGCCGGGCTCGAAGGCGTCGAGCGCGAAGGCGCCGGTGCCGTCCGGCCGGGGCCAGTCGGCGAAGCCGTCCGGCACCATCTTGAGGTGGTAGTCGGTGAGGACGAGCGGGAAGTCGGCGTTGCCCGAGGCCAGCGTGACCCGGAGCGTGGAGGCGTCGACCCTGCGGATGTCGGTGACGGGCTTCATCACGCCGGCCGCGCCGGACGTGGCGTCGCCGCGGTGGAGGTTCAGCGAATAGACCGCGTCGTCGGCCGTGAACTCCCGGCCGGAGCGGAAGTGCACGCCCCGGCGCAGCGCCAGCGTCCAGACCCGCGCGCCGTCGCTCGGCTCCCAGCCGGTCGCGAGGGCCGGCTCGGCGCGGTTGTCGGCGCCGATCTCGACGAGGTTGTTGTAGAGCGCGAAGCCGACCGCGATCATCACCGAGTCGTCCCAGGTGCGGGGATCGAGGGTGTCGGTGGTGGAGCCGCCCGCGAGGCCGAGTCGCAGCGTGCCGCCGCTCGTCGGCCCGGCGTCGGCCGCGAAGGCCGGCAGCGCCGATCCCGCGGCGCCGAGCGCGAGGGCGCCCGCCAGGACCTCGCGCCGCGACGGGCGGCCCGTTGAGGGCCGGAGAGCGCCGGGATCGCCGCCGTCCATGAGGTGTCATCCCCTGAAAGATCGAACCGTCGCCGATCTTGCCCCGGGACCGGCCGGTCCGGAAACGGAAAAGGGCGCCGGCGCCTGCGCGGCGGGGCGCCCTTTCGGGATTTCGGGCGGGCGGACCGGGTCGAGCCGGCCCGCGGTCACACGTCCAGCATCAGCCGGCTCGGGTCTTCCAGGGCGTCCTTGACGCGGACCAGGAAGGTCACGGCCTCGCGGCCGTCGACGATGCGGTGGTCGTAGGACAGGGCGAGGTACATCATCGGCCGCACCTCGACCTTGCCGCCCACCACGACCGGGCGGTCCTGGATCTTGTGCATGCCGAGGATGCCGGACTGCGGGGCGTTGAGGATCGGCGTCGACATCAGCGAGCCGTAGATGCCGCCGTTGGTGATCGTGAAGGTGCCGCCGCGCATCTCGGCGATCGAGAGCTGGCCGTCGCGCGCCTTCTTGCCGTAGCCCGCGATGGTCTTCTCGATGTCGGCGAGGCCGAGCGCGTCGGCGTCCCGCACCACCGGCACGACGAGGCCCTTGTCGGTGCCGACCGCGATGCCGATGTGGTAGAAGTTCTTGTAGACGATGTCGGTGCCGTCGATCTCGGCGTTGACGGCGGGCAACTCCTTGAGGGCCGCCACGGTGGCCTTCACGAACAGGCCCATGAAGCCGAGCTTCGTGCCGTGCTTCTTCTCGAACACGTCCTTGTACTTGGCCCGCAGCGCCATGACGCCGCTCATGTCCACCTCGTTGAAGGTGGTCAGCATGGCGGCGGTGTTCTGCGCGTCCTTGAGGCGCTGCGCGATGGTCTGGCGCAGCTTGGTCATCCGCACGCGCTCCTCGCGCGCCGCGTCGTCGGCCGGCGAGGGCGCGCGCGGGGCAGGGGCGGGCGCAGGGGCCGGGCGCGCCGCCGCGGGGGCCGGTCGAGCCGAGGCGGCCGCGATGACGTCGCCCTTGAGCACCTGGCCGCGCTTGCCCGAGCCCTCGACGCCGCCGAGGTCGATGCCGCGCTCGGCCGCCATCTTGGCCGCGGAGGGGGCCGGCGGCATGGCGGTCGGCGACTTCGGCGCGGGGGCCGCGGCGCCGTTGGCCGAAGGGGCGGGGGCGGCAGCAGGGCTGCCGCCGCTCCCGGCGATCTGGCCCAGCACCGCGCCGGGCGTGACGGTGGCGCCGGCCTCGACCCCGATGACGGCGAGCACGCCGGCCGTGGGCGCGTTGACCTCCAGCGTCACCTTGTCGGTCTCGAGCTCGCACAGCGGCTCGTCGGCCTTCACGGCGTCGCCGGGCTTCTTGAACCACTTGGCGACCGTGGCCTCGCTGACCGACTCGCCCAGCGTCGGCACCTTGATGTCCGTCCCGCCTCCGCCGGCCCCGGCCGGAGCCGCGGCGGCCGGGGCGGGTTCGGAATGGTTGCCGTAGCCGGCGCCGGTCTCGATGCCCTGCACGGCGGAGGGCGCCTTGGCGGGCGCGGGCTTGGCGGGCTCCGCCTTCGCGGCCGGCTTGGCCGCGGGAGCCGCGCCGGCGGCGCCGGCGGCGCCGGCGGAGATCTGGCCCAGGATGGCGCCGGGGGTGACGGTCTCGCCGTCCTTCGCGACGATCTCGCTCAGCACGCCGGCCGCGGGGGCGTTGACCTCCAGGGTGACCTTGTCGGTCTCCAGCTCGCACACCGGCTCGTCGGCCTTGACGGTGTCGCCCGCCTTCTTGAACCAGCGGCCGATCGTGGCCTCGCTCACGGATTCGCCGAGGGTGGGAACGCGGATCTCAGTCGCCATGGGGGGATTCGTCCCGATCGTTCGGCGCCGGAGGTCCCGGAAAGGGTCCTGCGCGCCCGTCATTCAGATACGGCCGCGCCCCTTTCGGGGCGCGGGGCTGCATATGGGTCTGCGCGGGGCCTATCACCCCGCGAAGGCGTCGTCCATGAAGGCCTTGAGCTGGCTGAGATGCTTGGACATCAGGCCCGTCGCGGTCGCGGCCGCGGCCGGGCGGCCGGCGTAGCGCGGGCGGCGGCGCTCCATCTTGGCCTGATCCATGACCCACTCGATGTAGGGGTCGACGAAGTTCCAGGACCCCATGTTCTTGGGCTCCTCCTGGCACCACACGACCTCGGCGTCGCGGAAGCGCGACAGCTCGCCCACCAGCGTCTTCAGCGGGAACGGGTAGAGCTGCTCGACGCGCAGCAGATACACGTCGTCGATGCCGCGCTTCTCGCGCTCCTCGAAGAGGTCGTAGTAGACCTTGCCGGTGCACAGCACGACGCGGCGGATCTTGGCGTCCGGGGCGAGCTTCGGGCCGCCGCTCAGCCGCTCGGCGTCGTCGCGCAGCACGCGGTGGAAGGTCGAGCCCGCCGCCATCTCGTCCAGCGTCGAGGTCGCGCGCTTGTGGCGCAGTAGCGACTTCGGCGTCATCAGGATCAGCGGCTTCCGGATGTCGCGCTTCAGCTGCCGGCGCAGGATGTGGAAGTAGTTGGCGGGCGTGGTGACGTTGGCCACCTGCATGTTGTCCTCGGCGCACATCTGCAGGAAGCGCTCCAAGCGCGCGGAGGAATGCTCCGGCCCCTGGCCCTCGTAGCCGTGCGGCAAGAGGCAGACGAGGCCGGACAGGCGCAGCCACTTGCGCTCGCCCGCCGAGATGAACTGGTCGAACACCACCTGGGCGCCGTTGGCGAAGTCGCCGAACTGCGCTTCCCACAGCGTCAGCGCGTTGGGCTCGGCGAGCGAGTAGCCGTATTCGAAGCCCAGCACCGCCTCCTCCGAGAGCATCGAGTTGATGACCTCGTAGTTGGCCTGGCCGTCGCGGATGTTGTTCAGCGGGATGTAGCGGGCCTCGGTCTCCTGGTCGATGATCACCGAATGGCGCTGCGAGAAGGTGCCGCGCTCGCAGTCCTGGCCGGACAGGCGCACGCGCCGGCCCTCGTCGAGCAGCGTGCCGAAGGCCAGCGCCTCGGCGGTCGCCCAGTCGAGCCCCTCGCCGCTCTCGATGGCCTTGCGGCGGTTCTCCATGAAGCGCGCGATGGTCTTGTGCGGCTGGAAGCGCTCGGGCACGGCGGTCAGCCGCTCGCCGATCTCCTTCAGCTTGGCGAGGTCGACGCCGGTGCGGCCGCGGAGCTCGTCCTCCTGCGTGCCGGCGGATTTCAGGTGCGCCCAGCGGCCGTCGAGCCAGTCGGCCTTGTTGGGCTTGTAGGAGGTGCCGGCCTCGAACTCGGCGTCGAGCTTCTTCCTGAACTCGGCCTTCTGCGCCTCGACCTCCTCGGCCGTCACGGCGCCCTCGGCGACGAGCTTCTCGGCGTAGAGCTCCAGCGTCGAGCGGTGCGCGCGGATGGTCTTGTACATCAGCGGCTGGGTGAAGCCCGGCTCGTCGCCCTCGTTGTGGCCGAAGCGGCGGTAGCAGAACATGTCGATCACGACGGGCTTGTGGAACCGCTGCCGGAACTCCACCGCCACCTTGGCCGCGAAGGTCACGGCCTCGGGGTCGTCGCCGTTCACGTGGAAGATCGGCGCCTCGATCATCTTCGCCACGTCGGACGGGTAGGGCGAGGAGCGCGAGAAGCGCGGGTAGGTGGTGAAGCCGATCTGGTTGTTGATGATGAAGTGGATCGAGCCGCCGGTCTTGTGGCCCTTGAGGCCCGACAGGCCGAAACACTCGGCGATCACGCCCTGGCCCGCGAAGGCGGCGTCGCCGTGCAGCAGCAGCGGCATGACCTTCTCGCGCTCGACCTGATCGTCGAGCTGGTCCTGCTTGGCCCGCACCTTGCCGAGCACCACGGGGTCGACGATCTCGAGGTGCGACGGGTTCGCGGTCAGCGACAGGTGGACCTGGTTGCCGTCGAACTCCCGGTCCGACGAGGCGCCGAGGTGGTACTTGACGTCGCCCGAGCCCTCGACCTCGGCCGGCGAGGCCGAGCCGCCCTTGAACTCGTTGAAGATGGCGCGGTGCGGCTTGCCCATCACCTGGCTGAGCACGTTGAGGCGCCCGCGGTGCGCCATGCCGAGCACGATCTCCTGCACGCCGAGCGCGCCGCCGCGCTTGATGATCTGCTCCAGCGCCGGGATCATGGCCTCGCCGCCGTCGAGGCCGAAGCGCTTAGTGCCGGTGTAGCGCACGTCCAGGAACTTCTCGAAGCCCTCGGCCTCGACGAGCTTCTGCAGGATGGCGCGCTTGCCCTCGCGGGTGAAGGAGATGGACTTGTCCGGCCCCTCGATGCGCAGCTGCATCCACGCCTTCTCGTCGGGGTCCGACATGTGCATGAACTCGAAGCCGATGGTCGAGCAGTAGGTGCGGCGCAGGATGTCCAGCATCTCGCGCACCGTCGCCGTCTCCAGCCCCAGCACGTTGTCGATGAAGATCGGCCGGTCGTAGTCGGCCGCGGTGAAGCCGTAGGCCTCGGGGGTGATCTCCTCCTTCTCGCGCTCGGGCTCGAGGCCGAGGGGATCGAGGTTGGCGTGGAGGTGGCCGCGCATGCGGAAGGCGCGGATCATCATCAGCGCGCGCAGGCTGTCGCGGGTCGCGCGGCGCAGGTCCTCGTCCGAGATGACGGCGGCCTGCGGGGCGGGGGCGGCGGGCTCGGCCTTCGGGGCCGCGGGCGCCTTGGCCTCGGCGCGGGCCTTGATCTTGGTGGCGAGGACGCCCTCGGCGGCGCCCCAGTTGCCGTCCAGCACGGCCGTCATCTCGCCGTTGGCCAGCGGGGGCCAGTTCGGCCGCTTCCACGAGGCGCCCTCGGCGCTCTTCACCGCGCCGTCGTCGTCGAGGTCGTCGAAGAAGCGGCGCCACTCGGGGTCGACGCTGCCGGGGTCGGTCTCGTAGCGGGCCTGGAGCTGTTCGAGGTAGCTGGCGTTGACGCCGGACAGGAAGCTGGAGCCGAGGAGGGCGTCGTCGTCCCGCTGTGACATGGGATGGGGATCCTTCAGATGCCGGCCGGCGGCGGCCGAAGGTGGTCGCGTCAGCGGTGGTGTGTTTGCATCGGAGATAGGCGCGGGCTGACGCTTTTATAAGCTTTCAGCCCGGCCGGGCGCGATCAGCCCTTCAAAACGTCCACGAGGGTTTTTCCGAGGCGGGCCGGCGAGGGCGACACGCGGATGCCCGCGGCCTCCATGGCGGCGATCTTGCTCTCGGCGTCGCCCTTGCCGCCCGAGATGATGGCGCCGGCGTGGCCCATGCGGCGGCCGGGGGGCGCGGTGCGGCCCGCGATGAAGCCCACCATCGGCTTCTTGCGGCCGCGCTTGGCCTCGTCGGCGAGGAACTGCGCCGCTTCCTCCTCGGCCGAGCCGCCGATCTCGCCGATCATGATGATCGACTCGGTCTTGGGGTCGGCCAGGAACAGCTCCAGCACGTCGATGAACTCCGTGCCCTTGACGGGGTCGCCGCCGATGCCGACCGCGGTGGTCTGGCCGAGGCCCTCGACGGTGGTCTGGTAGACGGCCTCGTAGGTGAGCGTGCCCGAGCGCGACACGACGCCGACCGAGCCCGGCTTGAAGATGGAGCCCGGCATGATGCCGATCTTGCACTCGCCGGCCGTCATCACGCCGGGGCAGTTCGGCCCGACGAGGCGGGACTTCGAGCCCGACAGGCCGCGCTTGACCTTGATCATGTCGGCCACCGGGATGCCCTCGGTGATGCAGACGATGAGCGGGATCTCGGCCGCGACGGCCTCCAGGATCGCGTCGGCGGCGCCCGGCGGCGGCACGTAGATCACGGAGGCTTCGGCGCCCGTGGCGGCCTTGGCCTCGGCGACCGTGTCGAAGACCGGCAGGCCGAGGTGGGTCTGGCCGCCCTTGCCGGGCGAGGTGCCGCCGACCACCTGCGTGCCGTGATAGGCCAGCGCCTGCTCGGAATGGAAGGTGCCGTTCTTGCCGGTGAAGCCCTGGCAGAGGACCTTGGTGTTCTTGTCGATCAGGACGGACATCTGGGCCTTCTATAAATAAGTTTGGAAGCCGCGCTTCGACGCTTTTCGCACGTGGTAGGAGCGGTCGCCCACACGTTCGATCAATACAAGATCGCCTTCCGACATCTGCTCCTCTTCGAAGAAACGTCGGATGGCTCCGCGTTCGCGGAATATGGCTTTGCCCTCGTCGATGTCCGTGTCCACGGCCTCCAGTCCCATGCTGACGCGGATCGGACGACCGGCGAGGGACACGTTCGGTCCGCCCAAGCAGTCGTCCGGGAAGAGGCCGAGGGCCCCTCGGAGATTGATGTGGTGGTTGCGCACATTGCCCCCACTCACTTCGATGATGACGGCCTTGAGCGTCTCGTTCATCTCCGTGGACCTTCGAAGGCGGTGATTCAGGCCTTGCCGGCGGCGCTGCGCACCGCGGTGACGATCTTCTGGGCGGCGTCGTCGAGGTCGTCGGCCGGGATGACGTTGAGGCCCGACTTCGAGATGATGTCCTTGCCGAGCTGCACGTTGGTGCCCTCCAGGCGCACCACCAGCGGCACCTGCAGGCCGACGTCCTTCACGGCCGCGATCACGCCCTCCGCGATGACGTCGCAGCGCATGATGCCGCCGAAGATGTTGACCAGGATGCCCTTCACGTTCGGGTCGGCGGTGATGATCTTGAAGGCGGCCGTCACCTTCTCCTTCGTGGCGCCGCCGCCGACGTCGAGGAAGTTCGCGGGCGCCTCGCCGTAGAGCTTGATGATGTCCATCGTCGCCATGGCGAGGCCGGCGCCGTTCACCATGCAGCCGATCGTGCCGTCGAGCGTGATGTAGTTGAGGTCGTACTTCGAGGCCTCGATCTCCTTCGCGTCCTCCTCGGCCTCGTCGCGCAGCGCGGCGACGTCCGGGTGGCGGTAGATCGCGTTGCCGTCGAAGCTCATCTTGGCGTCGAGCGCCTTGAGCTGCCCGTCCTTCGTGACGATGAGCGGGTTGATCTCCAGGAGGTCCATGTCCTTCGCCACGAAGGCGGCGTAGAGCTGGGACAGGAGCTTGGCGACGCCCTTGGCGAGGTCGCCCTTGAGGTTCAGCGCTTCCGCGGCGGCGCGGCCGTGGTGGGGCATGACGCCGGTGGCGGGGTCGACCGAGATCGTGTGGATGCGCTCGGGGGTGTCGTGCGCCACCGTCTCGATGTCCATGCCGCCCTCGGTGGACACCACGAAGGACACGCGCGAGGTGGCGCGGTCCACGAGGGCCGACAGGTACAGCTCGCGCTCGATGGCGGCGCCGTCCTCGATGTAGAGTCGGCCGACCGTGCGCCCGGCCGCGCCGGTCTGCAGCGTCACCAGCGTGTTGCCGAGCATCTCGGCCGCGAACTGCTCGACCTCGTCGATCGATTTGGCGAGCCGCACGCCGCCCTTGTCGCCGGCCGCGGCCTCCTTGAACTTGCCCTTGCCGCGGCCGCCGGCGTGGATCTGGCTCTTCACGACCCAGACGGGGCCGCCGAGCTCCTCCGCGGCCTTGCGGGCCTCGGAGGCCGCCATGATCGGCACGCCGCGCGACACCGGCACCCCGAACTCCTTCAGGATCGCCTTGGCCTGGTATTCATGCACGTTCATGGGGGGATGTCCTGGCAGGGTCGTTCGGTTCTGGCCCCGCCCCCGCCGGGCCTCGCCCGGCGGGGGCGGGGGATGTCAGTTCGCGAAGGCGGGGTTCACCGTCTTGCAGGCCTCGACGAGGGTCTTCACCGAGGCGACGGATTTCGCGAACATGTCGCGCTCGTCCTTGCTCATCTCGATCTCGAGGACGCGCTCGACACCCTTCTCGCCGATCACCACCGGCACGCCGACATACATGCCCTTCACGTCATATTCGCCGTCGAGGTAGGCGGCGCAGGGCAGCACGCGCTTCTTGTCGCGCAGGTAGGACTCCGCCATGGCGATGGCCGAGGAGGCCGGGGCGTAGAAGGCCGAGCCGGTCTTGAGCAGGTTGACGATCTCGCCGCCGCCCTTGCGGGTGCGCTCCACGATGGCGTCGAGCTTCTCGTGGGTGGTCCAGCCCATCTTGATGAGGTCGGGCAGCGGGATGCCGGCCACGGTGGAATAGCGCACCAGCGGCACCATGTCGTCGCCGTGGCCGCCCAGCACGAAGGCCGTGACGTCCTCGACCGACACGTCGAACTCCGCCGCGAGGAAGTGGCGGAAGCGGGCCGAGTCGAGCACGCCGGCCATGCCGACCACCTTGTTGTGGGGCAGGCCGGACGCCTTCTGCAGCGCCCACACCATGGCGTCGAGCGGGTTAGTGATGCAGATCACGAAGGCGTCGGGGCAGTTGTCGCGGATGCCGGCGCCCACCGTCTCCATGACCTTGAGGTTGATGCCGATGAGGTCGTCGCGGCTCATGCCGGGCTTGCGCGGCACGCCCGCCGTGACGATGACCACGTCGGCTCCGGCGATGCCCGAGAAGTCGCTGGCGCCGGACATGCGGGCGTCGAAGCCTTCGACCGGGGACGCTTCGGCGATGTCGAGCGCCTTGCCCTGGGGCACGCCGTCGACGATGTCGAAGAGCACGATGTCGCCGAGCTCCTTCAGGCCGGCCAGCAGCGCCAGAGTGCCGCCGATCTGTCCGGCCCCGACCAATGCGATCTTCTTGCGTGCCATGCGAAGCGTTCCTGTCGGGCGCTGGCAACCCGGTCCCGCGCCGTCCGGATGAGAGGTGAACTCAGGGTCGGGCGTGTGTTTCCTCCGAATCGCCCGGCGTTGCAAGCGTGCAACGCCGTCGGACGTGCCTCAATGGTGGTCGATGTTGCACCGCACGGGAGGCGCCGCGGCGGCTCCCCGCGCGGGCCGGCCCCGATGCAACCCGGCGGCCCCGACGCGGTTTGCCATCCCGATCGCTCCGGGCGGGATTGCAGGGCTCATGCCGCGCAGGCCCGCCCGGTTCCCGCATGATCGCGACGTTTGCCCCGCCGCTCGCGTGTGACAAGCTGCAGGACGTCGCTCAGCCCCGAGGTGCCCCTTGCTGTTCCCCTTCCCGGTCGCGGTCTGCGACGTCGGCGGCACGAACTGCCGCATCTCGGTGCAGGACGGGCCGGCCGAGCCGCTGCGGCCGCTGACCCACCTGCTCGTGGGCGACTATCCGGGCCTGGGCGAGGCCATCGCGGCCTCGACGGAGCGCCGCGGCATCCGGCTCGGCTCGGTGATCGCCTGCGGGGCCGGCCCCGTGGAGGGGCGCCGGCTGAAGCTCACCAACGCGCCCTGGGTGCTCGACGGTGCCGAGATCGCGCATCGGCTCGGCCTCGGCAACGGGCTGCTGCTCAACGACTTCGAGGCGCAGGCCCTGTCGCTGCCGGCGCTCAAGCCCGGATGGCTCCGCAGCATCGGGCCGGACATCCCGTCCGACGGCGACACGCGGGTGATCCTCGGTCCCGGCACGGGCCTCGGCGTGGCGGCGCTGATCGAAGCCGGGGGGCGCTTCGTGCCGCTGTCGAGCGAGGGCGGGCACATGGGCTTCGGTCCCGAGGCGGAGGAGGACTATCCGGTCTGGCCGCTCCTCGAGAAGGTGGGGGGGCGCGTCACCGGCGAATCCGTGCTGGCCGGCGCCGGGCTGGTGCGGCTCCACCGGGCGCGGCTCGCCGCCGCCGGTGCCCCCTCGGCGCCCGGCGTCACCGCGGCCGAGATCACCGGCACGGCGCTTGAAGCGCCCGACGGCCCCGAGGCCGACACGGTGCGGCACTATTGGCGCCTCGTGGCCCGCTTCGCCGGCGACGTCGCGATCACCCTCAAGGCGACGGGCGGCGTCACGCTGGCGGGCGGCATCCTGCCCCGCATCGTCGACCTGCTCGACGAGGACGCCTTCCGGGCCGCCTTCGAGCGCAAGGCGCCGGTGGCGGATCTGGCCCGCCGCATCCCGACGCGGCTCATCGTGCAGGCGGATTCCGTGCTCGGCGGCATGGCGGCGCTGGCGACCGAGCCGGACCGCTACGCGCTCGACTATGCGGCGCGGGGGTGGAAGGGCGAAAGGGCGTGACGCCATCGCGGGGCGCGCGATGGGCGGCGTCGCTCCGCGAGGGATCGGACGCGGCCGGGCACGGAGCAGTCAGGTCCCGAGCGGACGGGCGAAGCTCAGGCCTGAGGTGCCGTGGTGGAAGGCGCGCCGGTCAGGGCCATCGTGACGCTCGGCCTGCGGGAGGATCTCGCTCGGCGCGCTCACATCGTCGGCGACGAGGCTTCATGCTGGGCCCTGACCGTCTCGATGAATTTGAAGCTCCACTCCTTATGTCCCGAGTCCGACATGAAGGAAAACCTCAGGCGGTTGCACTGTTTGACGAAGCCGTCCAGGTCCCGTCGCCGGGGAAGCTTCATATTGGGGAGTCGAAAGCTCCAGCTCAGGATGCGAGAGAGGAGGACGGCTCCCTGGTTGATCGATGTCAGGCGCGAGTTCGCCATCATCGGCTCGGGGACGATCAGGCGCGACCGCAATCGCCCTTTGGTCGTCTTGTCGAAATAATCGCTGATCGCCGAGATCGGCACGAGATCATCGGAGTGTCTCTTCGGGTCGAAGACGAGAATGCCGGTCGAGATGAAGGGTTGGTCTCTCAGGAGATAGAACGCACGTTCGAGCATGAACGAGTAGTCCTTTCTGAGGTGGTCGCGATAGGTGAAGGTCGAGAACTCGGACGGTGTGAAGACGGCGAGCGCCTTCGACTGGAAGTCCCGCAACAGCTCCAAAACGAAGCGGCAATAGGCGATCTGTGTCTGCGCGAGCGCGACACCATGCATCGCGCTGTTCGCGCCCGCCTGCGATACGAGGCATTCCCTCGTGAGCCTGATGCGCAATGACGATTCGAGAAGGGGATGGGACCCTGCGATCTGAATCTGTCTCTCGTTGAGCATGTCTTCGACGGTGAAGGCGGGGGATTGTTGCTCCAGTTGTGCTCTGAAAAAGGACACCTCCGCCTCGCGCAGCTTCTTGGACAGCTGCCACACGAGGTGTTCCTCGACGGCGATGGCCGCCAGGACGTTGTAGGGAAGTGAGACTTGGTGGACCCCGGGTTCCTCGACGAAGATCACCCAACTCATCGGTCGACTCCACTCATGGCTGGCTTCGACGGTTCCAAAAGCGGAAGAGCCCGACGATCTCTCGTCGAGCCCTCGTCATGCCAAGTGGATCTGCTTGTCAGAAGTCCCGTTCGATGCGGAGGTGGGCTTCGAACATGTCGGGGTCCTTGGTGATGCCGATCGGCAGGGCCGACGCAGCCATGCCGGGGTTGTGGGCCAGCGTCTGGTCGAGGTGGGCGTAGTCGAATTCCAGGCCGATCTCGAGGTTCTTCACGGGATCGTACAGGAACTGGTTGCCGACGCGGTAGACGCTCGAGTTGCCGAGGCCGCCCTGCGTCCAGTCGATGTTGCGGGCGCGGCCGTAGTTCGTCTGGATGTAGGACCCGAACAGCACGTCGTGGAAGGTCGCCGTGAAGTAGTGGTTGATGGCGGCCATCACCGAGAAGCCTTCGCCGAGCTGAAGACCGTAGTTTCCGATCGTGTTGCCGGGGATGGCGATCGCGATCGCGTCGTGGTCGATGTGCTGGAAGCCGCCGAGGTTGCGTGACGCGAAGCCCGCGTTCGCGTAGCTCACAGAGTCGATGTAGGAATAGGCGCCCTGCTCGTAGGCACCCTCGATCCAGAGGTCGTCCCCGGCGGCGAGCATCGGCAGCTTCAGCTGAACGCCGCCCTGGACCGCGAAGCCGTCAGCGTCCTTGTGAGTGACGCCGCCGTTCGTGCCGAACGGACCCGAAACGGTGTTGACCTGATGATATGCGGCCGACAGTTGAGCGGCGCCCCAGGCTTGATCGACGCGCAACTGGCCGACGAGGTCCGGGATCGTCTCGCCGCCGTAGGTCGCGCCGGCGAACACCGTCGGGTTCACGGCCGAGTTGTCGGCGTTGCCGATGCCCACACCACCGAGCGAGTTCAGGTTGCGGGCGTTGTGATCCTCGAGCGAGAAGGTCGCCGAGAGGCCGCCGCCGGCACTATATGTATAAGCGAGGACGTTGTTCGACTGGTCGGAGTTGGCGATGCCTTCGTAGTTGTAATTGTCGGCATAGAAGTCGAAGAACGATTGGACGCGGCCGGCCGTGATGCCGGCGAAGGTGATGAAGCCCTTGTCGAGATAAGCGTTGTTGTTGCCCTGGTTGGCGAAAGTGTTGGCGCCGCCGGCCGCGCCACCGCCCGAGAAGAGGCCCTGCAGACGGTCGATCTGATAACGGACGTAGGCGCGGAGCGTGCCGTAGGCGGTCTGCGTGCGGGTGTCGACAGCGATGCGGCCGCGGACGAAGAAGCCCGACTCATCCTCGTTGCGGCCCGCGATGATCGTGCCGGGACCCACGGCAGCGCGGTTGCCGACGTTGACGGCGGCACCGGTCGCCTGGAGCGGGGCGGCCGAGGGGAAGAACTGCCGCGACTGATTGATGAATGCCGCCTCGACGCGGACCAGACCGCCGACCTGGATGCAGGTGTCGGTGCCGGGGATGTAGAAGAAGCCGATACCGGTCCAGTCGCAGACGCGGACATAGTCGACGGGGGCTGCCTTTCGGACGGGAAGATCGGCCGCCTGAGCGCCAGCGCTCGCCGCGAGCATAGCCGCGGTACCTAGGCGGTGTGGACGAATTTGACCAAGCACAGTCCTGCGGCGAAAGCGACGATGGATCGTAAGTTTCTTGCGGTCTTCTCGCATCGGAGGGCGACGCGCTTGAAGCGCTTCAGCCGACCGATGCCCTGCTCGATGCGGGCCCGGGCCTTGTAAAGGGTGCGAGCGAAGAAGGCCGGCTTGTTCTTCTCGTTCGCTTTGTGGGGGATCACAGGGGCGATACCGCGCGTCCTCGCGGCGTCTCGGTTGGCTTTGCTGGCATAGCCCTTGTCGCAGATCACGGCACGGGGCTGAAGATCGGGGCCGATGTCGAGCAGGGTTTCGAAGTGTCGCCCGTCGGAAGCTTCACCGCCGGTCAGATCAAAGGCGATGATGTCGCCGGAAGCGTCGGACTTGGCATGGATCTTCGTGGTGAAGCCGCCGCGAGAGCGACCGAGGGCTTGTCCGTGCTGCCCCCTTTTGCGCCGGCTGCCGACACATGGGCGCGCACGATAGTCGAGTCGAACATCTGAACGAGATGAGCGGTGTCGCTCATCGACGCGAGCGTGTCGAAGAAGGCTTCGAACACGCCGGCCTGGCTTAACCGATCAAACCGCTTCCACACGCTGTTCCACAAACCGAAGCGCTCGGGCAAAGCGCGCCAGCGAACATTTTCGACGCTGAAAAAATGAAGCGCTTCAAGAAAAAGCCGATCATCTGTTGCCTTCCGTCCCCGCCGGGGAAGGCAGGCGCGGAACACCGCGAGTGTATGCGTCCAGTCTTGCTCCGTCATTCGCGTCGACATCGATCTCACCCCCCGAATGCCTCGGGGCATGAGAATCAGACCTGAGCCAGCAAGGGAATCCCCAAAAGCGTTGCTGCTCTAAATTCGTCCACACGGCCTAGAAGTACGGTCCTACCCAGAATCATCGCTTCTTTCCTTCCAATGGCCTGACGAGGTTTGTGTCTGGGCTGCCATCGGGGGCGGCTCCCAGCGGAAATTCCAAGCCCATTGATCACTGACGGTGCGCAGATCGCCGATGATGGGATGACCATCGCGTCTCACCAGTTGAGCCATCGGAACTCTCGGGTAGAAGCTACCCAAACGAGGGATAGGTTAAAAGCATAGATCGCCGGGATAACGGGTCAAGATGGATGTCCTCAAGGCGTTGTGACATTAGCATCACATGGATACTATCAAAAGATATGATGTCATATGATGAATTCCACTGGATGATCGAACATTCAGTGTTGATTCAACTGTCTGTGTGTCAAACAAATGATATCCTTCACTGCGCGAACCAGGCGTTCGGCGAGACCATCCTCGACGTCATCGAGGCCGAACCGTTCCGCCTGCGCGAGGTCGAGGGCACCGGCCCGGTGGCGCCCGGCGCATCGCCGCGGGGTGGGCCGAGCGCAAAGCCGTCCGCGAGACCGTGCTGGTCCTGCACGCCCACGGCGTCGGGACATCCCAGGCGGTGGAAATCTGCGAGGCTCACGGCGCCGAAGCGGTGGCGATGACCACAGCAAGCCCGCATCGGCCCGCGGAGCACGCGGTGGCGCGGGGCGCCTCGGCCGAACCCGGCATGTCGCCGCCCCGCCTCGTCGACCACTCCCTTCAGGCCGGGCCGCCGAACAGGTCCTCGACCGCGAGATCCAGCCCCGGCGGGTCGAGGCGCAGGAGGCCGCCGTGGAGGATGTGCGTCGCGATCTCGCCGCCGCGGCGGGCGTGGTGGACGAGGACGCGCGTCTCGGCGTACACGATGAGATAGTGCTCGATGCCCGGCACCGAGGAGTAGCCGATGAGCTTCTCGTGGTGGTCGCGGCGCCCCGTGCCGGGCGACACGACCTCGACCACGATCACCGGCGCGACGATGGCGCGGGCATCGCGCGCGGGTGAATCTCCGCAGAACACCAGCGCGTCGGGCTCGTAGAGCGTCCTCGCGTCGATCCGCACGGCCGCGCCGTCCGGCAATGCTCGGCAGGGAAGCCCCGCCGCGGCGACCGCTGCGGCGAGAGCGTCGAACGATCCCGTTTTCGCGAGAACATGCCCGAGCCGCTCGGGCGCCACGGCGACGGCGCGCCCGTCCTCGAGCTCGTAGCGGCCCGGCTGGTCCGCGGCCCAGGCCAGGAACGCATCGACCGTCGTGGGAGCTGGAGCGACGTCTGCCATGGTCGAAGCGTAGGCCTGCGGGAAATGCCCGACAAGGCGTCACCGCCCCGGCGGCAGCCCGCGCTTGATCCGGTCGAGGGCGCGGTGGAGCGCCTGCAGGAACTCCGAGCGGTCCCGCGGGCCGAAGGGGCGCGGGCCGCCCGTCACCTCGCCGGAGCCGCGGAGCTGGTCCATCAGGTCGCGCGTCGCGAGCGCGAGGCCGATGGTGGCCGCGGTGAAAGCCTTGCCGTTCGGCGCCAGCACGGCGGCGCCGCGCTTCACGCAGCGGTCGGCCAGCGGCACGTCGGCCGTCACCACCACGTCGCGCGCCGTGCAGCGCTCGGCGATCCAGTCGTCGGCGACGTCGGGGCCGGCCGGCACCACCACGCGCTCGATGAAGCCGTCGCGCGGCACCATCATCGGGCTGTTCGATACGACGAAGACGCGTGCGCCGTGGCGCTCGGCCACCCGATACACCTCGGCCTTCACCGGGCAGGCGTCCGCGTCGACATACACCGCCATGAGCCGCCTCCACCACGTAAAAACAACAGCTTGAACCGCCACTTCCCGCCCCGAACCGACATACCTACCTGTCCAGACGGTAGCCCCGTGGTAGCCCGGAGACGTAGGTATGGCCTCGAAGCTGACCCTGCAAACGGTCAAGAATGCCGGACCGCGAGAGAAGCGGTACATCGTCTGGGACGCCGCCCCGAAGGGCTTCGGCCTGCGGGTGAACGTGGACGGCTCCAAGACATACATCCTCAAGTACGCCTTCGATGGGCGCCAGATGTGGCACACGATCGGCAAACACGGCTCCCCTTGGACCCCTGAGACGGCACGCAAGGAAGCCCTGGACGTTCTCGGCCTCGTTCGGAGCGGGATCGACCCAGCGGAGGCCGCACGCGAGCGGAGGGCGGCGGGGGTGACCGTGGCCGAACTCTGCGACCTCTACGTCGCCGCGGCGCGCTCCGGTCAGATCCTGACCAAGTTCGACACACCGAAGAAGGACAGCACGCTCGACACCGACGAAGGCCGCATCCGGCGCCACATCAAGCCGCTTCTCGGGAAGAGGCGCGTGCGGGATATTCAAGCCAAGGACATCGAAGAGTTCCTCCACGCGGTGGCGGCGGGGAAAACCGCGATCGACGAGAAAACGGGCAAGCATGGCCGCGCGATCGTCAAGGGCGGCAAGGGTGCGGCGACGCGGACGGTCGGGCTACTCGGCGGCATCTTCACCTTCGCGGTCAAGAAGGGGTTGCGCCCGGACAATCCGGTGAAGGGCGTCCAACGCTTCAAAGACAACAAAAATCTCCGCTTCCTGTCCGGGCCGGAGCTGGAGCAGCTCGGTGGTTCTCTCGATGCCGACGAGAAAGCCTGGGACGATTTTGCCGTGGCGCACAAGGAGTGGATCGCGTCCGGACACGAAGGACCGTCTCCGCGATTGCCGGGTGCGGCAAGCCCGATGATGCTTGCGGCGATCAAGCTCCTCCTTCTCACCGGTGCCCGTAGGTCAGAGATTCTCAAGCTGGAGTGGAGCCACGTCGACCTCGAACACGGCTACCTGCGCTTGACCAATGCGAAGGTACAAACCCTCGCTGGCCCTATCGTGAAGATCATCCCGCTTGGAGGGCCTGCGGTCGACGTCCTCCGCGCGATACCGAAGTTGAGCGGGTCGCCGTACGTCTTCCCGGCCACACGTGGCGATGGATCCTACGTCGGACTACCGAAAGCTTGGGCGCGGTTCTGCGCGCGGGCTGGCTTGTCCAAGACACGACCACATGACCTCCGGCACTCGTTCGCGAGCGTGGGCGCTTCGACCGGCAACAGTCTGCCCATCCTTGGCGCCATTTTAGGCCACAAGGACCCAAAGACAACCCAACAGTACGCTCACGTCGCTCATGATCCGGCTAAAGAGGCAGCTGAAAAAGTGGCGCAGTCGATAGTTAATAGAATGAAACGCTCCAGTTAACCTACAGACAGATAGTCGCTGATTTCGATTAGATAGGTCCGGATCCGGATCCGCTAACTATGCTGAGACAATCGAGATAGCTCTTCGTTGTTGCCAAACGGGCCGACACCGTCATACGATAGTCAGGCCCGGGGGGAGTTCAAGACCGCGCACCCGGGGGGGCGCTCTTCCGGCCTTCGCCACGTCCTCGTTGGGATGGACGTGGCGGCTCGGGGATCGGGGAGGACCGATTCCGCTCGGCACCTCACGCACGAACACCTGGAGGGGCTTCGCGCGAGGCGTGCTATCGCCGGAAGAGCCGCTCTCCCGACAAGTGATCCAGCTCCTGACCTCGGGGGATTGTGGCAAGCGATGCCGTAATTGAGGGCGGAGCTCGTCGGTCCGACATAGCCGCTTTCGAACGGTCGGAGCCGGTGACGTCCCGGGCGGAAAATACTGGGCCGCGGCTTCCATATTTTCTGGACCGGCGCCGGATCGACTCCCGCCCTCGAACAGCCAAGAAACCGGCCTCTACGAAGGGAGTGGTGACGTCACCGTCCCCGGCTCCGATGCTGTCCGGTCCAAGGCTGAGATGGTGCTCCGTCACAATTTGGGCGAAGGCGATGGAGGGGCACGACCCCGTAGATGAGGGGGAGTGTGACGTCCCAGCGTATCGACGCTGGAAGGCTGTCTGACGGCGTCTCTGACGATGTCCGTACCGATCACAGGCAGAGGGAGACGGCTTCCGATCGTGAGGGTGAGCGATGCCCATGTGGACGGGGATGACCGCTCACGAAGCCCCTCACCGGCCTGTGGCCCCCAAGGTCGATGCCGCTCTCCCTTCCGGCCCAGCCGACGTCCGTGACACCCCGCCTCTATAAAGAGCACGGCCGTGGTCCGGGGCGGCCGACGAGCCGCCGGCCGTCGATGTAGAAAGAGCGGCGGGCCTGAGTCGCTCGCCGTGGTCAGCGAGATCGGATGGCGCATGGTCGACCATGCGCCGGGGATGAATATCCCGGCGGCGGCCGGTCCCTGACTCGCCGCGGCCGACAGGCCGGGCGCCCTCGACGGACAGACAGATGATGGCGGCCAATGCCCGGTCCACGCCCGCCACATGAGGGATGAGCTCTCGGTCGGCGCGGGCCGACGACGAAGCCGGAAGGTAGATGCCCGGACGCCAGAGTCGGAGGAAAAGACGTGCAGATCCGGAGGAGCGCGTCGTCTAAGCTCTAAAAAGACATGTAGATTCTCGAAACGGAAAACCACTGAAGAGCGCCCGCCGCCGCCCTCGGTCCCCTGGGCACGTCCTCGATGAAGCCGCCGGGGCCGGGCGCGGATCCGATCGTGCCGTGGTCAGACAGGTCGACCTCGGCCGGCTGTAGCTGGATCCCGCCGCTGACGAAGCCCGAGCCTCATCCGGCACCGGCGGCGCGGCCGGCTCATCGGCCGGGGGTGACAGGTAGGTCTCTCGGGGTCTGGTGGGGGAGGGCCGGCAGGGCGGGCCCGGCCGGCGGGGCGGCGGCGGGGGCGGGCGGGGCGGCGGTCCCCGCGCCTATGGCTCGGCGGCGGCGGGGGCGGCGGGGGCGGTCACAGCGCTTCGCGCGCCCCCCTTACCCCCCATCGATCTGAAAACGTCCGTACGAGGTCGGGACGGCTACGTTCAGGGTTGTCGAACGAAGCTTCGGGATTGACGTGCACCGCCCCGGCGATCGGCGCCTCGACCTCGGCGCCTTCAGCCCCGAGTTGAACCGCCTGGGCCGCCGAGCGGGCCGGAGAGGCAGGTACAGCCTTCGCGGCGTGCGTGGCCGGGGACTCGCCCATGAGGGTGCGCTCCTTGGCGGCGAAGTCCGCCGCCTCCCTGCCCGGGGCGTGCTCGGCACGCTCCAAAGCCACGCGCTGACGGGCGTGCTCGGCCGCATCGCGCCGGGCCTGGAAGTGTTCCCCGACGGCATCGACCGTCTTCTCGACACCGTGGAAGGCGGCTCCGCGGGCAGTCTCCGTCGCGTCGAAGCCCAGCTCGGGCTCCTTAAGCCGGTCGTCCTCCGGTGCATCGTCCTCCCTGCGGGCACGGCGCTCGATGGCCTCCTCACCGGGCAGCGGCGCGCCCTGGGGCGTTTCGGCCGCGTCCGCGGCGTGCGAACCAAACAGGCTGTAGGCTCCGTACGCGGTCTCGGCGAGAAGGCCGGCCATGAGGCCCCACCTCCCGTGCAGGCCCTTAACGAAGCGGGTGAGCCCGCCGAGACCCTTCGCGGCGCCCTTCACCGCCGCCGTGCCGCGGCCGAGGATCTTTCTCCCGCCGAGCAGAAGGCCGCCGAGGCTAGCCGCCCCGGCTTCCGCCCCGAAGCCGCTCTCGGTCACAGCATGGACGAGGTCCGTCAGCCACCCACCCCCACTGTGCCCTCCGCCACCCTTGGCGTGGGCCGCCGCGGCCTGGAGCGCCGCCCCGGTGCCGTGCGACGCGGGAACGTCCTTCTTGCCGTACAGCGCTTGGTCGTGGTCGAACTACTCCTGCCGGCGCCGCTCTTAGTTCATCGCCCGCAGCTTGTCCGTGAGCTCGGACGTCAACTCGCCTTGCCGGCGGTGCGCCGCGGCCAGGCTCTCCGTCGAGTGCGCGACGCCGCCCGGGATGTGTGGGGCGCCGCCTATCACGAGGGCGACGAGATGGTCGAGAGGGGCGAACGGCTCCGGCGTGGTGCCCGGGGCGATCTGCAACGGCATCGCGGTCGCCTACCCGGGCACGGACCGTTCCTGACCATCGGCGCCGTTGATGATGCCGACCGGGAGATCCAAGCTGTTCACCAGAAGGGGCAACCCGCGACAGCACTCCGACGAAGCGGAGACATTGACGAGGCTAGATCGCCGGGGCATGGCAAGCGGTTGAGGCGACCTCAAGCTCGACCCAACGCGAGATGCGTTGTATACATCTACGACGCGACGACCCGAGAATCCTTTGGGTCTCGGATGCGGAAGTTATCGGTGATTCGGGATGAGAAGCGACTGAAGTGCTTCGGGACCGTTTCCTTGAGGAATGTCAGGATCGCCTCCGCGAAGTCCTTGAATGTGGCATAGTACCGGTTGTGGGTGACGTTCTGGTGCATCACGCCCCAGAGCCGCTCGATCGGGTTGAGGTGAGGGCAGTAACTCGGGATGAAGTGAAGCACGATGCGCCGTCCCGGTTGCCTCATCCAATCCTGAACAGCACGGGCATGATGATAGCGGGCGTTGTCCAGATAGACATGGATCCGACGCATCGTCGTGTAGGCGTTCTCGATGGAGGTCAGAAGCTCGATCGTGCTTTGCGCATCGACCGAAAGCACTTCCTTCATCCGCGTCGCGCCGGTCTCCAGGTCGATCACACCATGGATGTTCATGCGATCACGGCCCGACGCCGCAGGAACCGCGACGTCGGCGCCACGCGGCATCCACACGCCCGCCGGTCGCGTCTGATGGGTCGGGTGAACGGCATCGCCGTAGACGATCGCTTCGTCGGCCCCAAGGCCGTTGCGGAGCCGCTCATGCTGCTCGATGAACGCTTCCTGCGCCGCAAGGTCGAGATGCGAGGGCACAAGGTCAGGCTTGCGCCAGACAAAATCCAGCGCCGCCATCAGCTTGATCAAACCGGATCGCGTGTACGACATGCCATACGTCGTCCGGATGTGATGACCGATCGCGCGTGTCGACGCCGGAAGCGCCTCCGTGGCCCAGGCTTTCAGGGCCGTGAGCTGCTCCACCGTCAAGGCGCGGTGCCCGCCCGCCAAGTCGAAGCGCGCCAGAGCCGGTACGCCGCCCTCGCGATAAACCTTGAACCAGCTCCGGATCGTGTCGTCGTCCAGGAGGAGAGCCTCCGAAACCTGCTCGCAACTCCAGCCCTTGTCCAACAAAAGGATCGCGTTGGCGCGCCGGGCGACCCGATGCTCCTCAAGCCCATCCCGCGCGATGCCCGTCAGCCGCGCACGATCGTCCTTGCTCAGGAAATGGCGCTTGATCATCGACACAAAACCGAATCGAAAGCGACCCCGTCGTCAACCCCGCATCCTCACGGAATCGGGCTATAGCTCATATTGACCGGCTACCGCCGGATGAAAAAGCCGACGGGCGTGGACATGGAAGACATCCCGGACAGCCGCATTGATCAGGTCACGATGATGGAGGGCATCCTCACGGCCGCTGCGACCGGCGGATCCGATGAGGGGCCGATGTACGAAGCCCTGCGGCGTGAGCTCCTAGCCGATGACCGTTTGAAGCCGCTCCTGCCCTCCTTCGTCCGGACATATAGAAGTCTCGGCGCGTTCTGGCCATTCATCAAGGGCCGGGCAGGGACGTACGCCGAGCGCCGACAAATCATCTCCGAGGCGTTCACGCCGGTGGTGGACTTCCTCGAAGGTCGAGGCCGTGCCCCGAGCGACGAGCTGACGTCGGATGCCTTGGTGGTCTTCGACGCGGAAGGCGTCCAAGCGGTGTGGGCCAAGGCCCTAGCGCGCCGGACGACCGATCCCGAAGGCGCGATCACCGTGGCGCGGACGCTGCTCGAAACCGTGTGCAAGCGCATCCTCAACGAACTCGGCACCCCCGCCGGCGACAAGGACGACCTGCCCAAGATCTACGGCTCGACGGCCAAGGCTCTCCGCCTCGCGCCCGACCAGCATGTGGAGGAGCCGATCAAGACCATCCTCGGCGGCGCCATGAACCTCGTGAACGGGATCGGGACGCTCCGGAACCGATTCTCAGACGCGCACGCCCCAGGCGCGAAGATGCCGGTCCGGCCGTCCGAGAGGCACGCGAAGCTCGCCGTCAACACGGCCGGCGCGGTCGCGACTTTCCTGGTCGAGACCTACCTGGAGCGGTCGAAGCCGTGATGCCCACCGATTGGTTTTACGGGCGCCAGCCTGCCCCATCGTCGAGCCAGCACCGAATGGAGGCCACGCCGCAGGACAGCCGATCGAGCTTGGCGACCGCGACGGGGCACTTGCGCGTCTTCGCCGCGGCGAGGGCAGCGGCGAGCTTGGGGCAACGCTAGAGCGCGTCGGAGCCTTTGCCCGTCGCGACCTCGATGAACTCCGCCGCGACCGTGAAGCCCTAACACGCGGCGAAGCGGATTTCACGAGGTGGTTTTAATGAAGCCTGACAGTGGGAGGAAGCTCTCCAACATTCTTCATGGCTACAGACTCGTAGACGACCTTGCGCTCAGGGTGAGCGATAAATGCATTCAGAATGATGGGGAAATCGAGGGCCTTGATGGCATAATGACCGGTAGACTCATTGAATAACGTGGAGATCTTCCGCGCGTGAATGAATGCTGCCATCTTGGCCGTGCACGAGAGAAGGAAATAGAACTTATCACCCGAGGTGTAGATGAACTTTGCCTCTTCGAAGCCAGTCTCAACATAAAGGGTCGAAGAGCTGTCCTCGATCTTGCGCCGAAACAAAGTGATAATCGCGCTACACTGAGCTCCTGCGACAGTGGTGGGAACAATGTCAGTCTGACGTAACTACCCACGGGGTGCGCAGCTTGGCTGAGCGCCGTCAGGCGCCGATGGTGCCCAGCACGGTGCTGAACGTGCCGGCGCCGGAGGTCAGGCGCGCGGTGGCCACCACGGTTCGCACGGCGGCCTCGCCCTTGGCGGACCACATGGCGCGGTAGCCGTTGGTGTTCTTGCGCTGGATCACCGCTGGGCGGAGGTCGCGTGCGGATTCCGATCGAAGCCGGCCACTGATTCCGAGATGAAGCCGGCCGCCATTCCGATTTGATGCCGGCCACCGTTCCGAGATGAAGCCGGCCACCCTGATCCGGCAATAGCGTCCCCGCAGGTCAGCAACCGCGGCACCCTGCCTCGCCCCCCCACGCGAGGAGATCGGGATGCCGGCCAGGAGAGAGCTGACGATGCGACAGATCCGACACATGCTCCGGCTCGCCCGCGACGGGGTGAGCGCCCGCGAGATCGGCCGAACGCTCGGCATCGCGCGGTCCACCGTCCAGGACAACCTCGCCCGTGCGTCAGCGGCGGGCTTGGCTTGGCCGATCGATGAAGAGATCACCGACGCCGTCCTCGAACAGCGGCTGTTCGACCGCGTCGGCGTGAAGCAAGGCGTCAGACGACGCGTCGAGCCAGACTGGCCGTCGATGGTGCGCGAGATGCGCAGGCCCGGCGTCAACCTGATGGTTCTCTGGGAAGAGTATCGTGTATCTGAGCCCGGCGGCTACGGTTACTCGCGCTTCTGTGATCTTTACAGGGAGTTCGAACGCCGTGTCACGCCGGTGATGCGCCAACACCATGCCGCCGGCGACAAGGTGTTCGTCGACTATTCCGGCAAGCGCGTGCCCATCGTCGATCCCGCCACCGGCGTGGTGAGACAGGCCGAGATCTTCGTGGCGGTGCTGGGCGCCTCCAGCCTCACCTACGCCGAGGCGACGTGGACCCAGGCGCTGCCGGACTGGATCGGCGCCCACGTGCGCCTGTTCGACTTTCTGGGCGGCGTGCCGCGCCGGTGGTGCCCGACAACCTCAAGAGCGGGATCAACAAGGCGTCCTTCTACGATCCGGAGATCAATCGCTCCTACGGCACCATGGCCGAGCACTACGGCATCGGCGTGCTGCCGGCCCGGCCGAGGAAGCCGCGCGACAAGGCCAAGGTGGAGAACGGCGTCCGCTTCGCCCAGAGCTACATCCTGGGACGCCTGCGGGCCCAGACGTTCTTCTCGCTGGCCGAGTGCAACGCCGCCATCGCGGCCATGGTGGAGCGCATCAACGCCCACCCCATGCGCCGCCTCGGCACCACGCGCCGGGCGCTGTTCGAGGCCGTGGAGCGGGCCGCCCTGCTGCCCCTGCCGTCGGCACCCTACGTCTTTGCCGAGTGGCGGCTGGCACGGGTCAACCTCGACTACCACGTCGAGGCTGCCGGCTTCCTGTACTCGGTGCCCCATGCGCTGATCCGCGAGCAGGTGGACGTGCGCCTGACGGAGCGCACCGTGGAGGTGTTCCACCGCGGCCAGCGCGTCGCCGCCCACGACCGGCGTTATGGCGGCGCCCGGCACGGCACCGACGTCGAGCACATGCCGAGCGCTCACCGGCGCTACGCGGAATGGACGCCGGCCCGCTTCGAGCGCTGGGGCCGGGAGATCGGCCCCGAAACCGAGGGCCTCGTCATCGCCATCCTGCGCGGGCGTCCCCATCCCGAGCAGGGCTTCCGCACCTGCCTGGGCGTGCTGCGCCTGTTTCGCGGCCTCGCCCCAGCTCGGGCCGAGGCCATCTCCGCCCGGGCCACGGCCATCGGTGCGCTCACCTACAAGAGCATCGCCTCCATCATTGCCAACAACCTCGACCGAAAGTCTCGAATAACAGAAACGACGAAGATCATCGATCATCCGAACCTGCGCGGCGCAGGCTACTTCCACTGATAGGAGACTTGACGATGCTTGCTCATCCCACACTCGAACTTCTGCACGGCCTCGGCCTGCACGGCATGGCGCAGGGCTACAAGACCCTGGACGGGAACCCGGAAGCGCAGGCGCTGACGCACGCCGAGTGGCTCGGCATCATCCTGGAGCACGAGAAGACCCTGCGCGAGCAGAAGCGCTTCGAAACCCGCGCCCGCGCCGCCCACCTGCGCCATCCGGCCAGCGTCGAGGATGTCGACTACCGCGCCCATCGCGGCCTCGACCGTGCCCTGTTCCTCAAGCTGTCCGGCTGCGACTGGATCCGAAGCCGGCGCAACCGGTGATCACCGGGCCGTGCGGTGTCGGCAAAGCTGGCTCGCCTGCGCGCTCGGCCAGAAGGCCTGCCGGGAGGACCTGTCGGTCCTGTACTACCGTGTGCCGCGCCTGTTCGCGGCGCTCGGTCTGGCGCGCGGCGACGGCCGCTATGCCAAACTGCTCAAGCAGCTCGCCCGCGCCAGGCTGCTGATCCTCGACGATTGGGGCCCTGAGCCCCTCAGCGCCGAGCAGGCGCGCGACCTTCTGGAGATCGTGGAGGACCGCTACGACGCCGGCTCGGTGCTGATCACCAGCCAGGTGCCGGTCGACCGCTGGTACGAGATGATCGCCATCCCGACCCTGGCCGATGCCGTGCTGGACCGCCTGATCCACAACGCCTACCGGATCGCGTTGTCCGGCGACAGCCTGCGCAAGCACCGCCCTGCCGACCAGCTGGCTTGACCCGAAACACTCCTCGACCGATCTACGAACCCGACCAGCGGGGCGCCATCGCCGTGGCCGGCTTCAGATCGGAACGGTGGCCGGCTTCATGTTGGAATGCTGGCCGGCTTGAAATCGGAATACCCGGCCGGCTTCGTCGGAATCTGCAGGTCGCGCTCGCAGGCGTTGTTCGTGGCCTCGACCCGTCCGGGGAAGGCCGCGAAGGTCAGGAGCTGGTCGCGGGCGCGACGCATGCGGTTCTGGATGTCGCGCGCCAGGTCGCAGGTGGCCGGGGCGGCGAGGATGTCGTCGAGGGAGCGCTCCAACTTGCGGCGCTTGGTGGCCACCGTCGAGGGCGCCGCTGTGGTGACGGTGCGCGCCAGCGCGAAGGCTTTGTCGAGCCACAGCTTGAGCCGCAGGGCGAGGATGTCGTTCCCGGCTTCGAGCGCATAGGCGACGTCGCGGGCGAGGTGGGCCAGGCAGGTCTGTTGCCGGTCGGCATGGCCCTGTTGGGCGGAGTAGCGATCCGACAGCCACACGGCGGGCCGGTGCCCGTCCATGATCTCGTGCACCACGCAGGCGCCCCGCGTCGGGGCGGCGTGGTGCACCACCGCTTCCTCGCAGCGGAAGACCCAATGGTACGAGTTCGTGCCCTCGATGCGCACGCCCGTCTCGTCGGACGCCACAACGGTGGCGCGTCGCAACACCGACAGGGCCGCGTCGCGCCCGGCCGCGAAGCGCGTCTCGGCCCGGCGCAGCATGTTGGTGAGCCCGCCCTGGCTGATGCGCAGGCCGAACAGGTCGAACAGGGCCTTTTGCAGCCGCTCGTAGGACAGGGCCTGGAAGGTCTTCAGGTACACGGCCGTGGCGTGCAGGCGCAGCCCGAACGGCGAAGCCGCAGCCTCCGCCGGTCTCGGCGCCGCCACGCGGGCCCGGCATCCCGGGCACACCACGGCGAGCCGCCGGTGCTGCTCGACGACGGGCTTCACCTCCGGCAGTTCGATGTGCTCGTGCACGCTGACCGTCTCGACCGGCAGCTCGGCCGACAGCGCCAGCCCGCAGTCGGGGCACTCGGTCGGACGGTGATCGACGACCGTGTCGGGATCTTCGGCGACGAGGCGGTTATGGCCCTCGTGGCCGGGCTTCGCACCACCGGGGCGGGACTGTTCGCGCCGCTCCTTGCGGTCGGTGGAGGGCGGCTTGGACGAGGTGCGCGACGTCTTGGCCGGGCGCTGCAGCTTCAGCACCAGTTCGATCAGTTCCTCCTTGCTCAGGCGCTCGAGATCACCGCGGCTCATGCCATCAGGGAATCAGCCTTCATCACGCCGCGCAAGCCCTCGTTGCACTTCGACCCGCCCCACCCGGCACCGGTCGCCTCACACCACCCCGTGGGTAGATACTTAGCTGAGAGGCGTGGACGAGCCTATATTCCTGTTCGTGGGCCCATTCGGGAAGCTTGATGGAAACGAGGCCCTCGAACAGCGCCCAATAGCGGTTACGCCAAGCGTCCTCGTTGCCGAACACGTCATTATAGATGGGATCCAACGAACCATCGGCGCGGCTGAACCAAAAGTCCTGCATGGCTTTGACTGTGAAGCGGCCGAACGTGCGGAAAAAGTCGATCTCGGGATGAGCCGTCTCATAGTCTACCGAGCTGAACGCGAGACTGCGGAGATTGCGCAGCACGCGATGCCCCTCCGGGCCGAAGCTGCTTCCCACCACTCCTCGAAGTGGCAGGCCTTCCCTGCCGTCTGGCAACTTCTGCGTGCGGAATTTGAGGCAGAACCCTCGATGTGCATCACCGTAGACGCCCCACATCGAAGCATTGTCGGGGTTGCTCGTGAAACTCGCTATGTGCCAGTTCGGATATACCATCCTCTCCACAGCAGAGATATAGTCGCCCGGGAAAGTGTCGATGAACTGCCCCCACATCGGAGACGGCACGTCTTGTCTCCGCTGACTGTGGGTAATGACACGCATCTGTTGCGCGGCGATCTCCGTATAGGTAAAAAATATCTCGCCCTGCTCCAAAGTATGATCAGCTCTATCGGGTAGCTTCGCCATAAGGCCGTCGGCTGCATCGGCAGCTTCTTTGAATGCGGTGAGGTCGATTGCCGTCTTGTTGTGTGAATGCTCTGCCCGAAGATCTCCAGCTTCTTTCATAGTGTAGTATATCGCGATCGGATGAAGCAGCCGGAGGTAGGTCGAGAGCTCGTTCCGCCGCACGGAACCATCGCGGTTCGCCAACTGTCCGATGATGCGTCGAACGCCCTGACGTCCCAGAAAAGTCTCGCAAACTTTATTGTATACCTTCTCAGCAGGCAAACCCTTCAATGAAAGCGGCGTGTCCCTCACGCTGCTGTCGATCAGATCGATCGTGAACTGATCTCCCAGAATCATTCCAAAGTAGAATGTCTGTGTCAAACAAAAAACATAATGTCGCAAAAGATTAGACCATAGCGTCTCGTTGCCCTTCCAGAAGACGTCGGTGAAACCTTCCATGGGATCGTTCAATTCAGAGGTGGATGAGAAAAAGATCTCTCCATTTTCCAGCTCTCTGAATTTGTGAATCAAAGCGTCTGCAGATCTGAATCGGTAGAGGAATTCCGGCACGTCCAATGTCCTCCGTGGAGCCGCACCATCAAAAGGCGAAGCCGCACAACAATCACATACTGTACGAAGAACGACGGGCTACGGTCAACGGTGTCATTGGACGCGCCGCATGGCGGTGTTCATCGAGAACGATCCCGCTCAGATCCTCCTTAAGGCTGGAAGCGTTGATCTGCTCCGGCCCGTCAAGCCATCCCGACCGGGTAGATGGACAGGCCGAGCGCGGCACGAGCCGAAGCCGTTATGTCTTCCACGAGGCCCGACAGGGCGCTGATAGCAGCGTTGTCACCGGCTCGTTGTGCCGCGGGCGGCGCTGGCGCTGTTCCAGGGCGCCGCGGCACGCGCGATCCGCTGATCCCTGTCGAGCTCTGGGACGGCTTGCCGCGTGAGAAGATGAAGAGGTGCTCCTTCGAGTTCACGGCGACGCCGGAGCACTCGCCGAGGAACGTGTCGGGCGGCTTCTGGACGAGATCAGGGACGGACTCGTAGGCGATGGCCGGCACCGCGTCGGCGAAGGCGGATCTCGGCCTGAGGGCGACGCCGGCCATGGCGACGCCGGCCGCCTTGAGGAAGTGCCGCCGATGCCCCATCCCGCTCGGCGTGCCGCCGCAGCACAGGCATCCCCCGAAAGGAAAGCTCATCGTCCCCTCCCTCACGGCCCCGGCTCGTCGCGTCCGGGGTCCGTCGCGGGAAGTGTAGCCGATCCACGACATCCACGGCATCCACGGCATCATGGAGTCGTCGATCGCGGCGGAGACGCCGAGAGCTCGACCGTCCGCCGTCTGCGCGATCTCGTCGGGTCGCAACTCCAACGCCGACTGCGGAAAGGCATCGGGATAGGGTAGGCCATCACCGCGTGCCCGTCTTCGGCGTCACGCGCCAAATCGTCCCATTCTCGTCCTCACCGATGAGGAGACTGCTGTCCCGCATGGCGGCGACGCCGACCGGGCGGCCCCACACCCGCCCGTCCGCTCCGACGAAGCCCGTGGCGAAGTCCTCGTACGCACCCGTTGGCACGCCGTCCGCCATGACGGCGCGGACCACCTTGTAGCCCGTGCGTTTGGCGCGGTTCCACGACCCGTGCATCGCCACGAAGGCCTGACCCGCGTAGGCCGAGCCGAGGGCGGCGGGAGCACCGGCGGGCGGGTCGTAGAAGCTCATCGTGAGCGGGGCCGAGTGGGCCTGGAACAGGACGTCCGGCACGGTGACCTTCCCGGCGAGGTCGGGCCGCTCGCCCCGGTGACGCGGGTCCTCGTGCGATCCGATGAAGAACCACGGCCAGCCATAGAAGCCGCCCTCCCGAACGCGGGTGACGTAATCCGACGGGAGATTGTCGCCGAGCCCATCCCGCTCGTTGGTGGCACAGAACAGCCCGCCATCGCGCGGCTGGACCGCAAGGCCGACGCAGTTGCGGATGCCCGTGGCGAAGATCCGGCGGTCGTGCCCCTCGGGATCGAATGAGAGGACGTCGGCCCGACGCGTCTCGTCGCCCCACGCGGCGCCGAGCGGAAGCTGGGCGACCTCGGCCTTCGGCGCGGCGGTGAGGTCCTCGGCGTCGTTGCTCTGCGAGCCGATCGACACGAACATGCGACGGCCGTCGGGGCTGAAGGCGATGTCGCGGGTCGAGTGGCCGCCGTCGCTGATGTCGAGGTCGAGGACACGCTCGGGCTTCGCTTCGGCGAGATCGCCGGAGCGGTACGGGTAGCGGAACACGGCGTCGGTCGTCGCGACGTAGAGCCAGCGCGGGTCGTCGCCGGGCGGGTAGAAGGCCATCCCGAACGGGCCGTCGAGGCCCTTGGCATAGACCCTGGCCGGAGCCGCGGCCTCCGTTCCGGCGGTGGGCCGGACCACCTTTATGTCGCCCTCGTCCGTCTCCGCCACGAAAACGTCGCCGTTCGGCGCCACTCGGATCGTCCGCGGGCCAGTGAATCCCTCAGCCCAGAGCGACGCCGTCAGACCGTCGGGCACGTGCACCTCGGGGTTCCTCGGCAGCGCCGCGTCCTGTGGGCCGTTGCTGGCCGAAGGTGTCGCGAAGGGCGCGGGCAAGTCGCCTGGCCGGATGAGCCGCACGACGCCCGGCGCGTCGGTGCGCCAATCTCCGAATGCGGCGGAGCCTGTCCGCACGGGGACGGTCTCGGCCGCGTGGGCCGGAACCGTCAAGATGACCAGAGAGGCGAGCAGGTTCCGCATATAGCCCGATTCCGTGAGGATGCGGGGTTGACGGCGGGGTCGCTTTCGATTCGGTTTTGTGTCGATGATCAAGCGCCATTTCCTGAGCAAGGACGATCGTGCGCGGCTGACGGGCATCGCGCGGGATGGGCTTGAGGAGCATCGGGTCGCCCGGCGCGCCAACGCGATCCTTTTGTTGGACAAGGGCTGGAGTTGCGAGCAGGTTTCGGAGGCTCTCCTCCTGGACGACGACACGATCCGGAGCTGGTTCAAGGTTTATCGCGAGGGCGGCGTACCGGCTCTGGCGCGCTTCGACTTGGCGGGCGGGCACCGCGCCTTGACGGTGGAGCAGCTCACGGCCCTGAAAGCCTGGGCCACGGAGGCGCTTCCGGCGTCGACACGCGCGATCGGTCATCACATCCGGACGACGTATGGCATGTCGTACACGCGATCCGGTTTGATCAAGCTGATGGCGGCGCTGGATTTTGTCTGGCGCAAGCCTGACCTTGTGCCCTCGCATCTCGACCTTGCGGCGCAGGAAGCGTTCATCGAGCAGCATGAGCGGCTCCGCAACGGCCTTGGGGCCGACGAAGCGATCGTCTACGGCGATGCCGTTCACCCGACCCATCAGACGCGACCGGCGGGCGTGTGGATGCCGCGTGGCGCCGACGTCGCGGTTCCTGCGGCGTCGGGCCGTGATCGCATGAACATCCATGGTGTGATCGACCTGGAGACCGGCGCGACGCGGATGAAGGAAGTGCTTTCGGTCGATGCGCAAAGCACGATCGAGCTTCTGACCTCCATCGAGAACGCCTACACGACGATGCGTCGGATCCATGTCTATCTGGACAACGCCCGCTATCATCATGCCCGTGCTGTTCAGGATTGGATGAGGCAACCGGGACGGCGCATCGTGCTTCACTTCATCCCGAGTTACTGCCCTCACCTCAACCCGATCGAGCGGCTCTGGGGCGTGATGCACCAGAACGTCACCCACAACCGGTACTATGCCACATTCAAGGACTTCGCGGAGGCGATCCTGACATTCCTCAAGGAAACGGTCCCGAAGCACTTCAGTCGCTTCTCATCCCGAATCACCGATAACTTCCGCATCCGAGACCCAAAGGATTCTCGGGTCGTCGCGTCGTAGATGTATAGCTTAAATCTAGGGTGGCGACCCTGCAGAGGCTAGCCGAAGTTCTTGCCCGGCGACGCGTCAGGCTCTGGGCACGTCGACCGCCGTCGCGCAGTTACGGATCTGCCTGTCTTCCGATGAATGATCCTTCTCCTCAGCGATTTTCATCCGCAGCATCGGGGTAAAAATTGTGAATGAAAACAGTGGTCTAAGCGATCCAGGGTGCAGCCCGAGGTGACTGTGATCGAGCGAACCTCGGGCTGAACCTTGGCGACGATCCTGTCATCCGAAGGGGGGGCAGGCCGCGACAGTCCCTTCACGGGCGCGACGATGAGGCCGTACTATCCCTTCGATGGTCAACCCCGGAGGGCACGCGACAATGAAGCACATCCTAAGCTTGGGGCTCGCCGTCGCCGTTCTCCTGGGTGCCGTGTCCGATGTCCAGGCGGCGGACCGGATAGTGCGCCTTCAGACCCCACCCGAGGTCATGAAGGGGGTCGCGGCGATGCCGTTCATCGCCGGGCCCGAAGACGAAGCCGAGCGGAGGATTAACGCCGCACTTCTCCGCCTCGACACGAGCGCGCGCAGGGCGGCCGTACAATGTAGGACTGCCGGCGGGAAAGACAGTTGGTGGGAACGCAACATCCAAGTGCCCATGTCGGGTCCGCGCTTCCTGAGCTACGAGATCACCGACAACATTTCCTGCGGCGGTGCCCACCCGGACGTCTCGACCATGTCGATCGTGTACGACCTCACCAACGGCGCGCCGGTGGACTGGATGTCTCTCCTACCCACCGCACTGACGGGTAAGCCGGCGCTCGCGTCCGGGGCGGACGGGACGAAGATGGTCACGCTGTCGGGGCAGACGCTGTACGCCCTATATCTCACCGGCTACCGCCCGCGATCCGGCGACGTCAAAAATGATGGAGACGACGACGAGTGCCGTGGTGCGGTGGCGGATGCCGGCGATGGTGGGAGCGCCCCGGGCATGATGGCTTGGATCGACGCGAAGAAAGATGGCCTCGTGGTCCAGTTCGACCTCCCGCACGTGGTTCAAGCCTGCGCGGACTCGGTCACCATCCCCATCGCAGCCCTCCGCGCTGTCGGCGCGCAACCGATCCTCATCGAGGCCCTGACGAAGGCACACGAGGGATCGTCCGGGGTTCGATGATCGCGGCCACGTCCGTGATGATCTACGACGTGGAATAGGCATCGTCCGAGTGTCCGACCCCCGGACCGCGTCTCAAGGGGCCGGCTTGTGTCCGCGCGACACGGAAACGACCTCGGGCGGGTCGCCGACCGTGCTGACCTCGACGAAGGTGCCGTCCTTCTCCCACGAGTATAGGCAATTGCCTTCTCCCGTCCCGGCACACGACTCCATCTCGGGGAAGCATGTCGTGTCGCTCGACGCGTCACAGGTGTCCGCCCCGGGGGTCTTCACGCCCTTGTACCCGAGCGCCATGAGCTGTTCCCGGGCCTGGGAATAGTGAGTTCCCTTGCTCAGGCGGGGCACGGTGCCGGCCGCCGCGTTCGCGACGACACTCGGCTCGGTCATCTTGGAGGGCGCTCCGACTGGTGCCTTGGCGGGCTTGAGGTAGTCCTTGAGCGAGGAGGTGAGCGGGGGAGCGCCGGGAAGCGTCGGGCTCTTGGACGTGACGTCGGCGATGAGCCACCCCGCGTCGCCCCTGACCATCACGAAGGAGTAGGCGTCGGCGATCCCCTCGTTCGTCAAGCTGACCCCGACGCGGGCCTTGCCGGGTCCGAGATCCACCACATCATACTTGAGGTTCTCGACCTTCCACTCCTGAGCGTTCAACCATGGGCTGACCGCGGGGCTTTCCTCCTGCTCCTGTCCCGCCTTGATGTTCGCCGACTCGACCAGATTCGCGAGGGCGGGAGCGTAGATCCTGGATGCGGTGTCCTCGTCGGGGTTGAACCCGGGCAAGGAGATTTCGGTGTAATGAGCGTAGATGAAGTCGAGGAGCGACTTTGGCGTCGTGAACGGCTCGACCTTCCGGACGCGGCCTACCCCCACCACGACGCCTTTCGCGTTGGTCCTGACCTGGGCCTCGCACAAGTCGTCCATCTTGCAAACGGCGAAGATCTTGGACCCGACGGGCGATCGAGTCATGAAGGTGTATTCTCCTATCCCGGCATCCAAGGTGCCGACCTTCACCACGCCCGTCGCGATGCTCCAGTTCGGCGCCGGAGCAGCCCATGCCGCGTTCGTCGCGAGCGCGACGGACAGTGCGGCGGCGAAGCGGAACGTCATGTAGGTCCTCCAGCCTTCTTCGAATCTGCCTTGGTCCCGTCTGGGACCTGTACGAACACGTTCTATGGTTGTCGTCGATGATGCGCGAGACTTCGACGGCTCACAACCCGTGAAGGTGCACCTCGGAAGACACACGGACGAGGCTGAGGGCGGTGGCGCCGATCTTCGAACGCCACGCGAGAGGCTTCAGCCACCGTTCCGGGATCGAACGCTCGCCCCACTTCGCCCCTGCGAGCGCTCCCGTCACGGCTCCCACGGTATCGCTGTCTCCTCCAAGTGAGACGGCGAGCACGACGGCCTGCTCGAAGCTCCCCGAGGCCGAGACGGCCCAAAAGGCGGACTCGAGGGTGTCGATCACATAGCCGGTGGAGCGAGCGTCCTTGCGCTTGAGGCCGCCCCACAGAGCCGCCTTGGCCCGCTGGACCTCCGGGTGGCCGGACCACTTCACGAGGGCGAGTTTGATCGGGTCCTCCTCGCCGAGGATGAACAGCCGGAGGAGGCGCACGAAGTAGTCGCAGGTCGAGACGCACGCCGGATGGGCATGGGTGAGCCGGCTCTGTTCCCGGGCGATCCGGACTGCCTCCGCTTCGTCGTCGAGCCCGAACAATGCGACGGGCGCCACGCGCATGAGGGAACCGTTCGCGGCCGTGTGCTCGTCCGCCGAGCCCGCGAAGGGATCGCCGGTCCGCTCGAAGCGCTCAAGGGCGGCGCGGGTCGTGCCCCCGATGTCGAAGCAGGTCCCGGTGCACGAATACTCGCCGGTTCTGTACCACGACACCCACCGCTCCATGACGTCGACCGGGTCGAAGCCTTTCCGCAGGGTGAGGCTTTTCGACAGGGCGAGCATCATGGCGGTGTCGTCGGTCCATTCTCCCGGCTGAAGGCCGAACGGCCCGCCGCCGATCATCTCGCGGTGGTAGTCCTTCACGGACGCGATGCGGGGGCCGAACTCCAAGGTAGCCCCGAGCGCGTCGCCGACGGCAAGGCCGAGGAGGGCGCCGCGGGCGCGGTCGAGGAGAGCGGGCTTGTCGGGGTCTGTGTCGCTCATGCGCTCTCCCTCCTCATGACCGGCCGGTGAGCCCGGCGTCGAGCGCCGGGCCTGGACCCGAAGCGGCCCGTGGGAGAGCTTCCGCGGCAGGGCCGGAACTTCAGTCGGCCGTGCGGACCTCGACCGGCTCGTCCGACTGCGGGCCCATGAGGACGTAGACTCACCCGCCGAGGGCGCCGACGAGGTACGCCACCATGAAGGCGAAGGACTCGACGCTCAACCTCATGCCGATCTGCTTGAACATGACCTCAATGCTCTCCGTGCCGCAGGCGTGTAACCCGTGCTCGTCGAGGCTCTGAGGTAAGCAGACGAGGGGGCGTCCGTGGCTCGATAAGCGCGGTCGGCGGCGTCGCATGTCGGACCTGCGCCCCAACGCCGAACGCTCGCTCTGTCACGGTGCGAGCGGCTTGCTCATGCCTAGGGTCGACGCCATCTCGCGACACTGCCTCACAATATCGGGCGTCGCACGCGCTCGATCGACCACCTCGTTTGAGCCCCCGTTCAAGCCGACGTTCGTTCTGGCTTCAGCGATCTTCTGAGCTGACATGAACTCTAATTTGGTCAGGGTACCCTCAAGCACGTGCGCCTCGTGCTGGACCCGGGGAATGTCGTCGTCGAACTCCGCTGTCCGCTCCTTGCAGACCCTGAACATCACCTCTGTCGCATACAGGATTGAAAGATAGGCTTCTGGGTTGTCCTTCTTGATGTAATCAGGGTCCTTCATGTCCGGGGTCTTGTTGTAGAGATCGAGTTCCTCGCGATCCAGCTTCGTGACGTCCGCTTCGATCTGCTTGCGTCTGAGATCGAATTCGAGCCGAGCCGTCTCCGCTTGGGCTAACTGTGTCCTCTTGCGGGCTTCGACAATCCTCGGATCCTTGCTTGGATCTGTCGTTGGGGGCGACGACCTCGTCGGACTCAACGCGTCACCGCTCGGAGAGGACGTCAGAGGCGACGGGGGTGGAGGTGTGGCCGGCGTGTTGGCGGCCGCCCTCAGCCTCGCCAAGCGGTCTTCGGCGGCCTTCTGCTCTCTCTCGGCCTTTGCCTGCAAGACGGTCGTGAGTGCGGCCCTCTTCGTGTCGATCCGCCTCTGAAAGGCGTCACGGATGTCCGGCGGCAACGCTCGGGACACCGCCTGGACTCCGGCCTGCACCCCGTCGAGCTTGAACAGAACTTGAGCCGGCGGAAGCGTCGAACTTTCGATATCCGCCAAGTTCTTCTGGATCGTCTCCATCAAGGCGACATTCCGCTGGGCGCCTGCGCGGGCGCTGGCCGCACGCCGCACGATCCCGTCGAGGAAATCCGAGCCTTGTTGTAGAGCAAGGCGAGCCTGGACCGGGTCGATCTCCCCCGAACAGGCGCGTATGCGGTCGTAGATCGATGAAACCGCTCCCTGGTCCCAATGCCGGAGCGGGATGCCGAACGGCGCATCGCCCTGAGAGTTGCGGCTCAGGTTGGTGTACCCGAGCTCATCACACGGGAGGCTCGCGATGGCGGAGAGGGCTTCGCTGTCTGCCTTCGCGCTCGACACCGACGTGAGTAGGAAGACGAGAGCCCCGAAACGCCACAGGTTTGATAGGTTCATGGTTCCTCCAACCATCCCGAGCCGATCGGGAGGTCTTCTGTGGCTGATCTGGATGAGTTCTGGGGAGAAAGGACAGTTTTGCAGGGTCAGTCGTCGAAGGCGTCCAGGCTCTCTACGATCGTGACGTAGACCTTGCCGGAGCCGTTGTCGCGGACCTTGTACTTCAACATGGCGCTGTACTTGTCGACGGCGTTGCTGTGGATCTCGTCGAGCGCCGCGTTGGAAGTTCCGGACTTGGCGGCGTCGTCCAGGACAGCCTTGCTGAAGGCGAGGGTCGGGACGAAGAAGGCCGAGCACGTCAACGGCTTGTCCGAGACCACGGCGATGTCGACGAGCTTGCCGCCGAACCGGTCGGGGTCGAGCATCACCTTGGCCCCGCTGGCGAAGACGCGCTCCTTGATGATGTCGCCCACGAGTTGAGCCGCGGTGTACGACGAGCAACTCACGTCCGTGTCCCCCGAAGCCTCAACACGGTGCGTGGCGACGAACACTCCCGCCGCGAGAAGCGGTGCGAGAGACCAAGCGATGAACCACTTGCGGCGGCGGATGAAAGTGTAGCGGTCGAGGAAAGACGACATAGCGAGCCTGTACCCCTCCCTGGATCGGCCGGGTGTGGTGCCTGACGGATCGGAGGTCGCGCCCGTCCCTCCACTCTCTGGACGGGTGTGGGACTCGTTCTGGGACATCGCCGCTCCCGCCCTGATTCGCCCCATCGCCGTCGTGAGGCTCGCTCAAACGTACTGCTATAGCGGGTGGTTAGAAAGTGCCCGGGCTGTTCCCCCCATGCGTCATGAAGGGACGAGAACTCCTGGCCTGGAACATGCGGCGCGTTCGGGTGGCCCAGGGCCTCTCTCAAGAGAGGCTCGCCGTCGATGCCGCCGTGAACCGGGGGTATCTCGGCGGGCTCGAACAGCAGACCGAAAATCCCACGCTCGACGTTCTCGATCGCATCGCCACGGCCTTGTCCGTGCCCGTGGCCGAGCTTCTCCGCGAGCCAGGGGCGGACGAGCCCCCGCCGGCGCCACTCCGCGGCGGTCGGCGCAAGACCTGAGCGCGGCATCACGCCCCGGCGGTCCCGATGGCGAGCAGTTCGGCGAGGATCCGACGGAGGTGAGCCCACGGGAATGCGGCGGCGTCGGGCGAGCCGGCCTCGCCCGCGGCGATGACGACGGCCAGCTTCAGCGCGATGTCGTCCAAGCCGGCGGCGGGCGTCGATAAGAGGCGGACGGCGAGGTCGCGCGTCCGCCGGTCGAGGCGGAGCTGCCGCGCATGTCGGACCATGAAGGCGCGACGCTTCGAGCCCACACTGTGCCCGCGGGCCCGGCCTGGATCGGTGGCATCCGCAGACGCCCGAGCAGCGATGAGCGCCGCCTCCGCCCGGTCCACGGCGAGGATCGCGAGCGCGTGGGCCGCGAGCGCCACGTCGAGGTCGACCGAGGACGCGGCGGCGGCCGATGCCGCGCGACCGGGCCACGAGGGACAGAGTTCGTCGAGGACGCGGCGCGACGGGAGCGGGCCGCCGATGACTCCGTTCAAGCCGATCGCCTCCGACGCGCGTGGACGGGACCACTTCACGGCGAAGGCGACGTCTTCAGGGTCGCCCGGAGATAAAGGTGCCGAGGCGGCGGGAGCGGGGCCGAACAGGTTTTGGCCAGCACCGTGTGACGATCAGCAGGCATTCGAGGCATCACGACGCCGGCGGACTGTCCAGCGCCGGCAGAGGGTCGGCGGTGCTCTCGGTCGGAGCACCCGCGGCCTGGATGAACGCGACGGCCCTGGAAGCTTGGCTCGCGGCGGCGAAGATGGCGCTCTTGTCGCGCCGCAGCACGGCGAGCCAGCCCGCGACATACCGGGCGTGGTCCGGGCGCGGCTCGGCGCTGACGGCGAGGTCGGCGCAAAGGAACGCCGCCCCGAGCTCCGCGACGAGCTCTTCCACGGCGTAGGCGTCGGATCCGAAGCGACTGCCGAGGTTGCGGGCGCAGCGGTGCGCCGGGGCGGTCCAGTGTGTCAGCTCGTGGAACAGCGTGCCGTAGTAGCTTTCCGTCGCCGTCGAGGTCGGCGAGCCGACGAAGGCGTCCCGCGGGGGGAGTCGGATCGCGTCGCGCGGCACGGAATAGAAGGCGCTCGCGCCGCCGTGTTCGATAGAGGCACCCGTCCGCGCGACGAGCGCGTCGAGATCCGGCCGCGGGGCGGCGGGGTCGCGGCTGAGGAGCGAAGGGGCGGCGTCGAAGCCGTCGACCTGGGCGGCGTTGAACACGGGCGTGGCGCGGGCGACGAAAACGGCCCGTGGGCTGTCGTCCCCGTCGGGCGCGTCGTCGGCGTCCCCCTCCACCGCGATCTGGCGATAGAAGGCGACGAGGGCGGCCTTGGCTCCCTTCCGCACCTGACAGCCCGCGGCGGCCCACTGCCGATAGGTGCCCCACACGGCCCGCGGGTACTGCCCGAGCTGCGCCTCGGCCCAGAGCGCGAGGACGTTGATGCCGTTGTAGGGCTTCCCTGAGGCGATGTTGCAGGGGCGGCCGGTCGCGGCGGCGCCTTGCCAGGGCCGGTGCCACGAGCCCGGGTTGGCGTCGATCGCGGCGACGATGCGGTCGGTGACGGTCTGGTGAAGGTCTGCGCGGGATCTGCTCATGCGCGGGATCCGAAGGTGGAAGCCGCGCTGGTCGAGTTCATGAGGGCCGTCGGACCGAGAGCGGCGTCGTGCTGCCGCGGGTGAGACGAGATGGGCCATGAGATCGATCTCCCGCGGCGCCCGGTATGGCGCCGCCGGGGTCAGCTTCCGGACGGGTCGACGAACTTCAGGGCCAAGCATCCACGATGTTGAACGGCGAGCTCGGGTGGACTGCGGTCCGGCCGCTTTCGAAGGTAGCGATGCCATAGCGGACGCTGGCATCTCAGCCTGCTGGCTGCGGATGGCGTAGCATGGAGGGCGCGCAAATTCGGCATCGACGTTCGAGCGTTCGCCTATCTTCGAGTCTGCAGACCCGCAAGCGAGATCTCGACAATCAGTTCAACCGAGAGTGTGGTTCACCGATGGCGATGGCTTGTGCGGCGAGACCTCGGATCGGGGCGTGTCGCTGGCCCGCGGACGGCGAGCGAAGCCACTTTGGTCGGCGCCGGGGGTGAGTGCTTCCGAATTATTGGGGCTTGACCTGCCCGTGCGTTCTCCCGCCATGGACGGTTCTGGAAACGCTTGATGAGGACGGGGTCGCGGCCGACACTCTTGCGGCGTCGTCAAGGTGGAGATCGCGGTGCGCTTGTTGCTGGTCGAGGACAATCGCGACCTCGCCCGGTGGCTCGCCGAAATCCTCCGCGCCGGGCGCTACGACGTCGACATCGCTCACGACGGCGAGGAAGCCGAAGATTGTCTCAGGGTAACAACCTACGGGCTCATGATCCTCGACCTCGGCCTGCCCGGGATGGGCGGCGGCGAGGTGCTGCGACGATTGCGGGCACGACGGAACATGATGCCGGTGATCGTGCTCACGGCGGACGGCAGCCTCAACGCCCGCATCTCCGGTCTCGATAGCGGCGCGGACGACTACCTGACCAAGCCTTTCGAGGTGTCCGAACTCGAGGCGCGGGTCCGCGTCCAGCTACGCCGATCAGCCGGGCAGGCCGACACCGTCATCCGCTGCGGCGACCTCGCCTTCGACACCGTCGGGCGCTCCTTCGCGCTGAAGAACACCGGGCTGGCCCTGACACCGCGCGAGGCCGGGGTGCTGGAACAGCTGCTGCGCCGGGCTGGGCGCCCCGTCGGCAAGGCGGCCTTGGCCGAAGCGCTGTTCGGCTTCGAGGAGACAGACCCCAGCGCCGTCGAGGTCTACGTCCACCGCCTGCGCAAGAAGCTGGAGGGCAGCTCCGTTTCCGTGGCGACGCTGCGCGGCCTCGGCTACCTGCTGCGCTCCGACGAGGCTTGATGTGAGGCTCGACCTCCGCACGTACCTGCTCGCCTGGGTGCTGGTGCCGCTGTGTCTGCTCGCGGCCGTCAACGCCCTGGTGGGCTATCGGTCGGCCCGCGAGACCGCCAACCTCGTCGCGGACCACACCCTGCTCGCCTCGGCCCGCGTCATCGCCGAGGCGGCGCGGGACGAGGACGGGACGCTGCAGGTGACCGTGCCGCCCGCGGCGCTGGAGATGTTCGACACGGGCGAGGGCGACTTCGTCTACTACCGCGTGATCGACGCGGCGGGGCGGCTCATCGCTGGAGCCGCCGACCTGCCCCTGCCGCCCGACGGACCCGAGGACATCGACTCCTACGAGGCGCGCTACCGGGACCGGACCATGCGCTTCTACGCGCTCGACCACATCCTCGCAGGGTCTGGCCCGCCAGCGCCCCTCACAGTCGTCGTCGGGTCGTCGCTCGCCGGGCGGGACGTGCTCGTGCGGCGCTTGTGGCTCGCGGGCTTTGGGCAGGGCCTCGCCCTGATCGCCGCCGCCGGCCTGTTCATGGTGTTCGGCTTGAAGCGCGGCCTTGCGCCCCTGATCCGCCTGCGCGACGAGGTGAGGGCGCGTCCGGCGGGAAGCCTCGAACTCTTCTCCCCCGAGGCGGTGCAGTCCGAAATCAGGCCGCTGGTCGAGGCCATCAACATCCGCATCGAGCGCGTCCGGGCGCAATTGGCGGCCCAGCATCGCTTTGTGGCCAACGCGGCCCACCAGCTCCGCACGCCGCTCGCCATCCTCGGGCTGCAGGCCACGGCCGCGGCGCGTCGCGCCGGCCGCGCCGATCAGGGCGAGGCGCTCAAAGCCGTGCAGGTCAGCGTCGGGGAGATGTCGCGCCTGGCCGAGCAGCTGCTCCTGCTTTCGCGCGCCGAGCCGGGCGCGCGACTGGAGCGCAGCGACCGCGTGGGGCTCGGGGCGCTGGCCCGCCGCGTGCTCGACGGCTTCGCGCTTCTCGCCCTGGAGCGGGGCATCGACCTCGGCCTCGACGAGCGCGAGGGGCGGGTCGAGGTCGTCGGCGACGGGACCATGCTGGGCGAGATGCTCGGCAACCTCGTCGACAACGCCCTGCGCTACTGCCCCACGGGCAGCACCGTCACCGTGGGGGTCTACATGCGCGATGGCGAGGCGTTGCTCGCCGTCGGCGATGACGGGCCGGGGCTGCCCGCGGGCGAGGAGAATAGGGTCTTTGAGCGCTTCTACCGCGTGCCCGGCACCGAGGCGAGCGGCAGTGGCCTCGGGCTCGCGATCGTCAAGGAGGTGGCCGAGGCGGCGGGCGGAACCGTCTCGGCGCGGAGGCCGCCGGGCGGCGGGCTCATCGTCGAGGCGCGCTTCCCGGCGGCCGGCGAGGCTCAGTGACCGTCGAACGGCACGGGACGCCACTTGACGAGGCGGTTCTCGACCAGGGTGATGATCGCCTCGACCACCAGCGCCAGCACAGCCAGGATCACCATGGCGGCGAACACGCCGTCGGCGTTGAACGAGCCCTGCGCGGTCGAGATGAGCAGGCCCACGCCCTTCTTGGCGCCGAGGAACTCGCCCACCACGGCTCCCACCAGCGCGAAGCCGAAGCTCACGTGCAGGCTCGCCAGGATCCACGTCATCGCGGAGGGGATGATCACCGCGCGGGTGATCTGGAACGGCGAGGCTCCCAGGATCTGCGCGTTGGCGATCATGGCGCGGTCCGCCTCGCGCACGCCCTGGAACGCGTTGGCGAAGACCACGAAGAACACCATCACCACCGCCAATGCCACCTTGGACGCCATGCCGAGGCCGAGCGCGATGATGAAGATCGAGCCGAGCACCACGCGCGGGATCGAGTTCGCCACTTTGATGTAGGTGGCGAAGATGTCGGCCAGCATGCGGTTGCGGCCGAGCACGATGCCGCACACGATGCCGCCGACGGCGCCGATGAGGAAGCCGAGCGCCGTCTCCTCCATGGTGACGAGGATCTGCTCCCACAGCGGCCCCTGGCTGGTGCCCTCGGTGGCCCAGGTCCACACCTGGGCCGCGATGCCGGACGGGCTCGCGAAGAAGAACGGATCGATGAAGCCCGTGCGGGCACCGAGCTCCCAGCCGCCGAGGGCGACGACCAGTATGGCGATCCTGGCCGCGACCACCACCTGCCGGCGGCGGCGCGACGCGGAACGGGCCGCGATCTCAATCTCGAACGGGCTCGTCAGCGTCGCGGGCGGATCGAGGGTCTGGGCGATGACGGATGACATGAAACTGTCCTCCCCTCAGGCGGCCGCGGCCGCAGAGGCCTGGTTGTGGCTCTTCTGGACCTCCTCGCGCAGGTCGTTCCAGATCAGCCGCGCATATTCCACGAAGGCGGGCTCGTAGCGGATCTCGGCCGTGACGCGGGGGCGCGGCAGGTCGATCGTGTAGACGGACTTCACCGTGGCGGGACCAGCGGTGAGCACGTAGACTTTGTCCGCCATGGCGATCGCCTCCTCGAGGTCGTGCGTGACGAAGACCACGGAGGCCTTCGCGTCCGACCATAGGCCAAGCAGTTCGTCCTGCATCAGCGTGCGGGTCTGGATGTCGAGCGCGCTGAAAGGCTCGTCGAGCAGCAGGATCTTCGGGCCGTTGATGAAGGTCTGAGCCAGGGCGACGCGCTTCCGCATGCCGCCCGACAGCTGGTGCGGGTAGTGCTTCTCGAAGCGTTTGAGCCCCACGCGGTCGATCCAGTCACGCGCGCGGCTCAGCGCCTCGGCGCGGCCGAGGCCGCGGAAGAGCGGGCCGGCCGCGACGTTGTCGAGCACGCTCTTCCACGGGAACAGCGCGTCGGCCTGGAACACGAAGCCGATGTCGCGACTGATGCCCGACACCGGTTCCCCGAAGACGCGCACCTCGCCGCGGTCCGGCCGGGCGAGGCCGGTGACGAGGTTCAGCGTCGTTGACTTGCCGCAGCCGGTCGGGCCGACCACGCAGACGAATTCGCCGCGCTCCACCGTCATGGTGAAGTCGCGCAGCGCCGTCATCACCTTGGCGTCGGGCGTGACGAAGCGCCGGGTGACGTCGCGCAGCTCGATGGCAGGGCCGGCGGCGGATGCCGCGCTCACTTGGCCGCGTCCACGAAGCTGTCGGTGTAGGTCTTCGACAGGTCGATCTTCTTGCCCTGGACGTTGCGGCTGAAGGACGACAGGACTTTCAGCACCGTCGCGGGGCCATCGGCCGGCATCTTGCCGTCCGCCGTGAACATCGCCTTGCCGTCGGCGAGGCCTTTCACGTAGAGCGCCTTGTCGCCAACGTAATAGTCCTTCGGCATCTGGTCGGCGATCTCGTCGGCCGAATGGTCGTGGATCCAGTGCAGGGTCTTCACGAGCGCGTTGGCGAGCTTCTGCGCCTCCTCCTTATGGCCGTCGAGCCAGGCGGATTGGACGTAGAAGGATGCCGCGGGGTAGTCGCCACCGAGGGCCGCCTTGGTCGACTCGGGGGTGCGCAGGTCGACGAAGATGCTGGCGGCGCCGGTCTTGAGCAATTGGCCGACGGTCGGCTCGGTCGTCATGCCGGCCTGGATCTGGTCCTGCTTCATGGCGGCGATGAAGGTGTTGCCGGCTCCTACCGGCAGCAGGGTGAATTCGCCCGGCTTCAGGCCGGCGCGGGTCGCGATGTACTGGGTCAGGAAGTCGGTCGAGGAGCCGAGGCCGGTGACGCCCAGCGTCTTGCCCTTGAAGTCGGCCGGGGTCTTCACGCCGTCGGCCTTGGCGGACAGCATCTCCACCTCGCCGGGCGCCTGGGAGAGCTGCACGATCGTCGTGATGCTCTTGCCCTTGGCCTGGAGGTCGACCGTGTGGTCGTAGAAGCCCACCACGCCCTGCACGGCGCCGGCTAGGAGCTCGTTCTCGGCCTCGACGCCGGCGCGGCTGTTGATCAGCTCGACGTCGAGGCCCTGCTCCTTGAAGTAGCCGAGGCGCTCGCACAGCACCGGCGGCAGGTAGATCTGTTTCTCCATGCCGCCGACGATGATGCTGATCTTGTCCGCCGCACGGGCGGCCGGCGCCAGCGCCAGCACCCCGAGCGCCGCCGCGCCGAGCAGCGCCGTCATGGTCCTACGCTTCATCCGTTCCTCCCTCGTCTAATCCTGTCATCGCGCGATCCGGTCGAGTTCACTTGCCGTAGGTCAGCACCGTGAAGGTGTCGGGGAAGAAGGTGTTGGCATAGAAGGGCGAGACCGATGTCAGGATCTTCTTCGACGCATCGGCGGTGCCCTCCGCCGCGACGCCGTAGAGGAGCTTGGTCTTGCGATCCATGGCCAGGGTGCGCAGGCCGGCGCGGGTGCCGAGCGTCTCGACCGGCTTATAGCTGTCCGGACCGTCCTGCTCGAAGACGTTGATGTTGGCCGAGATGCCGTTGGCCGTGAAGATGCGGTGCCCGTCCGCGTCGTAGACGACGCTGTCGACGCCGCCGCCGATCTCGGCGGTGTAGACGACCTTGCCGGTCGCGCCATCGAGCACGGTCAGCGACGGCTTCACGGCGCCGTGGCCGCGGCAGCCGACCATCACCCTGTCGTCCGCCACGTCCACCGCCACCGCGGTGGGCTGGCCGCAGCTCGCCGCCACGTCGTAGGTCGCGGTGACCTTCTCGGCGCCGACGTCGATCTTGTACACCTTGTCGAGGTCGCGGGCTGCCAGGAAGAAGCCCGCCTTGCCGTCGCCATCGGCCCCCTCGACCTTCTGGCTGTCGACCTTGACGTGCCCGGCCGGCTTCATGGACGGGACGTCGAGCAGGACGAGGTCGGTCCCGTCCTTCCCGGCCCCCATGTTCACGACCAGCCTGTGGCTGCCCCTGTCGTAGTGGCTGGTGTCGAGCTCCTCGCCGAGCTTGATCGGCGCCATGGCCTCCAGCGTGGACAGCTTGAACGGGATCACGCTCCCGTTCTCATCGTTCGACACGCCGAGGTCGAACTCTGGGATCACGGCCGCACCGTTGGAGCTGGCCTCGGCCGTGCCCGCGATCGTCTTCACGACCTTGCCGGTCTTGGGGTCGAAGACCTGGAGGCCCTGCTTGCGGTGGCCGATCATCAGGTGGTCGTTGGCGTCGTCCATCGCCAGGTAGTCCCAGGCGGAGCCGGGGCCGGGCACGACCGTCGCCTTCTCGAGGTGCCAGCCGTCGTAGGCGGCGGCGGGACCCGCTAGGCCCAGGCCCGCGATGGCGGTGGCGATTGCGCACGACTTCATGTGTCCCTCCCTCAACGACGGCCCCCGCTGTGATCCGCGGATCGGTGCCGTCCGGAAACCTTAGATCGGGTCAGCTTTCATTCAGCTTTCAATGTTGCGATCGCGACCGATCGGGCTGACCGGCGCCGCGCAGTCCGACCGCTTGGGCACGGCGCGTCCCGCGTCCAGCGTGAAGGCCAGGCCGCGGCGGGCGCAGATCCGGGTGACCGCGACCGCGGCGAGGCTGCCGAGGGCCGCGCCGCCGACGACGTCGCTGGGGTAATGGGCGCCGACGACGACGCGCGAGATGCCGACCAGCGCGGCGCCGCCGAGCAGCCACGGGCGCAGGCGGGGCGACACGAGGCCGAGCGCGACCGCCGCGGCGAAGGCCGAGGTGGTGTGGCCCGATGGGAAGCTCGCGATGCTGTTCCCGAGTGACAGCGGGTGGAAGGTGAACGGGTCGGCGCCCGACGACAGCACGGGGCGCGCGCGGCCCAGCAGGTGCTTCACCGCCTGCGCGGCGATGCCCGAGGCCGCGATGGTCGCGAAGAAGAAGGCGCACCGCTCCACGACGAGGCGGGGCCGCGCCCCGTTCCAGAAGTGGCGGTCCCGCCCCAGGGCCACGAGGGCGACGGCCGCGAGCAGGGCGGACGTGGTGAACATGTATCCCGAGGTCCCGAACTCCGTCACGAAGCGGCCGACCTCGACCACGGCGCGCGGGGCCCGCGCGGCGTCGGTCGCGACCGCGGCGTCGACGAGGCCGGCAGCAGAGAGCGCCAGCGGGAACAGGACCGCTGCGGCGATCACGCTAATCCGGTTCACCCCGAGAAGACTTCGCGGCGTTCGGCCCCGACGCCTGTCGACATCCCCCGCATCCCGGACCGTGCCCGTTCCGTCCGTCATCGTGCCTCCGCGCGCCGGGGTGGGGCACGGCGCCCCATCCCCGGGCTGGTCGTTAGCGGGACGCAGGTTCGGGGACGCTGTCGTGCAGCTTACGGATCGGTAAGGCCCGAGGTCTCTCGAGCCACGGGCGGTCAGCTCCCCCAGCCGGAGCGACCCGCTCTGAGGACTCGCTTCTCGCGCGTCCTGTCCATGGCGCGGGCAGCGCCGCCGAGGTCGCGGCGGCATGTGTCCGCACGGCGCGGGCCCTCCGAGGGCTGGCGCCCTTACGAAAAAGTAAGCTCGGCGTCAGGGCAGCCGAAGCTGCGCCGGTCCAGACGGGGGCGGGCGGCGCAGACCGGCTGCCCGCCGCCGGAGGACGAGCGCATGAGACCTACGAACGCCGCCAACAAGATAGCGGAGGTCACCTTGGCCTTCTGGGTCGCCAAGGTCGTCGCCACGACGCTCGGCGAGACGCTCGGCGACTTCTTCGCGCAGACGCTCGGCTTCGGCTACGTCGCCGGCCTCGCCGTCACGGCCGCGCTCCTGCTCGCCTTCCTGGTCGCGCAGGTCGCGAGCCCCGTCTACCGCTCGCCCCTGTTCTGGGCCGCCATCGTGGCCACCACGACGGCCGGGACGGAGGTGTCGGACATGATGGACCGCACCCTCGGCCTCGGCTACGTGGCCGGCTCGCTCATCCTGTTCGCCGGGCTGGTGATCACGCTGCTCGCCTGGTACGCGCGCAAGCGGTCCCTCAGCGTCGAGCCGATCGTCGAGCGCGACACCGAGATCTTGTTCTGGATCGCGGTGGTGTTTTCGAACAGCCTCGGCACGGCCTTCGGCGACGCGCTCGTCGACGCGGTCGGCCTGTCCTACGTGCAGGGCGCCCTCGTCTGCTCGGGCGTCATCGTCATCCTGCTGCTGCTGCACTACCTGACGCAGATCAACGCCGCGCTGCTGTTCTGGGCCGCGTTCATCTTCACGCGCCCGTTCGGCGCGACCTTCGGCGACTTCCTCACCAAGTCGCGCGACACCGGCGGCCTCCAGCTCGGCACGCTGGCCACCTCGCTCGTCGCCCTGGCGGTGCTGGTCGCGGTCGTGTTCGCGTCCGACAGGCTCGACCGCGCCCGGGCGGCCGTGCCGGACCGGGCCTGACCGCCCGGGGGGAGCGGCCCGTCAGCGGCGAACGGCCGTCCCCCGCATCGTCACCCGCAACCCCGGACCCGCGTCCGACAGGGCGAGGGCGATCCCGTGGAGGTCCGCCACGGCCTTGACCAGGGCGAGGCCGAGCCCGTGGCCCTCGCCTGGGCGGGACGCGTCGAGGCGCACGAAGCGACCGAACACCCGCGCGCGCTCGTGCTCCGGAATGCCCGCGCCGCTATCCTCCACGGCGCCGACGAAGTGCGGCCCGTCGCGGTCGAGCGACACCCTGATCCGGGCGCCGGGCCCGGCGTAGCGGATGGCGTTCTCGACGAGGTTCGCCAGCATCTGGGTCAGCAGGTCCCGGTCGCCATGCACCCGAAGGCCAGGCTCCACGTCGGCGTCGAGGTCCTGCCCCGCGTCCTCGGCCACCGGGCCGTAGGCCTCGACGATGGCAGCGAAGACTTCCGACAGGTCGACCTCGGCGAAGCCGCCGCGGCGCGCCCCGGCCTCGACCTGCGCGATGCGCAGCAGCGAGGCGAAGACGCGCAGGATGGTGTCGACGTCCCCGCTCGCCGCGTCGATGGCGGCCTCGTAGGCCTCCACGGTGCGTGGCCCCCCGCGGGCCGCCTCCAGGCGCTGGCGCAGGTGGGTGAGCGGCGTGCGCAGGTCGTGGGCGATGTCGCTCGACACCTGGCGCATGCCCTCCATCAGGAGCTGGATGCGGTCCAGCATGGCGTTGGTGTTGCGGGCCAGCCGGTCGAACTCGTCGCCCGTGCCCCGCTCGGGCACGCGGCGTCCGAGGTCGCCCTCCATGATGCCGCGCGTGATGCCGTTGACGGCCTCGACGCGCCGGAGCGCCCCGAGGCTGGTGACGGCGCCGCTGAGGAGCGCGAGCGCGAGCGTGAGAGCGGCGGCGCCGCCGAAGCTGCGCGCCACCACCTCCTTGATGTGGGACAGCTCGCCGACGTCGCGCCCGACCGCCACGAACTCTCCCGTCGGGAGGGTCCCGGCGTGGACCTCCAGCTTCTGCTTTCCTGCGCGCGCATCCGTCCCGGCGCGGACGACGCGGACGTCCTGCCAGCCGGCGGCGAGGCCCTCGTCGGGCAGGTCGCCGGCGAGGCGCGCGCCATCCGCGGCGCGGACGAGGTAGCGGAAGCCCTCGGCGCCGGCGCCCCGCGTGCGCGTCGCCACGAGGGCGACGAGGTCGCCCAGCCCCTCGCCGGAGCGGTCTTCAGCCAGCGCGTCGTATTCGGCCGCGATCGCGCCTCTCAGCTGGTCGCGCGCGTAGCCGACGAAGCTCGCGTAGACGGTCGCGAACAGCACGGCCGCCGTCACCGCGAACAGCCCGGCCTGCAGCAGCGCGAGCTTGAATGTGACGGTGCGGGCGAGGCGCGGGAAGGGCGGCAGGCCGAGGCGACGCCTTCCAGCCGCCTCAGGCCGGGGCACGGAGAACGTAGCCGGCGCCGCGGATGGTGTGGATCAGCTCAGGGGGGAAGTCGCGGTCCACCTTGGCGCGCAGGCGGCTCATGTGGGTCTCGACTACGCTGGTCTGCGGGTCGAAGTGGAAGTCCCACACCTGCTCCAGCAGCATGGTCTTGGTGACGACCTGACCTTCGCGCCGGGCGAGGTATTCCAGCAGACGAAACTCGCGCGGCTGGAGCGGGATCGACACGCCTCGGCGCATCACGGTGCGCTTGGCGCAGTCCATCTCCAGGTCGGCGATGCGCAAGACCGAGGACTGCGCGTTGAGCGGCGGGCGACGCGCCAGGGCGGCGACGCGCGCCGCGAGCTCGGCGAAGGCGAAGGGCTTGACAAGGTAGTCGTCCCCGCCCGCCTCCAGGCCCTCCACGCGGTCGTCGATGCCGCCCATCGTGGTCAGAAACAGGATCGGGGCCGCGAGGCCGGCGCCCCGGGCCACCTTGACCAGCGCGAGGCCGTCCATCTCGGGCAGCATGCGGTCGACGATGACGAGGTCGTGCCCGCCCGAGGCCGCCATGAACAGCCCGTCGCGGCCGTTGCGGGCGACGTCCACCACATGGCCTTGACGCGACAGTCCGTCGGCCGTGTAGTCGGCCATCCTGGCGTCGTCCTCCACGAGGAGGATCTTCATCCCGGCTTCTCCGCCCAGCGTGCGCGTCGGGTCTAGCGGCCATCGGCGGGACTGTCAGCACGCCGGATCCCGCTTACGGAAAAGTAAGGTCGCGGAAAGCCGGGACGAACACGGGAGCGGTCACTCGTCGACGGCGGGCGCCGCCGGCGCCGCTCCACCAGAGGCCTTACCTTTGCACGGCACCACCGACGCGCTCCTCCATGCTCCGCCCGACCTCCGCGGCGTCGCCCTGACCCTCGCTGTGATCTTGGCGGAATGGGCCGTCTGGATCGGCCCGACCCTGCTCATCTGTCTTTGGGTGGGCGGCACCCGCGAGGACCGCACCGCCGCCGTAGCGGCCGGGGCCGCGGCAACGGTGGGACTCCTGTTCGCCGCCGCCCTGTCGCCGGTCATCTCCGCCCCGCGGCCCTTCGTCGTCGACGGCGCCTTCAACTACCTCCACCACGCGGCGGACGGCGGCTTTCCGAGCGACCACGCCACCCTCGCCTTCGCGCTGGCCTTCGGCCTGCTGCTGCGGCCGCCGCCGAGCCTGCCGAGGGCTTGGCTGCCGCTGGTCGTCGTCGCGGCCGCGGTCGGCTGGGCGCGGGTGTATCTCGGGGCGCATCACGCCCTCGACATCCTCGGCGGCGCGGCCGTCGGCTTCGCCGCGGTGCGGGTCACCGCGGCACCCCCCGTGCGCGCGCTCGCCGCGAGGCTCGACGGCCTCGGCGAGTCGGTCAGGTCCGGCGCGCTCGCGCGCCTCAGCGGCCCGCGCCACCGCGCGGGCTGATCGGGACGCGGCGCCGCGGGACGGCGCAGGTGCCCGTTCAGCCGCGACGCCGGCCGAACCGCCGCCAGGCCAGCCAGGCGATGCCGGCGACGACCAGGGCGACGATGAACAGGTCCGCCCGGTGCAGCGCCGTCTTGAGGGCGGGGTCGCTGTCCCAGCGCGCGCCCAGCGCGTACCCCAGGTAGGCCAGCCCGAAGCACCAGGGCCACGAGCCGAGGAAGGTGAAGAGCTGGAAGGACGGCTGGGGCATGCGGGCGATGCCGGCCGGCAGCGCGATGAAGGTGCGCACCACGGGCAGGAGGCGCCCGACCAGCACCGCCGCGGCGCCGAACCGCGCGAAGAAGCGGTCCGCCAAGTCGAGGTCGCCGGGGTCGAGCAGGGCGTAGCGGCCCCAGCGCTCGACGAAGCGGCGGCCGCCCGTCGCCCCGACCCCGTAGGCCACCGTCGAGCCGACGTTGCAGCCCAGAGCGCCCGCGGTCGCGGCCAGCGCGAGGTCGAGGCGGCCCGTCGCGGCGAGGTAGCCGGCGAAGGGCATGATGACCTCCGACGGCAGCGGCAGGCAGGCCGATTCCAGCGCCATCAGCCCGGCGACGCCGAGGTATCCCGTCGCCGATATGGCGCCGATGATCCAGCCGCCGACCTGAGCGACGACGTCAAAGGGCATGCCGTCCTCCGTGCGGCGGGGTGGGACGGCCGAGCGACGGCCGTCCCACGGAAGACCTGTGTGAGTTTCGCATCGGCGCCTTCGTTGACGAGGGGCGGCCCGAACTTCGGGCTGAGTCGACCGGAGGCCGTGTACCGACCCGCGGCCGGCCGGGCCAAGGCCGGGATGGGCGCCTTACGCAAAAGTAAACTGCGACCGCGGCGCTCCCCGAGATGGGTTCACCGCCGCCAGCAGACGCTCCCGCCGGCCGCGAGGTCCATGGGCGTGCCGGCGAGCCTCGCCCGCAGGCCGTCGAGGCGGTCGAGGCCGCGCAGGGTTTCGTCCGGGCGCGCCGCGGCGACGCCGACCAGCAGCGCCTCGACGAGGGCCAGTGTGCCCGCGTGCAGGCTCAGCCTGTCGGCCTGCCCGCGCGGCGCCGTGAGGACGACCTCGAACCGGCGACCGAGCGCGGGGCCGAGCGCGTCTGTGACGAGCACCCCCCGCAGCCCGAGCCGCCCCGCCTCGTCCAGCAGCGCCCCCAGCTCGGCGTAGAGGTGGCCGTAGGCCATGACCAGCAACGCGTCGCCCGCCCGCAGCCCGGCGAGGTCGTCGGCGGCGAGCAGGCCAGTCCGGGTCATGGCGCTCGCGGCGACGCCGAACCGGCCGAGCTGGATCGTCGCGTAGTCGGCGATGCAGCCTGTCGGGCCGAGGCCGAAGGCGACGACGCGCGGCGCCCCGGCGAGGAGCGCCACCGCGCGCTTGAAGTCGGCTCGCGTGACGTCCCGGCGGAGCGCCGCGATCGCCTCGGCCTGCACGTCCAGCACCGCGTCGAGGGCACGGCCGGGGTCGTCCCCGACCTCGTCCAGGGTGGCGGCCAACCGGTCCGCCGGGCTGGGCCGTCGCGCCTCCGCCGCGATGAGGCGCCGGAGCGCGCCCATGCCGCCGAAGCCGAGCGTCCGTGCGGTGCGGATCACCGTGGCGTCGCTGGTCCCCGCCTTCGTCGCGAGGGCCGCCGCGGAGGACAGCAGGACCTCCTCGCGATGGTCGCGGAACAGCCTCGCCACCCGCGCCTCCGCGACGGACAGAGCGGGCAGGCGGTCGGCGATGATGTCGTCGAACGTCGGTCCCGCCTCGCCCATCGCGTCCCTCTCCGCCCCGAGCCGGGCGCCGACGTCGTGCCACGCGCCCGCGCCGCCGGTCCACCAGCTTGACGATGTCGTGGGCACTACATATTCCGAACGTAAAGTCGTCAACACTACATCGACGTACCCTCGCGAGGCGACCATGTTCGCACTGATCCACGCCTGGCCCACCACGCTCGCGGCCTTCCTCGCCTCGGCGGTCGAGTTCGTCGAGGCCCTGACCGTCGTGCTCGCCGTCGGCATCGTCCGAGGCTGGCGCGGCGCCATCGTCGGCACCGTGGGAGCCTTGGCCTGCCTCGCCGCGATCGTCCTGGTGCTCGGGCCGGTGCTGACCCGCCTGCCGCTCGGGCCGCTGCAACTCGCCGTCGGGGGGCTGCTGGTTCTGTTCGGGATGCGCTGGCTGCGCAAAGCGATCCTGCGCGCGGCCGGCGTGATCCCGCTGCACGACGAGGCGGCCGCCTTCGCGAAGGAGAGCGCGGCGCTGCGGGGCGCGCCGCCGAGCCGGTCGACCTGGGACGCGGTGGCGGTCGGGACGGCCTTCGAGATCACCATGCTGGAGGGGCTCGAGGTCGTGTTCATCGTGGTGGCGATGGGGGCCGGTGGCGCCGGCCTGCTGCTGCCGGCTGCCGCCGGGGCGATGGCGGCCCTGGTGGTGGTGGTCGCGGTCGGCATCGCCGTGCACGGCCCGCTGTCGTCCGTGCCGGAGAACGCGCTCAAGTTCGGGGTGGGCGTGCTGCTGTCGGGCTTCGGCACGTTCTGGGTCGGGGAAGGCATCGGCCTCGACTGGCCGGGGGCCGACCTGTCGATCGTGGGACTGTGCCTCGGATTCCTCGCGGTCGCGCTCGCCGCCGTGCCCCTGTGCCGCCCCCGCGCGGCGCGGGCCGCCTGAAGCCCACAACGGAGGAGAGCCGCCATGTCCTTCATCCGCACCGCCGCGCGCGAGGTGTTCGGGCTGTTCGTCGACGACGGTCCTTATGCCCTCGCCATCCTGATCTGCCTCGCCCTCGCCTGGCTCGCGCTGCCGCGCCTGCCCGCGTTCGGACCCTACGCCGGCGCGGTGCTGTTCGCCGGCCTCGCGTCCGTGCTCGTCGCGAGCGCGCTACGGCGCGCGCGGCGCTGAACCGTCCTCGCCGCGAGCGGCGCGGCGGCGGCGCGCGCGCGGCTCCGCCGCCCTTCGTGAGCGACGCGAGGGCGGCCTGCACGGAGGCCGACACCTTCGCGGCGGGAGCGGCCGCCGAGACGCCGACGGCGCTCGGCTTATAGTCGCCGTCGGCGCCCTTCATCGTGTGGCCCGCCCTCTTGGTCAAGAAGTCGCCGTCGGCCGCGCGGGCCGTGGCGGACCGCTGCTGCGCGGCGGCCTGCTGCGCGCTGGTCGTGGAACTGATCGGGATCATCGTCTGGCTTCGCTCCGAGTGCCGAAGCCCCATCGATCGTTCCAGCGGTGTTTCCGAGACCTGAAGCGCCGCCATACAGTTTCGTAAGGCACGGGGCGCCGCGCGGGACAGTTGCCCGCCGGCCCTCGCCGCGGCCTCGGCTTACGGAAAAGTAAAGGGGCGGACAAGCTGGCCCAATCCGCGGGATGCGACACCGGCCGCGAGCGGGACGGCCGATGTCGCGGCCGCCGGACGCTCCCAACGGGAGAGGGCCGATGACGAATGCGAGTGCCGCGGCGCCCGCGCGGGGGGCGCTGGACGAGGTCCTGCTCGACAAGGTCCCCGAGGTGACGGCCTACTTCTGGATCATCAAGATCCTGGCCACCACGGTGGGCGAGACGGCCGCGGACCTCCTGTCCATGCGCCTCGGACTCGGGCTCGGCGTCACCTCGGCCGTGATGGCCGCCGTGTTCGTCGTCGGCCTGGCCTTCCAGGTGCGCAGCGCCTGGTACGTCCCGTCCCTGTACTGGTTCACCGTCGTGGCGATCAGCATCGTCGGCACGCTGGTATCCGACAACCTCGTCGACGGCTACGGCGTGAGCCTCGTCACCACCTCCGTGGCCTTCGCCGTCATCCTGACGGTGGTCTTCGCGCTCTGGTACCGCAGCGAGCGCACGCTCTCGATCCACTCGATCGTGACGCGGCGGCGCGAGCTCTACTACTGGGCCGCGATCCTGTTCACCTTCGCGCTCGGCACCTCGGTCGGCGACCTGCTCGCCGAGCAGCTGGACCTCGGCTACGCCACCGCCGCCGTCGTGTTCGCGGGCATGATCGCCGCCGTGGCGGCCGCCCACTACCTGGGAGGGCTGAACGCCATCCTGGCCTTCTGGACCGCCTACGTCCTCACCCGGCCGCTCGGCGCCTCGGTCGGCGACCTGATGGCCAAGCCCGCCATCGCGGGCGGCTTCGGTCTCGGCACCGTCAACACGAGCCTGATCTTCCTCGCCGTCATCCTGGCCCTGGTCGTCTTCCTGACGGTCAGCCGCGTGGACCGGCTCGACGCCGCCCGCTGACCCCGCCCCGGCGCGTCCCGCGCGGCCGCGCCAGCTTACCCAATCGAGGAGAGACCCGATGAAAACCCTTTCCGCAGCGGCGCTGGCCGCAGCGGCCCTGCTCTGCGCCGCGAGCGCGGCCCGGGCCGATTGCGAAAGCGACATGCTCCAGCTCGAGGACGCCATGAAGACGCCGGACCAGACCCCGGCCGTGAAGGCCGCCTACGACGACGCCGCCAAGAAGTCCGCCTCGGCGATGCGCAAGGACGACGACGACACGTGCCACAAGGTCATCGGCGACGCCCTCGCCAAGGCCGGCAAGACCCTGAGGTGAGCGCCGCCATGCGCCTGATCCGGAACACCCCCGCGCGCGCGGCCGCCTCGGCGGTCGGCGCGGTGCTCGTCGCCGGCTCGTCGCTGGCCGCCCCCGCCGCCCCGCCCCGGCCGGCGGAGCTCCGGCTCGCGGCTTCGGCGCTCGGCGACCTGTCGCTGTTCCGCACCATCGCGGCCGACACGCTGGCCCTCGTGAAGAAGGGCGACATCCCCGCCGCCCGCGCCCGCGCCAAGGACCTCGAGACCGCCTGGGACAAGGCGGAGGCGAGCCTGAAGCCGAAGGACAAGGCGGCCTGGACGGCGATCGACGGCAAGATCGACGACGCCCTGACGGACGTCCGCGTGCCCAACCCCAAGCCGTCTGCCTGCGAGGCGAGCCTCGGGGCGCTTCTGGCGCAGTTCGACACCGCCGGCCGGGCCTGAGCTCCGCGCCGCCGGGCGTCGCCAGCATCCACGAGGATGAATGCATGACCAACGCCCGCGTCCTCCGCCTCGCGGCGGCCACCCTGGTGCTCATCGGGATCGGTACGGCCGCCCGCGCCGCCGCACCGCCGGCCTACGCGATCGCCCTCACGGTCCCGCTCGGGGCGCCCGACAATCGGGACTACGTCACCTTCGACCCTCCGAGCGGGCGCGTCTACGTCAGCCACGGCACGGAGGTGTCGGTGGTGGACGGCCGCACCGGCGCCATGGTGGGCACGATCTCAGGCCTTGGCCTCGCCGCGGCCCAGGGCGTCGCCGCCGCGCCGGCTCTGAGCCGCGGCTACGTCGCGAGCGGCAATACCGGCGAGGTGACAGCCTTCGACCTCAAGACCCTGAAGCCGCTCGGCAAGGTGTTCGCGGCCGACGACGCCGACCTCGTCATGCTGGATCCCGCGACGCGGAACCTGTTCGTCGTCAACGGGCACAGCAAGTCGGTCACGGTGATCGACCCCGCGACCGACAAGGTCCTGGGTACGGTCGAGACCGGTGGCGGCACGCAGGGCGGCGCCTTCGACGGCCGCGGCAAGCTCTTCATCAACGTCGGCGGCAAGGGGGAGATCGTGCGCCTCGACACCGCCAAGCGCGCCATCGACGCCCGCTGGCCGCTGCCGAACTGCCCGAGCCCGCGCGGCCTCGGCTACGACGCCGCAGGGGCGCGGCTGTACGCGAGTTGCACGGACGGGCGCATGGTCGTCGTCGACGCGAACGACGGCCGCGTGGTGGGCGACCTGCCGATCGGCCGCGTGTCGGACGGCGGCGGCTTCGATCCCGTCCACAAGCGGGCCTTCTCGTCCAACAGCGAGGGCATGCTGTCGGTGGTCGACGCCGCCGACCCCGCCAAGCCGACCTCGCTCGGCGAGGTCCGCACGTTGCCGGGCGCCCGCACTATGGCGGTGGACCCCGCGACGGGCCGCGTGTTCCTGGTCATGGCCGACACGGTCGCGGACGAGGCCCCAGCCAAGCCGGGCGCGGCGCCGAGCTTCGACTTCAAGCCCGGCACCGTGAAGCTCATCGCGCTCGACCCACGATGACCGCGCCCGGCATCGCGCTCGGTTCGGTTCTGCTCCTGTGCGGGACCGCGCCCCTCGCGGCGCAGGGGGCCTCGCGCCAAGCCGACGAGGACGCCTGCCGCCCCGACGTGTTCCGCCTCTGCGTATCCGCCATCCGGGATGAGGCCGCGATCGTGCGCTGCCTCGAGCGCGAGGCCGAAAACCTCAGCCCGGCCTGCCGCGCCGTTATCGCGCCCGAGCACCGGCCCGCGCGGCGTCGGCCGTAGCCGGCCGCCACGGAGGACGTCCCATGCGCGAAATGGTACCGCGACGCCCACGCCCGCCGGCGAACGACAATGCCGACAAGGCCGGGCGGGGCCACGCGCCCGAGGCCGCCGCGCCGCACAACTCGGCCCCGCTCGGCTACGAGTGGGTCGACACTGAGATTGCCGACGACGCGACGGTGATCGAGGCCGACGGCGGCGACCCTGCGGTCATCGCCGTGCCCTGGAGCTGACGCGCCCGGGCCGGCTCTCTCAGAACGGCAGGCCGGGCAGCGCGGGCGTGCCTTCGGCCTTCACGGCCCGGAGTTCCTCCGGAGCATACCCGAGCGCCTTGAGAATTGTCGGCGCGATCTGCGCCGTGCCGACCGGGCCCGCGACCGCGGCCGGCTTCACCCCAGGTCCAGCCACGACGAGGGCGACGTTGCGGTCGTCGAAACCCATGCCGCCGTGCTCGGCCGCCTTCTTGCCCGACGTGAACACGACGCCCGGGTCGGTGCCCACCATGATGTCCGGCGCCCGGCTGTCCGTCGCCGGGTCTGCGAACAGCGACGCCACCGCGGCTGGCGGCAGGATGGCGCCGATCCCGAGCGCCTTGCGATCCCGCTCAAGCGCCGCCAGCGCGTCGGGCAGCCGCGCCGTGCGCTCGGACGGCTTCAGCCACAGCAGCACGCCGTCGTCGGCCACGTGGAAGGCGTGGCCCAGCACGGCGTCGAGCGGCTTGTCGTCGGTCGGCCGGTACGCCTGGGGGTCGATCGGCGACTGGCCATGCTTGGCCGACACGATCACCAGCGTGGAGCCGTCGAGCCCGTTGTCCTTCAGCCCCGACAAGAGCTGGCCGAGCGCCCCATCGACGTAGTCGAGCTGCTCCGCCAGGCCATCGTTCGGCTGGCCCGCGGCGTCGGCGTAGCCGCCCTTCAGCCCCGGCGCGTCGCCCGGGCCCGCCTTGGGCAGCTTCTGGCCGACGCTCACGGCCTGGGAGTTCATGCCGAACAGCGCCGGCACGCTGACCTTGGCTGTGCCCGCGCCGTCCATGCCGCGCATCATGTTGAGGAGCGCGGCCACGCGCCGCTGATCGAAGTCGCGCTCCGCCGCGAAGGAGCCCGTGGTCCTCACCTTGGTTCCGGGGATGAGGGCGTCCTGCTCGACCGCGTAGAGCTCATCGAGGCCTTGGCCGGACGGGCCGGCGAGCCACTCGTAGGCTGGGTGCTTGTCCGACCAGGCGGTGCGGCCGCCGTGCGCGTGCACCACCTCGAAGGCGGTGTTGGTGCGCAGGTAGTCGTGCGGGTAGACGGGCACGCAGCCATCCGCCGTCTTGCGCAGCGGAAGCTTCTTCGGTTCGATTTGCGTCATGGGCTGCCCGATCGTGCCGCCGGCGTCGGCTTGGCTAGGCTCGACGTCGATCTCGGACGCGAAGGGCACCTCGGTGCCGGCCTCGCCATTGCAATCGGAGCCGGGCGGGAACAATGCGCGGTCGTAGCTGTCGTCGTAGTAGACGCCCGTGGTGCCGGGGCCGCCGCCGGTCACCTGGGCGGCGAAGCCCGGAAAGGAGTCGGAGATCAGCGGCGCCATCGCCTGCCGGTAGGTGACCCCGGCCTTCGCGAGGCGGGCCAGCGTGCCCTCCGGGTGGGTGGCCGCGCGGTTCGCGAGGTCGAGAGCGTGCAGCCCGTCGACCGAGACCAGCAACACGTGCTCGTAGGGCGCCGCCATCGCGGCCGCCGAGGACAGGAGCGCCCCCGCCAGGGCATATGCGGCCGTGCGGCCCGCATCTCTCTTAGAGCTGTTTCCGTCCGGTTTGAGTCGGGACGGTGTAGCGGGTTCGGCCGGGTTGTGATTCGGTGAGGGCAACCTTTGCGGGATGCCCCTGATGCCAAGAGCCCTGTCTGTGGACCTACGCGAGCGTGTTCTGGCCGCTGTCGAGGCGGGCTCCTCCTGCCGCCAGGCGGCCGAGCGTTTCGGTGTCGGGATCGCGACGGCGATCCGCTGGCAAGCCCGCTTCCGGGCCGAGGGCGTGGTCGCGGCCAAGCCGATGGGCGGAGACCAGCGCTCCCGCAACATCGAGGCCCACGCGGAGATGATCCTGCAGGCGTGCGAGGCGGAGCCGCAGGCGTACCTGCGCGAGCTGCGTGAAAGCTTGCGCGAGAAGGGTGTCAGCACGAGCACGAGCGGGCTGCACCGCTTCTTCGTGCGCCACAAGATCAGCCGTAAAGGGATCTGCACGCCGCCGAGCAAAGCCGTTCCGACGTGATGAAGGCGCGCGAGGACTGGTTCGAGGGTCAACTCGACGTGGACCCCGAGCGGGTCGTCTTTCTCGATGAGACAGCGGCGGCCACCAACATGACCCGCCGCCATGGCCGGGCGAGGCGTGGCGAGCGCTGCCGCATCGCGGTGCCGCACGGGCACTACAAGACCACCACGGTCACGGCGGCCCTGCGGGGAAGCGGTCCCTTTGCGATCGAACTGATGGACGGCGCCACAAACGGGGCGCGGTTTCTGGCCTACGTCACCGACGTCCTCATCCCGGCCCTCAAGCCCGGCGACACGGTCGTGATGGACAACCTGAGCGCTCACAAGGTGAAAGGCGTGCGGGAGACTATCGAAACAGCGGGGGCTCGCTTGCTCTACCTTCCGGCATACAGCCCTGACTTCAATCCTATCGAGAACGCCTTCGCCAAGCTGAAGGCCTTGCTTCGCACAGCGGCGGCCCGCACCGTCACGGATCTGCGCGTCGCCATCCGGGAAGCCTTTACCCGCTTCACTCCTGACGAGTGCCGTAACTACCTCGCCGCGGCTGGCTACGATGCCTACGACCCAACCTGATCGGAAATAGCTCTAGTCACGTCACCTCCGTAGCTGTTCGAGGCCTGGGCTAGCCGGCGCGCATGACGGCGTGGTGACGCCGCCGACTGCCGCCACCTCGCGGGACAACTGCGGCGCATATAGCGCGATGCTCTCGCTCCGGCCCCGCAGCGGCGCGCGGCTCACGTCCCGCCACGCGCCGCGGTCGGCGCCGGCCGCGCGCAGCACGGCCTCGGACACGAGCAGGTCGGCTCCGAAGGCCTTGGTAGCCTCCTCGATGCGTGAGGCGACGTTCACCATGTCGCCCAGCACGGTGAACTCCTGCCGTTCGGCGCCGCCGACGATGCCGCAGAACACCTCGCCGTGGTGGATGCCGACGCCGACGCGGAAGGCCGCACCTCCGAGCAGGGGCGGCAGGGCCGCCCGCAGCGCCTCGGCGAAGCGCAGGGCGTTGCCCGCCGAGGCCTGGTCGCCGTCGAGAGCGCCGAAGACCACGAGCGCGCCGTCGCCGATGAACTTGTCGACCATGCCGCCGCAGCTCCGCGCCGCATCCGACACGGTGCCGCGAAAGGCGGCCAGCGATGTCGACAGCGCCTCGGGCGTCAGTCGCTCCGCGAGCGCGGTGAAGCCGCGCACGTCGACGAAGGCGACTGTGGCGGGCCCGCTGCGCCCTTGGAGCAAGCCGCTCTCGCCGTCCGCCAGGCGGGTCGCGACCTCGGCGGGCAAGAAGCGGGCGAGGCGGGCCCGCTTGCGCACCTCAGCCAGGGCCGCGAGGGCGACGAGGCCCATCAGTACGAGCGAGACCGCGGTGGTGACCGAGGTTGCGAGCTTGATCCCGCGCATGGCGTCCTGCCGCGCGATGACGAGGCGGTCCTGCGCGTCGTCCATGCGGAGTACGAACGCGTGGATGTCGTTCATCAGCTCGAGGCCGGCTTGGCTCCCGACGGCGCGCAGCGCGCCGGCCTGGTCGCCCCCGTCCTGGAGCGCCAGAGTGGCGGCCAGCTCCGAGCGCCGGCGCGCCACGGCGTCCTGCAGTTCCGTGAAGAGTGCGTCCTGGCCGGCGTCGCCGTGGACCGCGCGCGCGAGCCTGTCGAGCAGCCGGTCGAGCTGGGCCGAGGCGTCGCGGTAGGGGGCAAGGAACTCCGACTTGCCGGTCAGGAGATAGGAGCGCTGTCCCACTTCGGCGCCGAGCAGGGCCGAGCGGAGGTCGCCGAGGTCGACCTCGACCTCCAGCGCGTGGCGCAGCAGCGCGTCGTCACCCTGCTGCTGAAACGAGAACAGCACGGAGGCGAGGAGGAACAGGCCCAGCGCGATGAAGCCGGCGGCGAGCGCGCGACCCGAGCGGGGGAGCCACCGGAGCAGAGGGGATGGATCGGGCAAGGCGGACTCCGACCCCGGGCGGGCCCGCCCTCATGGGTGTGGGTATCCTTCTAACCCAGCTCGTGGCTCGCGCCGACTTACCATCCGGCAAGCCCGGTCTCCGGGCAACTCTCGAAGGCTGCAAGATCAGCGGAGTGGGTCCGAGCTTACCGATAAGTAAGTTCGTCGAAAGGGTCAGTGACCGTGGAAGCGGGTTATTCAAGCACATGGCTGAAGCAGCGCCGACGTCCGTGGCAGGTGCCGTCGAGCCGCCCCGACACATGCGGTGGGGGTGGACCGCATCCGGCATGTTGACGCCCCTTCGATGTCCGGCGTCGCTCTCGACCACGACGGCCGTTCGATGGAGTCACCCCATGCAAGTTCGCCATTCCTGTGCGACCGGGCCTCGGCACCCGATCACCCGTCTGATCCTGATCGCCGGCGCCCTGTGCGCGATGGCGACCACCGCGCCCGCGGCAGATGACGCGGGGCAGGCCGCCCTGGATCGGCTCCGCTTCACGCGTAGCTTCGATGCGATCCACGACAAGCTCGCCGCGGACGAGGCGGCCAAGGCGGGGCTATCGACGACGCCAGCCCCCTGGACCTCCGAGGCCCTCCCACCGCCGAAAGGGGCGATGCGCGAGGTGCCGGCGTCGGCCTTCGGGGCGACGGTGGCCCACGCCAGCGCCGGCTCGTGGCGTGAACCCGGGGACGCCTGCTCGATGGCGGCGGGGGGCACCGTGCGGGTGCTCGGGTCGGCTTCCGACGCCGGCACCCTCGTGAGCTATCGGCCGCCGGCGACGGCCTCGCCTGTGGCCATGGAGGGCTGCGCAGATGGGACCGTCGCGTTCATTCCCACGGTCAGTCTGTTCGGTTGGCCGAGCGTCGGCTCGTCGCTAGCCGAGCGCCGCGAGGTCGGGGCGCGACTCGCCGCGGCGGCTGATCGCGTTCTGTCCGGTCCAGACACCGACTGAGTGGCGGTTCGCGCTTCCGGACGGGTTCCGTGACGTAGGAGGCGGCGACCGAGACGGAGGGACCTGCCGGACATGGAGGCACTCAGGGCTGTCGACTGCTTGGCACCGCTCCGAACCTGAGCAGCGATTGTCCGGTTTGGGAAAAAGGTGAAGCCTGATCTAGCGTCTGGCTTGGTGAAGGGTTACGGACGGCGGCCGACACAGGTCGAGCGTCGGGGCTGAGGGCCGGCGTCCGTAAGCCGCCCAAGGACGAACGCGCGGGGGTCGCCTCGCGCTATGGGAATTTGGCGGGACGGGCGAGCGCGCGGAGGCGCCGCGGACACTCCAGGCTGGCCGAACCATGGTCGGGTGAGCCGGCGAGGCGGCCCGCAAGCGCCGTCATCGAGGTTCGCCGTCGATGTTGGCTGGCCGATGCTGCTGTACCGAACTCGCCGCGGACGATGCCGGTCTCCGTGGGGGCGAGCTTGTCCGACGGCCGAGGCGCTGGCGCTTCGGCCCTGTGCGGTGACATGCCGTGCCGGATCACGGCATCCTCATCCGGCTCTCCATCGGTGCTGGGGTGGCGCCCTGGCGCGGACCGTGCCCTCGACGCTTTCGATCACCAGCATGCGCCCGCCGCAGCAGGGGCACGGGATGCGCCGCTCGGCCGACGACGCCGGCTTGGGCACCTCGGGCGGTGCGGGGGCGGGGAGCAGCTCGCGGGCGCGGGCTATGTTGGCCTTGCATCGGCCCGTGGCGAGCAGGCCGTAGTGGCGGATGCGGTGAAAGCCCTTGGGCAGGACGTGCACCAGGAAGCGGCGGATGAATTCGTCGGCCGACAGCGTCATGGTGCGGTGGCGGGCGTCGCCGTCGCGGCGATAGTCTTTGTAGCGGAAGGTGACGCCGTCCTCGTCCATCCCGATCAGGCGCCGGTTGCCGATGGCGACGCGGTGCGTGTAGCGCGACAGGTAGGCCAGCACGGCCTCGGGGCCGCCGAAGGGTGGCTTGCTGTAGACGACCCACTTCGCCGCCCTGACGGGCGCGAGGTGACGCTCGAAGGCCTGCGGGTCGCTCAGCCCGGCCCTGTCGCCATGGAAGCGGAGCTGGCCCGTGGCGTGGAGTGCGCTCAGGCCGGTGAGGAACAAGCGACGGAACAGCTTGCCGAGCACATGGACGGGCAGCAGGAAGGCCGGCCGCGACGGCACCCAGCGCGTGCCATCGAGCGAGATGCCGCCGCCCGGCACGATCATGTGGACGTGCGGATGGTGGGTCAGCGCCGAGCCCCAGGTGTGGAGCACGGCCGTAATGCCGATGCGGGCGCCGAGGTGGCGCGGGTCGGCGGCGATCGTCAGCATGGTCTCGGATGCCGCCCGGAACAGCAGGTCGTAGGCCGCGGCCTTGTTGGTGAAGGCGATGTCGGCCACTGCGGCCGGCACCGTGAACACCACGTGGAAGTAGCCGAAGGGCAGCAGATCGGCCTCGCGCGCCGCCAGCCACTCGCGCGCGGCCGCGCCCTGGCACTTGGGGCAGTGCCGGTTGCGGCAGGAGTTGTAGGCGACGCGGGTGTGGCGACAGCCCTCGCAAGCCTCGACGTGGCCGCCGAGCGCCGCGGTGCGGCAGGTCTCGATGGCCGACATCACCTTGAGCTGGTCGAGGCTGACGTGGCCGGCATGGGCGGCGCGCCAGGCCGCACCGTGCCGGCGGAAGATGTCGGCGATCTCCAGCGCGGGGCGCGACACCGGATCAGGCCCCGGTGTCGGCGCCCTCCATCAGCAGCTTGAGGCGCTCGAGCGGGCTGGTGACGGCCCGGATGGTGCGGGTCGCCACGCGGGCGTAGAGCGCGGTCGTGTTGAGCTTGGAATGGCCGAGCAGGACCTGGATCACGCGAATGTCGACGTCCTGCTCGAGCAGGTGGGTGGCGAAGCTGTGGCGCAGCGTGTGGGGCGAGACGCGCTTCCTGATCCCTGCCGTCTCGGCGGCCTCGTGGACGGCGCGGCAGAGCTGGCGCGTCGAAAGCGGCTCCAGGCTGTTCTTGCCGGGGAACAGCCAACCCTCGGGCAGCATGACGCCGCGGCGCCGGCCCTCGCGCCACCACTGCCGAAGCAGCTCCAGCAGCTGCGGCGACAGCATCGCGTTGCGGTCCTTGCGCCCCTTGCCCTGTTCGACGCGGATCAGCATGCGGGTGCTGTCGATGTCGCCGGCCCTGAGCCCCACCACCTCGGACACGCGCAGGCCGGCCCCGTAGGCCACCCCGAGCGCGGCCCTGTACTTCGGGCCGCGCGCCGCTTCGAGCAGCCGTCCGACCTCCTCGACGTTCAGCACGGTCGGCAGCTTCTGGGCGTAGCGCACCAGGACGAGGCGGCGCGACAGGTCCGGCCGGTCCAGCGTGACGTTGAACAGGAAGCGCAGACCCGACACCGCGTTATTGATGGTGGGCGCCTGCACCCCGGTGTCGGCCTGATGGATCTGGAAGCGGCGGACGTCTTCGGCCGTGGCGGTCTCGGGCGAGCGGCCCAGAAAGGCCGCGAAGTTCCGCACCGACATGATGTAGTTGCGCTGGGTATCCTCGTGCAGACCGCGCATGGCCATGTCATCGAGCATGCGGCGACGGAGCGGGCTGACGGAAGCGGAGGTTTGTTGCTGGGACATCGCGTGATCCTCGCGAGATGAGGGGTGGGCCCTCATGCTCGGAGGCTGACGCAACCCGCTCAAGCGCTCGCTCTGATCTCCAGTTGTGCCCTACCTCTCAGAAAGCCCTCCCGCGAGAGCGGGTTCGTCCGTGGGTCGTCAGCGGCCCTACAGCGAAAGTGGGTGGATTGCGGTCCGACCGGTTTCGATAAAGGTCCAGGCGAGAGCGGACGTTCAGGTCGGAGCCATATCAGTGAGCTTCGATCGGTCCGGTCGCTCTTTGCGGCTTCTTCAGGAGCGGGATGGCGGCGAGGCTGACGATGAGCCCGACTGCGATGATCCAGAAGGCGTCGCTGTAGGCCATGACGTAAGCCTCGCGCCGCGCCTGGGACGCGATCAACCCGAGCGCTTGAGCCTGTGCTGCGATGGGGTCGACCACGTGGGCCTGCATCGCATGTGTCATGACGGCGAGGCGAGACTGAGTGAGCACGGCGTTGCGCGTTATGGCCTCGGCCAGCACCGAGAAATGCATGTGCTCGCGCCGATCGATCATCGTCGACAGCATGGCGATGCCGATCGAGCCGCCGAGATTGCGCATCATGTTGGATAAGGCGGAGGCGTCGGCGGTGTCGCGCGGCGCGAGGCCCGCCGTCGACATCTGCGACAGTGGAACGGTGAACAGCGGCTGGCCGGCGGCGCGCAGCAGCTGCGGCAGGATCAGCTGGTCCATGCCGACGTCGTGGGTGAGGCCGACGTTGATGAAGCAGCTCAGCGCGAAGAGAAGCGTGCCGGCCACCACCAGGAGCCGCGGATCGAAGCGCTTCATCAGCAGCGGCATGGCGGGAAACAGCACGAGCTGCGGCAGGCCGCTCCACATCACCACGTAGCCGATCTGCTCGGCATTGTAGCCCTGGATCTGCGCGCAATAGACCGGGATGACGTAGATCGAGCCGAACGACACGGCACCCAGCACCGTCATCAGCAGGCAGCCGCCGCCGACCGAGCGGTTCTTGAGGACGCGCAGGTTGATGAATGGCCGCTCCGCCATCAGCTCGCGCAGGATGAAGCCGCCGATGCCGAGCACGGCCAGCGCGGCGCCCTCGACGATGATCGGCGAGCCGAACCAGTCCTTGCGCTGCCCTTCCTCCAGCACGAAGGTCAGCGCCGGCAGGCCCGTCGCCATCAGGCTGATGCCGAGCCAGTCGCCCTTCGCCAGCTCGCCGAGCTTCAACGGCGCGGGATCGAGCGCGTAGAGCTGCAGCGCCAGGGCGAGGGGGCCGGGTACGAGGTTCAGGTAGAAGATGTAGTGCCAGGACAGGTTGTCGGTCAGCCAGCCGCCGACCGTCGGGCCGATGGCGGGCGCGAAGGTGGCGGTGAGGCCGAAGAAGGCGATGCCGACCGCCTGCTGGGACTTCGGCAGGCGCGTCCGCACGATGGTGATGGCGGTGGGGATGAGCACGCCGCCGGTGAAGCCCTGGCCGGCGCGGAACAGGATCATCTCCGGCAGGCTCGTCGACAGCGCGCAGGCGACCGAGAAGCCAATGAACAGGCCCGTGTTGACCGCGAGGTAGCGCCGCAGGCCGAAGACCGAGCCGAGCCAGCCCGTCAGCGGGATCACGATGATTTCCGCCATCAAGTAGGCGGTGGAGATCCAGCTGCCCTCGTCCGAGGAAGCGCCGAGCGCGCCCTCGATGTCGCTGAGCGACGAATTGGTGATCTGGATGTCCAGGATGGCCGTGAAGGCGCCGAGGATCGCCGCCGCGACGGCGAGCCATTGGCGCAGCGAGGCCTTCTCGGTGTCTGGATGCATGGTGAGGCGCCCCGCTCAGCGTGTCGCGGCCAAGCCGACGAGGCTGTGGCTCGGCCGCGCGTCGCCGCGCGTCTCCACCGTGGCCTCGACCGACAGGCCCGGCCGCAGGCGGTCGAGCATCGGGTCGTCCGTGGCGAGGCGGATCTTCACCGGCACGCGCTGCACCACCTTGGTGAAGTTGCCGGTGGCGTTCTCGGGCGGCAGCAGGGCGAACTGCGCGCCCGTGCCGGGCGAGAAGCTGTCCACCGTGCCGCGGAACGCGTGGTCGCCGAAGGCGTCCACGATGAACTCCACCGATTGACCGACCTTCATGTCGCCGAGCTGCGTCTCCTTGAAGTTGGCGACGAGGTAGATGTCGCGGCCCATCGGCACGACGGTCAGCAGCCCCGTGCCCGCCCCCACCATCTGGCCGACCCGCACCGAGCGGTCGCCCACCACGCCGTCGACCGGGGCGCGGATCGTCGTGTAGCCGAGGTTGAGTTCCGCGCCATCGAGCTTGGCCTGCGCCGACGCGACGCCCGCGACCGCACTGGCGGCCAGCGCCTCGTAGGTGTGGACCTGCTTCTGCGCGGCGTCGAGCGCCGCCCTGTCCTTGTCGAGCGTCGCCCGGTGCTGGCGCAGGTCGGCATCCGTCTGCTGGGCACGTTGCGACGTGCCGGCACCCGCGGTGAGGAGGTCGGCGTAGCGCTTGGCTTCCTGGGTCGAGAAGGCGAGGCCGGCTTCGGCGTTGACGATGTCGGCCTGGGCGGAGGCCACGGTGGCGGCCTGCTGCACCACCGCGGCGTGATAGCCTTCGACCTGCGCGCGCGCCTTCTCCAGTTCCGCTCGGGCACCCTCGACCTGGATGCGGGCGTCGCGGTCGTCGATCGTCGCGATCACGTCGCCGGCGCGGACCGGCTGGTTGTCGCCGACCGCCACCGCGGTGACGAAGCCCGCGATGCGGGGCGACACCGTCACCTTGTCGGCCTGCAAGAAGGCGTTGTCGGTCGTCTCCTGGAAGCGTCCGACCGTCCACCAGTGCCAGCCGGTGTGGCCGCCGTAGCCGATGCCGGCGAGCAGCACGGCGGCGAGCACCAGCTTCTTGGTGCCGCCCTTGCGCGGCGGCTGAGTCGTCAGCGCGACCGGCGCAGGCAGGGGTGCCGCGGGTAAGCCAGGCTGAGGTGCGGCTGCCCGCTGGGGCGAGGTCGGGGTTTCAGGCAGCTTGTCGAGCGGTGCCGGCACGGGGTCGGGCGAGGCGCTGCGCGCCAAAGCCTCATCGTCCCGCCGATCCGCCGTCTCACCCTCGTCCGGAGCATCGCGATCCGCCCGATCGAAGCTCTGGCGATCCGAGGAGATACCGTCCATCTGTCGAAAGTCCAATTGAACAAAACAGTATCGTTCTGTTATGATGGCACCGACTGGTTAACGCAAGGGATATCATCGCGGCATGACGCTCGACCTCGAAGAACCGCAGTCCGCCGTGGCCACCCTCAACCCGAAGAAGGCCCGACGCGGCTCGGGCGGCCGCCCGTCGCAGGAGGAAGCGGTGCGGCGCGACGCGCGGCTGGTGGAGATCGCGGCCGCCATGTTCATGGAGCGCGGCTTCGACGCCACGACCATCGACGCCGTGGCGGAAGCGGCCAGCGTCGGCAAGGCGACGCTCTACGCGCGCTACCGCGACAAAGCCGCGCTCTTCGCCGCGGTGTTCCAGCGTCAAATCGACCGGTGGCTGGCGGTCAGCGCGCCGGACTCGCTGCCGTCGGGGGCTCGCGTCGAAGACGTGCTGGTCGCGATGGGGCGCCGCATGGTGGACGCTGCCCTTGCCCCCGAAGCCATCGCGATCAATCGGATCGTCACCGCACAGGCGCTGCGGTTCCCGGATCTGGCCCGCATGGTCCAACGCGAAGGCTGGCAACGTTCGAGCGCAGCCGTGGCGGCCGTGATCGACCGATTCGTGATCGATGGGCAGATCACGGTCGACGACAGCAACTTGGCGGCCGACCTGTTTCTCGCCCTGGTGCTGGGACGCCTCAGCCGCCTCGCCATGCTGGGGATCGAGACCGACGCGGAGGAGATCGAGCGGCGTGTCGAGGCGGCGGTCTCGCTCTTCCTCAACGGCATATCGGGGTTGTGCCGGGGCCGGCGGGAAACGCCGTCGGCGTCCTCCACGACCTCCGATCGCGTGCGGAGCTAGATGCCGGTCCCAGGCCGACGGCGGGCGCTCGCGCCCCGGGCCTCCGCCCCGCAGACACGGCCCGTTCCGGCCGGTGCGCGAGCCCATCGCACTCTCGATGTCGCCGAAGCGGTTCGGGATTTCGACGGTCGCCCGACCGAGGCCGCTCGCGTCCCCGCAAGACAGCGACGCCGGCGACGATCCGGCCTGGAACCGTCGTGTCGGGGGCGGGAGCACGGCGACCGCACCGGAGATCGCGCTGCATCATCCCTTCAGTCCGGAAACCGTCGCCCTGCATGACCTTGGCCCTTGAACCTTCCGAGCCCTCCGTCCTTCGCCCCTTGCTCAGGCTGGCGGTCCCCATCGTCCTCGCAAACCTGCTGCAGACCGGCTACCAGATCACCGACGCCTTCTGGGTCGGGCGCCTCGGCGCCGCGGCGGTCGCGGCCGTATCGGTGAGCTTCCCCGTGACCTTCCTGATGATCGCGCTCGGCGGCGGCCTCGCGGTCGCGGGCGCCACCCTGACGGCGCAATACGCCGGTGCCCGCGACCAGGCCATGGTCGACCATGTGGCGGCCCAGACCATGATCATGGTGGTCGGCACCTCCATGGTGCTGGGGTCGGTCGGCGTCGCCCTGGCGCCGCTGATCCTCAAGGCCATCGGCGTCGCGCCCGAGGTCTACGCCGAAGCCCTGGGCTTCCTGCGGGTGTCCTTCGTCGGGCTGATCTTCGTCTTCGCCTTCGCCATGTCCCAGGCGCTGATGCGCGGCGTCGGGCGGGCCGTGGCGCCGCTCGCCATCGTGGCCGGTACGGTGGTGCTGAACTTCGCGCTCGACCCGCTGCTCATCTTCGGCTGGAGCCCCGTGCCGGCCTTCGGCGTCATGGGGGCCGCGCTGGCAACGCTCGGGACGCAGGGCCTGGCCACGCTGGCGGCCATCGTGCTGCTGTGGCGGGGCACCTACGGCATCCGCGTCACGCCGGCGGGGCTGAAGCCCGACCTCGCCTATATCCGGCGCGCGTTCCGGCTCGGCTTCCCGGCCTCGATCGAGCTGTCGGCGCGGGCGGTCGGCCTCATCGTCCTGTCGTTCCTTGTGACGAGCTTCGGCACCGTCACGCTCGCCGCCTACGGCATCGGCGCGAACGTGCTCCAGGTCGTCACCATCCCGGCGCTCGGCCTGTCGACCGCGGCGGCGGCGCTCGTCGGGCAGAGCATCGGGGCGGGCCAGGTCGAGCGCGCGGCGCGGACCACCCGGCTCGCCGGCGCGCTGGGCTTCATGGTCCTGACCCTGGTGGGAATCGCGGCGGCGGCCGCCGCTCCCGCCATCGTGGGCTTCTTCGTGTCGGGCGATCCCGCCGTCGTGGCCGAGGGCGGGCGCTTCATCCGCATCATGGCGCCCGCCTGGGGCTTCATCGCCCTCCAGCTCACCATCGTGTCGACGTTCCGGGCGGCCGGCACCATGGTGGCCGCGATGGTGCTGGCGCTCGTGTCTCAGTGGGTCCTGCAGTTCCCGCTGGCCTACGTGCTGTCGCGCCCGCAGGTGCTCGGCACCGCGGGGCTGTGGTGGTCCTTCCCCGTCACCAACGTCCTCACGGCGCTGGCGGCGGTCGGCTTGTACCTGCGCGGCGACTGGACGACGATGCGCCTGACCGGCACGGTCCCGGCCGGAACCGCGCAGGTGATCGTCGAGGCCATCACCGAGGACGGGCTGCCCCGCGTCTGACCCCGCTCGCGTCGCGTGTCATCCGGCGTCGCGCGCGACGTCGATGAAGGCCCGCAGCGCCGCCGGCACCTGGCGCTGCCGCGGATAGTAGAGCGAGAAGCCGGGGCGCGGCGGGCACCAATCCTCCAGCACGCGGACGAGCCGTCCATCGAGGATCGGCGCCGCGAGGTGCTGTTCGAGCTGGTAGGCGAGGCCGACGCCGTCGAGCGCCGCCTGCCGAATGACCTCCGTCTCGTTCGCCGCCAGCGGGCCGTCGACGTCGATCTCGACCGCCTCGTCGCCCTTCTCGAAGCGCCACCGCATGTAGCCGCCATCCGTGAAGGCCCAGCGGATGCAGCGGTGCCGGGCGAGGTCGGCCGGTGTGGCGGGCCGGGGCGTCGCGGCGAAATAGGCCGGCGAGCCCACCACCGCGAAGCGGTGCGCGAAGCCGATGCGCAGCGCCGCCATGTCGCGCGGGACCGTGTCGCCGAAGCGGATGCCGGCGTCGAAGCCGCCCGCCACGATGTCGACCATGCGGTCCTCCGTGACGATCTCCAGGCGCACGCGGGGGTGGCGCGCCAGGAAGGCGCCCACCAGGGGCGCGCAGACGAGGCGCGCCGCCGTGCCGGTGACGTTGAGGCGCAACGTCCCGCTCGCTTCGCCGCCGCGGTCGCGCACCGCCGCCACGGCTTCGGCGATGCCCCGCAGCGCCGGCTCCAGCTTCTCCAACAGTCCCTGCCCGGCCTCCGTCGGCACCACGGCCCGCGTGGTGCGGTTGAGGAGGCGAATGCCGAAGCGCTCCTCGAGCGACCGCAGCGTTTGGCTGAGTGCCGAGGCCGAGACGCCGAGCTCGCGCCCGGCCGCCTTGAAGCTGCGATGCCGCGCCACGACGGCGAAGAAGCTGAGTTCGCCGAGTTCGCTGCGCCCGATCTGCATCGTGAAGCTCCCCTTCATGACCCATCGCCATTGCCCCCTCTAGTGCGATGTCGAAGGGGATGCCACCCTGGCGGCGAAACCCCCACCGGGAAGCTCTTCCATGTTCCAATGCATCGGCTTCGCCGCCGCGGACGCCGCCACGCCCATGGCGCCCTTCTCCTTCACGCGCCGCGACCTGCGCCCGCGCGACGTCGCCATCGACATCGCCTTCTGCGGCGTGTGCCACTCCGACCTGCATTACGTCCGCAACGACTGGGGCCGCACCGTCTACCCCTGCGTGCCGGGCCACGAGATCGTCGGCCGGGTGAGCGCCGTCGGGGCCGAGGTGTCGCGCTTCAAGGCCGGCGACCTCGCCGCCGTGGGCTGCCTCGTCGACAGCTGCCGCGACTGCTCGTCCTGCCGGGCCGGACTGGAGCAATATTGCAATGCCCGCATGGTGACGACCTACAACGGCAAGGACAGGGAGACCGGCGAGCCCACGCTCGGCGGCTATTCGGACCGGATCGTCGTCACCGAGGACTTCGTGCTGCGGGTGCCCGAGGGGCTCGACCTGGCCCGCGTCGCCCCGCTGCTCTGCGCCGGCATCACCACCTATTCGCCGCTGCGCCACTGGAAGGTCGGCCCCGGCCGGAAGGTCGGCATCGTGGGACTCGGCGGCCTCGGCCACATGGGCGTGAAGCTCGCCGCTGCGATGGGCGCCGAGGTGACGATGATCACCACGTCGTCCGAGAAGGAGCGGGACGCCGCGGCGCTGGGCGCCCACAAGTTCCTGCTGTCCACCGACGCCGACGCCATGGCGAAACGCGCCGAATATTTCGACTTCGTGCTGAACACCATCCCGGTCAGCCACGACGTCGCGCCCTACATGGCGTTGGTGAAGCTCGACGGCGCGCAGGTGCTGGTGGGCGCTCTCGATCCCCTGAAGCCCTTCCCCGGCAGCGCGCTGGCGTATCGCCGCAAGACGCTGGCGGGCTCGATCATCGGCGGCCTCCCCGAAACCCAGGAGCTGCTCGACTTCTGCGCCGCGCGGGGCGTGCTGGCCGATTGCGAAACGATCCCCATGGGCGAGATCGAGGGCGCCTATGCGCGTCTCGCCAAGGGCGACGTGAAATACCGCTTCGTCATCGACATGGCGTCGCTGAAGGGCGCCGCCGCCGCGGCGTGACGGAGGCCGCCCTCCCGCGGCCCCGATCCAGGTGAAGGTTCACCCGGGGGCGCCGACCGCATCGGCGCCCCCCACAGAACGGAGACGGCCATGAAGACGCGCAAGCTCGGAACCCAGGGGCTCGAAGTTTCCGCCCTCGGCCTCGGCTGCATGGGCATGTCGGATTTCTATGCCGGGCGGGACGACGCGGAATCGCTCGCCACGATCCACCGCGCCCTCGACCTCGGGGTGAATTTCCTCGACACCGCCGACGCTTACGGCATCGGGCGCAACGAGGAGCTGGTCGGCCGCGCCGTGCGCGAGCGCTCCGAATGGGTGGTGGTGGCCACCAAGTTCGGCAACGTCCGCAACCCGGACGGCAGCTTCAAGGGCGTCGACGGCCGGCCCGACTACGTGCGCCAGGCCTGCGACGCAAGCCTGAAGCGCTCGGGCCTCGACGTCATCGACCTCTACTACCAGCACCGCGTCGACCCCACGGTGCCGATCGAGGACACGGTCGGCGCCATGGCGGACCTCGTGAAGGCCGGCAAGGTCAAGTATCTCGGCCTGTCCGAGGCCGCGCCCGACACGATCCGGCGCGCCCATGCGGTGCACCCCATCACGGCGCTGCAGACCGAATATTCGCTCTGGACCCGCGACCCCGAGGACGGGATCCTGGCCGTGCTGCGCGAGCTCGGCATCGGCTTCGTGCCCTACAGCCCGCTCGGCCGCGGTTTCCTCACCGGGCAGTTCCGCAAGCCGGAGGACGTGGCGGAGGGCGACTACCGCCGCACCGCGCCGCGCTTCCAGGGCGAGAACTTCGACCGCAACCTCGCGCTCGTCGACGCCATCGCCGAGGTGGCGCGCGACAAGGCCAGCGCCACCTCGCAGGTGGCGCTGGCCTGGGTGCTGGCCCAGGGCGACGACATCGTGCCGATCCCCGGCACCAAGCGGCGGACCTACCTCGAGGAGAACCTCGGGGCGCTCGACGTGGCCCTCACGCCAGACGACCTCGCCCGGCTCGACCGCGCCCTGCCGCCCGGCGCCGCGGCCGGCACCCGCTATCCTGCGGCTCAGATGCAGGCCGTCCACCGCTGACGCCGCGACACCGACCTCTATGGAGAGCCAGACGATGAGACAGATCCGGATCGCCCGGCCCGATGCCGTCATCGACGGCCTCGACGTGGTCGAGGTCGAGAAGCCCGTGCCCGGCCCCGGCCAGGTGCTGGTCCGCATGCGGGCGGCCTCGCTGAACTACCGCGACCTGATGACTGTGAAGGGCACCTACGGCGGCCCGCCGCGCCGCGGCCTCGTGCCGCTGTCGGACGGCGCCGGCGAGGTGGAGGCGGTCGGCCCCGGCACGACGCTGTTCAAGGCGGGCGACCGGGTCTGCCCGATCTTCTGCCAGAGCTGGCTCGGCGGCGGCCTCACCGAGGCCAACACCGCGGGGGCGCTGGGCGGCACGCTCGACGGCGTGCTGTCCGACTCCGTGGTGCTGCACGAGACGGGCCTCGTCTCGATCCCCGAGCACCTGTCCTTCGAGGAGGCGGCGACGCTGCCCTGCGCGGCCGTGACGGCGTGGCATTCGCTGCGCCACGTCGGCGACGTGACGGCGGGCGACACGGTGCTGGTGCAGGGCACCGGCGGCGTGTCGATCTTCGCGCTGCAGTTCGCCGCCATGATGGGCGCGCGGGTGATCGGCACCTCCTCGTCGGACGAGAAGCTGGAGCGCGCGCGGGGCCTGGGCCTCGACGCGGCGATCAACTACCGCACCATGCCCGAGTGGCAGGACGAGGTGCTCCGCCTCACGGGCGGGCTCGGCGTCGACCACGTGGTGGAGGTGGGCGGCGCCGGCACGCTGGCGCGCTCGATCCGGGCGGCGCGCGTCGGCGGCAGCATCGGCATAATCGGCGTGCTGACCGGCAGGAGCGAGGTCGACCCCACGGCGATCCTGTTCCGCCGCGTCGGGCTGCGGGGCGTCTATGTCGGCTCGCGCGAGATGTTCGAGGCGATGAACCGCGCCATCGCGCTGCACGGGATGCGCCCCGTCATCGACAGCACGTTCCCGTTCGAGCGGGCGCGCGACGCGTGGCGCCACCTCGAAGGCGCCACGCATTTCGGCAAGGTCGTGATTCGGTTCTGACACCGACGGGGAGATCGACATGAGCCTGGATGGAAAGAGGATCGTGGTGCTGGGCGGCAGCTCCGGCATCGGCTTGGCGACCGCTCAGGCGGCGGCGCGCGAGGGGACCACGGTCGTGATCGCGTCGAGCCGCCGGGCGCGGGTCGACGAGGCGCTGGCGATGCTGCCGGCGAACGCCGAGGGCCACGCGCTCGACCTCACGGACGCCGCGGCCGTGGAAGCGCTGTTCGCCAGCATCGGCGCCTTCGACCACCTCGTCTTCACGGCCGGCGAGACGCTGATGCTCGGCAGCCTCGCCGACACGGACATCGCCGCCGCGCAGCGCTTCTTCGCGCTGCGCTACTGGGGCGCCTTCACGGCCGCCAAGTTCGGCAGCCCGCACCTCCGTCCTGGCGGCTCCATCACCTTCACGACCGGCACGGCGGGGCGGCGGCCGCGTTCCGGCTGGTCGCTCGGCGCCAGCGTCTGCTCGGCCGTCGAGGGCCTCACCCGCGCCCTGGCGATCGAGCTCGCGCCGCTCCGGGTCAACGCGGTCGCGCCGGGCCTCGTCAAGACGCCGCTCTGGGCCGGGATGGCAGAGGCCGACCGCGAGGGCCTCTATGCCGGTGCCGCCGCCCACCTGCCGGTGGGCCACACCGGCGAAGCCGCTGAGGTCGCCGAAAGCTACCTCTACCTCATGCGGCAGAGCTACGGCACCGGCCAGGTGATCGTCGTCGACGGCGGCGGGTCCCTCGTGTGAGCGGGGCTGCGACCGACCGGCCGACCGCGATCGGCGATATCCCTTTGATCCGCATGGACGGGTTGCAGGACAGCCTCGCGCGCCACAGGGGCCACGTTCTGCTGATCGTCAACGTCGCATCCCGCTGCGGGCTGACGGTGCAATATGCGGGGCTCGAAGCGCTGTATCGAGACAGAAGGATGGCGGGCCTGGAGGTTCTCGGCTTTCCCGCCAATGACTTCCGCGGGCAGGAACCAGGATCAGACGAGGAGATCGCGGCCTTCTGCTCGCTGACCTATGACGTCACCTTCCCCCTCTTCGGAAAGATCAGCGTCAAGGGCGACGCGATCCATCCCCTCTATCGCGCCCTCACGGAGGCGGTGCCGCAGGCGGTGGGTGCCGAGGCGCTGCGCGAGCGACTGGCGAGCCATGGCCTGGCGGGCCGCGACGGCGCGGAAGTGCTGTGGAACTTCGAGAAGTTCCTTGTCGCCCGGGACGGGCGGGTGATGGGCCGGTTTTCGCCCGACATCGCCGCCGACGACCCGCGCCTCCTGGCCGCCCTCGACCGGGCGCTCGCCGAGCCCGCATCCTGAAACGCTCGCCAGAGCGGTCACGGGTCATGGAAGTGGCGACGCTGGCGAAACTCGCGAAGCGACCCGCCCCCTTTGGGCCGTTGCCGACGATCCAACGCAGGAGCCCAAAGTGATCAGAAACGAAACAGTCGAATACGTAGCCGATGGCCTGTCGATGGTGGGCCAGCTCTATCACGACGACAGCTCGACGGCACCGCGTCCGGGCGTCCTCGTGTTTCCGGAAGCTTTCGGGCTCGGCGAGCATGCGAAGTCGCGGGCGGAGCGCTTGGCGGGGCTCGGCTATGTCGCGCTGGCCTGCGACCTGCACGGCCGGGGTGAAGTCATCGAGGATCTCGGGACCGTCATGGGCCTGATCGGACCGATGCGCGCCGACCCGACGGGCACCCGCGCCCGCGCCCACGGCGGCCTCGATGTCCTGCTCAAGCAGCCCAGAGTGGATGCAGCCCGGATCGGCGCCATCGGCTTCTGCTTCGGCGGCACCATGGCTCTCGAACTCGCGCGTAGCGGCGCCGACGTGGCGGGCGTGGTCGGGTTCCATTCCGGCCTGCTCACGGCGCGGCCTCAGGACGCCGTGGCCATCAAGGGCAAGGTGCTGGCCTGCATCGGCGCCGACGACCCTTCCGTCCCCTTCGACGAACGCCGGGCGTTCGAAGACGAGATGCGGGCCGGCAAGGTGGACTGGCAGCTTCACGTCTACGGTGGCGTCGTGCACAGTTTCACCAACAAAGCGGCCGGACGCATGAATCGCCCCGAGATGGTGCGCTACGATGCGGGCGCGGACGCGCGCTCCTGGGCCAGCATGCAGGCGTTCTTCAGCGAATTGTTCGGGACCTGACGGAACGATGCTGGACTCGACCTCGAGTTCACAGGTCTCTTGTACCCAACCGGCTCGCACCGAACGACGCCATGTTGAGCTTGAACACGGTGCAGGGAATCGAGGTCCGCGACGATGGGCTCCAGCACCGCCGTCGACCTCGTGCAGAGCACATGGGATGAGCGAGCCAAGGCAGAAGCTCACTCCATCGACGTATCACAGCTCGCGTGGTTGAACGGCGAATGTCTGGTTCGGAGTTGGCCTTGACTGGCCTCCACCGTCCTAGATGTCGACTTCAGCTGTGCAGCAGAAGTGGGTGGAGAGCAGAACGGCCGCTTCCAAGCGGGGCCGGCATGACAGCAGACATCAGCCACTATCGTCAGACGATAGGGTCTCCGTTCTGTGAAGGACACTCTGCAAGCCTCGCTTCCGACATCAGGCATCTGCGCGGTGCTCGGCCTCACTGTCGGGTAGGCCGTTGGCGAAATATCCGCGCCGGGCACGCGAGCCGTCGCGGTGCGGACCGGGACCTGTCGAATCAAAGGAGCGAGTCTGAATCGCAGAGGCACTCACGGCGCCGCGAGCCACATCGTGACCCTCTCGCCGTGCTCGCTCATCGTTCACAGAACCTTCCTCAAGAACTCTCGGGTGCGGGGGGCTTGCGGGTTCCCGAGCACCTCGGCAGGCGAGCCATGCTCCACGATGACGCCCTTGTCCGTGAAGTAGACGCGGTCGGCAGCCTCGCGCGCGAAGCCCATCTCGTGGGTGACCAGGACGCAGGTGACGCCGCTCTCCGCCACCTTGCGCACGGCTGCCAGAACCTCGTTCACCATCTCGGGGTCGAGCGCTGCGGTCACCTCGTCGAAGAGGATGACCTCCGGCTCCATGCAGAGAGCGCGCGCGATGGCGACCCGCTGCTGCTGCCCGCCCGACAGCTCGCCGGGGTAGTTGGCGGACTTATCGGGCAGCCGCATCTCGGCGAGCAGCCGTCGCGCCCGCTCCTCAACGTCGCGCCTGGGCTGGCGCAGGACCTGGATGGGAGCCATAGCGACGTTCTCCAGCACGGTCTTGTGGGGGAACAGGTTATACTGCTGGAAGACCATCCCGACGTGGTGGCGCAGCGCCACCTTGTTCACCGTGGGCGAGGTGACCTCGACGCCGCCGACGTGCACCGTGCCGCTGGTCACGGGGGTGAGGCCGTTGATGGTGCGCAACGCAGTAGACTTGCCGGATCCGGACGGGCCGATGATCGCCACCACCTCACCGCGGTTGATCGACATGTCGATCCCTCGCAGCACCTCGAATTTCCCAAACGTCTTCCTGACGTCCTTCAGCACGACGAGCGGAGCCGACTTTTCCTGGGCTTGCATGTTGTGACCCTAAGCTCGGTTGAAGCGGCGCTCGAAGATTTTGCTCACCCGGGAGATCGGGTAGGCGTAGAGGAAGAAGAGGAGCAGCAGGGCGCCGTACATCGGCATCAGCAGGTCCGGCTGCGTCTCGGATTGCAGCGCGGCCTGGGTCCTGCTCAGGACCTCCTCCACCCCGACGATCGAGGCCAGTGGCGTCGCCGTGATCAGCAGCGCGTAGAGGTTCATCCAAGGCGGCAGCATGCGAGAGTAGCACTGTGGCAGGATGATGCGGAACAGGGTGGCGCCACGGGCGTAGCCCAGGGCCTCGGCGGCTTCCCACTGCCCGGACGGGACGGATCCGATGGCGCCGCGGACGATCTCGGAAAAGTTGGCGGCGACCGGGATCGTGAAGCCGACCGTGGCTCGCAGCCAGCTCGGCAGGATGATCGTCGTTCCGAGCACCCTGATCGAGTAGGGGATCAGGAAGATGCAGTAGAAGAGCAGCACGAGCCACGGTGCGTTGCGGAACACCTGCGTGACGGCGCGGGCGCTCAGGCGCGAGACGCTCCCGTGGGCGACTTGGCCGAATCCCAGGAAGGTGCCCAGCAGGGTCCCGACCGAGATGGCGATGACGCTGATGACGACGTTCAGCAGAAATCCCTGCAGGATGAACGGCGTCCATTTCAGGACCGTCGCGACGATCGATGATGTCGACATGGCGTCGCCCTCCCGTCAGTTGGCGCCGAAGCCGGGTACGTGGAGCGCCCTCTGCAGGGCCGAGATAGCCCACACGACGAGTCCCGTGAGGATCAGGTAGACGATCAGGATGACGTTCATCATCTCGAACGTGTTGAGGCTGTCGGACCAGATCTGGTTGGACACGTAGAGCAGCTCGCTAACGCCGATGGCGTAGGCCACTGTGGTCGACTTGGTCAGGTCGACCAGGTTGTTGGCGAGCGAGGCGAAGGAGAAGCGCAGGCCCAGCGGCGCAAGGACGTAGCGGAGGGCCTGGATGCGCGTGTAGCCCAGGGCCAGCGCCGCCTCTTCATAGGATCGATTGACCGCGCCGAGGCCGGCCCGGAAGCTCTCGATGTTGAAGGCTCCGGCGTATAGCGACAGCGACACGACGGCCCATGCGAAGTTGCCCACGAGCGGCACCGGCAGGCCGATGGCCGAATGCCCGGCCGGCAGGACCGGGCTCACGCCGAAATAGAAGAAGTACATCTGGATCAGCAAGGGGGTGTTGCGCACGAGGGCGACGTAGCCCTGCACTGCCGCGGCCAACGGGCCGCGGGACAGTCTCAGGATCACGGCACCGATCCCGCCCACGATCACGCTGAAGAAGACGCACAAGGCGACGAGCTCGACCGTCGTGACGATGCCGGTGACGAACCTCTCGGAGTCGAAGCCGTCGTAGAAGATCGTGAGATTGATCCCGAACTTCAGCTTCAGCTCGAGAAAGAAGGTCCGTACGGCTTCGCCCATGATGCAGCGATCCTCGAAGGCGGGGAGGTGTTCAGTTGGGCGTCGGGAGGGTGTCCTTCGCTCCGTCATGCGCCTTGACCAGGTAGGCCGAAGGCGCCACCCCGTTGGCCTTCTCGATGTCGAGGAGCTTCCCCGAGCGGTGCCAGTCGTAGATCGCCCCTCCGATGAAGATCCCGAGCGGCTTGTGCAGGTCGTCGAGCCGCACCGCCATGCCCCAGGGCGTGTCCTCCTGGCTCGGCAGCGGCATGGCATAGCCGGCCCAGCGCTGCGTGTCGGCGAGTTGGAGATTGATGAGGTTGTCGTCCTCGAGGATGCCGATGCAGCGCCCCTGCTTCAAGGCGCTCTCGACCTCCGCTTCGCCCGAAAAGGCGAGCGGCTTGATGCCGAACTTCTCCGAGGCCGGCTTGTTGTACCACGCCCCCTGCAGGGCGCAGATCGTCTGACCGCTCAGTTGGCCCCAGTCCTTGACCGTGGCGGCCTTCGGCAGGAGGACGTTGTAGCCCGACGAATAGTAGTTGGGATGCACGAAGCCGACGATCTTGCGACGCTCGGCCGTCTCGGAGGCCGAGGCGATCATCACGTCGATCTGGCCCTGCGCCAGAAATTCGAAGCGATTGGCCGAATTCACCTTCACGAACTCGGCCTTGGCGCCGAGCTTCGCGGCGAGATCCTCCGCCAGGTCGACCTCGATGCCGGCGAACTTCCCGCTCGCATCGCGGTAGGACCACGGCTTGTAATCATCCTTCGTCCCGACCTTCAGGACCTTCGTCGTCATGATCCTGCACAGCGTGTCGTTCATGCAGGAAGCCTGGTCCGCCTTCGCGGACGCGGCCGCGCCGCAGACGAGCAGGGTGGCGAGCAGGGTCGGATGAACGTGTCTCTTCATGGAGGACCTCCTTCGGGTCGATGCTGGGTGGGTCAGTTGGGCCGGTGTGCGCGGAATTTCATCGAGAAGCGAACCGCGCCAAGCGGAAGGGCGTGAGGTCGACAGGGCTGCTGCCCGTGGCGATCTGTTCGGCGACGACCGAGCCGATCCCGGCCGAGTGCTTGAAACCATGGCCGGAACAGGCCGAGACCACCGTCAGCCGGTCCTGCCCAGGAGCCTGATCGATGATGAACCCGAGGTCGGGCGTCACGGTGTAGAGACAGGCCGCCGCTTTTACCGCCTTCGACGTGATGCCCGCGACCCTGCCGTGGACGTGGGTCGCAAACATGTCGGCCGACTCGCTGGGGGCGACGCGGCGTTCGACGCCGTCCGCCGTCGTCGTGAAGGCATATTGCTCGGTGGCGACCTTGACGCGGCTGTCGCCTGCCAGGGGAGGGAAGCCGTAGAGGTAGTCGACGTCGGTCGGGCCGTGCATCCAGATGAACACCGGGGGCCTCGCACCGAAGTCGGCATCGGGCTCGGCCTCGAACCAGTGCAGGACCTGGCGGTTCACGGTGAGCAGGCGGTCGAACGGAGTTCCCAGCAGGTCGCCGGCCCAGGCGCCCGCGGCGACCACGGCGCGTCCGGCGCGGAGCACGGCGCCGGACGACAGCCGGACTTCGACCGCCTCTCCGACTTGGGTGACCGCCGTGACGTCATCGCCCGTGCGGATCGCCGCCCCGTGACGCGCCGCCATCCGCAACTGCGCCGCGATGCAGCGCTCCGGGAGCACGTAACCTCCGCCGGGTTCGTAATAGGCCTTGACATCGTCGGTGACGCGCAGATGGGGAAACCTGGACCTGATCTCGGAGGCGTCGAGGAGTTCATGCGGGATGTCGAACGCGCGGGCGGTGGCGAGCGAGCGCCCGACGAAGTCCGGCTTGCCGTGGTGGGACGTGGGCGCCCCGCCGGGCGCCATGACGAGGGCGCCGCACCGCACGAAGAGGGTTTCGCCCGTCGCGGCTTCGAGCTCCTGCCAGATACGGTGCGAGGCGGTCACGAAGGGCACATAGGCCGCGCCCTCCCCCACCGCCTGCCGGGTAATCCTCGTCTCGCCGTGGCTGGATCCCAACTCGTGCGGCGGGGCATAGCGGTCCACGCCGACGACATTCAGCCCGCGGGCGGCGAGTTGATACAGCACGGCGCTTCCCACCGCCCCCAGGCCGATGACGACAACTTCAGCATCCATTGCACAAGACCCAATCACTTGCACATCAATCGAACAACTGATAGAAGGTTGACAGGGGATCTATCGCAGAGCAAGGGCCGAGCACCGTCTATAATTGACACTTATACTGATGATGAAGCGCGTCACTGATGTCCGTCGACATTCGTACCTTGGAGATCGCTGCCGCTGTCGCCGAATGTGGCAGCATGAGCGAAGCGGGCGTGCGCTTCGGCCTGACGCAGCCGGCGGTCTCCCAAGCGGTGAAGCGCGTCGAGGCGACGATCGGGGCCCCTCTCCTGGTGAGGGATCGTCGCCCCATGGTGGCGACCACTGCCGGGCGGGCGCTCGTGGCCCAGATGCGCGACCTTCGGTCGGAGGTCGAACGCGTGATCGCCACCACGCGCGCCGCCGCCGTGCTGCCGGAAAGGCTGGAGGTGCGGTTCGGCTTCGTCGACTCGTTCGCCGGCACGATCGGCGCGCTCTTCGTCAAGGAGCTGATGCAGGGGAGCATGACGCTGCGCCTGACGGCCTGGTCCGGGCTGGCGTTCTCGCACACGGAGGCGCTCGTCAGACACGCGATAGACGCCACCATCACCAGCGATCCCATGGAGGGCCTCATGGCGGTCACGCGTTATCCTCTGTTCCGTGAGCCCTTCGTGCTCGTCGTACCGCGGAGTCTCGCGCCGTCGTTGCGCGGCCGGGACCTGCGGGACGTGCTGGCGCGGCAGATCTTGGTGCGCCACAGCGCCCGCTCCCACATGGGGCAGCAGATCGAGACACATCTGGCGCGGCTGCAGTTGGAGCCGCCGGCCGTCCTTGAGTTCGATACCTCCGACACGCTGCTGGCGATGGTGTCGACCGGGATCGGGGTCGCGATCACCACCCCGCTCTGCGTGATGCAGGGAGTCTCGCACATCTCCGGCGTCGAGATCATGCCGCTGCCGGGCCCGCGCATCACGCGCGACCTCATCCTGGCGACGCGGCGCGGCGAGTTGACGAGCATCGGCATGAGGATGGCCGAACAGTTGCGGGCCCTCATGCGCGACCGTGCGATGCCGCAGATGGAGGCCCTGATCCCCTCGCTCGCGTCGGCCGACAGCGGCCTGATGGTTCACGATGGCTGAAAGAGCTTCCGACAGCCCCAATAGAGGGTCGCCTTCTCCGGTGAGAACGGGACGGTGGTTCGACGACGCGAACCCGGTTCAGGCCGGGTCCGCGCGGCCGAAGGCGATCCTGTTCGACCTCGACGACACCCTGATCGCGGCCCATGCCGATCCGGACGCCGCATGGCTGGAAGCGACCGGGCACATAGCCGGGCGGCTCGGGCCTTTCCGCGCCGTCGACGTGGCGGCCGCACTGTCGGCCGTCTCCAAGAGGTTCTGGAGCGACCCCGTCGACCATCGACACTGGCGCTTTCGCGTCGAGGAAGCGCGGATCCGGGTCGTCTCGCTCACCTTCGGCGAGCTGTCGCGGCATGGGCATCCCGCGCCGGACATGCAGGTGCAGGTCGAGCTCGCAGGACATTTCTCGCGGATCCGGCACGACCGCATGCGCCTCTTCCCGGAAACCCACGCCGTCCTCGACCGTCTCAGGGGGATGGGCATGCGCCTCGGCCTCCTCACGAACGGCCCGGGTCCGGAGCAGCGCGCCAAGATCGACCGCTTCGACCTCGCTCATCGGTTCGACCTCGTCCAGATCGAGGGGGAACACGGCTTCGGCAAACCGGACGATCGTGCATACCGGCGAGCCCTGGATGCGCTGGGCGTCGAACCTCACGAGACATGGATGATCGGCGATCACCTCGAATGGGACGTCCTGGGCCCACAGCGAAACGGCATGCGGGGCATCTGGTACGATATCCACGCCGTGGGATTAGCCGACGGCACCCGCGTCGTGCCCGACCGCATCGTCCACTCCCTTTCGGAGTTGATCGACGTGAGCGATCGTTGATCCCCGTAGCGGAAACAGAAGGACGCCGCGATAAGTTCTGAGGATGGACGCTCGTCTCCGCTTGTCGTCGATCTGCGGCATCGACAGCGATGCTGATGGACTGTCCGAGCCGGTGCGAGCCGGAAAAGACGTTCGAGATGCCGGCCGGGCCCAGGCTCCATGAAGGTCCTGCCGCGCTGGTGCGATCGGAGCGGGAAACCCGACGACCTGGAAACCTGGGCCGAACGAGCGATGGCGCTCACCCGAGCCATGCTGAGCTTGCACGGGATGCCCTCCGGTTCGTCAGCTTCGCCGCGGCGGTCAGGGACGAGGAGCAAGCGAGGTTGAAAAGCTCGGTGCGTCGGACCTGCTCGACGCCGATAGGCCTCAGGGTCCGGTCGCAAAGGAGCTGAAGCGGGCGAGCGGGTCGTCCTATGGGCCAGCCCGGCCTGCGGGTCGGTGGACGCGGACCTCGCTTGTTGAACCGGAGGCTGAGCTGGGAGATCGGACGCTTCTTTTGTCGCGTGGAGGACGCGGCGGCGAGGGCGAGGCCGCAGATCGACGCGGCGCCGGAGGCGAAAATCCCATCTCAACGGCTTTCGGCGTAGCGAGACAGCACGGCGGGGTCCGGCGCGAAGCCGAGCCCGGGCTCGTCGGGTATCGTCACGGCGCCGCCGCGCAGCAGTGGAGTGTTCAGGCCCGGACAGGCGTCGGGCTCGACGTAGAGAACTTCCAGCATAGGGTCGCCGGAAGCGACCGCCAGCATCTGCAGGGTCGCGAAATAGCCCGGGCCGAAGTAGGGCGAGTGCGGCATGCAGGTGAGCCCCGCCGCTTCGGCCTCCGCCAGGACCGCGGCGAACTCCCCCACGCCGCCCACCTTCGTCACCGAAGGCTGGGGAAAGCGCAGGGCGCCGGAGCGGATGAGACGTCGGAACTCGTGACGCGTGCAGGCGTTCTCGCCCGCCGCGATCGGCACCGACCCGTCGCTTTCGAGCGCGGCCAGGGCCCCGGCGTCTTCCGGCGGGAACACGGGCTCCTCCAGCCAGGCGACGTCGAGGGCGGCGAGGGCGGGCAGGATCGCGTGCGCCTCGTCGACCGTCCAGGCGCAGTTCACGTCGACCGTGAGATGGGTGCCCGCGCCCGCACCGCGGCGGCCGGCCCGGATCGCGTCGAGATCGGTCTCGTGCAGCTTGACCGAGCGGAACCCCTCCGCCACGGCCTTGGCGGCGAAGCGCTCGACCAGGCCGGGGTCGCCGTAGCGGACCAGGCTCGCATAGGCCGGCACGACGGTCCGCCGCCGCGGGCCGAAGAGCGCTGCCAGCGGCACGCCCTCGCGTTTGGCGCGGAGGTCCCAGACGGCGATGTCGACCGCCGACAGGGCGAACAGGGTGATGCCGTAGCGGCCGAACAGGTGGAGCCGGCGCTGAAGCGATCGGGACAGCGCGTCCGGGTCGGCCGCGTCGGCCCCGACGAGGAGGGGGACCACCATGTCGCGCAGGGCGGCCGAGACGGCACTTCGGCAGGCGTAGGAGAAGGCCTCGCCCCAACCGACGAGGCCGTCCTCCGTCGTCACGCGCAGAAGCACGGTCTCGAACCGGTCCCATATCTGGGGCGTCAGACCGACGCCGCGCCCCCCGTCCGAGAAGGGGATGGTGAGTTCGATCACCTCGACCGACGCTATGCTGGTCTTCACGTCCGTGGTCTCCGGATGGGCCGCCGAGTCCGGTTCAGGGGCGCGGCAGGGCCGCCGTGAGGTGTCCCGCCCGCTCCGCCGCGGCATCGCGCACCAGGAAGGCGACCGACAGGGCGCCTGCGACCGCGAGCCCGCCCGCCACGTGGAAGGCGGCGGCATAGCCGCCGAGATCCTGGACGATCCAGCCGGTGAGCGCGGGTCCCACGATCCCCGACACGTTGCCGAGCCCGTGCATCAGCCCGCTCGCGCCGCCGACGGCCTCACCGGGCACGACGAGTTGGATCAGCGCCCAATAGGCCGTCGAGGTCAGCATGATGAAGCAGACCGCCACCGACATCAGCGTCACGGATTGCGTGGCGGTTTCGACCGAACCGGCCCCTGCCACGCAGGCCCCGCCGAGCGCGAGGAACAGGACCAGAACCGCCTTGCGGGAGAAGAGGCGGCGGCCGGTGGCGCGAAACACGGCGTCGATCAGCACGCCGCCCATGATGTAGCCCAGGGCTCCGAGCAACCACGGCACCGAGGCCACCACGCTCATCTGCGACAGGGACAGCTTCTTGGCATCCACCAGGAAGGTGGGGAACCACGTGAGGAAGAAGAACTGGTTGTAGCTGCAGCAGAACAGCGAGAAGGCCATGACGAAGATCACCGGCCGGCGCAGCAGGGCCGAGAGCGGCACGGGGCGGGCCGACGGCGATGGGGGAGCCGCGCCGTCCAGGATCTCGGCCCGCTCGGCGGCCGACACGTGCGGGCTGGTCCGCGGGTCGTCCGCCGCCACGAAGTGCCAGGCCAGCGTCCAGGCGAGCCCCAGCACGGCGACGACGACGAAAGCCGTCCTCCAGCCCGTGGTCAGCGCCAGGAAGCCCACGACGGGGCCGGCCAGCGCACCGCCGAGCGGGCCGCCCGCTTGGTTGATGCCGATGGCGCGCGCCCGTTCGCCGAGCGGGAACCAGGAATGGACGGCCTTGTTGGCGGTCGCCGAGATCGGCCCCTCGCCCATGCCGAACAGGACGCGCACGGCGAAGAGCGAGCCGACGCCGAACACGCCCGCCGTTGCGCCGCAGAAGACCGACCACAGCGCCATCGACCAGGAGAAGACCCGCTTGGGGCCGATCCGATCGGAAAGGACGCCGCCCACGACGTTGAACAGCGCGTAGCCGATGAAGAAGCTGGAGAAGATCAGGCCCTTTTCCGTCGGCGACAGGGCGAAGTCCTTGGTCATGAACGGCATGGCGACCGACAACGCCGCCCGATCCATGTAGTTGATCAGCATGGCGCTGAACAAGAACGCCAGGATCACCCAGCGATAGCGCACCTTCATGTGACGTCCTCCATTGTGATGGGGGCGACCGGCTCGTTGCGATGGCCGTTCTTTGCCCGGGGTTTACGCGGTCAGGGTGCGCGCACCGCCACCCGCATGGGGGTGACCGCGACGGTCTGCCAGACGCCGCCGGTCACGTAGGGTTCCCGCGCCAGCCAGGCGTCGAGGTCGGCCCGGCTCGCGAACTCGACGACGGCGACCGAACCGATCATCGCGCCGGCCTCGTCGCCGAGGGCTCCCCCGACGATGATCTCGCCCTTCGCCGCCATGGCGGTCACGCCGGCGATGTGGGCGTCGCGCACGGCCTGGCGTCGCGCCGGAGCCTCGGCGTCCGTCCCGTCGTAGGCGGTGACGAGATATTGCGGCATGGTCGTCCTCGTCGCGGGTGCGCGTCCCCGCGGCCCCGGCGGCGGGGACGCGTCCGGGGCGCCGGCTCGTCCAGCCGGCCGCGCGCCGATGAGCCGAATTTGCGTCCGGGACCGGGCGACGCGCAACGCCGGCGCGCGGCACGCCCCCGCCGGCGTCCCACGATATGAGACGGCGCTTCAAAGCCAGTCGGAGGGGCTTTCTTCCGCGCCGCAGGTGACGGGCGACAGCGCGAGCAGGTGGCCGGACAGGGGGGCCGTGTTCAGCACGTCCAGCGGCACGCCGTCGCGGGCCGATGTCACGTAGAGCGTTTCGAGGTCGGCGCCGCCGAAACCGAGGTCAGTCGGCTGCGGCACGGGCAGCGGCAGCAGGCGGTCGATCTCGCCGTCCGGGCCCAGGCGGGCGACGCCCCAGCCGTCGCGCAGCGCCGTCCACACGCCGCCGTCGCGGTCGACCGCCAGGCCGGACGGCCGCCCGCCGCCCGCCGGCAGGCGCGCCAGGGCCAGCGGAACCGGCCGGCGCGGCTCGAGCCGGTACACGGTGCCGGTGTCGGGGACGGCCGCGAAGACCGCGCTGCCGTCCGGTGCCCAGGCCAGGGCCGATGCCGGGCCCGGGAGCCGCCACGCCGCCGCCACGGTGCCGTCCCGCGCGAGCGGCCCGATGGCAGAGCCGCCCCCGTCCGGCTCCAGGGCGCTGCCCCAGAGTTCCCCGCCGGGATGCGCCCTCAGCGCCAGCAGGCGCGCGAGCCCGTCCTCCCGGCGCCGCGCCAGGACCTCGCCCTCGGGCGACAGGCGGAGCGCGACGCCCTCGGCGTCGACCACGATCGCGGCGCCGCCGGTCCCCGGCGCCAGGGCGCAGAGCGGCGCGTCGCAGCGGAGCAGCGTCGCGTCGCGGTCCCCGGCGAGGCGACGGACCGCGGGCGCCAGCGCGTCGGCCCACCAGAGCGCGCCCGCGGCCCCGCACCAGCGGGGCGCGGAGCCCAGGAAGGCCGGCGGCCCATGGGCGACCACGCGCGCCGGGCCGAGCGGGGCGGACGGCCCGGCGGGGCCGCGGAACTGCGCCCCGATGCGCCGGCCCGCCGCCATCATCTCGGGGCCGAGCAGGTCGAGGCGCCGCGTCGTCATCCGCCAGGCGGGCCCCGCCACGCTGATGGCGCCGAGCACGCGGCCGTCGGCCGTCAGCACCGGGGCCCCGACGCAGCGTATTCCCTCCACGATCTCCTCGTCGTCGGTCGAGAAGCCCCGCGACCGCACGATCCGCAACTCGGCCAGCAGGCGCCCGCGGTCGGTGATGGTGCGGGCCGTGAGCGGCTTGAGCACGATGCGCTTCACCAGGGCGTCGCGCTCCGCGTCCGGGAGGAACGCCAGGATCGCCTTGCCCTGACTCGTGCAGTGGAGGGGCTTGCGCTGGCCCAGCTGGGCGGCCGACCGCACCGTGTGGGCACCCTCGAAGCGGCCGAGCCCTACCACCTCGCGCCCTTCCAGCACGGCGATATAGGCGGTCTCGCCGGTCACGTCGCGCAGGTGCCGCAGCTCCGGCGCCGCCGCGCCCGGCAGGTCGGGAGCGGACCAGGCCGATTGTGCGATCTCCAGCAGGCGGAAGCCCGGCACATAGGCGCGCCGCGCGAGGTCCTGGCGCAGCAGGCCGCGTTCCGTGAGCTTGCCGAGGATGCGATAAAGCGTGCTGCGCGACAGGCCGAGCCGCGCCGCCAGCTCGGCCCGCGTCAACCCGCCCGGCTCCGCCCCCACCGCGTCGAGCACGTCGCAGGCCTTGGCGAGGAGGGCCGCGCCGTCCTGTCGCTCCGCCCCGCCGTCGGGGATGTCCTGCGCCACGGGACCGTTCCCGGTCCGCCGGTGCCGGATCAGGCGCCCGCCGGCGCGATCCGCCCGTCGAGGCGCCGCGACAGCCCGAGCGGGTTGCCGTCGCGCAGCGACGCCGGCAGGAGGGCGTCCGGCAGGTCCTGGTAGCAGACCGGGCGGAGGAAGCGCGCGACCGCGAGGCTGCCGACCGAGGTGGTGCGCCCGTCCGAGGTGGCCGGGAAGGGGCCGCCGTGGACCATGGCGTGGGAGACCTCGACGCCCGTGCCGAAGCCGCCGACCAGGATGCGGCCGACCTTGCGCTCGAGCCGCGGCAGGAGCCGGCGGGCCAGGGGATGGTCCGCCTCCGCCAGGTGCAGGGCCGCCGTCAGCTGGCCTTCGAGCGCCGCCACCACGGCTTCGAGCTGCGCCGCGTCGCGGCAGCGCACCACGAGCGAGGAGGCCCCGAAAATCTCGTCCTGGAGCGCGCGGTCGGCCAGGAACGCGTCGGCCGCGGTGGCGAACAAGGCGGCGCGGCCCTGGAAGGGACCGCCCTCGCGCCCGCGCGCCAGCGTGGCCACGCCCGCGCGGCCGGACAGGGCCGCGACGCCGTCGCGGTAGGCCGCCGCGATGGCGGGTGTCAGCATGGTCGCGGCGGGCGCCTCGGCGACGGCCGCCGCCGCGGCGTCGAGAAAGGCCTGCAGCCCCTCGCCCTCGACGGCCAGGATCAGCCCGGGGTTGGTGCAGAACTGGCCGGCCCCGAGCGTCAGCGCGCCCACGAAGCCGCGCGCGATCTCGGCCCCGCGCGCCGCCAGCGCGCCGGGCAGCAGGATCACGGGGTTGATGCTGCTCATCTCGGCATAGACCGGGATCGGCTCCGGCCGGGCGGCCGCGACCTGCATCAGGGCGAGGCCGCCGCGGCGCGAGCCGGTGAAGCCCACGGCCGCGATGCGGGGGGCGGCCACCAGGGCGCCGCCGATGGCGGTCCCGCCGTCGAACAGCAGCGAGAACACGCCTTCGGGCAGGCCGCAGGCCGCGACGGCCTTCTGCACGGCGCGGCCCACGAGTTCGGAGGTCCCGGGATGGGCGGAATGCGCCTTGGCCACCACCGGGCAGCCGGCGGCCAGCGCCGAGGCCGTGTCGCCGCCCGCCACCGAGAAGGCCAGCGGGAAGTTGCTCGCGCCGAACACCGCCACCGGGCCGACCGGCACGTTGCGCAGCCGCAGGTCAGGGCGCGGCAGCGGCTTGCGGTCCGGCAGCGCCGGGTCGATCCGCACGTCGAGGAAGCCCCCGTCGCGCACCACGCCGGCGAACAGGCGCAGCTGGCCCACCGTGCGGCCGCGCTCGCCTTCGAGCCGCGCGCGGGGCAGGCCGCTTTCCGCCATGCAGCGCACGACGAGGTCGTCGCCGATGTCGAGGATGGCCTGCGCGATCGCCTCCAGGAAGGCGGCGCGCCGCTCGTGGGGCAGGTCGCGGTAGGAGTCGAAGGCGGCCTCGGCGAGCGCGCAGGCGCGGTCGAGGTCGCGCTCCGAGCTGGTGGAGAAGCGCGGCGCCAGCGGCTGCCCCGTGGCCATGTCGATGGCGGCGATGTCGTCCTCCGGCCCCGAAACGGCGCTCGCGCCGATCAGCGACTGCCCCAGCAGTTCCATGTTGCCCTCCCTGTCACGTCCCCGCCCGGGCGGGGCGTCGGCCGACCCGCCGACGGCGTGGACCGCTGATAGTGCTGTCGCGCCCGGGGCGGAAGGCGGCAATCGGCTTGGCTCTGCCGTCGGCGCCGTCGTCACACTACACGTCTCACATGGTGGGACGTGCGGGCCTCACGGCCGGTTAGCTCGCTTTCCCGCCGCCGCCCCGTGACTATGATGGATCGTGACAAGAGGGAGCAGCGCCGCCGCGCGCCGGGAGAAACGCATGAATGCCAGCCCGAAACACGACGTCGCCGTGCCCCGCGAGGTCATCGAACGGCTCAGGACCGTGACGAGCGGGTCATTGACGACCGAGCTGTTCAAAAAGGGCCTGCGCCAGTGCTTCCTGGTCGGGCTGAAGCCGATCAACCCGTCGGCCACCAGGTTCGCCGGCGAGGCATACACGCTGCGCATGATCCCGGCGCGCGAGGACCTCGACACCATCGACACGCTGAAGCCGCACCCCAACCCCGACAATCTGCAGTGGGAGGCGGTGGAGAACATCCCGCCTGGCCACGTGCTGGTGATCGACAGCCGCAACGACCCGCGCGCCGCCTCGGCGGGCGCCATGCTGCCGACGCGCCTCAAGGTGCGCGGGGCCGCCGCCATCGTGACCGACGGCTCGTTCCGCGACGGGCAGGAGCTCGCCGAGCTCGACTTCCCCGCCTATGCGAGGGCGATCACCGCCTCCACGCGGCTATCCTACCACCGCGTGGCGGACCTGAACGTGCCGATCGCCTGCGCGGACGTCGCGGTCTACCCCGGCGACATCCTGGTGGGCGACGGCGACGGCGTCACTGTGATCCCGCGCCACCTCGCGGCCGAGATGGCCGACCTGTGCGAGGCGCGCGACGAGTTGGAGAAGTACCTCCACCACCGCATCGCGGCGGGCGAGGGCCTTTACGGGGTGTATCCGCCCACCCCGCAGGTGCGCGCCGACTTCGCGGCCTGGAAAGCGGCGGGCGCGAGGCCCGAGGACGCGCCCCGCATCCGGGCGGAGACGGTCCATGGCTGACCTGTCCCCCGCCCGCATGGAAGCCGCCATCCGGCGCTACTTCGACGCCTGCAACGCGGCCGACTACGATGCGTTGGTGGCGTGCTTCACGCCCGACGCGGTGCACTACTTCCCGCCCGGCCTGCCCGCGATCCCGTGGCGCGGCAGCGACACGATCGCCCGCAAATGGATCTGGTGCGTCGAGAACCTCGGCTCGCGGTGGACCATCGAGAAGGTCCTGTGCTCGTCGACCGCGCCCGAAGCCGTGATCGAGTGGACGCACTGGAAGACCAGGTCCGGCACGGCCCTGCGGGGCGACGAGTGGTACGTGTTCGACGACGCGACCGGCAGGATCAGGGAGATCCGGGCCTATTACGCGTCCGCGGCGGATCCGGCGCTCGCGATCTCGGAATGGCCGCAGTTCGACTACGCGGGCCGCGGCTATCACCTGACATCCATCTGAACAGGCACGAGAGGCGCGCGACGGGGACCGCCGGCCGGGGCTGGGCTGGCGGCCGCGGCGGCACGCGCCCGACAGACCCGAGGGGAACGCCACCATGTACATTGGCGAGCAGATCATCAACCCGACCGAGGCGCGGCTGAAGCTGTCGCGGCAACTCGGCGTCACGGACGTCGTCATCGACACCCGGCCCAACGAACAGCTGCTCGGGGCGGACGGCGCGTGGGATGCCGCCAAGGTCGCGGATCAGCGACGCTGGGTGGAAAGCCTGGGCCTGAAGCTGGAGGTGCTGGCGCTCGACATCGGCTCCATGCTGCTCGACAGCATCCACAACCCTGATCGGGCGCGGCGCACGGCCGAGAAGGCGAGGGCCGACATCCGCGCGGCGGCCGACGGGGGCGTGACGACCCTGAAGTACAACGTCCAGATGGTCGGCATCACCCGCACCGGCTTCGCGGAAGGGCGCGGCGGCGTGCGGTGCAGCGCCTTCCGGGCGCGGGACTATTCGCCCGCCGCAGACGCCGACTTCTCCTATTGGGGCGTGGGACATCCCGGAGGCGGCGCCCACGGCGCCGACATCGCCACCAACGCCACGGGCACGAAGGAAGCCGTGGGCCAAGTCCTCGGCACCGCGTCGGGCGGCGTTACCGAGGAGCAGGGCTGGCGGGCCCTCGAATTCCTGGTCGATCAGCTCATCCCCACGGCCGAGGCGGCGGGCGTGCGGCTCGCCGGCCACCCGCACGACCCGGCCTACCCGCCGGGCGGCCTCAACGGCGTCAACCACGTCGTGGGCTCGCTGGAGGGCATGAAGCGCTTCCTCGACATCGCGCCGGAAAGCGCGTCGCACGGGCTGAACTTCTGCCAGGGCACGGTCGCCGAGATGTCGACCGACCCGAACAGGATCGTGCAGGAGGCCATCCGCGAGTTCGGCGGCCGCAAGCGGATCTTCATGGTCCACTTCCGCAACATCAAGGGCGGGTACCTCGACTTCCACGAGTGCTTCCCCGACGAGGGTGCGGTCGACATGGCGGAAGCGATCCGCACCTACCGCGAGGTGGGCTACGACGGCATCCTGTGCCCCGACCACGTGCCCGTGTCCGACCTCGACCCCGCCCGCGAACGCTTCTTCGCCTTCGCGCTCGGCTACACCAAGGGGCTGCTCCAGGCCTTCCCCGCCGCCTCGGGCTGACGGGACGCACATCGGCGAGGGCCCGAGGCCCCGCATCCGGCTCCAACGAGGGCAGACGACGAGCGACGGGGTGGAAAACATGGACACGGCAGCGCGAACGACAGGTCTCGACCTAGGCATGGTCGGCCGGGCCCGGTGGAACAACATCCTCCCCGTCGTCTTCGTGATGTACACGATCGCCTATTTCGACCGTTCGAACTTCGGCATCGCGCTTCCCTACATTACCAGGGACCTGCACCTGACGGCCACGCAGGCGGGGCTGACCGCCGGCGTGTTCGCCTGGGGCTATTCGGCGACGCAGCTGATCGCCGGCTGGCTGGCGCTGAAGATGGGATCGCGCAACGTCATCGGCGTGGCGCTCCTCCTGTGGGGCTTCGGCGCCATGGGCACGGGCCTCGCCACCAACCTGTGGGAGCTCGCCGCGATGCGGGTCATCCTCGGCCTGTTCGAGGGGCCCGTCTTCGCCGCCGCCGCCATCCTGCTCAGCCAGTGGTTCATGAAGCAGGAGCGGGGCCGCGCCTTCGGGATCTGGAACCTCAGCTCGCCCGTGGGTGCGTTCCTGGCCGGCCCGATCTCCGGCTTCGTCCTGGCCCACTACGATTGGCGGCTGATGATGGTCGTCGAAGGCCTGCCGGCCTGGATCTGGGCCGCGCTCTGGTGGTGGCGCATCCCGAAGAGCCCCGCCGCGGCGCGGTGGCTGGCGCCCGCGGAGCGCGACCTGGTCGAGCGGGCCAATGCCGAGGAACAGGCGCGCTTCGTCCCCGCGAAGGCGCCGCGCTGGTGGGCCGTGCTGGTCGACCCCATCGTGCTGTCGTCCTTCGCCGGCTTCGCGCTGCACAACCTCCTCATCAACGGCTTCCAGGTCTGGCTGCCGTCGCACCTGAAGACCTTCCCCGAGCTGTCGCCCTTCGCCATCGGGCTGATCGCGGGCCTGCCCTTCCTAGTCGGCATCCCGGGCCTGTACTGGGTGAGCTGGCATTCGGACCGGCACGGGCAGGAACGGCGCCTCCACGCCGCCATTCCGATGGCCGCCACCGGCGCCTTGCTGATCGTCGCGGCGCTGATCCCGCCGAGCCTGTGGTGGCTGCAGGTCGCGCTCTTCGTCGCGCTCGGCTTTCCGATGAAGATGCACCTGCCGCTCGTCTTCGCGCGCCTGGTCGAGATCTTCCCCAAGGAGAAGGCCGTGCCGGCTGTCGCGCTCGTCAGCGCGCTGGGCAACCTCTTCGGCGGCTTCGTCGGGCCGGTGCTGATCGGCTACCTGAGCCAGGTGACGAGCGGGTTCACCGTGCCCTTCATCGTGCTCGGCGTCGGCAGCGTCCTCGCCGGGATCTGCGTGGCCGCCTTCCGGGCCGGGTCTGAACGCGGCTCCGCCCCGGCCGTCCCGGGCGGGACGCGGGCCCTGGCATCGGTTGAACCCGGGACCCCTTCGCGATGAGCAGGACGCCTGAAACGCTGCGCAGCGCCCGCTGGCTCGCCGGCGACGACTTCCGCTCCTTCAACCATCGGTCGCGCGCGATGCAGCTCGGCCTGGAGCCGGAAGACTGGGCCGGCAAGCCGATCATCGCGGTCCTGAACACCTGGTCGGACATCAACCCCTGCCATGGCCACTTCAGGGAGCGTGTCGCGGACGTCAAGCGCGGCGTGCTCCAGGCCGGCGGGCTGCCGCTGGAGATGCCGGCCATCTCCCTGTTCGAGAACCTGCTGAAGCCCTCGGCGCTGCTGTACCGCAACCTCCTCGCCATGGAGGTCGAGGAGCACCTCCGCGCCTATCCGGTCGACGGCGCCGTGCTGATGGGCGGGTGCGACAAGTCCACCCCCGGCCTGCTGCTCGGCGCCATCAGCGCCGGCCTGCCGGCCGTCTTCGTGCCGGCCGGCCCCATGCTGCGCGGCAACGCCAAGGGCCGCACGCTGGGCTCGGGCTCCGACGCCTTCCGGTACTGGGACGAGTACCGGGCCGGATCCCTCACGGGCGAGCAGCTCACCGACGTCGCGGGCGGCATCGCGCGGTCCTATGGCACCTGCATGACCATGGGGACGGCGTCCACCATGATGGCCATCGCGGAAGCGATCGGCATGACGCTGCCCGGCGCCTCGTCGATCCCGGCGGTGGACGCCGGCCACATGCGCATGTGCGCCCGCGCCGGACGCCGGGTCGTCGAGATGGTGTGGGAGGACCTGAAGCCCGCCGACCTGCTCGGCCGTGCCTCCTTTCTCAACGCGATCGCGGTCGCCATGGCGATGGGCTGCTCGACCAACGCCGTCATCCACGTCATCGCCATGGCCCGTCGCGCCGGCTGCGACATCGGCCTCGACGATTTCGAGGCGGCGAGCCGCACCGTCCCGGTCATCGCCAACGTGCGCCCGAGCGGCGACAGGTACCTGATGGAGGACTTCCACCACGCCGGCGGCCTGCCGGCGCTGATGACCCGCATCCGCCCCCATCTCCACCTCGACGCCCTCACCGTCACGGGCCGGAGCTTGGGCAACAACATCGCGGGCGCCGAGGTCTTCGACGGCGACGTGATCCGGACGGTAGAGGACCCGATCTACGCCGAAGGCGCGCTCGCCGTCCTCAAGGGCAACCTCGCGCCGGACGGCTGCGTCATCAAGCCTTCCGCCATGGATCCGCGCTTCCTGCGCCACACGGGGCCGGCGCTGGTCTTCGACGATTACGCGACCCTGAAGGCGGCGCTGGACGACCCGGACCTCGACGTGACGGGGGACCACGTGTTGGTGCTGCGCAACGCCGGCCCGCAGGGCGGCCCCGGCATGCCGGAATGGGGCATGGTGCCCATCCCGACGAAGCTGCTGCGCCGGGGCGTGCGCGACATGGTGCGCATCTCGGACGCGCGCATGTCGGGGACGAGCTACGGCGCCTGCGTGCTGCATGTCAGCCCGGAATCCTTCGTCGGCGGCCCGTTGGCCCTGGTCCGGACGGGCGACCCTATCGCCATCGACGTGCCGGCGCGGACGATCACGCTCGACGTTCCCGAAGCGGAGCTCGACCGCCGGCGGGCAGCCTGGACCCCGCCGCCGCCCCGCTACGGGCGCGGCTACGGCTGGATGTTCGCCAGGCACATCAACCAGGCCGATGCGGGCTGCGACTTCGACTTCCTCGAGACGGGATTCGGGCCCCCGGTGGGAGAGCCGGCGATCTGATCGCGCCGCCCGGCCCGATGAGAGGCCGGGCCGCGGGACGCGTCAATGCTGGGGCAGTCTCGCCATGAAAGCCGCCAAGACCTGCCCCCATACCTCGGGGTGGCCCAGGGTCTGATGCCCGTAAGTGCCCGGCCCCGCGGGGAACAGCACGGCGCTCCCGCCCTTCACCCGCGCGGTCGCGGCCTCCGTCAGGCCGAGTTCGGCCGGGTTGAGGAGGTCGTCGGCGAAATTGATGGCGAGCAGCGGCCGCTCGATCCGGTCGATCTGACCCGAAGGGTCGTAGTCGCGCGAGCTGTCGTAGGAATACAGGTAGTCGTCGGCGTCGATCGCGGTGCCCCCCTGCACCAATCTGGCGTCGAGCGCCGTCGCGGCCTCGCGCGTCGGCGCCTCCGCCTGGAGATGGCGGGCGTCGCCCGTCATGATGGTGAACAGCGGCAGCACCGCGCGCCAGCGCTGCGGCTCGGCCAGGTAGTCGCCGCCCCGGAAGTCCGGGTCGCTCCGGATGGCGTCGATCACCATGTCGCGCCACATCATGTTGCGCCCGGCCACCGGCGCCGGCGTCGCCGCGACTGTCACGGTGCCGTCCATCATGTCGGGATGGCGCTCGGCCCAGAGCCAGGCCTGCATGCCGCCCATCGACGTGCCGAGCACGAGGGCGAGGTGGTGCACCCCGAGCCCCTCCTCGACCAGGCGGCGCTGCGCTTCGACCTGGTCGCCGTAGCCGTAATGCGGGAACCGCGCCTTCAGGCCGTCGCTCGGCTTAGACGAGCCGCCCGCCCCGATCCCGTCCGGCAGGATGACGTAGAAGCGCGACGCGTCGATCGGCTTGCCGGGGCCGAACATGTCGCGCATGTCGGCCGGCGCGAGGAACTGCCGTCCCGTCCCGGTCGTGCCGTGCAGCAGGAGCACGGCGTTCGTCACGGCCCCGGAAGCGTCGCGCTTCGGCGTGCCCAGCGCCTCGTAGTGCAGCCGCAGTTCGGGCAGCGAGCCGCCGTCCGCGAAGCGGAAGTCGCGGACGACGACGTCGCCCTCCGTCGCCACCGGGGCGTCGGCGGCCCGGGCACCGGCCGCTAGCGCCAGCAGCAGTCCCAGGGCTCCAGCGGTGCAACCCCCGACTCTCTTCATGTTCATGCGTGTCCTCCCTCACGTCGAATCGTCGCCATCCCGTCGCGAGACCCGGCAGGGTCCCGATCGCGCACCATCGCCCCCGCCCGGCCCTCCACGCACACCCGTCGCGTCAGGGCGGGGGCGACCCGTCCGGCGGCGGGTCGAAGCCCGCGGCCGAGAAGGCCGGCGCCATCCGGATGGAGCGCAGAAAGGCGATGACGGCGCGCGCCGCCTCCGGTCGCGCGGCATGGGTCGAGACCCCGGCGGCGTAGACGGTGCGCAGTTGCATGGCTTCGGGGAGCGGCCCGACGAGGTCGGCGCCGACGACGGGCCGGATCTCGCTGATCTGCCCGGCCGCCAGGGCGACCTCGCCGCGCGCCAGGGCTTCCACGGCGGCGGTGCCGTCGGTGTAGAGGCGGATGCGCGGCTTCAGCGTCTCGGCGAGGCCGAGGTCGCCGATGAGCTTGGCGAAGTAGATCCCCGTCGTCGCCCCCGAAGCGGGGTCGGCGAGGCCGATCGAGGGCGCGGCCAGCAGGGCGGCCCTGACGTCGGCTTCGGTCGCGATGGCGGGCCGCGGCGCGCCGGCCCGCACCGCCGCGCCGAGCCTGACGGTGCCGAGCGGCACGCGCCCCTCGGGCGAGACGAGCGAAAGCCCGACGAGTTCGTCGAGCCGCGCCGGCGGGAGCACGACGAGGTCGACGGGCCTGCCGCCGGCGACGCGGTCCTTCACGCCGCCGGCCGTGCCGAAGCTCATCACCAGGCGCTCGCCGACGGCCGCCTCGGACAGGGTCGCCGCAGCCTCCAGCGGCGTCGGACCGCGGCGGCCGACGCGACCGGGACGTCGCCGGCCCGCGCCCCGCCCAGGCCCAGAGCAAACAGCGGCGCGGTGAGCGCGATGGCCCGCATGGCGTCGCCCCCTCGGCTCACGGCGCCGGTGCGAAGACGTGGATCGTGCCGTCCCCGCCCGCGACCGCGCCGACGGGCACGTAGACGTGGCCGTTGCTCTCGCTCGACGCCACCGAATGCGGGGTGCCGCTCTTGAACCTGATGGTCTGGACGAGCTTGTTGGTCTTGGCGTCGATCACGCCGAGCGCCGGCCCCCCGGGGTTGTCGCGCGACGCAGTGTAATACTGGCCGTTGTGGGCATTGTAGTTGACCATGTCGGAACCGCCTATGCCCGGCACCGTCGCGACGACCACCCCGGTCGCGGCGTTCATGACCACGGTCTGGGCCGGCATCTCCTTGCCGTCGGCGGTGCAGCCGAGCACGAAATTGCCGTTCGGCCCGAAGGCGAGGCCCGCGGGATGGCATCCGTCGACCGGCAGCGCCTTGACGACCGTGCCGGTCTTCGGATCGATCACGGCGACGGCACCCTTCTTCGGGTCCTTCCCCACCTGGGGGATCGACATGTAGAACATCCCGTCGTCCGGATTGTAGCCGGGCTGCTCGGCCCCGTCGCCCGCGTCGGCGAAGGTGACCTTGCCGATCGCGGCATGGCCGGGCTTGGTCGAGGTCACGGTCGCGAAGGGCGGCTCCTCGGCGTTGTTGACCGCGATGACGGCCTGGTCCTTGGGATCGTAGGCCATCTCGTCGACGCGGGTCTTCCCGCCGGACGGGATCGTGGCCGTTGTCTTGCCGGAGGCGAGGTCGATCACCTTGAGGGTGCCGTCCCTGTCGCCCGCCCAAACCTCGCCGCCGAAGGCCAGCACGCCGTCCGGCCCGGACACGTCGTTGTCGACCTTGCCGTCCTTCACCACAGCCCCCGCGAAGGAGCCGATGCGGCCCACGTAGGCGTCCTTGGCCGTGTCGAAGACGTCGACGGCCTTGTTGCTGCGGTCCGCCAGATAATAGTGGCCGGTCGCGGGGTCGATGTAGCTGATGTCGAAATTGGCGAGCTTCGCGCCCGGCACGCCGATGGTGCCGACCTGCTTCAGCTCCGCCGCCGACCCCGTCACGGGTCCGGCCGCCGTGGCCATGAGCGCGAGACCCATCCCGGATGTATGTTTCATGTGATCCTCCCTCGATTGTCGTGCGAAGCGGCTGTCGCCGGTCACGGTCTGTGCGACCTTTCGCGGCCGAAGCGGTCGATCGGGACGGCGATGGCCGTGGCCGCCGCGAGCGGCGCCGCCGCCGTGGCCCCCGGGCTGCGCTTCCACGGCGACCGCGACCTGCTCACCCAAATGCTGGCGAACCTCGTCGAGAACGCCATCCGCCACGCCGGCGCGGGCGCCCGCGTGGCGCTTTCCCTGCGCCGCGACGGAGCCTGGTTCGAGACCGTGGTGGCCGACACGGGTCCGGGCATCCCGGTGGCGGAGCGCGCCCGCGTCTTCGGCCGCTTCGTCCGCCTGGACGCGTCCCGCCCCGGCGAGGGCCACGGGCTCGGCCTCGCCATGGTGAAGGCCGTGGCGGACCTCCACGGCCTCGCGGTGTCCCTCTCGGACGCGGGGCCCGGCCTGCGCGTGGCGCTGTCGGGCCCGCTGCGCGCGCTCGTCCACCCCGACCGAAACACCGCGTCGTGAGGCCGGCCCGAGCCGGCACCTTCGCACCGCCCGGGAACGCACCATGCTGAACGACCTCGTCGCGCATGTCGCCGCCGGGACGATGGGCGCGATCTCGGCGTCCGGCTCTGCCGGCGACCTGCTCGGCCCCTCCTGGGAAAGCGACCCGCGGCTGCGCACGATCCTGCATCGCCTCGACCTTGTCGTCGCTCACGTTGTGGTTGTGATTCGGGGTCTTCTCGTCCTGGGCCAGGTCAGGGGCCGGCGTCGGGCCTGAGCGAGGTCCGGAAGGACCCGCGCGGGGATGCTTCCGAGCCGTCACTCGCGGGCGACGAGAGGACGTCATCGCTGGGGCGAAGAGCCAGCGGCGCCTCGATCGGCCCGATGAGGACGGTGATCGGAGCGCCCCGGCCGACGGCGTCGGCGGGCGCCTTCTTCATCCCGTCTATGAGCCGGACACGGACCTGGCCGTCGAGCCGGAATGCCGCCGCGGGTCCCGATTCCCCCGGCCCTGCGTTCGGCGCGGGCGCGTGAGCCGTCACGGGCGTGCGGTCAGCATGTCATGGATCTGGTGTCGTGGGCGGTCGGGGGTTCGTCGTCGTCTCCTGCCGGAAATCCAACGAATCGCGGCACCAGCGATGACTACGGTTTTTAAACAGCTTGTGGGTAGGTTAACTGTGCATCGCGCCTGGGTCAAAGATGGCAAGGTCAAAGTTGAAATGTTTGGCCGACCCAGTCGGCCTAGCTGCCGCACTCTGTGAGGCCTTGGAGGCGTTGCCCGACGGCGTGGCCGTCTTCGATGATCAGGACCGCTACATCTATTGGAATGCGCGTTACGCGGACTTTTACCCGGGCGGATCGAAGATCCTCCGTGTTGGCCTGCCCTTCATCGACTTCCTGCGCGGCTCGTTGCGCGCCGGTGACACGCCCTCGGGACTCGTCGATGAGGAGGCCTGGATCACGGCCCGCATGGCCCGGCATCGTGCGCCGTCCTCGCTGCACGAGCACGAGACGGCGGACGGCCGCTGGATGCGGATCCAGGAGCGGCGCACGCCCAGCGGCGGCAGCGTCGGCATCCGGACCGAGATCACCGCCATCCGCGAGCAGGCCGCGTCCTTCATGCTGCTGTTCGACGCCAATCCGTTGCCGATGTGCATCTTCGCCCGCGACGGGCTCGGCATCCTCGCGGTGAACGACGCCGCCCTGGACCTGTATGGCTACGACCGTGCTGCCTTTCTCGCCCTGTCGGTGGGCGATCTCCAAGCCGCGAGCGGCCCGGCCACCGGGCTGGAAGACCTGCTCGCCCGGCCGAGCGAGACGCTCTGGTCGCAGCGCCGGCTCGACGGCAGCACCATCGTGACCCTGCCCTACATCAAGCGCCTGACCTTTCTGGGTCATCCGGCCGCGATGTGCTGCGTCGTTGACGTCACCGCGCGCAACGCCATCGCGGACGAGCTGCGCCAGACGCGGGCCTTCCTCCACAGCGTGGTCGAGGCCTTCCCGGCGGCCGTCTTCGTGAAGGACCTCGAGGACGAAGGCCGCTACGTCCTGATGAACAGGTCGGGTGGAGCGCTGCTGAACCTCGACCGCGGCGACGTCATCGGCAAAAACGACGCCGACCTGTTCTCGGCTGGCGTTTCGGCGGACCTCGCCGCCTCCGACGCGCAGGCCATCGAGAGCGGGCTCTACGAGGCCGTGATGGACGTGCGGTCTCCGCATCGCGAGGACGATCTCGTGCTCGCGGTGAGCAAGCTCCCGATCCCCTCCGAAACGGAAGCGCCGCCGCGCTTCCTCCTCAGCATCGGGCGCGACATCACCGAGCAACGGCGGATGGAGGAACGCCTCACCTATCTCGCGCACCACGACGTGCTCACGGGCCTGCCCAACCGCGTGCTGTTCCAACACCATTTGGACGCCGCCCTGAGAGCGTCGGCGGAGGGAGGCGTGGCGCTCCTGTCGATCGATCTCGATGGGTTCAAGAACGTCAACGACGCCTTCGGCCATCCCACGGGGGATGCGCTGCTCGCCGCGATCGGCGGGCGGCTTCGCGCCGTCCTGTCCGAAGGCGACACGGGAGCGAGGCTCGGCGGCGACGAATTCGCCGTGATCCATCGCCCCGGGCCGGCGGGCCTCGATCCTGACAGCGTGGAGCGCCTCGCGACACGCATCATCGCCGCGCTGGTGCAGCCCTATGAGATTGACGGGAGGAGCATCTCGATCGGTGCGACCGTCGGGATCGCGAAGGCGTCCGGCTCCGACACGGATCCCGAGCAGCTGCTGCGCCAAGCCGACCTGGCACTCTACCACGGCAAGGGGACGGACAAGGGCACGGTCCAGCACTACCGGCCGGGCATGGACGAACGGTGCCAGTCCTGCCTGCTCCTCGAACGCGATCTCGCCGGCGCACTCGAGTTGCATCAGTTCGAGCTCTATTACCAGCCGATGGTCGACCTCACACGGGACCGCATCTGCGGGTTCGAGGCCTTGCTGCGCTGGCATCATCCGGAGCTGGGCACGATCCCGCCTTCGGATTTCATCCCGCTGCTGGAGGACAGCGGCGCGATCGCCGCCGTGGGCGCCTGGGTCCTGCACACGGCCTGCCGGGAGGCGGCGACCTGGCCGGCGGAGATCAAGGTCGCCGTCAACCTGTCGCCGGCGCAGTTCCGGCAGCAGGGGCTCCTCGCCGTAATCATCAACGCCCTGGCCGGCTCGGGACTGGACCCGGGCCGGCTCGAGCTGGAGATCACCGAGTCCGTTCTGCTGCACAACAACGACGCCAACCTGGGCCTACTGCACCAGATCCGCGCCATGGGCGTGCTCGTGTCGCTGGACGACTTCGGGACGGGATATTCGTCGCTCAGCTATGTCCGCTGCTTCCCGTTCAGCAAGATCAAGGTCGATCGCTCGTTCGTCGCCGGCCTGGGGGAGGATGCCGGCTGCCTCGCGATCGTCCGTGCCGTGTCCCGCCTCGCCACCGACCTGTGCATGGTGACCACGGCCGAGGGGATCGAAACGCCCGACCAGCTCAGGACGGTCCGCCAGGAGGGCTGCAGCGAAGGTCAGGGCTACCTGTTCGGCCGCCCGATGCCGGGGCGCAACGCGGCAGCGCTGCTCGAACACCAGAGGAGCGTGCGGGCGGCGTGATCGGGACCGTCTCCGGGCGAGACCCGATCCGCCATGCCGCTCGTGACCGCAGGACGGGTGGTCCGCAGGTCGCGTCGAGTCCGAGCCGGGCGCGACCGCCACCGCACGTTCCGCACGCCAAACCGACAGTTCAGGCTTGACCGCCCCAATACAGTCGGGGTTCGATCGCGTCGCGATGCGGAAACGGGCTTCGCCCCTGCGCCGCGCGGGCTGGTGATGCGCGACCCGGCCTGTTCAGCCAGATCGCGGATCACCTGCGGCCCCGGCGAGGCGCCGCGAGACTCGGCCAGCTTGTCGCGGAGCGGCTCGAAGCCTCCGGTGCGGGCGACGGCGCCCTCGTCGAGGTAGAGCGCCCGGTTCACCTCGATCTGCAGGGTGTGGACGCCGTCCGCCGGGCGGCCGTAGCGTCGCACGATCTCGGCCCCCTTGTAGGGCACGTTGTGGCCGACCGAATATCCGAGGTCCCGCAGCGTCCGGACAACGAAGCCCGAGAAGGCCGGGTCGGCGCTCGCGCCGTCGAGGTCGCCCACGGCGAAGTCGGGCCGGGCTGCACCCTCGCCGTCCGGCGTCATGGCGTTGCCCTTCGACTTCATCGAGTGCCAGTCGACGTGCCAGACGCGCCCGAAGCGCTCCACGAGCCGCGCGATCTCGCCCTTCAACGCGGCGTGATAGGGCACGTAGACCCCGTCCAGCCTCGCCCGCACCTCCTCGTGCCGCAGCCTGCGGCTGTAGACGGGCACGCCGGGCACGATCAGCCGCCGGATCAGCCCGAGCCCGAGCCTGCTCTTCTCCGACGGGCGCGCGCCCGGCCAGGGCGGCCCCTCGATCAGGTCGGGGTCGATGTCGTCGGCGGCGCGGTTGGCGTCGATGTAGCTGCGCGGATACAGGGCCGTGAGGACGGTGGCGCCGACGTCGACGGCCGGGGCCACCAGTTCGTCGACATAGGCGTCCTCCCCCCGCCGCAGCGCGAGGCGCGGCTGCGGGCTGTCCCAGTCGGCGGGATGGAAGCGGCCGCTGTGCGGGCTGTCGTACAGCAGCGGCACGGCGAGCCGCGGATCGGGCCGGACGAGGTCGAAGGCCGGAGGCGTCATGCGTATCCCATCACTGCGGCGAGGGCGATCACCAGGAAGCACAGGCCGGCCAGCACCAGCCAGAGCGGCCAGACGAAGCGGATCCACGCCCCGTACGAGACGCGGCCCGTCGCCAGATGGGCGAGGAACATCCCCGAGGTGGGCGAGAGCATGTTCATCAGACCGTTGCCGAGCAGGAAGGCCAGCACGGTCGTCTGGCCCGTGACGCCGCTGATCTGCGCGATGGGCGCCAGGACCGGCATGCTGAGTGGGATTGGGGTTGCCCCGGTTTGGATACTGCTGGCGAATGGGTGAGTCCGAAGGGGCGGGATGCGGATTCCCGATGAGGCGGCGTGTGCGCTGCCGATCGGGGGCCTTCCATGTCGCTGCATCCAGCCTCGGACTTCTCCGTGCCGGACGACACGGCCGCGGTGGCGCGCGCCGTCTTCCCGCAAGGGACCGCGTGCCTCCGGCTCCGTGACCGGCTCGGCCCCATCTTCGCCGATGAGCAGTTCGTCAGCCTGTTCCCGAAGAGCGGCCAGCCTGCAGAGTGTCCCTGGCGCTTGGCATTGGTGACGTTGCTGCAGTTCGGCGAGAACCTGTCCGATCGACGCGCCGCGGATGCGGTCCGCAGCCGCATCGACTGGAAGTATCTGCTCGGCCTGTCCTTGAATGATCCTGGTTTCGACGCTTCCGTGCTGAGCGAGTTTCGCAGTCGCCTCGTGAAGGGAGGCGCCGAGAGCCTGCTCTTCGACCGGCTGCTCGTTCTGTGTCGCGAGCAGGGCTTCCTGGCCCAGCACGGACGGCAACGGACCGACTCGACCCATGTCCTCGGCGCCGTGCGGACCCTGACCCGCCTCGCCTGCGCGATCGAGACGCTGCGAACCGCGCTCGACGCCTTGGCGGTCGCGGCCCGCGACTGGCTGCGGGCCCATGCCGACAAGGCCTGTGCCGAGCGCTACGAGCGGCGTGGCGGCGACGTCCACATCCCGAAAGGCGAAGCCGCCCGGCGCGCCTTCGCCGAAACCGTCGGGCGGGACGGCGAGGCGCTGCTGGGCGCCGTGACCGGCCTGGGTGCGCCGGCGTGGCTGCGCGAGGTGCCGGCCGTCGAGATCCTGCGCCGCGTCTGGGTGCAGAACTTCTGCCGGAGGGACGACGATGCCGGCCCATCGGAGCCCCACAAGCCTCAAATCCTGCGTTGGCGAACCGAAGTGGAAGGCTTTCCACCCTCAGCCTTGATGGTGGCATCGCCCCATGATCCCGACGTCCACTATGCCAAGAAACGCCAGACGACGTGGATCGGCTTCAAGGTCCACCTCACGGAGACTTGCGAGAGTGGACAACCCAACCTGATCACCCACGTCGAGACCACGGCAGCACCTGTGGTGGACAGGGACGTGCTGGCCGACGTGCACGCAGCGCTCAGGGACAAGGACCTCCGGCCGGAGCGCCATCTCGTGGATGCCGGATACATCGACGCCGACGGGCTCGTGGCCAGTCATCGCGATCATGGCGTCACGCTCGTCGGCCCGCCCCCGGGCGACAATCAGTGGCAGGCCCGCACCGAGGGCGCCTTCGCCATCGAGCAGTTCGATCTCGATTGGGATCGTAAGATCGCCACCTGTCCGGCGGGCCAGACGAGCGAGAGCTGGATCCCGGACACCAACGGCGGCCACGACAACGTCCGCATCCGGTTCTCGCTGACCCACTGCAAGGCCTGTCCGCTCAAGGCTAGGTGCACGCGCTCGAACCGACGCATCCTCGCCCCGCGCCGCCGGCAGGAGCACGAGGCTCTGGTGGCGGCCCGGACCGCCGCAAAGGACCCGGCCTTCATTGCGGAACGAAAACGCCGCGCCGGCATCGAGGGCACGCTGTCGAAGGCGGTGCGCGCCAACGGCCTGCGTCGCAGCCGCTATATCGGCGCGGCCAAGACCCACCTCCAGCAGGTTCTCACGGCGGCGGCCATCAACCTTCACCGCATCGCAGACTGGATCGCGGACCAGAAACCCGCACAGACGCGGAAATCCGCCTTCGTCCGCCTCATGGCAGCACCCGCTTGAGCCAGCGCATTCGCCAGCAGTATCGATTTCGTGGACGGTCAGTGGACTTGTTCGGGTAGGCTGGTCATAGGGCTGAGTTGCGCGTGATGGAAGCTTCTTTCGTAGTCGATGGGAGATCGATAGCCGAGGCCCGAGTGCAGGCGCAGCGGATTGTAGAAGCCTTCGATGTAAGTGAAGCAGGCCATACGAGCCTCGGCCTGCGAGGAAAAGGAACGCCGGCTCAGCAGTTCGCATTCCAGTGTCGAGAAGAAACTTTCAGCCATGGCGTTGTCGTAGGCGTCTCCGACGGAGCCTATGGAGGAGCAAACACCGGCTTCCTTGCATCGACTGCCGAAAGCCAGCGATGTATATTGGGCGAGTTCAAGCGGTCGTCGCAACAGCTCCATCTTGTGCTGCTTGCAACAGTTTGTCGAGAGTCTCAGCAGGCGTTCTCCAGCCGAGAGTCTTGCGGGGACGCGCGTTGAGTGTGCTCGCCACTGCCAACAGAGTGTCTGCATTGTGCAGACTCAGATCGGTGCCTTTCGGGAAGTACTGCCGTAGTATGCCATTCGTGTTCTCATTCGTGCCACGCTGCCAAGGGCTGTGCGGGTCGCAGAAATAGACACGCAAACCCGCATCGACTCGCAAGCGAGCGTGCTCAGCCATTTCCGCTCCCTGATCCCAGGTCAGCGACTGCCGGAGAAGCTCGGGCAAAGCGGTCATCGTCCGCGTGATCGCGTCGCGGACTGCTTGGGCACCATGGCCAGCGAGGGCGGGTCCGTTCTTGACGCGCGGACCAAGGCCATGGTCGGCCATCCGCGGCAGATGCAGCAGGATCGTGAACCGCGTCGTGCGCTCCACCAACGTGCCGATCGCCGAACTTCCCAGGCCGAGGATGAGATCGCCTTCCCAGTGGCCCGGCACCGCCCGATCGGCGGTCTCGGCTGGACGCTGGCTGATCAGGAGATCCGGAGTAACAAAGGACTTGCCCCGATCACGGCTGCGCGCCCGCGGCACGCGCAACGCCCGGCCCGTACGCAGGCAGGGGTAGCGTCCACGGAAGTGGTGGGGATTGTGGAGTTGGGGCGGCGGGCGGAGCTCCGCACATAGCGGAGCCCGCCGCCCCCTGGGTGGCCACCGTGCCTCTGGCTAGGATCGGGTTGCGACGCTCGAAACCGACCGGAGAACACGATGACCGACGACACCATGCCACTGTTGGACGCGCTGCTGAAGCGCGGCGGGGGCGACTTCATGAAGAGCCTGGCCGAGGAGGTGCTGGCACGGCTGATGGCCTTCGATGTGGAGGGTCAGATCGGGGCGGCGCGCTTCGAGCGCAGCGAGGCGCGCACCACGCAGCGCAACGGCTACCGGCCGCGCGCCTTCGACACGCGTCTGGGCACGCTGGAGCTGAAGATCCCGAAGCTGCGCAAGGGGTCGTACTTCCCAGCATTCCTTGAGCCGCGCCGCACGACCGAGCAGGCGCTTGTGGCCGTGATCCAGGAGGCGTGGATCAAGGGCGTGTCGACCCGCAAGGTGGACGATCTCGTGCAGGCGATGGGCATCGAGGGCATCTCGAAGAGCCAAGTGTCGGAGCTGTGCGCCGGCATCGACGGGCGGGTGAACTCCTTCCTGGAGCGGCCGATCGAGGGCGAATGGACGTATCTCTGGCTCGACGCGACCTACCTGAAGGTGCGCGAGGACGGGCGCGTGGTGTCGATCGCGGCCATAATCGCCACGGCGGTGAACACCGACGGCCGGCGCGAGATTTTGGGCCTCGGCCTGGGTCCGTCCGAGGCCGCGGTGTTCTGGCTCGACTTTCTCAGAGTCCGTCCGGGAAGTCAGGCTGCGCAACCTATGCGACGTAGCAGCATCATGACGGACGCAGCGTAGAGGAAGGCCTTTGCGGATGCGATTGTGGCCTCCGGATCCTTCCAGAGGCGTCGATTGCGGCTGATCCAGGCGAAGAAGCGCTCAACCACCCATCGCCGGGGGTGAACCACGAAGCCGACCTGCCCGGGTGGTTTGCGGACGATCTCGACGGCGATGAGCGTGGCGCTGTCCGGCTTGTCGCCGGCGTAGCCCGCGTCGGCGAAGGCCTTGGCGATGAAAGGATATGAACGGCGTGACTGCTTGAGCACCGGCACGGCCCCGTCGCGGTCCTGCACGTCGGCCGGCTGCGGGTCGAGCACCAGGGCGCGGCCGTCCGTGTCGACCAGGGCCGGCGCTTGCGACCCTTCACCTTCTTGCCCGCGTCGTAGCCCCGCGGACCGCCGCTCTCCGTGGTCTTCACGCTCTGGCTGTCGAGCACGGCCGCGGTGGGCGAAGCCTCTCGCCCGGCCCGCTCGCGATCCAGCATGACGAGATGGTGGTTGATGCCGGCGAACAGGCCCTCATCGCGCCACGCGCTGAAGTAGCCGTACACCGTGCTCTTCGGGGGCAGGTCCTTCGGCAACAGGCGCCAGGGAACGCCGCCCCGCAGCACATAGAAAATGCCGTTCACAATCTCCCGCAACGACCACAGCCGGGGCCGTCCGAGCGGGTTGCCGGGCGGCAACAGCGGTTCGATGACGGCCCATTCGGCGTCGGTCAGATCGGTTGAGTAGCGGAGTTCGGAGCGGCTATGCTGCTCGCGGGTGGCCGGGGTCCACATGGCGGTTCCAGATCAGGTTTCAGCACCCTCCTGGAATCATCTCAGCCCCGGCCACTCAACCCCACGTGCCCTTATCGGACGGACACTCAGGAGCCTGGAGCGGCGCGGCCTCAAGGGCGTCAAGCTGGTGATCTCGGACGCGCACGAGGGGCTGAAGGCGGCCATCGCCCAGGTGTTCAAGGCGACGTGGCAGAGGTGCCGCGTGCACTTCATGAGGAACGCCTTGGCTTATGTACCGAAGGCACAGCACCAGATGGTGGCGGCGGCGATCCGGACAGTGTTCATGCAGGCCGACCATGGCACGGCCTCCACCGTTTGGAGGCAAGTCGCCGATCAACTGCGGGCGAGACTACCGAAGCTGGCTGCATTGATGGACTGTGATTAGGCGTGGAATTTTGACCCCCATGTGAGGGGGATCGGCGTCCAACTTTGACCCCCTCGAGTGCAATTCGAGCAAGCTGCACGTCCTTGTTGCGGGACGGGCGGTGGGGGGGATGAAAGGCGTGGACACGATTGCGCGCATCAGGCGCGAGTTCTTCATTCGAGGCCGGTCCATCAAGGAGATCGTCCGGGATCTGCACGTGTCCCGGAACACCGTGCGCAAGGTGGTGCGCACCGGCCGCACCGCGTTCGAGTACGAGCGTGAGGTCCAGCCGATGCCCAAGCTCGGGCAGTGGCGGGCTGATCTGGACGAGATGCTGGCCGCCAACGACAGCAAGGCGGCCCGCGAGCGGCTCACCATGATCCGCGTGTTCGAGGATCTGCGCGGCCGCGGCTATGCGGGCGGCTACGACGCTGTCCGGCGCTACGCCCGGGGCTGGCGGCGCGAGCGGGTCGCGGTGACGGCCGCCGCCCACGTGCCGCTGAGCTTTGATCCGGGCGAGGCCTACCAGTTCGACTGGAGCCACGAGATCGTGCTGATCAACGGCACCACCGTCACCATCAAGGTGGCCCACGTCCGGCTCTGCCACAGCCGCATGCTGTTTGCGCGGGCCTATCCGCGCGAAAGCCAGGAGATGGTGTTCGACGCCCACGACAAGGCCTTCGCCTTCTTCGAGGGCGCCTGCCGCCGCGGCATCTACGACAACATGAAGACGGCAGTCGAAACGATCCTCGTCGGCAAGGAACGACAATATAACCGCCGTTTTCAGCAGATGTGCGCTCACTATCTCGTCGATCCCGTCGCCTGCACGCCGGCGTCGGGATGGGAGAAGGGCCAAGTCGAGAACCAGGTCGGCCTGGTGCGCGAGCGCTTCTTCACGCCCCGCCTGCGCGTGAAGAGCATCGAGGAGCTGAACAGGTGGCTCCTCGATCAGTGCGTCGCTTACGCCAAGGGCCATCCCCATCCCGAGAACAAGGAGATCACGGTCTGGCAGGCGTTCGAGGCGGAGCGGCCGAGCCTCGTGCCCTATGTCGGCGCCTTCGACGGTTTCCACGCCGTGCCGGTCTCGGTGTCCAAGACGTGCCTGATCCGCTTCGACAACAACCGTTACTCGGTGATGGCGAGCGCCGTCGGCCGCCCCGTCGAAGTGCGGGCCTATGCGGAGCGGATCGAGTTGCGCCAGGGCGGCCATGTCGTGGGCGAGCATGTTCGCAGGTTCGGCCGCAACGAGACCGTATTCGAGCCCTGGCATTATGTGCCGGTGCTGGCCCGCAAGCCCGGCGCCCTGCGTAACGGGGCGCCGTTCAAGGATTGGGTGCTGCCGCCCGCCTTCGAGCGCGTCCGGCGCAAGCTCGCCGGCGCCGACGATGGCGATCGCCAGATGGTGGGCCTGCTGACGGCCGCCATGGACGACGGGCTGGAGGCCGTCGAGGCTGCCTGCCTGGAGGCGCTCGAAGCCGGCGTCCACTCGGCCGACATCATCCTCAACATCCTGGCCCGACGCCGCGAACCCGCGCGCGTCATCACCATCGATACCCCTGACGCGCTGCGCCTGCAGCACGAGCCCGTCGCCGACTGCGCGCGCTATGACACTCTGAGGAGCATCATGTGATGGAACGTTCCGAAATCCTGGCCACGATGGTGGACCTGAAGCTTTACGGCATGAAGGCCGGCTACGACGAGATCATCACCACGGCGTTGAAGCGCCAGCACGAGCCGCAACGCATCGTCGGTGATCTGCTGCAGGCCGAGATCGCCGAGAAACAGGCGCGCTCGATCAAGTATCAGATCACCATCTCCAAGCTGCCTTTAGCCAAGGACATCGAGGATTTCCGGTTCGAAGGCACGCTCATCAACGAGATGCTGGTGCGCGATCTCGCCGGCGGCGAGTTCCTTGCTCACCAGCGCAACGCTGTCCTGGTGGGCGGCACCGGGACCGGCAAGACTCACCTCGCCATCGGGATCGCCCGAGCCTGCATCCGCAACGGCGCCCGTGGCCGCTATTTCAACGTCGTCGACCTCGTGAACCGGCTCGAAGCCGAAGGCCGCGCCGGCCGCCACGGCCGCATGGCCGACTACCTGTCGCGCATGGACTTCATCGTGCTCGACGAACTCGGCTATCTGCCCTTTGCCCAGTCTGGCGGGCAACTCCTCTTCCATCTCATCAGCCGCCTCTACGAGCAGACCTCCGTCATCGTGACGACCAACCTGGCCTTCGGTGAATGGCCGAACGTGTTCGGCGATGCCAAGATGACGACCGCACTGCTGGACCGGCTCACCCACCATTGCGAGATCGTCGAGACCGGCAACGAGAGTTGGCGCTTCAAAAACCGCGCCTCGGCCTGAGCATCACGCCACCGCAGCCGCCCGGCTGCGCAACCCTGACCCGCTTCGCCGGGCGGCCGCTACCGCCTCAGATTGCAGCAAGGGGGTCAACATTGGACGCCGATAGGGGGTCAAATTTCAACGCCGATTGACAAACACCACCGACTCGCCGAACGAACCTTCGGCCATCACGGCCCGACCCTCGTGCGGGTCGTAATCGTCGCTCATATCGTCGGTAGCCCCGTGGTAGCCTATGATCAACAAGCTTTCAGCTCCGACACGTTAAAGCATTGTCAAAGCTGAAAATTCCGGTGATTTCAAGCTGGGTGACCTCCGCCTTCACCGGGCAGGCGTCCGCGTCGACGTAGACCGCGAGGGGCGCCCCCTCGCTCACGCGCCGAGCCGCCCGAGCGCGAACACCTCGCCGTGGGTCGCGACGAAGCCCTCGCCCTGCGGCGTCACCCAGCCGCGGTACATGCCGCCGGTGTTGAAGGGCAGGGCGACGCGGCCCGCGGCGTCGAGCGCGATGAGGCCGGCGCCGGTGCCGCGCGGCGTCAGGTCGGCGATCACGCCGGCCGCCGCGGCGTCGAGCGCGTCGCCGCGGTAGCGGATGCGCGCCCCCACGTCGTGGGCCAGCGCGTGGCGGATGAAGGCCTCGCCCTGGCCCGTGCCCGACACCGCGCAGACGCCGTCCTCGGCGTAGGTGCCGGCGCCGGGGATGGGGCTGTCGCCGACGCGGCCGGCCGGCTTGTTGGTGTAGCCGCCCGTCGAGGTCGCGGCGGCGAGGTGGCCTCGCCCGTCCAGCGCCACCGCCCCCACCGTGCCGTGCTTCTCGGCCTCGGTGGCGGCCCCCACCGTGCCGTCCCGCCCGCGCGCCTTCATGGCCGCGAGGTTGCCGCGCTGGCGCTCGATCGTGAAGAAGGACGGGTCGACGAGCTCAAGCCCGCCCGAGCCCGCGAAGGCGTCGGCGGCCGGGCCGGCGAGGATCACCGCCTTGCCACCCTCGAGCACCGCGCGGGCGGCCCGCACCGGGTTGCGCACGCGGCGCACGCCGATCACCGCGCCGGCGCGGCGCCCGTCGCCGTCCATGATCGAGCTGTCGAGCTCGTGCTCGCCCTCCGCGTTGAGCGCCGCGCCGTGGCCGGCGTTGAAATGCGGGCTGTCCTCCAGCACCACGACGGCGGCCTCGACCGCGTCGAGCGCGCGGCCGCCGTCCGACAGCACGCGCCAGCCGGCGCGCAGCGCCTCCGCCAGGGCCGCGCGGGCCCCGGCCCACTCGGCCTCGGGCTGGCCGGCGGGGCTCATCACCCCGCAGCCGCCGTGGATCGCCAGTGCGATGGTCATGGCCGGTTCCTCAAAGACGGTTGGCAGTGGCGCGCGTCAGCGACAGCATGACACGCCCTAAGCAGCGATTCGTAATTTGTCACACGGATGACTGATCCGTCGCTCGGCATTGAGGCTGTTTACGGCTTGGTGGATGGCGGCATCGAGGTGAGCGGCATCCGCGAAGGTGCGATGAGCGAGGTGATGGCGCTTGAGATCACGCCATTTCAACTCGATGTCGTTCAACTCGGGCGCGTAGCGCGGCAGCCACTCCACGGTGAGCCAGGGCCGCGCCGCGATGGCGGCGGTGGTGGCCTTGCTGGTGTGGATGGGGCCGTTGTCGAGCACCAGCACGACGGGCTTGGCGGGGCGTCCCGGTTGCGGGCCGTCGCGGCCGTCCAACACGGTCAGCAGGGCGATGAAGTCGGTGCTGCGCTTTGTTGTCGACGTGTGGACGATGAGGTCGCGGGTTGCGGCGTCGAGCACGCCCATGATGGCGACCTTGCGGGCCTGGCCTGGGGCGGCGACGCGCAGGTCCGCGCCCCGTGGCGCCCAGGCATGGGCCAGATAGGGATGGGTCAGGGCTTCGCTCTCGTCGCCGTACAACAGCACCACGTCGCCCGCCTCGGCCTGCGCCCGGCGGATCCTGAGGCGCAGGCCCACGCGCTCCACCTCCTGTGCATCCTGCCGACCCTTCAGCGTGTGCCGGGGGCGGCGCCAGCAGAACCCCCCTTTTCCCGGAGCAGGATGCTCAGCCGAGACTTGGAAATACTCAGGCCCGTCCGCCGCTCGATCTCGGCCTGCAGGCGCGGCAGCGTCCAATTGGGCCGGTTCTCCACGGGCTCGCGCAAAAGGGCCGCCGCCACCGCGAGCGCCTGTTCGCCCTTGGCCGCCGGGCGACCCGAGGCCAGCGTCGAGCGCAGGGCCTCGACCCCGCCTTCGCAAAACCACTGCCGCCAGTGGCGGACCGCATCGGCCGTCACCCCGAACGCTTCTGCCACCTCGACGCTCGTCCAACCCGACAAGGTGAGCAGCATCGCCCGCGCACGATCGGCCTCGCCCCGAACGTCAGATCGCGCCAACGTCTCGAGGTCGGCGCGCTGCGCCGGCGTCGCTGCCAAACGGGACCGACCAGCCATGATACTCACCCGAGCACTTGAGCGCTCGACATACCATCCGTGTGACAGTCAGCGGAATCCTGCTTAGCGGTGCGTGAAGTTCGGCGCGCGCTTCTCCACGAAGGCCGCCATGCCCTCGCGGCGGTCCGCGGTGGCGAACAGCGCCTGGATGGCGCGGCGCTCGAACAGCAGCCCCTCGGCGAGGCCCGCCTCGTCGGCGCGGCCGAGGCATTCCTTCAGCGCCATCAGGGCGGGCAGCGACATGGCCGCGACCGTGTCGGCGGTCTTCATCGCCTCCGCCATGAGGTCGGCGGCCGGCACCACGCGGGCGACGAGGCCGGAGCGCTCGGCTTCGGCGGCGTCCATCATGCGCCCCGTGAGGCACAGGTCGGTGGCCTTGGCCTTGCCCACGGCGCGGATCAGCCGCTGCGAGCCGCCGATGCCGGGGATGATGCCGAGCTTGATCTCGGGCTGGCCGAACTTCGCCGTGTCGGCCGCGATGATCATGTCGCACATCATGGCGAGCTCGCAGCCGCCGCCGAGCGCGAAGCCCCCCACGGCGGCGATGATCGGCTTCCGCACCCGCGTCAGCGCCATCCAGCCCCCGAAGGCGTCGTCCACGAACATCGAGATGGCGTCGGCCTCGGCCATCTCCTTGATGTCGGCGCCGGCCGCGAAGGCGCGCTCCGAGCCCGTGACGACGAGGCAGCCGACCTCCGGGTCGGCGTCGAAGGCCGCCGCCGCCGCCGTCACCTCGGCCATCACGCGGCGGTTCAGCGCGTTCAGCGCCTTCGGCCGGTTGAGGGTGACGAGGCCGACGCGGCCGCGGCGCTCGACCAGGATCGTCTCGTAGGCAGGGGCGTCGTCGGTCATCGGGGTCCTCCGGGGCAGGGGCGTCGGCGGCCTTTCTGCCGCAGATTCGCGCCGCTGTCGCGCCGCCACCGCCGCGCGAGCGGCGCCGCGCCGGCTCGCCCGTTAACGCCCCGGCAAGGGCCGGCGCGATAAGGGTGGGAGCGTTTCGTTAACCATGGGCGGGGATCGCGGAGGATGCATCGGAACCGCATGGCGGTGCGCCGCAAGACCCGGCGGGGCGTCGCGCGCGGGCGCTCGCGCCTCGCCTGGGCGGGGCTGACGGTGGTGCCCTGGGCGCTGGCGGGCGGGATGCTGGTGTCGATGGCGGCCGAGGCCGGCCAGGAGCCCGCGCCCGCGAGCTCGCGCCTCGGCCTCACCGACACCGCCGCCGCCATGCCGGGCGACCTCGTGCCGCTGGCCGACGCGGCCGAGGGCCGGGGCTTCGCCCTGCCGCCCTCGGGCCTGCTCGCCGCCGACGAGGCGGAGCCCCGCATCGTCATGAAGGGGGAGGGCCGCGCCGTCCCGGCGGACCGCGGCCGCCGGGGCGACCCCGCCGTCCCGGTGCGGCCGACCTTCGCGGCGCGGCTCGGGACGCCGGGCGCGCTGGAGCACCTCAGGGCCGCCGCCGTGACGTTCGGCGAGGCGGAGGATCCGGGCGACGGCTTCGCTCCCGTGCCGGTCGACGCGCCCTGGGCCGACCCGAGCCGGCTGCAGCCGCTGCCGCCCGACCTCGTGGTCACGACCAAGCGCGCGCGCTCGGCCTCCTCGCCGCAGGCCGAGGCCGGCTCGACCACGCCGGAGGCCGAGGACGGCGCCACCCCGGCGGTGGCGCGCGCCGTGTCGCTGGCCTCGACCACGCCGGAGCCCGCCGACGCGGCCCCGATCGCGGTCGCGGCCCTGCCGAAGTTCTCGCGCGGCCCGCACGGGCTCATCACCGACGACCGCACCGTGGTGGGCGTGGCGCAGGCCCACCCCGACTACGCGGCGACGATCGAGACCGCGAAATCCGCCCCCGAGCAGCGCTGCCTCGCGCAGGCGGTGTATTTCGAGGCGCGCTCCGAGCCCGAGGAGGGCCAGGCCGCGGTGGCGCAGGTGGTGCTGAACCGGGCGATGAGCGGGCTCTACCCCGGCTCGGTCTGCGGCGTGGTGTTCCAGAACCAGCAGCGCCGCAACGCCTGCCAGTTCTCCTTCACCTGCGAGGGCCACGGCCTGCGCGTCAGCGAGGGCGACGCCTGGGACCGCGCGGTGCGGATCGCCCGCGAGGTGACGGAGGGCAGCACCTACGTGTCCGACGTGGGCTCCGCCACGCACTACCACGCCACCTACGTGCGGCCGGGCTGGGCGCGGGCGCTGAAGCGCACGGAGGCGATCGGGCACCACGTGTTCTACACGCTGCGGCCGGGGCAGACGTGAGCGCCGTCATCGCGAGCGCAGAGACGCGATCCAGGACCGATGGGAGCCGCGGGGCGGCGTGAGGGCCCCCCTGGGGCGACACGTCCTGCGCGCGTCGGCTGGATCGCGTCGCTGCGCTCGCGATGACGGCGGAGAGGAGCCGACGGGCCCCGCCGCACCCTCCCTCAGTGCGGCGCTTCCGGAACCATCAGACCGCCCTGCGTCCACAGCGCGTTGGCGCCGCGCGGCAGCTTGAGGTCCGACCCCTCGCCGAGATCCCGCGTGAAGATCTCGGCGGCGTTGCCGACGGCGCCGACCGCCCGCGCGGCCCAGCCGTCGTCGACCACCTCGGGGTCGATGCCGGTCAGCGTGCCGCCGAGCGGGCGCAGCAGCGGGTCCTCGGTCGTGCGCAGGAGGTCGGCGTGGGCCTTGTCGACGCCGCCGGCCTCGGCCCGCACGGGCGCGGCCGCCACGGCGTCCACCACCTCGGCCCAGAGGGCGTCGCCGCTCGCCACGGCGGGCGCGAGGGGCAGCACGGAATAGCGCTCGGGCAGGATGTCGAAGTCCTTCGTGCGGGCGTGGAAGTTGGTGCGGGCCTCGGCGAGGCGGGTGGCGCTGTTGAAGTAGGCGTCGCAGCTGCGGCCCACCACGGCGGCGAGCAGCTCGCCGTTCTCCTCGAAGTTCCAGGGCTTGAAGGCGACGCCGCGCCGGGCGGCCTCGCCGTTCAGCGCCGCGGCGGCCTCCGTGTCCATGATGTAGCAGACGGTGCGGCCCTTGAGGTCCGCGAAGGAATGGATGCCCGACTCGCGGTGCACCATCAGGGCGTCGCCGTCGAGGAACACCGGGCGCACGAAGCTCACGCCGTAGGCCACGCTCGAGGCGGCCGAGGGCGAGGCGCCCATCAGCAGGTCGACCTTGCCCGCGGCGAGGTCCCGGAAGCCGACCTGCTCGGAGGGCGCGTCGACGATCTTCACCCTGTCGGGCGAGCCCAGCACGGCGGCCGCGGCGGCGCGGCAGTAGTCCTCCCCGAGCTCGGGCAGGGGGGCGTGGACGTCGTCCTTGCCCCAGTCGTCGGGCTCGGTCAGCACGCCGCACCGGAGCACGCCCGCTGCCTTCACGCGGTCGAGCACCGCGCCGGCGCGGGCCGGGGCGGCATGGAGCGACGCGGCCAGCGCGACCGCCGAGGCGCAGAGGGCGAGCGTGGTCTTCATCGGAGGTCCCTTGCTGAAACGAGCGAGGGGGCCGGGCATGGCCCGGCCCCCTCCCGCGCGCGGCGCGTCCCGATCAGGGCGTCCAGGTGCCCGAGGTGGGGGTGCCGGGGGTCTGGGTCGGGCGCGGGTTGAAGTCGGCCGGGGCGGGGTCGACCGGCGTGCCGTTCCGGTAGTCGGTCGGCGTGATGTGCAGCGTGCGGCAGCCCTGGCCACCGTAATGCGGGAGCGAATGCACCTGCGCGGGCGGGATCATCGCGTAGGCGGGCGGCAGGGGCGGCTGCGCGCCGGTGAGGCGGGCGTTGTCGAAGGCGTTCGACATGTCGCTCATCTGCCACACCTGGTCGCTGTCGGCCGGCCCGAGCCGCGGCTGGCCATAGGCCGCGAGGCCGGCGGCGCGGGCCGAAGCCTCGTCGGGCAGCTCGGCCAGGGGCGTCAGGCCGAACAGGTTGTTGATGAACCTGATGATGCTGGAATGCTCGGCATAGGAATGCTCGGCCACGTGGGCGAGGCCGTAGGGCGAGATCACGATGGCGGGGATGCGCGAGCCGGCCGCGTAGGGCAGCCCGTCCGGGCTGTAGGAGCGGATCTCGAAGGACGCGTGGTCGTAGTAGCCGTCCGACTCGTCGTAGGTGATGATGATCGCGCTGTCCTTCCAATAGGGGCTCATCGCGATGGCGTTGACGGCGTCGGCGAGCGCGGCCTCGGAGATCTGCGAGTCCGAATAGGCCGGGTGGTCGTTGTTGCCCTTGAAGGCCGCCTGCACGGTCGGGTTCGGGTCCTGCGGCACGAGGCCGTCGAGGTTGTTGTAGCCGCCGCGCACGTAGAACACGCCGCCCCCTGCCGGCAGGGCCCTGTTGGCGATGTCGGTGTAGAAGTCGCCGAGCCCGTGCAGGTGGAGCAGCTCCTGCGGGTTGTCGCCCACGTAGCCGAAATATTGCGGGCCGTTGTGGTGGACGATGTAGCTCGCCGTCGAGGCCGCGTTGTTGGCGCCCGTGTCGAAGGGCTCGTGGTCGTAGCCCTCCTGGTACCAGCCCCACGGCACGTTGGTCTTGTTGTGCTTGGCGATCTGGAGGATGTCGTTCTGCACGTCGAGCAGGTCCATCGCCGGGTTCTCGTCCGACTTGATGATCTGCTGGATCTGCGGGCCCATGAAGGACAGGGGCAGCGACGCGTAGGTCTGCGGCAGGGTGGGCTTGTTGGGGTTCTCGTCGGCCGGGTTGAAGGGCGGCTTGACGGCGGACTTGTCGAGGTTCGAGCCCGGGAAGGGGCCGGGGTCGCCGAGCACGGGCTCGTAGGCGACCTGGTCGGGGTGCTTGACGTACTGCGTTTCGCCGCCCTGGCCGGCGATCATCGCGATGGCGTTGGGCGTCGAGGGGCCGTCCACGGTCATGTGGAAGTTGTCGAACAGCGCGAAGCGGTCGGCGTACTGCCACAGGAACGGCACCGTGTCGCAGTCGACGTGGGCCATCACCAGCTCGGCCGTCTGCTTCTGGGCCAGCGTGGGCTTGGTGGTCGCGGCCATGTTGGTCGCCTTCGACACGAGGGCGCCGGACGCGTCGGTGGTCAGGCCCTCGTTGTCGATGGCGAAGCGGTCGTTGCGGCTCCTGTTGGTGGCCGGGTCGACGTCGATGCCGACCGCGATGCCGGTGTGGCCGTGGTCCACGTCGCCGAGGTCGGCGGGGTAGAGCGGCACGGCCTTGCCGTTCGCCGCCGTCACGGTCTGCGGGATCAGGAAGGGCGAGATCGTGCCGACGCTGCCGTCCGTGTTGACGATGGGCTGCACGGCGCCGGGCAGGCCCGTGTTCAGCTTGCCGCCCGAGAACAGGCCGCGGGCGCCGGGGAAGGTGCCGAAGTAATGGTCGAAGCTGCGGTTCTCCTGGAACAGCACGAAGACGTATTTGATGTGCTGCTTCAACAGGGCCTGCTTCTGGGCATAGGTCAGCTTCGGCGCGAGCGAGGGCACGGAAGCGTATTGCTTCACGAAGCTGCTCGACTCCGGCATCACCGTCATGGCGGCCTCGGCGGGCGCCGGCCGCGGCGCGGATTGCGCGAAGGCGACGGGGGCGTGGAGCAGGCCGGCGGCCGCCAGCAGGGCGGTCGAGGCGCGGAGGCGTTTCGCGAGCGTCATCGGGGCTCCGGTCACGGAAGGGCCGCGATGGGACGGGCGGCCGGCGAGGGTGAGCCGCAGATAAGCCACGATCCACGACAGGCGCGTGACATGCCGGGACTTCCACCCCGGGGCTGTCGAGATCGCCATCGTGGGTACGCGGGAGATCTGTGCGTTTGTTGTCTCGAGAGACCGTTCTGGAGCCTTTTTTCTCTCTCGGCCAAACGGCCTAAGGGCGATCTCTTGGGTATACGAGGCCGCTCCTGGACGTGGATCGACGGCCATCGCGGGCTTGCGATCCACACCGGTGAGAAACGGTCGAGGATGGATGTGCGGCTTGCCGAACCGCACTTCGTGTTCTCCGGGCGGTGTCGAGCGTCGGAACCCGATCCTGGCCAGAGGCACGGTGGCCATCCAGGGGGCGGCGGGCTCCGCCATGTGCGGCGCTCCGCCCGCCGCCCCATACCCCTGAAATCCCACCGTCTCCGTGGACGCCGCCTCCTGAAGCGCCGCCCTGGAGGCACCCTGGATAGCACCCTCAATTGTTAACGGGCCTGTCCTACCATCGACGGCGTCACCCCTTTGTCCCTGACATGCAGAGCGCCGGACTGAACCACGATGGGCTTTTCGGTCCGACCTTCCGAGATGCTGAACCACGACCTCGTCGCCTTGGCGTTCGAGGCGAGCGATGACTGCATCAAGATGCTCGCGGCCGACGGCACCCTGCTGCTGTTGAACGCGGGCGGTGCCGCCGCCATGGGGTTCGATGGGCCGGCCGCCCCCGTGGGGCGGAACTGGGTCGAGTTCTGGCAGGGGGACGAGCGCGAGGCGGCCCGCGACGCGCTCGCGCAAGCCGTGAACGGGCGCCGCAGCACGCTGCGCGGCTATCTCCCGACCGCCACGGGCCTGCCGCGGTGGTGGGAAAGCAGCCTCGTGCCGCTGCCGTCCGTCGCGGGCGAGCCGCCGCGCGTCCTCGTCATCTCCCGCGACGTGACCGGGCGGCGGGAAGCGGAACGCGCCAGGCGGCGGTCCGAGACCCTGTACAGGACGCTGGTCGAGGCGACGTCCGACATCGTATGGAGCCTCGACCTCGAGACCGGGCGCCGTGACACCCGCGGCTGGACCGCGTTCACGGGCTGCGGGCACGATCCCGCCAGCGTCGAGGACTGGTGGGGGGCGGTGCACCCCGAGGATCGGGAACGGGCGCGGCGGGATCCGCACGGCGCCCCGCGGGACGGCGGTGAGCACGCGGTCGAGTACCGCCTGCGGTCCAAGGCGGGCGGTTGGCGATGGGTCGAGGACCGCGCCGCGCCCGTGACGGACGACGATGGCGCGACGATCGCCTGGGTCGGGGTCGTCACCGACGTCCACGACCGCAGGATGGCGGCGCAGCGGCTGCGGGACGAGGACGCGAAGCTGCGGCTCGCGCTGGAGTCGGCATCGCTCGGCACCTGGGACGTCGACCTGCTGACGGGGGAGTGCCGGATGTCGGCCGAGGCCCGGGGCATGCTCGGGCTCACGGGCGCGGGGGACGGGTGCAGCATCGTCGACGTCCTCCACCCCGGGGATCGGGACGCGGTCGTCGAACGCTACCGCGCCAACGTCGCCACGGACGCGGGGATGACCCTGACGACCTTCCGGATCGTCCGGCCGGACACCGGGGAAACCCGCTGGATCGCGTCGCGGGGCCGGTCCGTGCTCGACCACGACGGGCGGCTCGTCCGGCGGGTGGGCACGTTCGAGGATTTCACGGACCGCGAGCGGACGAGGGACGCGCTCCGCTCGACGCTGCGCCGGTATCAGGCGCTCCTCGACGCCACCTCGGTCATCGTCTGGCATTCCGACGCGCTCCAGGGCAACTGCGAGCGCCAGGGCTGGGCGGAGTTCACGGGCCGCTCCGCCCGGGACGCCGGCGACGCCTGGCTGGACGCGATCCACCCCGACGACCGCGCGCGCGTGAAGGCGGGGCGCGATGGAGGCTGCGCGGCCGGGCGGGCCTACCTGAACGAGTACCGCCTGAGCCACGTCGACGGCGGTCACCGCTGGGTGAGGGACGACGTCGTCCCGCTCCGGTCGGACGACGGTTCCGTCGACGGCTGGGTCGGCATCATCTCCGACATCCACGAGCGCCGGACCGCCGACCAAGCGCTCCAGGCCAGCGAGGCGCGGCTGAGGCTGGCGAGCGAGGTGGCCGGGCTCGGCACCTACGACGTCGACTTGGCGACCGGACATCGCGAATGGTCGCCGGAGTTCCACGACCTGATCCGCGTCCCCCGGACCGTCCGGCCCGAGCGGCGCCTCTTCACCGACGCGGTGCACGTCGACGACCGCGGCGAGCTGCTCGACGACCGGAAGATGCTGGAGGAGGTCCACGACGGACTGCGGGTGACCGTCTTCCGCCTCCGGTTCGGGACCGGCGAGGTGCGCTGGATGGAGGAGCGCGAACGCGTCGTCCTCGACGCGGAGGGCCGGCCGGCCCGGCGCATCGGCACGATGCAGGACATCACGGACCGCAAGCGCGTCGAGCACGAGCTGTGGCTGGCGGCCCACGCCGACGCGCTGACGGGGCTGGCGAACCGCACGCTGTTCCAGGCGCGCCTCGACGAGGCCGTGAAGGGAGCCGACCGGCGGCGGACCGAGGCCTGCGTCCTGCTCATCGACGTCGACCGGTTCAAGGAGATCAACGACACGATGGGGCACGACGCGGGCGATGCCGTGCTGACGGCCATGGCGGAGAGGCTCAGGGACTGCTGCCCCGCGGGCGCCACCGTGGCGCGCCTCGGCGGCGACGAGTTCGGCGTGGTCATGTTGGGCGAAAGCGACCTCGCCGCGCCCGCCGCCGTCGGCGAGGCCATCCTGTCGGTCCTGCGCCGGCCGGTGATGCACGAGGGCCGGGAGATCGAGTGCTCAGGCAGCGTCGGTTGGTCCGCCTACCCGCACCACGACGGCGACGCCAAGGCGCTGCTCAAGAACGCGGATGTGGCGCTCTACGCGGCCAAGAAGGCGGGCCGGAACCGCGTGGCGTCGTTCGACGCCGGCATGCGTGAGGACTTCGAGCGCCGCGTCACCGTCCTCCGCTCCGCCAAGGAGGCCCTGGCGAGGGACGCGGTGCTGCCCTTCTACCAGCCCAAGGTGTCGCTGCGGACGGGCCGGGTGGTCGGCTTCGAGGCCCTCCTGCGGTGGCGGGACGCGTCGGGCCTGCGCGCCCCGGCGGATCTGCGGGAAGCGTTCGCGGATCCCGATCTCGCCTGCCATCTCGGCTCGCGCATGCTGCGCCGCGTCGCCGAGGACATGCGCGGCTGGACGGAACGGGGCGTGCCCTTCGGCCACGTCGCGCTGAACGCGGGGGCGCCCGAACTCCATCGCCCCGGCTTCGCGGAAGGTGTGCTGCAGGCCTTGGCGGGCGCCGCGCTCGACACGGCGAGCCTCGAGATCGAGGTGACGGAGGGCGTCCTCCTGGACGACGCGACGACGGCGGTCACCAAGGCGCTGAAGCAGCTCGACGAGGCCGGGGTGGCTATCGCGCTCGACGACTTCGGGACCGGCTACGCGTCGCTGTCCCACCTGAGGCGCTTCCCCGTGTCGTGGCTGAAGATCGACCGCTCGTTCGTCTCCACCATGGAGGCGGACGACGATGCGAAGGCCATCGTCCGGGCCGTGATCGGCCTCGCCCACAGCCTGGGATTGAAGGCGGTGGCGGAAGGCGTCGAGACGCCGTCCCAGTGGGAGTTCCTGGCCGGCATCGGCTGCGATCTCGCCCAGGGCTACCTCGTCGCCAAGCCGATGGCCGCCGCCGACCTGCCCACCTTCCTCGCCGGCTGGGGAGGGCTGAGCCGGCCCGCCCGGTGACGAGGCCATCCCTGCGGGCCCGGGCCGGATGGGGGTCGCCCGGACGCGCCGGGACGCCGGGCGCGGCGACATTCTCGCTTGCCTGCGGCCCGTCGATCCTTAACCTCAGGCCCGCGACGACAGAGCGCACCGGGAGGACGCCATGGCGTTTACGATGACGGGCGAGATCACGCTGCCCGCGGACCGCATGACCGTTTGGGCCAAGCTCAACGATCCCGAGGTGCTGAAGCGCTGCATCGCCGGCGTGCAGGCGATGGAACAGACCAGCGACAACACCTTCGCGGCTTCGATCAAGATGAAGATCGGCCCGGTCAGCGCCACGTTCAAAGGCAACGTCGAGCTGTCCAACATCGACGCTCCCAACAGTTACCGCATATCGGGTGCGGGCGAGGGCGGCGTCGCAGGTTTCGCCAAGGGCGGAGCCGACGTGACCTTGACCGAGACTGATGATGGAACCCTGCTCCGCTACGACGTGCAGGCCACGGTCGGCGGCAAGATCGCGCAGATGGGGGCGCGCCTCATCGACGGCGTGGCCAAGAAGACGGCGGACGGGTTCTTCGCCAAATTCGCCTCCGAATGCGCCGCCGGCGACGCCGCCGCGGCCGAGGTCGGCGACACCGTGGCGGCGCCGGCCTGACCGGGCGCTTCTGCACGCGGCCGTAGAGGCCGCTTGACCATCGTTTGGGACCGTTCCAGACTGACCGGCAACAAGAGCCCCGCCGCGGCGTGCATGACGCCCGCGGGGCGACGAACGGTCGGAGGGAGCATGCCCACGGTCACCATGACGGTCAACGGCAAGGCCGTGCGGCGGGACGTCGATCCCCGCACCCTGCTGGTCAACTTCCTCCGCCAGGACCTCCGCCTCACCGGCACCCATGTCGGCTGCGACACCAGCCAGTGCGGGGCCTGCGTGGTCCACGTCGACGGCCGCGCCATCAAGTCCTGCACGTCCCTCGCGTTGTCCTGCGACGGCGCGCAGGTCACCACCATCGAGGGCCTGTCGCGGGGCGGCGAGCTGCACCCGATGCAGGAGGCCTTCCGCCAGCACCACGGCCTCCAGTGCGGCTATTGCACGCCCGGCATGATCATGACCGCGGTCGACCTCGTGGCCCGCAAGGGCCACCACCTCGACGAGGGCACGATCCGCGAGGAGCTGGAAGGCAACATCTGCCGCTGCACCGGCTACCACAACATCGTCAAGGCGGTGGCGGCCGGCGCCGAAGCCATGGCGGCGCCGGCCGAGATCCCGGCCATCGCGGCCGAGTAGCGCCCAACGAGGGCCGGAGCGGCGGAGCCGAGGCCGTATGGGCCGAGCTCCCTCGAAGACCGCCGGGCCCCGCATCCGTTTCGGAGGAAACCATGAGTGCAACCGGCATCGGCGCCCCCGTGCTCCGCCGCGAGGACAAGCGCTACATCACCGGCAAGGGCCAGTACGTCGACGACGTGAACCGCCCCGGCCAGGCCTACGCCTACTTCCTGCGCTCGCCGCACGCCCACGCCCGCATCGTCTCGATCGACGCGGCCGAGGCCGAGGGGGAGCCCGGCGTCGTCGCGGTCTACACCGGCGAGGACCTCGCGGCCGATCATGTGGGCGGCCTCATCTGCGGCTGGATGATCCACTCGATGGACGGCTCGCCCATGAAGGCGGGTCCGCACCCGGCGCTGGCCCAGGGCAAGGTGCGCTACGTCGGCGATTACGTCGCCGTGGTGATCGCCGACACCTATTCGCAGGCCAAGGACGCCGCCGAGAAGATCGCCGTCGACTATGACGTGCTCGACGCCGTGGTGGACACCGCCACGGCCGGATCCGTCGGCGGCGAGCCCGTGCACGAGGTCGCGCCCGACAACACCGTGTTCCGCTGGCACCTCGGCAACCGCGAGGCGACCGAGGACGCCTTCGAGCGCGCCGCGCACGTAACGACGCTCGACCTGGTCAACAACCGCCTGATCCCCAACGCCATGGAGCCGCGCGCGGCGGTCGGCGACTACGACGAGGGCACGGAAGCCTTCACGCTCTACACGACGAGCCAGAACCCCCACGTCGCGCGCCTCGTGCTCTCCGCCTTCATCGGCATCGCGCCCGAGCACAAGCTGCGCGTCATCGCGCCGGACGTCGGCGGCGGCTTCGGCTCCAAGATCTTCATCTACGCCGAGGAGACGGTCTGCGTCTGGGCCGCCAAGAAGGTCGGCCGGCCGGTGAAGTGGACGGCCGAGCGCTCGGAAGCGTTCCTGTGCGACGCCCACGGCCGCGACCACGTCACCCACGCCGAGCTCGCGCTCGACGCGAGCGGCAAGGCGATCGGGCTCCGGGTCAAGACGATCGCCAACATGGGCGCCTACCTGTCGACCTTCTCGTCCTCGGTCCCGACCTACCTCTACGCGCCGCTGCTGTCGGGCCAGTACGACATCCCGGCCATCTCCTGCGAGGTCGATGCCGTCTACTCCAACACCGCGCCGGTCGACGCCTACCGGGGGGCCGGGCGGCCCGAGGCCACCTACGTGATCGAGCGGCTGATGACGGCCGCGGCGCGCGAGCTCGGGCGCGACCCGGCCGAGTTCCGGCGGGCGAACTTCATCACGTCGTTCCCGCACCAGACGCCCGTCATCATGTGCTACGACGTCGGCGACTACGCGGCCTCGCTCGACAAGGCGCTCGAGATCGTCGACTGGGCGGGCTTCCCGGCGCGCCGCGCCGAGAGCGAGCGGCGCGGCATGCTGCGCGGCATCGGCCTGTCGGCCTACATCGAGGCCTGCGGCATCGCGCCATCGGCGGCTGTCGGCTCGCTCGGGGCCGGCGTGGGCCTGTGGGAATCCGCCGAGGTGCGGGTCAACCCGGTCGGCACCGTCGAGGTGCTGACGGGCTCGCATTCCCACGGCCAGGGCCACGAGACCACCTTCGCCCAGCTCGTGTCCGACCGCCTCGGCATCCCCATCGACAACGTGTCGATCGTCCACGGCGACACCGACAAGGTGCAGATGGGTATGGGCACCTACGGGTCGCGCTCGGGCGCGGTCGGCATGTCGGCCATCGTCAAGGCGCTCGACAAGATCGAGAGCAAGGCCCGCAAGGTCGCCGGCCACGTGCTCGAGGCTGCCGAGGGCGACATCGAGTTCAAGGACGGCAAGTTCACCGTCAAGGGCACCGACAAGTCGATCGACTTCGCCTCCGTGGCGCTGCAGGCCTACGTGGCCCACAAGTTCAACGGGCAGGAACTGGAGCCGGGGCTGAAGGAGGGTGCCTTCTACGACCCGACCAACTTCACCTTCCCGTCGGGCGTCCACGTCTGCGAGGTCGAGATCGACCCCGACACGGGCGTGACCCGCATCGCCAACTGGGTGGCGGTGGACGACTTCGGCGTGCTCATCAACCCGATGATCGTCGAGGGGCAGGTGCACGGCGGCATCGCCCAGGGCGTCGGCCAGGCCCTGTTCGAGGGCACGGTCTACGACGCGTCCGGCCAGCTCATCACCGCGAGCTACCAGGACTACCAGATGCCGCGCGCCTACGACTTCCCGGCCTTCTCGGTCGAGACGACGGAGACGCGCTGCCCGTCGAACCCGCTGGGCATCAAGGGCTGCGGCGAGGCGGGCGCCATCGCGGCGCCGCCGGCCGTCATCAACGCCATCACGGACGCGCTCGGCCACGAGGACATCACCATGCCGGCGACGCCGCTCAAGGTGTGGCGCGCCATCCGGCGCGCGCCGGCCAAGATGGCGGCGGAGTAGACGCCGTCCTCCCATCGCGTCCGGGGCGCCGCCCCGGGCCCCGCGAAGGGCCGGGGGCCCTTCGATCCCGTCCCGGAAGGTCAGCCCCATGTACGCCTTCGACTACCACCGCCCCGCGACCGTGGCGGACGCCGCGGCCCTGCTCGCCGGCAAGCCGGACGGCAAGTTCCTCGCCGGCGGCCAGACGCTGCTGCCCGCCATGAAGCTCAGGCTCGCGAACCCGTCCGACCTCGTCGACCTCGGGACGCTGCGCGGCGCGCTGTCCGGCATCCGCCGCGAGGGCGATCGCGTGGTGATCGGCGCCATGGCGCGCCACGGCGAGGTCGCGACCTCGGACGCGTTGCGGGAAGCGATCCCGGCCCTGGCCGAGATGGCCTCGATCGTCGGCGACCCGGCCGTGCGGGCCCGCGGCACCATGGGCGGCTCGCTCGCCAACAACGATCCCGCCGCCGACTATCCTGCGGCGGCCCTGGCGCTCGGCGCCACGATCGTCACGGACCGGCGCGAGATCGGCGCCGACGACTACTTCCTCGGGCTGTTCGAGACGGCGCTGGAGGAGGGCGAGGTGATCACCGCCATCTCCTGGCCGGTCCCGAGGCGGGCCGGCTACGCCAAGTTCCGCAACCCGGCCTCGCGCTACGCCATGGTGGGCGTCTGCGTGGCCGAGCGGGCCGACGGCGAGGTGCGCGTGACGGTGACGGGGGCCGGCGCCTCCGGCGTGTTCCGGGCCCCCGCCTTCGAGGCGGCGCTGAAGGCGGACTTCTCCGAAAGCGCCATCGCGGGGCTCCGAGCCTCCGCGGACGGCCTCAACTCCGACATCCACGCCGACGCGGAATACCGCGCGCACCTCATCGGCGTGATGGCGCGCCGGGCCGTCAAGGCGGCCCTCGCCTGAGCGTGCTCGGATCCGAGCCGGCGGCACCGCGCTCCGCGCCCGCCTCCATCGACGACACGCTGTCGCTGCTGGCCTCCGCGCATTACGTCGGCGACCGGCCGCTCGCCACCGTGCTGTTCCTGTCCCTGCGCATGGGCCGGCCGCTGCTGCTGGAGGGCGAGGCCGGCGTCGGCAAGACGGAGATCGCCAAGGTGCTGGCCGCGGCGCTGGGCCGGAAGCTGATCCGCCTCCAGTGCTACGAGGGGCTCGACGTCGCCAGCGCGGTCTACGAGTGGAACTACGCCGGGCAGATGATGGCGATCCGCCTCGCCGAGGCCGGGGGCGCCGCGGACCGCGGCCGGCTCGCCGAGGACGTGTTCTCCGAGCGCCACCTCGTGAAGCGGCCGCTCCTGCAGGCGCTGGAGCCGCAGGAGGGCGGCCCGCCCGTGCTGCTGATCGACGAACTCGACCGCGCCGACGAGGCCTTCGAGGCCTACCTCCTGGAGATCCTGTCCGACTTCCAGGTGACCGTGCCGGAGCTCGGCACCGTGCGGGCGCCGGCGCCGCCGATCGTGATCATCACCTCCAACCGGACGCGCGAGATCCACGACGCGCTCAAGCGCCGCTGCCTGTATCACTGGATCGACTATCCCAGCGCCGAGCGCGAGCGCGCCATCCTCGCCGCCAAGGCGCCGGGCGCCGGCGAGGCGCTGACGCGCGAGCTCGTCGCCTTCGTGCAGCGCCTGCGCGGCGAGGACCTGTTCAAGGCGCCCGGCGTCGCCGAGACGCTCGACTGGGCGACGGCGCTGACCGAACTCGACGCCGTCGCGCTCGACCCCGCCACCGTGGACGACACGCTCGGCGTGTTGCTCAAGTACCAGGACGACATCGCCCGGATCGCGGGCTCCCGCGCGCGGGCGCTCGTCGATCAGGTGCGGGCCGAGCTGGGGCCGGCGTGACCGCCGCATCCGCGGCCGCCGATGGCCCCGGCCGGCTGCCCGAGAACATCCTCTACTTCGCCCGCGCGCTGCGCGACGCCGGCCTGCCGGTCGGCCCCGGCGCGGTGCTGGACGCCGTCGAGGCCGCCCGCACGGCGTCCTTCACGGCGCGGGAGGATTTCCGGGCCGTGCTCCGCGCCGTGATGGTCAAGCGCCGCGAGCACGCCGTCCTGTTCGACGGCGTGTTCGACGTGTTCTGGCGGCGGCGGGGCTTCCTAGACCAGCTGATGGGGGCGATGTCCCCGAAAGCGCCCCCGAAGTCGCCCGTCCGGCCCAAGGCGGAGGCCGGCGCCACCCGCGTCGCGGACGCGCTGTTCCGTCGCGCGCCCACGGCGGCCGAGCCGCAGCCGTCGCTCGACCTCGACGCGCGCTTCACTGTCTCGGCCGCCGAGGTGCTGCGCACGCGGGACTTCGCCCAGATGGGTGCCGCGGAGGTGGCGGCCGCCCTCGCGGCCATCCGCGCGCTGCGCCTGCCGGCGGACGCGCGCCGCATCCGGCGCCTCGCCGGCGACCCGCGGGGGAGCCGCGTCGACCCCCGCCGCTCCTTCCGCCGCTCGCTGCGGGCCGGCGGCGGCGCCATCGACCTCGCCCGGCGCGAGCGCGTGGAGGAGCCGCCGCCCGTGGTGGCGATCTGCGACATCTCAGGATCGATGGCCGACTACACGCGCGTCTTCCTGCACTTCCTCCACGCCCTGTCGGCGCAGCGGCGCGTCGCGAGCTTCCTGTTCGGGACGCGCCTCACCAACGTGACCCGCGCGCTCACGCATCGCGACGTCGACGAGGCGCTCGCGGCCGCCTCGGCCGCGGTGCCGGACTGGTCGGGCGGCACCCGCATCGGCGCCTCGCTCCGCCTGTTCAACCGGCACTGGCTGCGGCGCGTCGGCGCCGGGTCGGCCACCGTCCTCCTGTTCACCGACGGGCTGGAGCGCGACGGCCTGCCCGAGCTGGAAGCCGAGATGCGGCGCCTGCAGCGGTCCTGCCGGCGGCTCGTCTGGCTCAATCCCCTCCTGCGCTTCGACGGCTTCGCGGCACAGGCGTCGGGCATCCGGACGATGCTGCCCCTCGTCGACGAGTTCCGGCCGATCCACAACCTGAAGGCCGTGGCCGAACTCTGCACGGCGCTCGACCGGGGCGGCCCCGGCGGCGACCCGAGGGCGTGGCTCGCGCGAGGACCGGGCGAGGGGCCCCGACCCCACGGGCCGGTGCGGCCCGCACCGGCGCGATGATCGCCCGCGCCGGCCGGCGTCACGACGCCCCGCGACGCGCCGGTCCGGTCCGGCCTCCCAGCATCTCCCCGACGCGGCGCTCCAGCGCGTCGAGCAGCACGCGCGTCTTGAGCGGCAGGTGGCGGGCGCTGGGGTAGAGGGCGACTACCGGCGCCTCGCCGCCGTCCCACTCCGGCAGGACCCGCTCCAGGCGGCCCGCCGCGAGGTCGGCGGCGACGTCGACCTCGGACTTCAGCATGACGCCGAGCCCGGCCAGGCCCCAATCGTGCACGGCGTCGCCGTCGTCGACGCGTAGGCGCCCGACCGCCGCGAGGCTGGCCGTCGCGCCCTTCGGCCCCCGGAGGCGCCAGGGCTCGTTGGCGGTCCCGTAGCGCAGGAAGGCGTGGCCGGCGGCGTCCTCGGGCGTCGCCGGCCGCCCCATGGCGTCGAGGTAGGCCGGCGCCGCCACGAGGATGCGCCGGTTGTCGGCGAGCTTGCGCATCGTGGCCGAGCTGTCGGCCAGTCCGCCGATGCGGATCGCCACGTCGAGCCCCTCGCCGACGAGGTCGGCCACGCGGTCGTCGAGGTCGAGCGAGACCGCGAGGCGCGGGTGGCGTCCCACGAGCTCGCCCACGGCCGGCACGACGCAGCGCCGCCCGAACGCGATCGGGGCGCTCACCCGCAGCGTGCCGACCGGCTCGTCGCGGCCGCCCGCGAGCCGCTCCTCGCCCGCCTCGATGGCGTCGAGCGCCCGCTCGACGTCGACCAGCAGCCGCGCCCCCTCCTCGGTCGGGCTCAGCGCGCGGGTCGTGCGGTGGATCAGCCGCACGCCGGTCCGCCCTTCCAGCGTCGCCAGCCGCTTGCTGACGACGGCCAGCGTGACGCCCAGCCGCCGCGCCGCCGCGGACAGGCTGCCTTCGATCAGGATGGCGCGGAAGGTGCGCAGCTCGTTCAGGTCGTCGAGCACGGCATTGTCGACTCGCGGGCGATACAGCATCGCATCATCGCAGGCTTCTCGGCCGCGGGGCAATAGTCGATGGTGCTCCCACGAGCCCGGCCCCCACACCCGACCGACGGGCGCCGCCGGGCGGCTCCGCCGCCGCTGCGGCGACCGCGCGCCCTTCCTCCTCCCCGCACAGGAGACCGCGATGGCGGACACCGATCCCTTCTGGCCCGACGGCGCCCGCCTGGCGGTCAGCTTCTCGCTGTTGTTCGAGGCCGGCGGGCAGCCGATCTCGGGCGCGGGCGGCGTCATCCCCGACCCGATCGAGCACGGCCTGCCGGACCTGCCCACCAACGCCTTCTTCCAGTACGGCGTCTACGAGGGCGTGCCGCGCCTGCTCGACCTGTTCGACAGGCACCGGGTCAAGATGTCGTCCTTCATGATCGGGCAGGCGGTCGACAAGGCGCCCGACCTCGCCCGCGAGATCGTCCGGCGCGGCCACGAGGCCGCCGCCCACGGGCGCACCTGGGAGAACAGCTACGCCCTCGATCCCGACGCCGAGCGCCGCTTCATCGCCGATTCCGTCGCCTCGATCGAGAGGGCGACGGGCCAGCGCCCGGTCGGCTGGAACGCCTACTGGATGCGCAACTCGCCGCACACGCTCGACATCCTGCAGGGCCTCGGCTTCCGCTACCACATCGACGAGCCGAGCCGCGACGAGCCCTTCGTCGTCAGGCTGAAGGGCGGCGACTTCGTCACCGTGCCCTACACGTTCCACATGAACGACATCGTGTCCTACCCCTTCGGGGGCTGGGATCCGGCCGCCTACGAGGGCGCGCTCAGGGACGAGTTCGTCCAACTCTACGAGGAGGGCGCGCACCGCCGCCGCATGATGGTGGTGTCGCTGCACGACCGCATCTCGGGCCACGCCGGCCGCGTGCGCGTCCTCGACCGCTTCCTCGCCTACGCGCGCGAGAAGCCCGGCGTATGGTTCGCGCGCAAGGACGAGATCGCCGACTGGGCGCTGAAGGCGCGGGCCGGCACGCCGGTCCTCGACCGCGGCGCCCCCACGGTCAGCGGCCTGCCGGGCTCGGCGGTCTGACGGAGGCCGGCCGTTCCCGGCGAGAGCGAGCAGGAGAGACGAGATGAGCGATGATCTGACGGGCCGGCGCGTCCTCGTGGTCGGCGCGGGCGGCGGCATCGGCGGGGCGGCGGCGGCGCTGTTCGCGCGGGCCGGGGCGCGCGTGGTCGCCGCCGGCCGGCCCGGCCCGAAGCTGGACGCCGCCGCGGCCGGCGGGGAGGCGGCCGCCCTGGACTTCCTCGACGCGGCCGGCGTCGAGCGCTTCTTCGCCGGCCGCGAGCCCTTCGACCACGTCGTGGTCGCGGCGGCCGCGACGAAGAGCGGCTCGGTCGCGGCCCTACCGCTCGACGCCGCGCGGGCGTCCATGGACGGCAAGTTCTGGGGCGCCTACCACGTCGCCCGCGCCGCGAAGGTCGTGGACGGCGGCTCCATCACCGTCGTGTCGGGCTTCCTGTCGCGTCGGCCGAGCGCCGGGGCGGTGCTCCAGGGCGCGATCAACGCCGCCCTGGAGGCGCTGGCCCGCGGCCTCGCGCTGGAGCGCGCGCCGGTCCGCGTCAACGCGGTCTCGCCCGGCCTGATCGACACGCCGCTCTGGGGCGGCATGCCGGAAGCCGACCGGGCGGCGATGTTCGCCCGCACGGCCGAGCGCCTGCCGGCGCGCCGCGTGGGCCGGCCGGAGGACATCGCCCGGGCGATCGTCTTCGTCGCGACCAACCCCTTCGTCACCGGCACGACCGTCACGGTCGACGGCGGCGGCACGATCGCCTGAGGCCGGCCCCCGGTGGCCGACGATCGCCTCACCTCCGCATGTCCATCATCCGGTCCATCGGCACCATGTTGGCGTCGAGGTGCCACATGATCCAGAGCGAGCCGCCGATCACCAGCCCCACCACGAGGACGCCGAAGGCCAGCGCCATGGCGTTGTTGGTGTTGTCCGGCCCCGTGGTGAGGTGCAGGAAGAAGACCAGGTGCACGCCGACCTGCGCCAGCGCGAGGACGATCAGCGCCGCCGGCACGGCCGGCCCCCACACGAGGCCCGTGGCGGGCAGCCCGAAGGAGACCAGCGTCAGCACCAGCGCGAGGCCGAGCCCGATCGTGTAGCCCTTGAGGCCGCTCGTGCCCTCGGCGTCGTCGGGGTGCTCCTCGCCGGGCCCGCGGTCGCCGTCGGCGCGCGACGGCGCGTCCTGGCCCGCGTCGAGGGCGCCCGTGCCGGCCGGGGCGCCGCCCGCCGCCGCCGCGAGGAGCGGCGCGCGGGCCGGCCGCGCCCAGAGCGCGACGAAGCCGGCCAGGCCCAGCCAGGCGAGGCCGCGGACGAGGTCGGCCCTGCGGTCGGAAGCGCTCACGCGTAGACTCCCATGACGTAGACCACGGTGAAGACGCCGACCCAGATGATGTCGAGCGCGTGCCAGAACAGCGTCCAGCAGTACAGGCGCCGCAGGATGTCGGCGCGGAAGCCCTTGGCCCAGACCTGCGCCACCATGGTGAGCAGCCACAGCAGGCCCGCCGACACGTGCAGCCCGTGGCAGCCCACCAGCGCGAAGAAGGACGACAGGAAGGCCGAGCGGCTCGGCCCCGCCCCGCGCCCGACGAGGTCGGCGAACTCGCGCGCCTCGAGCCCGACGAAGAGCAGGCCGAGCGCGAAGGTGATCCCCATGGCGGTCGTGAACAGGCGCCGGTCCTCGGCCTTGGCGGCCAGGGCCGCCGCCCCGCAGCCGTAGCTCGACAGGAGCAGGCACACGGTCTCGACGCCCGTGTTGCCGAGGCTGAACAGCTGCGGCGGCGTCGGCCCGCCGTCGGCGTTGCCGTGCAGCACCGCATAGGCGGCGAAGAACGTCGCGAACATGATGATGTCGGACAGGATGAACAGCCAGAAGCCGTATCCCACCACGATGCGCTTGGGCGCCGGGCCGCCGGTGCCGCGCCCCGGCGCCGACGGCGTCCCGCCCCCGCCGGGACCGCCGTGGCCGACCCGGTAGGGGTCGGGCGGGCTCTTGCGCGCGCGTGCGTCGAGGGCGCGGCCCGGCTCGGCCGCGGGTGCGAAGGCGGAGGTCATCGGGCCGCCTCCAGCTCGCGCAGGCGGGCCGCGCGCGCCGCGCGGTTCTCGCCGTCGATGCGGGCCACCTCGGCGGCCGGCATCTCGACTTCGGAGCGGTCGCGCCAGGCGAAGACCACGAAGGTCGCCACCGCCCCGACGAGGCCGAGCCCGGCCATCCACCAGATCTGCCAGATCAGCGCGAAGCCCATGACGGTCGCGAAGAAGGCCGACACGACGCCCGTGGGGCTGTTGCGCGGGATCTCGATCGGCTCGTAGTGCGGCGCTTCGGGCAGGTGGGCCTGCTCGATCGCGCGCCGCTTCATGCCCCAGTAGGGCTCCTCGCCGTGCACGCGAGGAAGCACGGCGAAATTGTAGGCCGGCGGCGGCGACGAGGTCGACCATTCGAGGGCGCGGCCGTCCCACGGGTCGCCGGTGGTGTCGCGCAGCGCGTCGCGGTGGCGGATCGAGACCGCGATCATCACCACCTGGCAGGCGATGCCGCCGAGGATCATCAGGGCGCCGAAGGCCGCGACGATCAGCCAGGCGTGCCACACGGGGTCGTCGTAGTGCTGCATGCGGCGCGTCATGCCCATGAGGCCGAGCACGTAGAGCGGCATGAAGGCCACGTAGAAGCCGCCGATCCACAGCGCCGCCGCGGCCCGCCCCCAGCCCTCGTGCAGGCGGAAGCCGAAGGCCTTGGGCCACCAGTAGGAGACGCCCGCGAAGGCGCCGAACAGCACGCCGCCGATGATGACGTTGTGGAAGTGGGCCACCTCGAACAGGCTGTTGTGCAGCACGAAGTCGGCCGGCGGCACGGCGAGCAGAACGCCCGTGAGGCCGCCGATCACGAAGGTGACCATGAAGGCCACGGCCCAGATCATCGGCGTCTCGAAGCGGATCGTCCCGCCGTACATGGTGAAGAGCCAGTTGAAGACCTTCACGCCGGTCGGCACGGCGATGACCATCGACATGATGCCGAAGACGGCGTTGACGTCCGCACCCGCCCCCATGGTGAAGAAGTGGTGGAGCCACACCATGAAGGCCAGCAGGCAGATCGCCATGGTGGCGATCACCATGGAGCGGTAGCCGAACAGCGGCTTGCCCGAGAAGGTCGAGATCACCTCCGAGAAGATCCCGAAGGCGGGCAGGATCAGGATGTAGACCTCCGGGTGCCCCCACGCCCAGATGAGGTTGTTGAACAGCATCACGTTGCCGCCGCCCTCGTTGGTGAAGAAGTGGAAGCCGAGGTAGCGGTCGAGCTGCAGCATCGCGAAGGTCGCGGTGAGGATGGGGAAGGCCGCGACGATGAGGAGGTTGGAGGCCAGCGCGGTCCAGCAGAACATGGGCATGCGCAGGTAGTTCATCCCCGGCGCGCGGATCTTCAGGATGGTGGTGAGCAGGTTGATGCCCGTCATCAGCGTGCCGACGCCGGAGATCTGCAGGGCCCACAGGTAGTAGTCGACGCCGACGCCCGGCGAATAGGTCAGCTCGGAGAGCGGCGGGTAGGGCAGCCAGCCGGTCTTGGCGTATTCGCCGACCACCAGCGAGACGTTGATCAGGAGCGCGCCGGTGGCGGTGAGCCAGAAGCCGACGGAGTTCAGCGTCGGGAAGGCGACGTCGCGCACGCCGAGCTGCAGCGGCACGACGTAGTTCATCAGCCCGATCATGAAGGTCATGCCCACCATGAAGATCATCAGGGAGCCGTGGGCCGAGAAGATCTGGTCGTAGTGGTCGGGCGGCAGGTAGCCGGGAGACCTGTAGGCCAGGGCCTGCTGCGAGCGCATCATGATCGCGTCGGTGAAGCCGCGCAGCAGCATCACGGAAGCCAGCAGCGTGTACATGACGCCAATGCGCTTGTGGTCCACCGAGGTGATCCACTCGCGCCACAGGTAGGGCACGTAGCCCTTGACGGCCACGTAGGCGAGCAGGCCCAGCAGGGCGAAGCCGACGAGGCCGCCGGCGACGAGCGGGATGGGCTCGTCGAGCGGGATGGCGGCGAGGGAGAGTTTGCCGAACACGGGTGTCAGCCTCCGGCTTTGGCGTTGAAGCGGGGGTCCTTGTTGGCCGGGGTCGTGGTGACGGCCCGCGGATCCGGCCCGGGGCCGGGCGGGATCTGCTGCGCGACGACGCGCATGAAGAGGTCCCGGTCGACCGCGCCGTAGGTCATCGGCGGGTCGCCGGTGCTCTGCCGCGCGAGCCGGCCGTAGGCCGCCGCGTCGAGCGACGGGCCCTGGCCCCGCGCCGCCGCCGTCCAGGCCGCGAAGCCGTCCTGGCCCATCGCCACGGTGTCGAAGTGCATGTCGGAGAAGCCGTCGCCGCTGAAGTGGCCCGACAGGCCGGGGAAGGTGCCCTCCCGTTCGGCCTGAAGGTTCAGCTGGTCCGCCATGCCGTTCATCACGTAGATCATGGAGCCGAGCTGCGGCACGAAGAACGTGTTCATCACGCTGGCCGAGGTCAGCGAGAAGTGCACCGGCGTGCGGGCCGGGATGACGAGCCTGTTGAGGCTGGCGATGCCCTGGTCCGGGTAGATGAACAGCCACTTCCAATCGAGCGCGACGACCTGCACCTCGAGCGGCTTGGCGGCGGGGTCCTCGACGGGCGGGGACAGCGGCCGGGCGGGGTCGAGCTCGTGCGAGCCCACCCAGGCGATGCCGCCGAGGAACACGATGGTGAGCAGCGGCACCGACCAGGTGACGACCTCGACCTTGCCCGAGAAGGCGAAGGTGGGCAGGCGCCTGGCCTTCGCGTTGCCGGCCCGGAACCACCACGCGAAGGCCAGCGTGGCGACGATCGTGGGCACCACGATGCACATCATGATGAGGACGGCGTCGAACAGGATGAGGCGCTGCGAAGCGCCGACCGGGCCGACGGGGGCGAGGACGCCGCGCGAGCAGCCGCCGAGGCCCGCGGCGAGCGCGAGCGCGGCCAGGATCGCGGGACTCCGCCGCTCGGCCGGGGGCGCCGGGAAGTCTCTCGAACGCGTCGTCATGCCGGATGCCCCCTTCGCTGTCGGAGATGGTTCTGGCGGCCCGACGCCGCGCCGGTGCGGGCCCGGAGGTCCGCACCCGCCCACCGGCGCTCCGGCCGGCTCAACCTCGCGTCGAACGCGACGCGAGGCAAGCCATGTGCCAGATCGGCTCCCCCGGCCGCGACGCCTTCGGCGGGGATACGAGCGGCCTCCATCGGTCAGCGGACCGGGACGGTCACGGCTCGACCGGGGACGCCGGCCGCACCGGCGATCCGCGCTGGAAGGCGGCTCGGGCCTCCATCCCGGCGTCGCGCGCGGCTTCCGAGGTCGGATAGTCCCCATCGCTGGTCAGCAGGACGACGCCGCCGAACCGGCGGATCTGCCACAGGAACGACCGCTCGTCGGGCGACCTCCGCAGGACGAAGATCTCGATGTCCCGGCGCGGGCGCAGGATCCCCTTGCTGCGCCTGCCCGCCTCCGCGGCGGCCAGCAACTGCGCCGGCGACCTCCGCCTGCTGGGCGGGGAAGGCATCACGGCGCTCCCTCGTCACGGCCGCCCCACTCGGCCGAGGGGAGGGCCGTGCACTCCAGGGCCGAGGGGGCGGAAACCGGCGGGCGGTCGTGGGGGCCGCCGCCGTCGACGGGATCGTGCACGGGACGCCCGTCGCGGACGACGCAGTGTCGTCCGGGATGCCGGAGCCGCCGGGCGATGACGCCGTTCACGGGGCCGATGTCGCCGCTGTGCGTCGCCACCTCGCTTCCGACCGGATCGCCGCAGCCGCGGATCGGCATGGTCGCAGGGATGAGCTTCGCTGGTGACCGGGCATCCTCGACACGCCGCCAACCTTTCTTCCGAAGTAAAATCCGGAAACGGAGCCGCTCGGTCTAAACAGCCGACCGCCGAAGCATCGCCGGCCCATGGTGATTCGCGCATCGCCCGAACGACCTGGGAATCAATCTACCGACCCGAAAATGATTTGAAAAGTCTCCGCCGTGGCGCTTGCTCATTGAGGGATGCTGTTATGTCGGAGTGACAAGTCGCTTTATACGAAAGTGTCGCCGATCTATTGAGCGGAAAGCCCCTTCGCGTGGGCGGCGCGGTCGAAGGGATGTCCTCGTCCGGCCCGGCATTCGATCCGCATCAGCGCGCGGATCGCGGCATCGACGTGCCGTCCCGAGCCCTCGGGATGCGGCGCTGAACGGGTGGACGCGGCGTGGAGCGGCGCTCCGGGCGGACGCCGGCTTCGATGCCGAGGGGCCCCGTGGCGGGCGTCCCCGCCGCGGTTCAATCGCCGCGAAGGACGCCGTCCAGCGTCGACGACGCGCCGTGCCGGGCGATCGATGCGGAATGGCGATCGAAGGCGGCCATGAAGGGCCGGTAAGCCTGCAAGTCGAGGGCGGCGAACGGCGACGCCCGCAGGATGCCGGCCGGCCCCGACCGAACGAGCGCCCAGTCGGCGGGTTTCAGCACCGGCTCGACGACATCGAAGGCGGAGCCCGCATCGTCGCGGCCGAGCAGGCAGCGCGCGTAGCAGGCCAGCATGAAGGCTTCCCGGCGCATGTCGGCATTCGCCGCGACCAGCGTCGAAAGCGTCTTGGCGTGGAAGGTCGGAAGCTTTGAAGCGCCGTCGCCGGCCACGCGGAGCAGTTGATCCGCGACGGCCGGGTTGGAGAACCGTTCGACGATCATGGCGCGGTACTTGTCGAGTTGCAGGCCGGACGGCGGGTCGACGTAGGGGATGACGTCGCGGTCGAGGAACGCTCGGACGAGCGCCACGACGCGGTCGTCGGCCATGGCCTCGTGCACGAGCCTCTGCCCCATCAGGAGCGACGGCCAGCACATCATCATGTGGGCCGCATTGAGCATGCGCCCCTTGACGCCGACGTGTTCTGCGACGTCGTCGCGAAACTCGACGCCCGCCGCCTCGAGCCGCGGGCGCCCGTACCTGAAGCGGTCCTCGCTGACCCATTGATTGAAGCTTTCCGCCATCGCGGGGAGGCCGTCGTCGACGCCGCTGCGGCGGTTGAGCTTGTCACGGACGGCCTCCGTGACCTGAGAGCCTTCTCTGATTGGGGCTCTGGAGGTCAAGCGCTCCTGTCAGGTTTTTTGTCCCGTTCCCGCGGGTCACACGCTTCTCTTCGCGGTCGGCGTTTCGCCGCCGCATGATGGGGTCAGTCCGGCTCGGTCCCTCGATCTGTTTCACGACCTCGCGACGTCGCCGCGGGCTCAAGACTCTCAACGAGGTGGCCTTACCGATCGTCCCCACGGGAACGGTCCACATCACCCTTTCAGGTGAAGCTCGTGCGGGTGGCGGCCCGCGGTGTCCTCCGAGCGTCAGGCAACTACGGTGGCGGGCGCGGTGGTCGGCCCGGTGCCGAACCGAAAGTCGGTACCGTCGCTCCACATCCGGTGCAGGACCACGGCCAGCTTTCGGGCTACGGCAACGCGCGCCCGCGCCATGCCGCGATGCTTGGCGATCGTCATGCCCCAGGCCCGCAGGCTGGACCATTTCTGGCTGCGCACGAGCAACGCGTTAGCGGCCTCGTACAGGGCCGTTCGCGCCAGTTCGTCGCCGCATCGGCTGATCTTGCCCTGAATGTCGGTCTCGCCCGACTGGTAGCGCGAGGGCGTCAGGCCGAGATGGGCACCGACGTCGCGCGAATGGCCGAACCGATCGGGTCGGTCGATCGTGGCGCGAAACGCCAGGGCGGTGATCGGGCCGACGCCGGGTGCGCTCATCAGCCGCCGACAGATCTTTTCCTCGCGCACGATCTTCAGCACCTGTTTTGTCAATCGGGCGAGCTGCTGGATCATCGTCGACAGTACAGTGAGCAACGGCTCCACCATTGCCAGCAACGCTGTGTCGTCCGAGCAGAGTTCGCGCACACGCTTGTCGAAGGCCGCCCGGCTCGGCGTGCCGACCTTCAGCCCGGCTTCCCGAAGCATGGCCCGAACGACGTTCTCGATCGACCGCATCTCGTTCAGCACCGTGCGGCGTGCGACCAGCAGCGAGCGCCACAGCCGGCACTGCTGCGACTTGACGTGCACCTGCCGGAACCAGCCGGTGCGCATGATCTGCGCCAGGGCACGCGCGTCGTTGCGGTCGGTCTTGTTGGGCATGGTCTTCATGGCGGCGTTGGCCTGCCGTGTCTCGATGCAGACCGCCGCCAGCCCCGCCGCGCGCAGGCCCTCGTGCAGCCAAGCCGTCAACGAGCAGGCTTCGAGGCCGATCCGCTCGATCGGCAGCTTCAAGCCCTGCAGGGCCGCAACCAGCGGCCCTGGCGCGCTCGCGGCGCGCAGCTCCTTCACGATCCGACCCGCGTCATCGACCACGCAGATCGCGGTCTCTTCCAGGGACACGTCCAGTCCGGCATAGTACGTCATGGTTGCTCCTGTCGCGATGCTTGTGGCCGCTCGACACGGACCACGTTGAACCATCCGGGCAGGAGCAGCCACCGTTGGGCCTGGGCTGGAGCCCCAATCACCCCATCTGACCCAAAAGGATGGATGACGTCGTCCTGGTTGTGTGATTCAGAGCCGGCGAGCGAGCGGGCAGGATCACCATGTGGACCGACGAGCAACGAAAAACCTACAGGCGCCTGGGTGGCGGCTTTCCGAGCGATGTCACGGATGCGGAGTGGGCCGTGCTGGGGCCGCTGATCCCGGATGCCACTCCGGGTGGCAGGCCCGCAAGACCGACATGCGGTCGGCGATGAACGCGCTCCTGTTTCTGCTGCGAACCGGCTGCCCGTGGCGCTATCTGCCGCGGGATGGCTTTCCTCCGCGTTCGACGGTGTACAACATCTTCCGCAAGTTTCAGGCTGACGGCACGTGGCATGCGATCTGGGACCAGCTTTACCCGATGCTGCGGGAGCGCGAGGACCGTGAAGGTTCCCCTTCCGCCGGCATCATCGACAGCCAGACGATCAAGTCGGCCGAAAAAGGGGCTGTAAAGCCGAGAAACAGACCGCCGACGCAGCCGACGCGGTGGGTTACGAGCCTGGAAAGAAGGTGAAAGGTCGCAAGATCCACGCGCTCGTCGACACACTGGGTTTGCCGATCCGCCTCGTCGTCCACTCGGCAGGCGTTCAGGACCGCGACGGCGCGGCGCTTCTGTTCGACAAGATCAAGCTCCGGTTTCCGTGGCTGGAATGTGTATTCGCCGACGCGGGCTATAATGCGCAACAGACCTATGAGGCGGCAGCGAGCAATGGGCTGCGGCTGGAGGTGGTCCGCCGCAATCCCAAGGCGGTCGGCTTCGAGGTGATCAAGCGCCGGTGGGTTGTGGAGCGGACCTTCTCCTGGCTCGGGCGGAACCGGCGCCTGGCCAAGGATTTCGAAAACCTCGCCTCGACCCTGCTCGCCTTCGTCACCCTCGCTGCCATCCAGTTCGGCATCCGGCGACTCGCGCGATCGTAGGCTTTTGGGTCAGGCTCTGAGGCGCGATCCGGTCCACCATGGAGTTCGGGAAGTCCACCTCCGCGTCGATCCAGTCCGCGAGGCCGGGGTCCCGCGCGCGGGCGAAGGCCGTGAAGGCCTTTCGGGCCGTGTCGCCGTTGCCGCGGAGGTTGTCGCAGGAGCAGACCGTGAATCCTCCCAGGCCCGCCGCCCTGCGGCGCGCCAGAGCCTCCACCACGATTCCGAAGCAGGACTTCGGCGGGCCGCCGGCCAGATCGCGCGCGACGTCGGGGTCGTCCAGGGAGAAGGCACCCGTCGCCTCGTCGATGTTGTACCCGCCCTCCGTGATGGTCAGGCTCACGATCCTGGTGTCGCGATGGGCCAGGCGGGCCAGGACCGCTTCGGGATCTGCGGGCGCATGCAGGTAGTCGATCATGGCGCCGATGACCCTCGTCCGGCCTTCGCCGTCCGGGGTGAACTCGGTGACCGTGTAGAGACCGTCCTGTCGCCGGAAGGCCGCGGCCTTGGCGCGGGCCGCGGGCCCGTCCAGCAATCCCACCCCGACGATGCCCCAGGCTTCCTGGTCGGGCGACGCCAGGCAGTCGTCGACGTAGAGCGCCAAGTGGGTCCGATGGAAGTTGCCGACCCCGATGTGGACGATGCCGGCCCGCAGGGCCGAACGATCGTAGCGCGGCACGGCGACGTGCTCGGGGAGACTGTCCAGCGTCCGGCCGCTGAGCGTGCGCATCGGGATTCCTTCCTGTGGTTCGAACATCGAGCCCGTTTCCGGGGCGGCTCTCCCCTCCATCGACCGGCCTCGCCACGGCGATGCCGTCCGCGTGCAGCGGGCCGGCGCGTTCCCCGAGTCGGCCGCGGGAGAGCGCCCCGCTCCCTCCGCGGCCGCATGCTCGCCCTCATCCCCGCGCCGAGCCGAGTTTCACGCCCGGGACTTCAGGTGCCGGTCACTTGTAGTAGCCCGCCTTCTCCATGTCCCGCTGCGTAGACTGCTGGGCCTGCGCGAGCGCGTCATCGACGGAGGTCTGCCCGGCGATCGCCGACGCGAAGATCTGGCCGACGTTCGTGCCGATGGCCTGATATTGAGGGATGATGACGTACTGCCAGAACTGGTAGGGCGTCTTGGGCTTCCCTATGCTCGCAGAGTTCATCGCGTCGAGCGTCATCCTCGCGAACGGCGCCGCGGCCAGGTACTTGGGGTTCTGGTGGAGCGACGTGCGGGTGCCCGGAGGCACGTTGGCCCAGCCGTCCTGCGACGCCACGAGGTCCGTGTAGGACTTCGACGTCGCCCAGGAGATGAACTTCTCCGCCGCGTCGACCTTCTTGGACGAGGACGGAACAGCCAGGTTCCAGGCCCAGAGCCAGTTCCCGTGGTCGGTCCCGTCGGGGCCGGTCGGGGCGACGGCGAAGCCCACCTTGTCGGCGACCTTGGACTGTTTGGGGTCCGAAAGGAACGAGGCCGCGACGGAGGCGTCGACCCAGGTGGCGCAGTGACCCTGCTGGAACAGGGCGAGGTTCTCGTTGAAGCCGTTGGACGTCGCGCCCGCCGGACCCGCGTCCTTCATCAGGTCGGCGTAGAACGTCACCGTCTGCTTCCAGGCGGGCTTGTCGAACTGTGGCTTCCACTGGTCGTCGAACCAGCGCGCCCCGAACGAGTTCGCGAGCGACGTCACCGAGGCCATGTTCTCGCCCCAGCCGGGCTTGCCCCTCATGCAGGCCCCGTACACGTCCGCCCCTCGATCGGTCAGCTTCCGGGCCGCGTCCGCGATGAACTCCCACGTCGGGGAGGCCGGCATCGCGATGCCGGCCTTCTCGAACAGGTCCTTGCGATACATCAGGAGGGAGCTCTCGCCGTAGAAGGGCGCGGCATAGAGCTTGCCGTCGTGGGAGACGGCCTCGCGGATCGCCGGGAGCAGGTCGCCGGCATCGTAGTCGGCGCCCAGCTTGTCCAGGGGAAGGATCCAGCCGAGCTTCGCCCAGATCGGCGCCTCGTAGGTCCCGATGGTCATGATGTCGAACTGGCCGCCCTTGGTGGCGATGTCCGTGGTCAGGCGCTGGCGGAGCACGTTCTCCTCCAACGTGACCCATCTCAGCTGGATGTCGGGGTTCTTGGCCGTGAAGTCGCTCGACAGCCGCTGCATGCGGATCATGTCGCCGTTGTTGACCGTGGCGATGGTCAGCGTTTCCGCGCCCCCAGGCCCGGTCATGGCGACGAACAGCAGAGCCGCCGCGACCGTGGATGACAGAGCATTCATGCGTTCTCTCCTTCTCGGTTCCTCGGGTCGTCGGAAGTGGTTGGCCCACCTCGCCGCTCTTAGAGCCTGTTTGACCTTTCTTTGATCGGTTTGCGTTGTCGTTTCTGGTGGAGGCGACGATGTGGACTGCCGAGGCTCGGGATCGCTACAAGGATGACGGTCGGCGCTATCCGAGCGATCTGACAGACAGCGAGTGGGCAACACTTGCGCCGATGATGGGCGTGTACAGGACGCTGACCGCTGACCTGCGCGAGATCGTCAACGCCTGCTTGTATCTGGAGAAGGCCGGCTGTCCATGGCGTTTTCTGCCCAGGGAGTTCGGTCCGTGGCAGACCGTGCGCTCCTGGCACGACCGCTTCCGCGCCGACGGCGTGTGGGCCGACATCGCGGCCGTGCTGACGCGCGCCGAGCGGGCTCGCCGCGGACGCGACCCCGAACCCGCGACGGCGATCATGGACTCGCAAAGCGTCGCGTCAGGGCCGCAGGCGGGAGAGCGCGGCGTGGACGGCAACAAAAAGGTGAAGGGCATCAAGCGTCACGTGCTGACCTGCTCGCTCGGCTTCGTGCTCGCCACGTCGGTGACGGCCGCCAACGTGCACGACACGGCCGCCGCGGCAGAGTTGCTGGACCGCGCCGCTGCCGAGGGCTGGACGCCTCGACGCGTCAAGGTCGACGGCATCTACAGCGGTGCCCGCATGGCGCAGGCCGCCGCACCTCACGGCATCGAGGTTCAGGTCTCTACGCGCGAGCGGGACGTGAAAGGCTTCAAACCCTTGCCCGTGCGATGGCGCATCGAGGGCACCTTCGGCACCCTGACCAACCGCTATCATCGCCTCACGCGCAACCTGGAACAGAGCACCACGGCAGCCGAAGATGCCGTCAGCATCGCCAACTGCCACCGCCTGATCCGAGCCTATAACAGCTAAGACAGGTCAAACAGATGGGGTGATTGGGGCTCCAGCCCAGGCCCAACGGTGGCTGCTCCTGCCCGGATGGTTCAACGTGGTCCGTGTCGAGCGGCCACAAGCATCGCGACAGGAGCAACCATGACGTACTATGCCGGACTGGACGTGTCCCTGGAAGAGACCGCGATCTGCGTGGTCGATGACGCGGGTCGGATCGTGAAGGAGCTGCGCGCCGCGAGCGCGCCAGGGCCGCTGGTTGCGGCCCTGCAGGGCTTGAAGCTGCCGATCGAGCGGATCGGCCTCGAAGCCTGCTCGTTGACGGCTTGGCTGCACGAGGGCCTGCGCGCGGCGGGGCTGGCGGCGGTCTGCATCGAGACACGGCAGGCCAACGCCGCCATGAAGACCATGCCCAACAAGACCGACCGCAACGACGCGCGTGCCCTGGCGCAGATCATGCGCACCGGCTGGTTCCGGCAGGTGCACGTCAAGTCGCAGCAGTGCCGGCTGTGGCGCTCGCTGCTGGTCGCACGCCGCACGGTGCTGAACGAGATGCGGTCGATCGAGAACGTCGTTCGGGCCATGCTTCGGGAAGCCGGGCTGAAGGTCGGCACGCCGAGCCGGGCGGCCTTCGACAAGCGTGTGCGCGAACTCTGCTCGGACGACACAGCGTTGCTGGCGATGGTGGAGCCGTTGCTCACTGTACTGTCGACGATGATCCAGCAGCTCGCCCGATTGACAAAACAGGTGCTGAAGATCGTGCGCGAGGAAAAGATCTGTCGGCGGCTGATGAGCGCACCCGGCGTCGGCCCGATCACCGCCCTGGCGTTTCGCGCCACGATCGACCGACCCGATCGGTTCGGCCATTCGCGCGACGTCGGTGCCCATCTCGGCCTGACGCCCTCGCGCTACCAGTCGGGCGAGACCGACATTCAGGGCAAGATCAGCCGATGCGGCGACGAACTGGCGCGAACGGCCCTGTACGAGGCCGCTAACGCGTTGCTCGTGCGCAGCCAGAAATGGTCCAGCCTGCGGGCCTGGGGCATGACGATCGCCAAGCATCGCGGCATGGCGCGGGCGCGCGTTGCCGTAGCCCGAAAGCTGGCCGTGGTCCTGCACCGGATGTGGAGCGACGGTACCGACTTTCGGTTCGGCACCGGGCCGACCACCGCGCCCGCCACCGTAGTTGCCTGACGCTCGGAGGACACCGCGAGCCGCCACCCGCACGAGCTTCACCTGAAAGGGTGATGTGGACCGTTCCCGTGGGGACGATCGGTAAGGCCACCTCGTTGAGAGTCTTGAGCCCGCGGCGACGTCGCGAGGTCGTGAAACAGATCGAGGGACCGAGCCGGACTGACCCCATCATGCGGCGGCGAAACGCCGACCGCGAAGAGAAGCGTGTGACCCGCGGGAACGGGACAAAAAACCTGACAGGAGCGCTTGACCTCCAGAGCCCCAATCAGAGAAGGCTCTTAGCACTACTTTGGCACGTTCAACTCGATGATGCGCGGTTGAGGAGCCGATCGCAATGCGGGCATCGCGTGAGGTGCCGGCCCAGGCTGTCCAGCATGGCCCGGCGTACGGCCGGAAGGGTCGGCTGAGGCGGTGGCAGGCCCGCCTTCAGCTTTTTTTCCCCGCCCCGCTCGGGCGAGCCGTCGGTGCTGCAGGAACGCGTAGGCCAGCATGGTCATCAGCGCGTGTCGGTGCAGCCCCGTCCAGGACCGGCCTTCAAAATGGTCGAGGCCCAATTCCTCCTTCACCTGCTGGTGCGCCTGTTCGCACACCCAGCGCGCCTTGATGGCACTCGCCAGGCGACGCAGGCTGGCCTTCGGCGGCAGGTTCGACAGGTAGAACTTCCGCTCGCCCGAGGCGCGATGCTCGCCTACCAACCACACCTCCTCGTCGCCGGGCAGGTGCTGGTTCGCCTTGCCGCCGATGCGCCGCGTGGGGCCGTCCGCGACGCGCACCCGCGCGGCGGCAAAGCGCGCCTTCAGCCGTCCCTTGGTGCCCGAGCGCCATGTCACCGAACACCACCTGGCCCGCCCCAGCACGGCTTCGGCCGGTTCCGACGCCGTGTCGGGGAGCAGGAAGTCAGACGGGCGCCCCGGCTTCGGCTCGGCCGGCAGCAGTTTCACGTCGGCCGGATAGACTTTGACGTTGGACGGCACGCCGACTGCCCAGGCGAGCCCTCGCGCGCTCAGTCCCGCCCGGAACGTCGCGCTGCAGCCGTAGCCCGCGTCGGCCAGCACAAGGCCGAAGCGCACCCCTGCGGCCCTGACGCGGTCCACCTCGCCCAGCGCGATCTCAGGCTTGGTGCGCGGCGCCCGCGCCGCCTCGGGCACGCCCGCCCGGGCCATGCGGGTCGCGTCGTCGGTCCATGTCGTGGGCAGAAACAGCCGCAGCCCGAGCAGCACCGGCACCTCGCGCCGCGCCAAGGTGAGCGACACCATCGCTTGGCAGTTGCCGGTTTTGCCCTGCGTCGACAGGTACTGCGGCGCTACACCGACCGAGTGCCGTCCCTTCTTGGGCAGCGACGTATCGTCGATCACCAGCACGGCGTCGCGCCCGCCCACCATGCGGTCCGCCTCGGCCAGAAGCGTGCGGGCGAGCGGAGCATCGTCCCAGCGCCCGACCGAGATGAAGTGCTGCAGCCGGTCGTAGCTGAGCCCGTCCTGGCGCGCCGCCATAGGCTGCATGCTTTTGCGCTCGCCCAGCCCGATCAGCCCGGCGATGTAATGCGGGCACATTGTCCGCCGCGCCGCGTGGTTCAGTTCCGCCAGGAACGGCTCCAGCCAGCAATCCAGATCCGCCCGCCAGTTTCCTCCATCGCCCATGACGCCCACCCCGCACCGGCACATCCCGGCGTGGAATCCGCAAAGGCCCTATCGCGTTCCGCGAAATACCAAAGTAGTGTTAGGGTCTGTGAACAGGCTCGGCTTTCCAAGTTGGCGTGTGTCAGCAAGAGCGTGACACACGCTTGGCCGCGATCCTCGACCGCGTCCGATCAGGGCGTCGCCTGAACCCCTCCCAGCCCGGCGGGGTCGGCGGCGCGCCTCACCAGGCCGTGTAGCCGCCGTCCGCGGCGAGCACCGACCCGGTCACGAAGCTCGAAGCCCCGGAGCAGAGGAACACGACGATGGAGGCGACCTCGTCCACCTGCCCCACGCGGCCGAGCGGCGTGTTGGCGAGCCACGTCGCGGTCATGGCGGGGTCCTGGTCCATCGCGTAGGCGGTCAGCGGGGTCTGCACGAAGCCGGGCGCGATGGCCTTGACCCGGACGCCCTTCGGCGCCCATTCGGTGGCGAGCGTGCGGGTGAGGTGGTGCACACCCGCCTTCGACACGTTGTAGTGGGCGTTGTTCTGGGGGCGGACGACGACGTCGCCCGACATGGACCCGATGTTCACGATCGAGCCGCCCCGCCCGTCGGCGATCATGTGCCGCCCGAACGCGCGGCAGCACCAGAAGGTGCCGTTCAGGTTGACGTCGAGGACCTCGCGCCACTCCGCGTCCGTGATGTCCACGGCGTCGGAGCGGCGCCCGATGCCGGCGCTGTTGACGAGGAGGTCCACGCGTCCGAGCCGCCCGTTGAGCGACGTGGCCATGCGCTCGACCGCCTCCGGGTCCGTCACGTCCAGGCGGTCGAACACGAAGTCGCCGCCCCCGGCCTCCGCGGCCGTCTTCTCGAGGTTGGCCGGGCTCGCGTCGAGCACGGCCACGCGCGCGCCGGCCGCCGCCAGCGCCTTGGCGCAGCCCCAGCCGATCCCGCTCGCGCCGCCCGTCACCACGGCGGTCCGCCCGTCCAGGCGTGCTGTCTTCGGATCCATTGCACCTCTCCGTTCAGATCACGCGCGCGGCCTGCGCCGCGGCGTCGGTCAGGCGCCGCTCGGGCGCCCCTCGGGCATCTCGTCGGGCGCCGCGGCGGTCGGCGGCCGCGAGCGCTCGGCGAGCACGCGCCTCGCGCCGTGCAGGGCGCTCAGCCAGCCGTGCTCGGACCAGCGCACGTCCAGTCGCCGCCCCGTCTCCGCTGCGGGCGCGTGGGCGTCGATCAGGGCGAGCAGGCGGTCCCGCGGATAGCCGTCCATGTCGAGCACGCCGCCGCCGAGCACGACGGTGGCCGGGGAGAACAGGGCCACCGCGGTCGCGACCGCGAAAGCCTGGTCGCGCACGAAATCGGCCAGCTCCGCCGCCAACGCGCCCGTCCGCCCGGTGGCCGAGAACACGTCGGCGACCTCGATGCCGTGGCGGGCCGCCAGATCCCGGAGGACCCGGCCCGAGCAATAGGCCTCGATGGCGTCCGTGCGCAGGCCTTCGAGCCTGCGGCCCTCGCCGCGGAACGGCATGTGGCCGATCTCGAGGGCCCACCCCCCGCCGCGGAAGGGCGCGCCGCCCGACACGTAGGCGGCCCCGATGCCGGTCCCGAAGAAGATCCCGAGCACGTGGTCCGCGCCGCGGGCGCAGCCCGCCGCGATCTCGCCGGCCAGGGCCAGCACAGCGTCGCGCTCCAGGTAGACCGGGCAGCCGACGGCGGAGCCGAGCTCGCTCGCCAGGGCCCGCCCGTTCAGGCTCGGGACGTTGGCCGCGGAAAGGACGCGGTCGAAGTCGGCGTCGACGAAGCCCGGCACGGTCGCGACGATGGCCGAGGGTGTGAGGCCCGTGTCGCCCGCCGCGGCGGACACGAAGCCGGCCAGGACGGCGACGGGGTCGCCCGCCCGCAGGCGCTCGGTCGCGAAGAGCCGGCCGTAGAGGTGCGGCCCCGACGCGTCGACGAAGCCGAACTTGACGTTCGTGCCCCCGATGTCGATCACCATGATGGGCCCGTCGCCGGGCGGGGGGGGGGCGGGGGCGGCCATCGTCAGGCCGCCTGCCCGCGGAGGAAATCGGCCAGGGCCGCCCGGAACTCCGCCACGTACCGCTCCCGGTCGACGGTCTTCGAGGTCACCACGCGCAGCTCGGCGTCCGGGATCAGCCCGGCGAGCGTGCGGGCGGCCGCGAGCGGATGCACGTAGTCCTGGTCGTTGGCGATGACCCGCGCGGGCAGATCGAGCCGCCCGATCGCGTCGCGCGGCACGCCGGGCCCCTGGAGCGGGATGCGGTCGAGGAGCGCGATCGTGGTGTCGGGCCGGGGCCGGTCGAAGAACCACCTCATCGAGGCGGCGTTGTCGGGCGAGGCCTCCGCCACCGCGCGGTATCGCGGCAGGTCCAGAAGGCGCCGGCGGCCCTCGTCGGGTCCGTGATCGCGCAGCAGCGCGGCCACGTCGCGGTAGATCGCGAGCCGCTCCGGGCCGTCCTCGTCGACCCAGGCGGGACGCGCCAGGACGAGGCCGGCGACGCGGGCCGGGTGGAGCGCGGCCAGGCGGAGCGCGATGGCGGCGCCGAGCGAGATGCCGCCCACCACGGCTCCGTCGATGCCGAGGTGGTCGAGGAGGGCGAGCGCGTCGTCGGCGAAGCGCGCGATCGACAGGCCGGCCTCGTCGCCGAGGTCGGACCGGCCGTGCCCGCGGCACTCCAGCGTGATGCGCCGCACGCCGGGCAGGTCGGGGAACACCTCGGCCGGCTGGGCGCGGTCGGCGCCGAGCCCGTGCTGCCACAGGACGGGCAACCCCTCGCCCTGGACGTCGTAGGCGAGGCGGCAGCCGTCGGGAGCCCTGAAGTCGCCGCCCGTCATGCCGATCCGGCCCCGATCAGCCGTGCGAGCTCCGCCGCGACGCCCGGCGCCTCGTGCTCGGCGAAGTTGTGGCCGACCAGCGGGCCGTCGTAGCCGGCCCGGCGCACGGCCGCGACGAAGCCGGGCAGGTCGACCGCGCCCCGGCCGGCGGGCACCACGCGACCCTCCGCGTCGACATCCTTGGCGTGCACGAGGAGGAGATGCGGGCCGAGCAGCACGCAGGCCCGCGCCACGATGGCGGCCTGCCGCGGCAGGGCCTCGGGGGGGAGCAGGTTGGCGGCGTCGAGGACGATGCCGAGGCGCTCGCCGCCGACCTCGTCGAGCAGCCTGCGGGCCACCGCGGCGTCGGACACCACGTTGCCCGGCTCCGGCTCCACCCCGAGGTGAAGGCCCGCGCGGCCGGCGAGGTCGAGCGCGACGTCGAGCTCGCCGCGCACGGCGGACCACGCCTCCGGGGTGCCGTTCTCCGGATGGCCCCGCCACATGTCGGCGGGGTCGCGCGATCCGGTGCACAGCGTCACCAGCGGCACGCCCATGTCGGCGGCGGCCCGGACCACGTTGGCGAAGCCGACCCGGTCCGCGGCGCGGCGGTCCGGGTCGGGATGCGCCATGTTGTACGTGCCGGACAGGGCGCAGAGGTCCACGCCCGCCGCGTCGGCCTCACGGCGGATCCGCTCCGGCAGCCCGGCGGGGAGGTCAGCGGGCAGCGGGGACAGGCCGGCGCAGGACAGGTTGAACTGCACGGCCGCGAAGCCGTCGCCGCGGATGCGGCCGAACAGCTCCGGAAGGTCGCGGTGCGCGTAGGTCCGCGCGAAGATCCCGGGGACCATCAAACCTCTCCCCCGGCCGTCTCGACATCCACCGGCCGGCCGCTGCGCACGGACTGCATGATGGCCGCCATGGCCTTCACGGAGGCCAAGCCGTCGCGGATGTCGGCCCCGCGCGGCTCGGAGCCCGTCAGCACGGCCTCGGCGAAGCCTTCGAGCTGGCGGCGGTAGAAGTGGCCGTCCGCCCCCAGCACGCGCGTGGTCGTCGCGTCCTTCTCGTGGAAGATCTCGACCTCGGCCGACTTGTAGTACCAGGGGTTCAGGATCCTGGCGCGCGCGCTCCCGTTCTCCCCGTAGACCTCGAACCCTTCCGACCAGTCCCCGCGGATCGCGACCGTCAGGTCGAGGTGGCCCATGGCGCCGTTCTCGAACTCGATGTCGACGAACCACGAATAGGCGCCGAAGCGCTGCCTCAGCCGCGCGTGCACGGAGCGGATCGGGCCGGCGAGGAAGCGCGCGAGGTCGACGAGGTGGCTGCCGTGCGCGAGCATGTAGTAGCGCTCGCGATCGGCCTTGGGGTCGCCGCTCGGCCGCATGACGCGGGTCCCCTGGCGGGGCAGGGGCTGGACCGCGTCGGTCACCGTGTAGCGGTGGGTCGAGTCGCAGTACCAGGCCTTGAGGGCGAGCATCTCGCCCATCTCGCCGTCCACGAAGGCCTTGGCCGACTCGACGCCGGGGTCGAAGCGCAGCATGTGGCCGACCCGGAGCACGAGGCCGCTCCTCTCGACCGCGGCGGCGAGGCGCTCCACCTCCTCGACGCCGGTGCCGATCGGCTTCTCGCAGAGGACGTGCTTGCCCGCCGCGAGGGCCCGCAGGGCGGCGGGGACGTGGAAGGCGTCGGAGGTGCCGATCACCACGGCGTCGACGTCCGGGTCGGCCAGCATCTCGTCGTAGTCGAAGTAGATGCGCTCGGCGTCGTAGAACTCGCCGAAGCGCTTGGCCAGGCCCACGTCGGCGTCGCAGACGGCCTGGAGGGCGACGTTCCGGCCCTTCTGGGCGGATTCGAGGTGGGCGAATTGCGATATGGGCCCGCATCCCAGGATGCCCACGCGCAGCAGGCGCTCTTGTTCGGCCATCGGGCCCTCCCTTTTGTCCTTGTCTAAGCCAAAAACAAATGGGACGCAACGGGGCGGGTGACGCTCAGGTCTCGTCGATGGTCGGGAGCGCGAACAGGTCCTCGCGGATGGTCGCGGCGGCGCCGACCGCGGCGCCCTCGGCCCCGAAGGCGCAGACGGTGATCGGGGGCGCCTGCACGCCGAGCAGTTCCTCGAACAGGTTGGCGCGCACCCGGTCGGCCACGCGCGGGAACAGGCGCGACAGGGGGCCGCCGAGCACGATCCGTTCGGGGTCGAGGAGGCGGATCGCGTTGAGGAACCCCGCCGTCAGCCGTTCTGCCCAGAGCTGGAGGGCTTCCTCGAACTCCGGGGCCGTCGATCCGCTCTCGGCGAGCTCGGCCAGGGCCTCGATCACCGGGCGGCCCGGCGCGACAAAGGGCAGGAAGAAGCGGTGCCCGGCCAGGAGCTGGAACGTGTCGCGCCGGCCCTGGCCGCAGGTCGCGGCCATGACCATCTGGCCGAGCTCGCCCGCGTAGCCGTTGGCCCCCTCGACGACCTGGCCCTGCCGCACGAAGGCGCTGCCGATGCCTTCGGACATCAGGACCATCAGGAACTCCCGCGTGTCCGCCTCGCCCGCGGTCGCGCAGACGGCGCGCGCCAGCGCCACAGCGTCGTTGCAGACGCGGACCTCCACGCCGGCCCCGAGGCTCGCCCGGAGCCGGCCGCGGAGGTCGACGTTCCGCCAGTCGAGGAAGGGCGCGCTCTTGATGAGGCCGTCGCGATCGACGAGGCCCGGGATGGACACCCCGACGCCGCGGATGCGGCCGCGCCGGCGTCCGGCCTTCAGCATGACGCTGTCCGCCATGGCGGCGAGCCGCGCCGCGACGGCGTCGACGTCGCGCCCGTCCGGCCCGAGGGGTTCGACCACGGTGGCGAGCGCGGCCATGGAGAGGTCGATCAAGACCGCGGTCAGCGCGGTCGTCTCGATGCTCAGGCCCACGAAGAAGGCGCCGGACGGGTTCAGGGACAGTCCGACGCTCGGGCGGCCGATGCGGGCGGCCGCGACGACGCCCTCCGGCTCCCACACGAGCCCCTCGTCGAGGAGGAGCTTCACCGCGTTGCCGGCCGTGGTCCGCGTGACGTTCAGCTCGCGCGCGATCTCGGACCTCGACAGGGCCCGCCCCCCGCGCAGCAGCCGCAGGCATCGCGACGCGTTGATCTGCCTCAGAAGCGTCGTCGTATTCACGGTCGCGGCACACCCGAGGCACGGTTCCGGGCCCATTAGGCAGACACGGCGCGCCCGGGCAATGCGGGACGCGGCGTCGTGACCTGCAGCCTGGCCGCCCGCAGCGCGATGCCGAACGTTTCGGCGTCCCTCGCGGAAGGCCTCGACCCTCGCCAGCACGGGGCCGGGAGCCCCGCGTCGGCCGCTGGCGGTCTGCCGGACGGCAACCGGAAGATCGGCATGGCGAAGCGATCGGCCGCGGGCCTGCCGGACCCGAGGGAGGTCGCGCGGACTCCCGCGCGACCGCGCCGGGCGTCAGATCGTGATGCCGCCGTCGACGCAGACGGCCTGGCCGGTGACGAAGGCGGCGTCGTCCGAGGCCAGGAAGGCGCAGACCGAGGCGACCTCCTCCACCGTGCCGAAGCGGCCGGAGGGCTGGCGGCCGACGAAGAAGTCCATCGCCTTGTCGCGGCTCCCCATCTGCGCGGCGAGGTCGTCGATCCGCTCGCGGAGCGAGGGGGAGTCCACCGTGCCGGGGCACACGGCGTTGCAGCGGATGCGATCCTTCAGGTAGTCGGCCGCCACCGCCTTGGTGAGGCCGATGACGCCGCCCTTCGCGGCCCCGTAGGCGGCGCGGCGGGGGAAGCCCTTGATGGACGAGGCCACCGACGCGATCGTGACGATCGAGCCGCCGGCGGCCTTCATCCGGGGGATCGCCGCGGCGAGCACCAGGTAGGCGCTGTCGAGCGAGATCGACAGGCTCCGGCGCCAGTCGGCCGGCGAGCATTCCTCGATCGTGCCCTGGTGGACGTAGCCCACGGCGTGCACCAGCACGTCGACGCGGGGGAAGCGCTCGAAATAGGCCGCGACCGCGCCCTCGTCGGTCGCGTCGAGCGCGGCCGCGGCGGGCCCGCCCCAGCCGGCCAGCAGGTCGAGGCGGCGGTCGCTCGGGTGGACCTCGGCGCCCTCCTGGGCGAGCCGCTCCGCGACGGCGCGGCCGATGCCCTGGCCCGCCGCGGTGACGACCGCGACCTTGCCGGCGAGGCGGCCGGACGACGCCGGCGCGCTCATCGGGCCTGCTCCCCGACCGGCGTCACAGTCTGGCGCTGGGCGCCGAGGCCGTCGATGCCGAGCGTGACGACGTCGCCGGGCGCGAGGTAGCGGGGCGGCTTCAGGCCCATGCCGACGCCGGGCGGCGTGCCGGTGCAGATGAGGTCGCCGGGCTCGAGCTGGCAGAACTGGCTCATGTAGGCGACGATCTGCCGGACGCCGAAGACCATCTTGGCCGTCGTTCCGGTCTGCATGCGCTGCCCGTTCACGTCGAGCCAGAGCCCGAGGTCCTGCACGTCGGCGACCTCGTCCGGGGTGACGAGCCAGGGGCCGGTCGGGCAGAAGTTCGGGTAGCTCTTGCCCTTCACCCACTGGCCGCCGCGCTCGATCTGCCAGGCCCGCTCGGACACGTCGTTGACCAGCGTGAAGCCGAACACGTGGTCCATCGCCTCGCCCTCGCCGATGCCGAGCGTGCGGCGGCCGATCACGATGCCGAGCTCGACCTCCCAGTCGAGCTTGGTCATGGTCGGCGCGTGGAGGATGGGCGCGAAGGGCCCGCAGTAGGTCGCCGACGACTTGTTGAACAGGATCGGCTCGCTCGGCACCGGCATGCCGGCCTCCGCGGCATGGTCCGAATAGTTGAGCCCGATGCACCAGATGTTGCGCGGGCAGGACATCGGGGGCAGCAGGTCGGCGTCGGGCGCCTCGACGGCGGGCAGGGCGGCGAGGTCGAGCCCCGCCAGCGCCGGCCGGGTCCCGGGCAGCGTTTCCGGCGTGAAGTCGGCGACGTGGGCCGCCACCGAGCGGGCCCGCCCCTCCGGATCGAGGAGGCAGGGGATGGGGCCGTGCTCGCCCCGGACGCGTAGAAGCTTCATGGGTCCTGTGGTCTCCTGCGGCCTGCCACGGCCGTCGTTCGCGGGATGGCCGGGCGCCTCAGCCCCGCAGGCGGCGCTCGGCCAGGGCGCCGTGCATGACGCCGCGCAGCTCGGCCAAGCCGCGCAGCCGGCCGATCAGCGAGTAGCCAGGGTTGATGCGCTCTTTGGCGATGTCGTCGGCGATCAGGTGACCGTGGTCCGGGCGCAGCGGGATCCGCCAGTCGGCGCGCCCTTCCGCGCGGCGGCGCTCCCCCTCGTCGAGCAGGGCGATCACGACGGCCGGCATGTCGGTCGAGCCGTCGAGGTGGTCGGCCTCGTGGAACGAGCCGTCGGGCTCGCGCCGGACGTTGCGCAGGTGGGCGAAGTGGATGCGCGGCCCGAACTCCCGCACCATGGCGGGCAGGTCGTTCTCCGCGCGCGTGCCGTAGGAGCCGGTGCAGAAGGTCAGCCCGTTGGCGGGGCTGTCCGCCGCCGCGAGGATGCGGCGGGCGTCCGCGGCCGTCGACACGATGCGCGGCAGCCCGAACAGCGGGAAGGCGGGGTCGTCCGGGTGGATGCAGAGGCGGACCCCGCACTCCTCCGCGACCGGCACGATGGCGCGCAGGAAGTGCGCGAGGTGGCCGTGGAGGTCGTCGGCGGTCAGGCCCTCGTAGTCGGCCAGGGCCCGGAGCAGGAGCGCGCGGTCGTAGCGGCGCTCGGTGGCCGGCAGGCCGGCGATGAGGTTGCGCTCGATGCGGGCGGCGCGCTCCTCGGTCATCTCCGCCATGCGGCCTTCCGCGGCCGCGGCCCGGTCCGGCGCGTAGTCGGCCGCCGCGCCGGGGCGGCGCAGGACGAAGAGGTCGTAGGCGGCGAAGTCCACCGCGTCGAAGCGCAGCGCCAGGGCGCCGTTCGGCATGGGGTGGCGCAGCTCGGTGCGGGTCCAGTCGAGCACCGGCATGAAGTTGTAGCAGACCGTCGCGACGCCGGCCCGCGCCACCGCGCGCAGCGAATCCTTGTACCATCCGACGTACCGGTCCCGCTCCGGGCCCGCGACCTTGATGGCGTTGTGGACCGGGATGCTCTCGACCACCGACCAGCGCAGCCCCGCCGCCTCGATCAGCGCCCTGCGCTCCAGCAAGGCGGCCTCGGGCCAGGGCGAGCCGTCGTAAACCTCGTGCAGGGCCGTGACGATGCCCGTGGCCCCGGCCTGGCGGATGTGGGCCAGCGGCACGGGGTCGCTCGGGCCGTACCAGCGGAAGCATTCCTCCATCATCGGTGCCGTCGCCGCCTCGCCCATCGCCGAGCCTCTTTTGTTGGACCAGATGTCTTCGTCTGACGGATTTCCGGCATAGACGCAAGGGCGGACGAGGCCGGCCGCGCGAGATCGGGACGCGAGGGCTCGCGAGGTCGTCGTGCGCCGGACCGGGGCCGCTCCGCCTGTTGCGAGCCGCCGCGGTCTGGTCCAACATATCCGACCGACGGAGGCCCGCATGGAACCACGCAGCACGGCGAAGGCGGGAACGCCGCGCTTGTCGGCGGTCGACCGGCTGGTCGGTCAGATCCGCGCGCTCGTCGCGGACCGGAACCTCGGCGTCGGCGACCCGATCCCGACCGAGCGCGAGCTCGGCGACATGTTCGCCGCCTCGCGCAACACGGTGCGCGAGGCGCTGGTGGTGCTGCGCGCCTACGGCCTCGTCGAGACGCGGCCGAAGTCCGGGGCCGTGATCGCGGGCGGCCACGCTGAGGCGGTGCGGCGGGTCTTCTCCTTCCACCTCGGCGTGTCGCGGGACGGCTTCAGGGACGTCCAGGGGTTCCGGAGGCTCGTGGAGGCCGGCGTGGGCGACGAGGTCATGCGGCGGGCGGAAGGCGCCGACCTCGACCGGCTCGAAGCCATCAACGACCGCCTCGCGGGCGCCGAAACCGTCGCGGAGCGGGCGCGGGAGGACTACGCCTTCCACGAGGCCCTGGTCGCCCTGTCCGGCAACCGCACGACCTTGGAGGCGTTCCGGATGCTGCGCCCGGTGATCGAGGAGATCATGCGGGTCGGCAAGGCCGGCCGGGCCGTGCAGGCGGACACGCGGGCGGCGCATGCCGGGATCGTGTCCGCGCTGCGCGAGCGCGACCGTGTGGCCTACGCCTACCTGGTCGGCCAGCACCTCGACTACGGCCTCCGCTTCGTGCCCGGTGCCGACGAGGGGCCGGGCGCGCCGCCGCCGGCCGCCGTCTGAGACCGGGTCGTCGCGTCAGCGGCGGCGACGCGTCGTCCCGCGGACCGGCCTGTTCGGCCGAGGGGCGTGTCACAGGCTGTTCCGGCTGAGCGCGTCCTCGGCCGCCGCGAGGCGGGCCGCGGCCTCGGCGAAGCCCTGGCGCCCGAGCGTGCCGCGCAGGTCCGCGAGGGACGCGGCGAGCGCGCGGGCGGGCAGGTGGCTCGGCAGGGCGGAGGCGACCGTGCCGGCGATGCGCGCGACGGCCCGCTGCTCGTGCCCGTTCAGCGCCGGGAAGAGGCGGGCGAGACCGCCCACGATCAGGGCGAGGCTCTGGTGCTGGTGCGACTCGGCCGTGGACACGACGAGGCCCTCGATCTGATCGAGCAGCAGGTCCATGATGCGGTCGGGATAGGCGACCGCGGCGCCGGCCGGCCGCGGGGGCACGGCCCGCCCGCCGGCCCAGCGGTCGAGCAGGTCGTCGAGCATGTGGACCGCCAGGGCGCCGAGCGCCGGATCCGACTTGACGGACGACAGGGCGGTCCAGCCGATGCTGCCGAGGTGGCCGACGCCCCAGGCCGCGTCGACGCCGATGTCGCGCTTCTCCTCGATCGGCAGGGCGTCGCGGATCGCCGCCGCGAGCCCCGCGTCGACCGGCGGGCCGACCACCCGGGCCAGCACGTCCCCGCTCGCGACGCGGTCCCCGACCGTGAAGCACACGACGATCCGGCTGCCCGGCGCCCGCGCCGCGAGCCGTTCGAGCGCGCCGAGCCGCAGCCGCGCGAGGTAGCCGTAGCGGCCGCTCAGCACCGGCGTGCCGGCGTCGAGGTCCCCCTCGCGCGGGGGCGACGTCCGCTCGAGCCAGGCGGCCTGCCGCCCGCGGGCCAGCACGGTGGTGTCGTGGATGGACTTCAGCAGGCTGACCGGGCGGGTCTGGTCCACGGTCGAGTAGATCAGCAGCAGCAGGACGACCAGCGACGCGCCGGCGCACAGGGTCGAGACCGCGACGCCCAGCACGGGATGCGGCGTGTGGCCGGTCTGCACCAGCGTCACCAGCACGAACACCGAGGCGCCGACGAAGAAGCCGAAATAGGCCTTGTTGGACAGGCGGCGCAGGTAGTGCTCGACCACCTGCGAGGTCAGCGCCGTCGCCCCCTGCTGGACGGCCAGCAGCAGGATCGAGAAGGTGATCGAGGCGACGGTGATGAGGCTGCCCGCGATGGCGGTCAGCACGACGATGGCGGACTGCGTGTCGCCCGCGTACTGGCCGAGGAAGCGGCGCAGCGGGCCCCAGGTCTCGACCGCGCCCGCCGTGTTGTCGGCCCGGTCGACCAGCACCGCCAGGGCCAGGAAGGCGAGCACGATCAGGAGCGGGACGGCCAGGAACTCGCCGAAGGCGCGGCGGAGCCGCTCGGCCCACCGCCCGCCGCGGTCGATCGCCCGCGGGCCGCGACGCGGCCTCACTCCCGCTCCAGCACCGAGATGGTCCCGTCGCGCTCCACCACCGCGGCCGCGACGGCGTCGAGGTCGTCGAGGCCCTGCTGGCGGGCGGCGGTGCGCACGTCGGCCTGCTGCATGCGCAGCCGGCGCATCGCGGTCTCGTCGAACCGCCCTGTCCGGAACACCACGATGGGCGTGCCGTCGAGGACGCGCTCCAGCCACACGAAGCGGATGCGCAGCCAGGACACGCCGACGTGCATCAGCCCCACCGTGAACAGCGCGCTCATGGCGCCCACGAAGGAATGGTCGTCGCCCAGCACGGCGCTGACGCTCATGCCGCCGAACATGAACAGCACCACCATGTCCATCGGCGCCTGCTGGGACGCCGTGCGCCGGCCGATGAGGCGGATCACGAAGAGCACGACGAGGTAGGCCGCCGCGGCCTTGAGGATCGTGGTCATGGCTCAGGGCACCGCATACTGGGTCCAGGACAGGGTCTCACCCGCGTCGAGCCGCGCCCACATGCGGCTGCTCCCGAGGAACGAGGGCGAGCCGGCGAAGCGCAGGAAGACGCGCGCGGCGCCGGGCTGGATCGGGAATTCGAGGCGGATCCCGTCGTCGCCGGCCTCCCAGCGCGCGGGCTGCGGGGTGAGATGCTCGAGGCTGAACTGGTCGACCAGCTCCTTGGCGACCGTCACGGCGACCTTGTCGCCGCCGGGCGGCACCTTGGTGTCGAGCAGGATCGTCGTCGGCGCGCCGTGGCGCACGACGGGCTCGTAGCGGATGGAGATGGACCGGTCGACGTTGGCGGCGTTCCTTTCGCCGAGCGGGCCCTGGCCGAGCAGGCCCAGGCCGCAGACGGCGACGAAGGCCAGCATCGCGGCCCGCCCCACGAGCTCGGCCCGGTGCCACCCGCCCTCGAAGCGCGGGTAGAACCCGGCCGCGATCTCGTCGCGCATGGGCGGGTCGTCGTGGATGATCCGCATGGTTCTCCCTTCGGGTTCCGGACGGCGTCCGCCGCACGGCGCGCCGGCTCACCGGACGGGCGCGCCCCGCCAACGTGCGAAGAGCGCGACGGCTCCGCGGTGGCCCCGCAGCGGCTCGCGGCTCACCTCGCGCCAGCCCGCCCGGTCGGCCCCGGCCGCCGCGAGCACGGCCTCCGAGGCGAGCACCTCCGTCCCGAACGCCTTGTTGGCCGCCTCGATCCGCGAAGCCACGTTGACCACGTCCCCGAGCACCGTGAATTCGCGCCGCTCGGCCCCGCCGACGACGCCGCAGAACACCTCGCCGTGGTGCAGGCCGATCCCGAAGCGCAGGGCTTCGCCCTTCGGCGCGAGGCCGGCCAGCGCCGCCCGCAGCTCGTCGGCGAAGCGCAGGGCCGCCGCGGCCGAGCCGCCGTGGCTCCCGCCCCCGCCGTCGAGGGCGCCGAAGACCGCGAGGGCGCCGTCGCCGATGAACTTGTCGATCAACCCGCCGTGGCGGTGCGCCGCCTCCGACACGGCGCCGCGGAACGTGGTCAGCAGGGCCGAGATCGCTTGCGGCGACAGATCCTCGGCCAGCGCCGTGAAGCCCCGGATGTCGACGAAGGCCACGGTCGCGGGCGCGGTGCGCCCCGCGCTCAGGGCGCGGTCGCCGTCGGCGATCCGGTCCGCGACCGCCGCGGGCAGGAACCGGGCCAGGCGGGCCCGGCGGCGGACCTCCGCCAGGGCCGCCAGGGCGACGGCGGCCATCAGCACCAGCGCCACGACGGCCGTGGCGGTCGTCGCCGCGTTGGCCCGCCGCACCTCGCGGCCGCGCTCCTCCACGGCGCGCTGCTGCGCGGCGTCCATCGCGCCGATGCGCTCCCGGATGCCGTCCATCAGGGCCACGCCGGTCTTGTCGCGCACGAGGCGGAGCGCCTCGTCGAGGCGCCCGGCGTCCTGGAGGGCGAGCGTCCGGGCCATCTCGGCCTGCTTGTCCTCCGCGAGCGTGCGGATCTCGGCGACGAGGGCCGCCTGTTCGGGCGACGCGCGGGTGGCCGCGCCGAGCCGGGCCAGCGCGGCCCCGAGCCGGTCCGACGCCGCGCGATAGGGGCCGAGGAAGTCGGCATCGCCGGTGAGGAGGTAGCCGCGCTGGCCCACCTCGGCGTCGAGCAGCGCGGACCGGAGGTTGCCGAGGTCCACCTCGACCTCCAGCGCGCGGCGCAGGAGCGCGTCGTCGCCCTGGCGCCGCGTCGACACCAGCACCGAGGCCATCAGCACGGCCCCGAGCAGCACGAAGCCGGCCGCCAGCGCCGCCCCGGAGCGCGGCAGCGACGGGCGGGCGCGCCGGGGCGGGCCGTCAGCCATGCTCCGGCGCCGGCGGGCCGAGCGGACGGCCCGCCCGGCGGGACCGGGCCATCAGGCGCGCCTCAGGCGGCGGTGGCCGTGCCTCGGCCGGGCCGCGGCGGCGCGCCACCGGTGCGGGACGTCGCCCGCGAGGCCGGCGACCGGCCGCGCGGGCGCGAAAGTGCCGGACGGAGCCGACACGGCCTCGACCTCCGCGGGCGCCGGGGCGGGCGCGCCGACGGGGCCGCCCGCCTGCACGCCCGCCGAGGCCGTGTAGCCGCGCATGGCCGCGACCCCGGCGGCCCCGCCCCAGTCCTGCGCCCGGACGGCGGCGGGCGACGCCGCGGCGCAGGCCAGCGCGGCGGCGAGGATCGTTCGTCTCATGTCGTCTCTCACATGTCGGGGCGGATCGGCGCCGGGCCGCGGCGCGAGGTCCGGGGTCAGAAGATCGAGATCAGGAGGATGCCCACCACCATGATACCGGCGCCCGCCAGCCGCTCGCGGCCGGCCCGCACTTGGCGCATGCCGATCCAGCCGAAGTGGTCGAGCGCGATGGAGGTGAGCAGGTTGGCGGTGATCAGCAGGCCGTTGAAGGCGCCCGCGCCGACCTTGTCGACGAACAGCAGGCCGCCGAACACCGCGACCGCGCCAGCGAGGCCGGCGAGCGGCATCCACCAGCGCACCCGGGCGACGCCCTCGCGGTCCGGCAGCGGCGAGGGCCGCACCAGGAATACGAAGAGGAACACGAACACCACGGGGATGAACGACACGGTGGCGGCGAGCCACGGGTTGACCAGCGCGCCGCGCAGCTGCGCGTTCCACACGACGCCGATCGCCTGGAGCGCGCCCGCGACCAGGATGAACGGGTAGAGCAGCTTGCCGGCGAGCCCCTCGTCCTTCTCCTCGCCCTCGTCCTTCGCGCTGGTGCGCGCGATCAGCACGATGCCGCCCACCATCAGCAGGCCGCCGATCCAGGGCATGATCCTGAAGCCGGAGCCGTTGAGGCCGAACAGCCCGAAGGCGTCGAGCGCCAGCGAGGTGAGGATGTTGCCGGTGATGATCAGCCCGTTGAAGGGGCCGGCGCCGACCTTGTCCACGAAGGCGAGGCCGCCGAACACCGCGACCGCGCCCGCGACGCCGCCGAGCGGCGCGTACCAGGGCATCCTGCCGAGCGATTCCAGCGTGGGCAGCGGGGTCGGCAGGATGAGGAAGATGGTCGCGAAGACGAAGACGATGGGCAGGAACGACACCGTGGCGGCGAGCCAGGGGTTGACCAGCCGGCCGCGCAGCATCGCGTTCATGGAGTTGCCGAGCGCCTGGAGGGCGCCGGCCACGAGGATGAAGGGGTAGAGGAGTGTGGCGTTCACGTTGGGTCCTCGCGGCCTGATCGCGTCCGGATGCGGCCTGGGTTTGTGAGAATGGGGCGGATCAACCGACGAGGAACAGGCCGGCGAGGGCGAGGATGAGCGCGGGCGGCATCACGAGCACCCCGAGCTTCAGGAACTTGCCCGCGCCGACGCTGACGCCCTCGCGCTTCAGGGCCGTGAGCCACAGGATGGTGGCGAGCGAGCCCGTGACGGACAGGTTGGGGCCGATGTCCACGCCGATCAGGATGGCGCTGGTCACCCGGTCGGACACGTGGGCGCTCTGCACGGCGCTGCCGGCGATGAGGCCGGCCGGCAGGTTGTTCATGATGTTGCACACGAAGGCGATCAGCACGCCCGCGCCCCATCCCGCCTCGGTGGCGGAGGCCTGCGCGGCCTCGTGCAGCGCGTCGCTGATCATCTTGATCAGGCCCGTCTTGTCGAGCGCCTCGACCATGACGAAGAGGCCCGCCACCAGCGGCAGCACGGCCCAGGAGACGGACTTCACGGTGTTCCAGGGGTTGGACCGGGCGAGGATCAGCACGGCCGCGGCGGTGCCGACGCCGCAGATGGCCGTGGGCAGGCCGAGCTGGATGTCGAAGGCCGAGGAGACCAGCAGCGTGACGGCCGTGACCGCGATGCCGGCGCCGGCGAGCTTGCCGGTGCTCTTGAGCCCGGGCACCTCGACGTCCTGCTCGATCTTGTCGTCTCGCAGCGCCCCGCGCTGCGAGATCCGGAGCACAGCGTAGGTGGCCAGGATCGACAGCAGCGAGGGGAGCGCGAAGCGCGGCAGCCAGTGCAGCAGCGGGGGCATGTGGGCCCCGTAGATCACGAGGTTGGCCGGGTTCGAGATCGGCAGCACGAAGGAGGCCGCGTTGGCGATGAAGGCGCAGATGAACAGGTAGGGCAGCGGGTCCTTGGCCTTGGCGGTCTTCACCGCGGCGGCGACGGCCGGGGTCAGCACCACGGCGGCGGCGTCGTTCGACAGAAAGGTCGTGACCACCGTGCCGACGAGGTAGACCAGCAGGAACAGCCGCTGCGGCGAGCCCTTGGCGCGCTTGGTCGCCACGGCGGCCATCCAGTCGAACAGGCCCTCCTCGCGCGCGATCTCGCTGAGCAGCATCATGCCGGTCAGGAAGAGGTAGACGTCCGTGCCCTTGCCGACGCCCGCCAGAGCGTCCTTGATGGGCAGCAGGCCGGCGACGACGAGCACCACCGCGCCCGCGACCGCCCAGATGGCCTCCGGCCAGTCGAAGGGGCGCACGATGACGCCGGCCGTCGCCAGGGCGGCGATGCCCCAGGTCCACATCTGTATCTGCGTCACGAAGGAGATCCCGAAGGTGAGGGAGGGGTGGTCGGAGGCGCGCGGCTCAGGACTTCGCGGCGCCGTTGCGGTTGGGGCCGAGCTGCGTGCCGAAGATGCCGTTCTCCGGCCAGGCGCCCACGGAATCCGCGTCGCTGCCGCGCGCCGCGCGGTGCGGCGGCGCGAAGCCGGGGCCGGCCGCCCGGATCGCGTGCACGCCCGGCCGGCCGAGCGCGTCCACCGCGTGGACCTCGATCCCGACGAGGCGGTCGCCGGGCAGGTCGAGGTCGGCCGACCACAGGTCGCTCCCGTCCGCGCGGGCCATCTCGACCCACTCGCCGCCCTCGACCCGGCACGCGACGCGGCGCGTCGCCGAGGCGCCGAAGACCAGCGCCCGGACGGTGCAGCGCGCCCCGACGCGCTGGTCCTCCCCGCGGATCAGGCGGTGGTCGGCCGGGGCCGTGATCACCACGAAGGGGAAGCCGTCGTCGAGGGCGCGGAAGCGCCAGCTCACCACGCCGCCGTCGAGCGTCGCGATCGAGTAGCCGACGGGGCCCTCCTCGATCTGGCCGGTCGAGCGGGTCGCCGCGAAGATCGTGCGGCCGTCGTTGCTGAGCTCGTTGTAGTGGGTGTGCCCCATGTCGACGAGCGCGACGTCGTGGGCCGCGAGGAGGCGGTTCATCGCCTCGGTCTCGCCCTCGCCCTGGAGGTCGTCGGGGTAGGTGTGGGTGAAGACGAGGCTCGGCAGGCCTTGGCGCTCCGCGTCCCCGAGCTCGCGCGCGAGCCACGCGGCCTGGTCGGCGCCGAGGCGGAAGTCGGGGCCGCCGGTGCCCGGCCCGCTGATGTCGAGGAACAGGCAGCGGACGCCCCGCACCGTCAGGGCCTTCGGCAGCGGGTCGGCCCCGAGCCCGCGGTAGAAGTTGTCGAGCCCGCCCTGCTCCATGTCGTGGTCGCCGGGGATCACGTGCACCGGCACGCTGAGCATCTTCAGCGCGGTCGCGGCCAGCGCGTACTGGCCGGGCAGGCCGTTGTCGGCGTTGTCGCCGGGCAGCACGACGAAGTCGAGCGTGCGGGCGCATTCGATCTCGATCTGCGCCACGATGGCGAGGAGGTCGGTGAAGTTGCGCTGCCGGGCGTCCGTCAGGTGGAGGTCGCCGATGTGCGCGAAGGCGAGCACGCCGTCGTTCGAGGCTGCGGGCATGTCGGTGTCCTGGCTCATGCGAGGGCGCCCGACGCGGTCGCGCCGGGCTTGGTGGAATCGGGGGTGTCCGGGGCTCCGGCGCAGGCGGGCTTCACGATCCCCGCGAAGCCGACCCACAGGGCGATCGACAGGAGCGCGAAGCTGCCGAGCACGATGAAGGTCGTGCCGTAGCCGATCCCCTGCGCCATCCAGCCGCCGATGGCGGGGCTGAGCGAGGCGCCGAGGCCCTGCACGGTCATGACGGCGCCCTGGCCGACGTTGACGCGGCCCGTGCCGTCGAGGATACGGGCGACGAGGCCCGGCACGGCGACGCTCTGCAGCCCGGCGCCGATGCCGTCGAGGGCCTGCACGGGGTAGACCCCCCAGGCGTCGATCATGTGGGACGCGAGGAAGCCGCGGACCGGCAGCGCCGCGAAGGAGATCAGCAGCACGAGCCAGTAGCCCCGGCCTTCCGCGACCCGCATGGCGATGAGCGACACGACGATCATCACGGCCTGGGCCACCACGATGGTCTTGGCGACGAAGAGGGACGGGTCGCCCGCCTTGGCGGACACGACCGCGAGGCCGTAGAGGGGCAGCATGGCGCCGTTGCCGAGGTGGAAGCAGGCGAGCGCCGCGGCCAGCACGAGCAGCGGCTTCGATTCCAGCAGCACCTTGAAGCCGCTCGCCTGGCCGCCGTCCTTGCCGTCCTTCTCGAGGCCGCGCGCCGCCTCGTCGTCGATGGCGTCGGCGGGGATCATCAGGACCGAGGCGATCGAGGCGACGCCGAAGGCGGCGGCGAGCCAGAACACGGCCGTGAAGCCGAACTTCCAGCCGAGGAAGCCCGACAAGCCCGCCCCCACCATGTTGCCGGCGTGGTTGAAGGCCTGGTTGCGGCCGTTCTGCCGGTTGAAGCCGCGCTGGCGCACCATGCCGAGCGTGATGCCGGCGACCGCCGGGCCGATGGCGGCGCCCGCGATGGCGGTCGCGACCTGCGAGGTCGCGACAAGCCAGAACTGCTGGGACACGAGGAGCAGCATCGAGGCCAGCACGGTGCAGATGCCGGGCACGATGACGTAGAGCCGCTTGCGCGTCGTGGCGTCGACCAGAGCGCCGGCCGGGGCCGTCATCAGCATGCCGGCCACGCCGCCGATCGTCATCACCGAGCCGATGAGCCCGCTCTGCCATCCGTGGGCGAGCAGGAACACGCCGAGGAACGGGCCGATGCCGGCCTGCATGTCGGCCATGAAGAAGTTCAGGGATTGCAGCGGCCAGCGGCCCCGCACCGTCGTCGCATCCGTGTTCGAGGCCATGGCCGGAGTCCTGGTTAGGGTCGCGGGCGGCCGCCGGCCGCCCGCTCGGTCGTGAAAGGTCGACGCGCGTCAGGCCGCCTTGGCCTTGTTCTTGGACTTCTTCCACTTGTCGTCGGCGGGATCGCCGGCCTTTGTCTTCTTGATCTCGCCGTCGTGGGCGACGTGGTGCTCGTGGTGGGCGCCCTTCCCGTCCTTCGCCAGCACCTCGAAGTGCTTCGGCTTGCGGCGCGGCTCGCCCACGACCTCGTGCCCGAGGTCCTTCACGGCCTTGAGCGCGGCGGCGGGATCGGCCTCCTCGTGCTCGTCCTCGTGCCCGTCCGGCCCCTCGACCGCGATCGTCTCGCCGCCGCGCTCGAAGGTCGCGACCTTGAGCTCGGAGGGGGTCTGCCTGCCGGTCAGCTTGACCTTGTCGCCGACCTTGACGTCGGCCTTCTTCGCGCCCTTGGGCCCGAGGTCCGCCATGACCGAGCCCTCGGCGGTGCGGACCACGAAGCGGTGGGCGAAGACGTCCGAGATCTCGCCTTCGACGGTCGCGGCGGGCTCTTTGTGCGGCATGGGGATGGGTCCTCAGTCGTGTCGGCTCCCGAAGGCGGGAGCGGTCGTCCGCGCCTCCATCTGGGGCGCGGTCTGCCGGGGTGCGGGTCGCGTCCCGGAAGATCTCAGGGCGAGGGAGGGGGCGGGCCGTCGAGGGCGTGGGGGAGGACCGACACCGCCCGGATCACCGTCCCGTAGGCCGAGGTGCGGCCCTCGCCCTCGGCCACCACTGCGCTGCCGGGCCGGTAGGCGTCCGGCAGGGCGGAGGCGCCCCTGGGCGCGATGCGGATCGTCGTGCCGTCCGTCAGCAGGAGGCCGTTCACGTCGCCCTGCGCGCCGTGCAGCAGCAGGCGGACCCGCCCCTCGCGTCGCATGGGCGTGCCGGGCGCGGGGCCAGCGGCCTCTGTCCCGGCCGACGTCCCGCGGTCCGCGATCGATCGGCCGGTCTGGTCGTCCTCGATCGTCACGGCCCGGACGAGGGGGAGGGACGCGGCCTTGAGGCCGCGCACCGTCACGGTGTCGCCGGGGCGGATGGCCGCCGTCACCTGGGCGGACAGGTGGGGCGGCGTCTCGACTTCCGTCCCGTCGGCCAGCAGCACGCCGTCGACCTCCCCGCCCGGCGCGAGCGTGAAGCGCTCGACGCGCCCGCGGTAGGCGAGCAGGCCCGGGTGCGCCGGCCCGCGCGCGCCGACGACGTCCTGCGCCCGGACGGAGCCCGCGCCGAAGAGGACGAGCAGGGTGATCAGCTGGAGCGAGGGGCCGTGCATGAAGGGGTCCGGGGCGGTCCACGGGGGACCGGCCCCTCACTGCAGCCGCCGTGCCAGCCGGCGGGCCCTAAAAATCCCTCTGCGAAGGCGCGTCCGGGGGCGCGTCAGCTGTCGTCGTCGGGGACAGCCTCCGTCCGTCCGCCGGACAGCCCGAGCCCGTAGCGCTCGAGCTTGCTGTAGAGGTGCTGGCGGCGGATGTTGAGCATCCGGGCCGCCTCGGTGCGGTTGCCGGCGCTGCGGTCGAGCGCCCGGCGGATCAGGAACTCCTCCAGCCGGGCGATCGCGCTCGGCAGGTCCTCGTCGGGCCAGTCGAGGGCGGCGCCGGGCGCGGGCCGCGGTGGGAACAGGTCGAGGTCGGCCGCCGTCGCCGCCCGCCCCCGGACCAGGGCGGACAGGCGCTGGACGACGTTGCGCAGCTCCCGCACGTTGCCGGGCCAGGCATGGCCGACGATCGCCCCGGCGGCCCCCGCGTCGAGGGGCGGCCCGCCGACCTGCCGGAGGAAGTGCTCGGCGAGCGGCAGGATGTCGGCCGCGCGCTCGCGCAGGGGAGGGAGGTGCACCGGCACCACGGCGAGGCGGTAGTACAGGTCCTCGCGGAACGCGCCCTCCCGCACCCGCTCCCCGAGGTCGCGGTGGGTGGCCGCCACCACGCGCACGTCGACCGGCGCGGGCCGGCCGCCGACGGGGGTGACGACCCGCTCCTGGAGGGTGCGCAGGATCTTGGCCTGCATGGCCGGGTCCATGTCGCCGATCTCGTCGAGGAACAGCGTGCCGCCGTGGGCGTCCCGGAACGCGCCGGCCCGGTCCGCCGCCGCGCCCGTGAAGGCCCCGCGGGCGTGGCCGAACAGCTCGCTTTCCAAGAGGTCGCGCGGGATGGCGGCGCAGTTGACCGCCACGAAGGGGCCGCCGGAGCGGCGCCCGTGCCGGTGGATGGCGCGCGCCACCACCTCCTTGCCGGTGCCCGTCTCCCCCGTCACCAGCACGGTGTCGTCCCGGTCGGCGACGAGCCCGATCGTCTTCTGCACGGCCCGCATGGCGGCGCTCGACCCGACGAGGTCGTCCGCGACGGCCGGGGCGGGGGCGGCGTCCGCGTCCCGGTGGGCCAGCATGAGGTCGAGCGCGCGCCGGAGGTCGCTCGAAGCGATGGGCTTGGTGAGGTGGTCGACGGCGCCGAGCCGCATCGCCTCGATCGTGTTGGCGGCCGCCGCATGGGCGGTGAGGATCACCACGGGCGGCGGCGCCGGGCGGGCGCGGATGCGGCGCAGCACCTCCAGCCCGTCCATGCCCGGCATGCGCAGGTCGAGGATCACGGCGTCGATCCCGCCCTCGGCCGCGGCGGCGTCCCCTTCGCGGCCGGAGGCCGCCTCGCGGACGTCGTGGCCGAGGTCCCTCACGGCGTCGGCGAGCGCGTCCCGGAAGGCCTCGTCGTCGTCGACGATCAGGACGCGCGCCATGGGACCTCCAGTCTGAACGTCGTGACGCCGCCGTCCCGCCGGCATTCGACGCTGCCGTCGTGGGCGCGCGCGATCTCGCGCACGATGGAGAGGCCCAGCCCGGCCCGCTCCGGGTGCCCCGTCACGAAGGGCTCGAACAGCGTGTGCCGGATCTCGTCCGGCGGACCGGGCCCGTCGTCGGACACCGACAGCGCGAGCCGTTCCCCGTCCCGCTCCGCCCGGAGCGTGACGGGGCCGGGCCCGGCCGCCTCGACGGCGTTGGACAGCAGCCCGTCGAGCGCGCGGCGCATCTGGTCCCGGTCGAGCCGGGCGGCAGGCACGGCGCAGTCGACCCGCACCGCGGGCCCTCCGGGCCGCCGATGGGGCGCCGCGCAAGCGTCGAGGAAGGGCGCGAGATCGGTGTCGACCGGGTGCGGGCAGGACCGCTCTGTGACGGCCAGGAGGCGGCGCACGAGCAGGTCCAGCCGGTCGACCTGGGAGATGACGAGGTGGAGCGCCTTCGCCATCCGGCGCTCGTCGCCGCGCAGCGCCATCTCGGCCTTGAGGCGCATGGCCGCGATGGGGTTGCGGATTTCGTGGGTCACGCCCGCAGCGACCCGCCCCACAGCGGCGAGGCGCTCGGCCTCGGCGACCTGGCCCGACAGGGCGCGCATCTCCGCCCGCGAGCGCTCCAGGCGGACCCCAGCCTCGTTCATGGCGAGCACGATGCGGTCGAGCTCGCGCTCGCCCGTGGGGGCGAGGCGCGGGAGGTCGCCGGCGCCCGCCCCGGCGAAGGCCGCCTCGATCCCGGCGACGTGGCGGCGCCACGTCGCGAGCAGCATCGCCACCAGGAGGCAGGCCCCGGCCGTCGAGGCCGCGAGCACCCCGAGCCCCGCCATGAGCTGGACGTAGGCGCCCCCGGCGAAGCTGTGCACCCGCGTCATCGTCCAGGCCGCGAGCGCGGGGACGGGCCCGGCCAGCGGGCAGGACGCGATCACGAGGGTTTCGGCCGCCGCGTCGTAGCGGGCGACCTGCGGCCGATCCTCCGCGAGGGCCGCGCGCGCGGCGCCCCGGATGCGGGAGATCTCGGCGGCCGGCACGTCGGTCTTCGGCTCGCCGCCCTCGTAGGTCGGGTAGGCGTAGGCCAGCGCGCCGGCGTCCGCCTGCCACAGGCCGCCCTCGATCGCCGGCCGGTCGCCGAGCGCGGTGGCGACCACGGCCACGAGGTCGCGCCGCAGGGCGGCGTCCCCCACGTCCGGCGCCCCCCGGCTCCAGCCGGCCGTGTAGAAGCGGTAGGTCCGCGCGATGGCCCCGCAGGCCTGGCCCGCGACCGCGCTGGCCTGGCCGATCCGCGCCGCCGTCGACTGCTCGAACAGCGAGAACATCACGAACCCCGACGTGACGGCCGCGACCAGGAGCAGGCCGAGGACGGCGGTCAATCGCCAGAGCAGGGATCGTGGCACGCGGAGGTCCGGCGTCGCGGAAGGTTGGTCCCCCACCCTATACGGACCCGCGGGCGCCGTGTCTCGCGCGGGGATGGGCGCGCGCCGACGACGGGCATCGCGCCCGGCGCGGTTCAGGGCGCCTCAACCATCCGCCATCGTCCAAGCCTCGTACAGCGTGCCCGCGAGCGCTGCTGCCTGCTTCGCCGGAAGGCGCGCGAGGCCACTTCGGTGCCTGTCCCAGAGCCTCCGAAGATCTACATCGGCCTCGGCATGTCGCTCCTTCGCCGTTCTCGGATCGGAAGTGCGAAGGCTGGCCTGGACCGTCGCCCCGACCTTCCCAACAGCGACGCCAGCGCCCACGGGAAGCATCACAGTCTCGCCCCTGAGCTTGTTCACGACTTCAGGAGGGGTACGCTGCCGCAGGTTCCAAGCGTGAGACTTCGGATCTCGCCAGGGCTGGGCCATCTTCAACGCCATGTGTGAGCCCGCTGTGTGAGAGCGGGAACGCTGTAGGCCTCTGGAAAGACCTAACACATTGGGCGTCAAGGAGGACTGATGGTGCTGCCAGAGAGGATTGAACTCTCGACCTCTCCATTACCAATGGGACGGTTTGCGGTTTACCCCGGCTTTCCTGTGTCGTCCTGAGAGGGATTCAACATTGATTTCATGAGGGTTTTCGCTTACCAGCGATCCCGCAGAATGGCGGGTAAGCTCGGGAAAACCGGACGTTCCGCTTACTGGACGCTTACTGGCGGGGCAAGGGTATGCCGAAGCTGACGAAGAGGATCGTAGACGCAGCGCACGCCGAGGGGGGCAAGGACCTCTTTGTCTGGGACGCCGACGTGAAGGGCTTTGGCCTCAAGGTGACGGGCGCCGGGTCGAAGAGCTACGTCCTTCAGTACCGGACGCCCGAGGGCCGTCCGCGGCGTTTCAAAATCGGGGCGCATGGCTCCCCGTGGACGTGCGACGAAGCGCGGGGGAAGGCCGTCGAGATATTGCGCGGTCTGTCGGCGGGGGTCGACCCGTTGGAGGTCAAGACGGCGGCTCGCACGGCCGAGACGGTGGCCGACCTCGTCGAGTTATACCTCGCCGACGGCCCGGCGGATCGGCCGAACAAGAAAGCTCGCTCCTGGGAACTCGACCGCGGGAACCTGACCCGGCACGTTGTCCCGCTAATCGGCCGGAAGCCGATCAAGTTGCTGACCTCCGATGACGTGGCGAAGGTGCAAGCCGACATCGCGGCGGGTAAGACGGCGATCGACGAGAAGACGGGCAAGCATGGCCGCGCGCGGGTCACGGGGGGCAAGGGTACGGCCGCCCGCACCGTCGCGACAGTGTCCGCGATGCTATCCTTCGCGGTCCGTCGAAAGCTCATCCCAGCGAACCCCGCCCTTGGCGTTGTCAAGTTCACAGGGGCAAAGGTCGAACGGTTTCTCACCGAGCGCGAACTCGGCGCGCTGATGGATGGCCTGACGGCTCTTGAAGATGCTGGCGGGATCAATGCCGAGATGGCGGGGGCCATTCGCCTGCTGGCCCTCACGGCCTGCCGCAAGAGCGAAATCACAGGCCTGCGGTGGGATTGGATCGATTTCGACGCCGGATGCCTCCGGCTTCCCGACTCAAAGACTGGCGCGAAGGTGGTGCCGCTTGCCTCGGCAGCGCTGGAACTTCTTCACGAACTCGATTCACCGGATAGAACCTCGCCCTTCGTCTTGCCTTCGACGAAGACAGAGGGCCACATCGTCGGCTTGCAAAAGGCTTGGGTGGCGGTCAAGGAACACGCCACGGCTATGGCGCGGGACGCCGCCATCGCGTCGGGCAAGCCCGCAGGTCGCGCGCCGAACTTCACGGGCCTTCGCCTTCACGACTTGAGGCACTCATTCGCGAGTATAGCAGTTTCAAACGGCGTGCCGCTGTTTGTCGTGGGGAAGGTACTCGGGCACAAGCAGGCAAGCACGACGGAAATTTACGCGCACCTTCACGATGATCCATTGCGGACGGCCACAAACAGCACCGGGGCGCGGATCGCGGGCATGATGCGGCCTAGGCGGGCCAGAACTGCGGAGGAGCCGGCGTGACCGCCCTTCCCCCGAACTGGTCCGGCTTTTTCGCCACCGTTGAGGGCCGGGATTGCGAGTTCCCAGCAAGCCTGGATGCGGCAGGCAGGCCAACGTGGGAGGTCGGGCGCCCGCCTGCCGGGGCGGGGCAGAACCTCCGGCTACTTGCCGCGCTGTTGCGAGGGGCCGCGCCCTTACCGCCCGAGGTCCGCGCATGGCTCGCCGACCTCTTCGACGATCGCGCCGAGAGCGAGTTTCAGGTAAAGACGTTGTCGAGGCGCCGCCGCGGCGTGCCGGCCGTTGCAATTGGGAAGCACTGGCCTGCGGTGCATCATTTCCGCGACCTCATCGCAAGCGGTATGAGTCGAAAGCATGCGCTCGGCAAAACCAGCGACAAGTTCGAGATCGGCCGGAGCACGTTAGAGGGAGCCATCGCGGAGCTTGACAAGGCCGAGGCGGAAACTCGCGACGAGCCATGGAACGATCCTCATTAATTCCGCCTTTTGGCTGGACTCCTTCGCTCTGACAGGCGCCGGAATGTGTGAGAGATGGATGGTCATCCGGCGCCACGGCGGCGCCTTTCTCAGGATGACCGGCGATGACTACTCCCGAAACCCTCCTCCGCCGCGCCGCGGCGGGTGAGTATCTGAAAAGTCGGTACGGCGTCGGCAGCGCCGGCACCCTGGCGAAGCTCGCGTGCGTCGGCGGCGGCCCGCTATTCCGCAAGCTTGGCCGCTTTCCGGTCTACTTGCCCTCGGATCTCGACGATTGGGCGGCGGGTCGGACTTCGGTGAAAATTTCGAGCACGTCCGAACTGCATTGAATGCTGCGCGACGGATACGACGAGCCGAAATACTGATGATCGACCATCGTCGATAACCACACTGTCCTTACTTTCTTCTCTACGGTCCCGCTCTTATGTCACGCCAGCGCTGAGATACCGTATCACCAATGACTTCGATGCTGGTCAATATCGACAATTGAAGCGAAGACAACGTGCGCCTTCGCGCAAAAGGACAATCTATGACCGACGAACAATTTTCTGTCCTAAGTGAGTCCAAGCTTGCGGCGCTGCTTGCCGAACAAATTGAGGCCGCAGTGCGCGATGGGTCTGACGGGGTTGCTCTTGGTCCTACTGACGGTGCGCTCATCGCCAAAGCGCTACGTCTCTTTGCCACCGAAGGGCATACGATGTGAAGCAATCCCTCAAGGCGATCACCCTTAACTGCATAGAAAACGCTTATTCAGCTACAACACTGCAATGCCCCAGAAAGGAGTAGCTATGATGACTTTCAATATTCTCGCCACATCGCAAGCGGAGCCCTACGACGGCCTTTCCGACAGAAAATTCTTCAAAAAATTCCCCAACGCCACGCATCGCGCCCGACCCTGGCGGGCTCGGGACGAGTCGGACAAAGACGCTGCTGCCCGCATAGCGACCGAAGAGGGGTGGATCACCGTCGTCCGGCGGGATGGATTCCGGGCGCGGGTGCGAGAACACACATTCCCTCTCCTACCCTGGACTGTCCCGGAATTTGTAGTCCTTCAGCAACCGCGCAAGGGCGCCGGACTCGTCGTCGATTACGGTCCGATTGGATTCGGTGTGCGCGATTGGTCGTGAACTCGGCTTGAACCCCTTGCGCGGCCTTCGTGACCGCGCCCATGACCGCCCCCCCGGACCTTTTCTCATGATCCCCGCGCCCCCGCGCTCCGGCGTCCCTGGCCTCACCCCATCCGAAGTTCGCGTCGCCCTTCTCGGGAACCGCTGGGGCGTTCTCCCAATCGCGGAACATGACGACACGAAGAAGGGCGCCGGCAAGCGTCCCCTTCTGAAAGCGTGGGCCACCTATGCCGAGTTTGAGGCCGACCTCCCTACGCTCGTCGACGTGCATTCGTGGGAGCGGCAGTTTCAAAGCTATGGCGACCCGACCGCCAGCGGGACCGGCGTGCCATGCGGGACTGTGGTCGGGATCGACATCGACGTGCGCGACGCTGCCAAGGCCGGCGAAATCGCAGGTATTGCGCGTGAGGTATTCGGCGACACGCCGTTTGTTCGGCAGGGTGCGGCGCCGAAGCTCTTGCTCGTCTATCGTGCGGCAGAGCCGATCGCGGGTGGCCTGTATCCGCCGCTCGATGGTTTCGGCGGCGGCGTTGATGTCCTCGCCGACAAAAAGCAGTTTGTCGCCTTCGGCATCCACCCCGGCACGGGTCGGCGCTATGAATGGATCGGCAGGGAAAGCCCGCTGACGGCCGAGCCGCAGGCCGCGCCCGAGATCACGGGCGAACAGGTTGCGGCGTTCCTGAACCTCGTGAACGGGGTTGTCGCCCTTTCCATGAGCGGCGGCGCTGGACGGGGCCGCAAGGCGGGCGGGGGCGAGTCGGCCGAGATCGTTCGTGATGCCGAGGGCTACGTCGTCGACGGTCGCGAAGCCTACCTAACTCGCGAGATATGGGGCGCGGCGAACCGCCTCAATCAAAACGGCGCCGTCCTGACTGTCGAAGGCATCGCAGCCTTTGCGTGGGAGCGGTTCAGTGCGACGGCGCGCCTCGACGTAGAAGGCCGGGCCTGGACCCATGCCGACGCCATGGTGAAGGCACGCGGCACGCTGGACCGGATCACGCGAAGGATCATCTCGCTTCCCCCGAGGCTCGACGGCGTCGCCGCGACCTACCCGGTCGACGCGCTGCCGGTCGCCGAGGCCGAAGCCGAGGTCGCGCGGCACGTCGGCGAGTTTTTCACCTTGTGCGTCCCAACCCATCGAAATGCCCTGGCGCTCTTCCGGGCGGGTGCCGGTGGCCTACTCGCGCCCGAAAGCCAAGCCTGGGTTCTGAAGATTGAGACCGGCATTGGGAAGACTGAGCGGGCAATCGCTTCTGTCGCCGGTGCCGCGTGCGGGGGGCTCAACATCGGGTATGCCGTCCCGACGGTGAGGCTGGGCGAGGAAGTCGCGGTGCGCTTCACGAAGCTCGGCGTCGATGCTCGCGTCTACCGCGGACGTGACCAGCCCGACCCCGAGCGCCCCGGCGACGCCATTTGTCTGAATCCGATTGCCGTCCGCGATGCCCGCGAGGCCGGCGCCCGGAACGTGATGGAGGCCGTTTGCGAGGTCCGCGCGAGGTCGGGGCGACCCGCGACCGTTTGCCCCCGGCACGCCGAATGCGGCTACATGCGCCAGCGTGCGGCTCGCCCTGTCGTGTGGATCGTTCCCCAGGCCCTGCTTTTCCGCGGCAAGCCGGGTGCCCTTGGCTCCCTCGACGCGCTCGTGATCGACGAGAGTTTCATCAACGGGGCGCTTCCCGCGAATCCGGCGACCCTGACCCTCGACCTGATCGAACATGCTGCCCTGCCCGACGATCCCGCTTCGGCCGACACCCTCGACAGGGCGCGCGTGCTACTCGTGGGGGCTCTTCGTTCCTCTCTCGACGGCCCGGTGACGCGGCAGGCCCTCAACGATCACGGTATCACGGCCGCCGTCGCCCGCGCGGCCCGTGAGGCCGAAAGCCTGCGATGGGTTGACCCCGGCATCACCCCGGCCACCGATCCCTGCGACCGCGCGCGGCGTGCCGCCGAAGCCGGCGCTGTCAATCGCGAGGTCAAGGCGATGGCGGGTTTGTGGGCCGAGGTTGAGCGGTTCCTCGAATTGAACCACGTCGCGAGCGGTCGCCTGACCCTGAGCCGAGCCGATGAGAACGGGGCGAGGACTATCGAGCGCCGATCGCTTCGACCCGTGCATGACACCTGGCGCTGCCCGACGCTGATCTTGGACGCCACCGCGCCGACCGCTGAGCTTCTGTCGCTCGCGCTCGGGATGCCTGTCGAAATGAAGGCCAGCGTTTCCGCTCGGTGGCCGGCGTTCGGCGAGGTTCGGCAGATCGTCGAGGCGCCCGTGAGCGCGACAAAGCTCGGCCTCACGGCCAAGCCTGGGAACGTCGAAGTCTATAACGATCTTATCAGGATCATAAGCCTTCGTGCCCGGCTTGCGTGGCCGCTGACCGTGGCCGTGGTCGCTCAAAAGAGCGCCATCGAACGATTGCGGGCCATGGGCCTGCCCGAGAACGTCACGACCGCGAGCTTCGGGGCTCTGGCGGGGCTCGACAGTATGCGGGCCGTGCGGGGCCTCATCGTCATCGGCCGCCCGTCGCCGAGCTTGTTCGCGATGGAGGGGAATGCCGCGGTTTTCACGGGTGAGCCGATCCCGAGCGCGCCTGTCGAGCCGGGAAAAACGCGATGGTTCGACAAGGTGCCCGGCGGCATCCGTCTCGCCGACGGACGCGCTTGGGGCATCCCGTGCGATCGCCACGCCGACCCGATCGCTGAGGCCCTTCGCTGGCAGGTTTGCGAGGCTCAGTTGATCCAGGCCGTGGGGCGGCTCCGCCCGCTCAGGCGTAACGCTCTCTCGCCATTCTTCCTCGACATCATCGGCGACGTGGTTGTTCCCGTCACGGTGGATCGCGTCGAGCGGTGGGACGATGCTCGCCTCGGGCCGTGGTCCGACATGGCCGCTCGCGGCGTGATGCTCGACAAGGCCGGGGACGCGGCCATCGCCTATCCCGACCTTGCCGCGACCCGGAAGGCCGCCCGCGTGCTGACTGCTGCCGTGACGGTGGCCCCCACGTCTATAGAAGAATCCTATATAGACCTGAGGGCCACCGTCAGCGCCGTGACCTACAAGCGGGCGGGTCGCTTCCCAGTGACCGATGCGTTCACCCTCCCTGGCGGCCCTCGCGAGCCTGCGGCCGTGCGGGAATGGCTTGAGGCAAATGTCGGCCCGATGGAGAGCGTCGAGGTTCCGGCGAGGGCCTTGGATCGGCTGAAGCTGGCGGGGGTCGTGAGGTCTATGGACGGCGATGCGCCGGGAGACGTGTGGGAGCGGGTCGAAGCTCGGCTCGGGCGGACTGCTACCGCGATGGAGCGCAACGCGGTCAAATCCGCTGTGATGCGTGAAGGCGATGCGAGGTTCGTCGAGCGCAAGCGTTGGGATGATATCGAGGGCGCTGACATGCTCTTGCCGGCTGACTGCGGCGTCGAGGGGGAGGATGGCGAGCCAATCGGGCCTGGGGGGTGGAGGAGGCATCGAGCGGCATGACCGGGTGTGGCGGGAGCGAGTGCAACCATTCCGTGCCCTACCCCCTTGCGCTCGGGTCCCTCTGCACTATACAACTGTGGGTGACGTGCTACCTCGACCTGACCGCAGGTGACGCTTTTGAAGCTTTGTATTTTGACTCCGCAAAGGCACGTCCTCCTCTGCTAACATACGAAGTCGAAGTAAAACCTGAGGTCAAAGGCCGAGGTATCGCGCCATAGTGGCTCCTCTGGCCTAAGCCGATTGTTGTCTAGCGACCCACTGCGTGTGTTCACGTGAGAACGCCTGTTCCGCTTCATTTATGAAAGTTGAGAATTCCGGCTCGGTGGAGATTTCTTTGACCCTTCCTTGAATTATCCCGATTTCATGAGCAGTAAGAGTGTAGCTCGACGCTAGTTCGTTGAACTTTTTTACCTGCGTCCAGCCAATTATGGATGACGCAATCACAATGACAGGTTCAATCGGCCATAGCTTGAACTCCGGATAAACAATTCGCCCGATTGTCAACCCGATAGCAAAGAGATATGCAATAACTGAGGCGAAGACCCAAATTCGGCTAGCCCGCTTGTTGCGGCTGGCTTTTCGAGCATACCACGTCCTTTGATTCCGGATTCTATGTTCCTCGTAGAAGGCTTTTCTGCTACTTAGGTCGAGTGCTCTCGTTTCCTCCATGCTAACTGTTATTTGGTCATTTGCTGCGGTGTCTGGTGGTAGACGCTCACCAATATGCCGGTTCGCCTCAAGAATGGCGAGTAGATGGTTCCGGAACTCGGAACGGCGGATCGAGAGCTTGTCAGCGTCGCCGAATGGCTCCGCGCGCATACAATACCTCCAACAAGATGTCTTGATGGACTCTGCCAAGGCTCTACCCTTGTACCAGTCCTGCTCAGGCTTTCGCCAATTTCTAACGATTGATATTCCCAGCGACAGTACAAAAATGAAGGCGTAGAACGCGAAATATATTGGCTTATCACTAAAATCCATTGATAGAAAAGCAGACACAAGCAGAAGGACATATTCACCCCTGATGAGATTGAGGTAATAGGATTGCGACTCCGCAGATAAGTCACTTGCTGTGTCGTATAGAGCAGGAAATTCTAATTCCTTAGAAGTTACGTTATTCATTACGGCACCAGACGACGGATAGCAGAGACAATCGAACTAGAGTTCCAAGCGACCATTTCATCGGCGGTATCGATCACGATCTGCGGAGTGCGCTTCTCTCCCCAGCGACGAATTCCTAAGATCGGCTTGCCAACTGTTTTTGCATAATCCATCTCGTATTGGATCCAATCACTATGATTGACATACATCCCGGATACAATAATTACGCACTGGACGGGTCGAATCTGCCGCTGCATTTGTTCTCCAAGTTGAGCAGAGTTCATTCCCTCGAATGCCTTGTCCTCTGGAACAGAGTAGTTCGTCCATTGAAAGTTACTTGCCTCATTGAGAAAGCGAGTTGCCCGCAGATACCGGTCGCTATATTTCCAGGCATGACTGATAAAGAGACGATAGTTATGCAGGTAAGGCATACTTACTACTCCGGTTTGTCTTCATGGCCTGGGATTGCTGAAGCGAATATGAAACCAAAGTTCGCTTAGGCGCTCCGCTTTTAGTCTGACTGAGAGTCTATATGAAATGACACTTTTCTGCAACTGTATCATGGCAAAGACAGGATGGGTTGCGGTAGGTACGCGCGCTAGCCTGAAATGTTCTCCGGCTACAATCGCTCTCGGTGTGAGGTGATTAGCTGGCGACACGACAGAAGTAGAGAAATCGATACAATACGGTGATGCTTTTAGATGCCTCAAATGCACTCGCGACACGAAGCCCTTCACGCAAATGCCGCGCTTGACGTCATGCCATTCAGGATCATCATGCTCCTAGGACAGAGTGCGATCCGAAAACGGGTAGCAAGGGAGAGGAACTCAGAATGGTCAGGGGTCCGCAGCAAGCCTCCAAGCCGCGTTTGCCGCTATCAAAGGTGAATTTCGGCAAGACGGATGCGAGAAACGAGGTGCTGACCCGTGATGCGTCAGCCCTGGCGCAGTTCAAAGACTCCTTCCTTGAACCTGCTGGTGTCACGTTAGACGAGTTCCGCTTCGGCGAGCGGTATGTTGTCTTTGGTGCGAAAGGTGCTGGAAAAACCGCCTTTCTCCGCTACCTTCAACTTGATGTTCAGGCGTCGGGATGTCTGACAAAATTTGTTACCTTTTCAAGGGATATCACTGAAGAGGAGCGGGTTCGGCTTGCTCAGATTTCCAAGATTGAGCTCATCGAGCAGGATGGTGATCCTGAGCAGAACGCAGTAAGCGCCTGGATGCTATTCATATTTCGAGAAATCGCTGAGTTTATCGATGATAACAAAAAGATATTTACCTCTAATCGAGATACACGGTATTTCAGAGATCTTATCTCTAAGGTCTATGAAGGTGAACGCAAGGGCTTTCTAAGCTGGGTTTTGGAAACTGCAAAGCGCGGTCAATTCAAGGTCAAAGCGAAACATTTAGAAGCAAATTTGACTGGAAAACCAGGAGAAACAGAACGAGAGGTGCCCCTTGATGTCATTATAAGACAGTGTCTGAGCTTGCTGAAGGAGCTTTCATGGGAGGGACCTCGCGGCATTTATCTGTTTTTTGACGAGTTAAATCTCTCTTTTGGATCTCGTATTCAGCACAAGCGCGATGCTGTTCTGATTAGAGATCTTGTGATAGCCATTGACCGCATTAATAGTGCGTTCATTGAGCTTGGAACTCCACTCTATGTTTTCGCAGGCATTCGTTCGGAGGTGCTTACGGCTGTCAGTGTTCCTACTCATGAAATAAACAAGACGCTCGCGGATAGAGGCAGAGAACTTCGCTGGTTCGGAAGCCGGGCGAACGAGCAGGCGCCTATTGTCACGTTATTTGAGCGTAAGATCAACGCTTCAGAGAAAGCTGCTCAGTATGAGATTTCCAATGATGTTTTAGGAGAGTATTTTCAAAGATCGACATTTGGAATGGATCCCAAAGCCTTGATTGTTGAGTTGACTTGGTGTAATCCTAGGGATTTGATACTATTATTCGGAGAAGCGGCAAAGGGACTAGGTGATGAGCGTTTCAGCGAGCGTACCCTCGCCAAATCGCTCGAAAAATACAGCATCGACGCCTGGGCGGAAAGAAGCGAGGAGCTCAATGTCGCTTATTCAGCAACAGAAATACAATCTCTTAGGAAGTTGCTAGTTGGATTTGAGAGGTATTTCAGCGTTAGGACCTTTGAGGAAAGGATTATGAGACAGGCACAGACAGATCAGAACGTGAAGCTTTTTAGCCGTCATTCTGCCGCTAGAGCTATTTCCGATCAGGTTGGGTCGTAGGCATCGTAGCCAGCCGCGGCGAGGTAGTTGCGGCACTCGTCAGGAGTGAAGCGGGTAAAGGCTTCCCGGATGGCGACGCGCAGATCCGTGACGGTGCGGGCCGCCGCTGTGCGAAGCAAGGCCTTCAGCTTGGCGAAGGCGTTCTCGATAGGATTGAAGTCAGGGCTGTATGCCGGAAGGTAGAGCAAGCGAGCCCCCGCTGTTTCGATAGTCTCCCGCACGCCTTTCACCTTGTGAGCGCTCAGGTTGTCCATCACGACCGTGTCGCCGGGCTTGAGGGCCGGGATGAGGACGTCGGTGACGTAGGCCAGAAACCGCGCCCCGTTTGTGGCGCCGTCCATCAGTTCGATCGCAAAGGGACCGCTTCCCCGCAGGGCCGCCGTGACCGTGGTGGTCTTGTAGTGCCCGTGCGGCACCGCGATGCGGCAGCGCTCGCCACGCCTCGCCCGGCCATGGCGGCGGGTCATGTTGGTGGCCGCCGCTGTCTCATCGAGAAAGACGACCCGCTCGGGGTCCACGTCGAGTTGACCCTCGAACCAGTCCTCGCGCGCCTTCATCACGTCGGAACGGCTTTGCTCGGCGGCGTGCAGATCCCTTTTTTACGGCTGATCTTGTGGCGCACGAAGAAGCGGTGCAGCCCGCTCGTGCTCGTGCTGACACCCTTCTCGCGCAAGCTTTCACGCAGCTCGCGCAGGTACGCCTGCGGCTCCGCCTCGCACGCCTGCAGGATCATCTCCGCGTGGGCCTCGATGTTGCGGGAGCGCTGGTCTCCGCCCATCGGCTTGGCCGCGACCACGCCCTCGGCCCGGAAGCGGGCTTGCCAGCGGATCGCCGTCGCGATCCCGACACCGAAACGCTCGGCCGCCTGGCGGCAGGAGGAGCCCGCCTCGACAGCGGCCAGAACACGCTCGCGTAGGTCCACAGACAGGGCTCTTGGCATCAGGGGCATCCCGCAAAGGTTGCCCTCACCGAATCACAACCCGGCCGAACCCGCTACACCGTCCCGACTCAAACCGGACGGAAACAGCTCTAAAGTCCTCGAAGATCTATACCGTGTTGGCCTGATAGGCCAATCGACAAGGAATCCGAAGAACTACGGAAATAGCGAAGATAGATATCAAGAGCGAGGCACAGTCATCAAACAATTTGCAGAGCACTGGGCTTATCGCGGCGATACAAATTTTGAACCTGGCACATGGATGGTGGTCCATCGAGCTCTTTGGCCGTTTTTCAGGCTGGGCAACATCTGGAGTGGCCGATAAGCTCATTTCGGGATGTGAGAGACAGGGCACATCCCGACCATAGCTATGACAGGCGCTGCTCATAGCTTGAGCACGCTGTCGAGAAAGGATCAAGCTTCGATAAGTCCCTCACGTTCACAGATACGCCTGATATCTTCAAAGGTCGCTGATATACGGCCTCTTGGATATATTATTTGACCAAGGCCATGTATATTGCTGAACTCAGCACATCCCTCCTCAAAAAGAACAATGGCCTTCGTAAACCCGAGCCGGCCCTGGAACAGCCCAACCTCATGAATTACATTCTGGCGCGCCTGCACAGCACCATCTGCTAGTTCATCTTCCGCAGTCATAATCACAAAGGCGATCGCAGCACTGTCAAGCATTTCCTGCAACCGGGCGATGTTTGTAACACCTGCGATCGGCACTCTATTAAATTCATCGAAGGGCAGGTGAAGCCTTTCGACCACAAAGTCCTTCAGTTCTCTCCAATCTTTCGATCGGCCATGGCCGATGAACACATTGGTTCCAATCCGAGCCTCGCGCCGGTCTTTCTTGTCGATCCGTTCGAGATGCACCGCCAACGTTCTACAAAGTCGTCCTGCATTCTCACAAGCTTTGAAAGGTGCTTTATAGGAAAGCACAAGGGAGGTAACAGTGACATGGGGCGGGACGCGAATGCCGCCGTCCATGGCTTCAACATCCGATGAGATAATCTCTCCTTTTGGCGCAAATGCCCGTTCGATCTGAGATCGGTCCAGCGATCTAATACCGGCGATCTCTTTCGTGATTTTGTCAACAAACGTGTCAGACCTAGCATAGCCTTGGGACGCGATTATCGACTCTACATTGTTTTGCTCGTTCTTGAGCAGAAGGGTTGTCTCATGCCCCGCGATAGCAAGAGCTTCAAAAGAGTAAGACCCCGCTTTGGCTTTTAACTCGTCGATGAGTCTCACTCGATCATAGACCTCCCAATCTCCTATTGTATCGTCTGAGCCGGCCCGCGCTTTAAAACCCCATTTCTGACTGAAATGCGCTCCGACCGGTGGGCTTTCGATATTTTTGTAATAAACGCAAGAATGATATCCCAGCCACGAACCACAAAATGCTGCCTCAGCCATGGCAGCTGCCTTTTGCAATTCCTCTAGGGCAGATTTTGCCTCAACATACTCTTTACGACGGGACGCATCTTCCAACCGCTCGGCGATGGCTCTGAGTTCATCTTGCGCTGACATGAGGACACTCACAAACGGATGTCCTAAGAGTTAACACAGGATCACGTGTCGAGAAACCGAGGCATATGGCGCAGGGGGTGCCCCCCCCCTTAGGTGAGTTCCGCAGGCGTTCCGGCGCCGCTGGCGTTTGATCGCCTCAATCAAACTGAAGCGCCTGAATTCGACCGCTCGGGCTTCCCATCGCGGAACTGACCCTGACCCTGCCGCCGTCGGTGTCATACACTTCGCTGAACCGGACCGAGGTCTTCCGCTCTTGGCGAGACTCGAGGTGGTCCAGCGGAACGAGTGTCATTCACCGCTACCCCAACGACCGACCAACACGCTCAGACCAAAATGACGGGAATGACCGCTGCAGAATCTAGGTTTCTCGGGGCTGGCTTGCCCCGCTTGCCTTTCCCACCGTTGACCGGAGGAAGACGCCGTTTTCTCCCAACCGCTTACTGTGTGCTTACTAGCACCCCAGCCCTTCAAGGCCGCCTGAAGCAGGCTCGCAGAAAACGTAACAAAATCAGGGAGTTATGGTGCTGCCAGAGAGGATTGAAAACAGGCGCCACCTCAAATTCCGCAACGATTTCAGTGCCCAACGCGCTCCCTCAAGTTCCATTGTGTGAGAGCGCAGTGTGGGCGTCAAGCTGGCCCGTGTGGCCCCGGCCCGAGTGCAGCCGGAGCCCCCGAAGGTGCCCGCCTAGGCGTCCCGCTTGCGCCGCCTGCCGTTCAGGATGACGAACGATCCCCGGAGAAAGTCCCAGCGATGCCAGTTCTGATCCGACATCACGACCACCTCGGCTCCGGGCTGGAACGGGTGCGGCTTCACGGCCTTCGCGAGCAGGACCGACAGATTGCGCCGCTCCCGCGGTGAGACGTGCGGACCGTCATCGTCCAGCATTGCTTGCGTGTCCCGGCGAAAGTTCCCCGCGTCATCGCCCTCGACATGCTGCGCCGGATCGGTGAGGCAGGCCACATGCCGGAACCCGTTCGGGTCCATGGGTGTGACGCGAGGTGCAGCCGCTGCGGTGCTGGGCTTCGCGGGCTTGGCGACAGGCAGGGGCCGATTGGGGATCATCGTGGGTTCCTTGGGCTTTGTGGGCAGGGTGACGGGGGACGGGGCTGACAGCCGCCAGCGCTCCGGGCAGGCCGCATGACGGTGGCGTGGGGCGTCCCGGCTGGGCCGTGATGGTGGCCGCTCGGGCATGTGCCCTGTCCAATTTGGACCATTGAGAGGTGTACACCTGAGGTCCCCGGAGGCCATGCCGATGTCCGCCCTGGGCTCGCTGGCGCTGTCGTGAGGCCTCTCTGCCGGGTCCCCTGTCCAGATTGGACCATTGAGGCTGGACAGGTGCTCTTCTAAAAATCGGAGTCTTCGTCTTCCTCGGGCTCCTCGACGTACTGCCTCAAGTCCTTTGCAAGTCGCCCAAGCTGGTTCCCAAAGTGACTAGCAAGAGCCATCGCCGCAACGTCCGTGTTCTTCACGAGCTTGTTATAGAACATGGCGTAGAGCTTGCCCGCTATGACATCGGCTTTACGCTGTTGCTCCGCTTCCCATTCATCTTCACTCTTTGGCGAAGCCTGCTCCCGTTTCGCTGCCTTCGCCTGCCACCATGTAGCGTACCCGCCCGCATCCGGCCCAAGGGCTTCCTTCACTCGTCGCATCGTGGCGACTGTCGCCTTGCTGGTGCCGGATGCCCGCGCCGTTTGCGACTTGCTGAACCGGCCGCACCTCACAAGGCGCCAAGCGTAGTCGGACTTCTCGCCTGTCGTCATAGGCTGCTTGTCTTGGCTGTTGGCCTCGCCGGCGAACGTCACGGCCTCCTCTGCCGACCCCTCGAAGTAGACCACCGGCACGGGGGCCGCGAACCGCTCCCGTTTGTAGGCTGTCCATCGGTGGTGGCCGTCCACGAGGAACGCCGTGCTGCCCGCCTGAAACACCGTGAGCGGTGCCAGCGCGCCGTCTCGCTTGAGCCCCCGCCGCAGTTCCATGATGTGCTGCTCCGTCTCGCCTCGGGGCTGGAACAGCACCTCAAGCCTCTCGATAGCCGCGATGGTGAGCGCGTCCGGCAGCACCGCCGGCCGGGGTTCGCTGGCCTTCGCCTCCAACGTCCGCAGCGCCGCTTCCATCTCGTCCGGCTGGGACTGCTCCGCCCCGGTGATCTCGATCCCGCTCACGTCAACGCCTCCAACGCTTCCGCCATCTTCACCCGGTCCGCATCGGTCTTCCGCGCTGCGGCCTCCCGCTGCTCCCGATCCATCCTGGCGAGGAACAGCCCGACGGCCCCGAAGGCCTTGGCGATCCACTCGCCCATGACCTCGGCGGCCTGCGGGGGAAGCTCCCGATAGACCCGCTTCGTCTTCCCCGTCTCGTGATCGAACCAAGTGCCAGCGTTGGCTTCCGTGAGCCCGCGGAGGCGGCGCACAAGCTGAACCCGAAAGGCCCTGTCGGACTGGAACCGGCGCGGCTGCTGATCCGCCATGAGGTACACGGCGAAGGCAGTCTCCATCACCGTCCCCGCCTCGACGGCTTCCGCCAGCTTCACCGTCTCGCTGGCGGCCTGCCTGACGTAGGCGCTCCCTGCGCCCTGGCGGGCCAGCACAACGCGAGCATGACCGACCATCTCCCGCCATCGGTCCTCGCTTTGAGCCCATACGGGGTTCCCGCCGTTGCGCTCGATGCGCGCCCGGATTGCCCGTAGCGGGGCCTTGAGGTCGGCCTTCGTGATCCCGCGTTGGTCCGCATCGCCATGCCTGCGGAGGGTGGCCTTGTGGGAAGTGCAGTAGGCCCCGTACCTCGTGGCTTCCGCAGTGCAGCCGGGAGACCGGCAGTGTCGCGCCATGTTGATCCTGTTGTGTCGTGAAGGTGAACCGCTGCGGCGCTGGCGAGGATCATGGGGCCTATATTTGCGCCCGTCCCCGGCCAGACAGGCGCGGACGTAGAATGATGGGCGGCGCTACTGAATGCCCGCCCACGGTCTTCCTAGGCGGTCTGCGGCGCATCCTGCTCGGCAGCTTCGGCGCTGGCTGCACGCTCCGGCCATTCAGCTTCGCGCTCTGCCCACTCTGCCTGCCGTGCCCCGATCCGGGCCTCGTGTTCCCCGATCTCCGCCGTCAGCCTCGGGGACAGCTTCCGCGTCCAGACCTCGTGATCGAAGGCGAAGAACCCCCGCCGAACGGCCCCCCATCTCCGGGCCTTGAGCGGAAACTCTCCCGGCACCTCCCAGCCCTTGAGGGTCGCTGGCGAGTAGTGGAACACCCACACTCCCGAGTCTTCCTCCTCTTCGGCGTCCCCGGCACCCGGCAACAGCAGACCGAAACGGAAGTTCTGCCAGTCATGCCAACCAATGAAGAAACTGCCGATACGAATGCGGCCTCCCACACGCGGCCATGCGATGGCGCTGATAGCCTGCCTCATGTTCGATCATCTCGGGAAAAGCCCGGCTTTAGACCACCATGGTTCGCCGTTGCTCGCGCTTGCTAGCTTAGCACCGTTGCTATTCGCAAGCACAAAATGCGAGCAGTCCAGATAATGAGGCCGATCTAATCCATCCTAGGTAGGATAGATTTTCCATAACCTCTCCTACCCCGGAGAGGATACATCCGCATGTGGATGAAACCGCATCCCTTTCGGCTAGTCCACTAGCCAGCTTCGATCCCGCAAGCTGTGGCTCTAGCCAGCCTTCCATCATTTTCCGGCTAGTCCCACTAGCCAGCTCCGGTGCAGCGAACTGCACCTATGGCATCACGCATCTCCGACCTGGGCCAGCAAGCGGGACACCTGGGTAGGAGTCCACTGCCCGCCCCTCGCCGTAGGGATGCCCCTCGTGTTCAGCGCCGCCGACACCGCCCGGAGCGACGTGACGCCCTCCGCCCGAAGCTGGGCCAGCACCGGAGCGAGATCACTGGCCCGGCCCTTGGCGGCCTCCCCGCGAACCTTGGCGCTGGTCTCTGTGCCCCGCTGGCGGATGGTGGCGGTGAGGTTGCCCCGGTTCCCGCCGAGCGTGGTGGCCTTCCCCGCGGCCCGGAGCGCGTCCCGTTCGGCATCCGTGAGGCTGGCGAGCTTCGCCCGCTTGGCAGCAAGGGCCGCCTTCGTCCGCGCCGAAATCATCTGCCGCTCGTGCTGCGCCACCACGGCGAGAAGCCCTATGGTCAGTTCGTTCGCCTGCGGCATGTCGGCCGCCACGAACCGCACGCCCGCCTTCTGCAAGCCAAGCAGGAAGTGCGCGTCACGGGACAGGCGGTCCAACTTCGCAATGAGGAGCGTGGCCCCGTGGACCCGGCACATCGCCATGGCCTCCGCCAGCTTCGGCCGCTCATCGTTGGCGCCGCTCTCAACCTCGACCACCTCCGCCACGAGGTCCCACGAACCGCCGTTCAGGAAGCCTGTGACGGCGCTGCGCTGCGCATCAAGGCCAAGGCCCGATGCACCCTGGCGGGCCGTGGAGACCCGCAGATACGAGACAAACTTGCCTTGCGCCATGGTGCCAAGCCCTGCTTACGTCTGCCACTACGTTCGTTTCAGCAAATGTAAGCGTCTCCGAATGGGCCTGTCAAGCTGGGCCTAGTCGGCCGTCCTAGCTGTCCCCCCCGCACCCATCCGCTCGGATATCGTCGTACATCGGTCGTGTACCGGATGAGCGTGAGCACGAGACGCGGGTGGGGCTGAGCGTTGGCATTTCGAGCAAGGCGCTAGCAGAGCGTCCCGCGAACCAGTTAACCTGAGCGCTGGCGGAGAGAGCGGCTTGAGGCGGGTAGCGAGTGGTAAGTCCCGATGGTGGCAACAACCCGCGCCCGGCTGTACGTCATTGCGGGTTCCATCTCCCGCGCGCGCGCGCGCCATCCCATGCGCCTGTATCGCCCACGGTCCGCCCCCGGCCAGGGGGGAGCGCGCCCGCTCGCTTATGCTCGAAGAGACCTCGAAAAAATGTTCCAGAAAATTTCCTATTCACCTGACATACCAGCGTGAGACATAGGAAGCCGCCAATCATGTCGTCCAATTCCCCCAAGTCACCAGAGATGGTAGCGCTCCTTCAACAGAGGATGATGTTCTTCTCACAAGCTGGGCAGTGCATCATTGAGTATCAAGGCGTCGAGGACCATCTCGAAAACGTCTTTGCAGCGGCATTGAGTGGGCCAAAGAATAGGGCCGACGCGATTTTCGCAATTGCCCGTGGTCTGGAAGCGAAGTTATCACTGATTGATGCATCCCTGCTCAACGCTGATGCTGCCTACCGGACTCGCTGGCAAGAGTTGAAACGCCGAGTGACGCAAGCGGCAGCATCTCGCAATCAGATAGCGCATTCTAGGCCTGTATCCACATCAGATCCGATATTTGTAGAGGTCAGCAATGATCCAGAAAAGCCAGGAAAAGCATGGGGCGGTGGTAATCCTAGGGTGGAGATTTGGAAGAAGATGAAGAATGGTGATGCAAAATGGACATCGCAGGACCTTCGTGAAGAGTTTCTTCGTAACAAGAGACTCTACACGCATGTTCTCGTCTTTGAGATGGATCTAAGAGGTGCTCCCGTTCCGGACCATCTTCGCAACGCATGAAAGAATTCAGGAAAGATCGTAACGCGGGAACTTGGCCATGGCATCCGCCATCATCTTGACTGTGGGCGTCTGGTACTTCTGAGATACACGAGTGGCGGCATGACCCGTAATGGCATCGCTGATCCGTTCCTGAATGTCGGCCTCCAAAGCCCTCGTTTTCCATGTGTGGCGCCATCCGTGGTTCGGCTGTAGCTCTTCGTCCAACGTCACAGTTTCCCGCAGCCACTTGACCAAATGCCCGGAGCGGATCTCCGCGGGATCGGTTACGGCCTTCCCGGTGGCGCGTGCGGGATCGTAGAACAGCGGCCCGCTTCCACGCGATCTGGCGAAATCCAGGAAGCCCATCGCGATAATGTGCTCGTGCAGGGGGACCGTCCTGGCAATGCCTGTCTTCGTCTTCCGAAAGTCCATTACGGGCACGTTGCCTTCAAGCCTCACATCCGAACCTTGCAAGCCGGTCAGTTCCGAGATGCGCGCCCCGGAATAAGCGGCAAGCCATGGGCACCACCGCTTGGCGAAGCCCGCCGTAGGATTGCGAGGCTCGGGAGGAGCGGCAAGCGCAGCCCGCAGGACGGCCTTGATCTCCTCCGCGCGGAACACCTTCTCCCGCTTCTGAACCGCTCGGCCTTCCGATAGGCGGAGGCCTGCGGCCGGGTTGGCCCGCATTAGCTTCTTGCCCTCCATGCCCGTGGCCCATTTGAAGACCGCGCTGACGGCCACGAGGTCCACGCGATTGATCGTTCCGGCGCTGACGGCCTCGCTGTCCCGCCGGTGCTCGGCCCATCCGTGGATGTCCTCGGGGGCAAGCGCGTTCACCTCCCGACCCTTCACGAAAGCCGCCAGGGAGCGGAAGCTTGCGCCGTAGCGCTTCACCGTGTTCGGGGCCAGCTTGTCGGCCTTGAATGCTGTCCAGGCGGCGAACACGTCATCCACCGTGAGCTTGCCCGCTGGCGCCTTCGGGGCTGCCTCGGGGCGCTGCCATTCAGGGAAGCGCTGGGCGGCAGGGTCAGGCGTGAAGTCGAAGTCCACGGCCTTCCGAAGCCGCTTCGTCACGTCTTCCATGGCGCCTTGAACAGCCTTGAGCAACAGCGTCCGGCTATCGCTATCGACCACCAGCCCTTCACGGGCTAAGAGCGCATCAGCGAACTTTCCGAAGCGCACCTCTCGCGAGGCATCCCGTTGCGCCTCCTCCCCGATCCGCAAGGCTAGCAGGCCATCCCGCGCGGCTTTGTCTTCCGCCGCGACGTGATCCCACATGGCAGCGGTTCCCTCGCCCTCCGCCTTGGACCATGCCTCATACAGCGTACCAGCGAGTGCTGCCGCTTGCTTCACCGTGAGCCGGGCGGGCCCGGTCCGATGCCCATCCCAGAACTGCCGAAGGGCCGCATCAGCCTTGGCATGGCGCTCCTTCGCCGTCCTGGGGTCGGAGGTTCGTAGGCTGGCCTGCACCATCGCCCCAACCTTCACCGTAGCGAAGCCCTCGCCCACGGGGAGCATCACCGTCTTGCCCTTGAGCTTGCCCACGAGATCGGTCGGGGTGCGCTGCCGCAGGCTCCAAACGTGGGACTTCGGGTCTCGCCAGGGCTGGGCCATCTTTAACGCCATGTGTGAGCCCGCTGTGTGAGAGCGGGAACGCTGTAAGCCTCTGAAAAGGCCTAACACATTGGTCGTCAAGGGGGTTTGATGGTGCTGCCAGAGAGGATTGAACTCTCGACCTCTCCATTACCAATGGAGTGCTCTACCACTGAGCTACGGCAGCCTCGGACGATGCGAGACGTTGTCTCGTCGTCGTGGGCGTGATGTGCCACAGCCGGCGCGAAGGCGCAAGCCCCGTCCGTGTCGCTGCCAGGGCTATCGCATTTGGGCGAGGATGGATCGTGCGAAGGCGTCGGACCACCCGGCCCTTTTGCGTTTACGCTTGATCGAGATGTCCGGCCTCGCCGTGCGCAGGACGTTGAGGGCCAAGCGACGCAGCACGGCGAGATTTTCCGGGCCGTTGTCCTTGCGGTTGCGTGCGCGGTCCTCGTCGAAGGTCGTGTCCAGCACCCAGTGCTGCCTGTTCTCGATGCTCCAATGCGCCCGTACGGCAGCGGCGAAACGCTCGGGCGCAAGGCACGCCGAGGACAGATGGTAGCGTCGCGAGCGGCTCGTCTGTCCGTCGCGTTCCACAGTGCTGTCCACCACGGCGACGGTGGTCAGGCCCGGCATGGCGGGTTCGCCCGCATAGCGCCGGTCGGAAAACAGCCAGGACACATCCTGCGTGGTCGCGTGACGCCGCCGCTCGATGCGTCCGTGGTCGGCATCCACCGTCTCGTGCCAGTTCAGCGCGTTCCGCGTGTCGGGCGCGGCAAAGAAGGCTTCGACATCGGCCAACATGGCGGGGCGGTTGGCCTTGAGCGAGAACAGACAGTCGCCGCCCCGCTCCAGCACGGCCGCGGCCGTGTCGCGCTGGCAGTGGATCGCGTCGGCTGTCACCAGCGTGCCGCCGAGATCCAGGCAGCCCAGAAGGGCGCGGGCCGCCACGATCTCGTTCTCGCCCGCCGCCATCGCGCGATGACCCAGCACGAGCCGCGCGTCGGCCGCAAAGGCCGTGACGACGTGCAGCGGAGAGGCGCCGGCCGCCCGGTCAAAGGAACGTCGCAGCGTTTTGCCGTCCACGGCCAGCACGCCTGACCCGTCTGTGCCGACATGGTCCAGAAAACGTCCAAAACAGCGCGACAAAGCTTCAGGGTCGAGCAGACGGAATAGCCGCGAGAACGTGTCGTGGCTCGGCAGACCGTTGCTCAGCTCCAGAAACTCGCGGAAAAGATCTTCTCGGTCCTCGGCAAAGTCAGCGAAATCGACGCAGCTTTCGCAGCCGCAGATCGACGCCACGAGCGCGATCGTCAGCATGTCGAGAAGGCTGTGACGCGTCGCGTTGCCGGTGCGCGGGTCGGGAACGTCCCGAAGCATCGAGATCACAAAGTTCATCGACGGCCTCCATCGGCCATCTCCAAACCACTCAAGGCACCACCACGCTACCCCAGAACTTCAAATGCGATTCCCCTGGGTCACGCCCGCGCGCGGCGGGCCACGGCCGGCACGGTGCGGCGCGGGATCATGCTGCGCGCGACAGCGGCCCGGCCGCCGTTGAGGCGGCGCTGGCCGAGCATGCGATGCGCCGCGGCGGTCGCGCGCGCCTCGTCTGCCTCCCGTGTCTCCACGCGGTAGGTGCGTCTCAGGTCGGCGAAGACGCGCGGCGCGGCGCCGAGCTCGGTATTCTCGACCCATGGGCGTTGCGGCGCCATCGGCGGCAGCACGGCGATGGTGTCCAGCTCGCCCATCAGGTCGAGCGCGAGGTGATCCAGCGCGCCCCACCAGACGAGGTATTCCGCCCGTTCCTCGGCGATGGATTGCAGGCTGGGCTCGAACACGAGCGGACAGAAGCTGTCGAGCGGATAGGTGTCCTTCCCGCCGCTCGCGGACACCGGCACCAACTCCTGTTGGTCGACCTCGCGGCCGTCGCACGTCCCGGAGGCGACCGTCTTCCACTGCGCCACCATCGTCCGGCCGTTCGCCGTCTCGATGCGCTCCGGATAGGTCGTGGCGCGCCACGGCAGGCGCCGGCCCATCCTGGCGCAGCGTGCGACGAGGCCCGGCATCATGCCGAGCGCCCGGCGCACCGCGGCGACCTCATCGAGCGAACCGATCGCGCCGAAGTCGGGCACGAGGTCCGGCGCAGCGCCGATCGGCTGGTCCGCCAGCTCGGCGAGGCGCGCGACCGCCGCCTCGACGCGCAGCGCGTCCGGATGCGGGCCGCCGAGCGCGGCCGGGAAGCCCGGCTCGCGGCTCCAGTTGTCGACCACGGTGCCCAGCAAGCCCATGGCGCCGAGCGGGCACTTGTAACCGCCCGGCCCGTGCTCTCCGCCCTCCTGGCGGTCCTTCGGCAGCTCGTCACGGAACGCCCAGCGCAGCACGTCCTCGATGTCCATCACGCGGCGCGCCATCTCGGGCCGCGGCGGCGCGCCGGTGGGCCGACTGGCGCCCCGGAACGTCCCGGCGTTGGTTTCGAAGTTGTTCACGGGGTCGACGCTCGCCGAGGACGTGGAAGCTCCGGGCACGGATGTTCTGCCTACGTTCGAGGCTCCGGGCCGAACGATGGCACTGTCAAGATCGCGCCTCGGGTCCGGTGTCGCGGGCGAGCCCGGCCGCGATCATGGCGAGCGCCGCGCGGCGCCGGCGCTCGACCGTCGAGCGCTCCCAGCCGAGGTAGCGATAGCGCTCCGTCGCCGACTCGCCGCTCGCCATGCAGCTCGCCCAGGTCATCAGCATGCGGCGGTCGCGCAGCTCGGCGACGAAGCGCTCGGGCTAGCCGAACGGCTCGACGGCCGCGCCGTCCTCCTCCGTGAAGGCACGGCCGCGCGTCATCACGGGGTGGTCGGGCAGGCGCCGGCCGACGCTGTCGGCCGTCCATAGTGGACAGGGCATGTGGCGACAGTAACACCGGCTTCGGATCAAGCGGAAAGGGGCGGGAAACCCGTCTCAGCGCCGCACCGAGTTCCATCGACCGAGGCGTCGGACCGGCGCGGGCGGGCGCATGGTGATGACGGCCGGGGTCGCGGCCCTGTCGCGCGACGAGCAACTCGGCATCGTGGCCGCCGTGCAGGCCTTCGATGCCTTCGGTCTAAGCAGCGATTCGTAATTTGTCACACGGATGACTGATCCGTCGCTCGGCATTGAGGCTGTTTACGGCTTGGTGGATGGCGGCATCGAGGTGAGCGGCATCCGCGAAGGTGCGATGAGCGAGGTGATGGCGCTTGAGATCACGCCATTTCAACTCGATGTCGTTCAACTCGGGCGCGTAGCGCGGCAGCCACTCCACGGTGAGCCAGGGCCGCGCCGCGATGGCGGCGGTGGTGGCCTTGCTGGTGTGGATGGGGCCGTTGTCGAGCACCAGCACGACGGGCTTGGCGGGGCGTCCCGGTTGCGGGCCGTCGCGGCCGTCCAACACGGTCAGCAGGGCGATGAAGTCGGTGCTGCGCTTTGTTGTCGACGTGTGGACGATGAGGTCGCGGGTTGCGGCGGCGAGCACGCCCATGATGGCGACCTTGCGGGCCTGGCCTGGGGCGGCGACGCGCAGGTCCGCGCCCCGTGGCGCCCAGGCATGGGCCAGATAGGGATGGGTCAGGGCTTCGCTCTCGTCGCCGTACAACAGCACCACATCGCCCGCCTCGGCCTGCGCTCGGCGGATCCTGAGGCGCAGGCCCACGCGCTCCACCTCCTGCGTATCCTGCCGACCCTTCAGCGTGTGCCGGGGGCGGCGCCAGCAGAACCCCCCTTTTCCCGGAGCAGGATGCTCAGCCGAGACTTGGAAATACTCAGGCCCGTCCGCCGCTCGATCTCGGCCTGCAGGCGCGGCAGCGTCCAATTGGGCCGGTTCTCCACGGGCTCGCGCAAAAGGGCCGCCGCCACCGCGAGCGCCTGTTCGCCCTTGGCCGCCGGGCGACCCGAGGCCAGCGTCGAGCGCAGGGCCTCGACCCCGCCTTCGCAAAACCACTGCCGCCAGTGGCGGACCGCATCGGCCGTCACCCCGAACGCTTCTGCCACCTCGACGCTCGTCCAACCCGACAAGGTGAGCAGCATCGCCCGCGCACGATCGGACTCGCCCCGAACGTCAGATCGCGCCAACGTCTCGAGGTCGGCGCGCTGCGCCGGCGTCGCTGCCAAACGGGACCGACCAGCCATGATACTCACCCGAGCACTTGAGCGCTCGACATACCATCCGTGTGACAGTCAGCGGAATCCTGCTTAGGACGGCGAGCGCCTTGGCGAGGCGAGGGGAGCGGACTCTCATCCGACTCCCATCTCCCGCTCGAGCTCGGCGAGGCAATCTTCAAGCCGCCCGGCGCGGTGCGGTTCGGCTTCGAGCGCTTCGGCCCATCGCGCCATCACGGCGAGGTGGCTGGGAGTGAAGCCGCCGCGCTCCGGATGGATGCTGTAGTAGGGCTGGCCGGCATCGCGCCCGACAGGCTTGCAGAGCCATATCCGGAGCCCGACCGCCCGGAGTTCGTCGATGATGACGGCCGGGTCGAAGTCGGTGGCGGCGCCGATCGGTGCGCCGGCGGCGAGGGCGAGGGCTGACGCCCCTGCGCCCGCGAGGAAGGTGCGGCGGTCAACCACGGCGCCCTGCGATCATGGCCCCGCCGACGTCGCCGAGGTCGAGGTCCCGGTGCCGCTCGACGATGAGGTCGGCCGGGCGAAGACCGGGAAGGCCGACCTCGTAGTGGATGGATGCCACGTTGAGGAAGGACACGGGCGCGAGGGTGCGGAACGCATGGGCCTCGCCGGCGCCGCGAATGCGCCAGCCGTGGGCGTCGGCTGTCAGGTCGCGCATCGCTGCGGAGAACGCTTCCCAGACGTAGCGGGCCCGCTGGCGCGGGTCATCGAGCGTGGGGAGTGCCGCGGCCTGGATGAGCGGCACGGCCGCAGCCGGCCGGCCGATGAGGGGCAGCGAGACGAGGCCGGTGAGGAAGGAGCGACGGTCAGTCAAGGTGACCTCCCATCCAAGGCACGCCAGCCGCCGACAGGATCACGGCGGCGCGCGCCGATGGGCGTCCGCTGGCGTCGAGCAGCCCTCGCATGTGGGGACGCTCGGGAGCCCACATGTGGCGCTCGGTCGCCTCCCGCACCCACGGACAGTCGGGATGGCCCTCTCTCGCGGCGTGCGTCTCGCGAGACTGGATCACGGTCTCCCGCAGCTCGATCGCGAGGAAATCCATGTAGCTGTCGAGCAGGTAGCGCGACACAGGGACAGCAGCGGCCGAGGGATTGCCGATCAGTGCGACGGAGCCGCCGATCAGCGGCAGGCTGGCAAGCCCGCGGAGGAATGCGCGCCGATCAGCCATGGGCCACCATCGGCCGGAGCGTCAGAATAGGTCGGTGCGCGCGGAAGTCTTCCTCTCCTGGATCGTCGTCCTCCGCATCGTCTTCGCCAGCTCGGATAAAGCCGCAGCCGTGGCGCTCCAGAGCTGTGCCTTCATCCTTCTCCGAGTCGTCCTCGGCATCCATTGCGAAGCAGGGGTGCGGAGGTCCGGTAAGCCAGGGCTTCAGGTCCTCGTGTGGTGCATCCAGGGCGTCGAGTGCCGCGATAGCATTGTCGACCACGTCGAGCGCCATGGGGCCGAGGTCGAGCGCGTCGAGCAGGGCGAAGCCGTATTCGAGAGCTTCGCCGAGTTGGCGGTGCATATAGCGGGCGCGGGCCTCGGCAGCATCCTGCTCATCCGCATGGATGGCGACCTCGGCGTCGATCGCGGCCGAGAGGGCGGCGAGGACAGCGTCAGCCGTGCTGCATCGCGCAGCACGCCAGGCATCGCGCTGCGCTTCGGCGAGGTGCTCCCGAGCGGGACGTCCTGAAGTGGTCGACGTCGCTCGCGCGAGCCGCCATGCCTCGCAGAGGATCGACTTCCGGCTTCGTTCGATAGCCATTTCGCTTGCTCCCATCGTTAACACGATGGATACCATATCTATCCAGCGCTAGTTGCCGTCAAGCCTAGAATGGTTATGATAGCGAAATCGGTGGATGCGAGATGCACGATGTTGACGACAGGACACCAGCTTAAGGCTGCGCGGGCGCTAGCAGGCGTGGAGCAGATTGCGCTTGCCGAGGCGTCCGGCGTGAGCGTCGGAACGATCCGCAACATGGAAGGACAGGGATCGCAGACCTTGAAAAGCAGTCTCCAGACAATCAAGGCCGTGCAAACGGCTCTTGAGGCCCAGGGCGTCGAGTTCCTGAATCACGGCTCACCTGGCGTTCGGCTTCGCAAGACGGAAGGCTGATCGCCCCATCCAGACACCCGCGACGGTGCTGGGTCACGACAGGTGGTCGCGCATTATCGAGCGACCACAGAGACGTTTACGTTCTCCCAAGGTGGCCCGGATAGAATTGCCGGTTTGCCTTGAGATACAAGTATAGTTATTCGCAGATCGAGCATAGAAAAAATATTGATCTCGGAAAGTGGTGCTTTTCGAGACAATTAGGCGGAGTGCGGCTTCGTTACGTTCCGCTCAATTCCTTTACATATAATTACACCACTTGCCTGCAACGCGGGATGACCGCTAGGTCTACGTCGTTCCGCTTACGTTCCTGCCTCACCAGCTCAAAAGCGGACACGGAGGAAGTAGTCATGGCGATACCCGACGAGAGGGGATGGTTGACGCCCGATCAGGCTGCGGAGTCGATCGGCATCGGACCTTCCACGCTCAACAAGATGCACATGGATGGTGACGGCCCCGAGTTCCTGAAGATCGGCAAGAAGGTTTGGTACGAGCCGGAAGCCATCACGCGGTGGATCGAGACGCGGCGCCGATCACAAGCAACGCCGAAGATGGGCCGCTTCCGCGGCACGGGCCGGCATCAGGCCGCCTGAAAAGACAGACCCCACCCAAGCCGTCGGGCTGGGGCGGGGCCAGTTCCATACAGACCAAGACTTCGCACTCCTGGTCTAGCACGGGATCGGCCCACCTCACAGCCCCGACGCGCGCCAAGAGAGGGCCGCATGGGCCGCAACGATCTCCGCTCCCTCGCCCAAGCCCTCGGCGGCGAGGTGTCAGGACACCAGGTCCTCGCACCAGGCCCGAACCACGACAGGAAGGACCGGTCCCTGTCAGTGAAGCCCAGCGACACGGACCTGGACGACTTCATCGTTCACTCCTTCGCGGGCGACGACTGGAAACTCTGCAACGACCACGTCCGGAAACGTCTCGGCCTGCCGGAATGGCGTCCGACCGAGCCGGCGAGGCCCACCAAGGAGCCCCGCAAGGCCGCGCAGAAGCCGGCGCCGGCTGTCGAGCCGGACCCGTGGACCCCGGTCCTGCCTATACCGGACGGCGCCTTCATCGCACTCGACGTGAAGCTGCGCGGGCGGGACCCGGACAAGGCGTGGCTGTTCAAAGACGCGAGCGGCACGCCGCTCGGCTTCGAGGTTCGGTGGAACAAGACGATCGGCAAGGACGTGCGCTTCGCCTGCCTATGCCGCCACGATGGCGACGGACGCCTCGAATGGCGCCTCAAGCACCTTCCCGCACCGCGCCCCATCTACGGCCTGGATCGCCTCGCCGCCCGACCGGGCGCGCCCGTCCTCGTCGTCGAAGGGGCGAAGAAGGTCGAGGCGGCCGCGCGCCTGTTTCCGGACCACGTCGCGATCGCCTGGCCGGCGGGCGCCGCCGGCGTGGGCCACGTCGACTGGGGTCCGCTCGCCGGCCGCGAGGTGACGATCTGGCCGGACCATGATGAGCCAGGGCGCAAGGCGGCGGCGGCCATCGTCGCGGGTGCAGGGAAGGCCGGCGCCGCAGCCGTGCACGTCGTCGCCGTGCCCGACGCCTTCCCGCCAAAGTGGGACCTCGCCGAACCGGCGCCGGACGGCGCGGACCTCGCCGCGCTGCTCGCCGCTGCGAAACCGGCGCAGCCGGCACAGACGACGCCTACGGAGGAGCGGCCGGGCGCGCGGTGGCCGGCCGGCTACCGCATGACGGATCGCGGGTTGCTGTGGTCGGACCCGCACGACGACGACAAGCCGCCGATCGTCGTCTCAGGGAAGTTCGAGGTGCTGGCCGAGAGCCGAGACGACCAGTCCCAGAGCTGGGGCGTGCTGCTGCGCTGGCACGACCCGGACGGCCGCCCGCAGGAATGGCTTATGCCCCGGCGCATGCTGGCGGGCGACGGCACCGAGATCCGCGGCGAGATGCTGTCGCGCGGCCTCTACCTCGGCAACGGCGACGGCGCGAAGCGGCGCCTCATGGACTTCCTGGCCGGCGTCCATGTCGAGGCCCGGGCCCGGGTGGTGTCGACGACGGGCTGGTACGGCACCGGCTTCGTGCTGCCCGAGGGCTCGATCGGCCAGCCGGGCGAGGACCGCGCCATCCTACAGACGGCCGGCACGATCGAGCACGCCTTCAACGTGCGCGGCAGCTTGGCCGAGTGGCAGGAGGAGGTGGCGCACTACGCTATCGGCAACAGCCGGCTCGCGCTGGCGCTGTCGACCGCTTTCGCAGCGGCCCTCGTCGGCCCCTGCGAGGAGGAGAGCGGCGGCATCCACTTCAGCGGCCCGTCCTCGATCGGCTAGACCACGGCGCTGACGATCGCCGGCTCGGTGTGGAGCGGCGGGCGGTCGCACTACGTGCGGGCGTGGCGTGCCACCGCGAACGGCCTGGAGGCGGTCGCCACCTCCCACAACGACGCGCTCCTCTGCCTCGACGAGCTCGCGCAGCTCGGTGGCCGGGAGGCGGGCGAGGTCGCGTACATGCTCGCCAACGGCTTCGGCAAGGTGCGTTCATCGCGTGAGGCAACGCTTCGGAAGGCGGCGCACTGGCGGCTGCTGTTCCTGTCGTCGGGCGAGATCAGCTTGCAGGAGAAGATCGCCGAGGACGCGCGCGGCCGGCGCCAGACCGCGGGCCAGGCCGTGCGCGTGGTCGACGTCGCGGCCGACACGAAGCGGCACGGGCTGTTCGAGGAGCTGCACAGCTTCGCCGACGCGCCGGCCTTCGCCAAGCACCTCACCACGTCGTCGCGCCGGCTGTACGGCACCGCGGCCCGAGCCTTCATCGAGGCCGTGGCGCCCGATCTCGACGGCGTGCGGGCCCGCGTGAGGGCGCATGTCCGCGCCTTCGTGGCGAAGCACTGCCCGGCCGACGCGGACGGCCAGGTGCAGCGCGTGGCCGGTCGTTTCGGCCTCATCGCCGCCGCGGGCGAGGTGGCCGCCGCGGCGCGCGTTCTGCCCTGGCCCGAGGGGGAAGCAACCCGGGCGGCCCGCATCTGCCTCGCAGCCTGGATCGAGGGCCGCGGCGGCTTGGAATCGTCGGAGGTCACGGAGGGGGATCGCGCAAGTGCGCACTTTCCTGTCGGCGCACGGCGAAAGCCGCTTCCTCGCCGCGTGGGAGCCCAAGCCGGACGGGCATCGCATGCACAACCTTGCCGGGTATAAGCGGCGTGGAGGAGACGGCGCGGACAGGGATGCGCCGTTCGATTTCTACGTGACTCCGGAGGCTTGGGGCGAGGTCTGCGCCGGCTTCGACGCGAAGGCGTTGGCGGCGACCCTCGCCGCTCGGGGCTGTTGAAGCGGCCTGACAACGGCCCGCACCTATCGAAACAGGTTCGCGTTCCGGGGCAGGAAAAGCGCCGGCTATACCACATCGCGGCCAGCATCTTCGGTGACGACGATGTTTGAGCTTCACCTCTCTCCGCCCTCCGTCAAAGCGAGTGGGTACAGTGGGTACAGCGCCGAAATCATCAACAGAAACAGCGACCTATCTTGTACCCACTTCCTGTCATCGACGATCGCCGCAGTGGGTACAGTGGGTACATCAACGCGACCTGTAACCACTGTAACCACAGCCGCCTCGCATGTGGGTACGGCAAGTGGGTTCAGTAAAACAGCTGTAGAACAGCACCTTAGCGGACGTGTACCCACTGTATCCACTGTACCCACACGAAATGGAGGGAGAAGAGGTGGCCGAGAGATGAAACCACGCGGGAGCGCGTCCCTCCCACGCTCGGTGCGGGCCGACCTGTCGGCGCTTGCAGACGCACTGCGCGACCTTCCGCGCGACTGCCTCGCCGACAAGGCCGAGCTGTGCCACTGGCTCAACGGCCTCGCCCGGCGGGTCGAGCGCATCCGCGACGTGGAGCTTCCGAAATCCGGAGGGGGCGCCGATGGGTGAAAAGCGCACCGCGGAGCGGCACAACGAAAGCGAGCAACCACGTTTTCGAGCCCGGCTCCCGCTGGACCCGCGCGGGCTCTCGCGCGAGGTCGCGGCTGGCTATGTCGGCGTGTCGCCGTCGCTGTTCTCGGCCATGGTCGAGGACGGCCGCATGCCGCGTCCACGGGTCGCCAACGCCCGGCGCATCTGGGATCGACACGAGCTTGACGCGGCGATCGATGCGCTGCCCCATGACGGCGAGACGCCAGGCACAAACGAGTGGGACAGCGTCCTGTGAGCGGGGCCGCCATGGCGACGATCAAACTGCCCGGCGTGGAGAGCTGGCGCGACCGCCACGGCCGCCTGCGGCACTACTATCGTCCCACCAAGGCCCACAAGCGCCTGGCCCTGCCCGGCGAGGCGGGCTCGGCCGAGTTCATGGCGGCCTACCATGCGGCGATCGACGCGGCGAAGCCGGCCGAGAGCAAGATCCGCACGGCCAAGCCCGGCACCATGGCGGCGCTGGCCGCCTCCTACCTCGCCAGCTCCGACTTCGCGGACCTCAAGCCGTCGACCCGGAAGGTGCGGCGCGGCATGCTCGGCCGCTTTCTCGAGGACCACGGGACCAAGTCCGTCGCCACGATCGAGCGGCGCCACGTCGTCGCGATCCTCGACAGATACGCGGACCGGCCCGCCGCGGCGAACAATCTCCGCAAGATGCTGAAGGTGCTGTTCACCCGAGCGATCGACCTCGGCATGCGGAAGGACGATCCCACGCACCGCATCAAGGGCCGGAAGACGGGGCACTGGCGATCCTGGACCGATGAGGAGATCGCCGCCATGGAAGCGCGCTGGCCGGTCGGCACGCGCCAGCGGCTCGCGTTCGCGCTCCACCTGTTCACCGGCCAGCGCCGGTCCGATGTCGTGAAGATGACCCGCGCCGACGTCGTCGACGGCAAGATCCGCGTGGTGCAGTTCAAGACGGGGACGAAGGTGGTCGTGCCGATCCACCGCGACCTGAAACCGATCCTCGATGCCTCGCCGCTCGGCCGCATGTACTTGGTCGAAACGTTGGCTGGCCGGCCGTTCAGCGTCGCCGGCTACGGCAACTGGCTGCGGGACTCGCACCGCGCGGCCGATCTGCCCGAGGACTGCGTCACCCACGGGCTGCGCAAGGCCGCGGGTCGCCTGCTGGCCGAGGCCGGCGCCAGCACCAAACAGATCATGGCGGTGCTCGGCCTCAAGTCGATTGAGTTGGCCGAGCTCTACACGCGCGACGCGGAGCAGGAGCAATTGGCCGAGGGTGGCATGTCGGTGTGGGAAGGGAAGGCGGCGCGGTAGCGCATATGCGGAACGGGGCAGAACGGGAACAGACTTCCCCAAACCTCGGCCGACACTTCCCCAAACTCGGGGCTAAATCATTGTAATCGTTGACAGTAAAATGGGAGGTGGCGCGCCCCGCAGGAATTGCAGCGGCGTTCGCCGGCAGTCGCCCGACCCCGTTTTCCCTCGTGCCGAAGGTGCCCCGACGCGTCTTTCCGGTTGCGTCCGTTCGCGTCTGTTCGCTACAAGCCGGAGCCGAAACTAGGGACGAGACCAGGGATGGCCCTTTTCGATTCCAGATCGGACAGCGGTTGAGGAAAGATCTCCTCAGCGCGCGCGCGGTTGCGACGATCAAGGAACCCGGCCGGCACTCCGACGGGGGCAACCTGTACCTCTATGTCTCGAAGACCGGCAATCGATCGTGGGTCTTCATGTGGTCGCGGAACGGCAAGCAGCGCGAGATGGGCTTCGGCCCCGTCGGGGACGTCACGCTGGCCGAAGCGCGCGACAAGGCCCGCGAGGCCAGGCGCCACCTTCTCGCCGGCCGCGACCCGCTCGTCGAGCGCGACCGCGACAAGCAGACCGCCACCTTCGGCGAGTTCGCCGACGCCTACGTCGAGACGATGAAGGGGCAGTGGGCGAACTTCAAGACGGCGCATCAGTGGCGCGTGATGCTGACCACGAATGCGGCGCCGCTTCGGTCTCGGCCGATCGCCGATGTCGACACTGAGGGCGTGCTGGGCGTGCTCCGGCCCATGTGGACGAAGACGCCCGAGATGGCGGTGAAGGCCCGCTCGCGCATCGAGGCCGTGCTGGACGCGGCCAAGGCGAAGGGGCTTCGCCAGGGCGAGAACCCGGCACGATGGCGCGGCCACCTCGATCAGCTCTTGCCCAAGCGTCCCAGCCTCGTGCGCGGCCACCACGCCGCGATGCCCTATTGAACCGCCCCGGGTTTCCCGGAGGCTCCTGATCTTGCGAGACTGGAGCCATGACGAAGCGCACACCCCCGTTTTCTCCCGAGGTCCGCGAGCGCGCGGTCCGGATGGTGCAGGAGCATCAAGGCGAGCACAGCTCGCGGCACGCGGCCATTCGTTCGATCGCGTCCAAGATCGGCTGTTCGGGGGAAACCCTGCGCAATTGGATCAAGGAAGCAGAGAGCAGCAAAGCCGCGAGGCTTGGCCCTGCATCGGACGAGCGCGAGCGCATCAAGGCGCTGGAACGCGAAGTCCGCGAGCTGCGGCAGGCGAATGAGATCCTGCGCAAGGCGAGCGCGTATTTTGCCATGGCGGAGCTCGACCGCCGCTCACGGACATGAAAGCCTTCATCGACGAGCATCGGGATGCTCATGGGGTCGAGCCGATCTGCAAAGTGTTGCCGATCGCCCCGTCGACGTACCACGCGCACGCGGCCCGGCAGGCCGACCCCACCAAGCGATCGGCGCGGGCCAGGAGCGATGCGACGCTGATGGTCGAGATCCGCCGCGTGTTCGACGAGAACTTCGGCGTCTACGGGGTGCGGAAGATCTGGCGGCAACTCGACCGCGAGGGCATCCGCGTCGCCCGCTGCACGGTGGCGCGCCTGATGCGTGTCTTGGGGCTGCAAGGGGTTGTGAGGGGAAGAAAGGCCCGCACCACAGTGCCGGATCCCTCGGCGGCTTGCCCGCTCGACCGGGTGAACCGGCAGTTCAAGGCCCTCGTCCCAACGCGCTGTGGGTGTCGGACTTCACCTATGTCGCGACCTGGTCCGGGTTCGTCTATGTGGCTTTTGTCATCGACGTGTTCGCCCGCCGCATTGTTGGCTGGCGAGCTTCGCGCTCCGCTCAGACCAGCTTCGTGCTGGACGCCCTGGAGCAGGCCCTACACCAGCGCCGACCTGTCGGCGCTCTCATTCATCACTCTGACCGTGGAGTACAATACGTCAGCATAAAATACACAGAACGACTTGCCGAAGCCGGCATCGAACCCTCTGTCGGCAGCATAGGAGACAGTTACGACAACGCCCTCGCTGAAACCATCAACGGCCTGTTCAAGGCCGAGGTGATCCATCGGCGGGGTCCATGGCGGTCGTTCGAGGCCGTCGAATATGCCACACTTGAGTGGGTCGACTGGTACAATCACCGCAGGCTGCTCGAGCCGATCGGCAACGTTCCGCCGGCCGAAGCCGAAGCAGCCTTCTACGCCGCGCTTGAGGCCCCCCCGATGGCGGCGTAAATTCCAAGCCAATCAGCCTCCGAGAAACCCGGGGCGGTTCACTATGCCGAGGTGCCGGCGTTCATGCGGTCGCTCGCGGCCAGCGAAGCGCTGTCCTTCATGGCGCTGCGCTTCACCGTCCTCACGGCCGTGCGGACCAGCGAGGCGCTCGGCGCCATGTGGAGCGAGGTCGACTTCGACGCCCGGCTCTGGACGATCCCGCCTGAGCGCATGAAGGCGAGCCGGCAGCATCGCGTACCGCTGTCCGCCGCCGCTCTCGGCATCCTGCGCGAACTGCACGCGAAGCGGTCGAGCGACTTCGTCTTTCCCGGCATCAAAGCAGGCAAGCCGCTCAGCAACATGGCGATGCTCATGGTGCTGCGCGGCATGGAACTCGACGTGACCGTGCACGGCTTCCGGTCGAGCTTCCGAGATTGGGCGGCCGAAACGACGGACTACCCGAACGAGGTCGCCGAGATGGCGCTCGCCCATGTCGTCGCCGACGCGGTCGAGCGGGCCTATCGGCGCGGCGACCTGTTCGAGAAGCGGCGCGGGCTCATGGATGCATGGGCGGTGTTTTGCGGCTTGGCCACGAAGGACGATGTTGATGCCGAATGACACTCCGGGTCGAAGAAGGCCGCTGACCAAAGACGATTATCGTCGACAGTGGGAGGCTAAGTGTCCGTCCGATAAGGGCACGTGGGGTTGAGTGGCCGGGGCTGAGATGATTCCAGGAGGGTGCTGAAACCTGATCTGGAACCGCCATGTGGACCCCGGCCACCCGCGAGCAGCATAGCCGCTCCGAACTCCGCTACTCAACCGATCTGACCGACGCCGAATGGGCCGTCATCGAACCGCTGTTGCCGCCCGGCAACCCGCTCGGACGGCCCCGGCTGTGGTCGTTGCGGGAGATTGTGAACGGCATTTTCTATGTGCTGCGGGGCGGCGTTCCCTGGCGCCTGTTGCCGAAGGACCTGCCCCCGAAGAGCACGGTGTACGGCTACTTCAGCGCGTGGCGCGATGAGGGCCTGTTCGCCGGCATCAACCACCATCTCGTCATGCTGGATCGCGAGCGGGCCGGGCGAGAGGCTTCGCCCACCGCGGCCGTGCTCGACAGCCAGAGCGTGAAGACCACGGAGAGCGGCGGTCCGCGGGGCTACGACGCGGGCAAGAAGGTGAAGGGTCGCAAGCGCCGGCCCTGGTCGACACGGACGGCCGCGCCCTGGTGCTCGACCCGCAGCCGGCCGACGTGCAGGACCGCGACGGGGCCGTGCCGGTGCTCAAGCAGTCACGCCGTTCATATCCTTTCATCGCCAAGGCCTTCGCCGACGCGGGCTACGCCGGCGACAAGCCGGACAGCGCCACGCTCATCGCCGTCGAGATCGTCCGCAAACCACCCGGGCAGGTCGGCTTCGTGGTTCACCCCCGGCGATGGGTGGTTGAGCGCTTCTTCGCCTGGATCAGCCGCAATCGACGCCTCTGGAAGGATCCGGAGGCCACAATCGCATCCGCAAAGGCCTTCCTCTACGCTGCGTCCGTCATGATGCTGCTACGTCGCATAGGTTGCGCAGCCTGACTTCCCGGACGGACTCTAAGCCGCGCCCGCAGCCGCGCCAGGACACTGCCGAGGCGATGAAAATCCCCGAGCTACTGCGATCTCTCGAATATATCCGAGACAGCACGGGTGATCCTCTATTCAGCGATACCATCGCGGCTATCGAGTCTTACGGATTCAAGGGGCGAGGTCTGAAACGCGGAGGGACGGACGCATCCAAGCAGTCGTGGGGCGATCCTGATGAAGGCTACCTCAACCACATTCGTTTCGACATTGAGCGGTTCGGATGGAGCGTGCCTGAGAGCACACAGCACATTGTCGCTCAGTACAAGGCTCCGGGTCAGTCCTTCGACACCATCGTCGACAGGCTGGCCACAAAGTACCGCGCATGGGCCGCGGCGGGACATCCTGCCCCGATTATCGCCGACCCTGGTGACATCGGACAGAGGTGGACGGTGTTCCCGGTCGGCGATGCGCCTCTCAATCTCGGCCATGCCGTGGTGCCCGTGGAAGGGCTGACAGTCAACGTCACCAATTTCTGGCGTCGTGTCTTCCGAGATGGGAGCATCCGAGTTCAGGCCCGCACACAAGCCGACTGATAATCGTCAGGAAACAGGGACAGGTTTTGGAGCTGAAAAATCTGTCCCGAAGACTACACACACAGATCGCCTGAGTTCGTGCATCGTCCGCCTACCGCCGCAATTCAGCGGCGACGTTCGCGGACATAGAGATGCCTGAGAACACCAAACTTGCCGCTGAGACCGTCGACGAATTCCTGGTCGCCATGGGAATCGGTCGGACGCTGTTCTATTCCGAAGTCAAAAAGGGCCGCATCCGCATCGTGAAGCTGGGCCGCCGCACGCTCGTGCCGCGCTCCGAGCGCGAACGGCTGTTGTCCGGCTCCACCATGAACGAGGCCGCGTGACCTGATGGCTCGAAAAAAGAAAAGACCGACGGTGCCCTGCCAGGCGCCCATCGGCCTTCCCCTCACAAAAATGCAGCTCCCCAGCTACGCGATGGAAGATAGCTCCACCCTCGACTTTCGCCAAGCCCCGATCGGCGCCATCCGGCTCGCCCGACGCTTCGGCCTCTCAGTCGCAACCGCCGCGGCCGTGGTCGAGGCCAACGGTTGGGGGTGCGCGTGAGCGTCGTTCCCTTCCGCCTCCGCGAGCGCGTCGCGGTCCTGACCTGCCCGGCCGAGAACGAGTGGCAGGTCACCACCTATGAGGTCGGGCTCGGCGCGGTGCTTCTGCAGCGCACCTTCCACAACCCGCACCACGCCTGCGACCTGCTCACGGTGCTCAGCCGCGACGGCGCGCACCGCATCGTCATCGAGCCCGAGGCCGAGCGCTGGCGGCACCTGATGTACTACAGCCGGTTCGATACGATGGAGGCGCTGAAATGAGCCTCGGCCTTTCCACCTCGCGCGTCGACATCAAGGCTGTGTCCACCGCGGCGCTCCGCAGCCTGCCGGACCTCCTGGCTGACTGGCTCCCCGGCGGCCGGCGCGAGGGCCACGAGTACGTGGTCCGCAACCCGACCCGCGCCGACGGTCGCCCCGGGTCCTTCACGATCAACACCGCGTCGGGCCGCTGGTCCGACTTCGCCACGGGCGACAGGGGCGGCGATGCCGTCAGCTTGTACGCCTTCCTGAACAGGACATCGCAGGTGGATGCAGCGCGCGCCGTCGCCGATCGGCTCGGCCTGTCTCAGCCCGAGCGAGCGGCCGATGATGCTCCTGCCGCTCGCGTCAACGCCAAGGCCGAGCGCAAACCCGACGCCGACCGCGATCCGTGGACCTGCATCGTCCCGGTGCCGGACGAGGCGTTCCCCTTGGTCGTTCAGCTCGGCGGCCGGGAGCCGCGCTCGACATGGATTTTCCGGGACGCGGAAGGTCGCGTCCTCGGCGTCGAGTGCCGATGGCTCAAGTCCGACGGCAAGGACATCCGTTTCGCATGCTGGTGCCGCCACGAGGACGGCCGCACGGAATGGCGGCTCAAGCACCTTCCGGCGCCGCGGCCCATCTTCGGGCTCGACCGCCTCGCCAAGGCGCCGCTCGCCCCCGTGTTGGTAGTCGAGGGCGCGAAGAAGGTCGAGCCTGCTACCCGGCTCTTCCCGGACCACGTCGTTGTGGCGTGGCCGGGCGGGGCCGAGGCGGTCAAGCATGTGGACTGGTCGCCGCTCGCCGGCCGGGCCGTAGTGGTGTGGCCCGACAACGACGACGTGGGCCGCAAGGCGGCCGCGACCATCGCCGAGCTGGCGCTGAAGGCCGGTGCGGACAGCGCGGCCGTGGTGCCGGTGCCGAGCGACTTCCCGCCGAAGTGGGACCTCGCCGATGTCGTGCCGGACGAGGCCGACCTCGCGGCCCTGCTCGACGCGGCCCGGCCCGCCAAGGCCAAGGCTCCGAGCTGGCCCGCCGGCTTCCGCATGACGGACCGCGGCCTCGTGTGGTCCGACCCCAGCGACGATGAGAAGCCCGAGGTGGTCGTGTCGGGCCGCTTCGACGTGCTGGCCGAGAGCCGCGACGACCGCGGTCAGTCCTGGGGCGTCCTGCTGCGCTGGTCCGACCCGGACGGCCGCGCGCGGGAGTGGGCCATGCCGCGCTCAATCCTGGCGACGGACGGCGCCGACGTGCGGCGCGTGCTGCTCGACGGCGGCCTCTACGTCGGGGCCGGCACGAAGGCAAGGAACCTGCTCGTCAACTTCCTGACCGGCGTCCACGTCGAGGCGCGCGCCCGGGCGGTGTCAGCGACGGGCTGGTACGGCGCCGCTTTCGTGCTGCCCGACGGCGCCATTGGCATGCCGAACGGAGAGCGCGCCATCCTGCAGACCAGCGGCGCCGTCGACCACGCCTTCAACGTCCGCGGCACCCTGGATCAGTGGAAGGAGGAGGTCGCCCGCTACGCGGTCGGCAACAGCCGCCTTGTGCTGGCGATCTCGACCGCCTTCGCGGCAGCCCTGGTCGGCCCGTGCGGGGAAGAGAGCGGCGGCATCCACCTCCGCGGCCCCTCGTCGATCGGCAAGACCACCGCTCTGTCGCTCGCCGGGTCGGTGTGGGGCGGCGGAGATCAGAAGTACGTCCGAGCGTGGCGGGCCACCTCGAACGGCCTGGAGGCTGTGGCGACGGCGCACAACGATGCGCTGCTCTGCCTCGACGAGCTGGCGCAGCTCGGGGGGCGCGAGGCCGGCGAGGTGGCGTACATGTTGGCGAACGGGTCCGGCAAGGCGCGGGCTACCCGGGAGGCCATGCTCCGGAAGCCGGCGAAGTGGCGGCTCCTGTTCCTGTCGTCGGGCGAGATCAGCTTGGCCGACAAGATCGCCGAGGACACCCGGGGCCGGAAGCAGACTGCGGGGCAAAAGGTCCGCGTGGTGGCCCCAGCGAAAAACAGCATGTCTGTGAAAATCATGCTCCGCGATTGACCGTCAGTGCCTCACAGCCCGACGTTCTGCCTGACACGCCGCGGGGCTGGTGCGATGGATTGGGCCGGCTCGACCGCTGGACGCCGCCCTGTGAAGGCTTCCGGTTCGGCGAGTGGGAAGCCGTGCACCGGGCCGTGGCGCACTTCATGGACGACTACGCCGCCGAAGCCGCCGCACACGGCTGGACGGCCATCGACCTGTTCGGGGTGCATGGCCTCGCCGGCGCCGCCCGGGTCGACAGTTGCGGGGCTCTGATGCTGCCGCTGCTCAAGAACGTCACTGCTCTCACCGCCGAGACCATCACATTCGGTCCGCTCACCTACCGTCGCCGAGCGATGCCTGAGTCGGTGCTCGTGTGGGACCTGATCGGAGAAACCCTATGACCACGTCGAACATCGCCACCGCCATCAACGCCGCGCACGACAAGGTCGAGTCCCACAAGCGCGAGGGCACCAGGTACGCCATGGAGGCCGGACGGCTGCTTGTCGAGGCAAAGGCCACCGTCGCTCACGGCGGCTGGGACGACTGGCTGAAGGCGAACGTCACGTTCAGCCCGCGCACCGCGCAGCTCTACATGCGGCTAGTCCGCATCACCGGCGACGATCCGGCAAAAGCGCAACGCGTTGCGGATTTGCCCCTGCGAAAGGCTGCCCGAGCATCTCGGAAGACGACAGCGCCGACCGTGGTTTCGCTGCATCGGCCGGAGCAGGAACGGCTGGTCGAGGCCTGGAAGGCCTGCCGTTCTGACACTCGCCGCGCCTTCGCCCGCGAGATCCACGAGCGCGGCGACATCGACGCCAAGGGCTATGAAAAGCTGATCCGCACCGTCGAAGAGGGGGAAGCTGCGCAGCGCGTCGTGAAGTCGATCCGGGAGCATTGCGGCGTAGAGGGTATCAGGACGTTCGATGCGGCCTTGAAGGCAGGCTGTACCCCGCGCCAGATCGCCCTGGCGATCGAGGCCGAGATGGAGCGCAAGGCCGCTCATGCCGCGGCGACGCTCGACATTGCCAAGGATCTCACCCGCCGCGTCTCGGCGGTGGACGGGTAGGGCCTAGGCACTCCCACGTCGAGCGGCACCGGCGACGGTGACCGTCCGCCCGGCCGGACCCCAGCCGAAAACCCCGGGTCCTTCCCTAGAGGGCCCATCCCGAGGGGTACGCGCGACCGCGATCCGTCTGTAGATCGCAAATTTTCAAACCGGATTTTATGTTTATGTCCGACACCCCGAAGAGCATGCGCCACGTCAGTCGCGTATGTCGGCGACGGAGATCGCGCGCCTTCAGTATGCGGCCGGCAAGCTGCACGTCGACCCGGCTGCGGTCGGCGGCGCCATCAGCTCGTGGTCGAGCAAGATGGTCGAGTTTCGGATGCACACGTCCGATTTCTACCGCTACCTGATGCGGCAGAACGCGGACGTCGCCGCCAAGATTTCGGCCGACAACCCCGTCGACGCACTGAAGGACTCGCTCGACTACCTGTCGCGCATCAAGGACCCGCAGATCCAGAAGCGTGTCGCCGACATGGCCGGCTTGGGTGATCTGATGCCCATGCTCGGCAAGGGTCCCCAGGGGCTGGCGGACGCATTCGCTGACGCGGCGCGCGAGGTGAAGCCGATCTCACAGGCCCTCGTCGACGCCGCCGAAAAGCTGAACGACTCCACGAACCGGATGAACCAGTCGTGGACCAACCTGAAGAACGACGTGGGGCCGTCGTTCATCGATCCCCTGTCGAAGATGATCGACAAGCTAGACGCGACGCTGAAGTTCGCGGCGGCGAATCCCGGGGACGCGGCGGCCGTCGTCGGGGTCGGCGCGGTCGCGGCGGGAACGCTCTACGCGCGCCACCGCCTGATGCGGAACAGCAGCACCTTCGGCGCTTCTGGGCTCGACCGCGCGGCCGGCGAGCTGACAGGCGCCGCCGGCGCGCTTAAGCAGGCCGCTGCGGCGCTGGAGGGCGGCAGGGGCGGCCCAAGCGGCGGCGCCGGCCCCGGCGGATCGTCCCCGGGGTTCGCCAACCTGCTCCCCGCCGCCACCCTGGCCGGTCTCCAGCTATTCGATCTCGCCCGCGGCGCGCCGGATGAGCTGCGGAAGCTGCAGGAGAACCCCGACAAGGACCCGGCCTCGCCCGAGATGGAGTTCGCCGCCAAGCTGGGTGACACGGTGCGCGGCTGGTTCAAGGGCGAGTCCCTACCGTCCGCGTCCGACAGGTGGGCGACGCCGTCGCGCTATGACGTCGAAGCCCGAGCGCGTGGCGGTGACCTTAAGAAAGACGTCCAGGAAGGCGCCAAGGCTGGCATCGTCCAGGGCTTGCGCGAACTCGCGCAGCAGCAGGAGCTAGGCGGCGGTCCGGGCGGGAATAGCTTCGGCGGTACGCCGTCCGGCCGAGGCGGCAGCGCCGGCATGCCAAACCTGCGGTACGGCCGTCCGAAGGCTGGTGGTGGATACCGGCGCGGCCCTGGTGTCGACGGCGGCGGCCCCGAGGGTGCCTTCAACCCACGTCAGCCCGAGAAGCCCGGCACCTATCGCCCCGAGTACAAGCTCTCGGACGCCGACCTCAGCGACTATGTCGTCAACACCGTCAACGGCGAGGCGACGAGCAGCGCGGAGAGCATCGACGCCGTCATCAACAACATGATGAACCGCGTCGGGTCGAAGGGTTGGGGGCCGAGCGCGAACCTGCGGGACGTCGCCAGTGCGCCGGGGCAGTACGCCGGCCATCGCCCCGCGAGCGCCCAAGTCGCCGAGCGCATCAGGGCGCGCATCCGGGCCATCGCCTCAGGCGGCGTGCCGGACAACACGAACGGGTCAAATGCCTACAGGGCGGCTTGGTATCACGGGAAGTGGTATCAGCAGCACGCGGCGACGGGTCGGGTCGTGGGTGGTAACCGCTTCGACTACGAGCCTTGGACGAAGAACGGCCCATACGCGCCCTATCCCTCGGCTCATGCACCCGCGCCGGCCACCCCAGGCGCTGGCACCCCGGCTCCCTCGGCCGCGGCTGTCTCCGACGCCGAGCGGTTCAAGGCGCAGCAGCGCCTCATCAACGGCTCGCACGACCCGGCCGACCGCGCCCTCGTCGAACGCTACAAAGCCCAGCAGGCGAAGCCGGAGCACCATCGCGCGGGAGGTTGGCTCCGTGGCCGCGGCACCGGCACGTCCGACTCCATTCCCGCCATGCTGTCGAACGGCGAGTATGTGGTGCAGGCGAAGGCGGCCGGCGCCTGGCTGCCACTGCTGCACGCGATCAACTCGGGACAGCTCGCGCGCTTCGCCGAGGGCGGGCCCGTGGGGTTTGGCGTGGCCAAGGCCTTCTACCCGGGTCCGAAAGAGCAGTCCGGCATCTCCGACGCCGAGGGCCATGCCAATCGCCGGTTCTGGCGCGACTTCATGCGGAAGCCGCGAGCGGACGGCGGCATGGGGGCGAGCTGGCGGACCACCATCGCGGCCCTGGCCATGATGCAGGGCGAGAGCGGGCGTGGCCTAAACTCAAAGCTCTACGGGTGGGACGTGAACGGCCCGAGCGGCGGCGTGGACCAGCTCCACGACGTCACCACCGGCCGCTCCGCACATCCGCTCCGACGTTTGTCCGACCTGATGCGACTTGGCATGATGCAGCATGCCGATTGGCGTGATCCCTGGATCCAGGCCGCCAACTGCAAGCGCGAGGCGCTCGGCGACATGAACTTCGCGTGGCGCAGGATGGCCGCGGCGCGGTCAACCGGCGCTGCCCTGAAGGAGGGCATCGACAAGTTCGAGAACCCCGCGCAGCACGATCTAGAGCTGCGGCGCCGCATGCCGAACGTGCTGAGGCTTCAGCGCGAGGTGGTGGCCGATAGAGCAGCCCCGGCGCAGGCCATGGATCCGTTGGAGGTGAACATCCGCCACCACCCGCACACCGGCCACCCGATCGTCACGGCGCGGGCCGGGAAGGGTGTGAAGCTCAACATCCGCAGCTTCCCGACGATGCGGCCCACGTGAGCGGCAGAATCACTCTCGGCTTGTCCGCCACCCGTCGAGGTGGGCTGGCAAACCGATCAGTGCTGGATTACTGCCATCGAGCGTCGGCAGGCACAGCCCCAGGGTCAAAGCGTCGAGCACTGCTTGAGGGTCTGCACCATGAGCGAGGAACGCCCCGTTGCAGCTCGCTACCCACTTGGTCCGGTGATTTTCGCCCCATAGATCCGGGCGCGCCCACTCGATGACGAAATGCTTTTTCTGTGTGGTGTGCTCGTAAATCATTCGTGAACTCGTGCCCCGAACGCGGCCCCACGTAGGCCTCGGTACATTCGATTGCACATCAGGACGCGTTGCAGCGATACCCCGTTGCAAGATTCACCTTACCAAGCGAGGCTGAACGTAGCGATGCAACGGCAGAGCATCATGGGCTAACGCAAGCGGAGGAGCGATCTCGCCGCCTTGCTCTTAAGATTGGCACTCGCGTTCGTCACGCTCCACGTCCTCGGCGCCAATGAACCGACGGATGGTGGTCAGTCTCCGACATCGTGAAACAGTCTAATGCACGGTTTCGATCGAGGAGACGTAGATAGCGCTCCGCCGTTTCCATGATGCCGTAAGCATTATTCGTCGCGAGGTGGTGAAAGACGTACCATGTCCCTCCATTTTCGAAAGTCACTCGCTCCGCCCGGATATTGAGCATCAATGGAGCGACAAAGGATTGCGCGAGAGTGTCGATGCCACCTTCGACTTCGGCCGGGCGCAGCCCGGCTTTTCGTCAGCGACATCCATCTCGCCGCACCGGTCGCCGCCCGCAACGGCCGTGCCGGATTTCATCGCAGCAGTGAACGCCTTCAGTTCGGCCGCCGTCCTACGCACATCGGCCGTTAAAGGTCCGTCGTTCGGGTCGATGATGAAAGGCTGGCGAAAGCTCCCCGGTGCGCTGCCCGCCGGATGAAAATCGAAGATTTGCCGCGGCGCTGGCACGGCTGAGGCTACAATGCTCGATTTTTCGACCGGGTCCGCTGCACTCACCTCGGAAACCGGCGCTCGCGGAACGTCGCGTGGCCGAACCGTTTTGATGTCGGGATGGGGTTCGGGTGCCAATTCCGCTTCTTCGACCGAGGCAGACGGTGACGAACCCACCCGAGCGATAGCCTGAAAACCGCGGTGCATTTCGGCACAGCCGCTCAAAAGAGAAGCCGCCAGCAGCATGGCCAGCATCGGCCGCAAGTGAATGTCTGACGAATCGTGGTTGTGCAAGTCGACTTCCAAATCTGATAAAAGATTATCACGGGGTGCGGACAGAGTCCAGAGTAGGCAGCATTGCTATCTGGGATCTGTGATCAGCTAAGAGTTGGTCGAGACTGCCTCACCTGATCCATCTTCTCGACTCGCCTGTAATGCTCGCGCGCGCTCAGCCGCGACGCTGTCCTGAAAGACGCAATAGCTGCTTCGGATCGCAGCAAGATCGCTTAGACGTTTCACGCCCTGAATCAGTTGACGTTCCGCATCGACCAGCTCAGCCTCGATGCGCTTGTCGCGAGCGCCATCGGACCTGTCTTCTGGGCCGATAAGCCCGCCGACCCAGAAGCGCAGATCGTCAACGCGGCGTCCCAGCCCCGCCAACTCAGCATCGATGCTCGATATGGCTTCCGCTACTGCTGCAAGAATCGCCTCGGACCGTTGCAGATCGGTTTGTGCGTCACGCCGCTGATCGCGGAAACCTCTGACGCGAGAGGATCTCTTCCACAGCATACCGGATCAACTCGCATTCTCGCTCGCGACAGGCAAATACCCTTTGGCGCGAAGGTGGTCCGCGAGGGCGCGGCGGACGGCTTCGGGGCGGGATGGTGCGGGGTCGCCAAGATCGGCGATCCAGGCGTCGAGCGCCGCGAGCGGGTCGGGATGCAGCCGAACTGTGATCGGAGTGGCGTCCACCCTGGGACGTCCGCCGCGTTTCTTTTCGGTTTCTGCCATTGACAACCTCTCAGAGGTATATAATGTCAGAAACCGTCGAGCCGGACAAGGGGTGGAGCCCTCGTCCGGCCCTGACCACCACGATCCTCAGGAGATCACGATGGCTGTCGCCAGCGCTAGCACAACCGCGCCCGCTCGTCCCTTATTACCGCTCCCCGCCCTCGACCACGCCGCCGCCGGCATGCGTCACGCATGGGCGGCCGCCCTGGGGTTATTACAGGCCGCCGCCAGCGCCTCCCGGGCCAGCGATGCCAGCGCGTTAGCATCGGAATCGGTCGCTGCCGCCAGCGCCTCCCACAGACCCGATCAGATCCGGTCTGTCGACCAGGTCGGGAAATCCGACTTGGTGCCGAGCTACCCCGACCACGTCGGGGCACCCCCGCCCTTATTACTCCTCCCGGCGCCCCTGCCGTCGCTCACGGCGGCACTGTCGCAGCGCCGGGTCGTCTTCGGCACCTACGCCGGGGTCGATGCATGAGCGCGCCCTTCCGCCTCCCCTACAGAACCGCGCCCGACTCGCTCGACGCGATCCGGGCCGACCTCGACGACATGCTCGGGCGGGTCGCTCGGGTCGAGGCCGAGCCGGACCCGACGCTCGGCGCCGACGCCGTCGAGGCCTTGTGCCGCAAGTCCCGCGAGCTGTTCACGCGCCGCGCGCTGGAGGAGGCCGCGGAGCACGCCGCGGCGATGCTGCCCGCGCTCGGCCTGCCGAGGCTCGTGGGGCCGGGGTTCGTGCCCGTTAATCCCGTGGCGGCCCTCGACGCCCTGGACGCGGCGATCGCGGCGCTCGATGCCCTCGACGCCGACCCAGACCTCGAAGAAGAGCCCGACGACGAAGCGGGCGGGGATGATGAGCTGTCGCTCGGGTGGCGCGAGGCCGTCCGGCAACTCGACCTCGGGCACGGCAGCGACGACGGCGAGCACACCCTCGGCGCGCCGGAGCGAAGCCCCTACGCGCCGCCGATGGGCGCGAGCTTCTACAAGCCCGCGAACGGCCGGCGGCTGCAACGGTGCTTCGTCGGCCGCGTGTGGAATCAGACGGCGTGGGCGGCCGGCGCCAACCTCGACGGCGAGGGCGAGCCGGAACCGGGATACGACCTCCCCGAGGGCGACGACGAGAAGTGCGGCTCCGAGCACGACGGGTGCGAGCCGGAAGAGCAGGAACACTCCCTCGGCGCGCCGGCCGGAGACGGCGATCAGCGGCATTGGGCGCAGGGCCACGAGAACGACCGGGAGGCCGATCCGTGCGACGGGTCCGGCCTGTACCTGACGGCGGAGCAGTACCGAGCCGCCCGCGACCGCCGGCCGGAGATGAGGGCACTGGCGAGCCGAGCGCGGGCGATGCGCGGCGAACAGGGTATGCGGCGCGACCCCGACGCCGTCACGCCGATCGGACCCGGCATGGTGGCGTGGCGCGGGCCGATGCCGCGAGGCATCTGCAACGTCGTGCCGGTCGAGATGCCCGTGAGGTGCGCGACGTGACAGCGCCCGACTTCACGGACGCTGGCGCCGCGGCAGATCGTGCGCTCGAGGCCGCTACGGTCGCGCACGACGTCGCGCTCGTGGTGGCCTTGGCCCTGTCCACCGAGGCTGGCGCCTTGACCATCAACGGCCAGGAAGCCGTGCGGACGGTGGCCGGCATGATGGTGGACGCGGCTAGAGAGGCGCGCAACGCGATCGACCGCGCAGGCGGCATGTTCCGCGCAGCGAGGGCGTCCCGATGACCCGCGCCCTCGTCCTCCTGGCCTACGCCTACCGCCTCCGGCGCGCCCGGCGGCTACTGGCGCGCGGCCGACACGCCGAGGCCCGGCGCGTGCTCCACGCGCTCGACCGAGAGCACCGCATCCCGTGACGCCACGGCCCGTCCGCGATCGTGCGGGCGGGCTGTCAGGCAGCCTTGGCGTCGAACTGCAGGGCGGCTGGGAGTTCTGACAGGAACTCACGATAGCCCAGGCGAGCGAGCTGCTGGTCGGCCATTCGGAGGATCAACCTCGCCTTGCCCTCCTTGATGGTGGCGATGGATGTTTCAGAGGCGAGCCGGCCGTCGCGGTAGAGGCGAAGCAGAACCTCGTACCTGCCATCCACAGCCGGTCGCATTCTGAGATCAAAGCGGATCTCATCAGTCTGCCAAGACATGGGGGCGTCATCCCTTCGATGTCGCGAACTGCACGACGAAGGGTAGAGACGACATGGTTAACGCGTCGTTAAACCATGCGCGAAGCTTGCGCTCCATGAAAGCAGCGGCCGCGGCGAATCGCGTGTTCCACCGTGACGCGCCGCGGCCACCCCGAGCCATAGCGTTTGCACGCACGACTCGGGAGAAAAGTAGCCGCCCGAGGTCATGGGACAACAGAGGTTTGTTCGCCCTCGTTCGCCGCAGAAACTAGGGATCAGACTAGGAATTCAATTTTGCAGGACGCTGAAACGCGAGCAAACACAATGATTTATCAGAGTGAGGTGGCGCGCCCCGCAGGATTCGAACCTGCGACCCTCGGGTTCGAAGCCCGATACTCTATCCAGCTGAGCTAGGGACGCCCACGGGCCCAGGATGGCACGGATCGCGGCGCGGCGCTCGCCTTTTTTGTGGGGACGTTCGCCGCGGTCAGTCCGAGGTCGCCGAGGTCCAGGAGGCCTGGCTGATGAGCGCGGAGGCTTCGAGGGTGCGGATCGCCGCCTCGATCTCCTTCGCGTCGATCGTGTTGGGCACGAGCTCGGCGACGAGCTCGGACTCGTCGGGGCCGCGCTCCTCCACGGACACGTCGCGGACGGGGTAGTGGGCGGCTTCCAGCGTCTCGACGAGGAGGTCGCGCGCCTCCATCACGTCGCCGTTGTCCACCACGGCCCGCACCTCGTAGCTGGCTTCCGTGGTGCTCTCGTCGAGGGGCGCGCGGTTGATGGCGTTGACGAGGGGGCGGAGCAGGGTGTTGCCGGCCAGCACCAGCAGCGTCACCACAAGGGCCTGGCCGATGTAATGCGCGCCGCAGGCCGCCCCCACGGCGGCCGAGCCCCACAGCGTCGCCGCCGTGTTGAGCCCGCGCACCTCGCCGCCCTCGCGCATGATCACGCCCGCGCCGAGGAAGCCCACGCCCGACACCACGTAGGCCACCACCGTGGTGGCGCCCGCATGGCCGTTGAGCTCCACGCCGAGGTGGACGAAGGAGGCCGCGCCGAGCGCCACCAGCACGTTGGTGCGGAGCCCCGCGTTGCGCTGGCGGTACTGCCGCTCGGCGCCGATCAGCGTGCCGAGCGCGAAGGCGACGATCAGCACGAAGGCGGTCTGCAGCGTGTCGGCGAGGTCCAGGCCGTCCGTCATCCGCGTGTCATCCCCGAGCCGCGCCTGAGGACGTCCTTAGCCGAAGGCGTGTTGCAGAACCGTGACGGCGCTACACCGTGCCGATCGGCCGCCAGGACAGCAGGTCTTTCAGGCGCCGCTGCAGGCCGTCGCGCGTCGCCCGGTAGGCGTCGAGGCGCTGGTCGCGCGAGCCGTCGACGCCGGTGGGGTCGATCGTCGGCCAGTAGGCCACGTCCACCGCCATGGTCCGGGTGAGGTCGAGCGCGCGGTGGTGGGCCTCGGGCGACAGCGTCACGATCAGGTCGAAGCTGTCGTCCTCCAGGTCCTCGAAGCGGCGGGGCCGGTGGCGGGTCGTGTCGAGGCCGAGCTCGTCCATGATGGCGTCGACGAAGGGGTCGTGCTCGCCCGGCCGCACGCCGGCGGACTGGATGTAGACGGAGCGGCCGACGAGGCGCTTGGCCATGTTCTCCGCCATCACGGAGCGCACGGCGTTCTCCGAACAGGCGAACAGGATCGATTGCGGCTTGGCGCGCGAGCTGCCGGGGGGCTTGTCGGGGGCCGGCGGCAGCGTCATCCCTTGTAGTGGAGCGCGGTCATCAGGGTGAACAGCCGGCGCAGCGTGTCGGCGTCGGCGTCCAGCTTGCCGCGCAGCCGCTCGCCGAGCAGCGCCGCGCCCTCGTTGTGGAGCCCCCGCCGCCCCATGTCGATCGCCTCGATCTGGCTCGGCGATGCGGTTCGGATCGCGCGGTAGTAGGTGTCGCAGAGCATCAGATAGTCGCGCAGCACGGAGCGGAAGGGCTGCAGCGACAGGAGGTGCGACATGAGCGGCGCGCCCGCCGCGTCCGACACGGCGAGCACCAGCTTGCCCTCCTGGAGGCCGATGGCGAGCCGGTAGGGCCCGTTGTCGTGCCCCGACAGGCCGAAGGAGTTCTCCTCGACGAGGTCGTAGATGGCGATCCGCCGCTCGTGTTCCTGGTCGGGGTTGCCGCGGCCGATCGAGCCCTCGTCGAGGGTGACGGCGATGAGGCGGTCGCGGTCCCCGGCCATGCGGTTCAGCCTTTCAGGCGCATCGCGACCGAGCGGGCGTGGGCGTCGAGCCCTTCCGCCTCGCCGAGCGCCACCGCGGCCGGCCCGAGCGCGGCGAGCCCGGCCGCGTCGCATTTCAGCACCGACGTGCGCTTCATGAAGTCGAGCACGCCGAGGCCGGACGCGAAGCGCGCCGAGCGCGCGGTGGGCAGCACGTGGTTGGAGCCGCCGACGTAGTCGCCGATGGCTTCCGGCGTGTGGGGGCCGAGGAAGATCGCGCCGGCGTCGCGGATGCGTCGCGCGAGGTCGTCGCCGTTCCGGGCCATGATCTCCAGGTGCTCGGGCGCGAGGCGGTCGACCAGCGGCACGGCGGCGTCGAGGTCCGGCACGAGGACGATCGCGCCGTAGTCGCGCCAGGACGGCTCCGCGATGGCGCGGCGGGGCAGGGCGGCGAGCTGCCGCTCGACCGCGGCCGCCGTCGCATCCGCGAGGTCCTCGCTGTCGGTGACCAGGATCGACTGGGCCACGGCGTCGTGCTCGGCCTGGGCCAGCAGGTCGGCGGCGACGTGCTCGGGGTCGGCGGAGCTGTCCGCCACCACGACGACCTCGGAGGGGCCGGCGATCATGTCGATGCCGACCTGGCCGAAGACGCGGCGCTTGGCGGCGGCGACGAAGGCGTTGCCGGGGCCGACGATCTTGAACACGGGCGCGATGCTGCCCGTGCCGTAGGCCAGGGCCGCGACCGCCTGGGCGCCGCCGACGCGGTAGATCTCGTCGACGCCGGCGAGCTCGGCCGCGAGCAGCACCAGCGGGTTGAGCTGGCCGTCCGGCGTCGGCACCACCACCACGACGCGCTCGCAGCCCGCCACCTTGGCCGGCACCGCGTTCATCAGCACGGAGGAGGGGTAGGCGGCGGTGCCGCCCGGCACGTAGAGGCCGACCGCGCGGATCGCCGTCCAGCGCCAGCCGAGCTCGACGCCAGCTTCGTCGGTCCAGAACTGGTCGGCCGGCTTCTGCCGCTCGTGGAAGGCGAGGATGCGGTCGCGCGCGAGCTTCAGCGCGTCGGCGGTGCGGGCCGGCACCGCGGCGCGGGCGGCCGCGACCTCGTCCGGCGCCACGCGCAGCCCGCGGGCGCGCAGGTCGACGCGGTCGAAGCGCTCGGTGAGGTCGAACAGCGCCGCGTCGCCGCGCGCGCGCACGTCGGCGATGATGGCCGCGGCCGCGTCGTCGACGTCCTGCGACACCTCGCGCTTGGCGGCCAGGAGGGCGCGGAATCGCTGTTCGAAGTCGCTCGATCGGGCGTCGAGGCGAGTATGGGTCTGCATGACCTCTGCTTAGAACGTCGCCGCGCGCCGCTCAAGCGGGCGAGGGCCACGCGCGGTGGGCGCGGCGGCGGGCGCCTCCTCGTCGCCTTGCGGGAGAAGGGGAGCACGCCCTCAGGATGACGGCTGCTCGTCCTTCAACTGCTCCTCGCGCTCGGCCGCGAAGGTGCCGCCGCCGGGCGTGTGGGGCGTCGGGCCGCCCACGCCGGAGCCGCGCAGGTCGAGCGCCGCGAGGTCGCAGGCGTGGGCCGCGTCGGCGGCATCGACCCTGATTTCGTGGTCCGCCGAGCCGTCGGCGGACCGCACCGTCACCGTCCACGTCGCCATTGCGCGTCTCCCGTCAGTGTCCCGGCGCCTTCAGCACCAGCGTGGCGAGCGGCGGCAGCGTCAGCACCAGCGAGTGCGCCTGCCCGTGCGCCTCCACCTCTTCCGTCGAGGCCCCACCGCCGTTGCCGAGGTTGCTGCCGCCGAACACGGCCGCGTCCGTGTTCAGCAGCTCGTGCCAGTAGCCCGCCGCCGGCACGCCGATCCGGTAGCCCTCGCGCGGCACCGGCGTCATGTTGGACAGCACCAGCAGTCTGTCGGCGCCGTCCGCGGTCTGGCGGACGAAGCCGTAGACCGAGCGGTCGTCGTCGTCGCCCACCGCCCAGCGGAAGCCCTCGGGCACGCTGTCGGTGGCGTGGAGCGCCGGCTCGGCCTTGTAGAGCCGGTTCAGCTCCGCGATCAGCAGCTGCACGCCCTTGTGGGTCGGGAAGTCGAGCAGATCCCAGTGCAGCGAGGTGTCGTGGTTCCACTCGCTCCACTGGGCGATCTCGCCGCCCATGAAGAGCAGCTTCTTGCCCGGATGCGTCCACATGAACCCGTAATAGGCGCGCAGGTTGGCGAACTTCTGCCAGTCGTCGCCCGGCATCTTGCGGATCATCGAGCCCTTGCCGTGCACCACCTCGTCGTGGCTGAGCGGCAGCATGAAGTGCTCTGTGTAGGCGTAGACCATGCCGAAGGTCATGAGGTGGTGGTCGTAGCGCCGGTAGACCGGCTCCTTCTCCATGTACTTCAGGGTGTCGTGCATCCACCCCATGTTCCACTTCATGTCGAAGCCGAGCCCGCCCTGCTCGACCGGCGCGGTGACGCCCGGCCAGGCCGTCGATTCCTCGGCGATCACGAGGGCGCCGGGCTCGCGCTCGTGCACGATGCTGTTGAGGTGGCGGAAGAACTCGACGGATTCGAGGTTCTCGCGCCCGCCGTACTTGTTGGGCACCCATTCGCCGTGCTTGCGGCTGTAGTCGCGGTAGAGCATGGAGGCCACCGCGTCCACGCGCAGCGCGTCGACGTGGTAGCGCTCCAGCCACTCGATGGCGCTGGCGATGACGAAGCCCTTCACCTCGTTGCGGCCGAGGTTGAAGATCAGCGTGTTCCAGTCCTGGTGGAAGCCCTCGCGCGGGTCGGCGTGCTCGTAGAGCGGCGTGCCGTCGAAGCGCGCGAGCCCCCACACGTCGGTGGGGAAGTGGGCCGGCACCCAGTCGAGGATGACGCCGACGCCGGCCGCGTGGCAGCGGTCGACGAAATAGGCGAAGTCCTCCGGCGAGCCGTAGCGGCCCGTCGGCGCGAAGAGGCCCAGCGTCTGGTAGCCCCAGGAGCCGCCGAACGGGTGCTCCATGATGGGCATGAACTCGACGTGGGTGAACCCGAGCCCCGCGACATAGGGCACGAGCCGGTCCGCCATCTCGCGCCAGTTGAGGCTGCGCCCTTCCTCGGCGTTCTTGATCCAGGAGCCGGGGTGGACCTCGTAGACCGAGATGGGCGCGTCGAGGGCCTGCCGCTTGGCGCGCTCGGCCTTCCAGTCGCCGTCCGTCCAGGGGAAGGGCTCGGAGCGGGCCACGATCGAGGCGGTCGCGGGCGCGGCCTCGGAGGCGCGGGCCACCGGGTCGGCCTTCTGCGGCAGCACGGCGCCGTCCGGCGCCACGATCTCGTATTTGTAGCGGGCGCCGGGGCCGATGCCGGGCACGAACAGCTCCCACACGCCGGAGGAGCCGCGCCGGCGCATCGGGTGGCGGCGGCCGTCCCACGAGTCGAAGTCGCCCACCACGGACACGCGGCGGGCGTTCGGCGCCCACACGGCGAAGCGCACGCCGGCCACGCCCTCGAAGCTCATCGCCTGGGCGCCGAGCGCGCGGCTCAGCTCGTAGTGGGTGCCCTGGCCGATGAGGTGGAGGTCGAGGTCGCCGAGCAGCGGGCCGAAGCTGTAGGGGTCGTCGACCTCCTGCACGGCGTCGGGCCAGCGCACCCGGAGCCTGTAGGGCCCCGAGGACTGCACGGGGCCGGCGAAGAGGCCGGCGCCGTGGACCTGCTCCAGCGTGCCGATGCGGCTGTCGTCCTCGCGCGCCAGCACGTCGACGCCGCGCGCGCCCGGCATGAAGGCGCGGATCACGCGCTCGCCGTCGACCCGATGGTCGCCCAGCACCGCGAAGGGGTCGCCGTGCCGCCCCTCCACCAGCGCCCACACGGCGTCGGGGCCGATCCCCGCCATGGGATCCCTCCTGGCGTCCCTCGAAACCGTCACGCGCGCTCCTCCACACCCGTCAGGCGATCCACGATCGCCTTGAACCCGCCGAGCGGGATCGGCAGCCACCGCGGCCGGTTGGCCACCTCGTAGCCGATCTCGTAGGCGGCCTTCTCCAGCAGCATCAGGTCGAGCAGGGGTTCGCACAGCTCCGCGCCTCCGTCCGCCCCCTGGCCCAGCGCGTCCCGGTAGGCGGCCAGGAAGCTGTCCCGGCTTTCGCGCCGGAAGGTGGCGAGCAGCGCCGCGCGGCGCTCGCGCACCGGCAGCGGCCCGGCCTCCTCCTCGACGCCCGCCACGCTGGCCGCGGCGTAGTCGAGCGATCGCAGCAGCCCTGCCACGTCGCGCAGCGGGCTCGCCTTGGCGCGCCGCTGCTCCAGCGTCTTCGCCGGCTCGCCCTCGAAGTCGATGATGTAGGCGTCGTCCTGGCTGACCAGCACCTGCCCGAGGTGGAAGTCGCCGTGCACGCGGGTCAGCGCCGTGCCGGCGCCCGCCTCGGCCAGGCGGTCGACGGTTTCCAGCACCGCCTGGCGCCGCCCGAGCACCGATTCGGCCAGGGCGCGGGCGCCGTCGTCCAGCGCGTCGCGCTTGGCCTCCAGCGCGTCGAGCGCGTGGGCGACCTCGCCGCCGACGTCGCGCCGCCAGGCCTCGACGGCCGCGCGGTCCGCGGTCTCGGGGCGGAAGGCCGGATCGTCGGTCGGCAGCGCCAGGGCGCGGTGGAGCTCGCCGAGGCGCCGGCCGATCGTGCCCACGAAGGCGTCGATCACCTGGTAGTCGGGGCCGGCCTCGCCGTCCGTCAGGGCCGCGTCCTCGACGGCGCGGCGCAGGTTGTCGAGCACCCAGGTCCAGGCGTCGCCCTGGTTGGCGATGACGCCCTGCGCGATGGCCAGCGTGTAGGGCGTGCCGTCCGCGGCGTAGCGCACGATCTCGCCGATCAGCGCGGCCGTGTTCTCGAAGCCGACCTCGGTGAGGCGGCGGGTCATCTCGGCCTCGGGGTGGATGCCCGGCGCGAGGCGGCGGATCAGCTTGACGATGCCGAGGTTGCCGACCACGGCCGAGGAGTTCGACTGCTCGGCCGTGAGCAGGCGCACCTTGGCGTCGTCGATGCCCTCGAGGGCGTCGGCGGCCTCGGAGCCGAGGCAGCGGATCTCGCGGCCGTCCGGCAGCGGGATCGTGCTGCGGTTCTTGATGCCGCGCAGCACGCCGCGCGGCAGGCCGTCGAGCGAGAAGGCGTCGGTGATGTAGCCGACGCGCCGCCCGCGCCGCACCCGCGCCAGGGCGGTCTGCTGGGCGAAGGAGGTCAGCGCCGGCCCCTCCCAGGCGATGCCGGCGGGCATCTGATAGCGGTCGGTGCGCCCCCCGGTCTGCACCTCGACCTCGATCAGCAGGATCTCCTGATCGGCGGGCAGCGGCGCCGCGTAGACGAGGCGCGCGCCGGTGATGCGCTGGTCCTTGGAGGCGAACCAGCGGCGGAGCGGCAGGTACTGCGGCAGCAGCTCGTTCAGGATCTTGCCGGTGTAGCGCTCGCTCAAAAGCTCGCGCAGGCTTTCGCGCACCACGAAGGTGTTGAACTCGGGCAGCTGCTCGCCGCCCGCGTGGTGCCAGGACGGGGCCTTCTCGGTCTCGCTGAGGCTCAGCCAGTAGAAGCCGTAGGGCGGCAGCGTGAGGAGGTAGTTCAGCTTGCCGACGGGGGGGAAGGGCGTCGGGCCGGAAAGCTCCACCGGCACCCGGCCCTCGAACTCGGCGAGGCCGAGCTCCACCGCCTGCGGCGTGCGCGACAGGTTGGCGACGCACAGGATCGTGTCGCCGTCGAACTCGCGCAGGTAGGCGAGCACGTGGCGGTTGCCGGGGTAGATGAAGCGCAAGGCCCCGCGGCCGAAGGCCTGGTGCTTGCCGCGCAGCGCCAGCATGCGCCGCATCCAGTTCAGCAGCGAGTGGGGGTCGCGCGCCTGGGCCTCGACGTTGACGGCGTTGAAGCCGTAGAGCGGGTCCATGATGGGCGGCAGCACGACGCTGGCGGGGTCGGCCCGCGAGAAGCCGCCGTTGCGGTCCTCGGTCCACTGCATCGGCGTGCGGACGCCGTCGCGGTCGCCGAGGTGGATGTTGTCGCCCATCCCGATCTCGTCGCCGTAATAGATCACGGGCGTGCCGGGCATGGACAGGAGCAGCCCGTTCATCAGCTCGATGCGGCGCCGGTCACGCTGCAGCAGCGGGGCGAGGCGGCGGCGGATGCCGAGGTTGATGCGCGCCCGCTTGTCGGCCGCGTAGGTGTTCCACAGGTAGTCGCGCTCCTCGTCCGTCACCATCTCGAGCGTCAGCTCGTCGTGGTTGCGCAGGAAGATCGCCCATTGCGCGTTCGGCGGGATCTCCGGCGTCTGGCGCATGATGTCGGTGATCGGGAAGCGGTCCTCCTTCGCGATCGCCATGTACATGCGCGGCATCAGCGGGAAGTGGAACGCCATGTGGCATTCGTCGCCGTCGCCGAAATACATCTGCGTGTCCTCGGGCCACATGTTGGCCTCGGCGAGCAGCATGCGGTCCGGGTAGGAGCGGTCGAGGTCCGCGCGGATCTTCTTCAGGATCTCGTGGGTCTCGGGCAGGTTCTCGTTGGAGGTGCCGTCGCGCTCGATCAGGTAGGGGATGGCGTCGAGCCTGAGCCCGTCGACCCCCATGTCGAGCCAGAAGTGCATGACGCGCAGCACCTCCTCCAGCACCTTCGGGTTGTCGAAGTTGAGGTCAGGCTGGTGCGAATAGAAGCGGTGCCAGAAGTACTGGCCCGCCACCGGGTCCCAGGTCCAGTTCGACGTCTCGGTGTCGAGGAAGATGATGCGCGTCTCGGTGAACTTGTCGTCCGTGTCGGACCACACGTACATGTCGCGCTCCGGCGAGCCCTTGGGGGCGTGGCGGGCCGCCTGGAACCAGGGGTGCTGGTCCGAGGTGTGGTTGATGACGAGCTCGGTGATGACGCGGATGCCGCGCGCATGGGCCGCGGCCACGAACTGCCGGAACTCGTCGAGCGAGCCGTAGTCGGGGGACACGTCCTCGTAGCCCGAGATGTCGTAGCCGTCGTCGCGCCGGGGGCTGGGGTAGAAGGGCAGCAGCCAGATGCAGGTGACGCCGAGGTCCGCGACGTAGTCGAGCTTGGCGTTCAGCCCCGCGAAGTCCCCGATGCCGTCGTTGTTGGCGTCGAAGAAGGACTTCACGTGAAGCTGGTAGATGACCGCGTCCTTGTACCAGAGCGGGTCGTTCGACAGCGTGGACGTGGGCGCCGCGGATTCGGATTGCGTGAGGTCGGGCGGCGTGGACTGGAGCTGAAGCGCCATGTTCAGAGGTCCCTCGCGGCGCTGAGCCGCCAGATGGAGAAGGGGAGTTCGTTGGGGTCGAGGCGGATGCGCTGGATCTTGCCGGTCCAGGTGAAGCTCACCTTCCGGAACAGGTCTTCCACGGCCAGCGTGCCGCCGTCGGGGAGCCCCCACTCCCACAGCGGCACCTCGATGTCGGCCTCCTGCACGTTGTAGGGATCGAGGCTGACGGCGATGAGCAGGCAGTTGTCGCGCGACGGCGTGGTCTTCTGGAACAGGAGCACGTTGTCGTTGTAAGCGCCCCGGAAGGTGATCCCGAGGTGGGTGTGCAGCGCCGGGTTGTCGCGGCGGATGCGGTTCAGGGCCGCGATCTCGGCCACGATGTTGCCGGGCCGGTCGTAGTCCCAGGCCGTGAGCTGATACTTCTCGCTGTCGGCATATTCTTTCCGCTTGGCGTCGGGCCGCCCCTCGCAGAGCTCGAAGCCGTTGTAGACGCCCCACAGGCCCGACAGCGTCGCCGCCAGCGCGGCGCGGATCAGGAAGGCGGAGCGCGGCGCGTTCTGCAGGAAGTCCGGGTTGATGTCGTGCGTGTTGACGAAGAAGTGCGGCCGGAAGAAGTCGCGCGGCGCCGTGTTGGCCAGCTCCGAGAGATATTCCGTCAGCTCGTACTTCGTGTTGCGCCAGGTGAAGTAGGTGTAGCTCTGCGAGAAGCCGATCTTCGCGAGCTTGTACATCACCTTGGGCTTGGTGAAGGCTTCCGACAGGAAGACCACGTCCGGGTGGGTGCGGCGGATGTCGGCGATGGCCCATTCCCAGAAGGGGAAGGGCTTGGTGTGCGGGTTGTCGACGCGGAACAGCTTCACGCCCTGCTCGACCCACAGCATCATCATGTCGCGCAGTTCGACCCACAGCGACGGCATGGCGCCGGGCGCGAAGAAGTCGACGTTGACGATGTCCTCGTATTTCTTCGGCGGGTTCTCGGCGTAGCGGATGGTGCCGTCCGGCCGCCAGTTGAACCAGTCCGGGTGGTCCTTGAGCCAGGGATGGTCGGGCGAGGCCTGGATGGCGATGTCGAGCGCCAGCTCCAGCCCGTGGTCGGCCGCGGCCGCGACGAGGCGGCGGAAGCTCGCGAAGTCGCCGAGCTCGGGGTGGATGGCCGAGTGGCCGCCCTCGGCGGCGCCGATCGCGTAGGGGCTGCCGGGGTCGTCCGGGCCGGCGGTCAGCGTGTTGTTGCGGCCCTTGCGGTTGGTGCGGCCGATGGGGTGGATCGGCGTGAAATACAGCACGTCGAAGCCCATGGCGCGCACGCGCGGCAGCGCCGCGATCACGTCGTCGAAGGTGCCGTGGCGGTGGACGTCGCCGCTCTGCGAGCGCGGGAAGATCGAGTACCAGCTCGCGAATCCGGCGCCCGTGCGCTCGGCGTCGACCGGGATCTCGGCGCTCGTCAGCCTGAAGGGCCGCGGGTCGGCGGCCATCATCGCGGCCTCGGTCTCGGGCGCGAGCAGGATCGCGAGCCGCGCGGCGTCGTCGGCCCCCTCCAGGCGCTCGGCGATGGGCTTCAGCCGCGCCGCGGCCTCGCCCTTGGCGGACTTCAGCGTGCGCGCGACGAGGCGGCGGCCTTCCTCCAGCTCCAGAGGCACGGCGAGGCCGGCCTCGTGCTTGGCCTCGATCTCGTGGTGGAACATGGCGAAGTCGTCGCGCCAAGTTTCGACCACGAAGGTGTGGCGGCCGAGCCGCTCCAGCGGCATGTCGGCGGCCCAGCGGTCGTTGCCGAGCGGCGCCATGCGGCGCTCGCGCCACGCGTCCTCGTCGGCGGCGCGCCAGCGCAGCGCCACCGCGATGCGGTCGTGGCCCTCGCCGAAGGCGTCCGCCTCGACGCGCACCACCTCGCCCACCGTGCGCTTGACGGCGTAGCGGCCGCCGTCGACCGAGGGCGTGATCGCCTCGATGGCGAGGCGAGGCGCCTCCATGGCGGTCTCGACGGTGAAGCGCAGCGACTCCGGCGGCGCCACGACGGCGCGGCCCGCGCGCCCGTCGAGCACCCGCACGGCCGCGGGGGCGAGGCCGACGGCCGAGTCGGCGTCGAGGTTCGGCCCCGAGCCCACGGCGTCGCGGAACGGCAGGAAGCGCCCGACCTCGGGCGACAGCGCCCCGCCCGCCAGCGTCGACACGCGGTCGAGCGACGGGTTGACGAGCACGAGCCGGGCCGCCGTGGCGGCCCGGAGGTCGCCGGCGTCCATGCGCAGCACGCCCGTGGGGGCGCCGGGCGCCGAGGGCACGAGCCGCAGCGCGCCGCCGGCGAAGCGGCCGCCCTCGCGGCGCAAGAAGGCGTTGGCGGCCCGCACCGTTTCCGCGAGCAGCAGGCGCGGCGCGGCGCGCAGGGCCGCGTAGGTTTCGCGCACGCCGCCCGTGGAGGCCACGCGCTCGCGGGCGCCGAACTCGACGCCCATGGGCACCAGGATGCCGTCGCCCAGCGTCGCCGCGACCGACAGGGCGCGCCCGACCGTGCGGGTCGCGATCTCGTCGGTGATCAGGGCGCGGGACAGGCGCTCGCCGAAGGGCGCCTCGGGGAAGGCGATGACGGGGCCGAGGGCGGACAGGCGCTGATGCTCGTCGACCGGCCAGGACGCGCGGCAGTCCCACCAGCGCAGCGACGAGAAGCTGCCGTCGAAGCCGGCCGGGCCCAGGGCCGCCACGGCCTCGGCCGGCAGGCCCGGCGTCCAGGCGAGCAGGCGCGCGCCGGGCGCGGCGCGGCGCACCGCGGCGCCGACCGCGGCCCACAGGGCGGCGGGAACGCGCTCGGGCGCGAGGCAGCGGAACAGCGTCGCTCCGGCGCCGGCCAGGGCCGCGGCGTAGTCCGTCAGGAGATCGGCGAAGCGGGACCGGACGGCCTCGTCGCCGAACGGCACGGGGGCGGCCCCGCGGTCCTCGGGCGCCACGCGGGGGTCGAGCGGGTCGGCGGGCGGCAGGTCGAGCCCGAGCTCACGCGCCAGGGGCGAGCCGGCGGCGACCCGGTCGGCCGCGAGGTCGACGCCGAGCGCGAGGCCGCGGGCGCGGCACAGCTTCGCCAGCGCCGCCACGGCCTCCGCGATCGCGTCGGCCTCCGGCAGCGCCGGATGCGGGCGGGACCAGTCGGCGGGCAGGAGGGCGTCGCCGGTCGGGCCGGGGGCGCCGGGCGGCGAGATCATCACGGTGTCGAAGCCCATGCCGGCGCAGCCGTCGAGCAGCGTGGCCCATTCGGCGGGGCCGGACACCATGGACAGGGGGACGTGGTAGATGCGGGGCGGGGCGGGGCGGGCGGCACCGGAGGGAGGGTCGTCGCGCTCGACGGGCGTGGGGGACGCGAACTGTCCCGGCGGCGTCGCTTGCATCATCGATGACGTCCTCACGCGATTCCTCGAAGGCCGCGGCCCGTTCCGTCCGCGCCGTGACTGAACCACCCCCGGATGGGTTTGTTCCCGCGGAGGAGGGGTCCGGGAAGCCGCCCGGCGAAGCGCTTGCGCGCGGGCCTTCTCAATCGGGCGCGTCCGGCGCCACCCGCACCACCACCTTGCCGGTGTTGCGGCCGGCCAGCATGTCGACCAGCGCCGCGGGCGCGTTCTCGAGCCCCTCGACCCGGTGCTCCAGCGCCCGCATGGACCCGTCGGCGAGCCAGCCGCCCACCTCGCGGCGGAACTCCGGCGCGCGGTGGGGGAAGTCCCACACGATGAAGCCGCGGATCTCGATGCGGCGGCTCAGCACGGCGCGCATCACCTCCGGCACCCGGTTCGGCCCCTCGGGCAGGGCGGTGGCGTTGTAGTGGGACACCAGCCCGCAGACCGGCACGCGCGCGAAGCCGTTGAGCAGCGGCAGCACCGCCTCCCACACGGCGCCGCCGACGTTCTCGAAATACACGTCGATGCCGTCCGGGCAGGCCGCCGCGAGCCGCGCGGGGAAATCGGGCGCGCGGTGGTCGACGGCGGCGTCGAAGCCGAAATGCTCAACGAGCAGCCGGCACTTCTCCGCCCCGCCCGCGATGCCGACGGCGCGGCAGCCGCGCTTCTTCGCGATCTGCCCCACGGCGGAGCCGACCGGCCCGGTGGCGGCCGCCACCGCGACGGTCTCGCCCGCCTTCGGCCGGCCGATCTCGGCGAGGCCCGCGTAGGCGGTCAGCCCCGGCATGCCGAGCACGCCCAGCGCCGCCGTGACGGGCTTCGGCGCGGGGACGAGCCGGACGAGGCCCGCCCCGTCCGACAGCGCCGCCGTGCACCAGCCCGCGTCGGCCAGCACGAGGTCGCCCGGCGCGAAGCCGGGGTGGCGCGAGGATTCCACGCGGGCCACGGCCTGCCCGGTCATCACCCCGCCGAGCTCCACCGGCGCCGCGTAGGAGCGCGCGGCGCTCATCCGCCCGCGCATGTAGGGATCGAGCGAAAGCCACAGCACCTCCAGGCGCAGTTGGCCCTGCTCCGGCTCGGGGCAGGGGCGGCGGACGACCTCGAAGTCGCCGGGGCGCGGCTCGCCCTCGGGGCGGCGGCGGAGCAGGACGGCGGTGGAGGGGAGCGGGGCCATGCGGGTCTCCGTCATGTGACATCCGTCCGGTCGCTGCGCGATGCGGATATGGGTTTCGTTCGGGCGCCGCCCGGGCTGCAGGTGCGGGATCCTGCTCTTCCAGCCGGGTTTCGCATCAGAACAGCGCCACCAGCAGCACGCCGAGACTCATCAGCGCGCCGCCGGCGACGCGCCAAGCGTTCAACTCGTGCACCTTGAAGCCGACGAGGCCGTAGTTGTCGATGATCAACGACGTGACGGTGCCGGCCACGACGATGATGCCGAGAAAGGGGCCGGCCCCGATGCTGTCGGCGACGAAGAGCTGGCTCAGCAGCAGCAGCGCCGACAGGAGCCCGCCGACCCACCCCCACCACGGGACCGCGGCGAAGCTCCCGGCGGCCGGCCAGGCGAGGCGGCCGGACGCGAGGCCCGCCGCGGCGAGCGCGAGGGCGCTGACGCCGACGACCAGCAGCGCCGCCAGGAACGGCTGCCCCAGCGCCTTGGACAGGGTGGAGTTGGTGCCGGCCTGGAAAGCGTTGGCGACGCCCGCCACGAGCGCGAAGGCGTAGAGGAAGATCATCGGCACGTCCCGCGGCGGAGCGTGACGCCGTTTCCGTCACACGGTCCCATACGCGCGAGACCGGCACAAAGCCCCACCGCCTTGCGCCGCCGCGCCGCGCCCGCCAGATTGCGCCGCCACGGACACACGGGACATCGCCATGCTGAGCACCATCGCGGCCTTCGACCGCATCGGCGAGGAGAACGCCTTCGCGGTGCTGGCCCGCGCCACCGACCTCGCGCGGGCCGGGCGCGACGTCATCAACCTCGGCATCGGCCAGCCCGACTTCGCGACGCCCGCGAACGTCGTCGAGGCCGCCGTGAAGGCGCTGCGCGACGGCCACCACGGCTACACGCCCGCGACCGGCATCCTGCCGCTGCGCGAGGGCGTGGCGGCCGACCTCCACCGCCGCTTCGGCGTGGACGTGTCGCCGGGCAACGTCGTTGTGGTGCCGGGCGGCAAGGTGACGATGTTCGCCGCCATCCTGATGTTCGGCGAGCCCGGCGCCGAGATCGTCTACCCGGACCCCGGCTTCCCCATCTACCGCTCGATGATCGAGTTCACCGGCGCGCGCCCGGTGCCGCTGCCGGTGCGCGAGGGGAACGGCTTCGCCTTCTCGGCCGAGGAGGCCTTGTCGCTGCTGAACGCGCGCACGCGCCTCGTCATCCTCAACTCGCCCGCCAACCCCACGGGCGGCGTGACGCCGAAAGGCGAGATCGACGCCTTCGTGGCGGGGCTGGAGCGCTTCCCCGACGTCGCCGTGCTGTCCGACGAGATCTACGGCCAGATGACCTACGACGGGCTCGCCCACACGAGCCTGCTGTCCTACCCGTCGATCCGCGACCGGCTGATCATGCTCGACGGCTGGTCCAAGACCTACGCCATGACGGGCTGGCGCATGGGCTACGCCGTGTGGCCCGACGCGCTGGTCGACAAGGTCCGCAAGCTCGCCGTCAACTGCTGGTCCTGCGTCAACGCCCCGGCGCAATGGGCGGGGCTCGAAGCGCTGACGGGCCCGCAGGACGCCGTCCACGCCATGGTGGCCGAGTTCGACCGCCGCCGCCGCGTCGTGGTCGAGGGGCTCAACGCGCTGCCGGGCGTGCGCGCCGCGACGCCGAAGGGCGCCTTCTACGCCTTCCCCAACATCGCCGGCACGGGCTGGCGCGCCAAGCCGCTCGCCTCGGCCCTGCTGGAGGAGGCCGGCGTCGCGACGATCGGCGGCCCGGACTTCGGGGTGCACGGCGAGGGCTACATCCGCCTGAGCTACGCCAATTCGGTCGAGAACATCGAGCGGGCGCTGGCCCGCATGAGCCGTTTCCTCTCAGGGCGGGCGCCCGGCGATCGGAACGGTTGATAAATCGTCAGTCTGCCGACAAAAACCCGTCACATGCCGCTTGTGCGGGCGCGGGTTCCATGGTTTAGGCTGTCGCTCAGAAAAAAAGGCCGCCCCGAAGGACGGCCCAAGTCTAGGGAGGAAACGCCCAAGAAGGGCATGCAGCGCGAACGCTGCATCACTGGTTTATTGTGCGCTGCACAAAGACGCAAGCGCTTTCTCGATCCGGGCTTCCCTCCTGGGTCATGCCTGCATTGCATTTTCAGCGGAGCGGCGGCGCGAAGGGCGCTGCGCATTCCGCTGGCTTCTCCAGGGCCGGCAGGTGGCCGTAGCCGGGGAGGGCGTGCAAGCGCCCGTCCGGCAGCAGTTCCCCGACCGCGGGCAGCACCGGCGCGCCCTCGGCGTCCCACACCAGCAGCACCGGTATCGTCGGCCCGCCGACGCTGCGTGCCATCGCGGTGCGGGCCGCGGCGGCCGCCCTCGCGTTCAGCGGCGCAGCGGGTCCGCGATGGCGCGGCGGGCGATGACCTGGTTGGCGCCGATCACCAGCAGCACGGCGACGAGGTGGGCCAGCAGGTCCGTCGCCGAGGCGTCGAAGGGGTGGTCGAAGTTCAACAGCGTCGCGGAGGCCGCCGCGATGGCGAGCCCCGACACGAGCGCGGTGAGGTTGGGGCGGAGCGGGCAGGCGCGCCGCACCATCACCATCATCAGCGCCATCAGGGGCAGCGACAGCATCACGATGTGGGTGAGGCAGTGGCCGGCCTCGCCGACGGGCCCCATGGGCGACGGGCTCGGCATCCCCCAGGTGCGCAGGCAACCGAGGCCGCTGGCGGAGATCCACATCAGCAGCGTCGGCATCGGCAGCAGGGCCCAGCGCGCGCTGCGGCCCGGCACGCTGAGCTCGAAGGCCGCCAGCGCCGCCAGCACGGCGGTCGCGGTCGAGCCCGCCACGGCGATCCACATGTCGGGCGCCGCGGCGAGACGCTCCCGCAGGGCGGGCAGGTCGCAGAAAAAGCACAGGCCCACCGCCATGGCGAGGGCTGCGCCGATCCAGGCGGCGGCGCGCAGCGGCGGGGACGGCAGGCGCCGCACGGGGCGGAGGTCGGCCGACAGGCGGGCCACCATGGCGTCGAGGGTGCCTTCGTTCGCCATCCGCTTCACTCCGACCCCTCGAAGCGCGCACGCAGCGTCTTCAGCGCGCGGTGCAGGTTGACCTTGAGGGCGACCTTGGTCTTGCCGGTCTCGGCCGCGGCTTCCCCGAGGGAGCGCTGCCGGATGGCCAGGAGCTCCACGGCCTCGCGCTGGCCGGGCGACAGCGCCGCCACGGCCAGGCGGATGTCGCGCCCGCGGTCCTCGCCGTCGAGCGCCGCCTCGGGCGTCGCGCCCGCGTCGGGGTAGCTCTCGTAGGACAGCTCGTCGAAGACCTCCCGCCGGTCCTGCCGGCCGCGGTGGCGCAGGTGGTCGATGGCGCGCCGCTGCGCGATGGCGCTGAGCCAGTTGGCGAAGGAGCGCGTCGGGTCGTAGGTGGCGCGCGCGCGGTGCACGGTGACGAGCACGTCCTGCACCACGTCGTCGACGCTCTCGGGCCGCACGCCGGTGCGGCGCACGACGCGCTTGACGTGGGGGATGCAGTCGCCGAGCAGGCGCTCGTAGGCGGCCCTGTCGCCGTTCTGCGCCGCCGCCATCAGGGCGGACCAGGCAGCGTCGGCCGATGTGCTGCGGGCGGGGGTGACGCGTTCCATGGCGATCCGGACGGGCGCGCCGAGGGCCCCTGTCCTGTATAGTCCTGCGGTCCCTGCCGTCAAAGCCGTCCGTCCCCGTCGCGGCGCAGCCCGCGCCGTCCTCGTCGGGCCTTCGCCCCCGCGGACCCGCGCGTTACGTCGATCGGGGCCTTCGGTTCCCGCGGCACGCGGATTCCGGCTCCGCGCGGCTTCGCCGGGCCTTGCGCCGGCCCTGCGCCCCGCCCGGCCGCGCCCTGAATCCGCCGAACTCCCCCCTCACTCACCGGCCTGCCGTCGCCGGGACGGCGACGAGGATCTGCATGCACCGACCGTCGCCCTCGCGCCGGGGCCGTCGCCCGGCTTCGGTGGGGCTGCTCGCCGCCCTGGCCTGCACGCTGGCCGCGGGGGGCGCCGCGGCCCACCCCCACGTCTTCGTCACGGCCAAGGAGCAGGTCCTGTTCGGCCCCGACGGCAAGGTCACGGGCGTGCGCGCCGACTGGACCTTCGACGACATGTATTCGTCCTTCGTCACCCAGGGGCTCGGCACGCCCGGCCAGCTCCTGACCCGGGAGGAACTGGCTCCCCTCGCCAAGACCAACGTCGAGAACCTCGCGGAATGGGGCTACTTCACCCGCGTGAAGCTGGGTAGCCAGACCCTCGCCTTCGGCGAGCCGGTCGACTACTGGATCGACGAGAGCCCCGACAAGCTGGTGACGCTGCACTATACCCTGCCCCTGAAGGTGCCCGTCAGCGCCGTGCCGGCCGTCAACGTGCAGGTCTACGACCCGACCTACTTCGTGGACTTCAAGATGGCCGAGCGAGACCCGGTGGCGCTGGTGTCGGCGCCCGCCGGCTGCTCGTTCAGCGTGATCAAGCCCCGGCCGCTCGACGCTTCCGACAACCAGAAGCTGACCGAGGCCTTCTTCGCCAACATGTCGCCGGGCACCGACTTCGGCATCAAGCTCGCCTCCAAGGTGATGGTGGCCTGCCCGTGACGCTGCGCCGCCTCGCCGTCCCCGCGGTCCTCGCCGCCGCGGCGGCCATGATGCTCGCCGAGCCGGCCCTCGCCCAGGCCAGGAACCCGTTCAGCGTCGGCATCTCGGAGGGCGGCGGCCCCGCCACCGGCGCCATGGGCTGGATCCTAGCCCAGCAGGGCTGGTTCGAACGCGCGCTGTCGTCCGCCGTGCGGGCCACGCGGACGGACGCTTCCGCGCTGCCCTGGCTCGCGGGCCTCAGCTTCGTCTACGGCGTGCTCCACGCGGCCGGGCCGGGCCACGGCAAGGCCGTGCTGGCCTCCTACATGGTGGCGAACCGCCGGGCGCTGCGCCGCGGTATCGCCCTGTCGTTCCTGGCGGCGCTGCTCCAGGCCGCCGTGGCGGTGGCGCTGGTGGGCGTGCTGTCGCTGCTGTTCCACGCCACCGCGACCGGCATGCGCGACGGCGCCGCCCTGATCGAGACCGTGAGCTACGTCGGCGTGGCGGGGCTCGGCCTGTGGCTCACCTGGCGCAAGGGCGCGGCCCTCGCCCTCGCCTGGCGCGAGCGCCCCCGCGCCGCGCCGGACCTCTTCGCGCCCGCGTCCCCCACGCTGGCCTTCGCGGGGGCGGAAAGCCCGCCCGCGGCGCGCGCCTACCGGCTCGGCGCCCCGTCCTGCGCGGCCCACGAGGCGCCGGCCGGCCGCTCCGCCTTCGCCTGCACGGCCGAGGCCGGCGCCGCCCCGCACCTGCACGGGCCAAACTGCGGCCACTTCCACGCGCCCGACCCCGCGACGCTCGGCGACGGCTTCTCCTGGCGCGACGCGGTCTCGACCGTGGTGGCCGCCGGTGCGCGCCCCTGCTCGGGCGCCATCCTGGTGCTCGTCTTCGCCCTGGCGCAGGGCGTGTTCGCGGCCGGCATCGTGTCGACGCTGGTCATGGCGCTCGGCACGGCCATCACCACGGCGGCCCTGGCCGCGACGGCCGTGCTGGCCAAGGGCGTGGCGCTGCGCCTCGCCGGCTCCGGCGCGGGCCGCGGCGCGCTGGTGGCGCGAAGCCTGGAGTTCGCCGCGGCGCTGCTGGTGTTGGCCGTGGGCCTGTCGCTGCTGCTCGGGGTGGGACCGCTCCAGGGGCTGGCGTGACGGCTCTCCCCGGCCCGCCCCACCGCGCGCCGGGCCCGGACGGGATCGCCGCGGACGGCGAGGGCCGCCGACCCGTCACGGCCCGCCGGCGGCCTCGAGGGCGCTGAACTCCTCCTCGGTGGCGTAGGCCTTCTGCGTGCCGCGGCGCGTGATGGAATCGGCGGCGTAGCGCACCGCCCGGCGCAGGGCGCCGACCACGTCGCGCTCCGCCACGTAGTAGCGCGCGAAGCTGCCGATGAAGGCGTCGCCTGCCCCCGTCGTGTCGACCGGCACGACGGGGTAGGGCGGGATGGGCGTGCTGCCGCCGGCCTCGACCAGCAGCGCGCCCCGGCCGCCGAGCGTCACGATCACGGTGCCGATCCCGCGCGCCATGAGGCTGCGCGCCGCCGCCTCGACCTCCTCCAGGCTGTCCACCGGCAGGCCGGACAGGATGCGCAGCTCGGTCTCGTTCGGCACCAGGAAGGTCGCGGAGGCGATCCGCGCGACGTCGAGCGTGGCCAGCGCCGGCGCGGGGTTCAGCAGCGTCGCGATGCCGTGGCGCCGCCCGAAGTCGAGCGCGGCGTAGACGGTCTCGACCGGCACCTCGAGCTGCAGCAGGATGAGGTCGCAGTCCCTGAGGTCGTCGCCGGCGCGCTCGACGTCGTCGGGCGAAAGGTCGGCGTTGGCGCCCTTGACGATGAGGATCGAGTTCTCGCCCGACGGCTCCACCATGATGGGGGCGACGCCGCTGGACCGGCCCGCGACCGCCCCGACGTGCCGCGTGTCGATGCCGAAGCGCCGGAGGTTCGCGACCGTGCCGTCCCCGAACATGTCGTCGCCGACCTTGGTCACCATCAGGACGTCGGCGCCGAGCTTCGCGGCCGCGACCGCCTGGTTGGCGCCCTTGCCGCCGTGGCCCATCTCGAAGGAGGGCGCCTCGACGGTCTCGCCCTGGTCCGGCATCCGCGTCACGTAGGTGACGAGGTCGACCATGTTGCTGCCGATGACGGCGATGCGCCCTGCCATGGTGTCAGTCTCCCTCCAACCTCAGCGGTCAAACCATTCGACCGCTGGCATGGTCCGCGATGACGCGGGCGAGCGTCTCCGCGGCGGCCCGGTCGGCGTAGCCGAGGCGGGTGATGAAACGGGCCCGCGCGCCGGGGGCGAGGCTCCGCACGTGGCCTTTGCGCCGCTCGGCGGTGTAGCCTTCCGGCTCGCAGGTGCCCGGCATGGCGAAGGCCGCGACGCCGTGGTCGCCGTCCGCCAGGAGCCAGCGCACCGTGTGCGGCATCGCCACCGGGTCGTAGGCCACCGTGAAGCCGTCGCCCTCGCGCCGCCGCAGCATGAAGCGGGCGAGGCCGTCCGCCCCGGGCGTCAGTCCCTTCACGTAGAACACCTGCTCGGGCGAGAAGCGGGACGGGTCGTCCAGCACCTCGGCGCCCGAGGGGTCGGCGGCGAGGCTCCGCAGCAGGGCGCGGTAGCGCTCGCTCGGCACGACGTGGCCCGGCACCGCCGTGCGGGTGACGACGTGCTCGGGGTCGAAGGGCACGGGCTGCACGATGCGCGCCCCTTCCGGAAGGCCGAAGTTGGCGTGGCAGATGTACATGAGGTCCATCGGCGCCGAGGCCCGGTTCTCGACCTCGATCTCCATCGCGAAGTCCGTCGCGGCGGCGCGGAGCGTGACGCGCGGCGCCGCGCGGTAGCGGGCGCCGAAGCCCCGCGCGTAGTCGCGCGCGCCCGTGACGGCGAGCCAGGGGCCGCCCTCGTCCCCGCCCACCTCCAGCCCCGCCGCGTCCATCGGCAGGCAGGGCATCTCGCCGTGGAGCGGGTGGTCGTCTCCCGGGCCGGGCGTGCCGTTGCGCAGGAGCCCCGCGTGGTAGGCGAGGGGGCCGTAAGTGTCGAGGATGGTCGGGCCCGGCCGCGGCGCGTCGAACATGCCGCGCATGGCCAGCTCCACGCCGTCGAAGGCGGCCCGCCACACCATCTGCCCGAGATACGGCAGCACCGTCACGGAGCCGCGCGGGTTGGCGAGGCGGAGCGCCTCGACGCCGGTCGGGTAGCGGAACAGGCTCGCCGACAGGGCGCCGGCGCGCAGCACCGTGCGCTCCTCGGCCGTGAAGTCCTCGCGCCGGAGCGCGACCGTGACGGACGGGTCCGATGCCTCGCTCACAGGCGCCTCCGGTTGCGCGTCACGTTGATGGCGATGACGAGGAGCAGGAACGCCCCCCAGATGAAGTCGATGAGGAAGTTGCTGAACCGGAGCATCTGGAAGCCGGACGACAGCAGCATCAGCGCCAGCACCGCGATGGACACGCCGAGCACGCTGCCGCGCCCGCCGGCCGGGTTGGTGCCGCCCAGCACCGCCACCAGCACGGCCTCGAGCAGGTAGGAGGTGCCGTAGTCCGACTTCGCCGCGTTGGTGCGCCCCGACAGGATCAGCCCCGCGATGCTGGCGAGGAGGCCGGTGAGCACGTAGCTGCGGAACACGATGCGCTCGGTGTCGAGGCCCGCGAAGACGGCCGCCCTGGGGTTGGTGCCGATCAGCAGCAGGCGCGTGCCGAAGGCGGTGCGCGACAGGACGAAGCCGACCGCCGAGGCCAGCACGACGAAGAGCACGAACGGGAAGGCGACCCCCAGCACCTTGCCGTTGCCGATGAAGTCCCAGGCGGCGGGGAAGCCCACGATGGCGGGGCCGCCGGTCAGCACCAGGGCGAGCCCGGTGAAGACCTGGCTCGTGCCCAGCGTCGCCAGGATCGGGGTGATGCGCAGCTTGGCGATGAGGGCGCCGTTCAGCGCCCCCGCGGCGAGGCCGACCGCGATCGCGAGCAGGATGCCGAGCGCGACGGAGCCGAGGCCGAGCGAGGAGGAGGCGCCGGGCGCGAGCCAGTGGAACAGCGTGCCGGCCAGCACGGCGGCGAGGTTCGCGATCCCCACGACCGACAGGTCGATGCCCCCGGTCAGCATCGCAACCATGATCGCGACCGACAGCAGGCCGAGCTCGGGCAGGGTGAAGGAGATCGATTCGAAGTTGTAGTAGCGGAGGAACTTCTCCGGGCTCAGCGCCGACATCACGACGAACACCAGCGCCGTGATGAGCACGAGCTGGACGATGTTGTCGTCCTGGTCGAGGAGGCGGCGGAGGTCGTGGCGAGGCTTGGTGGTCGGCACGCGGTTCGTCGGGATCTGCGCGGTCATGCGGTCAGGCCAGTCGCTTGCGGTCGCGCCAAGCCGTCAGCGCGGTCGAGGACACGATGATGACGCCGACCACGACCTGCTGCCACGTCGTCGCGACGTGCATCAGGATGAGGCTGTTCTTGATCATCACCAGGAGGAACACGCCGAGCAGCGTCCCGACCACGCTGCCGCGGCCGCCGAAGATGCTGGCGCCGCCGAGCACCACGGCGGCGATGACGTCGAGCTCGAAGCCGACGAAGTCGCGCGGGTTGGCGAGCCAGATCATGGAGGAGTGCAGCAGCCCGGCGAAGCCGGCGAGCGCGCCCGCGGTGCAGTAGGCGAAGAACAGCGTGGCCCGCGTGTCGAAGCCCACCCGCGACGCCGCCTCGGGCGCGCCGCCGTAGGCGTAGAGGCTCCGGCCCATCATGGTGTGGCGCAGCACGAGGTGGATCAGGAGGGCCAAGGCGCCGTAGACCAGGATCATGGCCGACAGGCCGAACCGCGTGCCGTCCGCGTGGACCACGCCGACGACGTCCTGGCTGCCGAAGGCGATGAGCTGCGGCGGGAACTTGTTGATGTTGACGACGCTGGTGCCGACGAGCCCCAGCAGCAATCCGCGCACGACGCTGGCCGTGCCGAGTGTGACGATGAGCGGGATCATCCGGAAGGTGCGGATGAAGAAGGCGTTGAAGGCCCCGAGCGCGAGGCCGATCGCCGTCGCGGCCACGAAGGGCAGCACCACGCCGGGATAGCCGGTGTCGACCATCCAGCGCACGACGAGGTACATGGCCGCGACCGCGAAGGCCGGGAACGACACGTCGATGCCGCCCGAGATCATCACGAGCAGCACGCCGAGCGCCATGATGCCGGTGACGACGTTGCTCTTCAGGAGCCCGAACAGGTTGTCGAGGCTCCAGAACGCCGGGTTGACGGCGCCGATGAGGACCATCGCGGCGGCGAGGACCAGGGCCACGACGGCTTCGGGGCGGCGCAGGAGCGACAAGGGGGGCTACCTCAGGTTCTTCAACGCGGCGCCGACCGTGTCCTCGGACGCGGTGCCGCCCTCGAAGCGGTCGACGAAGCGGCCGCGGTGCATGAGGATGATGCTGTTGCAGTGCTGGAGCAGCTCGGGCACGTCGTCCGAGATCATCAGCACCGCGAGGCCGTCGCGGACGGCGAGGTCGCGGATGATGCGGTGGATCTCCGCCTTCGAGCCGACGTCGACGCCGACGGTCGGGCCGTTGAGGATGAGGATGCGGGCTCGCGTCATCAGCCAGCGCGCGATCACCACGCGCTGCTGGTTGCCGCCCGACAGGTAGCCCACCGGGGTCGCGCCGCTGCGCGTCGCGATCTGCATGGCGGCGATCATGTCGTCGCTGGCGCGGGCCGCCCGCGCCCGGTCGACCGTCAGCCCCCGCGTCATCCGGTCGAGCGAGCTCGCCAGCATGTTGCGGGCGACGGACTGCGTCAGGAACAGCCCCTCGCTCAGCCGGTCCTCCGGCACGTAGGCGATGCCGTGCCGGATCGCGTCCTCGACGCCGCCGAGGCGCACGGGCTGCCCGTCGATGCGGACCGTGCCGCCGTGGTCGGGGCGCAGGCCGAAGAGCGCGAGGGCGAGCTCGGTCCGCCCCGACCCGATCAGCCCCGACAGGCCGACGACGTCGCCGGGGCGCAGCGTGAGGTCGACGCCCTCGACCGCCCCCGGCACGGTCAGGTTCTCGACCGCGAGGCGGGGCGGCAGGCCCGCGTGCCCCGGCGGGCGGACGTAGACCTCGTGGCTGAGGTCGTGGCCCGTCATGTGGCGGGTGATCGAGGCCTCGGTGAAGCCGCCGATCGGCCCCTCCACCACGACGCGGCCGTTGCGCATCACGGTCAGGCGCTCGCTGATCTCCAGCATCTCGCGCATCTTGTGGGACACGAACAGCACCGCGACGCCGCCCTTCTGGATCGTGCGGGTGATGTCGAGGAGCCGGTCCACCTCGTTGCGGGTGAGGGCGGTGGTGGGCTCGTCCATGACGATGAGGCGCGCCTCCGCCTGCAGGGCGCGGGCGATGGCGACGATCTGCTTCGCCGCCGTCGGCAGGCTGCCCACCTCGGCGCCGAGGGGCAGATCGATGCCGAGCCGGTCCAGGGCCGCGCGGGCGATGGAGCGGACCTCGCCCCAGCGCAGCGTCCGCCGCCGCTCCTTGAGGAGGCCGTTCATCGCCAAGTTCTCGGCGACGCTGAGGTTCGGGAACAACGACAGGTCCTGGTAGATCACCTGGATGCCGCGGGCCACGGACCCGGCGGGCGTGAGGCGCCGCACGGGCTCGCCGTCGATCAGCACCTCGCCCTCGTCGGGCTGGTAGACGCCCGACATGACCTTGATGATCGTCGACTTGCCGGAGCCGTTCTCGCCCGCGAGGCAGTGGATCTCGCCGCGGCGCACCGACAGCGACACGTCGTCGAGCGCCTTGATGCCGGCGAAGCGCTTCCCGACGTGGCGGAGTTCGATCAGGCTCGTCGCCATGCCGGGCGGTCCCGGTTCCGCGGCCGGCGGCGTCAGAAGTTGTAGTCCTTCATGTTGGCGGCGTTCACGCCCACCCAGCCCGAGCCGTACAGGATGTTGGGGCGGCTCGGGTCCGGCACCTTGAGGTCGGTGTAGCCCGGCAGGCCGAGGTCGAGGCCGGCCTTGATCTGGGCGCCCTTCTTCTGCAGCACCATGACGGCGAGCTCGTCCATGGCGTAGCCGGCGGCGGCCGGGTCCCAGAACTGGATGTAGTCGATGTCGCCGTTCTTGATGTACTGGCCCGCCACGGACACGAGGCCGGTGCCGGAGAAGAACACCTTGCCCTTGAGGTTGCGCTCGGCGATCAGCCGCCCGGCGCCGGCCGAGGTCGGCATGGGCGCGCCGAGGATGCCGGTGACCTTCGGGTAGGTGGTCAGCGCCTCCTTCAGCTTGTTGTAGTCCTGGTTGGCGTCGTCGTAGGTTTCGAGGCGCCCGGTCACGAGCTTCATGTCCGGGAAGTGCTGCTTCTGGTACTCGACGGCGCCGTCGATCCACTCGTTCTGCGACTTCGAGGTCAGGCTGCCGACGGTCGCGACGTAGTCGCCCTTGCCGCCCATCTGCTGGCCGAGCTTCTGCATCAGCATGGCGCCGTAGGCCTTGTTGTCGAAGGCCTCGATGTCGAAGTCGACGTTCTGGATGTTGGAGGCCTCGTGGGAGATCACCACGATGCCGCGGTCGCGCGCCTTCTTGAGCACCGGCTCGACGGCCTCGACCGAGAAGGGCACCACGCAGATGGCGTCGACGCCCTGGGCGATCAGGTTCTCGATGATCTCGACCTGCGCGGCCGCGTCCGCCTGGCTCGGGCCGACCTCGTAGGCGTCCTGGCCGGTGTCGGCCTTGAACTGCTTCACGCCCTCGCGCATCCGGTCGAACCAGGCGATGCCGTCGACCTTGACCACGGTGGCGATGGTGTAGGCCTTGCCCGTGGCCGAAACGCGGATGTCCTTGGTCACCTTGGACGTGTCGAGCGGCCCCTCGGCGCGGGCCGCACCGAGCGAGACCGTGAGGGCCAGGGCCGCGACGGCGGCGGACGACAGCAGCTTCAGCATGTTCCGTTCCTCCCGAATGACTTGATTTTTTGTGATGATTATATCAACGATGTGAACATCGCACCGCCGAGGACGACCGTCAAGCGTGTCCGCACCGCCCAAAATCGCGCGCAAAGGCCGCCCCTCCGGGGGCGGGAGTCCCGGCCGGCTCGACGCCCTGGCGGAAGCGCTCAGCGGCCCCGGCGTGCTCCGCCTGAGGGACGCCGCGCGGGTGCTCGGCGTGTCCGAGATGACGGTGCGGCGCGACGTGGCCGGCGTGCCGGAGCGGTTCAGCTACCTCGGCGGCTACATCGTCCCGCGCACGGCGGACGGGCCCTACGTCATGGCCGAGGAGCAGGGCACGCATTCGGCCGCCAAGGCCGCGGTCTGCGCCCTCGCGGCGGCGACCGTGGAGGAGGGCGACACGATCTTCGTCGACTGCGGCACGACCATGCCGCACCTGGCCCGCCACCTCGCGCCGGGCCTCGCCGTGACGGTGGTGTGCTACGCCCTCAACATCGCCGTCCCGTTCGCGGCCCTGCCGAACGTGCGGCTGATCCTGCTCGGCGGCCTCTACAACCCGTCGTCGGCGTCCTTCTCGGTCGACGACGGCCTCGCGACGCTGGACCGCCTCGGCATCAACAGGGCCTTCATCTCGGCCGGCGGCGTCCACGCCGAGAAGGGCGTGAGCTGCTCGAACTTCCACGAGATCGCGGTGAAGCAGGCCGTGCTGCGCCGCGCCGTGCACCGGACCCTCGTGGTCGACGGCAGCAAGCTCGGCAAGGTGCGGCCCGCGCCCTTCGCCGGCCTCGACGCCTTCGACGCCCTCGTGACCACCGGCGCGCCGGATGCCGCCGAGGGGCAGGTCGAGGCCGTCCGGGCCGCCTTCTCCGGGCCGCTCCTGCTGGCCGGCCCGGCCCGACACTCCTGACCTTCCCATCGAGGCGGATCATCATGGACGACCAGACCGCATCCGCGACGGCAGAGCCCGCATCCGGGCGAACCGCGACCCACCCGCCCCCCCGCAACCCCGGCACCGCGCTCCAGCCCGACTGGTTCGACGGCGTCGCGGTCAACCTGTCGGCCGCCGAGCGGCGGGCCGCGACGCTCGGCGCGCGGCGGTCGGTGAAGAAGGAGTTCCAGGCGGCCTGGCTCGTGAAGGCGCTCACCTGCATCGACCTCACCACTCTGGCCGGCGACGACACGCCGGGCCGGGTTCACCGCCTCTGCGCCAAGGCGCGCCGCCCGCTGCGCCCCGACCTCGTCGAGGCTCTCGGCCTCGCCGACGGCCCGCCGACCGTCGGCGCCGTCTGCGTCTATCCCACCATGGTGCGCCCCGCCGTCGCGGCGCTCAGCGGGTCCGGCATCCCGGTGGCCTCGGTCGCGACCGGCTTTCCGGCCGGCCTCACGCCGCTGCCGCAGCGCCTCGCCGAGATCCGATACGCGGTGGGGGAGGGCGTCGACGAGATCGACATCGTCATCACCCGCTCCCACGTGCTCCTCGGGGAATGGGCCGCGCTCTACGACGAGGTGGCGGCCATGCGGGAAGCCTGCGGCGACGCGCACCTCAAGGCGATCCTCGGCACGGGCGACCTCAGGACGCTGCGCAACGTGTACAAGGCCAGCACCGTCGCCATGCAGGCCGGGGCCGACTTCATCAAGACCTCGACCGGCAAGGAGGAGGTCAACGCCACGCTGCCCGTGAGCCTCACCATGGTGCGGGCCCTGCGCGACTACGGCGAGCGGACCGGCTACCGGGTCGGCTTCAAGCCCGCGGGCGGCCTCAAGACCGCCAAGGACGCGCTCAACTGGCTGGTGCTGATGAAGGAGGAGCTGGGCCGCCCCTGGCTGGAGCCGGACCTGTTCCGCATCGGCGCCTCCTCGCTGCTCGCCGACATCGAACGCCAGATCGAACACTGGGCGACGGGCCGCTACAGCGCCGCCGCCCACCACGCGATGGCGTGAGGAGAGGGTCCCCCCATGCCGCAGGTCAGAAACATCCTCGACACCATGGATTACGGCCCCGCCCCCGAGGCGTCCGACGTCGCGCGCGCCTGGCTGGCCGCCCACCGGGGCGGCTTCGGCCACTTCATCGACGGCGCCTTCACGGCGCCGGGTGAGGACGCCTTCGAGGTCATGAACCCCGCCACGGGCGAGGTGCTCGCCACCGCGGCGCAGGGCTCGGCGGCGGAGGTCGACGCGGCCGTCGAGGCCGCAACCCGCGCCCTGCCGGGCTGGTCGGCGACGCCGGGCCACGTCCGGGCCCGCCACCTCTACGCGCTCGCCCGCCTGGTGCAGAAGCGCGAGCGCTTCCTCGCCGTGCTGGAAACGCTCGACAACGGCAAGCCCGTCCGCGAATCCCGCGACATCGACGTGCCCCTCGTGGCGCGCCACTTCACCCACCATGCCGGCTGGGCCGAGCTGATCGAGTCCGAGTTCCCGGGCCGCGTGCCGGTCGGCGTCTGCGGCCAGATCATCCCCTGGAACTTCCCGCTGCTGATGCTGGCGTGGAAGGTCGCGCCCGCGCTCGCGGCCGGCAACACCCTGGTGCTGAAGCCCGGGGAACACACGCCGCTGACCGCGCTGGCCTTCGCGGAGATCTGCCGCGAGGCGGGGCTGCCGCCGGGCGTCGTCAACATCGTCACCGGCGACGGCCGGACCGGCGAGGCGCTGGTGCGCCACCCGGGCGTCGCCAAGCTCGCCTTCACGGGCTCGACCGAGGTCGGGCGCCGGATCCGCGAGGCCACGGCCGGCTCCGGGGTGAAGCTCAGCCTGGAGCTCGGGGGCAAGTCGCCGTTCATCGTCTTCGCGGACGCCGACCTCGACGCCGCGGTCGAGGGCGTGGTCGACGCGATCTGGTTCAACGGGGGGCAGGTCTGTTGCGCGGGCTCGCGCCTGCTCGTGCAGGAGGGCGTGGCCGAGCGCTTCACCGCCAAGCTCCGCCGGCGCATGGGCACCCTGCGCACCGGCGACCCGCTCGACAAGTCGACCGACGTCGGCGCCATCGTGGCGCCCGTGCAGCTCGACCGCATCCGGAGCCTCGTCGCGGCCGGCGAGGCCGAGGGCGGCACCCTGTTCCAGGCGGAGGCGGACCTCCCCGCCGCGGGCTGCTTCTTCCCGCCGACGCTGTTCACCGACGTCGAGCCGGCCTCGACCGTCGCGACGGAGGAGATCTTCGGCCCTGTCGCGGTGGCGATGACGTTCCGCACCCCCGACGAGGCCGTGGCGCTCGCCAACAACACGCGCTACGGCCTCGCGGCCTCGATCTGGTCGGAGACCATCGACCTCGCGCTCGACGTCGCCGCCCGCGTGAAGGCCGGCGTCGTGTGGATCAACGCCACCAACGTCTTCGACGCCGCGGCCGGCTTCGGCGGCTTCAAGGAGAGCGGCTTCGGGCGCGAAGGCGGCCGCGAAGGGCTCGAAGACTACCTGACCTGGCCCGCGCGCGAGGCGGAGCGGGCGCCGCCGGCGGCCCGGCCCGTCGGCCTCTCCGCCCTGCCGGCGGGCTCCGCGGCGGGCTCCGCGGCGCTGCCCACGGTCGACCGCACGGCGAAGCTGTTCATCGGCGGCAAGCAGGTGCGGCCGGACGGCGGCCACAGCGCGACGGTGTTCGGCCCCGACGGGACGCCGCTGGGGCAGGCGGCCCTGGGCAACCGCAAGGACATCCGCAACGCCGTCGAGGCGGCCGAGAAGGCGGCGGGGTGGAGCGCCGCGACCGGCCACAACCGCGCGCAGGTGCTCTACTACGTCGCCGAGAACCTGTCGGCCCGCGCGGCCGAGTTCGCGGACCGGCTGAGGCTGATGACCGGCGCCTCCGCCGAGGCGGCCGCGCGCGAGGTGGAGGCTTCCGTCCGCCGGACGTTCTTCTACGCGGCCTGGGCCGACAAGTACGACGGGCAGGTCCACGCGACGCGCGCCCGCCACGTGACGCTGGCCATGAACGAGCCCTTCGGCGTCATGGGCCTCGTGTGCCCCGACGAGGCGCCGCTGCTCGCGCTCGTGTCGCTGCTGATGCCGGCCCTCGCCATGGGCAACCGGGCCGTCGTGGTGCCCTCGCCGGTCCATCCCCTCGCGGCCACGGACCTCTATCAGGTGCTGGACACCAGCGACGTGCCGCCCGGCGCGGTCAACATCGTCACCGGCGAGCGCGACGCTCTGGCCAAGACACTGGCGGAGCACGACGGCGTGGCGGCGCTCTGGTACGCCGGGCCGCGGGACGGCATCGCCGCGGTGGAGCGCGCCTCGGCCGGCAACCTGAAGCCGACCTGGGCGATCGCTCCCCCGGCCCGCGACTGGTTCGACCCCCGCGACGCGCAGGGGCGCGAGTACCTGCGCCGGGCCACGCAGATCAAGAACGTGTGGGTGCCCTACGGGGAGTGAGCGCGGCTGGATCGGGCGCTGCGCCGCGAGGGTTGGCGGAGCCGCGATTTCGCCCCAGACTGCGGGTCGGCGGAGGCGACGTCCGCGCAGGACGGGCCGCCCGGCCCCGCGCGGGGCGGCGGTGAGGGGAGGGGAGCCGTGGCGATCACGCTCGGGGATGCGGGGAGCGTCGGCGTCGATGCGGGGCGCCTCGGCCGGATCGACGCCCTCATGCAGGGCTACGTCGACCGCGGCGTCTACGCGGGCATCGCCACCGTGGTGGCGCGCCGCGGCACCCTGGTGCACGCCGGCTCCTACGGCTGGAGCGACCGCGAGGCGGGCACGCCCATGGCGCCCGACACGGTCTTCCGCCTCTACTCCATGACGAAGCCGGTCGTCTGCACGGCGCTGATGACGCTGGTCGAGGAGGGCCGGCTCACCCTCGTCGACCCCGTCGCGAAGCACCTGCCCGCCTTCGCGGGCGTGAAGGTGCGGGCCGGCGACGGCAGCCTCGTCGACCCCGCCCGGCCGATGACGGTCGGCGACCTCATGGCCCACACCAGCGGCCTCACCTACCACTTCCTCGGCGATTCGCCCGTCTCGAAGATGTACGACGCCGCCCTGATCCAGCGCGCCGACGTGCCGCTCGCCGAGGCGGTCGACGACCTCGCGCGCTTCCCCCTCGCGGCCCATCCCGGCTCGCGCTGGATCTACAGCGTCGGCATCGACGTCGCCGCCCGCGTGGTCGAGGTCGTGGCCGGCGCGCCGCTCGGGGACGTGCTGCGGGCGCGCCTGTTCGCGCCGCTCGGGATGGCCGACACCGGCTTCGGCGTGGCCGAGGCCGCGCGCGGCCGGCTCGCCGCCATGTACGGCCGCCCGGACCTCCTCCGCCCCGGCGTGACCTCCCCGGCCGCCCAGGCCGCCTGGGCGCAGGGCGAGAACAGCCGGGTCGACGTGTCCCGGACCTACCCGGTCGACCGGCCGGAGGTGTTCCAGCGCGGCGGCCACGGGCTGTTCGGCACGGCGGGCGACTACCTCCGCTTCGCGCAGATGCTGTGCGACGGCGGCACGTTCGAGGGGCGGCGCATCGTCGGGCGCAAGACGCTGGAGCTGATGCACGCGAACCGCATCCCCGCGGCGCTGATGCCGCTGGAGATCGGCGGCGTCCCGCTCCCGGGCTACGGCTTCGGGCTCGGCTCCCGCGTGCTGCTGGACCCCGCGGCCAGCGCCGCGCCGGGGTCGGCCGGCGAGTTCGGCTGGGCGGGCGCCGCCAAGACGCACTTCTGGGTGGACCCGAGGGAGGGGGTCGTCGCGGTCTTCATGGCGCAGTCCCTGATGAGCTTCGACGCGCCCGAACTCGCGATGCGCGCCGTCGTCTACGGGGCGCTGGACTGAGGGGCGCAGGGCAGGGCCGGGAGCCGCCGGGCCAGGAGGGCGCCGCGCCTTCGTCGTATATGTTCATAAGGTATATAGACGAAACGGGGATGGTGCTCTAGGAGTCGGCCGGGAGATGGAGCGGGAACGTGCCTGCCGGGCGCCCCTCGCTCCGTCCCACGGAGCACCCCCGCCATGAAGCGGTTCATGCAGGATCTCGGCGACCTGACCGGCCTCGACATCGCCGCGGCGGTGCACTGCGCTCCGGCTCGGGCCGCGGCGACCCGCTCGGATGCGGTCCCGCCCGGTGCCGCGCTCGCCCGGGGGGCGCTGCGCTGGCTGGGCCTCGCCGCCGCGGGCGACGGGCGCCGTCGCGCCGGCGGATCGTCTCCGGTGCGGGGCTGAGGGGAGAGGGGCCGGCGGGACGGGATCGGAGGGGCCGCGGGCCGCCGTCCGGCGTCGTCGCGCCCTCCTCGGTGACGCGCCCGAACCAGACCTGTAGGCTTCCGCGATGACCCCCGAGTCCACGTTCCTCTGGTACATCCCCAACCAGGCCGAGGCCGGCCACCGGGGCGACGTCGCCGAGCCCGGCCACAACGGCCTCGATACGCTGACCCGCCAGGCGCTGACCATCGAGGAGCACGGCTGGACGGGCGCGCTGCTCGGCACCGGCTGGGGTCGGCCGGACTGCTTCACGGTGGCGGCCGCGCTCGCGGCCCGCACCACCCGCTTCGAGCCGCTGGTGGCGATCCGCCCCGGCCACTGGCAGCCCGCGCAGTTCGCCTCGGCGGCGGCCACGCTCGACCACCTGACCGGCGGCCGCGTGCGCGTGAACGTCGTGTCGGGCCGGGACGACTTCGCGGCCTACGGCGACACCGAATCCGACCCGGCCCGCCGCTACGCCCGCACGGCGGAGTTCATGCGGCTGGTCCGCCGGCTGTGGACCGAGGAGGGCGTCACCTTCGCGGGCGCGTTCTACCGCGTCGACGCCTCGACCGTCGTGCCGCGGCCGGTGCCGCTCGGCGAGCGCCGGCACCCCGCACTGTATTTCGGCGGCGCCTCGGACGCGGCGGAGCGGGTGGCGGCGGCGGAGGCCGACGTGCAGCTGTTCTGGGGCGAGCCGCTCGACGGCGTCCGCGAGCGGATCGAGCGGCTCCGGGCACTCAGCCGGGACCTCGGCCGCGACCTGCCGCCGCTCCAGTTCGGGCTGCGCGTCACGACGCTGGTCCGCGACACGACGGAGGAGGCCTGGGCCGACGCCGAGGCCAAGGTGGCCGAGATGGCGCGGCGGGAGGGGGCGGGCTGGCACGACCACCGGCGTGAGAGCGCGGTGGGTCAGCGGCGGCTCCAGGACCTCGCGGCGCGCGGCGACGTGCTCGACGACAACCTTTACACGGCGCCCGGCCGGTTCGGCGGCGGCGGCGCCGCGACGACGTGGCTGGTGGGCTCGGCCGCGGACGTCGCCGGCTCCCTGGCGAAGTACAGGGACCTCGGCGTCACGCACTTCATCCTGTCGGACACGCCCTACCTGTCCGAGATCGCGCGGCAGGGCCGGCACCTGCTGCCGCTGCTGCGCGGCCGCTGAGAGCCGGCGCGCTGCGGGGCTCAATCGTCCTTGCGGTGGCCGCGGCCGTGCTGGTCCTTGAGGGCGCCCTTTTGCGCGGCCTCCTCCTTCTCGGCCTTGCCGACGACGCCCTTCGTGGTGCCGTCGTCCTGCGCGCCGTTCGCGTGCGCGGCGGAGGCCGAGGCCTTCGGCTCGCCCTTGTTCTCCTTCGGGTGCGGCACCTTCCCACCTTCGGTCACGGGGCCGGGCTCGCCCGCGCGCGAGGGTGCCGCCTCGGTCGGCATGGCCTTGGCGTTGGCCAGCGACGAGCCGTCGTCGGAATGGGGTTGGCTGGACATGGCGGGTGCTCCTGATGAGGACCCGTCAAGGCGGTGCCGCCGTCGCGGGTTGCCGGCCTGCGGCCATCGGTCCGGACATCCATTCCCTCGTCTCGCTGCCGCGACCGGCTTTCGCCGTCGCCGAGAGGTCGACGGCTCATCGACCCCCGCCACGGAGGCGACCGAGGTCCCGTCCACCCCATCGGATAGGCCGTCCGTCGGTCTGCCATCGGGCGACTCGTCACGCAGATGAGGGGACGGGCTCGCCGCACCCCGATTTTCCGGCACCCGGCAGACACCCTCTTCAGCAGGTTCGAGGTGACTGCCGCTGTCAAGCTCGCTTGAGCTTCCGCATGGGACGATCCGTGCCTGGCCTCTACGCCTCTGAGAGCACGACCCGCCTCTACAGATTCCCGCTCTCGGTGGATCACGTCCGTCAAGATGGTGTAGTTTGGTCGGGTGTTCACCGCGGTCCCCTGACGGGCAATCAGGCTGCGATGTGGGTCAAGGCCGTCGGCTCGTCGGCGCGGCCGGCCATGGTTTCGAGCGTCATGTAGCGGTGCTGGAGCTGCCACTCATCGTTCTGTTCGAGCAGGACCGCACCGACCAGTCGCTTGATCGATTCCTCGTTGGGAAAGATGCCGACCACGTCGGCGCGCCGCTTCACCTCCTTGTTCAATCGTTCGATGGGGTTCGTGCTGTGTAGCTTCGGCCAGTGCTGTTTGGGAAAGCTCATGAAGGCGATCACGTCAGCTTCGGCCTCGTCCATCAACTCCGCCAGCTTGCGGATGCGGGGACGCAGCTGATCGGCGACTTGGCGCCAGGTCTTCGACGCCGCAGCCTGGTCAGCCTGCATGAACACCGTCCGGATCGCGGCAGCTACCATCTGATGCTGAGGCTTGGACACATGAGCCAACGCGTTCCTCATGAAATGAACTCGACACCTTTGCCACGTTGCTTGGAAGATCTGCGCGATGGCGGCCTTCAAGCCTTCGTGCGAGTCCGAGATGACCAGCTTGACACCCTTCAGGCCGCGCTTCTCCAACCCGCGCAGGAACCCGAGCCAGAACGTCGCTGCTTCCGACGGGCCGAGGCCGAGCCCCAAAATTTCCCTGCGCCCGTCGGTGTTCACCCCCGTGGCGATTATCGCCGCCACCGACACGATGCGCCCGTTCTCGCGCACCTTCAGATAGGTCGCGTCCAGCCACAGGTAGGTCCACTCGCCCTCGATCGGCCGCTCAAGGAAGGAGTTCACGCGGGCGTCGATGCCCTGCAAAGCTCCGACACCTGGCTCTTCGAGATCCCGCTCAGCCCCATGGCCTGAACGAGGTCGTCGACCTTGCGGGTCGACACGCCCTGGATCCAGGCCTCCTGGATCACCGCCACGAGCGCCTGCTCGGTCGTGCGGCGCGGCTCCAGGAAGCCGGGAAAGTACGAGCCCTTGCGCAGCTTCGGGATCTTGAGATCGAGCGTTCCCAGCCGCGTGTCGAAGGCGCGGTGGCGGTACCCGTTGCGCTGCGTGGTGCGCTCCTCGTTGCGCTCGTAGCGGCCGGCGCCGATCTGGCCCTCGACGTCAAAGGCCATCAGCCGTCCCAGGACCTCTTCGGCCAGCTCCTTCATGAAATCGCCTCCGCCGCGCTTCAGCAACGCGTCGAGAAGTGGCAGTGTGTCATCGGTCATCGTGCTCTCCGGTTCGTGTCGCTGGTCAGCAACCCGACCCTACCAGGGGGCACGGTGATCACCCAGGAGAGCGGCGGCCTCCGCTATGGGCGGAGCTCCGCCCGCCGCTCTCGACCCAAAATCTCCACCACTCGATCGGACGCTACCCTCTCGGTGGGGCTCTTCGAATAGCCTCCGCGCCCTGATCGCCGACACGTTCCTTATGAAACAGCCGCGACTGATGCCACCTGCACGGCATGCGACATCGTGTGGTCGAGCGAGCGCCGAGCCAGCGCGGCTTCATCGTGGTCGAGAAGCGATGGCCGGTCCGATGCGGTCGAGGGCGGGGCACCTTGATGTCGCCGCCGCACGCCTCTCCCGCGCGGTCACCCCGTCCGGCGTGGAAGCCTCGCCAATCCCAAGCCGATCTACAAAACGCAACCCTGGCTCACTCGAACCGACTCTGAGAGCCTTCTCTGATTGGGGCTCTGGAGGTCAAGCGCTCCTGTCAGGTTTTTTGTCCCGTTCCCGCGGGTCACACGCTTCTCTTCGCGGTCGGCGTTTCGCCGCCGCATGATGGGGTCAGTCCGGCTCGGTCCCTCGATCTGTTTCACGACCTCGCGACGTCGCCGCGGGCTCAAGACTCTCAACGAGGTGGCCTTACCGATCGTCCCCACGGGAACGGTCCACATCACCCTTTCAGGTGAAGCTCGTGCGGGTGGCGGCTCGCGGTGTCCTCCGAGCGTCAGGCAACTACGGTGGCGGGCGCGGTGGTCGGCCCGGTGCCGAACCGAAAGTCGGTACCGTCGCTCCACATCCGGTGCAGGACCACGGCCAGCTTTCGGGCTACGGCAACGCGCGCCCGCGCCATGCCGCGATGCTTGGCGATCGTCATGCCCCAGGCCCGCAGGCTGGACCATTTCTGGCTGCGCACGAGCAACGCGTTAGCGGCCTCGTACAGGGCCGTTCGCGCCAGTTCGTCGCCGCATCGGCTGATCTTGCCCTGAATGTCGGTCTCGCCCGACTGGTAGCGCGAGGGCGTCAGGCCGAGATGGGCACCGACGTCGCGCGAATGGCCGAACCGATCGGGTCGGTCGATCGTGGCGCGAAACGCCAGGGCGGTGATCGGGCCGACGCCGGGTGCGCTCATCAGCCGCCGACAGATCTTTTCCTCGCGCACGATCTTCAGCACCTGTTTTGTCAATCGGGCGAGCTGCTGGATCATCGTCGACAGTACAGTGAGCAACGGCTCCACCATCGCCAGCAACGCTGTGTCGTCCGAGCAGAGTTCGCGCACACGCTTGTCGAAGGCCGCCCGGCTCGGCGTGCCGACCTTCAGCCCGGCTTCCCGAAGCATGGCCCGAACGACGTTCTCGATCGACCGCATCTCGTTCAGCACCGTGCGGCGTGCGACCAGCAGCGAGCGCCACAGCCGGCACTGCTGCGACTTGACGTGCACCTGCCGGAACCAGCCGGTGCGCATGATCTGCGCCAGGGCACGCGCGTCGTTGCGGTCGGTCTTGTTGGGCATGGTCTTCATGGCGGCGTTGGCCTGCCGTGTCTCGATGCTGTTAATTTCCACCAAGATCTGACCCAGGCTTTCCACTGAGAACTGACCCGTCCTGATGGTGGCTGGTTGGTCAGCGAGCGGTCAAGTCCTTTGCTTTCTCCTTGGTGGGTTTGGAGGCCTTTGCCGAACTGTTCCTGAAACGGAAGCTGTCGTTTCCGGTTTCCAGGATATGGCAGTGGTGAGTGAGGCGGTCGAGCAAGGCCGTGGTCATCTTGGCATCTCCGAAGACTGTGGCCCACTCCGAAAAACTCAGATTAGTGGTGATCACGACGCTGGTACGTTCATACAGTCTGCTTAGCAGATGGAACAGCAAGGCACCACCCGAGGCGCTGAACGGCAAGTATCCCAGTTCATCGAGGATAACGACATCCGAATGGACAAGTCGGCCGGCGATCTGTCCGCCCTTTCCTTGAGCTTTCTCCTGTTCAAGGGCGTTGACGAGTTCCACGGTGGAGAAGAAACGGACTCGCTTGCGATGTTGCTCGATGGCTTGGATGCCGAGGGCTGTGGCGATGTGAGTCTTGCCAGTGCCAGGACCTCCGACCAGAACGATGTTGTGAGCATCGTCCAGGAACTCGCAACGATGGAGCTGGCGGACGAGAGCTTCGTTGATCTCGCTGCTGGTGAAGTCGAAGCCGTTGAGATCGCGGTAGCTCGGGAAGCGGGCAGCCTTGAGCTGGTAGGCTGTTGAACGGACTTCCCGCTCGGCTGTTTCTGCCTTCAGGAGCTGCGACAGGATCGGCATGGCCGCCTCGAACGCCGGCGCGCCCTGTTGGGTCAGCTCCTCGACGGCTTGGGCCATGCCGTGCATCTTCAGGCTCCGCAGCATGATGACGATGGCTCCGCTGGCCGGGTTATGGCGCATGACGCACCTCCCTGGCCCGACGCAAAGCGTCGTAGCGTTCGACGTTGGCCCGCGGTTCGGTGACCAGCGTGAGCGCCTGGGGAGTGTCGACCGTCGGCGCAGTCGGCGGTGTGCCGTCGATCAGTCGGTGCAGCAGGTTGATGATGTGGGTCTTGGCCGGCACGCCGGCCTTCAAGGCCAGTTCGACGGCCGTGAGCACGGCTTCCTCGTCATGCTGGAGGACCAGGGCCAGGATCTCGACCATCTCGCGGTCGCCACCTGGCGTCTTGAGCAGGTGCTGCTGCAGGGCCCTGAAAGCGTCCGGCATCTTGGCGAAGGGCGCGCCGTTCCGCAGTGCACCAGGTTTGCGTTGCACGACCGCCAAGTAATGACGCCAGTCGTAAACCGTCTCGCTCCGACGATCATGGGACCGAGCGAAGACGCGACGGTGCTCACCGATGGCTTGTCCGTCGGCGACGAGGAGGATGCGGTCGGGATAAACGCGCAGACTGACTGGGCGGTTGGCGAAGGACGCAGGCACGCTGTAGCGGTTGCGCTCCAGATGGACGAGGCAAGTCGGAGAAACGCGTTTGGTGTACTCGACGAAGCCGTCGAACGGTCGAGGCACAGCCATCAGATGCCGGACTTCCTCGGCCCAAATTTCGGCGATCGTGCCGGGCTGCGATCCGTGCGGCGTCACAGCCCACAACTCCCTGCATCGTTTCTCCAGCCAGTCGTTGAGCGCATCCAGGGAAGGGAAGCTCGGCATGGGCTGCCAAAGCCGATGACGGGCGTCCTGCACGTTCTTCTCGATCTGCCCCTTCTCCCAACCGGAGGCTGGATTGCAGAACTCAGCCTGGAAAAGATAATGGCTGACCATGGCCGAGAAACGGATGTTGACTTGTCGTTGCTTGCCGCGGCCGACCTTGTCGACGGCAGTCTTCATGTTGTCGTAGATGCCGCGTTGCGGCACTCCACCCAGGACGCGGAACGCGTGGACATGAGCGTCGAACAGCATCTCGTGGGTTTGTAGTAGGTAGGCCCGGAGGGTAAAGGCACGACTATAGGACAGTTTAACATGAGCGACCTGCAACTTGGTTCGCTCATCGGCAATCAGAGCCCAGTCTTCTGACCAGTCGAACTGGAACGCTTCGCCCGGCGTGAACGCCAGGGGCACGAAGGTGCCGCGACCACTGCTCAGTTGCTCACGCTGTCGGGCAGCCTTCCAATCACGGGCATAGGCGGCCACCCGATTGTAAGAGCCCTCATAGCCGAGCCCGACGAGATCGACGTGCAGCTGCCCGATCGTCCGCTTCTGTTTGCGCGTCTTGGCCGACTCGATGCGCAGCATCGCCGAAAGTTTGTCAGCATATGCGTCGAGTTTACTCGACCGCTTGGAAGCTTTGAAGCGGGGTTCGACGTTTTCTGAGCGCAGATACTTGCGGACCGTGTTTCGCGATAGCCCGGTGCGTCGGGCGATCTCACGGATCGAAAGCTGGTCCCGGTAGTGCCAGCGTCGGATGACGCTCAATAACTCCATGTCGATCACTCCGATGCCCCCCACACAGCCGCGTGGGAGGAGGTGAAAACATGGGTCAAATCTCAGTGGAAAAGTTCGTGCCCCCTGGGTCACTTCTCAGCGGAATTCAACACTCGATGCAGACCGCCGCCAGCCCCGCCGCGCGCAGGCCCTCGTGCAGCCAAGCCGTCAACGAGCAGGCTTCGAGGCCGATCCGCTCGATCGGCAGCTTCAAGCCCTGCAGGGCCGCAACCAGCGGCCCTGGCGCGCTCGCGGCGCGCAGCTCCTTCACGATCCGACCCGCGTCATCGACCACGCAGATCGCGGTCTCTTCCAGGGACACGTCCAGTCCGGCATAGTACGTCATGGTTGCTCCTGTCGCGATGCTTGTGGCCGCTCGACACGGACCACGTTGAACCATCCGGGCAGGAGCAGCCACCGTTGGGCCTGGGCTGGAGCCCCAATCACCCCATCTGAATTACTCTGGCGCGCCAGGGAGAATGAAACTGAGAACTGAACCGCCCCGGGTTTCTCGGAGGCTGATTGGCTTGGAATTTACGCCGCCATCGGGGGGGCCTCAAGCGCGGCGTAGAAGGCTGCTTCGGCTTCGGCCGGCGGAACGTTGCCGATCGGCTCGAGCAGCCTGCGGTGATTGTACCAGTCGACCCACTCAAGTGTGGCATATTCGACGGCCTCGAACGACCGCCATGGACCCCGCCGATGGATCACCTCGGCCTTGAACAGGCCGTTGATGGTTTCAGCGAGGGCGTTGTCGTAACTGTCTCCTATGCTGCCGACAGAGGGTTCGATGCCGGCTTCGGCAAGTCGTTCTGTGTATTTTATGCTGACGTATTGTACTCCACGGTCAGAGTGATGAATGAGAGCGCCGACAGGTCGGCGCTGGTGTAGGGCCTGCTCCAGGGCGTCCAGCACGAAGCTGGTCTGAGCGGAGCGCGAAGCTCGCCAGCCAACAATGCGGCGGGCGAACACGTCGATGACAAAAGCCACATAGACGAACCCGGACCAGGTCGCGACATAGGTGAAGTCCGACACCCACAGCGCGTTGGGACGAGGGGCCTTGAACTGCCGGTTCACCCGGTCGAGCGGGCAAGCCGCCGAGGGATCCGGCACTGTGGTGCGGGCCTTTCTTCCCCTCACAACCCCTTGCAGCCCCAAGACACGCATCAGGCGCGCCACCGTGCAGCGGGCGACGCGGATGCCCTCGCGGTCGAGTTGCCGCCAGATCTTCCGCACCCCGTAGACGCCGAAGTTCTCGTCGAACACGCGGCGGATCTCGACCATCAGCGTCGCATCGCTCCTGGCCCGCGCCGATCGCTTGGTGGGGTCGGCCTGCCGGGCCGCGTGCGCGTGGTACGTCGACGGGGCGATCGGCAACACTTTGCAGATCGGCTCGACCCCATGAGCATCCCGATGCTCGTCGATGAAGGCTTTCATGTCCGTGAGCGGCGGTCGAGCTCCGCCATGGCAAAATACGCGCTCGCCTTGCGCAGGATCTCATTCGCCTGCCGCAGCTCGCGGACTTCGCGTTCCAGCGCCTTGATGCGCTCGCGCTCGTCCGATGCAGGGCCAAGCCTCGCGGCTTTGCTGCTCTCTGCTTCCTTGATCCAATTGCGCAGGGTTTCCCCCGAACAGCCGATCTTGGACGCGATCGAACGAATGGCCGCGTGCCGCGAGCTGTGCTCGCCTTGATGCTCCTGCACCATCCGGACCGCGCGCTCGCGGACCTCGGGAGAAAACGGGGGTGTGCGCTTCGTCATGGCTCCAGTCTCGCAAGATCAGGAGCCTCCGGGAAACCCGGGGCGGTTCAAACACCTACGTGATTGAGATCGTTATCTGATCGACGGACGGGAGCGGGAAGCACGCGTCGCCGGCGGCCGCAGAAACAGCTTTTGGGGTATGTGACGCTGTTCGATCGCTGGTGAGCCATGCGGGATTTTGGGTGACGGCGGGCTGAGAAGGGCGACGTATCGAGGCGGGTGTCCAAGCCTGCAAGAACCCCTCCGGAGAGAGCGATACGCCATGGAACAGCATGGCAACGTCATTGGCCTTCGTCAGCCTGACGCGATCGATGATCCCCTGACGGAGGTGCTGCGGGCCGGCGCGCGCCGGCTCCCGGCGTGGGCCGTGGAGTTGGAGGTGTAGGCCTTTCTGGCCGAGCGGGCCGGGTTGAGGCTGCTGCCGGACGGGCGGGCGCGCCTTGTGCGCCATGGTCATGCGCCCGAGCCCGCCGTGCAGATCCGGGATCGGGGCCGTCGCGGTGGCCCGCCCCAAGGTGCGGGACCGTGGCGCTGGCGAGGACGGGGAGCGCATCCGGTTCACCTCAACGATCCTGCCGCGCTGGGCACGGCGGACGCGCAGCCTCGATGCCCTGCTGCCGACGCTGTACCTGCGCGGCGTGTCGACAGGAGATTTCCAGAAGCGCTGTCGGCCTTGCTGGGCAAGGACGCCCCGAACCTGTCGCCCTCGGTGATCGGGCGGCTGACGGGCGAGTGGCAGGCCGAGTACGGGCGTTGGCAGGCGCGGGACCTGTCGGCGCGACAGTACGTGTACCTGTGGGCCGACGGGATCTATCTTCAAGCCCGGATGGAGGACCGGGCCGAGTGCATGCTGGTGCTCATCGGAGCCACGCCGGAGGGCAAGAAGGAGCTGATCGGCTTTCAGGCTGGCGTGCGTGAGAGCGCGCAGAGCTGGCGTGAGCTGCTGGTCGACATGAAGCGCCGCGGCCTGTCGGTCGCGCCGAAGATCGCGGTCGGCGACGGCGCGCTCGGCTTCTGGAAGGCGCTCGACGAGGTGTTTCCCGGTACGCGCCATCAGAGATGCTGGCTGCACAACGTCATGAACGTCCTCGACAAGGTGCCGAAGTCCGTCCAGGGCAGGATGAGAGCCGACTTGCGCGGGATCTCGGCGGCGCCCACCAGGGCCGAGGCCGAGAAGGCCATCGCGGTCTTCGTCGAGAAGTACGGGGCAAAGTATTCCAAAGCAGTAGATTGCCGCAGCAAGGACAGTGACTCTCTACTTGCCTTCTTCGAACTGCCGGCCTAGCACTGGGACCACCTGCGGACCACGTACCCAATCGAGCCCTTCTTTGCCACGGTCCGTCACCGGACGGTCCGCACCAAGGGGGCGCTGTCGCCGACCACCGCCAAGCTGATAGTGTTCAAGCTCGTCATGGCGGCTGCCAGGACCTGGCGGAGGCTGAAAGGCGAGAAGCTGTTGCCCAAAGTCGTCGCCGGTGTCACGTTCAGAGACGGGACCGAAGTCATCGACGTCCCGAAAGACCGCGTCGCCTGATCGGTGCTGTCACCCAGCTTCCACCATAGCTCACCGGCTTCGCCATTGCGATCGTGCCGGACTCGATATCTGACCCGAGGTGGCAAAAGATACATCTTCCATCGCGTTGGTCTTTCGCCACCTATTCGTCACCAGCCTCCAAGCGGACTGAACAATTGCGGCTATGTTAGCTCCCAACGGATCTCGAACAGGTGCTTCGATTTAGGCGAGATCTTCAGGCCGGCCTCAAGGTCGTCGAGGCTGCGGTCGCGCTTTGCCCTCAGCTCCTCCAGCCTGGGCGCCAGATTGAATATGATGTCGTCGCTCTCACGTTCGATCTTCTCGATCTCGCGGCGGGCCTGCAGCATCTCGATCGGCGACAGGTCCCGCCTCCGCCTCAGCCGCGCGCGCATCCCGTCCGCCTCCTCGCTGAGTTCCTTGCTGCGCAGCTCCTCCGCCCGTCGCACGTCCCGCACCCGCATATCGAGCTTGTCGCCCTCCGCCGCCTGCCAAGCGGCACTCTGCATCCTGGCGAGGTCGATGAGCCGCGCCTGCTCGGCTCCCTCCACCTCGTCCAATTGCGCGCCAGGGACTGCGACGTCCAAGATATCGAACAATTGGCCTGGCACCAGGAAGAAGCGCTGGGCCGTCTCTGCGTCGAGTACCTCACCGTCGTCAGAGAAACCTGCGAAGACCAGCGCTCCCCGCGGTGAGGCGGTCTCGAGCGCGGTGATGAAGGCCATATGTGCGACGCGGAACCAGCCGCCTTGTCCCGCATAGTGTTCGACGTCGCTGAAGCGGGCGAAGCCGGCCCGGCGCAACGCGTCGAGGTCGAACCGCACTCCCGCGACGGGCAGCGAACGTGCTGCTGCACGACCGACGATCTCGCTCGCCCAGCTATCGTCCCCGAGCGCGAAGTGGCGGGCGCCGTCCGCCCGCACATCCGTCCACCGCGTCGTCCAGGCCATATCGTTGATGCGGAAGGTGAGCGGCGCACGGTCATCCAGGACCGCAGCCGGCAGTTCCGCCCGCACCACGATGCCGAGCCGACGCGTGAAGTCATCGAGCAGGGCGAGCGTGCTCCTGTCGCGCGCCTCGAGCCGTGCGATGACACCCTCGTCGACGGCATCGAAGAGCGCGCGTCGGGCCGCCGCGAGATCTCCCGCGATGGCGACTTCGAGACGCCGCTCGAGCGCCGCGAACTCGCGCTCTACTTCCGCATCCGACCGACACGACTGCGCGATGCGGGACACCTCCGCCTCGAAGTCCACCGCCGCCTCGACCGCCCCGAGCACCGTATCGCTGGCGCCGAAGACGCCTTCAAAGATCTTGAACTTTCTTGTGAGGAGGTGGAGCACACGCTCCTCGACGCGATTGCGCCCGTTCTGGAGGTTGAGAACCAGGACATCGACGGCTTGACTGTAACGATGGCAGCGGCCAATCCTCTGCTCCAGCCGCTGCGGGTTCCATGGCAGATCGTAGTTGACGACGAGAGAGCAGAACTGAAGGTTGACGCCCTCCCCCCCGCTCTCGGTCGAGACGAGGACTGCGGACGCAGCGTTCCGGAAAGCCTCGACTATGGCCGCCCGCATGTCGGCGCCACGCGAGCCACTGACCGAGCCGTCGGTCGCGTGACGGTCGCACCACTCTCGGTAGAATATGGCGCTCTCGAGGTCCGCGTTGCTGCCATTGAGAGTTATGACCTCCTCCACCAAGCTTCGTTCGCGCAGCAGGGCCGTGAGGAACTCTTGTGTCCTGCGCGATTCGGTGAAGAGCACAGCCTTGCGTCGACCTCCTCGCGCACTGATGTCGTCGAGCATGCCCGGAAGGGCCTCGATCAGCCTGTCGCTTTTCGCGTCGGCCGTGATCGCTTCGGCCAGCGCGAGATAGCCTTCCACCTCTTCGATCTCTCCGGTGAAGGCCGATGGGGCTGCTCCACGACCGGTATCGGTTGGTGGATACGGGCCTGCCAGGACTGCGTCAGTACTGGGCCGGGCGCGGGCGTCCTCGACATCCCGTGCCTCCCGCGCGGCGGCGACCACGTGTTCGACATCGTCGAGCGCCGCCGCGTCCATGGCCTCGAACCTACGTAGCCTAAGCAGGACGTGCCGCAGAAACCCCGCCGTCGCTGCGGTGGAGGAGGCCAGGATCTTGCGCGCCGTCGATATGATCAGCGGGTTCGGCGGCGACCCGAAGGCGAGCGTCGCGTCCCGCTGCAGGTACGCCGAGATCAACTCGTAGAGCGCGTGCTCCTGTTCCGATGGATCGAACACACATGTCGCCGCGATCCGGTCCGTGAAGGCGACGTGGCCGCTCTTCTGTACGTCACTCCGCAAGTGACGCTTGACGACGGGCCTGATCAGGTCTGCCAGACGCTCAAAGTCGGCTGCTTTCGGGTTTTTCTTGTAGAGGACGGCGAAGTCATCGATCGCGCCGAGCATGTCATCGTCGATGAACGACATCAGACCATGAAGCTCCGCCAACGAGTTCTGCAGGGGCGTCGCGGTGAGCAGGAGCTTGGTGCGGCCCCGCAGGGCCGTCCTGATGGCCCGCGACTGACTCTTCGATGCGGCCTTGTACACATTTCTCAAGCGATGGGCCTCGTCCACGACGACGAGGTCCCACGGCGTTTGTTGTAGGGCGAGAGCTTTCGCGCTCGCGACGCCGAACGAGACGATCAGGATTCGTGCGTCCGCCAAAATGCTCCGCTCTTCAAGCGCCGCATCTATCCCAGGTCCGCCTAGGATGTCGGCCCGCAACCCGAACTTGTTGGCGAGTTCGTCGCGCCACTGGACCTGCAGCGAAGCGGGCACAATCAGGAGGATCGCGCGCCGACGCTCCGCCCATCGCTGGGCGACCACGATGCCTGCCTCGACCGTTTTGCCCAGGCCCGTCTCATCGGCCAGCAACACCCCCGGCGCGAGCGGGGACTGGAGAGCGAAGACCGCGCACTCGACCTGATGGGGCCGGATGTCGACGTGCGCGGCCGAGAGTGTCGGCATCAGGCTTCGGCCGTCGATGTGACTGGTCAAGATGGACAGCGCAGCCACCTGGGCATGGTAGGCCGTGAAGGTGGTATTCGTCCGGTGAGGGCCGCCTTGTGAGGGAGGGTACGGGCGAGGGAAAGTGACCGTATGGACAGCCATAAGGTCAGTGTCTTGCCAGAGCGCCTCACCGTCGTCGAACTCGGCCGCCGCCGTCGCTGGTCGGAAGAAGAGAAGCTCCGGATCGTAATGGAGAGCCTGGCTGCACCGCGGCTGGTGTCGGCTGTCGCGCGACGGCACGGGATCACCCGCTCGCTGCTTTCGGACTGGCGCCGGACGCTGAAGGTCGAGCGCATCGCTCCCGAGCCCGCTCCGGTGCCGGCCTTCGTGCCCGCCGTCGTCGTGTCGGAGCGGCCGCTCGCGGCCAAGCCCGTCCCGCGCCGGAGAGCGTCGCGTCAGGCCGCGCAGGGCCGCATGGTAATCGAGGTGGGGCGGGGCCGGCGCGTAGTGGTGGACGGTGCCGTCGATGCCGAGGCGCTCGCCCGCGTGCTCGACGTTCTGGACCGGCGATGATCCCGGTCCCGTCCGGCATCCGGGTGTGGATCGCGGCCGGCCACACCGACATGCGCCGCGGCATGAATGGGCTGTCGCTGCTGGTGCAGGAGGGCCTCAAGCGCGATCCCTTCGCGGGCGATCTTTACGTCTTTCGTGGACGTCGCGGCGATCTGCTGAAATGCTTGTGGCACGACGGGATGGGTTTGTCGCTGTATTCGAAACGCTTGGACCGGGGCCGCTTCGTGTGGCCGTCCACGGCGGGCGACAGCGTGCCCATATCTCCCGCGCAGCTTGGATACTTACTCGAAGGGATAGACTGGCGCCACCCACAGCAGACTTGGCGGCCGAGCAAAGCTGGATGATATTGGAGTAGATATACACAGGATCGACTCGGACCGTCGTGGCATTTCCTTCCAACTTGTGATCCACTCTCCCCATGCCAAAGCGCATCAAGCCCGAGATCGTCGACGTCGCAGCGCTGCGCGCGGCTCTCGTGGCCGCCGAGGCCCGGGCTGATCAGGCCACTCAGCGTGCCGACGAGGCTCAAGCCGCAGTCGATCGCGTCGAGGCCGAGGCCGCCGCCGTGAAGGCGCGGCTGTCGGGCGACGCCGCGCTGATCGCCCATCTGCGGCTCGAGATCGCCAGGCTCACCCGCACCCTCTACGGACAGCGCTCCGAGCGCACCCAGCGCCTCATCGACCAATACGAGCTCCAGCTCGAAGAACTCGAAGCCTCGGCGGCCGCGGACGCACTCGCGGCCGAGAAGGCCGCCGCCAAGGCCGCGGTGCCGGCGCCGGCAGAACGGCGCAAGCCCTCGCGCCAGCCCTTCCCGGCCCACCTGCCACGCGTGCGCGTCGTAGTGCCGGGCCTGACCGCCTGCCCGTGCTGCGGGGACGCGCGCCTGTCAAAGCTGGGCGAGGACATCACCGAGACGTTGGAGGTGGTGCCGCGCCAATGGACGGTGATCCAGACCGTGCGCGAGCGCTTCGCCTGCCGGGCCTGCGAGAGCATCACCCAGCCGCCCGCGCCCTTCCACGCCGTGCCGCGGGGATGGGCGGGGCCGAGCCTGCTCGCCATGGTGCTGTTCGAGAAGTGCGGCCAGCACGTCCCGCTGAACCGGCAGGCCGAGCGCTACGCCCGCGAGGGCGTGCCGCTCAGCTTGTCCACCCTGGCCGACCAGGTAGGCACCTGCGCGGGCGTGCTGGAGCCGCTGTTCCGGCTCATCGAGACGCACGTGATGGCAGCGGGACGGCTCCATGGCGACGACACCGTCGTGCCGGTGCTGGCCAAGGGCCAGACCAGCACGGGGCACGTGTGGGTCTACGTGCGTGACGACCGTCCCTTCGGCGGTGCCGATCCCCCGGCGGCCCTGTTCCACTTCTCGCCCGACCGGCGCGGCGAGCACCCGCAGGCGCACCTCACGGGTTGGACCGGGGTGCTGCAGGCCGACGCTTACGGGGGCTACGGCAAGCTGTACTTCGGCGAGCGCAAGCCCGCACCGATCATCGAGGCCGCGTGCTGGGCCCACGGGCGGAGGAAGTTCTTCGAGCTGGCCGACATCGAGGCCGTGGCGCGCCAGAGGGCCCGGAAGAAGGTGGCGGTGATCGCACCGCTGGCGCTCGAGGCGGTGCGGCGCATGGACGAACTGTTCGCCATCGAGCGCGAGGTGAACGGCCGTCCCGCGGCTGAACGGCTGGCCATGAGGCGCGAGCGCTCGGCACCCATCGTGGCGGCCCTGGAAGCCTGGATGCGGGCCGAGCGGGCCCGCCTGCCGCGCGCCGCCCTGGTGGCCAAGGCGATGGACTACATGCTGGACCGCTGGCCGTCCTTCGCCCGCTTCCTCGATGACGGGCGCGTGTGCATGACCAACAATTCTTCGGAGCGGGCACTGCGCGGCCTGGCCCTCGGCAGGAAGGCGTGGCTCTTCGCCGGCTCGAACCGCGGCGGCCAGCGGGCGGCGTTCTTCAACAGCTTGATCGTGACGGCGAAGCTGAACGACGTCGATCCTCAGGCTTGGCTGGCCGACGTGCTCGGCCGCATCGCGTCCCACCCGGCCCAGCGCCTCACCGAGCTGCTGCCTTGGAACTGGACATCGACCTCGGCGGCCGCAGACCTCGACGCCGCGGCTTGATCCGGGTACCCCTGACCCCGTCCTCGCCACCTCCAGCCGCGATCACGCCACGCCGGAAACCGCAAGAGCCGTTTCCGCGGTGCTCGGCGTAGGCGTACTGAAGGTCAGCTCTCCGAGCCTCTGGTGCGGGGGGCCTTCGGTCTCGGGCGTAAACTCCTCCCCCGGCCTGCCGTCCGGCTGTGATGCGATTTGAGCATCAAAAATCATTGACCGCTCTCTGGACCTGCTTTCGTAGAATCTGGTAAATTTTGAGAAATATCTCGCCAGACCGGATGAATTCTATACCGGCTGGCGAGAGAGAAGATCCGTATCCGCCTATGTCGGCTTTGAACAGCGCCGCTCCTATAGCTTGGTCTACCCTCTTGAGGCACTCGGTTATTGTGCTAGTGCTTTGACTCAGACGGAAGGTGCATCTTCAGCTTGGCCATGATGCTGGCCGCGGAGGCGGTCCACACGAAGGGCTTCGGATCGTCGTTGGCGTGGGCGATGTATCGGTCGATGGTGGTCACGAGATCTTCGACGGAGCGGAACACGCCGCGTCGAAGCGCTTGCCGAGTCAGCTTGGAGAAGAAGCCCTCGACGGCGTTCAGCCAGGAACACGAGGTCGGCGTGAAGTGAAACGTCCAGCGCGGGTTGTCGGCCAGCCAAGCCAGCACCTCGGGGTGCTTGTGGGTGGCATAGTTGTCCATGATGGCGTGGATCACCTTGCCGACCGGCACGGCCTCCTCGATCTGGTTGAGAAAGGCGATGAACTCCTGATGGCGGTGGCGCGGCGCGCAGCGGCCGAATACGGTGCCCTCCAGCGTGTTCAGCGCCGCGAACAGCGTGGTGGTGCCGTTGCGCTTGTAGTCGTGGGTGAAGGTCGCGCACTTGCCGGGCTTGAGCGGCAGCCCCGGCTGCGTGCGGTCGAGCGCTTGGATCTGGCTTTTCTCGTCGATCGACAGCACGATCGTGTGGCGCGGGGGCGCCATGTACAGGCCCACCACGTCGTCGAGCTTGACGGCGAAGTGCGGGTCGGTCGAGCGCTTGAAGGTGCGCACGCGGTGCGGCTGCAGGCGATGGGCGTCCCAGATCCGCTGTACCGTCCGGAGCGACAGGCCGCAGGCCGCCGACATGGCCCGTCCCGTCCAGTGCGTGGCTTCGCCCGGCGGCTCGCCCGTGAGCGTACGCTCCAGCACGGCCTGCACGTCCTGCTGCGGGGTCGCCGGCGTGCCGGGCGGCCGCGTCTTGTCGCGCAACAGGCCATCCAGCCCCTCCTCGGCGAAGCGCTGCTGCCAGCGCCACACCATGGGGCGGCTCACGCCAGCCTGCCGGGCCACCTCCAGCACGGGCAGACGCTCGTCCGACAGCAGCACAATGCGGGCACTGAACCGCCCCGGGTTTCCCGGAGGCTCCTGATCTTGCGAGACTGGAGCCATGACGAAGCGCACACCCCCGTTTTCTCCCGAGGTCCGCGAGCGCGCGGTCCGGATGGTGCAGGAGCATCAAGGCGAGCACAGCTCGCGGCACGCGGCCATTCGTTCGATCGCGTCCAAGATCGGCTGTTCGGGGGAAACCCTGCGCAATTGGATCAAGGAAGCAGAGAGCAGCAAAGCCGCGAGGCTTGGCCCTGCATCGGACGAGCGCGAGCGCATCAAGGCGCTGGAACGCGAAGTCCGCGAGCTGCGGCAGGCGAATGAGATCCTGCGCAAGGCGAGCGCGTATTTTGCCATGGCGGAGCTCGACCGCCGCTCACGGACATGAAAGCCTTCATCGACGAGCATCGGGATGCTCATGGGGTCGAGCCGATCTGCAAAGTGTTGCCGATCGCCCCGTCGACGTACCACGCGCACGCGGCCCGGCAGGCCGACCCCACCAAGCGATCGGCGCGGGCCAGGAGCGATGCGACGCTGATGGTCGAGATCCGCCGCGTGTTCGACGAGAACTTCGGCGTCTACGGGGTGCGGAAGATCTGGCGGCAACTCGACCGCGAGGGCATCCGCGTCGCCCGCTGCACGGTGGCGCGCCTGATGCGTGTCTTGGGGCTGCAAGGGGTTGTGAGGGGAAGAAAGGCCCGCACCACAGTGCCGGATCCCTCGGCGGCTTGCCCGCTCGACCGGGTGAACCGGCAGTTCAAGGCCCCTCGTCCCAACGCGCTGTGGGTGTCGGACTTCACCTATGTCGCGACCTGGTCCGGGTTCGTCTATGTGGCTTTTGTCATCGACGTGTTCGCCCGCCGCATTGTTGGCTGGCGAGCTTCGCGCTCCGCTCAGACCAGCTTCGTGCTGGACGCCCTGGAGCAGGCCCTACACCAGCGCCGACCTGTCGGCGCTCTCATTCATCACTCTGACCGTGGAGTACAATACGTCAGCATAAAATACACAGAACGACTTGCCGAAGCCGGCATCGAACCCTCTGTCGGCAGCATAGGAGACAGTTACGACAACGCCCTCGCTGAAACCATCAACGGCCTGTTCAAGGCCGAGGTGATCCATCGGCGGGGTCCATGGCGGTCGTTCGAGGCCGTCGAATATGCCACACTTGAGTGGGTCGACTGGTACAATCACCGCAGGCTGCTCGAGCCGATCGGCAACGTTCCGCCGGCCGAAGCCGAAGCAGCCTTCTACGCCGCGCTTGAGGCCCCCCCGATGGCGGCGTAAATTCCAAGCCAATCAGCCTCCGAGAAACCCGGGGCGGTTCAACTTCCACGTGGTGTTCACCCTGCCGGCCTCCATCGCCACCATCGCGTTCACCAATAAGGCCGCGGTCTACGACCTGTTGTTCAAAGCCGCGGCCGAGACCGTCACCACGGTGGCGGCGGATCCCAGGCACCTGGGCGCCCGCATCGGGCTCACCGCCGTGCTGCACACCTGGGGATCGGCGCTCACCCACCATCCGCACGTGCACATGATCGTGCCCGGCGGTGGCCTGTCGCCTGACGGAACGCGCTGGATCGCCTGCAGGCCCGGCTTCTTCCTGCCGGTGCGGGTGCTGTCGCGCCTGTTCCGGCGGCTGTTCCTGGACGGGCTCCTGGCCCTGCATGCGGCCGGCCGCCTCGCCTTCTTCGGCGAGGCCGTCGGGCTGGCCGACCGCGACGCCTTCGCGGCCCACCTCGCGCCCCTTCGCAAGGCCGAATGGGTGGTCTACGCCAAGCGTCCCTTCGGCGGACCGGAAGCCGTGCTGGCCTACCTGTCGCGCTACACGCACCGCGTCGCGATCTCCAACAGCCGCCTGATCCGGAGCGACGAGGAGGGCGTCACCTTCCGCTGGAAGGACTACCGCGCCCGCGGCAAGGCCGAGGGCCAGGGCTGGATCAAGACCATGACGCTCAAGGCGGACGAGTTCATCCGCCGTTTCCTGATCCACGTGCTGCCGAGCGGCTTCCATCGCATCCGGCACTACGGCCTGCTGGCCAGCGGCGCTCGGGCCGCCGCCATCGCCCGCGCCCGCGAACTCCTCGCCGTGACGCGGCCCCCGGACCGCCCCGACCGGAAGGCCGAGGACCGAACCGAGGAGCCGTCCCGGGAGCTTCGCCCATGCCCGTGCTGCGGCGGCCGCATGCTGGTGATCGAGACGTTCGAGCGCGGCCATGCGCCGCGTTCGCGGCTCCCTTCCGCCTTCACGGTGGACACGTCATGACGCCCTCGCTCACGGCCGCCCACAGCCACTGTCGTCCCGACCGCAGGCCGCTCGCCGCCGAGCCACGCAGGGCCTCGTCCCGATCCTGGCCGTCCTGCCACTGGACAGGCCGGTGCGAAGGCTGTCCCTCCTTCACAACCGCTCCGGCACGGCCCTGCGCGATCCGGCAGGGGCGCGGAAGCCGCGATCACCGGCGTGCGGCACCCTTCCGGAGACGGCTCACCAGGCCCCAATCCCCATAGGGGCGCCCTGCGCACCGGAGCGGGACGGGATCACCGGCTCGCGGTTTCCTCCTCCCAAGGCTTTCAGACGCCGGCCGTGAGCCCGGTCAAACCCTCGTCGACGGCCGGCATCTGAAACCCTTCAGACAGCGGAACGGCCGCTCTCGATCATGAGCATGGCAGAAACAGACGGCCGTCGGGCGTCAGAACCTCTGTGCCAAGCCGGCGAAGAAACCCCGCCGCTCCCCGTATTGCGGTGCGAACACGCCGATGCCTGAGCCGTCGCGCAGCTCGTAGGTGCGGTCGGCGAGGTTGATCACGTCGAAGCGGAAGGTCGCGGGCTTGCCGTCGATGCCGGCGAAGTCGCGGGTCAGGCCCGCGTTGAAGACGACGTAGCCCGGCACGTGGCTCGTGTTGGCGAAGCCGCTCCGCAGCCCCGAGCCGTAGATCATGTCGACGTTGTAGCGCGTGCCCCACAGCAGGTAGGAGGCGCCCGCCGAGGCCGTCACGGTCTGCGAATGGTCCGTGTAGACGGAGTGGTTCGAGATATAGTCGAACTCGTCCTGGTCGAACAGGAACTGGTTCGAGATCACCTGGCTGGCGCGCTGGCTGCCCACGGCCACGTTGCCGTAGGCGCGCAGGTCGCCGTCGTCGTAGTTTACCTTGGCCTCGACGCCGCGATTGTAGGCCTTGGCGTAGTTGAAGGCGGTGAGCACGTAGGCTTGGCCGAACTGGCCGTCGTCGAGCAGGTCGCGCGCGCTCTTGTAGTAGAAATCGAGCCCGGCCGACAGGGTGCGCGTCAGCTGCTGCGTCGCGCCGACGTCGTAAACGTTGGCGCGCTCGGGCTTCACGGGATCGTCGATCGGCACGGCGGGCTGCTGCGTCGTGTTCCCCACCGCTGCGAGGTTCGTCGGGGCCGCCAGCGACTGCTCGGGCGGGGTAAAGTTGCGCGCGTAGCCGGCATGGAACACCGTGCCGACGAACGGCGCATATTGAAGGTTCACGCGCGGGCTGAGCTGGTTCGCGTCCGTGTATTGGAGCTGCTGGTCGAAGCGCAGACCCGTGTTCAGCGTCAGCTCGTGCGTGATCTTCCACTCGTCCTGGGCGTAGACGCCCGCGAGGCCGCCGATCAGGGATGAGCCGTCGAAGGATCGGAACGGCGCGTCGATCGGGTTCCCACCGTCGTCGGTGGGCAGCAGCGTCGAGGCTGACGAGGCGCGCGAGCGCTCGACCTCGCCCAAGAAGCCGAAGCGCAGCGTATGGGCGTTGTTGAACGCGAAAGACGCGTCGCCCTGCAGGCCGTTGACGTAGCTCTGCCGGTACACGCCCGATGCGACGCCGTTGAACACGAGGTCGCCGATCTGGTCGGGCGCGAAGCGCAGGTCGCTGAAGCGGGAGTAATAGGCGAGCTGGGCGTCCCACTGGCCCACCACGCGCTGCACCGCCACCACGTTGAAGGCGCTGCGCTCGACTTGGTTCTCATTGATCCTGGCCGAATCGAAGCTGTCAATCCCGTAGGCCGCGAAGGTCGGCACGAGGCCCCGTAACGTCGGGATCTGGAAGGTCTGATAGTCGGCGCCGCTGATGACGCTCAGGCGCGTGTCGGGATCGAGCTGCGTGCCCGCGAACAGGAAGTAGCGGCCCTGACGCGTCAGGTCGTGGATCGGGTCTTGGGTCGGCGCCGGGTTCTCGATGCCGAGGTCGCTCTTGAAGTACCGGCCCGTGAAGAAATAGTCCCAGGCGCCGACGTGGCCGCCGTCCTCGAACAGCGGCGTGATCGTGCCGAAGGTGCCGCCATAGAGGCTGGCTTTGCCGCCGTTGTCGAAGGCGTCGGTGCGGCTCTGGACGTCGATGAGGGCCGCTGTGCGCAGGCCGAACTCGGCCGGCAGCGCCCCGTCGACCAGCGTCAGACGGCCGACGAAGCTGGTTTCCAGGAGCTGCCCGAAGCCCGACACGCCATCGGGCAAGCGGATGCCGTTGATGCGGTACTGGACGTTGGCGTGCTCGTTGCGCACGTGGAAGTCGCCGCTCGCCGCGGAATCCCGCGCGACGCCCGGCAGCTGCTGGAGCACATCCTGGATGGGCGTGTTGTCGCCCTGCGGCAGCTCCTCGATGCCCTTGCGGCCGATGGTCGTCTCGTTGGTGCCGACCTTGGTCTGCAGCCGCTGTTCGGCGGCGTCGAAGCGGGACTGGACCGGCGCGTCCGGCCCGATATTGGACGGGACGCCCGCTCTGGCCCCGAGGCCGGCACCCGTGCCCGCCCCACCCCCGGCGCCCGCGCCGCCGCCCGCTCCCACAGCGCCCCGCGCGGCCAGCCCGGCCGCCGATGCGGCGCGCAGCGGGGTTCGCACGGCCGGCGCCTCCTCGCGCCGGACGAGGACGGGATGCGGCACTTCCCGCCGCGGTGCGGCCGCCATGAGCTTGGATCTCGGCGACGCCTTGAGCTTCGGCTTCGCGGCGGGCGCCTTCGGGGCGGCGACCGTGACCTGCGGGAGTTCGGATTGCGCGGCGGCCGCCGCCGACAGCGCCGCGCAGGCGAGGGCCGACAGACCGACGGTGGCCAGAAGTCGATCTCGCGGCGGCATCACGAACCTCAATTCAAGTTACGTTATAACATACCTCATGCCGGAGTTGCTCCTCAGCCGTCAATGCTTCCGCGGCGGCTGCGGCGAGGACGGATGAGCTGTTGCTCAGATGCATCAGCTCGATCACGGGCGACGGGCGTCGTAGTGCACAGGCACGACGAAGCTGAGCGCCGCGCCGCCCAACCCGGGCGGCGGCGGCGGGAAGGGGCTCGCGCGCCGGATCATCGCCTCGGCGGCAGCGTCGAGCGCCGCATCGCCCGAACTCGCCGCGAGCGACACGGAGGTGACGCGGCCGTCCTCGTCGATCGTGAAGCCGACCCGCGCCGTGCCGCCCTCGGTGCCGGCCAGCGGGCGGCGGAAGCGGTTGAGGTGCGGCACCAGCTTGCCGCGCCAGGTCGCGACGCGCGCCGCCGACAGCCTCCGCACCGTGGGCGCGGCCTCGTCCGCGGCAGCCGAGGACGGGGATGCGCTCGATGACTGCGCCGCCCGGACCGGCGGCGTCGCGGGCTTCTGCGGCTCCGGCCGGGGTTCAGGCCGTGGGGGCTCGGGGGGGAGCAAAGGCGCGGGTGCGTCGGGCACGACCTCGGACGGGGGCGGCTCAGGCGGCCGAATCTCGGGGGGAACCGGCGTCGGCTGGGGTACCTCGGCAAGCGGCTGCTGGGCCGCCCGGCTCGCCTGCGCGGCCGCCGCCGCGGCGGTCGCGTCCCGGGCCTCGTCGGCCGGCACGGCGGGCGGAACCTCGTCGGGCTTGGCGACCTCGCCCTCGACGGGGTCGAGCTCCACCGCGACGGCGTCGCCGCCGCCGGCGTCGAGCGGCTCCGGCCGGGCCTCGCGCACCAGGAGGAGCGCGACGCCCGCGTGCAGCCCCAGCGCCAAGGCGGCGGCGGCGATCCAGCGCAGCGCCGCTGAGCCGTTCTCGCCCGGCTGCCCGGCCGGGAGGCGCGTCATGGCGTCGCCGGCGCGTCGCCGAGGTCGAGGCCGACTAGCGCAATCTGCAGATAGCCGGCGCGGCGCAACGCGTTCATCACGCCCATGAGGTCGCCGTAGGGGATGGCCCGGTCGGCGCGCAGCAGGATGCGCGCGTCATGGTCCCCCGACGTGGCGCGGTCGAGCGCGTCGGCGAGAGCACCCCGGGCGACCTCGGCCTCGCCAAGCTTCAACGACAGGTCGCGTCCGATCGACAGGAACACGGGATCCTTCGGACGAGGTTGCGAGGCGGCATTCGAGATCGGCAGGTCCACCGGCGTGTCGACGGTCGACAGCGGCGCCGCCACCATGAAAATGATGAGCAGCACCAGCGCCACGTCGATGAAGGGTGTGACGTTGATGTCGGCGAGGGGCGCGAGGTCGTCGCCTTCGCCCGAATTCAGCTTGACAGCCATGCGCTATTCCGCGGCCCGCGCCGGCAGGCCGGCCGCGCGGGCCGCGTCCCGTCTGTCGAGGTCGCGCGACAGGCGGCGCATGACCTCGGCCGAGGCGTCGCCGAGCAGCGCCTTGTAGCCCGCGACGCCGCGCGCGAAGCCGTTGAAGATCACCACGGCCGGGATGGCGGCCACGAGGCCGATGGCGGTCGCGAGGAGGGCTTCGGCGATGCCGGGCGCCACGACCGCCAGATTCGACGTGTGGGCTCGGCTGATCCCGACGAAGCTGTCCATGATGCCCCACACGGTTCCGAACAGCCCGACGAAGGGCGCCACCGAGCCGACCGTGGCCAGCACGCCCGTCCCGCGGGCCATGCCCCGCGCCGCGCGGGCCTCGATGCGGGCCAGCGACAGCGCCGCCCTCTCCTTGATGCCTCCCGACGGCAGCGGCCCCGACCGCTCGATCTCCTCGCGGGCGGCCGTGATCAGGGCCGCCACAGGCCCTGAGGTCGCGACCTCCTTCCACGCGTCGCCTTCTGCGAGCTGCCGGAGAGCTTGGCGCACCTGCGTCGCGCCGGCGGCGAGCGCGGCGCCTTTGCCGAGCAGCAGCGCCCAGGTCACCACCGATGCCGCAGCCAAGCCGACCATCACGGTCTTCACCACGGGATCAGCGTGCAGAAACATGCCCCAGGGTGCGAGCGGGCCTACCTGCGTCCCGACTGATGGCGTGTCCATGGACCTCAGCGCTACGTTATAACATAATTATCCCGACTCCTATTCTGCAGCGCGACCGAGGTCAACGGACGGCGCTCGCGCGGCCCATCGCTCGCGAAGGAGGGGGAAGCGGATGACCAGATCGAAGGTGGACAGGACCGAGACGTCCATCGAGCGCGGCTAAGTTCGTTTGCCGATGATCCCTCCATCCGCCCCCGCTGAGTGTCGCTGCGACCGAGGCAAAGCGAGCGCCGGAGTCATCGGGCGTCAGCTTAAGAGTGCGCCACAAGGCGCTTGGAACGACGTCCTTGGGTCGACTCCAGCCGGCAACGGCCTGATGGCGAAGTAGGCTGGGCGGATCGAACCGCTTCCCCGGGTTGGCCTCAATCGGTGTCTGGCGTCGTTACAATCCCATCTCGATGGGCGCCGTTGACCTCTACTCGACAGGGTGGGCCTGCTCCGCGAACGCTCTGCGACTTTTGGCGACCGCGCCGGCCTCGACGGCCGGCGCCTGATTGCCCCAGGCGTTGCGAATGTAGGTGACCACCGCAGCCACCTGCGCATCGTCGAGCCGCCAGTCGTAGGACGGCATGGCGGCGCCAGTCGGCGCGCTCGGCGTCGCGGCGCTGCGGGCGCCCTGCAGCACCACCCGAATCAGGCTGGTCGGGTCGAGCTGCTGCACCACCGGCGCACCGGCCAGCGTCGGAAACAGGCCGCGCACGCCCGAGCCGTCGCCGCGATGGCAGGACGCGCAGCTGTCCGCGTAGATGGCGGCGCCAGCCTGCATGGCGGGCGTGCCGGCCGGCACGGGCGCGCCGGCGTCGTCCTGGCCCGGCTGCGCCTTGAGATAGACCGCGATGGCCCGCAGCTCGTCGTCGCCCATGCGCGAGGACGACAGGCCGACCTCCTCAGCCATCGGCCCGGACGAGGCCGCCTGCCTATTGTGGCCGGTCTTGAGGTACTCGACCACGTCCTCGACCGACCAGGACCCGATGCCGCGCCGTTGGTCGCCGGTGATGTTGGGCGCCGTCCAGCCCTGGATGACGTTGCCCTGGTAGAGCTTCGCGGTCTCGTCGCCGCCGAGGATCGTCTTCGGCGTGTGGCAGGCGCCGCAGTGCTCCGGCCCGGTCACCAGGTAGGCGCCGCGGTTGTAGACGTCGTCGTGGGCCGGGTCGGGCGCGAAACGGGCGTCGCGGAAGTAGAGCAGGTTCCAGGCCCGCATGCCGAGCCGGATGTTCAGCGGAAACGGCAGCGTGTCCGACACGACCTCCTTGTGCACGGGCTTCAGCGTCTTGAGGTAGGCGTGAATGGCGTCCACGTCCCGCCGCGTCATGTGCGTGTAGTAGGGGTAGGGCATGGCCGGGTAGATCTGGTGCCCGTCCTTGCCGAAGCCGTGCCACAGCGCGTCGGCGAAATCGTCGTCGGTCCACGAGCCGATGCCGGTCTCGCGATCCGGTGTGATGTTGGAGGACACAATTACGCCGAAGGGCGTCTCGATCGCCCGCCCGCCCGCGAAGGGCTCGCCGCCGTCCTTGGCGGTGTGGCAGGCCGCGCAGTCTGCGATCGTCAGCATGGTGCGGCCGTACTCGACCTCCGAGAAGCTCTGCGCGTCGCCGTGGCTCTCGGCCTGCGGGCCGGAGGGCAGCTTGGGGTCGGTCACCACGTAGGCGGCCGCGAGCGCGCCGGCGCCGAGGCAGGCGACCGCGGCGGCGCCGAGGAGGAGTTTGCGCATGACGGCCCCCTCAGGCCTGCACCAGGGGGCCGGGCGCCTTGAGGTACTGGTTCACGATCGCGTCCAGCGTCCAGTAGGTGAGCGCGCCGACCGTAGTGGTCGGGTTGTAGCCGGCGTTCTGCGGGAACGACGAGGCGCCGATGACGAACAGGTTCGGCACGTCCCAGCTCTGCTGGTACCGGTTCACCACGGAGCTGTGCGGGTCGGCCCCCATCACGGCGCCGCCGCACAGGTGCGAGGTTTGGTAGTCGGTGACGTTGTAGTGGCCCGTGCGCGGCAGCTTGTCGACGCGGGTGGCCCCCATGGCGCGCAGTATCTCGGCATAGCGGTCGGTCAGGAACGCGCTCATCTTGTGCTCGTTTTCGTGGAAGTCGATGGTCATGCGCACGAGCGGGCGGCCGAAGCGGTCCTTGTAGGTCGGGTCGAGGTCCATGAAGACGTCGTCGTAGGCGTAGAAGCAGCCGTGGACGCCCGAGCCGGCGTAGATCGAGGAGTTGTAGTTCTCCTTGACGGCAGCCTTCCACTTCGCGCCCCAGGTCGGCGTGCCGGTCGGCACCGGCGTCGTCTCGATGGGCCGGCCGTTGGTCTGCACCTGGCCCATGTAGCCGCCGCCGACGAAGCCGAGGGGGCCGTGGTCGAAGTTGTCGCCGTTGTAGTCGTCGATGCACATGCCGATCGCGCCCGACGCGATGAAGGGGTTGAATCGCACCGTCTTCGGGTCGAAGAACGCTTGGGCGGTCGATACCGTCTGATGCGTGAAGTTGCGGCCGACGACTCCCCGCTTGGTAGCGGGGTCATAGATCCGGCCGATGCCAGATAGCATCAGCATCTGCACGTTGAAGGGTGTGAAGGCGCAGGACAGCACGAGGTCCGCCGGCTGCTCCCACTCCTCGCCGTCCGCGTCGACGAAGACGACGCCGGTGGCGCGCTTGCCCGCGCCGTCGAGAGTGATGCGCAGCACTTCGCAATTGTCGCGCGCCGTGAAGCCCCGGCTCTTGACCAGCGCCGGCAGGATCGTGGTCTGCGGGCTCGCTTTCGAATAGTTGCCGCAGCCGAACCACTCGCAGTAGCCGCAGAACGTGCAAGGGCCGAGCGTCACCCCGAGCGGGTTGGTGTAGGGCTGGCTCATGTTGCCGGACGGCTGCGGGAAGGGCTGGTGCCCCATCTCCCGCGCGGCTTTCGCGAACAGCGTCGCGCTGTAGGGCTGCTTCTGCGCCGGGGTCGGGTAGGGCCGCGAGCGCGGGCCCTCGAAGGGGTTGCCGCCGGGCTGGACCACCCCCTTGAGGTTGCCCGCCGTCCCGGCCGTGCCGCACAGGTACTCGAAGCGGTCGTAGTGGGGCTCCAGCTCGTCGTAGGTGACGCCCCAGTCCTGGATCGTCATGCCGGCGGGCAGAAATTTCGCGCCGTAGCGCTCGGTGAGGTGCGTTTTCAGCACGAACTGCGAAGGCTCGAAGCGCCACATCTCGGCGTTCCAGTGCAGGCCGCCGCCGCCCACGCCGTTGCCGAGCATGAAGGCGCCCCAGTCGCGGATCGGCAGCGCGGTCTGCGAAGCGTTGTTGCGAAACGTGAAGGTCATCTGCGCGGGGCGCAGGAACAGCTCATGCCGCACGCGGTAGCGGTACTCGTCCGGCGCGTAGGTGGGCGGGAAATCCTGAGCGGTGTCGCGCCAGGGGCCGCGCTCGAAGGCGATCACGTCGAGCCCGGCCTCGCTGAGCCCGTGCGCCATGATGGAGCCGGTCCAGCCGAGGCCGATGATGGCCACGTCCTTGTGGGGGAGCTTGCGCAAAGGGGTTGGGTCCTCGGGCTACTTGGCGGCCGCGGGCTGCCAGCTCGGCGCCTCGGCGATGCCGATCGGCCCGTGCGGGTAAGGCTCGTTGTGGCGGTCGATCCAGGCCGAATAGTCGTAGCGGGCGCCCGGGAAGCCGATCCAGCGCCACGCCGCCATGTCGCGGTTGCCGCCGTAGACCGGGTCCGCGAAGAAGCCCTGCCGCGTGTTCTTCAGGAGCACCGTCCAGAAGTCCTTGGTGACCACGTCCTCGATCGGCAGGCTGCCGTCCTCGATCGCGCCGATCACCGCGTCCTGGTCGGCGGCCGTCAGTTCGACGAAGGGGTGGCCGCCGTAGTGCTGCGCCGCGTAGGCGTCGATAGCGCGGAGCGCGCCGCGGTACTGCGTGGCAGGGTCGAGGCGCGACTGCGGCCCCTGCTCCTTCGTGCCGGTGAGGAAGGGGCCGCGGTCGTAGAGGCCCTCGGCGCGGCCGAAGGGCCCGGCGAGCTGCCGGTCGATGAACACCGCGCAGCCCGCCTCCCTGCCGCCCGGGCCGTCCGGGTCCGGCGGGATGATCCGGTCGACGATGGCCTCGACCGTGCGGCCTTCCGCCGGCGTGAAGAAGTGCCAGGGGCCGGGCACGACGGGCTGCGGCGGGGCGCCGGCGCCGGGCGCCCAGGGCAGCGATCCTGCGATCGTGCCGGCGCGGGCCGTGCCGGCCACCACCACGAGGGCGGCGCCGGACAGGAGCAGGCGACGGTCGATCAGGGGCAAGGCGCGGACTCCGGCCCACCAGCGACGGCTTCACCGTGGACGTAACGTAACGCCGCCGGCGCCGTCCGGGGTTCCCCGCCGACTGTGGGCAAGCTCATCCGGGCCCGCGCGGGACCCCGCACCGGCCGCGGGCGTTCGGAGCGCGACGACAGCGCCCCCGAGGACAGAGCCCGATGACCGACCGGACCGACCCCGCCACGCCCCCGCCCCGCCGCGAGCCAGCGGGCTTCGCCCCATCGCGCCGCGGGCTGCTTGGCGCCGGCGCGGCGGGGCTCGGCCTCGCGGCGTCGAGCGCCGCGCTGTCGAGCGCCGCGCTGGCGCAGTCCCGGGCCTCGACGGAGGCCGGCATGGCGGGCGCCAGCGCCACCAACCCCGGCCCGCAGAACGTGCCGCTCGGGACCATGCTGCCCGACTCGGGGATGCCGCCCGTCTCCGACCACGGCTCGGTGAAGCAGTTCTGGTCCTCGATGAGCCTCGCGCACCGCCGCATCCAGCGGGGCGGCTGGGCGCGCCAGGTCAACGTGACCGACTTCCCGATCTCGAAGGATATCGCCGGCGTCAACATGCGGCTGGAGGCCGGCGGCATCCGCGAGCTGCACTGGCACGCCGCCGACGAGTGGGCCATCATGCTGACCGGCACGGCCCGCATCACCGCGCTCGACTACGACGGCAGTCCCTTCGTCAAGGACGTCAAGGCCGGCGACCTGTGGTACTTCCCGCAGGGGTTGCCGCACTCGATCCAGGGCCTCGGGCCGGACGGCTGCGAGTTCCTCCTGGTGTTCGACGACGGCACCTTCTCCGAGGACGACACCAAGCTGATCTCGGACTGGCTGATCCACACGCCCCGCGAGGTGGTGGCGAAGAACTTCGGCGTCGGCGTCGACGCCCTGAAGCCCTTCGACGCCATCCCGCCGGAGGGCCGCTACATCTTCCCCGCGCCGCTGCCGCCCGCGCTCGCGCAGGACGCGGCCGCGATGACGGCGTCGCACCCGATGTCGAAGATCGACTTCGCGTTCGGCCTCACCGACATGAAGCCCACCAAGGAGGACGCCAACGGCTCGATTCGCGTCGTCGACTCGCGCAACTTCACCATCTCGCGCAACGTCGCGGCCGCCTACGTGGTGGTGAAGCCCGGCGCGATGCGCTCGCTGCACTGGCACCAGAACGCCGACGAGTGGCAGTTCTGGATCTCCGGCAAGGGGCGTATGACGCTGTTCGCCAACCACTCGGACGCGCGCACCATCGACTTCAACCCGAGCGACGTCGGCTACGCGCCCGCCACCCTGCCCCACTACATCGAGAATACGGGCACGGAGGATCTCGTTTACCTGGAGATGTTCAAGGCGCCGGTCTACCAGGACGTGTCGCTGAACAACTGGATCGCGGCGCTGCCACCGGAGCTGGTCAAGCAGCATCTCGGCCTCAGCGACGCGACGCTGGCCGCGATCCCTAAGGACAACCTCGGGATCGTGCCGCCCGGAAAGGGGTAAGGGACGGCGGTCAAGCCGCCGCCAGTAGGCCGGCCGTCAGCCGGCGGGAGGCCTCGACGGCCCTGGGAAGCACGCCCGAGGGATCGTCGCTCACCGGGACCCAGAGCGAGGCATTGAGCGCCGCGAGCGCTCGGCAGTAAGGATCTTCGCTGCCCTGAACGGCCGCTTTCGGCGGTGCTTTGGCTGCGTAGCTATGCCCGGCTTGGGTCGACACCTGCCGGCAACGATCGAATGGCGAGGCAGGGTGGACAGCGGATCGGCCGCCCTCGGTCCTGGAAGTTCCTAAGCGGACGCTATTGATTGATGCTACCACTTGGCTGTCCAACCAACGCGTGAGCCTCCGTTTACCGACCGCACTCCAACGAGGGTGAGTACAGATTTTCTCATTGGCCAAGAGGGTTGCCGGAGAGCGTTTCGCAAAACGTCATCAAGCGTTCCTGGTCAGTTGCATCTCGCGTTCCTGGACCGACCGTTGAAGCGTAGACGACCTGCGGCCGCAGCGCGGAATCTCCGTCGGGACCGAACAGGCGCGCGAGGGCGCCCGCGCGCTGCCACGCCCGCACGGTGAGGCTGTGCTCTTCGGGCTGCCCCTCGATGGTCACGCCTCGGTCGGCATGCTGCTCCGCGTGCCGGATGATCGTGATACGGGAAGGGCCCAAGGCGACGGCTCCATGGCGAGGGGAAGGCGCGCCGATCGCCGCGAGGCGCAGCGGCAGATCAGGCGGCGGCTGCCTTCAGGTCCAGGACGAGCAGGTCGCTCTTGGCGGCGACGAAGAAGCGGTCCATGCCCCGGCCCCCGAAGCAGCAGTTCGACGGCGTGGCCGGGGTCGGGAAGAAGCCGAGCTTGGTGCGGTCCGGCGCGTAGATCTGGATGCCGTCGCCCGACGTCGTCCACACCCACCCGCGCGCGTCCACCGCGAAGCCGTCCGGATAGCCGTGGTCGGTGCGCAGGAAGAAGCGACGGTTCGACAGCGTGCCGTCGCACGCCACATCGAAGGCGACGATCTCGTGGGTGTCCTTCTCGTGGCCGCCGATGATCTCGCCGAGCGAGCGCGCCGTGTCGGACACGTAGAGGGTCCGACCGTCCGGCGAGAAGAACAGCCCGTTCGGCTGCTCGAAGTCGGCCATGCGCCGCAGGTCCTCGGTGGCGGGATCGAAGCGGTAGACGCTGCGGTGGTCGAGGTCCGGCTCGACGATGGAGCCCTGGTTGGGCATCAGGATGCCGAAGGTGGGATCGGTGAACCAGATCGCCCCGTCGGCCGCCACCGTCACGTCGTTGGGCGAGTTCAGGCGTCCGCCTTCGTAGTGCGTGACGATCGGGTCGGCGCCGCCGCGCCCGTCCGAGCGGCTGATGCAGCGCCGGCCATGCTCGCAATGGACCAGCACGCCGTCGGCACCGAGCGCGTTGCCGTTCATGAATTCGGTGTTGTCGATCACCACCTCGACGTGGCCGTCGGGATACCAGCCGAGGAGCCGCCGGTTCGGCACGTCCGACCACACCAGCCGGTTGTTCGGCGCATCCCAGATCGTCCCCTCGCCGTGCAGGGTGAACTGGTACAGGATCGCCGGCTCGGCATCGGCGGACAGCACCTCTTCGAGACGGCGGTCGTGGACCTCGATGCCGGTGAAGCTCTCGATCTTCTTCGATGCACCGGCTTGGCGGAGCAGCCGGCCCGGGAGCAGCGACGTGTCCTGTTTCATGAGGCGGTTCTTTCCATCGGGACGTCGCGGGGCTGGATCGTGGGGCTTCTTCCTCGGTCCGCCTCGGATGACCATGCCGAACGGGACCGGGTTCCAAGGCTATGCACTGCGGCGCCTGCGCGGGGAGATCATCCGGGGACCTGTCTCGGATCGATCGCATTGCCGACGAGAGCCGAGGAGAGCAGTCGGGTGACGAAGACAGGGTTTCCATGAGCCTGCGCCAGCGCGTCCTCGGTGCCGTCCGCGAGCGGATGAGGGCCGACCCGCCTTCGCTGCGGCTGGCCTTCTGGGACGGCGAGCGCTTCGACTTCGTGCCGGCGCCCGCCGTCACGATCGCGATCCATGACGCTGCGGTGCTCCGCCGCCTCGCCCTGGGCGACATGTCGAGCCTCGGCAACGCCTATGTGCGGGGCGACCTCACGGTCGAGGGCGCGGTGCGCGACGTGCTCCACGTCGGACTGAAGATCGCCGACGGCGTCGGGCACTCGCGGCTCGTGCAGCGCCTCGCGCCGCTGGCGGCCAGGATCCCCGGCCGCCACAGCCGCAGGCGCGACGCCGAGAACGTCGCGATCCACTACGACGTGTCGAACGAGTTCTACGCGCTGTGGCTCGAAGGGGAAATGATCTACTCCTGCGCGTATTTCGGCGACGGTACCGAGACCATCGACGTCGCCCAGAAGCGCAAGCTCGACCACATCTGCCGCAAGCTGCGGCTCCGGCCCGGGGACCGCCTGCTCGACATCGGTTGCGGTTGGGGTGGGCTCCTGCGCTGGGCCGCGATGCACTATGGCGTCACCGGCGTCGGCGTGACGCTGAGCCGCGAGCAGCACGACTACGCCTGCGCCCGCATCGCCGCCGAGGGCTTGGCCGACCGGATCGAGGTGCGCCTGCAGGACTACCGCGACGTGGAGGACCCGGAAGGCTTCGACAGGATCGTGTCGGTCGGCATGTACGAGCACGTCGGGATCAGGAATCTCGGCACCTACTTCTCCGGGATGGCGCGGCTGCTCAGGCCAGGCGGCATCGCGCTCAACCACGGCATCACGGCCGGCGATCCCAACGGGCACGCCACGGGTCCGGCCGGCGGCGACTTCATCGACCGCTACGTGTTCCCGGGCGGCGAGATCCCGCATCTGTCGCGCGTCGTCTACGAAGTGTCCAAGGCTGGACTAGAGGTGACGGACGTCGAGGATCTCCGCCCCCATTATGCCCGCACGCTGTCGCGCTGGGTCGAGCGGCTGGAAGCGAACGCCGAGGCCGCGCAGGCCGCCGCTGGTATGCAGCGTTACCGCATCTGGCGCATGTACATGGCCGGCATGGGCTACGCCTTCGATCGCGGCTGGCTGCGCCTCGCCCAGGTGGTGGCCTACAAGCCGGAGAGCGATGTCGCAATGGCGGCGCGGCCCTGGACGCGGGAGGCGCTCTACGGGGGCGATGCCGAGGCGACGGAAAGCGCGCCGGACTGGAGTTGAGGCGAAGCGGGAGCCCAGCTTCGGGGAGGGCCGAAGGCTCGGCCACACCTGGCGTCAAACCTCCTCGTCCAGCGCGTCCCGCACGTAGAGCTGGCGGATGCCGGCATAGAGCATCGCCACGATCGGCCCGGCGAACAGCACGCCCACGGTGCCGAACAAGGAGCCCACCGCGGCGATGCCGATCAGCATCAGGGCCGGCGGGATGACGATCAGCCGTCGCTGGATCAGCGGCGTGACGATGTTGCCCTCGACCTGGTGGATGGCGAGGTAGCCGCCCAGGGTCCACAGCGCGAGTTCAGGGCTCTGCGTGAAGGCGACCAGCAGGGCGGGCACCGCCGCCAGGATCGGGCCCAGGTAGGGGACGAACTCCGCCACGAAGGCGATAAGGCCGAGCGCCAGGGGCGAGTGCACGCCGATCAGCCAAACGACGAACGTCGTCAGGAGGCCGATGATCAGCATCTGTGTGAGCTGCCCGAGGAGCCACAGGCGCAGCGTGCGCCAGACCTCGTCGAGGGCCGCATACACGCGGCCGTGCGCGCGCGGCGGGAACAGCAGCGCGATGCCATGCCGGTAGGGTTCCGGCTGCGCCACGAGGTAGACGGCGCTGATCGCCATGACCACCAAGCCTTCGAGCGCCGAGACGCCGAGCGCGAGCGCTTCCCGCCCGGTCGCCATGACCGAGACATCCGTGCTGCCCGCGCGCTCAAGGATGGTGCGGCCGATGCCGGACCGGTCGAGGTGCTCGCGCAACTGGTCCACGGCGGCCGTCGCCCGCTCGGTGACATCCGTCAGCTCGGACGCCAGCTGCGAGCCGAACACCCAGGCCGCAAGGCCGAAGAGGCCGAGGACCACGAGGCCCGCGACGACGAGGCGCGACCAGCCCGGCAACGGCGTCCAGCGTTCGAGCGGCTCGGCCACGACCTCGATCAGCGTGGCGAGCAGCACCGCACCGACCGTCAGCAGGACGACGTCGGACAGTTTCCACAGCAGGACGGGCACGAGCGCCACCCCCACGACCACGGCGGCATAGCGCAGGACGCGGCCGTAGCTCGGCCAGATCGCGCCAGCGTTGATCGGCCGGTCCGTCACGAGGATGCCCTCTCGCCCTGGCCGTCGTCCTCGCCGTACCACACCGCGAGGACGATCTTCACCGCGGCCGCGACCGGGACGGCGACGAACACGCCGATGATGCCGAACAGGGAGGCGCCGATCAGGAAGGCGATGATGATCACCACGGGGTGGAGCGTGACGGCGCGCCCCAGCACGAGCGGGCCGACGACGTTGTCGGTGGAAACGCGCAGGAAGATCGCCAGCCCCATGAAGCTCGCGAAGGTCCACAGACCGTGGCCGTCCACCACGGCCGCTACGGCGAATAGGGCGATCGAGGCCGCCGGACCCACCACGGGGATGATCTCCAGCACGCCAACCGCGACCGACACCAGGGGCGCGAAGGAGACGTGGAAGACGAGCCCCAGCACCAGCTCGGAGACGGCGGCCGTGTAGATCGTCACAACGAGGACGCCGCGCACGTAGTGGCGCAGCATCGGCTCGACCCGGGTGCCGAGGTGGGTGAGGTGGGCGCGGTAGCGCGGCGGGAACAGGTGCAGCAGGCCCTGGACAAGCTGTCGGCCGGAGTTGAGGAAGTAGAATAGCACCACCAGCATCAACACGCTGACCGCTGGGGCGCCCACAACTGCGCCTCCGGCCAGGAGCGCCAGCTCGGGCTTGGCGACGGCGTTCTCGACGCCGTCGACGATGCGTCGCGACAGGTCCTCGGCGCTGACGTCCCGGCCGAAGGCGTGGACCTGCGGCCCGAACAGGCGCCTGATCTCCTCGGTCAGCAGATGCGGCGCATCAGACGCGCCCTTGACGGCCTTCTCCCCAACCTCTCCGACGAGGTACCATGCCACCAGCCCCGCCACGGCCAGCACCGCGACGTAGACGACGAGGACGCCGGCGAGCTTCGGCACGCGGAGGCGGCGCTGCAGGAAGCGCACGATCGGGCGCAGCACGAAGGCCAGGGCCGCGACGAGCAGGATGGGCATCAGCGCGTAGCGCAGGAAGTAGAGAATCGCCAGAACGCCGGTGATCGTCGCCGCCGTGGCCCAGCCCGGCGGCTCCGCGCCGCTCCGGCGGTCGCAGGACATCTCAGGCCCGGTCATGGCGCCTGCCTCGGCGAGGTTTCAGCCGTGCCGGAGCACGGGTGGACGCGACCGTGAAGGGCGACCCGACCGGGAGGGGCGAACGGCCGACGTCAATCCGGAACGCGGCTTCGGTGTCGTTCATGTCGCTGTCGTTTCCTGCGATGAGCGGTCCGCGAACGCGGCTCAAGCGGTCGATTGGAGAAGGCTCTCCAATTCGAAGCAGATCCTGACCATCGAGCGCCGGGCAGCCTCGAGACGATCCGCGCGCGCGTCCAGGGTCGCCATAAGGTGGTGGCGGGCCGCGGCATGCGATCCTCCGAGCTCGCGCGATTCCAGCGTGGCATCGATGGAATGCAGGAGCAGGAAGCCGCCCGAAGCGTCATAGGGCTGCGACGAGCCGATGATGCCGGCGAGCGTCTTGAAGACCGTGAGCCACGCGCGGTCGATCACCGGGGCGGCTCCACCACCACTCCGCCCATCACCGCGATGGCGGCCTGGGCGGCCCTCTCGGCATCCTCGCGCCTGCCGATGGTCTGACCATTGCGGAGGAAATCCTCGCCGCCACGGTCGTACACGAACCAGCGCCATCGCGCCTCGGAGGCACCGTCTCCGGCCGGCCGAATCTGAAACGTCATCGCACGGGGGGGCCAGGATCTCATCTGGCGAGCCATCCCTTAAGCCTGCCTTCGTCTCAGGGCGCCTTGGCACGGGTGCCCGGCGTCAGGTTTTCGGCGCCACGCGGCCGCTCCACTTTCCCGTCGCGCGCGACCGTTCCGCCGAGTTCCTGGGACGGCTCCAGCGACAGCAGGCCGAGGCGCCGCCGGACGACGGCGCGGCATCATCCGGCGGCCGCAGGCTCTCGTAGACCCTGGCCTGCCCGACCATCCGCAGGATGGCCCACAGGAGGGCCGCGTCGAACAGCGCCGCCGCGAGGAGCACCGCCGTCAGCCTCCGTGCAGGCGCCGGAGCGCCTCCACCGACATCCACACGGGACGTCGCTGGCGGATCAGCCGGTCGCGCCGCAGCGCCTCGGGATTGTGGGTCCAGGTGAGTGCCCCGATCAGGATGTTCTCGAACGCGTCGTGGACGCGCTCGTGCAGGGAGGGCGGCTCATCGACGTCCTCGAAGCCGAAGCGCGCGATCAGGCGCGTCAGGCTCTCGCTCCGTTCCCCCCAGCCCACGAAATTGGTCCTGGCACGGATCGCCCGGGCGTCGCGCAGGCCGGGATCCACGTCGAGCGCTCCCGCGAGCAGGACGAGGGAATGCCGCATCCAAGCCGCGACGAGGCGTCCCCAGGCGAGATCCGGCCCGGACGCGGGCATCGGCGGGATGTGCTCGTTCCAGAGATGGAGGTCGATCACGAGGTCGCCGGGCCGGAGCGCGGCGCCGTCCGACAGCGTGAAGGCGCAAGGAGAGGGAATGACGGCGCAGCGCAGGAGACAGCGCGCGTCGCGGCTGTAGGGTTTCACGCCACAAAAGAGACTGAGGTAGCCATCGAAGCCGCCGATAGCCCGGCGCAGGAGGTCGGAGCCGGCCGACGACGCTATGGCGTAGCGGTGCTGTGCGGGAGCTGCGTCTCCGACTCGGACCGGCGTCTCGCTCGGTGGGTCCGATCCTCCGCGCCCGCCATCGACGCTTCGCCGCGGTGAAACACCGACATGATGATCATGCTGCGTAGAGCGCCATGATGTGAGCAGTTCCGTGAGGTTCAGTTGCGTCACGAGTTCGGTCTCGATGCATGATGGGCCGCAGCGTCGATTCTCGGCAAAAAGCGCCCGAGTTCAGGCCTCGTGTTGCTCCACGAGAGCCCGCAAGGTTTCATGACCTTCCGAAGCGCGATCTTCTCCGGTGCGGTCGGGCGCCCCACAGGAATTCGAGTGTCCCGCCCATGGCCGTGATCGCGGTGCGGGCCATGCCTTCGGCTTTCTCGAGGTCGCCGATGATCCGACCGTCGCATAGGAGGGCAAGATCCGGGTAGGAATAGACCGTCCATCCACAGCGGCTCTTGCCACCGCTGTCGCCGAGAGGGCGAATGCGACGCAGGGTGAAACACATCGGGCGCGGTTCGGTCGCCGACGTCATGCGAACCAGCCCTTGAGCTTGCCCTCCCGCCAGAGCGCCTTGGCGTGAGTGCCGGATGCCATGTCCTCGGCGCCGCGTGGCCTGGCGACCTTTCCGTCCCGCTCGGCCTCCATGTAGGCCAAGCAGACCATCTCGCGATCGTCGCCGAGCGCCTTGAAAAGCTCGCGCATTATGTCGCGTTGGGGATAGTTCGAGCCGATCTTATTCACTGCATCGCCCTCCGAGCCATGCGCGACAGCACGGCTTCGCAGAGCCGTCGAAGACAGGCCGATGCCTGGGAGCGAGTGATGGTCCGACGGGCCGGTCGTGCCGTGGATGGGACCTCCCGCACCGGCTCGCCGGCGTTGAAGCGGGCGCTCATGCCTCGACCCCCAAAGCCGATAGGGCGCTTTCCCCAGCGGTCCGGGCGTCGTGGATCGTGGAATAGCCGGCGCCGCCCTTCTCGATGACGAGGGCGCCGAAGCGGCGGATCTCCCATCCGAACACGAGATCGTTGTCGGGCTTCCGGACGACGAACACCTCCGGGGCGTCCTTCGGAGGCGCTGCCTCCCTCTTGCGCCGTCTCCCTTCGATGGCCGCCGCTCGTGCCGCAGCGGTGAAGTGACGTTTCGATGCGGGTTTCTGAGTGCTCACGGGCCCCTCACGATTCGACGGAGGACGCGAAAAGCCGGAGTGCTGTGGGCGGCCGCCAGCGGAGGCACACGCCAGATGCTCCGAATGAACTCGGACCGCGGCAGCGCAGACACCTCAGGCCGCCCGCAGGTAGCTGGGGTCGAAGCCCGCCACCATCTCCATGGTGGGCATGTCGAGGACGGTGATGACCCCGCGCGAGAGGGCTATCAATCCGGTCCTGCACAGTTGCTGCAGAACTCTGTCGATGTGACCCGTCGACATGCCGAGGATGTCGGCGAACTCGACTTGCGTGAACTGCATGTCGAACTCCTCGGCCACCGCGAGGCCGATCGCGTCCACACGGACCCGCAGCTCGCACAGGAGGTGCGCGACGCGCTCCAGGGCGGTGCGGCGGCCTATGCGGACCAGCCACTCTCTGGAGATCGCCTCGTCCCTCAGCAGACGCCGCCAGAGCGCACGGCTCATCTCGGGGTCGAGGGTCGTCGGGTCGGCGACCCGCTCCGCCGGGATCTCGCCGAGGATGCAGGTGGTCAGAGCGCCGACGCCGTAGTCGGCCCGGCCCCGCATCACGGCTTCCAGGTCGCACATGTCGCCCGGCAAGAGCACGGCGGTGATCTGCCGACGTCCGTCGCTCAGGAGCCGGTAGCGGCAGGTGTGGCCATGCAGCAGGACATGCGCGACCGACGGCACCTCACCCTGGCGCAAGACGTCCGACCGCGCCTCCACGGTCCGCTCCCGCACGACGGCCTCAAGCAACGCCTCCGAGCCGTCCAGCTTGGACCGCAGCGCTCGATCCGAACTGCCTGCAGAGGCTCGCAGTGGGACCATTTTCGGGAACTCTGGAAAATTATGATCATAGGTTAGTTTCGAGCCACCTGCTCTTATACCACAGCAGATACATCGTCAGTTTCATCCTGCGCCATTGGAAACGAGAGAAGAGTCTGCTACCTGACAATCAGCGACTGGGGGCTGCAATTGCGGTTCGGAACGTTTAGCACAGGAGATCGTCTGCCGACGCCTTGGGCGCTGACACGCGCTCTTGCCCCTCAAGGGAGAGTGACGTGGCCCTTTTTCAGTCGTCGATCGTTCACAATCGCCTGCTCTCGGTCCTTTCCCGGAGCGATTTCGCCTTGCTCGAACCGAAGCTCGAACGCGTCCCGATGATCTTGCACACGGTGCTGATTCAGCCCCATCAGCCGATCCCGCATGTCTATTTCCCGGAGAGCGGCATCAGTTCCATGGTTGCCGACACGGCAGAAGGCAGGATCGAGGTCGGGTTGGTCGGGCATGAGGGGCTGGTCGGCTTCCCGGTCATCCAGGGCGCCGACAGGACCCCGCATGCAGCTGTCGTACAGGGCGCCGGTGAGGCCTTGCGGATCAGCACGCAGGACCTCCGCGCGGCGATCCAGACCTCCCCGTCCATCCTTCTCCCGCTTCTCCTCTTCACGCATACGCTGATCGTCCAGATGGGCCAGACCACCTACATGAACCTCACGTTCAACATCGAGGCGCGGCTCGCCCGTTGGATCCTGATGACCCAGGACCGCACCGGCGACAACGAGGTGCTGCTTACGCACGAGTTCCTGGCTGCCATGCTGGGCGTGAGGCGTCCCAGTGTCACGAGCGCCACGCATGCACTGGAGGGGATGGGCTCGATCCGGAACAAACGCGGCCGTATCGAGGTCCGCAACCGCGCGAAACTGGTCGAATTGGCCGGAGATGCCTACCAGGTCGCCGAGGACGAGCACGAGCGAGTGATAGGGTCCCTCGTGACCAAAACACCCTAAGTGGAAATGTTTCAACTACGCTTGACCTCGCGTGCGGCGGCGTGGAAGCTCGATCGAGCAACAGTTCGGGATTTGAAGGAAAGGCCCTGCCGCCGTCCCATGTGCCATCGGGGCAGCGGTTTGCTCTGATCTCAGAGGATGAGGTCGCCGGCGCTCGAAGATGGTTCATTTCGTTGAGATGTCGTGAAAGCGGCAGGTACTTCTACCAGTTCCCGACACTCTGCATCGGAATTTGTTCAACGATCGAAGGGAACCGTGGTCCGAAGTTCCAGCTTCAGAATGAATGACGATGCGGGGGCTCACCTCGGCGACGCACGCCCTGTCGCCGGAGGAGCGTGCCCGCCACCTCGACGAGGGCGGTCTCTTCTCATTCGAGGCGCCGGCGCCCGGCCTCCCCAACCTGTTCTCCGGAGACTACAGATGAGCCAGACCGTCGGCGACTTCCTGATCGAGCGCCTGCACAGCTGGGGCGTGCGCAAGATCTTCGGCTACCCGGGCGACGGCATCAACGGCGTGTTCGGCGCGCTGCAGCGGGCCGAGGGCAAGATCGAGTTCATCCAGGTGCGCCACGAGGAGATGGCCGGCTTCATGGCCTCGGCCTACGCCAAGTTCACGGGCGAACTCGGCGTGTGCATCGCCACCTCCGGCCCCGGCGCCTCGCACCTCCTCACGGGCCTCTACGACGCCCGCATGGACCACATGCCGGTGCTGGCCATCGTGGGCCAGCAGGCCCGCACCTCGGTCGGCGCGCATTACCAGCAGGAGCTCGACCTCAACTCCATGTTCAAGGACGTGGCGGGCGCCTTCGTGCAGACCGCCATGGCGCCCGCGCAGATGCGCCACCTCGTCGACCGCGCGGTGCGCACCGCCGTGTCCGAGCACGTCGTCACCGCCCTCATCATCCCCAACGACCTCCAGGACGAGCCCTACGAGGAGCCCAAGCGCGCCCACGGCTTCACCTTCTCCGGCATCGGCTACGCCCGGCCGAAGGTCGTGCCCTACGAGCGCGACCTGCAGGAGGCGGCCGCGATCCTCAACGCGGGCAAGAAGGTCGCCATGCTGATCGGGGCCGGCTGCGTCGACGCGGTCGACGAGGTCATCGCGGTGGCCGAGAAGCTCGGCGCCGGCTGCGCCAAGGCCCTGCTCGGCAAGTTCGTGCTGCCCGACGACCTGCCCTGGAACACCGGCACCATCGGCCTGCTCGGCACGGAAGCGTCGTCGAACATGATGGCCGAGTGCGACACGCTGCTGATGGTCGGCTCGGGCTTCCCCTGGGCGGAGTTCCTGCCCAAGGAGGGCCAGGCCCGCGGCGTGCAGATCGACATCAAGGGCGACATGCTCTCCATCCGCTACCCGATGGAGTGCAACCTCCAGGGCGACGCCGCCGAGACGCTGAAGCTGCTGCTGCCGCTGCTGCAGGAGAAGCAGGACCGCTCCTGGCAGGAGAAGATCGTCGGCTGGAGCAAGCGCTCGTGGGCCGTTGCGGCGGCGCAGGCCAAGAAGACAGCGCACCCCGTCAACCCGCAGCGCGTCACCTTTGAGCTGTCGCCGCGCCTGCCCGAGCGCTGCATCGTTACCTCGGATTCGGGCTCCTGCGCCAACTGGTACGCGCGCGACATCAAGGTCCGCCGCGGCATGATGGGCTCGCTGTCGGGCTCGCTGGCCTCCATGGGTGCGGCCGTGCCCTACGCCATCGGGGCGAAGTTCGCCCATCCGGACCGGCCCGTCGTGGCGCTGGTGGGCGACGGCGCCATGCAGATGAACAACATGGCCGAGCTGATCACGGTGGCGAAGTACCACCACCTGTGGCCCAACAAGACCTGGATCGTCTGCGTGTGGAACAACGAGGACCTGAACCAAGTCACGTGGGAGCAGCGCGTGATGGAGGGCAACCCGAAGTTCGTCGCCTCGCAAGCGATCCCGAGCGTTCCCTACCACAAGTTCGGCGAGTTGATCGGCTTCAAGGGCCTCTACGTCGACGACCCGGAGAACCTCGCCGAAGCCTGGGACGAGGCGCTGCGCTCGACGGTGCCCGTGGTGCTGGAGGTGAAGACCGATCCCGAGGTGCCGCCGCTGCCCCCGCACATCACCTTCGAGCAGGCGACGAACTTCATGTCGACGCTGGCCAAGGGCGACCAGCGCGAGAAGAACGTGATCCTCGGCGCCGCCCGCCAGGTGATCGGCTCGCTGCTGCCGGGCCACGGCGACAAGTGAGCGACGCCCCGCCCATCGGTGTCGTCAAGACCTCGGCCTTCACGGTGCCGACCGACCGGCCGGAGGCCGACGGCACCTTCGCGTGGGACAAGACCACCCTCGTCCTCTGCGAGGTCGAGGCTGGCGGCGAGACCGGCCTCGGCTTCTCCTACACGGGGACGGCCGCGGCCGAGCTGATCGGCGGCCCCTTGAAGAAGGCGATCGAGGGCCTGTCGGCCTTCGACCCGCCGCGGGCCTGGACCGCGATGCAGCGGGCGGTGCGCAACCTCGGCCGGCCGGGCCTCTGCGCGACCGCGATCTCGGCCGTGGACCTCGCGCTCTGGGACCTCAAGGCCAAGCTGCATGGGCTGCCGCTCTGCCGGCTGCTCGGCCAGGCGCGCGACGCGGTTCCGATCTATGGCTCGGGCGGCTTCACGACCTACACGGACGCCGAGCTTGAAGCGCAACTCGGCGGCTGGGTCGAGCGCGACGGCTGCCGCTGGATGAAGATGAAGGTCGGCACCGATCCGTCGCGCGACCCGCACCGCGTCGCCGTCGCAAAGCGGGCCATCGGCGGCGCGACGCTGTTCGTCGACGCCAACGGCGCGCTGTCCGTGAAGGAGGCGCTGCGCTTCGCGGACGTCTTCGCGGAATACGACGTCGCTTGGTTCGAGGAACCGGTGACGTCGGACGACCTCGACGGGCTGCGGCTCGTGCGCGAGCGCGCCCCCGCCGGCATGGACGTCGCGGCCGGCGAATACGGATACACGCTCGACGACGCGCGCCGCATGCTCGTCGCGGGCGCGGTCGACTGCCTGCAGGCGGATGCCACGCGCACCGGGGGCGTCACGGGTTTCCTACGCGTGGCGGCGCTCGCCGAGGCGCACCACATCGACCTGTCTGGCCATTGCGCGCCCTCCATGCATCGCCATTCCGCGCTGGCGGCGCCGAACCTGCGCCACCTGGAATGGTTCCACGACCACGTCCGCATCGAGCACATGCTGTTCGACGGCGCGCCCGCGCCCGAGCACGGCGCCATTCGGCCCGACCTGTCTCGCCCCGGCCACGGGCTCGCGCTGCGGCGAGCTGACGCCGAACCCTATCGCGTCGCTTGAGGAACCCATTCATGTCCGGACCCACGCGCGAGGCGGACTTCGCCGCCCTCGCCGACGACCCCGCGCCCGCCCACACGGCACGCGTCCCCCGCCCGGGGGACGCATTGGCCACCGCCCCGGCCCGCTTCGGCGAGGTAGCGAAACTCGCCTCGGTTGAGATCGGTCAGGTCCGCATGGTTCATGGGGCCGCCGCCATGCTGGCCCTGTCGGTGCTGGCCGACAGCGGCATCGAGCACAGCCGCGGCCAGTACCACAACCCGGCGATGTTCACGCCGCTCGTGTCGGCCAGCCTTTCGATCCTCGCCAGCGCCGACGGCGCGCTGCGCTCCGAGAGGGCTGCCCATCCGCTCCGCCTCGCCGCCTACGGGATCGCCATGGTAGTGGGCGTGGTCGGCACCGCTTTCCACGTCTACAACATCACCAAGAAGCCCGGCGGTATCTCCTGGGAGAACCTGTTCTACCAGGCGCCGATCGGCGCGCCCGCGGCTCTGTCGCTGTCGGGCCTGCTCGGTCTCGCCGCGGAAGGCATCCGGAACGAGACGCCGGGCGAGAGCCCGAGGCTGCTCGGCCTGCCGGCCGCCCCGGCCCTGGCCGGGCTGACCGCGCTCGGGCTGATGGGCACCACGGCCGAGGTATCGCTGCTGCACTTCCGCGGCAACTTCCAGAACAAGCTGATGTATCTTCCGGTGGCGCTGCCGCCGATCGCGGCCGCGCTGACCGCCGAGGCGGCGCTGCGCCCCCACAGGCGGGCGCGGCCGCAGGCCAAGCTGTGGCTCGGCATCACGGCGGCGCTCGGCGTCGCGGGCGTCGCGGCCCACGCCTACGGCACGTCCCGCTACTCGGGCGGCTGGCGCAACTGGCGGCAGAACCTCGTCGACGGCCCGCCGATCCCGGCGCCGCCGGCCTTCTCGGGTCTGGCCATGGCCGGCCTCGCGGCCCTGGCACTCCTGGAGCGGCACGGCGATGACTGAGCGGTCCTTCCCCGGCTATGACGTCCTCGACAAACGCGATACGCCGTCCTGGAACGACGCCACCCGCAGCGCCATCGACGCGCGCCTGGCGGTGCCGCGCGAGCCGCGCTTCTTCACCTCGGACGAGTTCGCGACGCTCAAAGCCGTCTGCGACCGCATCCTGCCGCAGCCCGCGGACCGCGCCGACCCCGTGCCGCTCGCCGCCACCGTCGACGCCAAGATCTTCGAGGGCAAGGGCGACGGCTACCGCTTCGCGGACCTGCCGCCGCAGGGCGAGGCGTGGCGCATCGGCTTGGCGGCGCTCGACCACGAGGCGAAGGCCCGCCACAACGCGCGCTTCCGCGACCTCAGCCGCGCCGATCGGGACGGCATCCTGCGCGAGATGCAGCACGGGCGTCTCGAGGGCGACCACTGGCGCGGCATGCCGCTGAAGCTGTTCTTCACCAAGCGGATCGTCCACGACGTGACGGACGCCTACTACGGCCACCCGACCGCCTGGAACGAGATCGGCTTCGGCGGCCCCGCCGCGCCGCGCGGCTACGTGCGCATGGACAAGAACCGCCGCGACCCCTGGGAAGCCGCGGAAGGCAAGCCCGGCCAGGAGGAGCGCGCGCTCCGGGAGAACCAGCATGTCGTCTGACCCCTTCGAGCGCCCCCGCGCCGCGAGCGGCCGCGCCCCGGACGTCTTCAAGATGGGCGGCTGGATCCCGATGCAGCAGCATCGGGACAGTGACGAGGTCGATTTCGCCATCGTCGGCACGGGCGCGGGCGGCGGCACGCTGGCGGCGCGACTCGCCGAGAAGGGCTACTCCGTCGTGGCCTTCGACGCCGGCCCCTACTTCCGCCCGCTGGAGGACTTCGCCTCCGACGAGACCGAGCAGGAGAAGCTCTACTGGAACGACCCGCGCGTGGTGGAGGGGGCCGACCCCATCGTCATGGGCGGCAAGAACTCCGGCAAGACGGTCGGCGGCTCCATGGTGCACTTCGCCATGGTGTCGCTGCGCTTCCGGCCCGAGTGGTTCAAGTCGCGCAGCACGCTCGGCTACGGCGCCGACTGGCCGATCGGCTGGGAGGAGATGTGGCGCTACTACGACCAGGTCGAGAAGGATCTCTCGATCTCGGGGCCGGTCGACTACCCCTGGGGCCCGCCGCGCCCGCGCTACCCCTACCGCCCACACCCGATGAACGCCGCCGCCGAGGTGCTGGCGCGCGGCTGCGAGGCCATGGGCATGGCCTGGACGCCGACGCCGCTCGCCACCGTGTCGGCGCCGCGCGGCGAGGCGCATCCCTGCGCCTACCGCGGCTTCTGCCGCTTCGGCTGCTCCACCAACGCCAAGCAGAGCACGCTGAACACCTACATCCCGCGCGCCATCCGCGCCGGGGCGGAGATCCGCGACCTCGCCATGGTGGGTCGCATCGAGACGGACGCGCGCGACCGCGCCACCGGCGTGCACTACCACCGCGAGGGGCAGTGGCGCTTCCAGCGCGCCCGCAACGTGGTCGCCGCCGGCTACGCGGTGGAGTCGCCGCGGCTGCTGCTGAATTCCGCGACCGACCGGCACCGCGACGGCCTCGCCAACTCGTCGGGCCTCGTCGGCAAGTACCTGATGACCCAGCCCAACCAGGCGGTCTACGGCAAGTCGAAGGACGAGATCCGCTGGAACAAGGGGCCGCCGTCGCTCGCCATCACCGAGCACTGGAACTACGACGACGCCAAGGACTTCCACGGCGGCTACTGCTGGATGGGGCAGGGGCCGCTGCCGATCGAGTGGGCCAAGACCGTCACGGCCTCGCGCGGGATCTGGGGCGATGAGCTGCGCCTCGCCATGCAGGACTACAATTACCAGGTCGGCGTGAAGATGGTGGGCGAATGCCTGCCGAGCGAGAACAACACCGTGACCCTGGCCGACCAGAAGGACCGCTACGGCCTGCCCGTCGCCAAGGTCACGTTCGGCTGGGGCGAGAACGACAAGGCGCTCATCAAGCACGCGCTGGGCCAGATGGAGATGAGCATGGAGGCGGCGGGCGTCACCGACCTGTTCCGGCAGGAGGAGGACGCCAACCACCTCGGCGGCACCGTGAAGATGGGCGACGACCGCCGCACGTCGGTGGTGGACGCGGACTGCCGCTCCTGGGACGTGCCGAACCTGTTCGTCTGCGACGGCTCGGTGTTCCCGACGGTGGGCGGCGTCAACCCGTCGCTGACCATCCAGGCCATCGCGCTGCGCACGGCGGACCGCATCGAGGCCCTCGCGGCGCACGGCGATATCTGAAGAGTAGGACCCGCCCTGCTAACGGATGCATCTGCGCGGGATCGACACGCATCCGAAGCCGAATTTCCACCCACGTCCTGCGCGAGCAGACCGCGGACTTCACACATCGAGGAACTCTCCATGAGCCAGGCTGCCGACAAGCCCAAGATGCCCTACTGGCACGTGTATACGGACTCTGACGGTGTGAGCCGCCAGGACAAGTTCGAGCTGACTGAGTTCGAGCTGAAGGGCGTCAACCCCGAGGTGGCGCCGCAGTGGAACGACAAGATGGATCCGTCGAAGGCCGGCGTGACCTTCACGGTGCTGCCCGTGGGCTGGGTGGGCGACTGGCACGAGAACCCGAAGCCCCAGTGGATTGCCATACTGACCGGCCGCTGGTTCGTGGAGACCATGGACGGCCATCGCGTCGAGATGGGCCCGGGCGAACTGATGATGGGCGAGGACCAGAACACGAGGGAGAGGACCGGCCGCAAGGGTCATCTGTCCGGCACCGTCGGCGACGAGCCCTGTTCCATGATCGTCACCGGCCTCGACGTCACGCCGACGGTGAACCAGCCGGGCCGCTTCAAATGAGCGTCGCCACACGCTTCCACGACGCCTTCAGCCGCTCGTTCGAGCGCCAACAATGACTGACCACATGACCGCCGAAGACCAGGCCGACCTGCACTTCGTGCCTTACCCGCCGATCGAGCGCCTGGCCGTCATCGGCGACCGCCGGACCGCCGCCATGGTGGCGGCCGACGGCCCGGTCTGTTGGGCCTGCCTGCCGCGCTTCGACGCCACGCCGGTGTTCGGTGCCATCCTAGATTTGAAAAAAGGCGGCTACTGGCGCCTCGGTCCCGAGGACCGCGACTTCGGCGAGCAGGGCTACGTGGACGGCACCGCCGTGCTGACCACGCGCTGGACCACCCCCGAAGCCGTGCTCGAACTAATTGAATGCATGCTGTGGCCCGAGGACGAACGCGAGCCCGGCCTCGCCGCCCGGCGCGTGATCGTTCGCCGCCTGCGGTGCGTGTCCGGCGAACGGCGCGTCGTCCACCGCATCGAGCCGTGGGAAGACTTCCGCACGACCGCCGCGATCTTGGAGGAGGGTGGCGCGCTACGCGTCTCGATGCGGGGCTTCGACCTCGGGCTATGGTCGTCGCACAACCCCGAGGTCGGCCCTGACGGGACGGAAGCACACCTCGTGACCGCCCTGGGGTCCGGCGAGGAGATCTGGACGGTGCTCGACAGTGCCGAAGAGGCGCGACACTGGAGCATCGACACGGCCCGGGTCGCGCTCGACGCGACCGTCGCTTGGTGGAAGGCCTGGTCGGGCAAGCTCAGGTGCGGAGGCTCGCGGGCCGACGAGGTCCGGCGCGCCGCCATGGTGGTGCACCTGTGCACCTACGCGCCGACCGGAGCGCTCGTGGCGGCCCCGACGACGTCGCTGCCCGAGCGCGTGCCCGGCACCTACAACTACGACTACCGCTACTGCTGGATCCGCGACGGGTCGCTCACGGTCAGCCTGCTGGCGCAACTCGGCGACACCCGGCCCGTGTCGCGGTTCCTCGACTTCGTGGCGGCTCGCCTCCGGCCCGATACGGACGACAAGTCGAAGATGCCGCTCCAGGTGCTGTACCGCATCGACGGGGGCGCCAAGACGCCGAAAGACGAGCGGTCCGACATCTCGGGCTACCGCGACTGCCAGCCGGTGCAGATGGGCAACGCCGTCTACCAAATGCACGAGATCGACGGCTTCGGCTTCCTCGCCGACTGCATCCACCGCTTCGTCGAGGCCGGAGGCACGTTGGAGGACCGGCACTGGGAGGTGATGCGGCGCCTGGCCGACTTCATCGCCGAGAACTGGGCCGAGAAGGATGCGGGCACCTGGGAGCTGATGCCCTCGCAGGACTTCACCGCCACAAAGGTGATGAACTGGGTGGCGCTCGACCGGGCGATCGCGGTGGCGGAACGGACCGGCCGCCAAGCCCCGGCGCGGTGGGCCCAGTCGCGCGAACGCGTCCGCGAGGACGTGCTGGAGCACGGCTGGAGCGAGAAGGCCGGCGCCTTCCGCCAGCGCTACGACAGCGACGCCCTCGACGGCACCGCCCTGCTGATCCCGCTGATGGGCTTCCTGCCGCCCGGCGACCCGAAGGTGCGGGCCACGGTGGAGCGCATCGACAAGGTGCTCAGGCTCAACGGCCTCGTGCACCGCTTTGTCCCGGAGAAGACGCCGGGCCGGCCCGACCAGCCGATGGGCGATCGCGAGGGCGCGTTCCTGATGTGCACCATGTGGCTCGCCGAGGCGTGGCAGATGTTGGGCGAGCCCGAGAAGGCGAAGCGGGCGCTGGAGCGCGCCGAGGCCTGCCGCGGCACGAACCGCCTGTTCTCCGAAGCCGGCGACGCACGAAACTCGCCGGGTCTGCTCGGCAACATGCCCCTGCTCTTCACCGAGGCGGCCTACGCGCGGGCCGCCCTGGCCGTCGGGTGAAGATCCTGCCGTTCTCGCCTTCCCCGTGGGAATGAGGGGGGACGGCCAAGAAGGGACATCTTTGAACGTCGTCGTCGGTGGGGTCGGCTCCGAGAAGATCTGAACGTTCGCGTGACAGGTCCGGCGGGGTGTGTCGGTGAAGCGTCCTGCAGCGAATGAGCGAGACAGGGCACGAGGATAATCCGTAGCCCGATCGTCCGCTTCAGAGCACGGCGATATGCACGCGAAGCGGCAAAGTTGGGTCGACTCCGGCCGCACAGCGAAGGCGGGTGGAGAGCAGTCCTACCGGTTTCTACGAAGCCGCAGGCGAGAGCTGACGTTCAGGCAGAGGCCACCTCAGTGGGCCTCGATCGGCCCCGCGGCTTTCTGCGGCTTCTTAAGCAGAGGGATCGCGGCGAGGCTGATGATGAGCCCGACCGCGATGATCCAGAACGCGTCGCTGTAGGCCATCACGTAGGCTTCGCGCCGCGCCTGCGACGCGATTATCCCGAGCGCTTGCGCCTTTGCCGCGACGGGGTCGACCACGTGGGCCTGCATGGCGCGAGTCATCTCGGCGAGCCGCGACTGGGTGAGCACGGCATTCTGCGTCATCGCTTCCGCCAGAACCGAGAAGTGCATGTGCTCGCGCCGGTCGATCATCGTCGACAGCATGGCGATGCCGATGGAGCCGCCGAGATTGCGCATCATGTTGGACAAGGCGGATGCGTCGGCGGTGTCGCGCGGCGCCAGGCCGGCCGTCGACATCTGCGACAGCGGCACGGTGAACAGCGGCTGGCCGGCGGCGCGCAACAGCTGGGGCAGGATCAGCTGGTCCATGCCGACGTCGTGGGTCAGGCCGACGTTGATGAAGCAACTCAGGGCGAAGAGAAGCGTGCCGGCAACCACCAGGAATCGTGGATCGAAGCGCTTCATCAGCAGCGGCATGGCGGGGAAGAGCACGAGCTGCGGCAGCCCGCTCCACATCACTACGTAGCCGATCTGCTCGGCGTTGTAGCCCTGGATCTGCGCGCAATAGACCGGGATGACGTAGATCGAGCCGAACGACACGGCGCCCAGCACCGTCATCAGCAGGCACCCGCCGCCGACGGAGCGGTTCTTGAGCACGCGCAAGTTGATGAAGGGCCGCTCCGCCGTCAGCTCGCGGAGGATGAAGCCGCCGATGCCGAGCACGGCGAGGAGCGCTCCCTCGACGATGATCGGTGAGCCGAACCAGTCCTTGCGCTGCCCTTCCTCGAGCACGAAGGTCAGGGCCGGCAGGCCGGTCGCCATCAGGCCGATGCCGAGCCAGTCGCCCTTGGCGAGGTCGCCGAGCTTCAGCGGCGCGGGGTCGAGCGCGTAGAGCTGCAGCGCCAGGGCGAGCGGGCCGGGCACGAGGTTCAGATAGAAGATGTAATGCCACGACAGATTGTCGGTCAGCCAGCCGCCCACCGTCGGGCCGATGGCGGGCGCGAAGGTGGCGGTGAGGCCGAAGAAGGCGATGCCGACCGCCTGCTGAGATTTCGGCAGGCGCGTGCGCACGATGGTGATGGCCGTGGGGATGAGCACGCCGCCGGTGAAGCCCTGGCCGGCGCGGAACAGGATCATCTCGGGCAGGCTCGTCGACAGCGCGCAGGCGACCGAGAAGCCGATGAACAGGCCCGTGTTGACGGCCAAGTAGCGCCGCAGCCCGAAGATGGAGCCGAGCCAACCCGTGAGTGGGATGACGATGATCTCCGCCATCAGATAGGCGGTCGAGATCCAGCTCCCCTCGTCCGAGGAGGCGCCGAGCGCGCCCTCGATGTCGCTGAGCGAGGAATTGGTGATCTGGATGTCCAGGATGGCCGTGAAGGCGCCGAGGATCGCCGCTGCGACGGCGAGCCACTGGCGCAGCGAGGCGCGTTCAGGGTCGGCGCTCATGGCTTCGCCTCAGCGGCCGTCGAGGAGGCCGACGCGCGTGCGGCCGGCGGGCGCGTCACCCCGCGTCTCCACCGTGGCCTCGACCGACAGGCCGGGCCGCAGGCGGTCGAGCATCGGGTCGTCGGTGGCGAGGCGGATCCTCACCGGCACGCGCTGCACCACCTTGGTGAAGTTGCCGGTGGCGTTCTCGGGCGGCAGCAGCGCGAACTGCGCCCCCGTGCCGGGCGAGAAGCTGTCCACGGTGCCGCGAAACGCGTGGTCGCCGAAGGCGTCCACGGTGAACTCCACCGGCTGGCCCACCGCCATGTCGCCGAGCTGCGTTTCCTTGAAGTTGGCGACGAGGTAGATGTCGCGGCCCATCGGTACGACGGTCAGCAACCCCATGCCCGCCTGCACCATCTGGCCGACTCGCACCGAACGGTCGCCCACGACGCCGTCGACGGGCGCCCTCACGGTCGTGTAGCCGAGGTTCAGCTCGGCCCCGTCGAGCTTGGCCTGCGCCGACGCGATGCCGGCGACCGCGCTGGCGGCCAGCGCCTCGTAGGTGTGGACCTGCTTCTGGGCGGAGTCGAGCGCCGCCCGATCCTTGTCGAGCGTCGCCCGGTGCTGCCGCAGGTCGGCGTCGGTCTGCTGGGCGCGTTGCGACGTCCCGGCGCCGGAGGTGAGGAGGTCGGCGTAGCGCTTGGCTTCCTGGGTCGCGAAGGCGAGGCCGGCTTCGGCGTTGACGACGTCGGCCTGGGCGGAGGCCACGGTGGCAGCCTGCTGCACCACGGCGGCTTTGTAGCCGGCGAGCTGCGCGCGGGCCTTCTCCACCTCGGCCCTGGCGCCCTCGACCTGGATGCGGGCGTCGCGGTCGTCGATCGTCGCGATCACGTTTCCGGCATGGACGGGCTGATTGTCGCCCACCGCCACCGCGGTGACGAAGCCAGAGATGCGGGGCGACACCGTCACCTTGTCGGCCTGCAGGAAGGCGTTGTCGGTCGTCTCCTGAAAGCGGCCCACCGTCCACCAGTGCCAACCCGCGTGCCCGCCGTAAGCGGCACCGGCGAGCAGCACCGCGGCGAGGAGAAGCTTCTTCATACCACCCTTTCTCGGCGGCGGGGTCGCCGGCACGGCCGGCGCAGGCAAGGCCGCCGTGGATGCGCCCGGCTGCGGAGCTGCGGCCTGCTGGGGCGAGGTCGGGGTCGCGATCGGCCTGTCGATCGGTGCCGGCACGGGATCGGGTGACGCGCTGCGGGCCAGCGCGTCGCTCCGCTCTGCCTTCGCGTCGTGCTCGGCGTCATCGCGTTCGACGTCGCGCTCGGCCAAGCCGAAGGCTTGGCGGTCGGGAGAGAGGCCGTCCATCTGTCATCCACCCGATTGAACAAAACGGTTCTGTTCTGTTATGATCGCGGGCAGCGATGAACGCAAGGTGTAAGACCGCTACATGACGCTCGACCTCGCCGACCTTCCCGCAGCCGCCGAAGCCTTCGCCGCCAAAAAGCCACGGCGCGGAACGGGCGGCCGCCCGTCGCAGGACGAGGCGCTGCGCCGTGATGCGCGGCTGATCGAGATCGCTGCCGCCATGTTCATGGAGCGCGGCTTCGACGTCACGACGATCGACGCGGTCGCGGAGGCCGCCAGCGTCGGCAAGGCGACGCTCTATGCGCGCTACCACGACAAGGGAGCGTTGTTCGCCGCCGTGGTCCAGCGGCAGATCGACCGCTGGGTGTCGGTCAGCGCGCAAGAAGCCCCGCGCCCGGGTGACCGAGTCGCCGACGTCCTATTGGCGATGGGACGGCGCATGGTAGCGGCGATCCTGATCCCCGAAGCCATCGCGATCAACCGCATCGTGACCGCCCAGGCGATCCGCTTCCCCGAGTTGGCCCAGATGGTTCATCGCGAAGCGTGGCAGCGGTCCAACGCCTCGATCGCGGCCGTGCTCGACCATTTCGCTCAGGAGGGCCAGATCGACGTCGAGGACAGCGAGATGGCCGCCGACCTGTTCCTCAGCCTCGTGGTCGGCCGCCTGTCACGCCTGGCCATGCTGGGCATCGCGGTCGACCCCGAACAGGTCGACCGCCGCGTCGAGGCCGCAGTGGCGCTGTTCCTATACGGAACCGTCTCGCAGCGCTGATCGCCTCCCGGTAGCTGCGTGATCCAACCCGGTGAGACGGAGTTCGTCCCAAGGCAGAACCGGTTGCTCGCAAACGGTCACTTCGACGACACCGCCTCGCCTGACCGTAGCCTAGCCGCCTGGTCGGCTTCGTGCACGTCAGCCGCGTCGCCCTTCGCAGACCGGGCCTGGTGAAGGGCGAGCCCGATGGTCAGGCCTCGATCGAGCGATCCCTTCGACCTCTGCTTGCCGATCGGTGGTGCCCCGGGCTCTCGTCGTGGAGGCGCTTGAACGCCATGCTGAAGGCACTCTCGGAAGCGTAGCCCACCTTGACGGCGATGTCGGCCAGCTTCTGCTCACCGGTCCTCAAGGCGGCGCTGGCCAACGCCATGCGCCAGCGGATCATGTAGTTCAGCGGCGACGTGCCCACCTTGGCGGTAAAGCGACCGTTGAAGGCCGTGCGCGACATGCCGGCCGCGCTCGCCATGTCGGCCACGGACCAACGGCGCGCGGGGTCGCCGTGGAGCAGTCCCAGCACGGGCCCGATCCGCGGGTCCGCCAAGGCGCCGAGCCATCCCGGCATGGCGTCCTCCGACGCGAGATGCGCGCGCAGGATCTGCACGAGGACCAGCGTGCCCAGGGCACCGTTCACGACGCGCGCCCCGGGCCGGGCCGCCCCCGTCTCGAAACCCACGAGGTCGAGGGTGGCCCGGAGCGGGGCGGCGGCGGGGGACGCGGCGGGAATGTGGACGACGGGCGGGAGGAGGCCGAGCAACATGCCGCTCACGTCATCGGCGAAGGTGAACCGCCCTCCCGTCACCACGGTCGCGTCGCCCTCGGAACCGAGGCGGACGACGCCGTCCGGCCCCAGGCCGTCCCGGAAGACCGCGCCCCCGTCGACCGGCGGCAGATCACGCACGCTCGCCGACCTGTAGGGATGGCCGCTGGTGAGAAGGTACACGTCCCCGGCCTGGAGTCGAACGGGCGTGACGGCGGTGTCGTCCGCCCAGAGCCACATTGCGCCCTGCAGGACGCCGCCGAACTTGAGGTGGCGGTAGCCAGGGAAGTGCATCGACCAGGCGCCTCGCCCCTCGAACCGCGCCGACAGCACGCCATCCACGGACGAGAGTGACAGGACATCGGACAGGGGATCCATGAGCACCTCCGGCCGATCGCGCATGAAAGACGATCGTTCCATCATGGCTTCGCCTGTCGTGGTCTGCAATCTTCCGATCCCGCGAGAAGAGGAGCACCATCATGCAGTATGCCCAACTCGGTCGGACGGGCGTGTTCGTGTCGCGGATCTGCCTCGGCGCCATGACGTTCGGCGGGGCCGAGAACCCCGTCACCTCGGCCATCGGCCGCCTGTCGCAGGACGAGACGGACTCCATCGTGGGTCAGGCGCTGGACGCCGGTGTCAACTTCATCGACACGGCGGACGTCTACGGTGGGGGCGCCTCCGAGACGCGGCTCGGCGACGCCCTGAAGGGCCGCAGGCAGGATGTCGTGCTGGCCACGAAGCTCAGCGCGAGGACAGGACCGGGGCCGAACCACGTAGGCCAGTCGCGGCTGCACATCATGGACGCCCTCGAAGCCAGCCTGCGCCGCCTCAAGACCGACCACGTCGACCTGTACCAGATCCACAACCATGACCCGTTGACGCCGCCCGACGAGGTCCTGCGGGCCCTGGACGATGCCGTACGCCAGGGCAAGGTGCGCTACATCGGCTGCTCGAACCTCGCCGCCTGGCAACTCGTCAAGGCGCTCGGGCTGTCTGACCGCGGGGGCCTGTCGCGCTTCGTGTCGATCCAGAGCTTCTACTCGCTGGCGTGCCGCGACGTCGAGGCCGAGTTGATCCCGGCGGTGCGGGAAGAAGGGGTCGGGCTGCTCTGCTGGAGCCCGTTGGCGGGCGGGCTGCTGTCCGGCAAGTTCGATCGGCACGGCGCCTCGGACGAGACGTCCCGCCGTGCCCAGATCCAGTTCCCGCCGGTGGACGAAGCCAGGACCTTCGACATCATCGACGTCCTGCGCGGCGTCGCGGACCGCTGCGGCGTCAGCGCCGCCCAGATCGCCCTGGCGTGGCTGCTGACCAGGCCGGGGGTCACCAGCGTCATCTGCGGCGTGAAGCGCCCCGCCCAGCTCTCTGACAACTTGGCGGCGCTGGACGTGTCGCTCGCCGCCGACGATCTGGTGGCACTGGATGAGGTCAGCCGTCCTGCGCCGCGCTATCCGGGTTGGATCCAGACCTACAGGGCAGACGGACGCGTGCCGCAGGGACATTCTGTCCCGGGACCCTCCTGGACGCTCGGCGAACGGCCGCTCTGACAACACCGCACCGCACGCCGACGAGTTCGAACGTCCGCTGTCGACTTGCCCGACAGCAGGGCCCAGCGCCCAGGTTGGGTCGACACTGGCCGCCTGCGTGCGCCCGTGCGCCTCTGAACCGTAGGCTTCGAGCGAGCGCCGGTGTTCGACGACCCGATGTCAGGGTTGAAGTGACTACGCGCCCGCGACCAGCGTGTCGATTCGCAGGGGGAGATCGCGCAACCGCTGGCCCGTGGCGTGGTAAACAGCGTTGGCGACCGCCGCGGACGTCCCCACGATGCCGATCTCGCCGATGCCCTTGATGCCGAGCGGGTTCACGTCCCGGTCCTCCTCCGGCACCATGATCACCTCCACGTCGACGACGTCGGCGTTCACCGGGATGAGGTAGTCAGCCAAGTTGGTGTTGACGTAGCGTGCCGCGCCGGCGTCGATCTCGGTCTCCTCGTGCAGCGCCGAGCCGATGCCCCAGATCATGCCCCCCATGTACTGGCTGTGGGCCGTGCGGGTATTCATGATGCGGCCCGACGCGAAGGCGCCGACGATACGGGGCACCCGGATCTCGCGGGTGCGGGCATGGACCCGCACCTCCACGAATTGCGCCCCGAAGGCGAACTGGATGCGGTCGGCGAGCTTGGCTCCACCGGTCGGCTGCGCCTTGCCCTGATATAGCAGGCCCATCGCCCCCTTGGGCGCACCGTGCGGCACCCATTCGGCATATTCCTGCACCGAACCCATGCCGCGCTCCTTCAGGGCGGCAACGAGGTCCCCCGCCGGAGCGGTGCCGTCGGACAGCCTCGCCCGGATGGCGTCGCAGGCCTGGGCGATGACCGAGCACACGCTCGCGGTCGAGATCGAGCCGCCCGCCACGGGGGCGGGCGGCAGGTCCGTGTCGCCGAGCAGCACCGACACGCGTCCGACCGGCAGGCCGAGCCGCTCCGCCGCCGTCTGCGCCGCCACCGTGTAGAGGCCGTTGCCGATCTCGTGGCCGGCGGTCTCGACGCGGGCCGTGCCGTCCGGGAACAGGCTGACGCGGGCGGAGGCGGCCGCCATCTGGGTCGGGTAGGCCGAGGTGGCGCAGCCCCAGCCGATCAGCCAGTCGCCGTCTCGCATGGAACCGGGCCGCGGGTCGCGCTTCGTCCAGCCAAAGGCTTCCGCCGCCCTATCGAAACAGGGCATCAGGGCGCGACTGGTGTAGGGCAGTCCCTTGATGGGCTCCCTCATCGTGTCGTTGACGCGCCGCAGCTCGATCGGGTCCATGGCGAGCGCGACGGCAAGCTCGTCCATGGCGCTTTCGAGCGCGAAGAAATAGGGCGTCTCGGCCGGCGCCCGCATGAAGCCGGGCGTCGACCGGTCCGCCCGCACGATGGTGACGTTGCTGGCGATATTGGGGCAGGCGTACATGCGCGTCGAGGCGTCGGTCCCCGCCACCGCGTAGGGGTCCGGCCGTGATGTCACCTCGAAGCCGTCGTGGCTGAGGGCCTGGAGCCGGCCGTCGCGGGTCGCGCCAAGCCTCACCCTGTGCTTCGTCTCGGCCCGGTAGGTGGCGACCGTGAAGCCCTGCTCGCGCGTCGGCACGAGCTTCACGGGGCGGCCCAGCTTGCGGGCGGCGATCGCCACCAGCGCGGTGCGCTGCGTCAGGCCCCCCTTGGAGCCGAAGGCGCCCCCGACGAAGGGGCTGACGACGCGGATCTGGCTCGGCTCGATGCCGAGTTGGGCCGCGAGGCCGTTCTTGATGCCGTAGATGTTCTGGCTCGGCTCGTGGACGGTGAGGTGCGCGCCGGTCCAGGCGCACTGGGTGGCGAAGAGCTCGATCGGGTTGTGGTGCTGCGCCGGGGTCGAGTAGCTCACGTCGACCGTGACGGGGGACGACGCGTAGCCGCCGGCGAAGTCGCCGACCTTCGGGTCGTCGTGCCTTTTGTTCTGCGTCGCCAATTCCTGGTCGACCGCGCCCGGTGACGCGAACGTCGCCGAGGGACGGTCGACCTCGTAGTCGACCACGATGCGGTGCGCGGCGTCGCGCGCGACCTCGTAGCTGTTGGCGAGCACGACCGCGATCGTCTGCCCCCCGTAGGCGATCTCGGGCGAGCCGAGGGGCAGCACGCTGTTCGACGCCGGGCCGCCCTCGGTGAAGAACTTCACGGGGCGGATCGCGTCGCCGATGTTCTCGTGCGTGAGGATGTCGAGCACGCCGGGCAACGCGCGGGCTTGCTTGAGGTCGAACGACCTGATGCGCCCCTTGGCGATGGCGCTGGTCACCAGGAACGCGTGGGCGACGTCCGGCAGGGCGACGTCGGACGCATAGAGCGCGCCGCCCATCACCTTGGCGCGGGCGTCGTAGCGCGGCACGGGCTCGCCCATGCCGTCCTTCGGGGCGGGCGCTTCGACGAGGGTCGAGAAGGCGGCGTCGGCCATGGTCAACCCTCCAGCGCGGCGGCTTGCAGCAGGGCGCGCGCGACAGTCTCCTGACCCAACGCGACCTTGTAGGCATTGTGCTCGCGCGGCTTCGCTCCCGCGAAGGCGATCCGGGCCGCGTCGGCGGCGGTGGCCTCGGTGACGGGCTTGCCGGCCAGCGCGGCTTCGGCCTCCCGCGCACGCCACGGCGTGGTGGCGACGCCGCCGAGCGCGATCCGCGCCTGCCGAACGACGCCCCCATCGAGGTCGAGCGCGACGGCCGCCGAGGCGAGCGCGAACGCGTAGGACTGCCGGTCGCGGACCTTCAGGTAGAGCGAGCGCCGCGTCCACGGGCCCGCCGGGACCGACAGGCTGGTGATGAGGTCGCCCGGCGCCAGCGTGGTCTCGACGTGGGGCGTCGATCCGGGCGGCCGGTGCAGCTCCGCGAAGGGGATGGTGCGGGGCCCCGCGGCCCCGGCGACGTCGACCGTGGCGTCGAGCGCCATTAGGGCCTGGGCGAAGTCGCCCGGGTAGGTGGCGATGCAGGCTTCGCTGGCCCCCAGCACCGCGTGCTGCCGGTTGACCCCGTCGAGCGCCGCGCACCCCGATCCGGGGTTACGCTTGTTGCAGGCCGACCAGGACGTGTCGCGGAAGTAGTTGCAGCGCGTCCGCTGCAGGACGTTGCCGCCGAGGGTCGCCATGTTGCGCAGCTGCGCGCTGGCGGCGAGCGTCAGGCTCTGGGCCAGGACGGGGTAGCGCGCGACGATCTCGGGGTGGTCGGCCGCGGCCGACATCTTGACCAGCGCGCCGAGCCTCAGCCCGCCGTCGGTGACCGCGATCGTCCCGTGCCGCGCGTCGAGGGCTGTGATGTCGGTGACGCGCGCGGGCTGCATCACGTCGAGCTTCATCAGGTCGAGCAGGGTGGTTCCGCCCGCGAGGTACTCGGCCGGCACGCGGCCCTGCACGGGCGCGGCGTTCGCGGAGGAAGCGAGGGCGCGGGCCGCGAGGTCGGCGGAGGTGGCCCGGTCGTAGACGAAGGGGCGCATCGGTTCAGCCCTCCATCTGCAGCTTCGCCTGGCGCACGGCCGCGACGATGTTGGGGTAGGCGGCGCAGCGGCACAGGTTGCCGCTCATGTATTCGCGGATGGCGTCGTCGTCGCCCGCGTGGCCCTCCTTCACGCAGCCGATCGCCGACATGATCTGGCCCGGCGTGCAGTAGCCGCACTGGAAGGCGTCGTGGTCGACGAAGGCCTGCTGCATGGGGTGGAGCGGGCCGTCGGCGCGCGCGAGGCCCTCGACTGTGGTGATCTCCCGGCCCTGCGCGGCGACCGCGAGCGTCAGGCACGCCAGGGTGCGCCGGCCGTCCACGTGCACCGTGCAGGCGCCGCACTGGCCGTGGTCGCACCCCTTCTTGGATCCGGTGAGCCCGACGTGGTCGCGCAGAGCGTCGAGCAACGTCGTGCGCACGTCGAGGCCCAGGCGGTACGGCTCCCCGTTGATCGAAAGCTTCACGTCGACCGGAGCCTGCGGGTCGAGGGGTGGGACAGTCTGCGCTGCGGCCTGTCCTGCCGCCGCTCCCATGAGTGGAAGGGCCGCGGTCGAAGCCGTAGCCCCGAGGAACCGCCTGCGGCTGACCGATGCTGGGCGCTCGTCGTCGCTGTGGTTCGTCATGGCGGCCTCCGCCGGATGCTTTAGACAGACTGGAGCGGACCGGAGCCCGCGGCGGGCCGGCGCATGTCGCTGCCCGATACTCCTAGCCTATCCCTCTTTGGAGCGTTTCCAAGGCGAACTGACCCGAGCCGGTCGCGTGTCGGTGGGGTGCCCGTCCGCTGCGTCCGCTTCGAAGCATGCCAATCAGAGCAGGCTATGCCCGGCTTGGGTCGTTTCTTGACGATGGAGCATAGATCAATTAGCGGGTCGACGCCCACACGCAAAGTCACCTACTCAAGTGCTCGCCCGATCTTCTCCGCTTGGCGCATGCCCATCCGCCGAGGCGCAAAACAGGGAACAGGCTCGGCGCCAAGGTCCACCGGCGCCCTGCATCAGGCCCGTACAGGCGCCGTGCCGCGCCGGTGTCCATCGCGCGACGCATCGTCGTGGTCCTGGTGACCCTGGTGGCCGTGATCCATCGGGTGCTGCCGGTTCACCCAGAACAGGTACAGGGCGAGCGCGCCGAAGGCGAGGTCGAGCCAGAATGCGTAGTTCAGGCTGAAGGTCGTCAGTTGTGCCCGCACGTCCGAGTCGTGCGACGGCACGAGGCCGAGCGCCGTGAAGGCGAGGTCCATGACGGCGGCCGAGAGCGCCATCGTGGCGAAGAACAGCCCCGCCATGAAGGCCGCCATGCGCCAGCCAAAGTAGCGGCGGTACACGTCCAGCAGCGGCAGCACGATGAGGTCGGCGTAGAGGAAGGACAGCACGCCGCCGAAGCTCGCCCCGCCGGCCCACAGCACGGCCGCCAGCGGCACGTTGCCGATCGAGCACACGAAGGTGAGGCAGGCCACCACGGGGCCGATCAGCGCGTCGAACGGCACCTTGATCCAGGGCGAGGCGTCCTGGAGGAACATGGCCTTCCACCACGCGTCCGGCACGAAGGCCGCGAGGAAGCCGCCGACGGCGAAGCCGATCAGCAGATCCTTCCACAGCATCGACCATTCCATGGCAAAGTTCTGGGCGATGCGGACCCGCGCCTCCGGCTTGCGCAGCCGCTCCCACCACGTGTCGCCCTCGACCGTCATGCACATGTGGTGGTGGCCCGACCCGGCCTCCTCGTGGCGCCGCGCCTCCTCGATCAGCGCTTCCGGGTAGACCAGCTTGAGCAACAGGCTCATCACGATGACGAGCACGACGCCGCCGACCCACTCGCCGGCCGTGAACTGCCAGCCCATCAGCACGTAGAGCACGATGCCCAGCTCCAGCACGAGGTTGGTCGAGGCGAACATGAAGGCGAGCGAGGTGGACAGCGCTGCGCCCTTCTTGAACAGGGTCCGCATGATCGCGGCGGAGGCGTAGGAGCAGCTCGACGAGGCGGCGCCGAGCGCGGTCGCGGCCGCGATGTCCTGCGTGCCGCCCCCGCCCAGCGCTTCCCGCATCTTCGCGGCCGGCACCACCGTCTGCAGCACGGCCGACACGGCGAAGCCGAGCACGAGCGTCCAGCCGGTCTGCCACATCATGCCGAGGCTCATCAGCAGGGCGTGGCCGATCTGATGCGAAATATTCATCGGGTGTCTCCGACGCGTTCCTGTGTTGGTTCCCTCGGAACCACCTTGCCACATGGCACTGTTCCCGACGGTCAAGCGGTCCCGTCGGCCCCGGACGATGCCCGCGAGGCGGCCTCCGACTGGAACTCGATGAACACGCGCCGCACGGCGGCGTGCTTCGCCTTGAGCTGCTGTTCCAGTCGCGTCGCGAGCCGCTCGACCTCGCCGCCGCGGCAGGCGTCGTCGATGTCGAGGCTGAGGTTGACCAGGATGTCGGACGGGCCGAGGTGCTGGGTGAGCACCGCGTTGACGTGGCGCACCGCCGCCTCGCCGCGCGCGATGTCGCGGATCGAGGCGACGATCTCCGGGTCGGTCGCTTCGCCGATCAGCAGGCCGTGCGTTTCCCACATCAGCAGCCCCGCCATGCCGAGCAGCACGAGGCCGATGCCGACCGAGGCCGCCCCGTCGAGCGCCGGCACGTCGAGGAGCGCCGACAGGCTCACGCCGAGGATGGCGAGCAGCAGGCCCGCCACCGCGGCCGAGTCCTCGGCCACGACGACGAACAGGCTCGGGTCTTTGGAACGCTGGATGGCCGACAACGGCGAGGCCGCGCTGTTCGGAAGCGAGGTCCAGGCCTTGAAGAGCGAATAGCCCTCGGCGCAGACCGCGAAGACCAGGATGGCCAGGTTCACGGCGATGCCGGGCAGGTGCAGCCCGAGAATCGACACCTCGCCGATGGCCTCCGGGCGGCGGATCTTCTCGTAGCCCTCGTAGAGCGAGTAGGCGCCGCCGGCGAGAAAGATCATCAGCGCGACGACGAAGGAGAAGAAATACACCTCCCGGCCGTAGCCGAACGGATGCGCCGCGTCGGCGGGCTTCTCGCCCCGCTTCAGGCCGAGCAGCAGCAATCCTTGATTCGCGGTGTCGACGACCGAGTGCACGCCCTCTGACAGCATGGCCGAGCTGCCCGTCAGCCCGGCGCCGACGAACTTGGCGGCCGCGATCGCGAGGTTGCTCGCCGCCGCCGTGAGGATCGCGCCCGTGTTCTCAGCCGCCATTCCGTCCCCCGCCCTCGACCTCGCCGCCGCCGTAGAGCCCCGTCCGTCGCTCGATCACTGAGTCGAGCTCCGCGCAGGCGAGGACGACGTAGAACCCGAACCACAGCCACAGCAGGAAGGCCACGACGGTGCTCAGCGGGCCGTAGGTCGCGCTGAGCCCCATGAACCGGGCCGTGAACCACGAGAACAGTGCCGTGCCGACCGCGAGCAGCCCCGCCGCCAGTGTCGAGCCCACCGTGACGAGGGGCCAATGCTCGCGCTCGCGGTTCGGCGCGTAGCGGTAGAGCACCGACAGCGACGGCGCGAAGCCGACGAACAGGGCGGGCCAGCGCAGCCAATGCACCGCCGCGGCCGCGAAGGCGCCGAAGCCCATCCGCGACAGGACGACGGGCGAGGCCAGGAGTGCGGCGAGCGCGAGGACGAGCAGCGCCAGCGTGCCCAGGGTGAACAGCAGCGTGACGAGGGTGCGGCGCAGGAAGCCCCGGCTTTCCTCCTTGTCGTAGACGATGTTGAGCGCGGCGAAGAGCGCCTTGGTGCCGCTGTTGGTGGTCCACAGTGTCGCCGCGACGCCGAGCGTCGGCGCGAAACCGCCGAGCCAGGGCGCTTCGGCCTTGGCGTCGGCAGGGTTGGAGCGCAGGGCGGAGTCCACCGCATTCGCGACGATGGAGCGGCTCGCGTCGGGCACGAGATCCGACAGCGTGCCGACCAGCGCCCTGGCCTCCTGTGGCCCCACGGTGCGGCTCGCCACCCAGACCAGGAGGGCGATGGCGGGGAACAGCGCCAGCGCGACCCGGAAGGCCACGCCCGAGGCCACGATGGAGGCGCGGTCCGCGCCGATCTCGGCCCAGGTGCGGCGGAGGATGACGGCCCAGGTCGCGCCGTCGATCCGCTTCATCGCGCAGCCGATCCCGCGGCGGCCCGCGCGGCGCGGTCGGCCTCGTCCACGCGCTCCCGGTCGTCCTCGCCCTCGGGCACCGCAGCGGGCGCCGTGACGAACGGGTCGCGGCAAAGGCGGACGACGTAGGGGTAGTGGTCCGAGCCGATCGGCGCGAGCCGGTCGAGCGACAGCGCCGTGAAGCCCGGCTTGTAGTCGATCTGGTCGAACGGCCACTTGGCCCACCAGGACTTCGCATCGAAACTATACACGTAGCCGTGGCCCTGGCGCGGCGACACGCGGCCGGCGATGCGGCGCGTCCTCTGCACCGCGTCCTCCCAGGGCGTGGCGTTGAGGTCGCCAGCCATGACGGCCGGGCCCTCGTGCCCGCGCAGGATCTGCGCCGCCGCGTACAGTTCGGCGTCGCGCGGCAGGGCCGACTGGCCGACCAGCGGCGGGCGCGGGTGAATGCCGAGAAAGGTCGCGTCCTCGCCGTCGCGCAGCTTCACCGTGGTGACGATCGACGGCGTGTCGCGGCCCGCGAGGAAGCGCACGTCGGTGTCCGACAGCGGCAAGCGCGAGAACAGCCGCATGCCGTAGTAGGAGCCGGTGACCTTCGTCGCGCCGTAGGGCATGTCGGCGCTGAGCGGCTGCAGCGTCCTATCCCACCAGTCGTCCACTTCCATGGCGAGGAACAGGTCGGGCCTCTCGGCCCGCACTTCGTCGAGCAGGGTCTGCGACTGCCGGTTCGTGAGCAGCACGTTGGAGATCATCACCGCGAGGCGGCGGTCCGCAGGGCAAGCGTCCGATGCGGTCGCCAGATGCGCGGAGGGGCGGTAGGGCCAGAGCACGAGGGCATCGGCTCCGAGCGCCACGACGGCCGCCGCCGCCAGCGCCAGCACGGCGCGAGGACGGTGGCGGGAGAAGCACGGCAGGAGCAGCAGCAGCGCCAGCGTGACGATGCCGAACTGGAGGTGCGGGAAGTCGAGCAGGCGCACCAGCCACCACCGTGTATCGACGAAGGGCAGCAGCGACGCGGTGAGAACGGTGGCGATCGCGAGGCTCAAGAGCCAGAACAGGACGGTCGCGGCGATGCGGAGCACGGACATCTCGATGGGGTTCGGAGGGAGCCGACTGTCGCTCGACCCCGCCGGGGAAGCCGCCCGCCGCATCGGCGGCGGACGCGCGATGGAGTCATCGACGGCGTGCCACGCCGTCGCTGCACGCCCCGGGCGGAATGTGGCCCGGCCTCAACGGCAGCGCGACGGCTGGTTCTGGCAGTAGCGGTTGGGCGAGTTACGCCGGGCGTGGCGGAAGCGGCGGGCCGACGGGCTGTGATAACCACGGTAGTGCCTGTGGAGGTAGGCCGCCGGTTCGACGCTCGAAACCTCCACGCCCGCCGCCGTCATCGGCGCGACCGGCATGGCTTCGGCGGCGCCGAGCGACGCGCCCAGCAGGAGGAGGGCGGCGCCGACGAGCGACGCGGATCTGATCGGGGAAGTCATGCGGGTCGGTCCTGTGCCGGGAAGGATGACGAAGCGGCCGTCCGGCGCAGGGCGCTCCCGCCGGGCCAAGGTAGGCCAAGCGCGTCGATGTCGGGATCGATATGGCGCGCCCCGATCCGACGATCAGTCGGGCGTCGCCGAACGGCCTGTCGGGGAAAACCTGACACGCGCGACCTCCCGGCGGAGCGGGGCCGCGGGATCTCCTGTCGGGCACAGTCGCGCAAATTCGCGGGAGCAGCATCTGAGGAACCCGCGCTCCGCCCGCACCGTTCGCCGCGGATCCATCGTCAACCGCGGAAGCCCGAACCATGCCCATGTCGTCATCCGCCGCATGCCGGCACGCGGCCCTCGTCGTGTCGGGCCTGGCGGCGCTGTGCCGGCCCGCCGCGGCGGCCGACACAGACTTCGTCAAGGCCGCGCAGGCCCACGGCGGCTTCGGGACTTTCCTGTCGCTCGTGTCTCGCGCGGGGCTCGCCGACACGCTCGGCGCAGCGCCCGTCACCGTCTTCATGCCGACCGACGGCGCCTTCTCGCGCCTGCCCGCCGCGCAGCGCACGTCCATTGACGCCCTGTCGCCCGAAGGCCTGAAGGATCTCGTGGGCCGGTTCGTGTTCCCCGGCACCGCGATGACGTCGAACGACGTCGACAAGACCATCACGTCCGAGAACGGCACGGTTTTCGACGTGACCTGGTACGTGGGCCGCCTGTCGCTGCGCGACCATCGCGCCCCGGCCACGGGTCGGCTCGCCTACGTGGTCCAGGGCGACATCCCCGCCGGGCCGGGCGTGATCGACGCCGTGGATGCCGTGCTGATGCCGGCCGCGCCCGCAGTGGCCGTGCCATACGCCTCAGCGGTTCCCGGCACCCTGGCCCCGACGCTCGTTCCCGCTCCGGCCAGCGCGATGCCCGCGCCCGGCGCGACAGCTTCCGCGGTGCCGGGCACGCCGGCCCCGACACCCGTTCCCGCCGCGGCCCCTGCGACGCCCGCGTCCGGCGCGACGGCTTCCGCGATCCCGGGCACACCGGTGCCGACCCCCGTGCCGCCGCCGGCGGCGATGGCAGAGCCGCAGGCGCCGAAGCCCGGGGCTGGATCGCAGGTCGCCGCATCGGCGCCGAGCCCAGCGATGCCCGGGGCCGTGGCGCCCGTCGTGGCCGCGCCCGCCGCGCCGGAGGTCAGCATCGCCGCGGCCGGGCTGCGCGGCTGGCCGTTGAAGGTAAACGGCAACGGCTCCACGGGCAAAGTCAACGGCGTCATGATCGGGCTGCCCGACGGCCGGGTCACCGGGCTGTCGGCGCATTTCGGCGGATTTTTGGGCTTCGGCGGCCGGAACGTCTTCGTGTCCTGGAGCCGGGTCACGCCAGACGCCAAGGCCCACGTGCTCCGGGCGCACATGACCGCGGCCGAGTTCGCCGCGGCGCCCGCCGTGCCGCCGAAGCCCTGAAGCGCCCCCGCGGACGCGCGAAGGCCGCCGACCCGACAGGGCGGCGGCCGAATTCCGAGGTCCCCGCCGGGCCGGCCGGCGGGGGATGGCGGATCAGGACTTCTTGTAGTTGAACGCCGGGGCGTTCTTCAGGTTGTCCTTGTCGGTGTCGACGACGCCGTGCAGGCCGTTCTTGTCGCTCAGCACCATGGAAGCCGGGTCGATCAGCACGTAATGCTCACCCATGCCGAGGAAGCCGCCGACGCTGAGCACGACGCCCGTGATCGTCTTGCCGTTGTCGATGACGAGGTCGGCGACATTGCCGATCTTGTCGCCCTTGTTGTTGTACACGTCCTGGCCGACGAGCTTGGACGACATGATGTCGGCGGGCGCCACCGTGACGTAATGGATCGTGGCGGTGGCATGGTCGGCCATCATCATGCCGCCGTTGGCATCTGCCGCGAAGGCGGAGCCGGCCGCGAGCGACGACAACGCGGCGGCGAGGATGAGGTTCTTCATGATATTCTCCGTGAACAGCGGGCCGATCTTCGATGTCGGCCGCAGAAGATCGCCGGCGAATGCAGTGTTCGCCGGCTGGATCCGCCTTTAAACTGCCTGCGTCCTCCGACTGTTCCGCCGATTTCCGGCGCACGCTGTCAGGATTACCCTGACGCGGTCGCGCCGGCATCCGGTCGCCCCTCGGCCTCGTCGTGCCGCCGGGCTCGGATCGCCGCGACGAGGTCGCGCGCGCCCGGCCCCGCGCCGTCGCCGGCGGGCCAACCCTCGCGCTGGCGGGCGCGGTCGCCGTCCGTCGTCTCGGTCTGGTCGTGGAACAGCACCTGCGTGGTGGGATAGGGCAGGTCGACGCCGGCGCCCTGCAGCGCCTCCTTCAGCGCCTGCAGCACGCGGTCCTGGCTGCCCATGAGGTCGGCGCGGCGGGCCGAGGCGATCCACCAGTGGGCGCGCAGGTTGACGCTGGAGCCGGCGAGGTCGACCAGCAGCACCTCGGGCGCCGGCTCGGAGAGCACGCCGTCGATGCCGCCCATGGCGCCGAGCATGACCCTCCGCGCGCGGGCGATGTCGTCGCCGTAGCCGATGCCGACGTCGTACTGCAGCCGGCGCTTCTCGTAGGCCGTGTCGACCGTGACGGACTGCGAGAACAGCGTCGAGTTGGGGATGACCACGCGCCGGCCGTCGAAAGTGCGGATGAAGGTGGCGCGCGTCTCGATCTCTTCCACGGTGCCGTCGAAGCCCGTGACCGAGATCTGGTCACCGATGCGGAAAGGCTCGGTGAGCAGGATGAGGATGCCGGCCAGGAAGTTCTGCAGGATGTCGCGGAACGCGAAGCCGATGGCGACGCCGCTGATGCCGAGCAGCTGCACGAGCTGCGCGGGCTGAAAAGACGGCACCGCGATGACGAGGGCGACGAGCAGGCCCACCAGCATGAGGCCACCCTGGGCGAGCCGCCCCAGCACGCGCCCGAGATTGCGGTGCCGGCGTCGCCGCTCCGTCAAGTAGATGATGGCGCGGTTGGCGTAGCGACCGGCGAAATGGAAGGCCGCGTAGACGATCAGCGCCACGACGAGGTAGGGCAGGAAGGCGACGAAGCTGGCCGCCATGGCCTGGAGCGACGCGAGGGCTTGGGACAGGTCGAATTGCATCGTGGCTCTTTGGTCGTGCAGGCCCGCCGGGGGCGGGCGTCGCGGGGTGGGATCTTACCCCCGGGTGCCGCGATCGAAGATCTTGCCGCAGGCGGGGCTGAGCCGGGCGCGCTGGGCCTTCATGCAGGCTTCGACCTTGGCCTCGTTCGGCAAAGCGTCGGGGCACAGGCGCTGGGCGTCGCCGTAGCAGGCGTGCTCGGCCTCGGCGCGCAGGCGGTCGCGCTCGGACCTGATCCGCGCTGAAGCGACGCCCGGCAGCGCGAGGACGAGGAGGGTGCAGACGGCGGTCCGCTTGAGGGTGTCGGTCATCATGGGGAAGGGGCTTCATAGGCCCGCCGGAGGGCTCCGCGGATCTGACAGCGTAGCAGGGCCGCGCCGGGCGCGACCGTCAGGACGAACCTGACACGACGTTGTCAGCGGTGCCGCGGCACGACGTGCAGGTCTCGGTGGACCAGGTGAAGCGTGCGCTCGGTCGTGCCCCGCAGCGTCGCGCGGATGCGGCCGCCGACCGCCGCGCGCTTGAAGGCCGCCGAAGCTCCGCCGTAGCCGGGGTCGAAGCGGCCGTGACGCACGAGCCCGTGCGGCGCGAAGTTGGCCCGGCCTGTCCCGGAGACATGCGCCTCGTGCCACCCGAAGCGGGGCGACAGCAGCGCGGCGGCCGGCGCCTCGGCGCAGGGATGAGCGGGGGTCAGGCGCAGAGCGCGCTCCGTCACGAGGGCAGGATGGCCGTGGTGCGAATTCTCGCCTTCTGCCTGCCTGCTGTCGGTCGGGTGCAGGTCAAAGTGGAACGGCACGCCGCTGAATCGGAACATCGTCCGCTCCGGCACCGTCAGCGGCCCGTCGGCGAAGGGGTCCACGCCGATTCCGAGGCTGCCCGGCCGCTCGGCACAGACCCGCAGCACGGCGCGCTCGGTCGCCGCATCGGCCGGGGCGGCGGGCAGCGTCGCGGCGAGCAGGGTCAGAAGCGGGATGGCGTGGCGCATGGTGGCTCCCGTGCTCAGGCGTCGCCGCCGGCCGCCCGGCCCTCGCCGCCGTCCCCGCACTTTTCGGGCATCTCGTCCTTCCCGCCGGTGCCGCCGCGCCAGCGGTCGGCCACGACGAAAAAGGTGGGCGTCATGAAAAGGCTCAGCACGGTGGCGACCAACATACCCCCGACGATGGTGGTGCCGATCGAGATGCGGGAATTTGCGCCGGCCCCCGTGGCGATGGCCAGCGGCAGCGTGCCCAGGATGAAGGCCAGCGACGTCATGATGATGGGGCGCATGCGGAGCTTGGCGGCGGCCTTCGCGGCCTCGAGCCGGTCGGCTCCGTCCAGCAGGCGGTCGCGCGCGAAGGCGACGATGAGGATCGAGTTCTTGGCCGCCAACCCCACCAGCATCAGCAGCCCGATCTGCCCGTAGACGTCGAGCGACAGGCCGCGCAACGCGAGGAAGCCCAGCGCGCCGAGGCCCGCGAGCGGCACGGTGAGTACGATCACGGCCGGCAGCATCCAGCTCTCGTATTGCGCCGCCAGGGTCAGGAACACCAGCACGACGCCGAGCGCGAAGATGATCGGCGTGTAGCCGCCGGTTTTCTGCTGCTGGTAGGCCACGTCCGACCACTCGATGGCGTAGTCGGCCGGCAGCTCGCGGTCGGCCAGGGCCTGGATGGCCGCGAGGGCCGCGCCGGACGAGTTCGACGGCGACACGGCGGTCTCGACCGCCGGGTAGACGTTGTAGTGCGATACCTGAGTCGGGCCCGTGGTGAAGCGGGGGTGGATGAGCGAGCCCACCCGCACGGGCTCGCCGCGGTCGTTCGGCACGGTCAGCGCGGCGAGGTCGGCCTCGGTGCGACGGTCCGGCCCGTCGGCCTGCAGGTAGACCTGGTAGGTGCGGCCGAAGCGGTTGAACAGGTTGGCGTAGGTGGAGCCCACCAGCAGGCTCAGGTTGGAGAACAGGCTGTCGACCGACACGCCGAGCTGCTCGGCCTTGACCCGGTCGATGCCGAGCTTGAGCTGCGGCACCCCGCCCTGGGTGGTGGGTTCCGCCGTGTCCACCTCCGGCAGGGCGCGGACCTTCTGCAGGAAGCTGTCGGCGGTCTTGAGCAGCGCGTCCGTGTCGCCGCCGGCGCGGTCCTCGATCTCCAGCGTCAGGCCGCCGTGGGTGCCGAGGCCGGGCAGCGAGGGCGGGTTGACCAGGCGCACGCGGGCGTCGGTGTAGCGGTCGAACTCGGGCTGCAGCCTCGCCATGATGGCGGCCGCCGTCTCTTTGCGGTCGTCCCAGGGCTTCAGCGTCGGCACCACGAAGCCGTAATAGGGAGCGGTGACGTCGGACACGTTGTTGTCGCCCGACACCGTCACGGCGTTGAGCACGGCCAGCTCCCCGAGGAGCCGCTTCTCGACACGGTCCACCACCGCCTGGGTCCGCACCACGGAGGCGCCCGGCGGCAGGTCCACCACGGCGTAGAAGTAGCCCTCATCCTCCTCGGGCACGAAGTCGCTCGGCCGCGTCTCGAACAGCGCCACGGTGGCCACCATCAGCGCCGCGAAGGCGAGGCCCATCACCCAGGCGTGGCGCCCGAACCAGCCCACCGCGCGCCCGAGTGCCCGACCCCCGCGCGCGAGTCCGGCGTCGATCCAGTCGAGTGGTTTGCGCAGCGCCCGCACCCATCGGGCGCGATGCTCCTTCGCATCCTCGTCGGGCACACGCAGCAGGATGGCGCAGAGCGCCGGCGTCAGGGTCAGCGACACCAGGGCCGAGAAGCCGACCGAGAAGGCGATGGTGAGGGCGAACTGCTCGTAGAGCTGGCCCGTGATGCCCGGGATGAAGGCCACGGGCACGAACAGCGCCAACAACACGATCGTGGTGGCCACGATGGGGCCCGTCACCTCCGCCATGGCGGCGCGGGCCGCCTCGGCCGGCGCCTTGCCCTCCTCAAGCTGGCGCTCGACGTTCTCCACCACCACGATGGCGTCGTCGACCACGAGGCCCACTGCCAGCACGAGGCCGAGCAGGCTCAGCGTGTTGAGCGAAAAGCCGAAGGCTTCGAGCGGCGCGAAGGTGCCGAGCAGCGACACCGGGATGGCGATCGTCGGGATCAGCGTCGCCCGCCAGCTCTGCAAGAACAGGTAGGTGACGATCACCACCAGCGCGATGGCGATGGCAAGCGTGATCAGCACCTCGTGCAGCGCGGCCGACACGAAGGTTGTCCGGTCCGACGCGATGTCGTAGGACACCCCCACAGGGAAGCGCTTGGCGAGCTTCTCCATCGTGGCGCGCACGCCGTCCATCACCTCGACAGCGTTGGCGCCCGGCGTCTGATAGATCAGGATGGCGGCGGCGGGCCCGCCCGAGAAGCCCGAGCGCACGCCGTAGACCTCGGAGCCGAGTTCGACGTGCCCGATGTCGCGGATGCGCACCACGGCACCGTCAGGCTGCGCCCGCACGACGATGTCGCCGAACTCCTCCGTGGTCTTCAGCCGCCCCTCGGCGGTAAGCTGCACCGTGAAGGCGGGGGCGGCGCCGTCGGCCATCGGCTGCTTGCCGAGCGAGCCCGCCGCGAGGTCGGCGTTCTGCGCCTGCACAACCTTCAGCACCGCCTGCGGGTCGATCCGCAGCGCTTCCAGCTTGGCAGGGTCGAGCCAGATCCGCATGGCGAAGCGCTTCGAGCTCAGGTCGCGCACGCGGCCGACGCCCACCCCGCGCCGCAGCTCCGGGATGATCTGGGTTTCGGCGTAGTTGCTCAGGAATAGCTCGTCGTAGTCGCTGCTCGTGGAGCCGTGCAGGGCCACGATGGCGAGGAGCTGCCGACTCGACCGCCGGATCTCGACGCCCTGGCGCTGCACGCTCTGGGGCAGGTCGGGCGTCGCGCGGTTGACGCGGGTCAGCACGTCGGCCGTGGCGGCGTCGAGGTTGTAGCCGACCTTGAAGGTGGCGTTGATCGACACCTGGCCGTCGTTGGTGCTGCTGGACTGCAGGTAGATCATCCCCGGCGAGCCGTTGATGCGGTTCTCCAGCGGGGTCGCCACGGTGCGCGCCACCGTCTCGGCGTTGCCACCCGTGTAGGTGGCCGAGACGGAGATGTTGGGCGGTGCGATTTCCGGGAACCGCGCGGTCGGCAGCACGAAGTAGGACAGGGCGCCGATGAGGGCGATGACGATCGAGATGACGGCCGCGAACACCGGACGTCCGATGAAGAAGGATCCCAACCGACAACCTTTCCCGCCCGCGCCCGTCGCAGACCGGTCTGGAACGCCGAACCAACAGCTTCGTTTCAATGGCTCGGCCATGCGCGATCACCGCGTCGGGAGACCAGAGTGCAGCGAAAAGGAGTCATCGGCATCGCAGCCGTCACAGCGGTTCTGCTGCTGGTCGCCGGCTATGCCTGGCATGCCGGGCTTCTGCCGAACGTGTTCGGCGGGGGCGACGGCGAGGCCCAGGCGGCCCCTAAGCCCGTGCCGGTGCACGTGTTGGCACTCCAGGAGCGCGCGGTGCCGGTGTCCTTCGATTATACGGCCACCGTGGTGTCGCCGCAGATCGCCGAGTTGAAGCCCCGCGTCACGGGGGCGGTGCTGGAGCGCGGCTTCGCGCCGGGAAGCCGGGTCGCGAAGGGCGACCTTTTGTTCCAGATCGACCCGCGCCCCTTCGAGGCGGCGCTGGCCGAGGCGCAGGGCCAGCAGGCGCAGGCGCAGGCCAGCCTCGACTTCGCGTCGGCCGAGGTCGAGCGCTTCGCGCCCCTGGCCAAGAAGGGCTTCGCGTCGGACGAGCGCATCGAGCAGGTGACGCGGGACCGCGATACGGCGGCGGGCCAGCTCCGCCAGGACGAGGCCAACGTGGCGCGCCAGAAGCTCAACATCGACTACGCGGCCGTGCGTGCGCCCTTCACTGGCCAGGCGGGCCTGACCGACGTCAATGTCGGCGACCTCGCCAATGCCGACCAGACCCAGCTCGTGTCGCTGGCCCAGACCGACCCCATCCAGGTCCAGGTGGCCTTGTCGGCCTCAGACGTGGACGCGCTGCGCTCCGCCATGGCGGAGGGGCGCAAGCCGGATGTGCAACTCCTCGGCGCCGACGGGCAGCCCAGCGGCAAGACGGCGACGGTCGAACAGTTCGACAACGCCTTCAACCCGCGCACCTCGCGCCTGAACGTGCGCGCCGGTCTGCCCAACCCCGACGGGTCGCTCGTGCCGGGCCAGTTCCTGCGGATCCGGCTCACGGTCGGAACCCGGCAGCGCCTGCTCGTGCCGACGAAGGCGCTGTCGGCGGAGCTGAACCAGCAGATCGTCTATGCGGTGAAGGACGGCGTCGCCCACCCGCAGCCGGTGGAGACCGGGGAAGCCTACGGCGATGACACGGCGGTGCTGGACGGGCTGCACCCCGGCATGAGCATCGCGGTCGACAACCTCCAGAAGCTCAAGGCCGGAACGAAGGTCGACGCGACGCCCGAAGCCGAAACCACGGCGACCAGGTGACGGCTCGACGGAAGCGGGGCGGCCCGGCGGACGTACCGCCGAGCTGTCCGTACAGCCTCGTCGGAACATCGGCCATGTCGACCGGGCCTACGGGGTCGCGACGACAAGGCAGTTCGGCGATCCCATACCGTGCATTGGCCGGCGCCGTAGAGGGATCGCGGGCCCGCAACTGCGATCTGGAGCGCTACGTCACAGACGGCTCTGCCGATGGGCGACTTGGCGCCGCCCATAGTCGCTGCACCCGGACCGCCTCGCGGGCGGAACCGGGATCAGGGTCAGATCGATCCAGTGTTCTGGTCTGGCACCGAGATCGAGAAGCAGCATGACTCCGACGCGCTACCGCCCCCCGTTCGACTTCGGCCTCGGCGGAGTCGCGATCGGCAACGAGTTCGAGTTCGCCACCGACGAGCAGGCCGAGGCGACGCTCGCCGCCGCTTGGGACGCCGGCGTGCGCTACTTCGACGTTTCGCCCTGGTATGGGCTCGGCCTCGCCGAGCGCCGCTTCGGGCGCTTCCTGTCGCGCAAGCCCCGCAGCGAGTTCATCATCTCGTCCAAGGTCGGCAAGCTTTTGCGGGCGAGCCGGACCAACGAGGCCAAGCGCTTCTTCCCCTTCACGACCTCGCCCAACACGCCGCACTTCGACTACACGGCAGACGGCGTGCTGCGCTCGGTCGAGGACAGCCTGCAGCGGCTCGGCCTCGACCGCCTTGATATCGTGTTCGTCCACGACTTGTCCCCCGACAACGGCTACCTGCCCGACGACTGGGAAGCACTGTGGCCGGACGCGGAGAAGGGGGCGTTCCCGGCGCTGACGCGCTTGCGCGAGGAGGGCGTGATCGACGGCTGGGGGATGGGCGTGAACAGGCCGGAGCCGATCCTGCGCTGCCTCGAACGCGCAGACAGCGACGTCCACCTCCTGGCGAGCCAATACTCGCTCATCGACCACGCCAACGCGGTCGAGCAGGTGCTGCCGGCAGCGCGCGAGAAGGGCGTCAGCTTCGTCATCGGCTCTGCGCTGAACGCGGGCTTCCTCGGCGGCGAGCCACGCTACAACTACGGCGAGGGGAACAGCGTCATTCCGGCCGAGAAGCGCGACAAGCTGGCTCGCCTGCGCGCCATCGCCGGCGACCACGGCGTCGACCTCGTCGCCGCGGCGCTCCAATTCAGCCTCGCGCCCGACGAGGCATCCGCGCTGATCGTGGGAACTGCCAAGCCGTTCCACATCCTAGCCGATCAAGCTGCCCTGCGCGCGAAGATCCCGCCCGCGTTCTGGGACGAATTGCGCTTCCGGGGCGTCCTGCATCCGGACGCGTCGGTGCCGTCGTGAAATCGTTCCGGTCGGCGTCGTGGTTCTGCCGACTTTCGGTGAAAGCTCTTCCTCCGGCGCCCGACAGTCGTGACGCTCGTCGCACATCCCGGCATCGAGACGCGGGCCATGCATCGTATACAGAGCCCGCGCCGAGTTTAGAGTTGCTGGCTTCTGAAGCCCGCGATCCCGGGTCGCAGGCATGAGGTCATGCTCTCGCGCGAGGCGCTCTGCCTCGTGCCCGACCTCACGCCAAGGTCCGTCGCGTTCACCGATTGCTGAACCACGGTAGGAGGCGATCGGAGAAGGCCAATACGCATGTGTACTCCTCCGATCCGGCGATCATCCCGAGGATGTGTTCACATCGTCAGCGATGATGACGATACCGACGATGATGGTAGCCCGGAAGGTGGTGCCGGCGAGGCAACCCGAGCACGCCGCGCGCGCCGCCGACGACACCACCGACTGCGCCACCGACGACACCGCCGACGACGCCGCCAACCGGCCCAGCCGCGTTACGTCCAGCAGCAGCGCCATTCTGTGCGCCGCCCACGATGCCCTGCGCCCAGGTCGTGGCAGGGACCATCAACGGTATGGTCAGAGCAGCGACCATAGCGATCCTGATGTTCATGATTCAGTGCTCCTTTCAGCGACGGGATTGAAGTCGCCCTTGCTCGGACGCCTCAGGTTGGAATGGGCTATGTGCGTTCGCATGACCTCGGCATCACGAGCATCGATGGCGTAGCCCGTCATAGCCCAGATATGTCCCTGTCGCCGGATTGTATGACCTGAATCGACGCTCACAATATGCGACTGAACTATTGGCCCGTGCCGCCGACGCTACAGCCCCCCCGATGATCGCACCGGCCGCGAGACCCGCGACTCCGGCGCCAACACCGTAGCCGCCGTACCCGAAGCGACGACCGTAGACCCCACGCCCACCATAAAAACGGGGACGACCAAAACCGCGATGGAAGCCGAAGCCTCGGTGGAAGCCGAAGCCTCGGTGGTGGAATCCGCCGAAGCCGCGATGGAAGCCGCCGCCGTGGAAGGCGCCGAAGTGCCGAAAAGCGACGTCCTGCACGGTCCCAGCATGCATAAGCGACATGGGCATGGTCCTTGGGGCTGTGTCGATCGGGAGCGCGGAGGCTGGCGCAGCCATCGATAAAGACAGGAACGAAGCGGCGAGCGCCGTCAAAGTGAGCTTTCGCAAAATCGTCATCCTCCTGATGTGGCCAGCTAACCAGCGAATGGTCGGTCAGGCATGTTCCGCGTCTCGACGCGACATCACTGAAGATCGTTCCATGCCTGATCCGATGCTCAAGATAGAACTATCTCGGGGGCGCCCAGCAGCGCGGAGCAGAACGATTAACATTCATCCATCCTCGAAACTCTTTCGGATGAAATGCGTAACTCCTGCCTCTCTCGCACACGACGCTCGCGTCGGTGCTGAGTTTGACAGGAGCAAAGCATGACGACGATGACCAAGGGCCTGCGCGCCCTGACCCTCGCCACCGCCCTCGCGATGGGGACGGCGTCGGTGGCCTACGCGGCCGATCCGATGGTGGGCGGCGCGCCGATGATGGCCAGCAAGAACATCGTCCAGAACGCCTCGCAGGCGAAGAACCTGACCACGCTGGTCGCCGCCGTGAAGGAAGCCGGGCTCGTCGACACGCTGGAGGGCCCCGGCCCGTTCACGGTGTTCGCGCCCACCAACGCGGCCTTTGACAAGCTGCCCAAGGCCACGGTCGAGGCGCTGATGAAGCCCGACATGAAGGCCGACCTAAAGAAGGTGCTGACCTACCACGTTGTGGCAGGCAAGGTGGACGCGGCCGAACTCGCCAAGGACATCAAGGCGGGCGGCGGCACCTACAACATGAAGACGGTCGAGGGCGGCACGTTGACGGCCAAGATGGACGGCGACAGGATCGCCCTCATCGACGAGAAGGGCGGCGGCGCCTTTGTCGAGACGCCGGACGTGTACCAGTCGAACGGCGTCGTGCACGTCATCGACAGCGTGCTGATGCCGAAGTGACGTCGCGGTCTAGCTGAGACCTGGACGCGCCGGGCTGCCGCAAGGTGACCTGGCGCGTCGCTCCGTTCTTTCAAAGGCGAATGGACATCACTATGCTGACCGGCAAACAGCTCAGGGAGGCCCGCGTCCTGTTGGGCCTTCCGCGGTCCAAGCTCGCCGAGCGCCTGCACATCCCGTCCCTGACGGTCAAGATCGCTGAAGCGAGCGACGGCGAGTGCCCCGTCACGCTCGCCCGGGCGCAGCAGATCCAGGACTACTTGAAGCGGCAGGGCATCGAGTTCCTGCCAGTCGGCAGCGAGCCGGCCGTGCGCCTGACCGGCACGTTCGCCCCCGCCTGATCGACGGCCGACGCCATGCGCGGCTGTTCTGTAAGCTTGGCTGGCCGTCAGTTAAGATCGGCCTGTCCGAGAGCTGAAGAGACACCCACCGGCGCGCATACACCAGAGTGTCCCGACGTCGTTCACCTCGCGATGCGAGCACCCAGGCCTCGGGTCAAAGCTCGATGCGCGTCCCCATCTCGACCACACGGGGCGCCGGGATGAGGAAATAGTCCGAGGCGGTCGCCGAGTTGTGCGTCAGGAACCCGAACAGCGCCTCCTGCCACGGCGACAGGTCCGGGCGCACCGACGGCACGGGCGTTTCCCGGCCGATGAAGAACGAGGCCTCGTCCGGGTCGAAGCCGACCTGCCCTCGATGGGCCCTCAGGGCCGACATGGCATCGGGCTTCTCGGCAAAGCCGAAAGTCAGCGTCACGATCGAGAACCCGGCCGTCCTCGACTCGATGGCGACGCGGCCGTCGTCTGGCACCCTCGGCACGCGCTCCGTCACGACCTTGAGCAGGACGACCTGCCGATGGACGACGCCGTTGTGCCTGACGTTGAGGGCGAGCGCGGCCGGCACGATCTCGGACTGCTTGGTCAGGTAGACGGCCGTCCCCCGCATCCGCAGGGGTGCATCCGGCCGTCCCAGGCTGGCGATGAAGGCGGGAAGCCGGGCGGCGTCCTTGTCACGTCGGGTCAAGACGGCCTGCCGTCCCTTTCGCCACACCAGCATCACCGTGAGCGTCGCCGTTCCGACCAGGATGGGAAACCAGCCCCCGGCCGGTATCTTGTGCACGTTCGCCGACACGAAGGCCACGTCGAGCAGCAGGACAGCGCCAGCGACCGGATAGACGAGCGATGCGGGCCAGCGCCACAGCCCGATGGCCACCGTGGTCACCAGGAGCGTCGTGGCCAGCATGTCGCCCGCGACCGCGATGCCGTAGGCATTGGCCAGGGCGTCGGAGGACCGGAAGCCGAACACCAGACCCAGGACCACGACGGCGAGCAGCCAGTTGATCTGTGGCACGTAGACCTGACCGGCAGACTCGTCCGACGTCTGCCGCACTTCGAGGCGCGGCACGGCGCCGAGCTGGATCGCCTGCTGCACGAGGGCGAAGGCGCCGGACAGCACGGCCTGACTGGCGATGATGGTCGCGGCGGTCGTGAGAAGGAGCGCCGGGATCAGGAGCCGTCCCGGGAACAGCAGGAAGAACGGGTTCGCCGCAGCGGCGGGGTCGGCCAGGACTGAGGCGCCCTGGCCGAGATAGTTCAGGACCAGGGCGGGCATGACCAGGGCGAACCAGTTGACGCGGATGGGGGCCCTGCCGAAATGCCCCATGTCGGCGTAGAGGGCCTCTCCGCCGGTGAGGGCCAGGAACACCGACCCGAGGACCAGGAACGAGGTGGCGCCGCCCGCGTGGCCGACGTAGGCCACGGCGTAGCGGGGATCGAGGGCCCACAACACCGCCGGATGGCGCAGCAGGTGGAACAGCCCGGAGAGGGCGAGCACGGCGAACCACGCCGCCATGACCGGCCCGAACAGGAAACCGACCGCACCGCTGCCTCGCCTCTGGATCGCAAACAGCGCGACGAGGATCGCCGCCGCGATCGGGACGACGTAGGGCGTGACCGAGGGGAGCACGATCTCCAATCCCTCGACCGCGCTCAGCACCGAGATGGCCGGCGTGATCATGGCGTCGCCGAAGAACAGCGACGCCCCAGCCAAGCCGACGACGAGCAGGACGGCCTGGAGCCGACCTGCCACAGGCAGGGCGAGCGAGAGCAGCGACATCGTCCCGCCCTCGCCCCCGTTGTCGGCCCGCATGACGAAGACGACGTACTTCACGGCGACGATCAGGAAGATGGCCCAGAACATCATCGACAGGACGCCGAGCACGGTCGCCTCGGTGGAGGCGTCCCCGGCGGCCTTCAACGACTCGCGGAACGCATAGATCGGGCTGGTCCCAATGTCGCCGAAGACGACGCCCAACGCCCCGAGAAGAAGCGCCGCCCGGGCGGGATGTGCCGCGACCGCGGGGGTCGACGTCGCCGCAACCGAGCCGTCCATGAGCGAGCCTCGTCCGTCCTCGGTGACGGCACCGAAACCCACGTCCATCAAAGATCCCGACGGTCCTCGCGATATGAGGCACTTCGGATGGCCGGGGTCAACGCGGGCGACGTCGCAGCCCGGATGGCCGCGATCGTTGCGCTTCGCCTTCGGACGACACCATCGCCGCCCCGGCCCCGCGCCCTCACGTCCCCACGGTGCGGCGCGCCAGCCATCCCAGGGTGGATCCCTGCACGGCGATGCTGAACAGCACCACGGCGTAGGTCGCGACCAAGATGATGGACTTTGACGGGCCGTCCGGGACCGCCAGGGACAGGGCGACCGAGATCCCGCCCCGGACGCCAGCCCAGGTCAGGAACGGCACGTTGCGGGCCGAGAAGTGCCCGCTCCGCGCGAACACCGCGACGGGGACGGCCAGCGCCAGGCCGCGCGCCGCGATCACGAGCGGCACGGCCAACAGGGCCAGGGCGACGTCGCCGCGGTCGAAGGCGACGAGCAGAACCTCCAGGCCGATCAGCAGGAACAGCACGGAATTCAGCACCTCGTCGATGAGCGTCCACAGCGCGAGGACGTATCTCTTCGTGGTGTCGCTCATCGCCAAGCGCAGGCCCCGGTCGCCGATGAGTAGCCCCGCCGCGACCATCGCCAGGGGGCCGCTGACGTGTATCGCCTCGGCCACCGCGTAGGTAGCCGTGACCAGCGCCAGTGTGATCAGGACCTCGACGGGATAATCGTCGATGGCCCGCATGGCGCGGTAGGCCACATAGCCGGCCGCCGTCCCGAGCAACAGGCCGCCGCCGGCTTCGAGCAGCAGCAGCTCCGCGATGGCCGTTGGCGTCGTCTCGGCCGCGGGCGCGCCGGTGGCGTAGCGCAACAGCACGGTGAAGATCACGATGCCGACGCCGTCGTTGAACAGCGACTCGCCCTGGAGCTGCACTTCCAGCTTCGCGGGAATGCTCACCGTCTTCAGCGTGCTCATCACGGCCACGGGATCTGTGGGGCTGATCAGCGCCCCGAACACCAGCGCCCAGATCAGCGGGAGCGGGTGGTCGAGTTGACGGGCGATCACCCAGAAGCCGCAACCGACGACGGCCGTGGAGATCGCGGTTCCGACGATCGCCAGCACGACGACCGGGACGGCGTGGCTTCGCAGCTTGCCGACATCGACGTGGAGGGCGCCGGCGAAGATCAGGAAGGCCAGCATACCGTCCATCACCACGGCGCTGAAGTCGATCTGGTGCAGGACTCGGCCCAGCGCCCCGGACGCGCGGTGGCCGGGCACGACGGCGTCGACAGCGACGAGCACCAGCGAGGCCGCGACACCCATCAGCAGGAGACCGATGGCATGAGGCAGGAGATCGACCTTGCGGTTCAGCCAGCCGAACACGGCCGACAGGGTGAGGAGGATCGCAGACAGATTGAGGATGGACATCAGAGCCTCACCCCGTTCCGGGCCGTGGACGAGCCGAAGGATGGGCCGTCACGATCAGAGCACGTCCGCGAAGGCGCGGAACTGCGCCTCGCAGTCGATCAGGCCCGCGGGATCGCTCACCCCCTCGCGGGCCACCGCTATCGCGAGGTCGGCGTGGCGCCGTAGGGTGGCGCGCCGGTCTACGAGGCGCTCGACTTCGGCGATGCGGCAGAGCACCTCCAGGAGCCGGATCAGCACGTAGGCCGAGCCCGAGCCGTTCTGCCGGACCGTGTGGAACATGCCGTCGCAGAGCCCGTCGTAGCTCACCACGTCGAGCATGAGCACGACGCGGCCGCCGCGCTCCACGGCGCCGCGCGGCAGGTGGCGGGGCGCGATGCGGCACAAAGCATCGGCGAAGCGGTCGACCACGCTCCCCGCCGTGAACGGATCGTTGATGCCCGGCGACAGCGCCCGTACGGCGATCTCGTTGAGCTGCCGCACCGGATATTCGAGGTCCTGCAAGGCGGCCTGCCGTCGGCCGAAGGTCATCGCCTTGTCGAAGACGTCGCGCGTCTCGTCGACCGCCGCCGACACGGTCGCGACCGGCGCGCCGAGCGGCACGAAGGCGCCGGGGCGCACCCGCAGGACAATCGTCACCCCATGCTGGTGAGCCCAGTCGGCCAGGATTTCGCTGTCTACGGCCTGCAGAAATCCGCTGCCCGACACCGTCACAGCCTCGCCAGTCACAGGGTCGGCGGGTGGCATGAGGTCGGCGGCGTCGAGCGTCTTGCCCGCGATGGCCTCGACGAGGTCCTGGTGGACGACGTCCACCACCGTCTCGACGTTGATGGATGTCGCGATGTGGTGGACGTACCAGACCAGCGTGCCGATGCAGACCAGCGCCAGTGCCATGGCGCCCGTCACGCCGACATGGGGCACGAACTTGCCCTCGTCCACCGTGCGTACCGTGCGTAGCACGGTCAGGGCATAGGCGAAGGTGCCGAGAAAAATGCCTAGCAGGTCGCTGAAAAAGGTCGACGTTCAGCCCCTGAGCTTCATCCGGCGTCGTTTTTGGCGGGTGGACGATGGAAAGCGTGAGGGTCGGTCTTTTTGCTGTCCGCTCCTTTGCCGCCGCGACGGGGCTGGCGCTCGTCGCGACGGGACAGGGCCCCATGTCACGCCACCTCACGCCACCGCTGGTTCGGCCAGCAGCTTTGGCAGGCGTATGAGGTTGCAGGCCGCGGCCGAGACGGCGAAGGCCATGTCGACCCGCTCGCGGCCGCGCATCCGGATGCGGCGCAGCAGCCCGAACTCCTTGCCCCAGCCGAACCCCTCCTCGATGCGCTTGCGGATGCGCTGGCTCACGGCGTAGCCGGGGTGACGCGTCGTGCGCCCGTCGACGGCCGAGCGGCGCTTGGCCGTGTTGCGGGCGATGTGCGGCGTGACGTTCATGCTCCGCAGCTCGTTGACGAAGTCCTCGGCGTCATACCCTTGTCGGCCCCGAGCGTGATGCGGCCCGGCCGATCGGCGCGTTTCTCGATCATGGCGAGGGCCGCGGTGCGCTCGGCGTGGCCGTTGGCCTCGGTCACGCAGCCGTCCACGATCAGCCCATGGCGGTTCTCCATCAGCGCATGCCCCATGAAGCACAGCCCGGCTTCCCGGCCCCGTCCCTTGCGGTAAAGCCGCGCCTCGGGATCCGTGACGCTCCGATGCGTGTCGTTGCTCAGGCGCTCCCCGTGGAAGTCCGCCTCGGCATTGCGTCCACCGCGTCCACCGCGCCCGCCCGCGGGCGGCTCGGCAGAAGCGGGCGGGTTCGGCGGCGTGTCGCCGTGCCTGGGCCTGAAGCTCTTCATCGAGGCCCAGGCCTGGATCAGCGTGCCGTCCACGCTGAAGTGGTCCTGCGACAGCAGCCGCTTCACCCGCGGGATGGCCAGCACCGCACTCAGGAACGCCGCCGCCACGCTGCCGTCGAGCAGGCGGTCGCGGTTCTTGGAGAAGGTCGAGGCGTCCCACACGGGATCGTCGATGCCCAAGCCCACGAACCAGCGGAACAGAAGGTTGAAGTCGAGCTGCTCCATCAGCTGGCGCTCGGACCGCACCGAATAGAAGACCTGCAGCAGCATCGCCCGCAGCAGCTGCTCGGGCGGGATCGAGGGACGGCCGATCTCCGAGTAGATCTCGCCGAAGCGCCCGTCGAGCGACGCCAGAGCTTCGTTCACCAAAGCCCGGATCGTACGCAGGGGATGATCCGAACGGACCCGCTGCTCCAGGTCCACGTAGGAAAACAGCGAGCCGCTCCGGCTGTCCTGTCCGCGCACTCGATACTCCCCCCATGAGCAAGGCGGAGTGAATCACGAACTGGCCAGACCCCGAAGCCTTTTTCAGCGGCCTGCTAGGGCGACTTGGTTGCGCACGTCGCGCACGAAGTTGCGCAGAAGCCTGGGCCCCATCTGCCCTGACGCGAGGGACAGGGCCGCGATGGTGATGGAGAAGATAGTGCCGGCTACACCGATGCTCGACGACGCCACGGCGGACAACAGGCTGCGCGCGCCTTCCCCGCCGCCCGAGTAGCCCCAGGAGCCCGACGACGGATCGGAGCCCGCCGTGTCGTGATCGTACCAGGTGGCAACGAGCGCGAGTCCGATGCAGAGCACCACGACAAGAGCCGGTCGGAGCCAGAACTGGTCGCCCAGGTCCTCGATCCAGGCGCGGACGCGCGTGTTGCCGCCGAAGTCGGCGATCCACGCCCGGAAACGGCCGATCACGATGATGGGTCCGCGGCATCGAAGGTGTCCCGCGCCTCAGAGCCGCGGACGCGCATGCCGCGCTCGATGCGGAGCTTGGGCATCCCCACGATGTCGTAGGTCGCCGAGGCGATGCCGATCCCCGCCTCGTCGAGCTTGCCGATGATATGGCGCGTCATGGCGTCCTTGGCGCCGCGGATCTGATGCGTGCCGACGATGAACCGGACCGTCAGCTCCATCCAGTTGTCGGTGATGCGCCAGTAGACGCGCGGATGAAGTTCAATCGGCTCGACCCCGAAGGTGCGCTGGAGGTGCTCCTTCGCGCCAGTCGCCATGGTGTCGGGGTCGGTCGCGTGGAGGCGTGCCGCCTCGATCAGCGTGCGTTCGACGTAGGCACGGTCCGCCTGGTAGGTGATGGGGATCATCATCTCCTCCCAGATGAAGGGGAAGTCCCGGCTGTAGTTGTAGACCGGCTCGGAGAAGATCTGGCTGTTCGACACCGTAACGATGCGGCCTGTGAACTGGCGGCTTTTCACCCACATGGCGGGGTCCGAGCCCTGCACGGACGGGGGCTGGCCCATCTCCATGATGGTGGTCTGGATGAAGCCGAGCCGCATCACGTCGCCGCGCACGCCGCCCATCGAGATCCGGTCGCCGACCGTGAAGGTGTTGCCGCGCAGGATCACGAGGTAGCCGGCCAGCGAGGTTATGACCTGCTGCAGCGCGAAGGCGACGCCGGCCGACACGAGGCCGAAAGCCGTGGCGAGGCGCGTCGGGTCGTTGAACCAGATCGACAGCAGGCCCAGCACCAGCACCACGGCGGCGAGCAGGCTGATGCCCTGGCGCGACCAGAAGCGGAGCTGGGTCGTGGCGTCGAAGGACCTCCCGGCGACTCGGCCGACCAGCGCCCTGAGCCCGATCCGCACCGCCACCACGACCGCGATGAACACGAGCGACAGCACGAGCTTGCGCCCGTTCTCCGCGTTCACCCCGACCCAGTCGATCCCGAACAGATGCATCCAGCGTCTCCGATGGAGACGCCGCATCGAGGGCAGCAGCACCCGGGGGGTAGAGGTCCACTCGTCCGGCTCGCTCCGAGCCGTTCAACCGTCGGCACGGTGGAAAGTTCGTGAGGGCGCCGTCCGTCCGGCCGTGCGCGGCGGGTGGGGCTCAATAGAGGGTGCCTACATAAAGCCTCGCGGCTCTTGGCGAATGCCACCGGGACCGCCAGGGCCGAGGTCACGGGGGGCTCAGGGCATGCCGCGCGTCGAGCAGCGGCGTCACCGGAATCTCCACCGTGCCGCGATCGGGCCGCTGCAGGTCCAGGGTCACGGTGATCACGCAGGCGAGCAGCAGGGCCATGATGGTGGCAGACACGCGTCGGCTCACCTCCGCGGCGCCGGCGCCATGGCCCGCGAAACCCATGGCGACGAGGGCGGTGCCGATCAGGATGGAATAGACCGTCATGGGGACGTGGTTGCGCAGGGCCGTGACGCGCCGCTCGGTGGCATCGTCGAGCGACTGCAGCACGGACGTCATGCTGTGGACGGCGAGCAACGCGGGCGCGTCCCGCGCCGCCTCGGCGAGATGTCCCCACAGCCGGGTCGACACGTCGGCCATGTCGGCTACGTCGGCTTCGAATCTGACCGGGTCGTAGGGGACGCCGAGCCCGACGGCGAGGTCGGCCTCGCGTCGCAGGTCGTGCAGCATCGGAAGCCCGGCGTCGCCCGGGAGCAGGGATGCGACACGCGCGGCGTCGCGCAGCGCGTTCGCCTGTTCCAGCACGACGGTGCGGCGCATGTCGTATCGCGTCAGCGCCATCGAATAGGTGAAAGCGATCAGCAGGGCCAGGAGCGCGAAGGCGGCGGTGGCGAGCGTGGCAGCCTCCTTGTCGCGGTGTCGACCCCGCCCGAAGCGAGCGCCGAGCCGATGGCCGACCTCGCTGGCCAGGATGAGCGCGCCGAACAGCAGGGCGAGCAGCGACGCGAGGCTGAGCGCCTGGATGGCTTGGAAAACCACGGAGAGGCCTCGGATGTCGCGGGACGGCTAAGCCGAGGCTTTGGCACAGCGCTCAAGATATGGCGAGCGGCGGCTTCGCCTGCGTCTCGGGGCCGACAGGGGCAGCGCACCTCTATAGCGGCCCCGAGATCGCCCTCCCGAACGCGTCGGTCAGGCTTTCACGACGTCACGCGCGCCGCGTTCCAGGCGCAGCACCGCGTCGACGTGGCAGAGGGCCTGCGGCCGGTGGGTGACCAGCAGCGTCGTGCGGCCCACCATCAGGCGGTCGAGGGCGAGGAGCACGGCGCGCTCCGAGGCGGCGTCGAGCCCCTCGGTGGGCTCGTCCAGGACGAGGATCGGGGCGTCCTTCAGAAGCGCCCGCGCGATGGCGATCCGAAGGTCCGCGCCACGGTGGAGCGCGTCGACAAAGTGCTCAGGCTCAACGGCCTCGTGCATCGCTTCATCCCGGAGAAGACGCCGGGCCGGCCCGACCAGCCGATGGGCGACTGCGAGGGCGCGTTCCTGATGTGCACCATGTGGCTCGCCGAGGCGTGGCAGATATTGGGCGAGCCCGAGAAGGCGAAGCGGGCGCTGGAGTGCGCCGAGGCCTGCCGCGGCACGAACCGGCTGTTCTCCGAAGCCGGCGACGCACGCCACTCGCCGGGCCTGCTTGGCAACATGCCCCTCCTCTTCACCGAGGCGGCCTACGCGCGGGCCGCCATGGCCGTCGGGTGAAGGTCCTGCCGTTCTCGCCTTCCCCGTGGCGATAAGCGGGACGCCCAAGGAGGGACAGTTTCAAGCGTCGTCGTCTGTGGAGATGCCTCTACGAGGGTCTGGATGTCTGGGTGACAGGTCCAACAGGATGTGCCGGTAAGGCATCATGCAACTGATGAGCGAGACGAGGCATAAGAACCATCCGTAGCCTGATCGTCTGCTTCAGAGCACGGCGACATGCACGCGGAACGGCAAAGTTGGGTCGAGTTCGGTCGGTATCGGGAATACGGCCTGCACGAGCCAGCCCGCACGCGCATCGTTCACGGCCCAGGACGTGCATGATAAGTTGGCCGTTCCGAGCAGCAGGAAGGGGCTGGAGATCTCATGGCCGAGCCGATGATCGATGACCGGGTAGTTTCCATCGATGTCGTCGAGATGACGGTCGACCAGGTGCAGGCGGCGTTCGCGGCTGGCGTCGCGGACGCGGTGTCCCTGACACAGGCGTTCCTGGAACGTATCGCGACCTGGGACCCGCACTACACAGCCATCGTCTTCTTAAACCCCGAAGCGCTCGACGCCGCGCGCGCCAGCGACCGGCGGCGGGCCGCGGGGCAGACCCTGGGCCCACTCGATGGTGTTCCCGTGGTGGTGAAAGACCCGATGGACATGGTCGGTTTCCCGACCACGGCCGGCTGGCGCCTCCTGCATGCCGCGAGTGGCGGGGTGGACCTCATGCCCGCCACGGACAGCCCGGTCGTCGCCCGCATGAAGGCGGCCGGTGCCGTGATCCTGGGCAAGACGAACGTGCCGGTGCTCAGCCACACCGGCAGCCACGCCAACGACAGCTGGGCCGGACCGACGTACAACGCGGCCGGGCGCGAGTTCCTGCCCGGAGGCAGCAGCGCCGGCACCGCCACCGCAGTCGCCGCCAGCATGGCCGTGCTGGGCCTCGCCGAGGAGACCGGCGGCTCGATCCAGAACCCGGCCTCGGCGCAGGGCTTGGTCGGCATCAAGCCGACGTTCGCGTTGGTGCCCAACGCGGGCGTCATGCCGCTCTCCTCCAACCGCGATGTCGTGGGACCGATCTCGCGTTGCGTGAGGGATGCGGCTCTCTGCCTCGACGTGCTCGCGGGCTACACCGCCGAAGATCCCAAGACCGTGGCGGGCATCGGCCACCGTCCCGCCGGAGGCTACGCGTCGAAGCTTCATGCCGATGCCCTGCAGGGCAAGCGCCTCGGCCTCTACGGCCCAGGCTGGCGCGATCAGCCCCTGTCGCCGGAGGCCGACGAACTCTACCGGCGCGCCCGGGACGAGATGGAGCGGCTCGGCGCCGTGCTGGTCGACGATCCCTTCGCCGGCTCGGGCTTCGCCTCCCTGCGCGAGCCGACCCCACCCCTCGCGAACTTCGACGCACGCGGCCTCGAATCCGTGCCCCACGACCTTCAAAATTACTTGGAACGCCTCGGGCCCGACGCAGCCTTGCGGAGCTTCGCCGACTTCGCCCTCGCCACCGCGTCCGAGGACGCCTTCGCCCCGTCCGGCGTCCTCGGCTTCATGCCGAACCTGCCGCAGTTCGGCCCATGCTTGGCCGACCCATCCCGCCCGCCGGACCTGTCGGAGTTCACGGCGCTGAAGGAGCGCTACCTCGCGATCTTCGGCGAGGTCTGGACAGGCCAGAGATTGGACGGCTTGGTGTTCCCTCAGATGCGTGAGCAGCTGCCGCCCTTGCACGGCAGCGGCACCATCCAGGAGACCACGGTCGGGGAGATCAACATCGCGGGCCTGCCGGGAGTGACGGTGCCGGCCGGCTTCTACGCCTCCGGCGCGCCGTTCAACCTGATCTTCGTCGGCCCGATGTGGAGCGAGGCCGACCTTCTGGCGCTCGCCTTCGCCTACGAGGCTGGCACGCGCCACCGCCGGCCCCCGACCCTCCGGGTCGGATGAGGCAGGCTAGGGATCGGAGACACATCGACGCGATGGACGCCTACCGGATCACCTCGGAACCCTACTATCGCGCTACCGGCGGGGAGGTCGAACTCTTCGAGGCCGCCTATCGCGACCGCCTCCCCGTGATGCTCAAGGGGCCGACGGGCTGCGGCAAGACCCGCTTCGTCGAGCACATGGCCTGGAAGATCGGCGTGCCGTTGGTGACGGTGGCGGCCCACGAGGACATGACCGCCGCCGACTTGGCCGGACGCTTCCTGCTCGCCCCCGAGGGGACCGTGTGGCACGACGGGCCGCTGACGCTGGCTGTCCGCCGGGGTGCCATCTGTTACCTCGACGAGATCGTCGAGGCGCGCCAAGACACCACCGTGGTGATCCACCCCCTGACGGATGCGCGGCGTGTGCTGCCCCTCGACAAGCGCAACGAGATCGTCGCGGCCCATCCCGACTTCCAGCTCACCATCTCGTACAACCCGGGTTACCAGAGCGCGGTCAAGGACCTCAAGGAATCGACGAAGCAGCGCTTCGTGGCGATCGAGTTCTCATACCCCTCTCCGTCGGTCGAGGCCGAGATCGTCGCTCGCGAGTCCGGCGCCGCGCCGGAACTCGCTGCACTGCTCGTGTCGGTCGGAGAACGCTCTCGCAACCTGCGCGGCCACGGCCTCGACGAGGGCGCCTCGACCCGCATGCTGATCCACGCGGCCCGGCTCGCCGGGGCCGGCATCCCGCTGCCGGCCGCATTGCGGTCGGGCGTCGTCCTGCCCATCACGGACGATCCCGACGTGCGGGAGGCCCTGACGGCCGCGGTGGCGGCCTGCCTGCCGTGAACGTTCCAGCCACCGCCGCCCGCCGGTCGCGCGGCAGCGTCATCGAAGCCTCGGCGGCGCGGCTCGACGCTATGGCGCGGGCGCGTCCCGTCCTGCTCGCCCCCTGGCGGGCCGCGGCGGGCCGCCACGCGTGTGCGCCGCCGGCGGAGCGCGACGCCTTCGCGGAGGCCGTGCTGCGCCTCGCCAACGTCAACGCCGGCGCCGCCGCGCTAATGGCGGCGCTGCGCCTCGCCGCGACGACGGCCCCCGGGGCGCTCCCCCGTGCGACGGGCGCGGCGCTCGCCGCGGCAGACCTGTGCCGCAAAGCCGGGGCGGCGGCGACCCAAGCCGCCTTCAACGCGCGCCTCGACCTCGCGCCGCGTCTGGCGAACTGGACGGCCGCCGACGAGGCCGCATGGTGGCGCGGCCTCGTCCGTCTCTCGCGCGAGGCGCCGGACTGCGTCCCCGCCCTGGCTGCCGCGAGCGGCGCCGTGCTCGACGGCTGCGGGGCGGCGAATTTTGAGGGTTTCGTGGCCGCCGGACTCCGCTCGGGCACCGACCGCGGTGCACGCCTCTCCTTCTTCGCCCTCCGCTCGCCCGAGGCGCGCCGCGTGCTCGACCGGCTCGGGGGCGCCGTCACCCTGTCGCGCCTGGGCCCGCAGCTGAAGGCCTACGCGACGGCGCTCTGGGGGAGGCCGTTCCCCATCAAGGAGCTGCCGCCCGCCGCCGACATGCCCGCGAGCGCGCGGCGCGCGGCCGTGTCCTCCGGCATCGTGCTCGTGCCGGACGTCTTCCGCGGCGTGCCCCGCGCGGCGGCCTCGGACCTGTACCGGGCCACCGTCGCCCACGCGACGGCGCATCTGGCGCTCGGGGCCGTGCCCTTCGACCCCGGGCACCTGAAGCCCGTGCAGGTGGCGCTCGTCGGGCTCGTCGAGGACGCGCGGGTCGAGGCCCTGGCGATGCGGCGGCTGCCCGGCCTGCGAGCGCTGTGGGCGCCGTTCCACACCGTCGAGCCCTCGCACCTGAAGACCGCGCCGGCGATCCTGGCCCGGGTGGCCCGCGCCCTGTTCGACCCCGAGCATGCCGACGACGACGGCGTCGTGGCCAAGGCACGCGCGCTCTTCGGCGCGGAGCCCGACCTCGCCGACCCCGGCCTGTCACGGCGCATCGGCGGCTTGATCGGCAACGACATCGGCCAGATGCGCGTCCAGTTCGACGCCAAATCTCACGTCGTGGAGCCGCGCTACCGCGACGACAACCTCGGCCTCTGGGCTCTGCCGCCCCCGCCCCCCGACGCGGCGCTCCAGGGTGTCGACGTCGCCGTCCAGGCGGTCCGCATGGAGCACCGGCCCGACGGGGACGACGACGCGCCGCCGGACCCGGACGATCCCGAGCGGCGTGAAGGGGCGGCGGGCCGCGCCAGGCCGATCGCCCCGGACGCCCGGGGGATCGCGGTGGCGCGCACGCCCGAATGGGACCGGGCCGCCGGGCTGGAGCGGCCCGACTGGTGCACGATCCGCGAGGCGCCGCCCGCCCTCGGCGACCCCGCCGCGATCGACGACGCGCTCGCGCGGGACGTCGGCCTCGCGCGTCGCGTCGAGCGGCTGGTGCGCGAGGCCCGGGTGGGCCGGCCGACGCGCCTGCGACGTCAGCCGGACGGGCTCGACCTCGACATTGACGCCGCGATCGAGGCCGTGACGGCGCTCCGCGCGGGCGAGCTGCCCGAGGATCGCATCCACACCCGCAAGGTGCTCCGCGCGCGCGACCTGGCCGCGTTGGTGCTCGTCGACGTCTCCGAATCGACGCGCGACCGCGTGCCGGGTCTCGACGCGTCGGTGCTCGACGTCGAGACCCGCGCCGTTGCGGTCCTGGCCGACGCTATGGACCGGCTCGGCGACCGCCTCGCGCTGCGGGCCTTCGCGTCGGACGGGCGCGACGCCGTGCGGTTGACCCGGATCAAGGACTTCGACGGCGCCTTCGACGGTGCGGCCAAGGCGCGCCTTGCCGGCCTCGCGCCCGGCCACTCGACGCGGCTCGGGGCGGCGTTGCGCCATGCAGGGGCCGAGCTCGCGGCGATCGCCGCGACGCGGCGCCTCGTCCTGGTGCTGACCGACGGCGCGCCTTCCGACGTCGACGTGCCGGACCCGGCCGACCTCGTCGAGGACGCGCGCCGGGCCGTGCTGTCGCTGCGCGGCCGGGGCGTCGACGTCTTCGGTATCACCCTCGACCCATCGGGCCAGGGTGCGGGCGCGTCGGTGTTCGGCCGGGCCAACCACATGCCCGTGCGCCGCATCGAAGACCTGCCCGCCCGTCTCTCGGACCTCTACTTCAGGATCGCGCGCCGCTGAGCCGTCGCCGGGTCAGCGGCGACGGCCGGACGGTTCGGCACCGAAGGTCGCCGCGAAGGCAGCAGCGTGAGCGTCGTCGAGGGCGCGCGCCAGGACCCCTCCCTGCTTGGCCAGGATCCGGATCCCCAGCCCGGCGCCGTTGGGCAGCGGCGAGGCGCCCGCCAGCGCGCCGAGGGCGTCGAGCCGTGCCTCGACCGCTGCGGGATCGAGCCGACCCGCCGCGGCCCCGAGGACGAGGACGGAGCCGAAGGCCGCGTGCGGGCCCAGGACGGACCCGGGTCCGAAAAGGGCCGTCCCGTCCAATTCGCACGCGTCGTCGACCAGCAGGGACCCATCCTCCGACAGGACCCTGCACCGGGTGGACAGGCGCCGGGGCGGCGAGCCCCGGCCGGCGGGATCGTGTGTGGCGAAGCCGTCGGCCACGACGACGGTCGCGGTCGGCGCCAGGACGATCTCCGTGGCGACCGAAAGCTGCGCTTCCGGGAATAGGACGTAGGGATCCGTCGTGACCGAGAGCATGGCGCCGTCCCGGGCCTCGATCCGATTGGCGACGACCGACCCGTCGCCGCGGGCGGAGTGCACCACGGTCGCCGCCTGGCTGGTCACGTGCGCGGCCGCGCCGGCGTTCGCCGTGACGACAAGGTCGAGCCGGTCGCCGCCGAACAGGCCGCCGGAGGCGGACTGGAGCACGAGGGTGGCCAGGTCGGGCCTCCCCGCCCCGAGATGGTGGGGCCGCGTGGCGTGGAATGGGTAGGGAACCCTCTGGCGCGCCAGGAACGTCCGGCCTCCGCCGACCGCGAAGCCGAGCTCGGCCCGGCTCGTGCGGCCCGGATGCACGGACCGGGTGTCGGGTCGCCGCAGCACGTCAGGCCGTGAACAGGACGGCGCGCTGGATCGCGTCCGCCACGGCCTCGACGGCCTCACCGCGGCGCAGGCTGGTGGCGATGATGGGGCGACCGCCGCGCACCTGCTCGGCCTCCGACAGCATGCGCGGCAGGTCTACCCCGACGTGGGGCGCGAGGTCGGTCTTGTTGACGACGAGGAGGTCGCTTCGCAGGATCCCGGGGCCGCGCTTGCGAGGGATGTCGTCTCCGCCGGCGACGTCGATGACGAAAATCCACCAGTCCACGAGGTCGAGCGAGAAGGTCGAGGCGAGGTTGTCGCCGCCCGACTCGAAGATGATCAACTCCACCCCCGGGAAGCGGGCCTCGAGCTCGTCCCCGGCCGCGATGTTGAGGGTCGGATCCTCCCGGATCACCGTGTGCGGGCAGGCACCGGCCTCCACGGCGGCGACGCGCTCGGGGTCGATGAGGCCCGAGCGGCGCAGGCGTTCCGCGTCCTCGTGAGTCACGAGGTCGTTCGTCACGACGGCGAGGTCGACGCCCCGCCCCGCCAAGACGGGGATAAGGCGCTCGATCAGGGCGGTCTTGCCGGAGCCGACGGGGCCACCGATCCCGATGCGGGCCGCGCTCATCCGCCTCACCTCAACATGTAGCGTTGCGCGAGCGGGAGCCGCTCCGCCGGGTCGCACGTGGCGAGGGTGCCGTCGACGAAGACCTCGAACGTCTGCGGGTCGACCCGTATGTCGGGACAGGCGTCGTTCCACAGCATGTCCGACTTGCGCAGCGAACGGGTGCCGCTCGCCGGCAGCAGGCCCTTGGTGAGCCCGAGCTTGCGGTCGAGCCCTCCCGCGATCGCAGCCGGGTGGACGAAGCAGGCCGAAAGGGCGGGCGCGGCGCGACCGAAGGCCCCCCACTGAGGCCGCATCAGCACCGGCTCGCAGGTCATCAGCGAGGCCGCGGAATCGCCCATGGCGCCCCAGGCGATGAAGCCGCCCTTGATGACGAGCTCCGGCTTGATGCCGAAGAAGGCCGGGCGCCACACGACGACGTCGGCCATCTTGCGGTCCTCGAGCGAACCGACGTGGTCGGCGATGCCGAAGGTGCGGGCGGCGTTGATCGTGTATTTGGCGACGTAGCGGCGGATGCGGGCATTGTCGCCGCGGCCGGGCCGCTCCTCGGGGAGGGGGCCGCGCTGGTCCTTCATCTTTGAGGCCAACTGCCACGTCCGGCAGATGACCTCGTGGATCCGACCCATGCCCTGGCTGTCCGATCCCAGCATCGAGATCGCGCCGATGTCGTGCAGCACGTCCTCGGCGGCGATCGTCTGCGGCCGGATGCGGCTCTCTGCGAAGGCCACGTCCTCCGGGATCGCCGGGTTGAGGTGATGGCACACCATCGTCATGTCGAGGTGCTCGTCGAACGTGTTCACCGTGTAGGGGTTGGTGGGGTTCGTCGACGACGGCAGGCAGTGCGCGAGCCCGGCGACCCGGATGATGTCGGGCGCGTGGCCGCCGCCGGCCCCCTCCGTGTGGTACATGTGGATGGTGCGGCCGCCGATGGCGGCCAGCGTGTCCTCCAGGAAGCCGCTCTCGTTCAGCGTGTCGGTGTGGATCTGCACCTGGAAGTCGAGCTCGTCCGCCACCTTGAGGCAGCAGTCGATGGCGGCCGGCATGGAGCCCCAGTCCTCGTGCAGCTTCAGCCCGAGGCACCCGGTCTCCATCTGCTCGTGCAGCGAGGCGGGCCGGTGGGAGTTGCCGCGGCCCAGGAAGCCGAAGTTCACCGGAAAGCCCTCGGCCGCCTGGAGCATCTTGCCAGTGTTGAACGGGCCGCCGGAGTCGATGCCGACCGTAATCGGCCCGAGCGAACCACCCAGCATCGTGGTGATGCCGCTCGATATGGCGTGGTCGCAGAGCCCGGCGGAGTCGAAATGGACGTGCACGTCGATGGCGCCGGCCGTCGCGATCAGCCCCTCGCAGTCCCGCACGGTGGTGCCCTGCGACACGATGAGGCGTGGGTCGACGCCGTCCATCACGGCGGGGTTGCCGGCCTTGCCGAAGCCGACGATGCGGCCGTCCTTGATCCCGAGGTCGCCCTTCACGACGCCCAGCACCGCGTCGATCGCCACGACGTTGCAGAGCAAGAGGTCGAGCGCGCCCCCCTGACTCGTCACCCCGGGCGCCATGCCGGCCCCGTCGCGCAGCGTCTTGCCGCCGCCGTGCAGGCACTCGTCGCCGTAGGCGGTGAAGTCCCTCTCGACGATGGCGACGAGCGAGGTGTCGCCAAGGCGGAAGCCGTCCCCGACCGTGGGACCGTAGAGCTCGGCGTAGTGGCGCCGCGTCATCCGCGCCATCGTCACGCCCCCTTGAAGCCGGCAGCGCGGGCGCGGGCCAGCGCCGCATCGCGGGCCGCATCGCCGTCGGTCACGCCTTCGGTCAAGCCGTGGAAGCCCGTCACCTCGCGCCGCCCGCCGTAGACGACCAGCGTCACGGCCTTCGACTGGCCGGGCTCGAAGCGGACCGCCGTGCCGGCCGGGATGTCGAGGCGCATGCCGAAGGCAGCGGCGCGGTCGAACGACATGGCCTTGTTGGCTTCGAAGAAGTGGTAGTGCGAGCCGATCTGCACGGGGCGGTCGCCCGTGTTGACGGCGTCGATCGTGACGGTCCGGCGCCCGGCATTCAGCTCGATATCGCCCTCGCCCACCACGAGCGCGCCGGGCTCCAGCGCGTCTGCCTCGCCGCCCTCGACCGGGCGCATGGGCTCGTGGACGGTGACGAGTTTCGTGCCGTCCGGGAACACCCCCTCGATCTGCAGGATCGGGGTCATCGCGGGGACGCCCGGCATGACATCCGCCGCGGTCAGGATGGTGGAGTCCCAGCCGATGAGGTCCGCCACGCTCCGCCCGTCTCGGGCACCCTCCAGGATCTCGTCCGTGATGAGGGCCACGGCCTCGGGGTGGTTCAGCCGCAGGCCGCGCGCGCGACGCTTGCGGGCGAGTTCCGCGGCCGTGAAGATCGTCAGTCTCTCCATCTCGGTCGGGGTGAGGAGCATCGCAAGGTCCGTCAGTTCGAGAAGAGGCGCAGCCCGGAGCGCGCGTGGCGCGTCGCCGCGACGTCGAGCCACGGCGTCGCGCTCGACAGCCGGAGTGGCGGGGGATCGTCGGCCTCGCGTGCGAGGTCGGCGGCGAGGTCGAGGCTGTCGCCCAGCGCGCCCTGGGCATCGATGGCGCCCAGCCAGCCGAGCCTGACGGCCGCGTTGGCGAGGCCTGCCGCGACCGTGTAGGCGGAGGCGGCCACGGCCGCCCGCGCGTCGAGCCCGCACCGGCGCCACACCCACCCCTGCACCACCGGCAGGTGCCCCAGCGCACGGCCGGCCGCGACCGCCGCCTTGAGCTCGGCGGCCTCGGGCGTGGCCAGCCGTCCGTGGGCGATCAGCAGCGCCCTGCCGTTGCGACGGGACCCGACGCGGAAGGCCTCCGTAGGCGTGGCGGCCTCCACGGCGCGGTCGACGATGGCGATGCGGTCGAGGTCCTCCGCCGCGAAGGCGTGGAGCAGGGCCACCCGGTCGACCGTCGCCCAGCGATGGCGCAGGGCCGCGTCCATCACCGCGGAAAGGCCAGCGCGGTCGAGCGGGCCGGCGAGGGCCGCGACCCCTTCGAGGCCGTTCGAGAAGGCGAAGCCGCCGCTCGGGAAGGCGGAGTCGCCTTGCCAGAGCGCCGCCAGGATCGCTCGCAAGGCCTCAGCCACCCCCTTCGAGCACCGAGGCGCTGACGCGTCGCTCGGTGACCAGCGATCCGAGACGCTCCAGGTAGTCGTCCGCCGGGGCCTCGAGCGCGACGAGCATCGCCTCGCCGCCGAAGCGCACCCGCCAGTGCAGGTTGCCCGCGTGATGCCCGAGTTCGAGGGCGTCGGCGATGGAGCGGGGCTGGAGGCGCAGCCAGTGCTGCGTATCCACGCGGACCACCAACGCCCCATCGTCGTCGAGCCTCAGCACGGCACCGTCGTAGAGCGCCGCGTCGCGCGAGAGGGCGACGGCGACGTCCTTTCCCCCCGCCGAGGTGGCGCGGAAGCGGCGTCGGGCGAGTTCGCCGGGCGGCAGCGTCAGGACGTCGACGCGGCCGTGGTGCTCGAGGTGGTGCAGCCGGTCGGCCAGCGCGGGATCCAGGCGGCTGCCGAGGACGCTTTCGATGAGGATCATGTCGTCTCCGTCCGAGGGAGAGGTCCGGGGCACCCGAAGGCGCCCCGGCTCCGCGCGGTTTCAGCGATGGGCGACCGTCTTCCGGTTGGGGATGCCCTCCATCGGCGCTTCGTCGGTGCCCACCGTGTCGCGTGTCAGGGCCTCGACGGCCTCGCGCGTGGCCTCCGGGTCGGCGATCCACTTCGCGTAGAAGTCGTAGGGGCAGGCCGCGACGCCCTTGTCGCCGTCGCCCGAGTTGATCGTGCCCGTGTAGCCGCGATGCACGAGCTTGAAGAGGTGGTTCTCGGACTGGCCGTGCTTGCGGAAGTCGCGGAGCAGAAACTTCGACAGGGCCGCGTACTGGATGCCCATCTCCTCGGTGCCGGTCTCGCCGAGGGTGCGGCCGTCGAAGCCGATCAGCGAGGAATGGCCGAAGTAGGTGTATACGCCGTCGAAGCCCGAAGCGTTGGCCACGGCCACGTAGCAGTTGTTGGCCCAGGCCATGCTCTTGGACATCATGATCTGCTGCTCCTTGGCGGGATACATGTAGCCCTGACAGCGGATGATTAATTCGGCGCCCTTCATGGCGCAGTCGCGCCAGATCTCGGGATAGTTGCCGTCGTCGCAGATGATCAACGAGATCTTCATGCCCTTCGGGCCTTCCGACACGTAGGTGCAGTCGCCCGGATACCAGCCCTCGATCGGCACCCAAGGCATGATCTTGCGGTATTTCTGGACGATCTCGCCCTCGTCGTTCATCAAGATGAGGGTGTTGTAGGGCGCCTTGTGCGGATGCTCCTCGTGCCGCTCGCCGGTGAGCGAGAACACGCCCCAGACCTTGGCCTTGCGGCAGGCCTCGGCGAAGATCTCGGTCTCGTCGCCGGGGATGGTCGAGGCCGTCTCGTACATCTCCTTCGAGTCGTACATGATGCCGTGGGTCGAGTATTCCGGGAAGATCACCAAGTCCATGCCGGGCAGGCCGGACTTCATGCCGATCAGCATGTCGGCGATCTTCTTGGCGTTGGCGATGACCTCGGCCTTCGTGTGGAGGCGGGGCATCTTGTAGGACACGACGGCGACGCCGACCGTGTCGTTGCTGGAGGAGATGTCACCGTGGAGCATGGGGTTCGTCCCTGGGCTGGCTTGTTGGACTTGATCCGGTGGGGTGGGCGCTGGCGCCGCGAGACCGGTGGCTCAGACGGCGAGGTGGCGGTGGATCAGGTCGTCGCCGAGCTCGGCCCGGCGGCCGGAGGCCGCGACGCGACCCTTCTCCATGATGACAAAGGCGTCAGCCGCCTTGCGGGCGAACGGGATGTTCTGCTCGACCAGGACGATGGTGAGGCCCTCGTCGCGGTTGAGGCGCAGGATGATGTCCTCGATCTCGCGCACGATGTTGGGCTGGATGCCCTCGGTCGGCTCGTCGAGCAGCAGGACCTTGGGTTGCGCGGCGAGCGCGCGGGCGATGGCGAGCTGCTGCTGCTGGCCGCCCGACAGCAGGCCGCCGGGACGGCCGAGGTTGGCCATGAGGTAGGGGAAAAGGGCCGGCACGAGGTCGGGGATCGCCTGCCGGCCGTCCGGCCGCGCGAAGGCGCCCATGAGGATGTTCTCCCGCACCGTGAAGTCCGGGATGATCTGCCGGCCCTGCGGGACGTAGGCTATGCCGGCCCGCGCCCGCTTGTGCGTCGGCGCGGCGCCGATCTCGACGTCGCCGAGCGCGATCCGGCCCGTGGACCGGTCGGTGAGGCCCATGAGGGTCTTCAGCAGGGTGGTCTTGCCCGTGCCGTTGCGGCCCAGCACCGACAGGATCTCGCCGCGGGCGATGCCGAGCGACACCCCGTGCAGGATGTGGCTGCGGTCGTAGAAGCTGTCGACGCCCTGGACGTTCAACATCAGTGGATCCCCCCGGAGCCGAGGTAGGCTTCCTTGACCTTCGGGTCGTTCTCGATGTCGGAGATGCCGCCCTCGGCGATGATCTGGCCGAGGTGCAGCACGGTGATGCGCTCGGCGATCTCGCGCACGAAGGCCATGTCGTGCTCGACCACGATGAGCGTGTGCCGTCCCTTGAGGTCGTTGATGATGCGGGCGGTCTTCTGGGTCTCGCCGGCCGTCATGCCGGCCGTGGGCTCGTCGAGCAGGAGCACCTTCGGGTTTTGGGTGATGAGGAGCCCGAGCTCCAACCACTGCGTCTGCCCGTGCGACAGGTTCGCGGCGGTCTCGTGCTCGACGTCGCGCAGGGCGACGAGGTCGAGGACCTCCTCAAGGCGGTCGCGGCTGGCCTTCGGGAACCCGAAGTGCAGGTTCGAGAACACGCCGCGGCCGGGGCAGCTGGCGACCTCGAGGTTGCGGCGCACCGAGAGCTCCTTGAACACGCTGGGGATCTGGAACTTGCGGCCCAGCCCGGCGCGGGCGATCACGTGCTCGTCGCGGTTGGTGATGTCCCGGTCGAACAGGAATACCCGCCCTTCCGTGCTCTGCGTGCGGCCCGAGATCAGGTCCATGAGCGTCGTCTTGCCGGCGCCGTTGGCGCCGAGCAGGACCCTCAGCTCGCCGTCCTCCACCGTGGTGGAGACGCCTGACACGGCTTTGAACCCGGAAAAGTCGACCCCGAGCCCGTCGATGGTGAGTGCCACGGCCATCACAGGCCTCCCTTGGAGCTGGCGTGGACGGCGTCGGGCTCCGATGCAGCGACCGAACGGCCGCGGCGACGCCCGAGGAGGGCGCCCAGCGCGTCGTCTGCGAGGCCTGCGAGACCCCTCGGCAGGAACAGCACGACGAGGATGAAGATGAGGCCGATGATGGCGCGCCAGGACTCGACGAGGCTCTGCGTCTCGCTCATCCCGGCCTCGGCCATGTTGATGAGGATCGCGCCGATGCAGGCGCCGAGCAGCGAGTTGCGTCCGCCGACCGCGGCCCACACCACCATGGTGATGGAGAAGGACAGGTCGAGGAAGGTCGGGGAAGCGAACTCGGCGACGTTGACGTAGAGCAGCCCGGCGAGGCCCGCAATGGCGGCCGACACGGCGAAAAAGAACACCTGGTAGTTCGGCACGTCGAAGCCGAGGTAGCGGGCGCGGTTGGCGTCATCGCGCACCGCCTGGAGGACCAAGCCGGCGCGGGTCTCAACCAGCAACCGCGTGCCGACGAGCACCAGGGCCAGGGCGGTCGCCACGACGTAGTAGGTGGGCTTGCCGTAGCTGTCGAAGCTGAAGTCCCCGAGGGTGAAGCTGCCGAGGTCGGTCAGGCCGTTGAAGCCGTTCGTGAGCGGTTGCCCGTCGATCACGAGGAGACGCGCCAGCAGCACGAGGGCCAGGGTGATGATGGAGATGAAGACGCCGGCGATGCGCTTTTTGAAGATGACGGCGCCGAGCGCGGCCGCCGCGACCGTCGGCACCGCTACGGCCATGACGAGGCCGACCCACTGGCTCTGGAATGGGATCCACAGGAACGAGGTCTTGGTGATGCAACACAGGTCGGGCTTGGCGCCCGGCTCTGCGTTCCAGAACATGAAGTCGGGGATCGGGGTGTCGGAGCCCTGCTGCATCGAGGTGTTCGACGCGAGCTTCAGCGACATCGCCATCAGGTAGGCACCGAGGCCGAAGAACAGGCCCTGGCCGAGGTTGAGGATGCCGGCGTAGCCCCAGGACAGGCAGATTGCGACGCCGAGCATGCCGAAGACGAGGTACTTCGCGATGCGGTTGAGCCAGAACTCGCCGAGGAACGCCGGCAGCACCAGGATAAGGGCGATGAAGAGGACGTAGGACGCGATCTCGAATTGACGCTTGGCCGTCATGGTCAGCGACCCTTGTAGGAGAACAAGCCGCGGGGCTTGAGGACGATGATGGCGATGACGACGGCGAAGATGACGGCCCGGGCGAGAGTGTCGTTGGTGGCCGCGGCGACGACGCCGTTGATCTGGCCGAGCAAGCCGGAGGCCGCTACGGCGCCGAAGAGCGAACCGACGCCGCCGACGACGACGACCAGGAAGCCGTCGACCACGAGGGGGGTGCCCATGTCGGGAAAGACGGTTTTGAAGCCCGACATCATCACGCCGGCCACGCCCGCGAGCCCCGAGCCGTAGGCGAAGGTCATGGCATTGACGCGCTCGACGTCGATGCCGCAGGCTGCAGCCATCTTGGGGTTGCGCATGATGGCCCGCACCTGCGTGCCGATCGGCAGGCGGTACATGATGAACCAAGTCACCGCCGCGAGGATCAGGGTCACGCCGATGATGAAGGTGCGGTAGAGGTTCACGTCGGTGCCGAGCAGACGTGCCGAGCCCGTCATCCAGGTCGGCACGTCGACCTTCTGCAGGCCGGATCCCAATCCCTCGACGTGGCGGCCGAAGAACGAGGCGCCGAACTCGAGTCGTACCGCCTGCTGGAGCAGGATGGCCACGCCCCAGGTGGCGAGCAGCGTGTCGAGCAGCCGGCCGTAGAGGTGGCGCACGATGAGCTTCTCGATGGCGAGCCCGATCGCCGCCGTGACCACGAAGGCGAGGGGGATCGATGCCAGGAAGCCGAGGTGGAGCCAGATGCCGGCCATCACCGTGGTGTATGCCCCCACCATGACGAGGTCGCCATGGGCCATGTTGATGACGCCCATGGCGCCGTAGGTGATGGCGAGGCCGAGCGCGATGAGCAGCAGGATCGAGCCGAGGCTCAGCCCGATGAGGATGACGTCGACCATGCTGACCCGCCTTGAGGTTTTCGAGTGTGCGCCGGCTCTCGGACGAGGGCCGGCGTGATCCGGCGTCAGCCCTTGAGCTTCTTCACGTCGAGGCCCTTCGGCGTGCAGAACGGATTCTGCTCGGTCTCGCCGTAAGCCACGTAGGGCAGCGGGTAGATCGGGCCGGGGTAGGCGTCGACGATCTTGCCCTGGCCGTCGGCCCCCCACTGGGCGATGCGGGGTGTGAGCCAGGTGTGGAGGTTCTCGGCCGAGACCTTCACTTCGCCGCCCGGCGACAGGAACGACTGATCGCGCACTGCCTCGCGCACCGCGTTGGGACTCGTGTCTTTGGCCTTCTCGACGGCCTGCTTCCACAGGAACACCTGGAAATAGGCAGAGCACATGGCGTGGTGGGTGACCGCCTTGGGGTCTTTCACGAAGGCGCGGTAGCGCTCGATGAAGCTCTTGTTCTCCGGCGTGTCGATGGCCATGAAGTAGGGGAAGGACGTGTAGGAGCCGACCGCATATTCCGGTCCCATGGCGGCGATCTCGATCTCCGACGTCACCGTGGCGCAGATGGGCAGCTTGTCCATCGTCAGGCCCTGGTTCTTGTATTCGCGGTAGAAGGCCACGACCGAGTCGCCCACCACGTTGGACAGCACCACGTCGCAGCCCGAGTTCTTGATCTTGTTGACCATCGAGCCCCACTCGGAGTGCCCGAGCTCGAGGTACTCGTCGCCCACGTAGGTCGCGCCGTGCTTCTCAAGCAGGATCTTGACGACCTTGGCCATCTCGCGCGGGTAGATGTAGTCCGAACCAACGATGAAGAACTTCTTCTTGCCGAGCTTCTCGATGATCCACGGCACGAAATTCGAGAGCTGCTGGTTCGGCACCGCACCCGTATAGACCACGTTGCGGGAGCACTCGTAGCCCTCGTAGTAGGTCGGATAGAAGTACATCGAGTTGCGCTTCTCGAACACTGGCAGCACGGCCTTGCGGCTGGCCGAGGTGTAGGAGCCGAAGACGGTCGGCAGCTTGTTCTCGATGACGAGCTTCGAGGCCTTCTCGTTGTAGGTCTTGGGGTCCGAAGCCCCGTCCTCCTCGATGGCGCGGACCTGCTTGCCCATGACGCCGCCGGAGGCGTTGATTTCGGAGATCGCCATCATGGTGGCGTCGTGCAGGGACTTCTCGACGATGGACAGGCCGCCCGTGAGCGAGAAGAGCACGCCGACGTCGATGGTGTCGGCAGCGAAGGCCGCGCGGGGCAGAAACGTCGGGCCGGCGAGCGCGGCGGCGCTTCCGACGCCGGCTTGCAGGAAGGAGCGGCGGTTCATCTGCATCGATTATCGTCTCTCGTTTCGAGCCTCGGGGGCGAGGCAGTTGCGGGCAGTTCGGGAGCGGCCGGCCGCACCTCCGCGCGGACTGGCGCGCAAAGGCGGGCGCGTCCGCAAGACGGCTCGGGGGTCGACGACTCGGGAAACGCGGCTTCGGTGAAGTACAAAACGCAAAAAGCCCGAATAGCCCCGTGAAGGGCTGTTCGGGCTACATCGCCACATCAAACCGACAGCACTGGCGGCTCGACCAGGTCGGACGTCACTGCAGCACTGCAGCGCACCTCGACCGTTTTTAAGGTTAGGTGGCTCTCGGACGTGCTGTCAAGAGCTCATTGGCGTTGATGATGGCGTTGGCCATCTCCTCCATCGAGATCCGCTTCGTCATGGCCTGCTGGCGGATTGTTTTATAGGCATCTTCCTCGTTAAGTGCCTGGCTTTGCATCAGGATTGCCTTGGCGCGCTGGATTTTTTGCACGCCGGCGATTTTGTTCTCCAACTTTCGGAGCTTCCTGTGCATTTCCTGGCGCTCCAGCCACAAGGTGCGGGCGAGGATGACGTTCGTGAGGAGGCCGAAGGGACGGATCGGCTTCTCGACCACGGCGAGCGCCCCACATTCCAAAACCACCTGGAGTGTGGCCGAATTCTCGTAGTCGACGATCGCAATGAGGGCGGCACTCGCCTGCCCCTCCGACTTCACGAACCGTCGGATGAGATCGCGCTGCTCGTAGTCGACCACGAGCATGACCAATTGGGCGTTGGGAGATGGTCCATCAGGCATCGGCCAGTTCGCGTCGACGGTGCATCCGATCCGGCGCAGGTGCTCGACGAGGCTGCGCCCGTCATCGTCGGGCGGATGGACGACCTGGATGCGGAGATCGCGCAGGTCGCGCAGGACGTTGGTCGACATGGCTCAAGGCTTTCCGACGCCGACGGAGGGCCTGAGCAGCGCGTCCGCCGACCAATCGTCGAGGCTCTGCGTGATAAAGTAGGGGTCGGGCTTCACCCGCAGGCCCGGGTTCCACACCGTTTGGAAGCGCCGGGCATCGTCGATCCGCGCGACGCGCGGCCACAGGAAGGTGTGGTTGTTCTCCGGGTCGACGCGGATACGGCCCTGCGGGGCATCGAATTCGGCTCCCCGGAGTTCCCCGACGAGGCGCTCTGGGTTGTCGGTCCCGGCGCGGCGCATGGCCTGAGCGGCGAGGTGGACCTGGAAGTAGGCCGCTTCGGCACCCGCCGACACGGGCGCATCCGCCCCGAACATCGCTTTATAGGCCTTCACGAACCGGGCGGCGGCCGGCGTCGGCAAGATCTCGAAGAACGGGGCGGCCGTGATATGCCCGGCAGCGGCCTCCGCAGGCATGTCGGCGACTTCCGCCTCGCTCGTCGTCAGGCTGGCGATGGGTATGTCGGCGGACTCCAGGCCGGCAGCGTGATAGGCCTGATAGAACAGACCTGTCGACCGACCGACCACCGTGGAGAACACGACGTCTGGCTTCAGCTTGCGGACTTTGGAGACAACCCCGTCGAAGTGGCCTGGCTCGGCGTCGAGCGGCACGTAGATCTCGTCGAGCACCTTGCCGCGCGATTGTACGACCAGATCAGTCATGATTCTATTTAATTCGTAGGGATAGACGTAATTGGAGCCCACCATGAGGAATCGGCTGCCGTGCATTTCGAGTAGGTATTTCGCCAGCTGTAGCGAGCTCTGGTTCGGCGCAAGCCCTGTGTAGATACAGTTTGGAGAGTATTCGAAGCCTTCGTACGGCGTCGGGTAAAAGAGCAGTGCGTGATGAGATTCGACGAGTGGAAGCACGACCTTGCGCGAGCTAGACATGTAGCATCCGAAGATCAACCTGACTCGATCGATGGTGAGAAGCCGTTCCGCGAATTGACGGTAGATCCTGAGATTCGAAGCAGGGTCGTACGCGACCGCCTCAAGCGGCCGGTCAAGGACACCGCCTGCTGCGTTCACCTCCGACAACGCTAACAGGGTGCCGTTGAGCTGCGTCTGCTCGATCGCGCCGGTCGCCCCGGTGCGAGAAAAGAGCACCCCAATCCGCCAAGGTTCCTTCGCCATCGATACCCGATCGTCCCCGGACCTGCACGCCGCGGGCCTGTCTCCAATGCTTGTGACCTTCGCCTCGCTCGCCGGCAAGGCCATGGCGGTTTAGCTGTCGCTGCTCGGTCACAGGAAGGAGCGACGGGCGGCGGCCCGCTGTGCTGGCTACGTCTGCTTCCGCGGATTGCTGTTAGGCTTGGCTACGCCCGGTTCGGGTCGACACCGGCCGATGATGGCCCCATCTCTCGAATGTACGAAGCCTCCCATCCACGTGGGTTGCTGAGCACACATCAATTCGTTGTGTGCTGGTGTCTCTCCGCCGTTTTCCCTTGAGCACTGCGGCGCGGCAACTCGCGCAGCAACAAGCAAGGCCGCCTAAGGCGACTGGGCGACGGTGACTGGGCGACGGTGATGGACGAGCCGGGTAGACTCGGCCCCGGAGCGATTCGGCTCAGGGCGCGCGGGTATGGTCATGGCGAAGAGCATCGATGCCATCGACACGGTCGTCGCCCTCTTCCCCGCGAGTTCGCGCACGCTCATCGAGCGCCTGCTCGAGCGCGCCCGGGAGAAAGAGGCTCGGCAGGCGGGTCGGAGCGCGGCGGCGGCGGTGCGCGACCTCGGACGGCTCGTGCAGGCCGGCAGCGGAGGACGCCAGGGCTCGCGGCTCGCAGCCGAACTGTCGAAGGCGCTCGAGCTGAGGGGGAACATCAGCGGCAAGACCTCGATCCGGCAGAAGGCGCCGGATACCGGCGGCCGGTCGTTCCACTTCGCCCACAGCGTCATCAAGAAAGACGACGCACCGCGGAGGGCGTCGTCGTCGAGACCCGGCGCTACCCCGGCCGGGGCGTCGCCGCTAGGGGTGGGCTCGGTGAGCAACCGCAGCAAGACCGGGCGCTCAGCCGCGCACATGCGCTACATCGAGCGCGAGACGGCCGTGGAATGCGGCCGCGGCCAGGACATCGACGGGCCGGCAGTCGCCGCGTCGGCAGGTGACCGCTCGCCGGAGGGGCACGGCAGGGAGGCGGGCGGCGTCGGGCGCGACGCTGTGCAGGCCACGAGCGCGTCGGCGGGGCAGGCCTACGTCGAAAACCCGGCCAAACTCGTCAACGGCGAAGTGATCGCCTTCTCGTTCGGCACGATCGGCGAGCGTTTCGAGGACCGCCTCCGGTTCTGGGAGGCGCTGGAGCAAGCCGAAGCACACCCGGACGCGAGGGTTCAGCACCGCCTCATCGTCGAGCTGCCCCACGAGGCCTCGCCGAAAGCGCGCTTCGACATGGTGCAGCTGTTCTGCCGGCGGTTCGAGGACGACGGCGTGCCGTTCTGGGCGGCGCTGCACGCGCCCGGCCCGGGCAATGACAGCCGCAACTTCCACGCCCACATAGTCTATAGCGAGCGGCCTGCGAAACGGATGGTGGACCCGGACGACCCCGCCGGGCCGCTCCGGTGGGACTTCGAGGTGACGCGGACGCACCGAAAGAAGAACCGCGTCATGGCCACCTCGCGTCCCTACCGGCAGGGCAAGCTCAGGACCTACAGCGGGATCGGCTTCATTCCGATGCTCCGCGCCGAGTTCGCGGGCGTCGTCAACGAGGTTCTTACCCGCGACGCGGTCGCGGATGCGAAGGGTGCGCGGGTCGTCTACGACGCCCGGTCCTACAAGAACATGGGCCTCGCCGTCGTGCCGATGCGGTCGGTCAACCGCATCGTCGCGGACAAGGTCAAGGGCGGCAAAGCGAGCGTGCTCGACGGGCAGTACACGAAGCGGATGATCGCGGCCGAGCTCCGGGAGGCCGCGGCCAGGCGCGAAAGGGACGTGCTCGAGGTCGTGGCGCTCGACGACGCACTGAAGGTTGCGACGTCCCTGCGGGGCGGCGGCAAGACAGCGCCGTCGCTGCCCCGCGATCTCCAGGTGTCCCCGCTGTCGACCGTGCCGCGAGCCTTTCTGAAGCCCGCGGCGGAGCGCCTGCTTCGGGCCCGGCGCGAGGCGGTGCAGGTGAATGTCATGGAGCGGGCCGCCATGGCCTCGCTCGGGCGCATCGTCGAAGCGACGGCTCCGAAGGCCGTCGAGGCTGCCGCGAGGTCGAAGTACCCGGTCGTGCGCGCCCAGGCCCCGGACGCCGCTGTCACGCGACTGCTGCACGAGGCGGCGCTCGAGGAGCAGAAGAAGACGCGTCGTGAGGCGGCGGTGGCCAGGAAGTCGCTGCGCGTCCGGGTCGCCGCTGCGGTGACCGAGTGGCGTGAGCTGACGCAGTCGCCGAGCACGACCCGGTCGCCGATCATGCGGCAGGCCGTGGCCGAGTCGGTGCGCCCGTCGCCGGAGCCGCAGCCCACACCATCGCGCGAGAAGATCGATGGCGCGGACGGGGCGGCGCGGGCGGCTTCGCCGACCCGTGTGCCGACGGCGCGACCAGCCCATCAAGCCGGGCTTGGGCGGAACTCCACGACCCGCGCCGACGTGCATCGGCCCATGCCGGGACTGCAGGGCATGCCGACCCTCGGTGACCTCCTCGCCGTGTCGGAGACGGTGTCGCGGTGGATCAAGGCCGTCGTCGACGGCATCGAGGATGCCGACGGTCGCATGAAGGCGATCGATGCGTTCTACGACAGCCTGAAAGCACACAAGAAGGCCGAGAAAGCGGCGGAGCGGGCGGCGGCGGCCGAAATGGCCGAGGCGGCGGGGGCTGCGAAGGCTGTGGTCCAGACAAAGGCGGCGGAGGGTTCGTCGCGGGACGGTGAGGCGGTGGCGAGGACGTCCTCAGACAGGGCGCCGGCGGGCGATAGCGCGACCGGCGCGGCCCCGCCCACCTTGGGCTCCGACGGCCCGCCGATCGCGCCCGCCTCGCGCGCTCCGGCACTTGAGCCCGCCGCTCGGGCGACGCAGGCGAGTCCGACCACAGCCGTGCCGGCCGTGGCCACCGGCAGTGTGCCGCCCGCCGCATCATCCGCCGCGCCACCTGCAACCATCACGAGCCGGGCACCTCCGCCCGACGGGGGCATGCACATGCCTACGGAGGATCCGCATGTGGACGCCGAGGCTGCGTCCGCGGCGGATGACGAGCGCCGACGCAAGAAGTGGGAGGAGGAGCTCGAGAAGCGTTGCAAGAAGCGAAAGGCCGTGCTGGGTCGCCGGAACAAGGGCCGGGAACGGTAGGCCGCCGAGAGGCCCGGCGCACGGCGCGGCCTCGTGCCCGTGCGAGATCGATGCATCCTCGCACCAGCGCCGACGCGGGGCTTTGGGGATCCCGCGTTGGGGCGCCACGGCCGACGTGGCGGAACGGCGGTTTGGGGGAAAGGCCGCGCGCTGGGGGGCAAGGGTCGACACCGGCCCGAGGCCCCACGGGAGCGGACAGATGCGAGAGGAAATGGATGGCGCGGCCGGCGCGGGCGGTCGCGGAGACGACGAGACGATCGGGATGGCGGACGAGGTACCGGGGGTGCACATCATGAGCCGCATCGACCTCGAGGCGGCGGTCGGTGGCATGTCGCCCGACGACGACTGGGACGGCGCGGGCGCGACCTCGCGCGAGGACGCTGCCCGCAAACGCGAACTCGCGCGCTATCGCGACGACCCGGACCTGTGCTGGCGCCGCCACGTCATCGCGGACGACGCCATGCTGGCGCGCGTCGGCCGCCTCGTTCGCGAGGCGCCGAACATGGCCCGCGCCGTGGAGATCGTGCGGCGCGCAGCCGTCGTGTCGCGCTACGCCCGCCAGCCGCTCCGTGTGCCGCCCATCGTCCTCGTCGGCCCGCCTGGCTGCGGCAAGACGCGGTTCGCGTCGTTGCTGGCCGGGGCGCTCGGCGTAAGCTCGAGCACGATCGTCGGCAGCACCATCACCGACGTCGGCAAGATCATCGGCTACCATCCTGGGTGGAAAGGAGCCAGCCCTGGGCTCGTGGCCAAGTCTCTCATGCAAGGCGCGACGGCGTCGCCAGTCATCGTCGTCGATGAAGCCGAGAAGATCCAGGCCGTCGACGGTCTGCCCTATCCGCTCGACGCCCTGCTGTCCGCGCTGGAGTCCGGCACGGCCTGCTACTACCGCGACGGGTACCTCGACGTGCCGATGCGGGCCGAGGGCATCGTCTGGCTGTTCTGCGGCAATGACCTCCACGGCCTCTCCGCCCCGCTGCTCGACCGCTGCGTGGTGATCGAGGTTGCGGCGCTGTCCGGGAGGGAGCGGCACCGGGCGCTCGACGACCTCGCTGCCGACATCCTGCTCGACCACGGCGTCGCCCCGACCGCGCTCGACATCGACGCGCTGGCAGTGCTGGACGGCGTCGGGCTGCGCCGCGCCCGCGCGCTCATCGCGTCCGCCCTCGCCGGCGCGCTCGACGCCGGCCGCGACGCCCTCACGGCCGACGACCTCCGTGCCGCCGCGGCCCTGCTCGGCGGCGCGCCACGCATCGTCCGACAGCGGGCCGGCTTCGTCCAATTCTGACGCGATCGAGGGTGAGCCCCGCGGCTCCAGGCGGCGCGGGAGCGGCGTCGGTCGGACACGCCGGCCGCACGGTCGGCTTCGTGCGCTTTCCGATCAGAGATGCGGCGCTGCGGATGGTGCTCGGGCGCCTCCGCGCCGGGAGCGCAGCCGACGCTCGGCGACGGACGGAGCGGCCTCGACGGTGGCGGTGAGGAGCAGTCGGCGTGGGGGGACAATGGGCGTGCCCCGATGGGAGAAGACGATGGCGAACGACATACCGCTCGCGCGGCAGGCGCGCTACGCGGCGGCGGCGGCCGACGAGGGTCGGGTCGCGGATCTGCAGCGTGTGGCCGATGACGCGGCAGCGGATGCGAGGCTGCTCCTCGCCGCCGGCGAGATCCAGCTCGCCTCCGGCGCGCTCACTGTGATGCTGCGGGCGATGCTCCTGCGCGCGGCGACGCCGGCCGGCTCGGAAGGCTCCAGTGCGGAGGTGGACATCGGCATCAAGCGCCGGAGCGCCGAGGCGCTGGAGCGCGTCGGGGTGCCGCTCGCGGCCGCCATGGTGCGCTCTGCGGCGGCCGGAGATGCTGCGGTGATGGCGAGCCGGGCGGGGCGCTCGCCGCGGGAGGGCGCCGCGTGACCGCGGACGCCCCGAGCCGCGGCCGCTGCCCGGCATTCCTGGACGAGCCCGTGTCGCCGCCGGCCGCGGCGGCGGCGCGGTCGCTGGCCGAGCAGATCGAGGGAATCCGTCGCGACCTCTCGGCTCACCGCTGGCTGGCCGACCGGGGTGACGCGCTCGCCCACGGCGCCGCGCTGGCGGCGGCGCACGGCGTCCTGGTGCTCGCGACGGCGCCGCTGGCCTCGCGGGCGGATCGCGATCACCGCCGCACGACGCTCGACGGGGCCGTACCCGCGCTGGCCCGAGCAGGCCTTGGCCACGTCGGAGCCCTGGTCGAGGCGGCGCTCGCCCTCGAGCTCCATTCCGCGACGCTCGAGCGCGCGAGTGGAGCGCTGCAGTGAACCGCGTCGTCGGCTCCGACGCTGCAGGCCCGACCGCGCGCGACCGCGACCGCTATGCCGCTGCCCTGGCCGGGGCGGCCGACCCGGAGCTCCTGTTCGGTCCGGTGCTGGCGTCGTTCCGCCGCCTGACCGTCGCCGTGTCCGCCGGCGACCGCGCGGTCGCGGCGCGGGCCGCGGTGGTACTCGAACGCGCCTGCCTCGCGCTCTGCGTCGTCCCGGCCGCCTCGGCCGCGGCGGCGGACGATCGGAGGCGGGTGGCGAATATCGTCGCCGCCTGGGCTTGGCCGAGGCGGCCCGCACTCGCCGCCGTGCTCGCGGCCGGCGGCGCCCAGGAGGCACGACGCTGGGGCGGTGAGGTCGCCGGGGAGGCGTGAGCCCGGCTCCAGCGTACTGACCTTCGGAGGCGACGGGCTCGCGGCGTAGGTCCGAGTTCTATGGCGAGCCGGGGGGAGCGGCGGAGGCGAAGGGCGGTGTCCAAATCGCGCTGGGTGGGGGCGGGCGGGGTCGACCCCCAAGGAGAGAAGAAGGGAGGAGATCGGAATGGAACCGATCAGAAACGATGGTGTGCGCGGAGCCGAGCTGGGCGCCGAGGCCGTCGCCGCCGTGGCGGTGCTGGCGCGCCTCGACGCGGCTGGACGCCGCGCCGCGCTGGAAGCGCTCGGGGTGACCGAGGCGCGGCGCATCTGGACACCGCGCGAGGTGGGCGAGTTGCCGAGCCTAACCGCGCTGACGGCCGGGCGCGACCACGAGGCCGTGTATGGGTCGGACGCCTGGGCGGCTTCATATCAGCGGGCGCGGACCGTGGTGGCCTACGTGCTGCAGGCGCCTGGGCTGGGCGCACTGTCCGCGCGCCTCAACGGCACGAGCCTCGCCAAGGTCGGCACCGCCGCGCTCGAGAGCCTCGCGCAGCGCGTCGCCGACCTCGGGCGCTGTGAGTACGGCGCCTGGATGCGCGGCCCGCGCTGCTACGGACGCGAGGCCGGCTTCAGCTGCTTCAGCCCGGCGCCGAGGCTGCAGCTCGCGCCCCAACACGTGGCGAGCCCGGTGCGCCTGTGCCTGCACGGGGTCGAGGTGGACCTGCCGCCCGGGATGACAGCCGGGCAGTTCGAGGCGGCGCTGAACCGCGCGCTGCTGCCACTGCGGCTGCAGACGGTGGCCGGCACCGAGGCTGGCCGCGTGCTCTGCGCCCGCGCCAGCGTCGAGACCGCGTTCCTGCACCGCTACTACCGGCACGGCACGAGATACAAGGCCGCGACCGAGATCACGCTGATGAGGCCCCAGGCCGACCTCGGCGCGCTGGCGCGGGTCTGCGCCGACATCGTGGTCGACGCGGCGCTGGGGCTGCGCAATGTACGGCCGGTCCAGTGACGGCCGTCGCGATGACGGGCAGGTCCGCGGCGCGAGAGATCGCGCCGCGGCCATCGCCCGCGCCGATCGACGGTGGCCCGCCCGCGCCCGGGCTGGCGGGCGCGGTGCCGCTCGGGGACTTGCTGCGCCGGGCCAGCGCGGCCATCCGGACTGGACTCCCGGATGCGGTCTGGGTCGTGGCGGCCGTGGCGGCCTGCAAGCCGGCGCGCGGCGGCTGCTCGCTCGAGCTGGTCGAGCCCGAGGTGTCGCGGGCGGAGGCGGGCGTGCTGCGGGCCTACCTGCCCGACGCCGTGCTGGCCGCGCTGCGCGAGCGGGCCGGGCACGCGGTCGACGGCGTCGACCTCGTCGGCATGACGGTGACGTCGCGCCTCGCCGTCGAGCTGTCGCCGCGGTGGGGCCTGTCGGGGCGGGTGCAGGCGCTTGCCCCGGGGCTGGAAGCCAGCCTCGCCCGCCGCGCGCTCGAGGCGACAATGGCGCGCCTACGCCGCGACGGCTCCTACGACCGCCAGCGCGGGCTCGCCCGGCCGCGCGATGTCACGCGCGTCGCCGTAGTGCACCCGGCCGGTGCCGCCGGCTGGGCCGACGTCGCGGGCGAGCTCGCCCGATGGCAGGCGGCCGGACTGCTCGCGGTCCGCTCCGTGCCGACCGCCTTCGAGGGGCCCGGAGCCGCGGCGGGCATCGCGGTCGCGCTCGGGCGCGCCGCCGAGGATGTGGCGGGCGGCCGCCCCGACCTCGTGCTGGTTGTGCGCGGCGGCGGAGCGGCCTCGAGCCTCGCCCCGTTTGACGACGAGGCCGTGGCGCGGGCGGTCGCGGCCCTGCCGGTGCCGGTCCTGTGCGGCCTCGGCCACGCGGTCGATCTCACGCTCGCCGACCGCGTGTGCTGGCGCAGCGCCGATACGCCGTCCAAGACGCTGACGGTTCTGCGCGAGCTGATGGCCGCGCCCAGCCGGCGTGCGCGGGCGGACTACGGGGCGGTGCTGCTCGCGGTGGCGGCCGGCCTCGACCGCGCCGGGCCCGCTCTCGCGGCGGCGGAACGGCGGGTCGCGACCGAGGCGACGCGACGCGCTGTGGCGACCTCGGAGGCGCTCGACCGCACCTGGGGCGCGGTGCGCACGGCGGCCGAGGGCGCGCGCGGGCGCCTGACGCGGCAGGGCGACGCGCTCGACCGGCTCGCCTCCGACGCGGCCGGGGCCGCTCCCGTCCGCCTCGACCGGAGCGCGACCGAGCTCGCCGCGCTGATGGAGGCGGTGCGGGCCCGCGCGCGCCGAGCCTCGGCGGGTGCGGACGGCGGCGCTGGCCTGCTCGCCGTCGCCGTGGCCCGCGGGCAGGCCTTGGTCGCGACTGCGGAGGTCGGGCTCGCCGCACGCGGACGCGAACTGCCGGACGCCGCTGCGGCGGTGGTCGCGCGCGCTTCGACGTCGCTCAACGCGGGCGCTGAGCGGGTGCGCTTCGACGCGCGGGCCCGCCTCGGCCGCGCAGACGACGGGGCGCGCGCCCTCGCGGGCGTCGCTGCAGCCGTCAGCGCCGCGCATCGGCGGCAGGACGCCGCCCTCGAACGCTCGATGCGAACGGTCGAGGCGTCTGCGGCCCGCCAGATCGACGCGGCGGCCTCGGCGCTCGACCGGCACACAGACGTACTCGACGCTGCCGAGCCGTCGCACATGCTGCAGCGCGGCTATGCGCTCGTGACGGACGCCTCCGGGCGCCCCGTCACCTCGGCCGCGGCGGCCCGCGCCGCCGCGAGCGTCACCCTCACCTTCGCCGACGGCGCCATCGCCGTGCGGCTCCATCAGCCCACAACGGGAGATCAGCCATGAAGACCACCATCGCCGCCAGCACCGTCAAGGCTCCGGCCACGACCGAGACCTACGCGTCTGCCTACGCGCGCCTGACCGCCATTGCGGAAAAGTTGAAGGGCGCCGGCGCGGCCGCTGACCTCGATGGACTAGGGCGTGTTGACATTCAGCGCAGGGCGAGAGCGATGCTTGCCGCGTAGATCATAGCGCTGAAGCTCGTGTCAGTCTTGTCGTAACGCGTGCCGATGCGGCGAAAGGCTTTCAGCGAACAGAAGAAGTTTTCGACGAGGTGCCGCCATTTGTAGGCGGCAAAATCGCAGGGGATGTGCCGCTTGCGATTGGCTTTGGGCGGGATCACCGCGGCAATGCCTCTGCCTTCAAGATTTTCCCGAAGCCAATCGACGTCGAAGGCCTTATCGGCCAGAAGCATCTTGAAGGGCACGTCGGCGATCAGATCCTTGACGCCTTTGACGTCGTGGCGGTGCCCCGGCAGCAGCACAAAGCGCACCAAATTGCCGAGCGCGTCCACCAGGGCGAGGATCTTGGTGGTCAAACCGCCGCGAGAACGGCCGATGGCCTGATCCTGAGTCCCCCTTTTGCGCCAGTGCCGTGCTGGTGGACCCTGATGATCGTGCCATCCACCATGGCGTATTCAAAATCAGGGTCGCCCGACAGAGCGGCGAAAACGCGGTCGAAGACCGCCTTCTTGGCCCACCGGCGGAAACGTTGGAAATTGGAGTTCCAGTTGCCGAACCGGTCCGGCAAGTCTCGCCATGGTCCGCCCGTCCGTGCGACGTGCAGGATAGCTTCCATGAACAGACGATTGTTGCTGGCCGACCGCCCCGGATCACCGACCTTGCCGGGAAGCAGAAGGGCAATGCGCTCCCATTGCTCGTCCTTCAACACGTCGCGATCCATGCTGGAACCTCCCTTTTCCAGCCTTGAATCCCACTTTCGCCCGCTGGGAAACCTAATGTCGCTAAATGTCAACGCGCCCTAGTCCAGGACCTGCGCGAGGCCAAGGCGGCGCACGCCTTCTGCAAGGCCCGGCTCGACGCCATCCGGCGCGAGGTGGATGCCGAGGCGGAGGCCGCCGGCGAGACCGCGGGGGGCTGACGCGCCGGCCTGCGGGGTGGGGAGCGCAAGGCCGGCCGGGCCGGTCATCCGGGTCGAGGTGGGCGGAGGCGGCCCCAGCCGCGGTCGCCCGATGGGCTCTCCGGCGTCGCGCCCCTCATGGGTCGGTGCCGGCGAGCCCCACGGGCACGACCACTATGTCCGCCTGCTGCCGCCCGATGGGTGCTTTGTGGCGGCCGTCGAGTAGGCAGGCCGGCGACAGGCGCGACCGCGAGGGCGAAGCGGACAGCCTAGAACTGATCGAGTTGGAGGACCTGGCGGCGCGCGGTTACATCCACATCGGCCGGGGCGCCGTCTCCCAAGTGGCGTGGCTCTCAATCAGAAGCAGAGACTGAGCAGCGCTCAGCGTCACGGAGGCGGCGCGGGTGTCGCCGCACACCCCCAAGGAGGGTGCGGTGCAGGGCAGTTAGAAGTGCCGCCGCCCTGACTTGGCCACCGTCCGCGGCGGCAGCATACATGCTGAAACGCCTGCCGGATCCGCCGCTGGCATGAGCTTCATACGGACAATCCGAGCCGGTGCCGAGGCCCTCGAGAATGGGCGGTTCTGACCCACAGCCGTCACTCAGAGTGTCCGCTCCAGAGCCGAGACCGGAGGGGGCTTCATCCCGCCAGGGACGCCGTTTGTCTGTCCGACGGCCCTGGCGCTAAATCGCGGGTGGAAAAGAAATCGCCGGCGCTAAACGTCGCCCTGCTCCGCTGAGAGTGCTGCAGCTGGTAACAGAGATCGACTCCGCCGGCACGCCATTGTAGCTAGAGGCGCGCAGAGGCGATTTACTCCTGATCCAGGTTGAGACTGATCAGCCGAGCAAGCTGCCCGGCTGTACTGCGACGATGTGCTCGCCCGTAATAGTCTCAAGATAGAGCTGGGGAAGAGACCTCTCGAAGACGCTCAGGGCGGTTTTGACGATGGTCAGATATTGATCGAGGTCGCCTCCTTCAACCCGCCTCCATGTACTTGGCATGTAGCGCACCATGATCGACAGCGCGTACAGAAGGCAGAGCGCCGTTACCCTGTACTCATTGAGATCGGCTAGCGCCGGCAGGATCAGAGCCCCGCTGTTCTCGAAAGAGCTCTGATGAATGGGAAGCACTTCATGCCAGTATGTGGCATCGGGATGATCGACGCGAGCCCGGAAAATCTGCCCTTCCGGCTGGTCGGGAAGGCGACTGAGTTCGGCAAGCGGCCAGCCCGCGCCTTCGATGCGCTCCTGCCGGACCTTACCTGAGCGGTCGATGAGCTTGATGTAGCTGCTGCCAGACTGCTGCTGAGGCTTGAAGCTGGGCAGACGGCTAGCCTCCATGTCGTACGACGGCATGATCCAGGACGGCTCGCTCTCGAAAACTTCGGAAAATAGGTCAGCCAACTCAGGAAGCGTCGCGAACAGATCTCGGACAGTGCAGAACACGCCACGAGGCAGTTTCTCTACAGCGTCGTCGGCTTTGGGCTTTGATTTTGGGTAGTGGCTGATGTCGTGGCCGAGGAAGGCAGCCCACCTGGGCAGGAAGCCGGTAGCCAGAACTCCAACGCCCATTTCACTGAAACCGCGGACCTGTGTGCTGAAAGTGTAAAGGCCGTGCCCTTGTTTCGTGTAACCCTCGATCTCATCGAGATCGACGGGCCCGCTTGGCGAGGCTAGGATCTCAGCGAAGGATAGTGCCAGGGTCCCGTAGTAGAGGCTGATGATCTTGCGATTGAGGCTCTCATTTTGAGCTGATTTAAAGTAGTCAGACGCACTGCGCAGTGTGAAGGCGAGACCCTCACCTTTCGATCCGGCTGCACCAGGTATTAGCTGGACATTCTGTTCGCTTGCGCGGCGTAAGATCAATTTCTCCGCCAGATGCGTGCTTGCAAATTGATCCAGGCGCGCCCACACGCTGATCAGCGGGTTTTCTGCTTTGATGCGCCGGACGGTCGAAGGTCGGGACTTGGCTGCCCGCCGAGTATTCGCAGGGAAGAGCTCCTTGTTCCAGCCTATAAGCGTTGAATAAAATTCATCGATAGGTGTGACTGGCTTGGTAAGCCCGTACGCAAAACTTTCTGGCTTATACAGTTCACCATTTGTGAAGGTGCGGTCGACTTCGGAGTCAAGCGCCTTGTACACCCTGTTGTCTGTAGCAGATGAATAAAGAAGTGCCACCTTCTTCGTCTTGCCGAGCTTGGTGGCAGTTACGACCATGTACTCGCCGGCCTCGACCACGCCGGTGATCTCAGCCGTCCAGCCATGCGTCCTGAACGGTTTGACAATCTGCTGATCGACCGAGCCTCGCAGAATTGCCATCCGCTGTTCGACCCCCGTTCCACCCATCCGACTTCTCGCCCTTGTGTTCTCACGAGATATGTATCGCAGCTGCAGCTATGGATCGTAAACCATCATTCGTGGGTCAGCAAAATAGTGTCGTGCCCGGGCCCGCAGCTTGGTATGAAAAAATGAGATCTACAGCAGCGTCGCTTCGACCAACCAGCCGAGCTCGCCTGGCAGCGGACCTTCCCTCAGTCAGCGTTGGATCGACTCGGTCCACTCGAGATCTCGATCTGAATGTCCGCAAGGTGGCGATCTCTGAACGTCGGGACCTGGCGCCAACCGAACGCGCACGAACGAGATCAAGCTGGATACCGAACCGCGCCGGGTTTGTCGGAGGCTGATTGGCTTGGAAGCTACGCCGCCATCGGGATAGCCTCAAGCGCGGCGTAGAAGGCTGCTTCGGCTTCGGCCGGCATCGCCGCGCCGTGTCGGCCGCAGGCGGCATCGAGCGGGGCAAACCCGAGCGGGAGCTATACGGGATTCTGGGTGACGGCGACCTGAGAAAGGCGGTGTATCGAGGCGGGTGTCCAAGCCTGCCAGAACCTCTCCGGACAGATCGATACACCATGGAAGACAATAGCAACGTTGTCAGGCTTCGTCAGCCCGACGCGGTCGATGATCCCCTGACGGAGGTGCTGCGGGCCGGCGCCCGCCAACTCCTGGCGCAGGCGGTGGAGTTGGAGGTGGAGGCTTTCCTGGCCGAGCGGGCGGGCCTGAAGCTTTCGGACGGGCGAGCACGTCTGGTCCGTCACGGTCACGCGCCCGAGCGGGAGGTGCAGACCGGGATCGGGGCCGTCGCGGTGGCCCGGCCCAAAGTGCGGGACCGCGGGGCCGCCGATGGCGGCGAGCGCATCCGGGTCACCTCGGCGATCCTGCCGCGCTGGGCGCGGCGGACGCGCAGTCTCGATGCCCTGCTGCCCACGTTGTACCTGCGCGGGATCTCGACGGGAGACTTCCAGCAGGCGCTGTCGGCGCTGCTGGGCAAGGACGCGCCGAACCTGTCACCTTCGGTGATCGGGCGTCTCACGGGCGAGTGGCAGGCCGAACACGAGCGCTGGCAGGCGCGAGACTTGTCAACGCGACGATACGTGTATCTGTGGGCCGACGGGATCTACCTCCAGGCCCGGATGGAGGATCAGGCCGAGTGCATGCTGGTCCTGATCGGCGCCACGCCGGAAGGCAAGAAAGAGCTGATCGGCTTTCAGGCCGGCGTGCGCGAAAGCGCCCAGAGCTGGCGTGAGTTGCTGGTCGGCATGAAAGCCCGCGGCCTGTCGATCGCCCCGAAGATCGCGGTCGGCGATGGCGCACTCGGCTTCTGGAAAGCGCTCGACGAGGTTTTCCCCGGCAGGTGCCACCAGAGATGCTGGCTGCACAAAGTCATGAACGTCCTCGACAAGGTCCCGAAGTCCGTCCAGGGCGACATGAAGGTCGATCTGCGCGAGATCTCCGCGGCCCCCACCAGGGCCGCAGCCGAGAAGGCCATCGCGGCCTTCGTCGAGAAGTACGGCGCCAAGTATCCCAAAGCAGCCGAATGTCTCATGAAGGACCGCGACGCATTGCTCGCCTTCTTCGACCTGCCGGCCGAGCACTGGGATCATCTGCGGACCACGAACCCGATCGAGTCCGTCTTCGCCACGGTCCGGCACCGGACGGTTCGCACAAAGGGCGCCCTGTTTCCCACCACCGCCAAGCTGATGGTGTTCAAGCTCGTCATGGCAGCCGCCAGGACCTAGCGAAGGCTGAAGGGCGAAAACCTGTTGCCCAAGGTCGTCGCCGGTGTCACGTTCAAGGATGGGATCGAGGTCATCGAAGTTCCCAAAGACCGCGCCGCCTGATCGGCCCCGTCGCCCAGATTTCGACATAGCTCCCCGAGCGACCGGGTCTGCACAAGGTGCCAGTGTGCCATCCGGGCGTCGATGCGTCGAATGACGAGCGTCGCCGGGCCCGGGCGACGCAGACGGCGCTGGACAGCTTGAAGGGTCGGTGCGCGAGATCTCTGCGAACCGGCGCCGTTTCGGCTTGGCTACCAGAAGAACTTCGGCCTCTGGATCACCTCGATATGGGGCGGCATCGCCCAGGCCAGAACCTCGGCCTCGCTCTCTGGACCCGCACAGGCGATGGCCTGGACGGCATCGAACGGCAGGCTGTCTCGCACCAGCGCACCCGCATCGTAACGCCGGAGGCGATCGGGGTCGCTCGCATCCCTTCTGATGTGGTGACGGGTGATGAAATCCCAGGCCGCCTCGCGGAGGACGGCGGGGTCGTCCGACACGCCGTCGGTCGATCGCAGGAGGCTGCGCGCGTGGAACAGCGCCCGGCGCCCACGCTTCAAGAGTTGCTCCATGGACAGGCAGACGATGGCAAGCTGATGGCGCTCGAAGTGGGTCGCGCCCGCACCACCGGGTCGCGACGACGCGAAGGCGGCGAGCGTGCGCGGGGTCACCGACAGGGCCACATGCTGGCCGACCGTGCCGTGGAAGGGAGGTGCAAGCGACATTCCAGCCCTGTCGACGTCGTGAGCACGCACGCCGACGGTCTGCGCCGCGGGGTCGGCCAAGATGGTGGTGAGCGCGGGCAGGCTGCCAGTGCTGAGCGCCAGCCTCAGGGTGGCCAGCGGCTGCACGGAGAAGAAGACGGGATCATCCGCCGACAGCTCAGCGACGGTGTGCGGCATGCTCATGCTGATACTCCGAAATAGCGTCCGCCCCATCATCTGGTTCGTTAGCAATCGAGAGCGTAGATCACTCTCGTCTAGGTAGGATCGCTTGCGTCCGTATATCCGCATTTCTCATTCCAAATGGAAGAGAAAGGGTGAGTAACTATGCAGATTGGACCGACGTTAATCGAACTTGATCATTGTCAGTGTGCGACAGCGCTCTGACCACTGATCCTGAAAGCTACGGTTCGCCATCGCATTCACGAGGTCGCACCCCCCCCCTGTGCGCGGTGACATTGGCCGGCACTCGCGGCGCCATGTCCGTGATCGGGTATTCGGCGAATCCCTTTCACTCTGCCGCAGCAGCTCACCCCGCTGGACCACAGCCAGCCTCTCATCGGCCCGAGCAGGATTTTCAGGACTTATTTGCGGCCTGTTGATCTCCGCGGCCTGACCGGCGCCTCGTGGCACCGGGTCGATCGACGTCGATCAACTCACCAGCCACCGCAATGAGGGCGCGAGACCATGGATGACGAAAATCAAGATACCGGCGGGCATGCGCCCGGCATGCACCCGGACGGCTTCGCCGCGCGGCGGAAGCCGCTGCCCACCGCCGCGCCCGGCGAGTCCCTGAAGGCCTACGTGGCGCGGGTCGCGGTCGTCCTCGCCGCATGGCTGGATGCCACGCGGCGGTGGCGCCGCCGCGCGGAATGGGAAGTCATCCGTCGCGCCGTAGAAGCGGCCTATGGCGACCCAGTGGCCTTAAAGACGCTGGAAACTTATTTGGCGGCCGCCCGCAAGGCTGGCGTCGCGCCGTCTGTCCCGGTGACACCGGAGCCGCCCGCAGTACCAGCGCCGCCGACGACGTCCGACAAGTCTTCCAGCGGTGGCCGCAGCGCTGCCCAGCGCTCGCGAGCGTCCACGCGGGCACCCGATTACCAAAGGTTTATCGCCCCGCGCTCCTGACCACGATCGCAAAGGACCACACCAATGACTGACACTGTTTTCCGAATGGCCGAGACCAGTGCCGATCTCAGCCCGCACCGGCAGACACCCTTGGGCCAACCGGCGGCGAGCCTATCGTCCGCGGCGGGCGCGCTGATCGGCCCCTTCCTGACCGGCGTCGGGCCGATCAAGAAGGCGACCGCGGCCAACCGCCTGCTTCGGCGGGCCGTCAGGCACCTGATGGCGCGCCGGCCCGCAGCCATCTCCGAAAGCGTGAAGGCGGACGGCGCCCAGCCCGCGGCGGAGACGCCCGCCGCCTTGCAACTATCCCCCAAGCAGGAGCGGGCCTGGGTCGAGATCAAGCGGCTGCGCAAGTTCTTCGTCATCGTGCTGGATCAGAAGGGCGGTATCGGCAAGTCCGTCATGGTCCAGATCGCCTACGAGACGATCTCCATTGGTGAGAAAGGCGCGAAGAACAAAGTACTCGTGCTCGATGCCGATTTCATCAACAAAAACCTGTCACGCGTGGGACTGTCGGGCGCGGATGATGCCGTGCGCGCTGACAAGAAGGACCTTGAGGGCGTCCTATTCGAGGCTGCCGAGCAGATGGAGCTCGGCCTGGTGCATGGCGTCGTCGTCGACAGCGCGGCGGGGAGCGAGCATCACTTCCACCAGCACCTCGCCCCGCTCGCGGAACATTTGAAGAGCTTCGGGGCGCGCCTGATCGTGATCCGGCCCATCACCACCAACCCGCTCAACCAGGACAACTGCATCGACTTCGGGCGCAGCAAGGCCATGACGGGCGACATGGGCGTCGTCATGGTCAGGAACTTCGGCCAGGGGCGCGAGCCGGACGACTACACGATCTGGATGGAGTCCGACGAGCGCCGGGAGATGCTCGCGGCCGGCATGGTCGAGTGCGATCTCGAAAGCGCCGGCGCGCTGTGCTCGGACCTCGCGGCGGCCTGCGGGGTCAGCATCGCCGACATCGCGCGCAAAACCATCGCCGGCCTGGGATTGACCGGACGCAAGCACGAGATTGCGACGAAATACTTCACGCGTCGTTTTCAACTCTTTGTCGCGCGCTGGATGGCGCGTCAAACCATAACGTTCGAGTCCGCCTTTGCCGAAGCCATCCGCCGGACGTTCCTGCCGTGAGCGACGCCGAGAAGCGCTGGCTACCCGTCGTGCGCACCGCGATGCGCGACGTGGACCCGGCCGACTACATTTACAGCCCCAACCAAGCGCCCCCCGGGCGGCGGCCGCCGAGGGACGGGCTAGGGCGAGCAGTCCTTCTCGTCAGCACCTGCGTGCTCCTCACGCTCCTACTGTCTTTCGCAGCGGCGAGCTGGGCCGGATACCGCCGGGTCAGCCTCGAGGATGAACGGGCGCTGCGGGTCGTGCACGCGATCGACCCGGAGCACGAGGTGTCCACGGACGAGGAACTGTCGCGCCGGTGGGGGCTGCTGGCCGAGGCGTTCCGTATCGTGCGGACGGCCGTGGCGAGCCCTCCGAACGGCCAGGAGTACCCATACCTCGCGACACTGGCCGGGACGCCGAGCCCAGCCGTCAGCCCCGGGTCTGGTCCTGCGATCGTTTTGCTCGCCAACGCGCTCGACCTGTACCCGCCCGCGGTTCGAGGGCGCATGATCCAGCGCCTGCTTGCGGTCGCGGCGTCCATGGATCAGTGGGGCGTGACGGAGGCGCTCATCCAGTTGGCCAGGCTCACGACCCCGGTCCGGGACAGACTGTTCGCAGACCAGGCTGTCAGTTTCAGGCATCTCGTCGATCTCGCGGGAGCGGCCGCCGACGGCAGAGCGGTCGTCCGCAAGCTTGAAGCGGAGTTGCGCGAGGTCGAGGAGCGACGCGCCATCGTCCAGCGCAGGCTCGAGGATGCCGTCAAAGACACCGCCGAGGCCGAGCAGGCGTGCGCGCGGCCGATCCGCAACGCGCAGGCCTGCTTGGCACACATGTCGCCAAGCTCGCCGCGCTGATCTCGGGCTGGCTCGATGGCGCCATCGACCGATCACGGACGCCGGGGGCCTTCGGCGACGCAGCGCCGCGAGACGGGTCGTAGCCCGTTCAGCGTTCACAAGACCACGACTTCCATGCCGTCATAAACATTGCGAGCTGAATCGTGAAAGGTATCGAGGTCCCGAATTATATCGAGCAGCTTCGCATCGGTGAGGCCCACACGCTGCCATTGCTCGAAGAGGCCGTCCCAGAAAAAGGTCAATGCGTCGCTCTGACCCAAGATGTCCATCGCGCGGCGGTGAACGACTGCCTCCACCATACAAGGATTTGTTTGCGCTTTCCTTTGTCGCTCGATGAGAAAGGCGAAGGCATAAGCCTGAAAGAGCGGATCCCAGTTGGTGTATTCGTGATAAACGTCGTTCATGTTGACGCCGGTACGATGTGTCACCATCAGTTGGTCATCAAAGGCCAGCTTGCTTCCGTCGAAAGCTATCCGGCGACGCTCGTCAGGTCCCTCCACAGCGGCGTGCACATCTCGCCACTGTACGTCCAGTCGTGAAGCGTTTTCCCAGTTCACGAGCGTCCGACTGGATGTCTGCCTCAGCCTGAGTCGCAGAGCGGCTTTCATGACGGCGGCACAGAGATCGAGAGTTGTATTCCTCTCGACGACCAGCGCATCAGGCGACATCTGCTGCCAGTCTGCCTTCCCCAGCCGCTTGTACGCGGCTCGGTTCTCGACACCTGCCGCCCGTGCGATCGCGACCCCGGCCTAGTTGGCCACCTCGCTCGTGTTGTGGGCGACGGGGAGCCGGCCGCTGCGGTTGAGCTCGCGCAGGAAGGCTTCGATCCAGACGGGCCTCGTGAGGCCGCGTCTGATGTGCCCAAACAGCGCCGATCCAGGGTGGGTCCTGTAGATATAGAACTCCACCTCGATCAAGGCCACGAGGTGGTAGGTCGCGCTGCACGAGAGGACGTTCTGATCGTCGGAGAAGCTGGGCTGTCCGCGGCCGGGCGTCTCGGCCTCGCGGTCGTCGGACAGCTCGACGATGGCTCTGTCGAAGTTGCGCTTCTGCCGGGCGCCGACCGGATGATGCTCCGTCGCCTCGAGCACCTTCCAAAGCTTTCGATGTTCGGCGCTCGTGCCGAGCTTCCGGGCATCGTCCAGCATCATGATCTTGGCGGGCACGTCGGGGTGCCCCGAGGCGAAGCTCTGCCTGGCGCGTTTCAGGCCATCGATCAGCACTGCGGTGCCGTCGGGCCGCGCGTAACCTAGGCAGGGTGCTGCCAGGGTCAGGTCCGCGAACGCGCCGACCTGATCGCTCTGGCTGAGCGGCACGACGTCGATCGCCATCGTGGCGACCATCTCCGGCGTGAGCCGGCGATTTAGGGCCTGCACCATCCCCAGGTTCACGAAACGTGCGAGCCAGCCGACGTTGAAGATGCCGTCAGCACGAACCCACCGAAACTCGCGGCAGTTGGTGGGGCAGCGCCCGTCCGCGAGGTCGAGGATGGCCTGTTCGTCGGCTGTGGTCATGTGTGCCCCCGAACCATCTCTGTATGTCCAGCACTCTACCGCTTTTCGACGAACAGGACTGGGCGATGAGGCTCTCGATCTCGGCCTTGCCGCACTGAATCCTCCGTCGAGCGGCTCTCGGAAGCCGTGCCATGACGTCGTACCGATCGGACCCAGCATAGGGCTTGGGCCGCAAGCCCATCTCGGCGGCTCTAACCCTCGCCTGAAGCCCCCGCTTCTGTCCCAACCGCGAAGTTGAAGGAGGTCAGCGGCGCACCCGTCCCCCCGCCGTCAAGCATGGGGGCACTGCTCCCCGCGCCTGTCCACAGTGTCGTCGCGGATCGAATCAAGGACGCCAGCCGGGGTGGTACGGCTCGGCTGGCGCGAGGGCACGAGGCGCGGTCCGCGAGATAAGTCCTGAAAACAGAGAGTGGAAAAGGTGACAGTTGGATGCCTCCTCGCGGAGGCAGGCGTTGGCGCGTTCCGGGCATCGGCCCCGTCCGAAGCAGATCGACGGTAAGATCGCGCCCGCGCGAGCCGGCGACGTGCCGGCGCGACCGGACGACCGCACCGCCGTGTCCTCAGCGGGTATGGAGGGCGCCGACGCGACACCCCGATGCGATCCAGCGCACCGGCCTTGCACGGCCGGAGAAGCATCGCGGCCGCGGCGTGCGGGCCGGTCCACGTCGAGCAAGGCTTCGCGCGCGGCGGCGAGGAACGGGATGCCCGACAGCTTGCCGGCGGTCGAGATCGTCATGGCGGACGTGCCCGGGATCTCCCGCGCTGAGGTCGACGCCATTGAGGTGCTGTTGGGCGAGGACCTGCGCGCTTTCCTCGCCGGCCTGCCCGGGCTAGGCGGGGACGATCCGATCTGAGCCGGGCTCAGGTGCAGGGGGCGAGGGACGGCGATGGCGAGCGATGCAGGCTTGAAAGCCTTCCGGAACAGGGGGCAGGCCCGTCCCGCATCGGGCGCCGCCGTCTACCTCCGCGTGTCCACGACGCGACAGCTCCAAGGCGACGTCTCGATCCCATCCCAGCGCAGGGCTGCCCTCGCGCACTGCGACACGATCGGCAGGGCCGTCGTCGCCGAGTTCGTGGACGCCATCAGCGGCACCGACGATGCCAGGCCCGACTTCCAGCGCATGCTGGAGCTCACCCGCCAGCCCGGCTGCCCGTTCGACACCATCGTGGTTCACAGCCTGAGCCGGTTCTACCGCAGCGGTCCGGAAGCGGAGTTGCTCATCCGCGACTTGGCCAAGAAGGGCGTCCGCGTCCAGTCCGTGTCGCAGCCGATCGGCGACGACCACACCCAGGTGATGCTGCGTCAGATCATCGGCGTGCTCGATGAGCACACCAGTCGCGAGAACGGCAAGAACGTACGGCGGGCCATGCGCGAGAACGCCGAGCAGGGCTTCTGGAACGGCACGCCGACGCCGCTGGGTTACGAGTCGGTCGAGGCCGAGCGCCGCGGGACGAAGGTGAAGAAGCGGCTCGCCGTCGAGCCGGTCGAGGCCGAAGTACTGCACACCATCTTCGACCTGTACGACCGCGGCCTACCGGGCCGAGGGGCGCTCGGGGTCAAGGAAGTCGCCAACCTCCTGAACGAGCGCGGCTACAGGACGCGGAGAGGGGCGCGATTCGGCGTCGGCCCGGTCCACAGCATCCTGACCTCGAGCTACTACGCCACGGGGCTCTACCCCTACACGGTCGGAACCGGGCAGGCAGACGCTCCGGATGCTGCGAAGGTCACGGTGCACATCCCGATCCCCAAGCTGATCGACGAGGCGCAGTTCGAGCGCGTGCAGGCCAAGCTGGCCAGCCGCAACCCGAACGTCACGCCGCCGCGCGTCGTGAACGGTCCCGCCCTCCTGGCGGGCCTGACGAGTTGCGCCGCTTGCGCCGCCGGCCTGATGCGGACCGGGACGACGCGCCGGGGCAAGCGCTATTCATACTACAGCTGCGCGGGCCATAATTTAAAAGGCAAGACCGAGTGCCGCGGCTGCCACATGCCCGCGGACAAGCTCGACGACGCCGTCCTGGCCGCGCTGAAGGAGCGCCTCTTCGCGCCGGGCCGCCTCGGCGAGATCCTGAGGGTGCTGCTTGAGCGCCAGAAGCGGAACGACGCCGAGGTGGCGGGGCGGGTCGCGGACCTGAAGGCAGCGGTGGCCGACGCGGCGGGGAGGCTCAAGCGCCTGTACCGGCTCGTCGAGGACGGGGCAGTCGAGGTGGACGACGTGCTCGAGGACCGGTTGCGGGTGCTGCGCGCCGAGAAGGCCAAGGCCGAGGCGGCGCTCGGGCGCGCGGGCACCCACTCGGAAGCCGCGTGCGTGATCGACGAAGCCGTCCTCGAGCGCTTCGGCCAGCTCATGCGCGACAAGCTCGACCAGGGCGACGTGAATGCCCGGCGCGCCTACATCGCGTCCGTCGTCAGCACCATCGAGGTCGGGTACGACCGCATCCGCATTGTCGGACAGCGCGACACGCTCCAGCGGCTCGTCCGGCAGCATGAAGGCGGTGTTCCCGGTTTTGTACGCGGATGGCGCGCCCACGGGGAATCGAACCCCGGTTTTCGCCGTGAGAGAGGGACAAGTCGCCCTTTTCTGGTCAACGGTGGACGGACATGGACGCGCCGCCGCCTGAACAAAATGACGTTTCCGTCCTTGATCGTCCACGATCGTTTGCCTACGGCTTTTCAGTACGTTTTCCGTACGGAGGTCGAGCGCGATGGCGAGGGCGGTCCGGAACCCGAAGATGGATACCCGGACGGCACGGGCCGGCCTGGTCGCGAGGCGTGAGCCCTATTGGACGGTGATCGCGAAGGGATGCGCCATCGGTTACCGGCGCGGGGCTAAAGGCGGAACGTGGCTCGCACGGTTCCGCGATGAGACCGGCAAACAGCATCACGAGGCGCTTGGGGCCGCCGATGATGCCCGCGACCCCGACGGCCGCACCGTGTTTTCCTTCAACCAAGCACAGGAGCGGGCCCGCGCCTTCTTCGCCAAGCGAGCGAAGGAGCTGTCTGGCGAGATCGAGACCCACGCCGGGCCGTACACGGTTGCCCTGGCGCTCAACGACTATCTCGCGGCCCGAACCGCCCGGGGTTCCAAGGGCTTCAAGGCGGACAAGCACGCGGCCGACGCTCGCATTGTGCCGCTGCTCGGTATGATCGAGGTCGCGAAGCTCACCACGCGGCAGATCCGAGGGTGGGATTGACCCGGTTTCGTGGACGGTCAGTGGACTTGTTCGGGTAGGCTCGTCATAGGGCTGGCTTGGTCGTGATGGAAGCTCCTTTCGTAGTCGGTGGGAGATCGATAGCCGAGGCCCGAGTGCAGGCGCAGCGGATTGTAGAAGCCCTCGATGTAGGCGAAACAGGCCATGCGAGCCTCGGTCTGCGAAGAGAAGGACCGCCGGCTCAGCAGTTCGCATTCCAGGGTCGAGAAGAAGCTCTCGGCCATGGCGTTGTCGTAGGCATCCCCGACCGATCCCATCGAGGGCCTGACGCCGGCTTCCTTGCATCGATTGCCGAAGGCGAGCGACGTGTACTGACATCCTTGGTCGGAATGATGGATGACGTCTTTCGGCTTGCGTTGACCGATGGCCATATCGAGCGCGTTCAGGATCAGTTCGGTCCGCAGATGGTTCTTCATGGACCAACCGACGATCTTGCGGCTGTAGACATCGAGAACAACAGCCAGGTACAAAAAGCCGCTCATCGTCGGTACGTAGGTGATGTCGGCCACCCACAACCGATCAGGAGCCTGTGCCTTGAAGTTGCGGTCGACGAGGTCGGGCGCTGGTCGGGCCTCCTCGTCGCGCCGTGTCGTGGTCGGGCCGCCCTTGCGGTGACTGGCCCCGACAAGGCCGGCCGCGCGCATCAGCCGGGCGATGCGCTTGCGGCCGTGCCGCTCGCCCTGGGCCCGCAGGGCGGCATGGACCCGCGGCGCCCCGTAGGTGTCGCGCGAGGCCCCGTGCACATCCTGCACCCGCGCGAGCAGCGCCCCGTCTGCCACTTGACGGGCTGACGGGGCTCGCTCGCGCCACGCATAGAACCCAGCCTTCGACACGCCGAGGACGCGTGCCATCACGGCCACGGGGAAGGCAGCCTGGTTCGCGCTCATGAAGGCGTAGAGCCCGGGGGCACCACGCCGGTCTCCCGCGCGAACCAGGCCGCGGCTCGAGAGAGGATGTCGCGCTCCAGGCGCAGCTGCTTGTTCTCGCGGCGCAGGCGGGCCAGTTCATCCCGCTCCACCGATGTCAGTGTGGCGTCGACCGCTGCCGGCTTCGGCTCTCGCCGGCCGTCTCGGCGGTCCGCTTCGGCTACCCAGTTCCGGATCGCCTGGGCGGACGGTTCAAACTCTCGGGCCAGATCCTGCGCGTCGCGGCCGGAGCGGACCAGATCGACCAGCTGCTGTCGGAACTCTGGCGCATAGGGTGGACGTGTCTTGGGCATGGGAGAACACCTCGTGCGAAAGCATCATCGGTGTCCATCGAACCGGGGCAAGCTCAGACTGGCACGTTGGCCTCGCCGCCGCCGCGAAGCTGGTCAGGTCGAAGAAGGGCGCAGCGGAGCGCGCTACTAAGGCGCATGACGAAGACGACCCCGATGCCGTTCGTGCACGACGTGCCACGGCAAACCGTGTCCTGACGGTCCTGAAAGCCGCACTGAACCATGCCTACCACGAGAAGCATGCGGCCTCGGATGAGGCCTGGCGCAAGGTCAAGCCGTTCCGCGAGGTCGACTCCGCCGTGGTGCGGTTCCTCAAGGCGGACGAGTGCGTGCGACTGGTCAACGCCAGCGAGCCCGCTTTCCGATCGCTGGTGCGTGGCGCCCTGGTCACAGGCGCCCGGTATGGCGAGCTTGCCCGGATGCGGGCCGAGGACTTCCACCCCGAAGGCGGAACCATCGCGGTGCGGACGTCGAAGGCCGGCAAACCTCGTCATGTCGCTCTCACCGATGAGGGGCAGACCGTGTTCAAAGCTCTCACCGCCGGGCAAAACGGCCGCACGCTGGTGTTCCGGCGCGACGACGGCGAGCCCTGGAAGGCATCACAGCAACAGAAGCCGCTCGACGTGGCTTCGAAGCGGGCCTGCATCGACCCACCCGCGACTTTCCACGTTCTTCGTCACACCTATGCGTCGGCGCTAGCGATGAGGGGCGTCCCCATGGGCGTCATCGCGGCACAGCTCGGCCACGCCGACACCCGCATCACCGAAAAGCATTACGCCCATCTCGCACCATCCTATGTGGCGGAGACGGTGCGGGCCGCCTTACCAGCAATGGGCATCGTCGAGCCGACTAACGTGACCCTGATCGCACCGACAAAAAACGTTGGTGGACAATAGAGGACGACGATGGAATGATTACCATCGGATTGACCATTCCTGGATTCCTTATTGAAAGATGGATAGACGAAGTGGATAATATGCAGGTCTTGTATCGAACCTGTGCAGAAGATGCTGCAGCCGTCACCCGTCTTGAAATCCAAGCGCCTTGTCGCGCTCTGCCCGCCTGATTTACACGAGGCCTTCCTGTGCCTCGCTGATCGCACCGGTGAGTCCGCAGGCGTGATCCTGCGCAGTCTCGTGGCCGAAGCCGTCGAGCGCGCCAAGCGTGGCGAGCCGCTGATGCTGAAACTACAGCCCGAAGCGACGCGCTGATGGCCCTCGACGAGCAGCGCAACCCCTTCGACGACATCGGCGGCGACGTCGCGTCCGTCTCCGCCGATCATCCCCTTGTCGCGCCAGTTCCGCCGCAGCCGGCTCCTGCCACGCCGGCGCCCGCGACCGAGCCTGTAGCGCCTGTGCTCGCTGCTCCGGCGATGGGTTCGGTGGACGAGGCCAACCCCTTCGACGCGGTCGGCCCCGGCGAACTCAAGCCCTATCGGGCGCCGACCACGGCCGGAGCTGCCGGGCTTCACGAAGCCGAGCGCGGCGTCTTCCCGACCATCGCTGCCGCCGGTGCTTTCGGGCCCGGCGCCGCTGGTGGTGCGGCGCTCGGCGCCTTCGGCGGGCCGTTCGCTCCCATCACAGTCCCCGCCGGCGCGCTGATCGGCGGCCTGCTGACCTCGACGGGCGCCGGCTACGTCACATCCAAGGCGCAGGACTACGCGATCTCCAAGCTGCCGGAGTCATGGCAGGAAGCAGCCGGACAGGACGAGGGGACCCGCCGGCGCGAGGCTGCAGAACACCCCGATGCGGTGATGCTGGGCGGCTTCGCCCCCATGGTGCTGATGGCGTCGCCCGGTGGCTTCGCCCGCACGGCGCAGCTCGCCCAGAACTCGACCGCGATCCAGCGCCTGATGGCGAACCCGGTCACGGCCCGTATGTTCGGCGGAACGCTGATGGGCGGGATGGAACTCGGCCAGGAGAAGGCCGAGGGCACCCCGATCGACTGGCGTCGCGTGGCGACTGCCACCGCCTTCGGGACGGTGTTCAACAAGCCCACGCGAATCGGCGAGGCCATCGAGACCTGGGGCGGGCGGCTCGGCCGCGGTGTCACGCCAGAGGCGGCGCCGGCCGTCGACGCCATCGCGGCGGAGCAGGATGGTGGGGGGCCGCAGGGTGCTCCCCCAAGCGCGGGCACGCTGTCGCCCGAGCCCGGCATGGTCCGCTTTTTTCACGGCTGGCGGGGCGGCCCCGATCCAGCGAGCGGCGGGGCGCGATGGGTCGCGCCCAATGCTGAGTACGCCCGCAATTTTCGTGCTTTTGACGGGCCAAAGACGGTCCACTTCTTCGACGCCACCCCGGAGGAGGTGACGCCACATGGCGGCTGGGACGAGGTCAACGGCTTCGCGCAGAACTTCGAGGCACCCGAGCACCTCGCCGGCCGGCTCCAGCCCTACACCTTCCCGCCGACCCTGGCCGAGGCCGCCGACCTCAAGGTGATGGGCCCCGGGATCACGGAAGACGTGTTCCGCGGCGACCACGTCCAGGACGGGGCGAGCGAGATGGCGGCGCAGGAGACTGCCCGCGCCGAAGCGGAGGTGATGCGCCCGTCCGTGCCCGGCCCCGCTCTCCACGAGGTCGCGCGCCGGCTCGATCCCGAGATCTTCGGTCGGTACGACGGGCTCGTGGTACGCCTACGGCGAGGGCCGCGGAAACGGGGCTTGCGGGTTTCGTCGCGGCGTGATCGCGGGTCGGGAAGGCCCGGGGCTGAGCGTCCGGGTCAGGCTGCGACGTCGAGGCTCGCCGGGGCGGCCGAGGTCGGCTTCCAGTTCCACGGCAGCAACTCGGCGAGGCGCTGGGCCGGGTGAGACGCGATGCGGCCGAGCACGTCGGCCAGCCAGGCCTGCGGGTCGACGTCGTTCAGCTTCGCCGTCACGATCAGGCTGTTGAAGAAGGCCGCCCTCTGTCCGCCGCGGTCCGAGCCGGCGAACAGCCACGCCTTGCGGCCCAGAGCCAAGCCGCGCAGGGCCCTCTCGGCTGCGTTGTTGCTGAGGCACACGCGCCCGTCGTCGAGGAAGCGGGCGAAGGACGGCCAACGCTCGAGCATGTAGTCCATGGCCCGGGCCACCTCGGCACCGCGCGGCAGGCGGGCGCGCTCGGCGCGCATCCAGCCTTCCAAGGCCGCCACGATCGGGGCGGAGCGCTCGTGCCGCGCCGCCAGGCGCTCGGCCGTTGGCCGGCCGTTCACCTCCCGCTCGATGGCGAACAGCTCGTCCATGCGCCGCACGGCTTCGAGCGCCAGCGGCGCGATCACCGCCACCTTCTTGCGGGCCCTCTGGCGCGCCGCGGCCTCGATGTCGGCCAGCTCAAAGAACTTCCTCCGCGCGTGGGCCCAGCACGCGGCCTCGATGATCGGCGCGGGCTTGCGCCCGCCCTCGTAGAGCCTGCCATAGCCCCCGTAGGCGTCGGCCTGCAGCACCCCGGTCCAGCCGGCGAGGTGCGCCTGCGGGTGCTCGCCCCGCCGGTCGGGCGAATAGCGGAACAGGGCCGCCGGGGGATCGGCGCCGCCGAAGGGCTGGTCGTCGCGCACATAGACCCATACGCGGCCCGTGCTGGTCTTACCCTTGGCCAGCACCGGAACGGTGGTGTCGTCCCCGTGCAGCCGCCCCGCCGCCATCACGTGCTTCTCGATGAGCCGGAACAGCGGCTCCAGCACACCCGCGCAGGTGCCCACCTGGTCGGCCAGGGTCGACAGGCTGAGCGGCACGCCTTCCCGGGCGTAGCGCTCGGCTTGGCGGTTCAGCGGCTGGTGCTGGCCGTATTTCTCGAACAGCACCATGGCGAGCAGGCTCGGCCCCGCCCATGCGCGTGGCACGGCGTGGAAGGGCGCCGGCGTCTGGCTGACGCCCTCGCAGGCGCGGCAAGCGAAGCGCTCGCGCACGGTCTGGATCACGGTCCAGCTGCGCGGCACCACCTCCAGCGTCTCGGTGACGTCCTCGCCGAGTCTGGACAGGCGCGTGCCGCCGCAGCACGGGCAGGCGCCCGGGCCCGGCACCACGACGCGCACGCGCGGCAGGTGGGCCGGGAAGGGCTGGCGCGACGGCTTCCGACGCTCCGTCGGCGCCGGTATCGCGGCCTTGGCAGCGGCCTTCTCGGCCGCGAGGGCGTCGGTGGCCGCCGAGGCCTCGAGTTCCTCGAGTTGCAGCTCGTACTGGTCGATGAGGCGCTGCGTGCGCTCGGAGCGCTGGCCGTAGAGGGTCCGGTTGAGCCTGGCGATCTCCAGCCGCAGGTGGGCGATCAACGCGGCGTCGCCCGACAGCTGCGCCCTCACCGCGGCCGCCTCGGCCTCGGCGCGATCGGCTGCGGCCCGGGCTTCGTCCGCGCGGGCTTCGGCGGCCGCGAGGGCTGCGCGCAGCGCTTCGACGTCGATCTTCTCGGACTTGGGCCGCTTCGCCATGAACAGAGCCGATCATAGTTCTTCGAACAACGCCAGAGTGGCGAGCATCGATAGTGTTGATAACAGTCCCGTCTTCATCCTGCTCGGCTCGGTCGCCAAGTCTGCTGTGGATGGCGCCAGTCTATGCCTTCGAGCAGATAGCCGAGTTGCGCCGGCGTGATGGCCACGCTCTCGCCCGCCGTCGCGGGCCACACGAACCGGCCCCGTTCCAGGCGCTTGGCGTAGAGCGACAGGCCCAGCCCGTCGTGCCACAGGCACTTGATCAGGTCGCCGCGCCGGCCCCGGAACACATACAGGTCGCCCGCGAAGGGATCGCGCCCGAGGCCTTCCTGCACCAGCAGCGACAGGCCGTTCATGCCGCGGCGCATGTCGGTGTGGCCGGCCGCGATCCACACCCGGGCGGCGGACGGGGCCGGGATCATCGCCGGTCCAGCACGTCGAGCACGCGGGCCAGCGCCTCGGCGTCCACGGCGCCGTCCACCACCACGCGCCGCCCCCGCCCCACCTCGATCACCATGCGGCCCTGCGCGGCCTGCCGCCGAGCCCTTCGAGCCATTGGCTTGGCCTCGGAAAGGGTTTCGGGCACCACCACGGCGGGCACGAAGGCCGGCGCCGGATCGGGAGCAGCACGCTCGACCTTCAGCGCGCGACGCCACGCCATCAACAGCGACCGGGAGATGCCGTACCGGCGAGCCGTCGGCGACACCAGCCGCGGTGCCTCCAGGCTCTCCATCACGATGCGGAGCTTCTCGTCCTCGGACCAGCGACGGCGGCGGCCGAGTTCGACAACGTTGAGCTGCTGGGCCAAGGCTCTGACCTTATGGACGTCAATAAGGGCAGATCTCAGCCGCGAGACGCCCCTTCCACAAGGCGGCCTTCACCGCAGGGATACGGCTCGTGCAGCAGCGCGACGCCTTCCGGGCCACCATCGCCGAAGCGCTGAATCCGTCCGACGGCACCATGGCCGAGGCCGTGGCGAAGCGGGACGCCATCCAGGCGCAGCTCGACAAAATCCCGGCCAGCGGCGCCGGCAGCGACAAGGCCGAGCTTCGCCGGCTCCGTGCCCAGGTCCGCGATGCACAGCGCGGCGTCGACGCCATCCAGGCCCGCCGGGACGCCTTTGCGGCCGGAACCGCCGTGGACACGCCCGAGGTCGCGCAGGCGCGGCAGCACCTCATGGCCGTGGACTACGAGCTGCGCGACCTCGGCCCCCAGGTGGCGAGCGCGTATCGCATGGCGGCCGACCATGCCGCCGTGGAGACCGTTCCGGCGGTGGCGCATCCTGCCGACCCTGCATCGTCGACCATCGAGCCTCCAGCGCCGGCGCCCGTCGAAACTCAGGTCGCGACTGCCCCGGCCCAGCCGGCGGCTCTGCCCGTGCGGCCCGGAGCCGCCGCAGAGGCCGGCACGCCGATGTCGAGCCAGGTGCCCGCCCCGTCGCCGGTCAGTCCCACGGGGGGCCCCGCGGCCGAACCGTTGCCGCTCACGCCCGCCTCGATCGAGCGGCAGCGCCAGTTCATCGCCGCGGACGTGATGCGGCAGCTCATCGCGGCGGGCCGGCCGGAGCAGGAAGCACGGGCCAATGGTCTCCTGAGCGCGGCCTACTACGCGACCCGCTCCGCACGCTTCAAGGGTGCGCTGGGCACGCCGGAGGAGCTGTATCGCCGGATCTCGCCCACGATGGTCGGCCCCGATGGACGACGCATCCCGGGCCCGGCGCCACTCGCCCGCGGCGTCCTCGACGCACAGGAGAGCGCCGCCACACGCTCGGGTGCGACCCGGGCGGCCGACCCGGCGCCGCTGATCCCTACGCCGGAGCGACCGACCATCGGTCGGGACACCGCGACGGCGGCGCCCAGCGACAAGCCCGCTGGCATCCCGGCCGGCGGCATCGAGGCGCTCGACCCGCGCGAGATCGGCGTGGATGCCGCACGGTTTCAGTTCAAGGCCGGCGGCGACGCCCGCGGCCTCACGGATCGCCTGCAAGGCGTCACGACGTGGGACCCGCGCCTCGCCGGGACGGCGCTCGTGTTCCGCGACGCCGACGGCAAGCATTGGGTGGCCGATGGTCACCAGCGCGTCGGGCTCGCCCAGCGCCTCGCCGGGGAGGGGCAGGACGGCATCCGCGTGAACAGCTACGTGCTGGACGCCCGGGACGGGATCACGGACGCGCAGGCTCGCAGCATCGCCGCGGCGAAAAACATCGCCGAGGGCACCGGGACCGCGATCGACGCCGCCAAGGTCATCCGCGAGGCCCGTGACGGCGGGATCGAACTGCCGCCGCTGCCGCCGCGCTCCGCCCTGGTCCGCGACGGCCAGGCGCTGGCCCGCCTCGGACCGGACGCCTTCGGCATGGCGGTGAACGAAGTGGTCCCGACCGGGCAGGCCGCCATGGTGGGCCGCCTCGTCTCCGACCCGCTGCAGCAGGTCGAGGCCATGCGCGTGCTGGCGAAGGTGCAGCCCGACAACGCCCGTCAGGCCGAGATGGTGGTCCGCGAGATCATGGCGACCGGCACCGAGGAGATGACGCGCCAGGGCGGCCTCTTCGGTGACGAGCACTTCGCCTCGTCGATCGTGCTGGAGCGTGCGAAGGTCGCCGACGAGGCGATGACGCAGCTCCGGCGGGACAAGGCGACTTTCCGCACGCTGGTGGCCGAGGCGGAACGCATCGAAGGCGCCGGCGCCAATGCGCTCGATCGGAGCGCGAACGAGGGGAGACTGTCCACGGATGAGCAAGCGGCCGACCTTTTCACCAGCCTCGCCACCCACGCCGGCCCTGTCTCAGACGCCCTCAGCGACGTCGCCCGACGCTTCAAGGCCGGCGACCTCAGCCGCGCCGCCGCCGGCCGGGAGTTCCTCCAAGCTCTCCGCCGAGCAGTGGAAGGCGGCTTGGACCATGGGGCAGACGCTCGCGGCCCTGTCGCTGGCACAGCAGGCGAGCACCTCGGCGCCGGAGCCGACACCCGCGAGCTGACGCAGCCTGCCGCCGACGAGGTCGACCCCGGCCAGGGAACGTTCTTCCAGCCCCACGGCACAGCGGCCGAGGTCGCGCAGGGGCTCCTCGACATCGCCCAGCACGCCGGGGCGCACGACGCCGATCCGCACGGCCTCGCCGACATTCGCAGCGCGATCGACGCGGCCGAGCGCGGGCAGAGCACCACGACGCTGTTTCAGCGCGAGCAGCCCCGGCTCTCGATCGTGCTGCCGCCGATGGGCGACGTCCCGGCGTCTCGGGGATGGTTCACGCGGCAGGATGCGTTCCGGGCCGCGAACCACTACGACCGCCTGGCGGCCGAACTCGAAGCCAGCGGCGCCGACCCGCAGAAGGTCGCCGAGCGGAAGGCCACGGCCGCGGCGTTCCGCGAGGCCCTTCCGGAGTTCGACAGGCTCCCCGCGGCCGACAAGGCGGCGCCCCGCGATCCCAACACGCCCCGCGGCGCACCGTTCACCCGGGCCAAGGTGATCGAAGCCGGCCGGCACGCCGTCACCGTGGCGACAGACGAGCGTCACGCCTTCGCCGACGACGTCAAAACGTACCGGATCTATGCCAAACCGGAAGGCGGTCTCGACAGCGTGAGGACGCCTTCGCGCGACCTCGGCCGCGAACTCGGCAACGTGCAGCTCAAGCAGCGTGAGGACGGTCGCTGGGAAGTCGCCATGGTCGAGGTGAAGCCCTCGGCCCGCGGCAAGGGCGTGGCGAGGGACCTCTACGCCGCCGTTCAGCAGGATCTCGGCATCAAGATGCAGCCCTCGGGCGTGCTCCTGCCGGACGGCCATGCGATGTGGCAGCGGCGCGACGCCGACGCGGTGAGGTGGCATCAGGAGGTGAAGGCGGGGGACGGCAGTTCCTATTTCCTGTCGCCGCGCTGGCTCGCCGAGCATCGCGACGGGTGGGCGGCATCTGACCCGACCTTCGACGCCAACATGAAGGCCGCCGAGGCTGCGCTCCCGCCCGAGGCCAAGACGCCCGAGGCCATGGCGACCATGTTCCAGGGCTCGCGAGCCGATCGCGCCAACGCCTCCATCACGTTCCGGCCCGGCGCCCGGCCGCTGCTCAAGATGTTCGGCACCGCCGACGCCTCGACGTTCATCCACGAGAGCGGGCATCAGCTCCTGGAGGAGATGATGCAGGACGCCGCTCACCCGCAGGCGCCCGACGATCTTCGCGCCGACGCGCAGACCGTGCGCGACTGGCTCAAGAGCGATGGCGGGCCGCTCAAGACGAGGCAGCACGAGCGCTTCGCCCGCGGGTTCGAGCAGTACATGCGCGAGGGCGTGGCGCCGTCGCCGGAACTCGCCGGCGTGTTCGCGCGCTTCCGCGACTGGCTGACCACGATCTACCGCACTCTGAAGGGGCTCGGGCCCGAGATCAGCCCCGACGTTCGCGCCGTCTTCGACCGCCTGCTCTCGACCGACCCGCAGCGCACGGTGGTTGCGCCCGAGCGCGAGGGCGGCCCGTCGCTGGCCGACGTGCACGAGGGCGATGCCCTCGCGGTCGAGCCCCATGAAGCGGCCGGCGCCGCTGATCGTGCCGAGGCCGAAGCCGCCCGCGCGCTCGCCGAAGCTCACCCGGAGCACCTCAGTGAAGTCGAAGCCGCACGGAACAGGGTCACCGCAGCACGGGAAGCCGAGCAGCATCAAGCCGCAGGCGGCGCCGGAACCCAGCCTGCCCGACAAGCTGGCGAAGGCGCAGGCGGACGCGACGGATTGGGCGGCAGTGGCGGCGGACCCGACGCTGTCACCGGGCGCGGCGGCGCTAGCGACGCAGCAGCTTCGGAGCGCCAAGGCGGTCGCGACGATGCGGCAGAAGGCGATGGACTTCGAGGCGGCGAGCGAGGCGGATCAGCCGCCTCCGAGCGTGATGGCGCCGGGCGGAGCGCCGGCGGCAGCGCCGCCGACTTCGGCAAGCCCCTCGCTCCAGGGCCCGCCACCCGGTTCCGACCCGACGTCTCTCGGTTCGTAGACCGCGCCGGCAACATCCGGCTCGACACCCTGACCACGTCGGACGACGTGCGCCAGGCGATCCGCGATGCCGCGGCCGAAAATCAGGACTTCATCGGCGACCGCGGCGGGCGCGTCACCGATGGGCAGGTGATGGACCTCGCCGAGGCGGCGGGCCTGTCCGGCGCCATGGACATCGTGGCGAAGCGCGTCCAGGGCCAAGCCTTCAACGCCGTCGAGGTGATGACCCTCCGCAAGGCCTTGGTGCAATCCGCACAGGGGCTGTCCGACGCGGCCCGGGCCGCGAGGGACGGCGACCCGCAAGCCCTGCTGTCCTTCGCCGAGGCCAAAGCCCGTCACCAGCTCCTGCAGGGCACGGTGGCGCAGGCGACGGCCGAGGCGGGCCGGGCGTTGCGCGCCTTCCGGGACATCACGATGAGCGGAGAGGCGAAGTCGGCCGACCTGTTCGCCCGCGAGGCCACCGGCCGCACGCTGCTGCAGCTCAAGCGCGAAGCCGACCTCATGGCGACGATGGACACGCCCGAGAAGCTGTCCAAGTTCACCGCCGACACGAACCGGCCCAGCGCCGGCCGGCTGCTGATGGAGCTGTACGTCAACGGCCTGATCTCGGGGCCGGTGACCCACACCACCTACGCCATCGGCAACACGATCCTGACCGCCAACCGCATGCTGGTGGAGCTGCCGACCGCCGCGGCCGTGGGCGCGCTCCGGCGTGGGCTCGGCGGCGAAGGCGGCGTCAGGCTGGGCGAGGTCGGGGCACAACTCCGCGGTGCCGCTGGCGGCCTCGCCCCGGCGGCGCAGTCCATGCTCGACGCCTACCGCACCGGCACCACGACGTTGCTCCCGGGCGAGGGTGGGCCGGCGTTCCTGCCCTTCGCGGGCCACGACTTCACGCCGGCGGCCGGTCTCGACGAGCACGCCACGCTGTTCAGCGTCATGCAGGGCCTCAAAGACGGCGTGCTGGCGGCCGGCGGCATCGCCAGGGCATCGGCTTCCGACCTCGTCACCGGCGCCCGTGGTGGCCCGATGGTGAGTCTGCAACGCGATCCCGCGGCGGGCTACTGGCCCAACGTCGCGGTGCGCGGCGTCACGGTGCTCCCCGTCGGCGACGTGGTCCGCTTCCCGGGTCGCAACGTCGCCGCCATCCACTCCTTCTTCCGGGCGATGAACTACAGCATCGACAAGGCCGGCATCGCCTACCGGACGGCGGCGAACGAGGGGCTTGCGGGTGAGCAGCTCGCGGCGCGGGTCGCCGACATCCATGCCAACCCGACCGACGCCGTGATGGAGCAGGCGCGCAGCACCGCCACCAACCTGACCCTGATGGGCCAGGGCGGCGAGTTCGTGAAGCGCCTCTCCGCCCTGCTGAACTGGACGCCCGAGCTTCCCGGCGTCGGCCCCGTGCAACCGTTGCGCTTCATCGACCCGTTCGTGAAGATCTCCGGCAACGTCATGGGTCAGGCGCTGATGGAGCGGACGCCGCTTGGCGCTTTCGCGCCCGAGATCAGCGCCAGCCTCGCCGGCAAGAACGGCCCGGCGGCGCAGGATCTCGCCGTGGGCCGCATGATCGCCGGGACCGCGCTCGCCACGACGTTCGGCCTGTTGGCGAAACAGGGCCTCGTCACGGGCTCCGGCCCGCAGGGGAAGGACGAGCAGGAGACGCGTCATCTCCAGGCGATGTGGAAGCTCGCCGGCAACCAGGCTCACAGCGTCCGCGTCGGCGACCTCTGGTACGACGTCCACCGCCTCGGGCCGCTGGGCATGCTGATGGGTGTCGCCGCCGACCTGTCGGAGATCGGCAGCTATGCCAGCGACGGCGACCTCGGGAAGGCCGGCGGCGCCGTGATGCACGCCTTCACGCAGAACATCCTGGATGAGTCCTTCGTGAAGGGCCCCGCCGACCTGATCGAAGCCGTGCAGGATCCCGCCCGCTACGGCCCGAGCTACATCCGGAACCAGCTCGCCGGCTTCGTGCCCTACTCGACCGCGCTGGCGCAAATGGCCCGCGCCTCGGACCCATACAGCCGCGAGGCCCGGTCCATCGTCGACACGATCAAGGCCAAGATCCCGGGCCTGTCCGAGTCGCTGCTGCCGAAACGCGATGTCTGGGGCATGCCGATCCCCGCCCGCGACGCGCTCGGCGGCCCCTACGCCACGGCGATCTACCAGCAGCGCGCCAACGCGGACCCGATCGCCCAGGCCCTGCTCGACATCGGGGTCTATCCCGCGCCGGTGGAGCGGAAGATCCGCGGCGTCGACCTCTCCGACCAGCAGCACGACGACTTCGCGCGCATCGCCGGCGGCCTGCTCCACGATCGCATGCGGGCGATGGTCAACCTGCCTGACTGGCCGAACCTGCCCGGGCACGTCCGGCACGACATCGTCGAAGCGCAGGTCAAGGCGACCCGTGAGACCGCGGCCGGCATGGTCATGATGAAATACCCGAGCATCCCGGCCGCGGCAGTCGCGGCGCGGCGCGCCAAAGCCATGGGGACGAACTGATGCCGCATCATGCTGCCCTGACCAAGTCCGGCGCTGCCGTTCACCCCGTCGCCGCGGTCGACCTGCCCGGCCTCAAGCCGGCGCGCCTCGACGGCGTCGCGGAACCCATCTTCGACCGCATCGCGCCTGGCGACCTCCTCGTGGATGAAAGCTACCAGCGCGGCCTCTCCGGGCGCTCGCTGCGGCTGATCCGCTCCATCGTCGAGGGCTGGGACTGGCTCAAGTTCAAGCCGCCCGTGGTCGCCATCACGGATCGCGGGTTCGAGGTGATCGACGGCCAGCACACCGCCATCGCGGCGGCCAGCCATCCCGACATCGCGTCTATCCCCATCCTGGCCGTGGACGGCAGCGACTACGAGCGCCGGGCGCGGGCCTTCGTGTCTCACGCTGTGGACCGCCTGCAGGCGACCCCTGCCCAGGTCTGGCACGCCGCAGTGGCGGCCGGCGACGAGGACGCCACGACGATCCGCAACGTGCTCGACCGCGCCGGGATCAAGCTCCTGACCTATCCGCCCACCGATGGCGTCTACGGGGTCAACGACACGATGGCGCTCGGCGCGGTGCGACGCCTCGTCGACAAGCGCGGCGCCATGCGGGCCCGCGAGGTGCTGGAGATCGTCGCCGCTGCCGAGCTGTCGCCGGTGATCGCCGACCACATCCGCATCGCCGAGGCTCTGTTGCTCGACCCCGACTATGCGGGTGCGATCGGCGCCGAGCGGATCACGGTGGCGCTGCGGGATATCACGCCGAAGCAGCTCGCCGAGGCGAAAGAGGTCGCCTTCGCGAAGCGGCTCTCGGCATGGCGGGCTCTCACCGCCGTGCTGTATCGGGCGCATGTCACGCCGAAGCGGGGACGTCCGAAGGTGGCCGAAGCGGCATGACCACCACGAGGCCGATGAGGATGGTGAGCCCCACCACGGCTGATCTTCGGCGTCAGTTGACGTGGGTCTCGACGGTGATGTTTATGGCTTCTACCGACAGGTGGTCGAAGATCACGAATCATCACCGCAAGCCGAGGCTGAAAGCACGGGCATGAGGCGCACCAGATCAAGGCGAACCCCTTGCCGATGCAGATTGGGTTCGCGTCGTTGAAGCGACTGCCGCTGCAGCGGCGAAGATGGCTAGCGATCCACGCGCGCAATCATCTCCGCAGACGGCTCCTCTGGAATAGATGGCGTCGAGCGAAAAACTGCGGCATCAGGCACAGGGTCGTCGTAAGCGACGGCGTGACGGAGCGGCGCATGTGGGCGACAGAGCGCCTCCCTATGCCCGCGGTTCTTTGCTTGGAAGACAATCTCGAAGAGACTCTGGGATTTCTCGGCCGACTTCGCATTCAGATGCTCGGTGAGGCACAGCGTTTCATTGACGACCATCGCGCCACTTCGGTAAAGCGCTCCGCGCTCAGGCGTACGGGCAATCGCGCCTACAGCGACTTCTCGAACATGCGGCGGATCAGCACCTCGGCTGCTCTTGTCCTGGCCGCCATCTTCGACCGGCGCAAGCACATGACCGGAACTAAGCTCTCGACCGTCGATGAGCGGCGTTGGCGCCCAGCCATCAGCGACGTGCTTCTGGAATTAGGATTCAAGGAGCTGCTGGAGCTCAAAGCACGCGACCTGCCACAAGTGAGCGATGGCCCGATCCGCACCTTAAGGTTCCTGTCCGGAGAAAATGCGGATGGCGTCTCGGTCGATCGGCTCCAGAACTCCCTAGTGGCCATGCTGCCCGATGACGAGGGAGAACGCCTCCGCGATACGAACGCCTATGGTGGCATCCTTGAAGCCATTCTCAATTCTCACAATCACGCATACCCCGACGGGCACCGATGGTCTCACGCACCGCTTAAACGCTGGTGGATCACAGGAGCCTTCGACAGCCGTTCCGGCCAGGTAACCGTCGTAGCCTACGATCAGGGCGTCTCGATCCCAGCCAGCCTGCCCGGCTGGGAACAATTCGGAAAGCTTGAGCGCTTGATGGCCAAGATCGCCGCGCGAGCGGGGGTGATTGAGGCGCTGGACAGCCCCACATACGATGGCATGGCAATACGTCTCGCCATGGCGGTGGCTCGGTCATCGACGGGCCTGCCGCAACATGGCAAGGGACTGAACACGATGCTTGAGGTCGCTCGGGGCGCGCCCTGGGGCCGATTGCGGGTGCTGAGCAGGAACGGGGAATTCGTATGGACGACGGGGGCCAAACCACAAGCGCGCAGCTTGGCGCAACCCCTCGACGGCACGCTGGTGGAATGGAAGCTTCGCTTACGCTGAAGGTGGCCGACATGCCAAACAGGACCATCAGTGTCGCCCAGGACTTTTCCCGTTATCCCGGCCCTCGCTACCGTCGCGACGGCAGCTTCAGCGGGGAGCAGTTCCGGGAGGAGATCCTCGCACCCGCCTTAAGGAATGCTGTCGCTGGCGGGGGCAGGCTTCACGTGCTGATTGACGGCGTGGCCGGCTACGGCTCGTCCTTCCTCGACGAGGCGTTTGCCGGGCTGCTTCGGAATGGCTTCAGCTTCCGCGACGTCCAGAACCATCTCAGCATCGAGGCGGAGACGCCTCGTTTTGCTGCGCACCGCGTGCGTGCGGATCGGTACATTGACGAAGAGCGCCGTCGTCGAGGTTGAGCGCCCTTGAGCCTGCTTTTCGGCCTAATCGGCGCCGCTTTCGGCTTCATACTTTCGACCGTGTTCAACGTTTGGAAGCTTCGTCGGGACGAGTTCGTGGCGAGGACGGACGAACTCTGCAAGGCGATTGTCGACGCCTCCGTACAGGCAGTCGAATACTGGAGTCAGGACGCCGTAGACATCCAAAAGCTCCGTGTCGCGGAAGCTAAGCTGTCGGCCGCTCAGGCTCTAGTTGATGGCGCTTATGATACCTGGAAACCGCGGGTATGGCGTGCTGACGGCCCCGCCGTAGACGGCGCGATGGCCGACTTACTCGACGCTCTGACCGGCGGCCAGTTTTCCGAGGCCGACCGTTTAGCCTCTCCGGAACAGGTCGCGAAGGCGAGCAGGTCGGCCGCAGCCTGCGTTGCTAGCGTCCGCGCTGCTCATCGGAACACCATCCCACTTGGAGGTTTGTTCGACCGCGTCGCAGCCAATCGCAATCGAGAACTCGACATGCCCATCCGCTGATGGAACGGATTTAGAGATTGCTCCTGAGACGAACTGGCGTCGGAGATGGAACCGGCGAACTGACCCCTGTCTTCCTGCGCCCCTCACCCGTAGTGACGAAGACGCAGGGCAGGGAGCTGGCCGGCGTTGAGCCGCATGGGTTTCAGCGTAACCGCCGCACTGGTGGCGCGGACCCGAGGCCCAAAGGCGGTCGCGGCCTCACGGTCGAGGCCGCGCCGCGCCCGTGAAGACGAACGTTGGTAGCCATACGACCGGCACACTTCGTTCAAACCGCCGTTAGGTGCGGCGAGAGCAGACCCTGCATCTCGAACATGGTGCAGCGGTCCCGGCCGAACACGGCGCGCAGCTTGTCGTCCGCCAGGATGGCCTGCTTGTTGGCTGGGTCCTGCAGGCCGTGCTCCCTGATGTAGGCCCACACCTTGGCAACCACCTCTGTCCGCGGCATCGGACCAGGGCCGACCACCGCGGCAAGTTCGGTCGAGGGTGTGTAGGGCTTCGTCAGGCCGGGCCCGGCCTTGCGGGTCTTCACGATCGCGTCAGGGACGGCGGGCTTGGGAGCTTTCGGCATGGCGGGTCCTCGGTGGAGGTGCGGCGTTTAGACCGCACCACGCCGATCGGCAATGGCGGAGGCTGAACGCCCCCTTCCGACTCACGCGGACGCGGGCCTAATCTGCAACCCATGCGCTACCGACTCGCCCTCGCTCTCCTCTCTGCCTTTGTGAGCGCTGCCTCGCCCAGCACCGCCATGGCGCAGGGCATCCGCAACTTCTGCGCGGCAGCCCGACAGCATGTGGAAGGCGACTTCAAGTTATCCGACGCCGTCCGGCAGGTGTTCGGCCAGCCCTACTATGGGGTGCCATCGCAGCAGGATGCCGCCTGCATCTACCCGCTCCAGGTGCTCCGATACGGCAGCGCCGACGTGCTGCTGACGATGGGCAACGAGCCTGGACAAGCCTGCCACGGCTGCTCGGCATCGCTCTCGGCCTACTTCCTGGCGCGGACGGGCGGCGGGCTCAAGCTCGTCAACAAGGCCATCGACTTCGGCCAGGCAGGGACCTCGGGCTACCCCGGCGATATTTCGCCCGTTCGGATCGGGAAGGACGACGGTATCGCGATCGAGAGCGGCGGCACGTTTCAGGGCCACACGCTCATGCTTCTCGACTTCTACGCGTTCCATGCCGGGCGTGTGGTGCACGTTGAGGCCTCACCTCGCGTCGCGCTATCGGCGTCGGACGCCGGCGCGGTCGGAGATAGCGGGCCCAACACGGACGTCTCCGGCTCGTGGGTGATTCCGCCTGGAGCCAGCAACACGCTGCGGGTCGAGTACAAGGTGACCGTCGGCCGGCGCAGGTCCGCGACCTCGGCGACGTGGCGCCTGATCGGAGAGCGATGGGTGCTGTCCAGTGGTGGGCCGCCGAAGGCGTTGGAGGCGGGGCAGTAGACGATCGTCATGCACCTGTCCGCCGTGCAACGCTGATGCCCGCCTCCCGGCGCCTCTCACCGGTAATGGCGTAGACGCGGCGTGGCGTCCTGTTGCCCGCGCCGCAGGGATAGGGCGGTGCGCCGCTGGACGTCGAGCCTCATGCGGTCGGCCCATGCTGGCCGAGAGATTCGACCTCGTGCGCCTCGCCGGCGATCATTTCGTCCCCCGTAGCATGCCGCACCACGAGCGCCAGCACCTCGTCGAGGCGGTGCCGCACATCTGGCAAGCCTAGGATCTCCGCCTCCTGAATGGCTCGCTCCACCCGGCGGGTGAGGGTGTGGACGTCTGAGGCGGTCTCAGCCGCCGTCACGGTGAGGAACGATCGATGGGGGCGGTGGACGGACCGGCGACGGCAGCCCACCTCAGTGCGCCATCACGAGCGCGACGGCGAGGGCGGCCAGCGCGCCACCCGTGACCATGTAGGCGATCAGCAGCATCGCAATCCGTCGGTCGTCCCGCTCGTGCCCGCGTCGCTCCTTCTCGGCAGCCTCGCGGCGGTCGGCTTGCTGGGCGCGCCAGGTCTCGTACCAATCGTGGAAGGGGCCGCGGAGCGGAGCGTCGTAGGAGGTCATGGCTCACCGATAGCACCGCCGCGCGCCCGCGGCTGCAGATCATGGACGCCGCGCGTCATCAGGCCGCCGTGGGATGCGGCGTTGCTGGTCAAGAGAGCCGGCGTTTGATCGAGCAGCGCGGCGTGCGCGGCGACTACGATCCGGACATGGGTGACATTCCGGGTGGATCGGGAGCATGCCGACCCATGCCGATATGCGGATCAGTGGCGCTGGTGGCGCTTGTGGCCGTGGAGGAGGCTGGCACCTGAGCCCTGCGTCCTGGCCCGGCTCGGCTTGTTCGCGTTGATCCCTGAGGCCGGGTTATTCGACGAGAGCGAGTTCGGCTGGTTTCCGTTCGGGCCGTTGGTCAGGCTCTGAGCGGAGCCGGCCGAGACGGAGGCGGCGAGTGCGGTCGCGATGACCATTGTTCGAAGGGCACACATTTCTTCCTCCCTTGTGCGTCCGCCAACGTGGAGGACGGTACGGGGTTGCAAATCGTGCCCCCGACGACCGCAGGCCTGCGTCGTGCATGTAGCCGGTGAAGTGGCGGAGGATGGCGAGTGCGACGGTCATCTCGGCGCCAACGCGCGCTGCGCGTCGAGCAGCGGCGTCACGGGGATCTCGACCGTGCCGCGGTCTGGCCGCTGCAGGTCCAGCGTGACGGTGATGACACAGGCGAGCAGTGCGGCCATGATGGCGGCTGACACGCGCCGGCTTGTCTCCGCAGACCCGGCACCGTGACCGGCGAAGGCCATCGCAACCAGCGCCGTGCCGACCAGGATCCAGTAGACCGTCATGGGCACGTGGTTGCGCAGGGCGGTGACGCGCCGCTCGGTGGCATCGTCGAGAGCCTGCAGGGCCGTGGTCATGCGATACACGGGCAGTGAGGTCGGCGCCTCCGCCGCCGTGGCGGTGAGATGCCCCCACAGCCGGGTCGACACATCGGTCATGTCGGCCACGTCGGCGTCGAACTTCTTCGGGTCGTAGGGGACCCCGAGGCCGATGGCGAGATCGGCGACGCGGCGGAGGTCGTTCACCATCGGCGGGCCGGCGTCGTTCGGCAGCAGGGGCGCGACCCGAGCGGCGTCGCGTAAGGCGTTCGCCTGCTCCAGCACAACGGTGCGGCGCATGTCGTAGCGCATCAACGCCATGGAGTAGGTAAAGGCGATCAGCAGGGCCAGAAGCGCGAAGGCTGCGGTGGCAAGCGTGGCGGCGTCCTTGTCGCGGTGATAGGGACGCCCGAAGCGCCTTCCGAGTTGGTGACCGATCTCGCTGGCCAGGACGAGGGCGATGAAGAGCAGGCCGAGCAGCGACGCAAGGCTGAGCGACTGGACGTAGTCGAAGATCAAACCGACCTCGTGAATTTGGGCAGACAGGGGCAGGAGCCCTGTGGAATAGGCGATGTGGGTGTAGCGAGGGTCGTCGAATAAGCGGCCGCCTGCTGAGTCGGAACGCCGTGAGGGTTACGGCTCAGCCATCCGCAGTCTCACGCCTGCCCCTGCCACGGAAGATGACCGGTCATTCCCCGTCGACCATCGGCAGGTCGGACGCGAGCAGCTTCAGCTTGGTGCCGAGGTCGCCCAGGTCTTCCCGCGACAGGGTGAGCGTCGGCACAACCTCTACGGCTCCGGCGGGAACAGCGAGGGCGTCGAACCGCAGTTGGATCTGATCGTCGCCGAGGTCGACAGGTCGGAAGCCGCGCAGTTCCACGGCAGGGTGTTCGCTCTCCGCCACGACGATCTCCGCTCCATTACGCGAGCCGTATACACCGACGGGAGGCACGCTGACACCGATCCTCGGCGAGGGAGTCAGTCCCCGTTGCAGTCCGGCGTGTTGGCGTCGCCGGGCTGAAACGCGGTCGGGTCGATGCCGGGATGGTCGCCGGGCACGCGCTTTACGAACTCATCGATGCGCTCGCTCGGGCGCGTGACGAGGCCGTCCGGCCCCATGAGGGTCGCGACCTCCTCGGGCCGGTCGGTGAGTTCGCCCGCATGTCGAGCCTCGATGTAGCCGACCGCGTAGCGGACAGCGTCCGCCTCACCCTGCGCCGAGAAGCCGTGCGGATCGTGGGTGCCCACAGCCAAAACGTAATCCGACATCGCCTGCTCCTGCCTGATCGGCACGACGTAGAGCGGCGACGGCCAACCGACAGATCGCGTTCGCCTCGATCAGGATCACCTCGCAGACATCATGTCCCGCCCATCTCCGACGCCGGCCGCTCCTCGGCCTCGAACGCAAAGCGCACGCCGGCCCGCTCCAGGGTCGAGCGGAGCGACCACCCGTCGGAGAAGGGCAGGGCAGCCATGGCGTCGTCGTCCCCCTGCGCTTTCAGCACGAGGTCGAACGCCACGCCGGACTGCCTCGCGAGGCGCAGCGAGGACTACCGGAGCAGGGCGCGGGCCTGCCGGACCTGGGCGGCCGTGAGTGTCGGCGGGGCGGTCACACCGTCGTCGACCTCGCGTCGCTGGTCCTGATCGTAACTCCGTCTCCCGGTTCGGCGAGCGCTTCGAGGATGTGTTGCCGATGCGCGATGCTCTGCTCCTGCAGGCTCCTCAGTTGCTCAAGTAGGCGGAGCGCCTCCGCCGTGTCGTGCCCATCCTGGTCCAGACGGGCGACGAGCGCTTCCTGCTTGCCAATCCGCTCGGCGCCTTCGGCAAGGTGGCGGTCCGCCGTTTCTAGGTGCCGCAGTTCCATCTTGTGACGTGCCATGCGTCATCACCTCCCTGGACTGAGCGTTTGGCCCGAACGGGTCGGAGCCGGCGTGTGATCCCCGGCCGCGCGCCGGCCTTCGGCGGTGATGACGTAGACGCGGCGGGGCGTTCTCTCGCCCGCGGCCTTGCCGGGGCGGCCGGCGATGAGGCGCTGGCTCTCCAGCATGACGAGGCGGCCGCGGACCTCGCCGGGCGACATCGCGCAGGCGGCGCCGATCTCCGTCGCGCTGGCGGTGGTGCGGGTGGCGAGGTGGCGGAGGATGGCCAGTTCGGGGGAGGGGGTCACACCAGACAGCCTGGATGATACCTAGCCCTTGGTGAGGGTGGGGCATCGCGTCTTTCCCGAGCCGCAGCCTCGGCCTGCAACATCTGGGACAGCCACGGTGGGATCACCGTCGCTCCGTGTGAATGAGGTCGGAACAGGGGTGTCGACCCGATCTCGTCTGACGGTATCCCAGGCTTAACGAGCGATGGACATGGCCGCGGCGAGGGCTCGCCTGCTTTCGCGACCGTCGGCGCGAACAGCATCGCGAGCACGAAGCCAAAGCGGTAGATGCCATCGCTGTCGACCTTTCGCCGCCAGCGCGCGACCGCGTGGCCGGCCTCATGGTGGCAGGCGAGGAGGCGGCCGCCGCGGGTGCGTATCATGGCTTCGTCATCTCCGCCACGAGCAAGCTCACGATGTCCTGAGCTGCTGCCCTGGCCTTCGACGCTTCGAACTCTCGCGGCAGCATCTCGCCCTTCGCCACCATGGGCTGCTCGATCAGCGGGTCCCGGACGCGCTCGAACTCGCCCAGCATGCCCGCGGGCACGTCATCATCGTCGATCTGGAGCAGGCACCCCGCGGCATGCGTCAGGCGCATGTTGAGATCGCCGTGGTCGGCCAGAGCGCGCACGGCCTCGATGAGCTTGTCGCGGTAGAAAGCTGTCACGGTTGATCGGCTTTCCGCATCTGCACGCCGACCCCGCCATCCCGCTGGACGAATTCCACGCCTCCCGCCTCAAGCACGCCCTGGATGGCCGTCGAGTCCTTCCGCGTGATCTGTGGGAGATGAGCCGCCATCTCGGCGCGGATCACCAGCGCGAGCCCGACGTTAGCAGCGATGGCGAGGTCATCTTGAGACATGCCGAGCAACTCGCGTCCCGACCGGATCTGTGAGCCTGTCGGGATCATGAGAATTGGACCATCCGCCGCCCTTCATCCGTGATCGCGTAGACCCGATTGGGTGGCACCGCACCGTTCGGCCTTCCGGTGACGAACTTCTGCCTCTCCAGGTGGCGTAGCCTGTCACGAACCTTCGGTAGGGCAATGCCCGACGCATGACCGACCTCCGACGCCGTAGCATGCTCGTTGCTGGCGAGCCAGGACAGCACATCAAGATCAGGTGTTGATGTAGCCACGCTATGATCCCTGACAAGTCAGGGCCAGCTACGGCACAGACAGCTTGAACGCAACCATTACGAGGTCGCCGCGTCTCTGTTTCAGGAGAGAGGGTTGGGCGATGGGCGATGGCTTCAATTGCGTGATGTGCATGGCTTTGGTCGGCGCCTGCACTGCGGCATTCATTGCGCTATGGCGAGAGGTGTGACGTCAGGACTCCACCTTTCGTTTTTCCTCACCGGTCACCACGAACACTCGCGTCGGCAGGACGAGGAGCGCCTCGTGCCGGCCGGCGATGAGCCGCATGGTCTCCAGCATGACGAGGCGGCCGCGGACCTCGCCGGGCGACATGGCGCAGGCGGTGCCGATCTCCGTCGCGCTGGCGGTGGTGCGGGCGGCGAGGTGGCGCAGGATGGTGAGTTCGGGGGAGGAGATCACGCGCCATCCTCGCCGCTGAATGCTGGTCGCTCCTTCCGTGGCCGAAGGTCATCACCACTGGCCGGGAAGGGGGTGCTTTTCGAGTTCAGCTATTCACACTGAGATGCCGAGACGCCGCTCGAACGCGGCAATCCTGGCAAGCTTGCGACGGGTGAGCCCCCGGTGATAGGCGCGGCCAGGATGACTATAGTGGACTCCGTCATCGTCGAGCTGAGCAAGAAGATCGCGCTTGTAGGGCCACAACGCGATGTCAGCGTCTCGCTGCGACATGGCAGAAAGGGAAGAGAAGGATGGAAGACGATTGCACATGCGACCTCGCAAAGTAACGGTCAACCCGGACAGGACGCCCAGATCGTTCGATCATCGCCGAAGCATGATCGCGTCACGCGTTGCGAAGCCGGTAGTGAGCGCGTCGTGAAATGGAACGCTCGGCCGGAGGGCGCTTGGCCCTGAGAGGATAATGGAGCGCTTCCTACCATTTCGCAAGGCCGCGCCCGCGTGGGTGCGGCTGGCGAGGTGGCGGAGGATCGAGAGATCGGGGGAGGGCGTCACGGTGCGTTCGCCGGCCGTGGCGGTTCTGGCGAGGCTGTCAACTCGGGGAGTTCGGTCTCCAGAATGGCGCAGGCTCCCCGCAGCGCTTCGGTGAGGTTGACCCACCCATGGTCCAGCCAGCGGATGCAGATGCCGCCTACCTTGTCGCCCCAGAAGGTCCTACCCCATCTCGCCGTCCCCCAGTATGCAGGATAGAACTCGGCTTGCTGGCTCGACGAGAAGCCCCTGAGATCCCTCCGGTTCAACGTGCAGTGCTTCGACGCCATCGCGAACCCTTCGACCACACGAAACGAGAAGCAGCGCCCAACGAGATCACGCCGGTAGACCTCAGCGGCCTCGCCGGCCGTCTTCGGGTCCGGTCCCCGGTTCTGGAACACGTAGTCGATGGCGTGGGTCAGCGAGATCGCGGCGTGCATGGCGAGCCGGAGGTCTCCGTTGCGGGCGCAGAAATCCGCGAGGGAGGGCAGCACGACGACGCGGTGATAGTCGGCGGCGGAGATCATGGCGCCCGCCTCACGATCCCCTCGGCCTCGGTGAGCGCCTGCCCGAGGTGGCGAGCCAACGTCACGGCGCCGGCCGCCTCGGCTTCCCGCAACAGCGCCGGCAGGGCGGCGATGGCAGCGCGGGCGGCGGGGACGTAGTCGGCACCGCCCTCCTGCTCGACGTCGCGCCGGGCTCGCGGTGCCGAGCGCTCGAAGACATGGGGACGGCGCATCGTCAGTCCTCGCTCTCGTGCCCGGCTTCGCTCTCTCCTGCGAGTGTCGCGATAAGCTTCGCAAGCCCTCTCCTGGTTTCCGGGTTCTTGATGCGCTGCCAGTCGGCTGCGACCGCCATGGCCTCGCGGACCTTCGAAACTCCGCCAGCCGGCGCCGGCCCTTCGCTGCCGAAGAATGATCCGGGATGGACGCCCAGGACTGCCGCGATGCCCTGTAGAGTGCTGGCGGCGACGCGATCCTTGCCGAGTTCGTACTTCTGAATTTGCTGGAAGCTGATGCCAACGGCCGCGCCGAGGGCGCCCTGACTCATGTGGGCGGCTAGGCGAGTGGCGCGAATGCGGGCGCCAAGGTCTACCTCGAACTCCGGATTGCGCCCGGTGCGCTTGATGCGTTCGGGAGCGGCAGGCTTCGCCTCGACGACGGCCGCCTCAGGCCGGGGTGCACGAGCCATCAGCTCTCGACCTTCCGCAGCCGCACCCCCGCCCCGCCGCCGTTCTCCGGGATGAACTCGACGCCAGCGGCTTCGAGGGCAGAGCGGAGAGCGTTCTCAGTTGGCTGGTGCGCACCAAGTGGGCCCGGCTTCCCCTCAAGACGCTTAATGGTCGGTAGCGACACCGCCGATGCTTCCGCGAGGGTTTTTTGCTCCCATCGCAGTAGCGCACGCGCTGCTCGGATCAACTCGCTTGTCAGCACGGATCATCCTTTTTCGATCCCTCTGGCATAATATGATGCCTGAGGCATTGACGAGCCCTGAGGCCGCATATAATACCTCAGGTTTCGCACAGCAGCGAACTGAGGTCAACGAAATGTCCTCCACCCGCACCCCACCCCGACCACACCTCCTCACCGCAGCCGGCCGCTACGACACCAGCGCCATCATGGATCTGGCCCACTCCCTCGCTCGTGACGAGGTCGCCGATGCGGCGCGGCGCGGCCGAGTCCGCCGCTACAAGATTGCGCTCAAGGCTGCGCTGTCCTCGGCTTGGGAGACCGCTCGCGCCCAGCGCTGGTGCCACGAGCGCGACCGCGCTGCTGCTGCCCTCCCGGCCTCGCACGCCGCCATCCTGGCCGAGCGCACCGCCGCCCTCATGATCGACAGCTCCCGCCGCATGGTGGCCGAAGTCGCCGCAATCGACGCTCGCGCTGCCGCGCTCGGGATGCGGTTGTGATCCGTACGCCCTGAACCGCTCCGGCCCACCACCATTCATCTACAAATCCAGTGGAGAATTCGACCATGCTCTTGCGTGACCGACCCCTCGCGTCCGCTCCTCTGCCGCGGCTCCCGGCCCCGGCGCCCCTGCCGAACCTGCGAGATGCCCTCGCGCGCCGCGCTGCGATCTTCGGGCCTGTCGACGTCGACCCCGCCCCCGCGGCCCCGCTCGACCCCTGGCGCTCGCTCGGCGCCATGGCGCGCCGCGTCGCTGACGCTCTCAGCCCGCAGCCGACTGTCTGACCCGACGCTTCTGCCCCCTCACGTCATCCCGCACTGCCTCAGGATCTACACCATGAACACTCGCGCCTCCGTCAGCACTCTCGCCTCGCCTGTGAAGGCCCGCCTCACCCGCCGCGATGCGATCGGCGGCGCCGGTGCTGCAGCTCTCGGGCTCGCTACCGGCGGCGCTTCTGCGGCCCCGGCTGCTGACGCGCAGCTCGCCCGCACCGCGTTGCTCGACGTCGCTGCCTCCGTCCCAGCGCTGGCGGCCCGCCTGACCGATCTTGCGGACAAAGTCGCCACCGCCGAAGACGCGATCCCGCTCGACGCTACGCCAGAGCAGGAGGTCGCCGAGGCCGAGCGCCTCGGCCTGCCGACGTTGCGCGGGCGGCAGGATCGAGCCCAGGCCCGCCTCAATCGAGCCGCGACCCGGCTTGCCGAGCTGCCCGCCCGCACGTCGGCCGAGCTGGCAGCAAAGGCCGCGGCCGTGCTCGCTGTGCTCGGGACGGATCCAACGGCCCGCGCAGGCCTGTTGGAGCGCTACGGCGACCTCGTCCTGTCGGCGGTGCGCGACGCTGCCGCGCTCGGGGCATCGGCGTGATCGCGCCCTCCCTACGTGCTGATAGGACGCCGCTTCGCCGCGATCGAACACTGTACGTGCTCGGACGTGTTCTCTGCGCCCGGCTCCGGCTCGCTGTCGCCGACAGAGACGCCTTGATCGACGCCGCGTCACTCCGGCTTCGGCTTAACCTGCTCGGCGCCGGACCGAGCCGTCAGCACTCGCAGCCATCGGCGCAACCCGTCCTGCAGCATCTCTCTCGCCCGTGGAATGATGTCGTCCTCGTTGACCGACCGACCGACCAACGCGGTGAGGGACCCGTTCACGCCTGGCCCGTTCAGCTCGAACTCGACGGCCCAGAGCCCCTCGTCGTCGTCGTCATCGGGAAGCAGCCGTTCCACGTCGCTCAGGCGCACGGTCCACATCGCCGCCAATTCTTCGCTGTCGTTCTCGTCTGCCATGTCGTCCTCCTGCCTCTGGTGCTGGCAGCATCGCAGGATCGGCGACGCAGGCGCGCCACGGCTGGTGGGAGGCACGCCACGGCTGGTGGGGACGCATCGAGCGCCGTCGCGGCCGAGGCCAGGAACATCGTGCGCCGGGCCGCCGACGACGTGGTGGGCAAGACCGTGGCGGCGCAGATCCGGCAAGCCGCGCGGCACCTCGGCTATGAACCGGACGACTGGCGTGTGCGCGAGGCCTGGTACGGCAGGGCAGGGGCATGGTCGGCCGCGACGCTGGACGATCTCCGACAGCGCTTCTCGGACTGGCGAGGACGGGGACCGGCCGTCACCGTGGCAGAACCGTTGACGCTGGCGCAGCGCGTCGCCGTGCTTAGGCAGGGCTTGGCCGATCTGACGCGGCAGGTCGACGAGCTCGCGGCCGAGATCACCATGACGGCGGAGGATTCGAGATGACCATTCGGCTCGACTCGCCTCGCTCCACCGTCGAGCGTAGCCTCATAGGATCAGCCGTCGCGCTTGCGGCGGCATTCGAGAAGGACGCGGATAGGTCGACGGGCCGACACGCGAGGTTCCCCGCCTCGCTTCCGCGTCCGCCTTCGCGGGGCCGCTGGGGAGCGGCGATGACCGATAATGAAGAGGCGCCAGAGCGCCAGCGTCCACGCATGTTCCGGGATGCCAAAGGCATCTTGCGGCGAGTGCCGGATGACGCCCCGCCTGGGACAGGGCTTACCTTCGCCGACATACAGGCCGAGCAGCGGGACGCGAGGAGTCGACCGGAGCCCTTCCTGAGGCGACGGCAGATCATGGATCTAGTGATCGATGATCAGCAGCGACCACCTCTCAAGCCCTTCGATGCCGAGCTGCAAATAGAAGCCGAACTCGGCCCTGTCTTGGGCAATTTCGCGAGCTTCATCACCGAAGCGGATGCGACTGCACTTCGAAACGATGCTTGGCCGTGGCAGGTAGCTTGCTGCTGGATCATGACACAGGACCCCAGGAGCGCGCTGCTCGCCGTGGCGAGCTTCGCGGTCTGGCAAGGGTGCACCGTGCGGGATGCCTGCCGTCCAGGGCACCTCATGAGCTTCGCGCAGGCGAGTGCCGTACTCCGGCGAGCGCTGATCCGTGGTGAGGTTCGAGCCCGGCGCGACGATGGCGCGTTGGCTCAAGAGATTCCCGCGGTGGAATGGGCGCGCTTGTCCTGGAAAACAGTCGACGGAGAGACACGTTGCTTTGACGAACTGCGGCGAGATGGCGTGCCGGCCTACGAGAATCCCGTCATTGTCGCGGCAGATGTCTTGCGTTGGAAATGGACGCTTGATGGTCTGAAGCTCCATTTTAGCGAAAGCATCGAACAAGAGCCGGCGCCTGCCATAGCCACGGGTTTTCGTTCACGAGGTCGCCCACCCGGATCTGGGAGTTTCGCCAAGCAGGATGCTCCTCTCATCAGCGAGGCGCTTCAACGCATCAACGGTGGTGAACCTCGTAAAACCGTTCTGGAAGCTGTTGGGCGGCGGGCCGCCGGTTCGGGATCGGTAGAGTCCAGGTCCAAGCGCATCGAGCGGGGTATGCGGAAGGGCGAGGATCGAAACTGTCGCTGAATTTCACTCCCTTCGGCTCCCTTTAACTCCTTCGCCTTGAGCTTCCTTTTCGGTCACCTCTGAGTGCGTCCACCACAGTCCGCCACGATCTATGGCGGCGTGCACGAGGTAAACGATGAGCGATAAGCCCGAACAGGCCTGGTTCGACATCCATGGTGCCAAAAGTTACTCGGCCTTGAGCCGCTCTTCCATCTACAACAAGCTCAAGGCCGGCGAGCTGGAAGGCCGCAAGCTCGGCAAGCGCCTTGTGATCTCGCGGGCGTCCATCGACCGCATGATGGCGAGTCTGCCGAAGTTCGGTCAGGCCGCCTAACAAACGAAACCCCGCGCGGCATGCCGGCGGGGGCTCGAAATTCGGTATAGGATGCTCGCAACTTCCATTTACCGCATCTCGGCCCATTCGCCAAGCGCCGCGCTTCATCTCTGGAGCGCAAATTTTGCCCGTTTTTTCGCAACATCCTTCCGGGATCGTCATCCCTCAGTCGAGCCCGCACGCTCTCCGCCAGCGGCGGCTTCAGCGCCTCGGGATGCCTGCCGCTACGGCTCGCGCCATTGCGTCTCTCGCCTTTCGCGAGCCCGTGGACGGCTGGCGCTTCCCGTCTGCCGAACTGGTGCTGGTGGAGGTCACCAATGGCTGATCACCGCACCACAGCCGAGCGTGAGCAGGCTCACAGCGACATCGTCGACCGAATGGCGGCTGATGTGTTCGATGGTCTGAAGGCCTTGCAGGAACTGCACGGCGATACCGACTCGCTCTATCTAGCCGCTGGCACGATCAAGGGCGCAGTCGTCTACCTCTGCAATGATCGCCAGCAGTTCGAGCGCCTCGCCGAAGCTCTCCAGCACTGGCTCGGCTACGTCGAAGGCGCCAAAAATCTTCGCGACACTCCGGTCGGCGGAGTGCCGTCGTGATGGCCGCGACCCTTCCCTCCGTCATCGCTCCGCGCGTCGCCGACCTCGTGCGCCTCCTCGGCTCCGATGAGGACGCCGAAGCTCTCGACGCGGCTCGGGCGCTCCGCCGCACGCTGGTGGGCGCTGGGGTGGACCTGGACGTACTCGCTGCGGTGATCAGCCCGACCGAGCCGATCCGCGTCTCGCCAGTCCGCTCTAGCCGGCGCACCACGTCCATCCGCTGCCGCCAGGCAGACAAGCTGACGAAGGCAGCAGCCGATCCATACTCGAACCTGACCCGGTGGGAACGGGATTTCATTGCTTCAAATGTCCCCGCCCTCCGCAGCGACGCCGACCTGTCCGAAAAGCAGACAGCAACCCTCAAGCGGGTGCTCTCCAAAATCCGGGGGCATCGGTCATGAATGCTTATACGCCGCAGCACGCTGGCGCCGCTGTGCGCCTGCCACCGTCCAACGTCGACATGGAGCGAGCGCTGCTCGGCTCCCTCCTGCTGAACAATCGGACGATGGATGTCGTGGCGCCGCTGGTGAAGGCGGAGGACTTCACCGAGGAGGTTCACCGCCGCATCTTTGAGGTCTCGGCATCCCTGATTGCTGCCGGGCGCGCGGCCACACCGCTGACCCTGATCGACTTCCTCGGCGACCACGACCTCGGACAAGGCATGTCGACGCGGTACTACCTCGCTCGCCTTGCGGCTCACGAGGCGGCGCCGCTCTCCGCACGCTCCTTCGCCATCGCTGTGCATGATCTCGCGGTGCGGCGCCGCATGATCGAAGCGGCGGCCGAGCTGATCGAGCAGGCGCACGATCTTCCCGTGACCGTTCGCCCGTCTCAGGTCGCTGGCGAGGCCGTCGAGACCCTGTTCAAGCTCGCTAGCGAAGACGGCGCTCGCTCGACGCGGCGCGACGCCCACGTGAGCGCTTCGACCGTGCTGGGCTCGATCCGGCAGGCCATGGCTGGTGAGGTTCCGGACCGGACCGTGTCGACCGGCTTCGCCGACCTCGACCGCGCCACGGGCGGCTACCAAGGCGGCAGCCTATGGAATCTCGGCGCTCGGCCGGCGGTTGGAAAGAGCGCATTCGCGGTGAGTTCCGCTAATCGAGTTGCTCGTCGTGGCTGGGGTGTCATGTTGTTCAGCCTGGAGATCTCCGAGCCGCAGGTGATGGCGCGCCTGCTCGCCGACATCACCTACTCGGCCAACGATCCCATTACCTACAGCGATATTTTGCGGGCGCAGGTGAAGGCCAACGTCCTCAATGAGTCGCAGCTCGAAAAGCTGAATCATGCCCGTGAACTGCTGGCAAAGCGACCACTGGTGCTCGACGTCGCATCGCGCCTGTCGCCAGGGGAGATCCGCATGCGGGTTCGAGCTGAACGCCAGCGCATGGCGGCGCGCGGTGTCGATCTCAAGTTGATCTTTATCGACTATCTCAAGCAGGTCTCCGCTTCAGATCGATACAAGGGTAATCGCGTACAAGAAATAGGCGAGATATCGTATTCGTTGAAGCAGATCGCTAAGGATGAAGACGTGTGCGTTGTTTTGCTCTGTCAGCTCAATCGCGAACTGGAGAAGCGCGAGGACAAGCGTCCGACCCTGGCCGATTTGCGGGACAGCGGTGACCTGGAAGCCGATGCCGACGTGGTCGCCTTCCTGCACCGCGAGGCCCACCACATCCAGGCCTCGGAAGCCTTCAAGGCGAACGACCCCGCCGCGCTCTCACGCTTCTTGGATGTCCAGAACGACGCCGAGTTGATCATTGGAAAAAATCGTGCCGGCCCGACTGTGACGGTGAAGCTCTGGTGCAACATGGCGTCATCGACCATGTCCGACCATGCGCGCGGGTGATCGGATGAGCAACTTGCCCGCCCCCTTCGTTCCGGCAGACGTCGACCTCCGCCATTTTCCGTCGATGAGCATCGACGTCGTGCGGCTGCGTGACAGTCGATTTGCTGCATCGGTGTCAGGTGAGGCCTTCCGGTGCGGCCTGCTCCTGTGGTGCGCCGCCTGGCATCAGGTTCCGGCCGGAACGTTGCCGGCCGACGACGTCGAACTTTCGGCCCTCGCCGGCTTCGGTCGAGCTCTGGCGGCGTGGCGCGAGCATCGCGAGGGCGCGCTCTATGGCTGGGTCCTCTGCAGCGACGGACGGCTGCATCATCGTGTCCTCGCCGAAAAGGCCATTGAGGCTTGGAACTCAACCCTTTTCCACCGCTGGCGGAAAGAGGTTGATCGTATCAGGAAAGAGAACAAGGTCCGCGAGGAACGCGGGCTCTTTCCGCTGGAAAATCCAGCGAAGCCGCTGGAGATCCGAGTGAGCACTCCGACCCCGAGCGGCTCCTCGGAGCGAATGGACGGACACGGAGAAGGGGGCAAGCTCCCCGAAACTCCCGGTCCGACCCCGGACACCGGAAACGGCGAGGCTTTCCACGCCTCATCACAGCCCGTTCCGGCGGAGGCCAGAGACTTTTCCGGCGGAAATCCCGCGGAAAACGCTCTGAACGGAACAGAACGGAACGGAGAGTCTATCTCTTGTCCGAAACGGGCTCCGCCCGATCGGACCCGCAAGCCGTATCCCGAGGACTTCGAACGGTTCTGGCGGGGCTACCCGACCGATCCGAACATGTCGAAGGCGGACGCAGGCCGGGCATGGAGCCGGATGACCGACGTTGATCGCCTCTCGGCGACGGCCGCGGTTCCTGAGTTCGTAGCCTACTGCCGCAAAGATCCGACCTATCGGCCTGTGCATGCGGTCAAGTTCCTCACGAGCCGCCGCTTTGAGGGCTTCCTGACCGCCAAGGCTGCCACGACAGCTGCGGAGCATGTGCCCCGCGTGGACCTCGGCCCCGCCGGCCTCGTGGCGGAGGCGACCGTGGTGGACGTGATCCGTCGCGGCGGGTGGATCGACGGCTGGGGACCTGGGATCGGCAAGCCCGGCTGTCGTGTCCCTAATCGCCTCATCGAGGATGCTCGGAGGACCGCAGCGTGACCAAGCCCCGCCAGTTCATCCGACAGCGGGGCGGCGTCCAGGCCCCGGGCTTCGACGCCGCCACGGCCTTCCGCGACGCGCTCGCAGCCGATGGCGCCGCCGAGATCTTCGACGACGTCACCGGCGTAGGGCCGCGCTTGGTGTTCACGCTCAAGGCCGGTGGCATCGCCGTGCATGTCGTGGGTGTCTCGGGGCAGGTCCTCGGCGTCTTCGCCGACCCCGTGCGAGCCATCACGCACGGCTTCGCCCTGCTCGATCGCGCTGCCCAGCACCAGGGTGCCGCCCATCCCCGCCCCGCCCGCGCCTCTCGGCGCACCACCGTGAAGGAAACCGCCCGATGACCGATCACCAGCAGACCAGCGCCATCGACTGGCCAGCCGTCGACGCATGCTTCCAGCGCTACCGTGACAGCGTCAGGAAGGTGCTGGACGACGAGTTCGGCGGCTCCGAGGCTGGAGTGATCCGGGAACTGGTGCACTGGCTCGACCAAGGCGAACTCGCAGCGATGTACGATCTCCCGCCCATCCTTCGCTGCGAGACCGGTTTCCCAATCTCCCGAGGCCGTATCGACCTGCTGCTGTTCCACGCCGATGGCTCCGGAACCGTGATCGCGTGCAAGGCCGGGCGGGCCTCCAAGGACATCCTCCCCGCCGTGGGCGAGGTGATGTCCCAGGGCATCGCGATCAGCGGTGCCGGCGTGTTCCACAAGGTCCGTCTCGCCATCGCGTCCAGGGCGTCGGCTGCTGATCTCAAGCCGATCGCTCCCGTGCTGAAGCGATGCGGGGTCGAGCCCATCTTCTGCGGGATGACCGACCAGCTGGCAGCGGGCATGGCCGATCTCATGCGCTCGCGCCTGGGGCCCATCCTGGGTGAAACCGAACAGGTGCAGAGGTGACCACGCCCCATAACGCCCCCCGTGCGGATTGGGAGGCGATCCAGCGAGAATTCAGGGCTGGCCAGCTCTCGGTATGCGAGATCGCCCGCCAGCACGGCATCACCGATGCGGCGATCCGCAAGCGTGCCAAGGCCCAGGGATGGGTCCGCGATCTCGGGGAGAGGGTACGCCAGGAGACCAGGGCGAAGCTCGCCCGCGAGGATACTAAGCCTGTTGGTTCGGGGTTCGGTTCGGGTTCGGGTTCGGGGTCTTCACGCGAGAGCGAGGCCCGAACCATCGACATGGCTGCTGACCGCGGCGTCGCTGTCGTGCGCGAGCACCGAGCCATCCTCCGGCGGGGTTTTGACCTTGCCGACCGCATGCTCAACGAACTCGAAGCGGTGACGACGAAGCGGGACGAACTCGTGGCGCTGATCGAGGAGGCAACGGCGGACGACAAGTCCCCGCAGCGCCGGAACGCGATGCTGAAAGCCGTCGAGGTCCCCGGACGGATCGCGGCGCTCAAGGATCTGTCGATGTCGCTCAAGAACCTCGTCCCGCTCGACCGACAGGCATTCAGCCTCGACGAGGCAAAGACTGCCGAGGACAGCCTCGGCGCGCTGATCGCGGCAAGCTTCACCCGTCTGCCCGATCCCGAGCCGGGCGAAGACGGGGCTTTGCTGCGCTGTGAGGTCGAACCATCCCTACCCACCATGAAGCCGACATCATGACGCAGCGGCACGACGCTCCTGCCGTTGTCGCCAGCTGGGGCTACCTGCGGAGTGTCACTGCGCCCGGCAAGGGCAAGGCCTGCGAGGATGACACGCTTACACCCGTGAAACCTGGATCGCGCCTCGAAGCGCATATCGCCAAGGTGGATCGCGAGGATCAGCCGACGCCGGGCCGCTGATAGGGCACTTTCCGGCGCCGACGGGCGTTTCTCGACTGACCCAGGGAGGTCAGAATGAGCCTGTTCAAGAAAACCAAGATCACCGCGGCCGACGCGCAGGTGGACAACGTTCCCGAGATGGAGGACTTCGCCACTGCCAATGCCGACGGCATGCGCGGCTTCGAGGCTGCGAAGGCCATAGCACAACCCATACGCGACCAGCTTGCCGATCAGCTCGACCGCTTCCGCAAGGGAGAGATACAGCCGGTGCCGCCCTTCAACCGGCGCACCTACGAGGACGGTCTCGTCGACCAGATCAAGAACCTGGACAAGAGCCTCAATCCGCCGCCGCAGCCGGATGGGGGCGAACCGGAGGCGTTCGAGATCGACCAAGCGAGCATCGACAAGCTGTTGGGCAGGCCATGACTGACCCCGCTCAGCCAACGCCGGCGCCAACTCCCCAGCAGGTCCGCCAGCGGTGGGTCGACGCCATCGAGCGCGCATTCGGCACGGCGCCCCGCGAGATTCTGAAGAAGCTGTCCGTTCCCGACGGTCAGGATCTCGTAGGCCACATGATCGAGCGGCTGACCGACGAGGAGCTGATTCCAGGCCCGCTGGACGGCGTCGACATCAGCAAGATGCTCTGATCCCAAGAGCGAATAGACGAAAGGACGATTTCGCCCCTCCGTCACCGCGGCTGGTAAAGGCCCAGGACCAAGTCCCCGCTCGCCGGCCGCGCTGCCCGCCGGCGATGCTCGGGCATGTCGTGGGCGGCGTGGCAGGTCAAGCACACATCAAGAAACTGACGGCGGACCTCCGCGCGGTCGAGCCGCCAGGATTAAGGCACGCGCGACGCTCAGCACTGGAACGCTGAGAAAAGCAGCCCCGAGCCAATCGTGCCCGAGGAGGCCGCAGACAAAGGCCAGCGTCATAGCTCCGGCTGTGACGCCGGTGCCCTGCCAAGAGCCTCGCGCGACATCAGTTCGGGCGTACTCCTGAGCCAGCGCGGTCGCATTGATCTGCGCCTGCTATGCCTTCTCGCTCATTGCGATGACGCGAGCCACTGCGCCAGGAGAATGGCGCTCCAACGCATCAAGGATCTGCTCGGAAGGGTAAGCGCCGCTTTGATGAAGGGCGAAGCCAACTCCAATCTGCACGGGCTGCATCTGCCCGGTCGCTGGCGCCGGGCCCATGACTTCGTGGAACGGCTGCTGTCCACCCGAAGGTTGAGCCGGTGTCGGTGGCTCGTCGTCGCTCAAGCGATCTCGCGGGCGCTCTGCGACAGTAGTCCACCGACCTGAGCGAAGCTGCCAGCCACGCTGAAATCACGGATCAACCCGGTGTAGGCCGGGGCCTGTCCATAGAGCATGGTGGGCGCTGCTAGGCCGGCCGCAAACGCACTCCAGAAAACCTGCCGCCGTGTCAACACCGTGCTGAGCGCAGCGCTCGCAGCGCGTTGCAGCTTATCCACGACGCCCTCCTTGGTTTGGTGTGACATGGCGAGACGCCACGAGACACGATGTAGCGCGAGACCACACCGAACTCCATAGGACTTCGGTGACCTTGCGTGGACGTTGGTGAACTTCCCGCAGCGTCTATCATCGTCCACGACTGTTCGAAGACGGCTTTTCCGTACAATTTCCGTACGTTGCGATTTTTGGGAATGCCAGACAGGCTACGTCATTGAACAGACTGGCGCGCCCACGGGGAATCGAACCCCGGTTTTCGCCGTGAGAGGGCGACGTCCTGGACCGCTAGACGATGGGCGCGGATCGTGCGGAGCGCTGCGCCGCCGATGAGGGGTCTATAGCCAGCTTGGCCGAGGTTCGCAAGCGGCAAATCCGCGGATCGCGTCCGGCGGGCGCGGCGGGGCCCGTGTTTCCATGCGGGGCCTTTCGCATTAGCATCCGCGCGCGCCGCCCATCCCGAGCGGCCGCCCCGAGCCCGTGGTCAATCGACACGCCGTGCGCGACAGCCTGACCATCCTGGCCATCCTGCTCATCGGCGTCCTGACCGCGGCCCTGGTCGGGCCCTATGTCGTGGACTGGGGCAGCCACCGGGCCCTGATCGAGCGCAGGCTGTCCGCCGCCGCAGGGACGCCCGTGACCGTGGCCGGGCCGATCGACCTGAAGCTGCTGCCGAAGCCGCTGTTCCGGCTCGGCGGCGTCGCGGTGGGGAACGGAGCCGGGGGGCGGCCGCGGTTGAGCGCTCGCTCGCTCGACGTCGAGCTGTCGCTCGCCGCCCTGATGCGGGGCCAGGTGCAGTTCGTCGACGCCACGCTGGACGGCCCGAGCCTCCACCTCGTCCAGGCGCGGGACGGCGGGTTCGACCTCGGCCTGCCGTCTGGGCCGACGGCCGACCGCGTCGCCTTCGACCACCTCGGCGTGCGCGGCGGCGCGCTGGACCTCGCCCTGCTGGACGGGCGGCACCTGGAGGTGAGGGGGATCGACCTCGACGGCGAGGCCGCGAGCCTGCGCGGCCCCTTCAAGGCCTCGGGCAGCGTCGGCTCCGTGCCGTTCCGCCTCGCCACCGGCACGCCCGACGGCGGCCGGCTGCGCGTGAAGCTGCACCTCGACGGCGCGGGCGACCGCCCGAGCCTCGACCTCGACGGGACCGCCGCGGCCCGCCCCGGCGCGGTCGGCCCGGGCTTCGACGGCACCGCGGCGGCGTCGGGCCAGGTGGCGCTCGACGGCACGCCGGCCGCGGTGCCGTGGCGCGCCACCGCCAGGCTGTCGGCCGACCGCGACGGCGCCAAGGCCTCCGACGTCGAGGTCAGGGCCGGCGCCGACCTGCGCGCCCTGATCGCCGCGGGCGACGGCAGCGCCGCCTACGCGGCCGGCCCCGCCCCGCCGCGGGCCGCGCTGACGCTGCGCGGCGCGGCGCTCGACGTCGACGACCTCGCCGTGGCACCCCCCAACTCCGACATCGCACCCCCGTCCGGCGTCGAGGTCCTCAGGCTCCTGCTGCGGACCGCGGGCGAGGCGCGCGGGGCCGCGCCGCTGCGGCTCGACGTCGACGCCGCCTTCGACACCGCGACGCTGGCCGGGCGCACCGCGCTCGGCACCGCCGCGACGGTCCGGCTCGGCCCCGAGCCCGGCGCCGGCCTGGTCCTCAGCGTCGAGGGGCCGGGGGGCGCGCGGCTGGCGCTCGACGGCCGGGTCGAGCCCGGGCCGCCGCCCTCCGTCGCCGGGCCGTTCGGCGCCGCGCCCGCGACGCCCTCGGCCGCTTTCCGCGGCCGGGCCGACCTGCGCGCGGCCGACCTCCGCCGCACCGCCGCCTGGCTGCGGCCCGCGGCGCCCGACCTCGTCGACCGGGTCGCGGCCGCGCTGCCGGGGCGCGGCCTCCGCGCGGTCGGCGCCGTCACGGTGTCGGAAGAGGGGATCGCGGCGCGCGACCTCGATCTCCACCTCGACGGCACCGCCCTGGCGGGGATTTTGTCGCTCGCGCGGGCGGCCGGGACCGGGAACCCGCGCCTGTCCGCCGACCTGTCCGCCGACGCGCTCGACCTCGACCGCGTGCCGGATCTGGCGACGGTCGGGGCCGCGTCGCGCGGCCTCGACCTCGACCTGTCGCTCTCGGCCCGCGCGGTCCGGCTGGCCTCGTCGGCGCTCGGCGCGGTCGCGGCGGGCCGCGTCGCCCTGCACGTCACCCGGTCGGGCGACGACGCGAGGCTGGAGAAGCTGGCGCTCGACATCGCCGGCGCCCGGCTCGACGCATCCGGCTCGCGCGACGCCGCGGGCGGTCGCGGATCGGTCCATATCGAGGCCGCTGCGGCGGGCCCTCTCGCCGAGGCGCTGGCGCCGATCCTGCCGCCGGCGGCCGCCGCGGGCCTGCGCGCGCGCGCCGCCCTGCTGTCGCCGCTCGACGCCACCGCGACGCTCGACGCTGCGGCCGACCGCGACGGCGCGCTGGTGCCGACGCGGCTCGCGGTCGCCGGCCGGGCCGGCGACGTCACGCTCGACGGCGCGCTGACGCCGGACGGTTCCGCCGCGGACCGGCCCGTGGCCCTGTCGCTGCACCTCGCGGCCCCGCGCGGCGCGGACCTCCTGCGCCTGGTCGGCCTGTCGCCGCCGGGCGCCGTCGCCGGCGCGGCCCGGGTGGCGGCCAGCGCCCAGGGCACGCTGGCCGCCGGCTTGACGGGCCGGGTCGAGGCGACGCTCGGGGACGCGTCGGCCAGCTTCGCGGGGCGCGCCGCGACGGCGGGCGGCGAAGGGCGCCTCACACTGTGGACCCCCGACCTCCGCCCGGTGCTGGCCTCCGCCGGCCTGCCGGCACCCGCGGGGGACCTCGCGGCCGACGCCGCGGGCGACCTCGCCTGGGACGGCGATGCGCTGCGCTGGCACGGCCTGACGGCCAAAGTCGGCGGCTCGACGGCCGCGGGCGACCTGTCGCTCGACCTCGCCCAGGGGCGAACCCCCGGCGGCGAGCCGCTGCCCGTGCTGCACGGCCGGCTCGCGATCGACCGGCTGCCGGCCGAAGCCCTGCTCGGGCTCGCGCTCGGCCCCGGAGCCGCGCCGCCGGCGGGCGCCGTGTGGTCGTCCGCCCCCTTCGCGGCGGCGCCGGCCGCGCTGCCGCGCGGCGAGCTGGCCTTGACGGTGGGCGACATGCCGCTGCGGGGCGCCGTCGACGGGCGCAGCGTGTCGCTGACGCTCCGCACGGCGCCGGACAGCGTCGCCCTGGCCGACGTCGCCGGCGCGGTCGCGGACGGGAGCGTCGCGGGCAGCCTGTCGCTGCGCCGCGACGGTCCGGGCGCGACCCTGTCGGGCCGCCTCGCCTGGCGCGACGTCACGGTCGAGGGGGGCGGGCTCGCGGCCCGCACCTCCGGATCGGAGGAGGTCGCCGCCGCGGGGAACAGTCCCGCCGCGCTGGTGGGCGCGCTCGCCGGCACCGGCGCCGTCACACTGTCCGGGGCGCTGTCCCGCACGGACCCGACCGCCCCGGCGCGCGTGCTGGCGGCCGTGACGGCGCGCGACGCCGCCGCCGAGCGGGGCAGCTCGGCGCCCGAGCCGACGCCGCCCGACGGGGAAGCGCTGCGGCGCGACCTCGATGCCGCGCTCGACGCGGGGCCGCTCCCGGTCGAGGCCGCGAAGGCTCCGGCTGTGCTGGCCGGGGGCGTGCTGAGCCTGGGACCCCTCCGCCGGACCGGCACCGTCGCCCTGCCGCGGCCGGGGCAGGGGGGAGCGGCCGCGGCGGATTGGTCGGCCGAGACCAGCCTGTCGCTCGACCTGCGGACGCTGACCCTGGCGAGCCGCGTCGACCTCGGCGCCGCGCCGGGCGGCGGCGCCGCCAGCGTGACGCGCGCCGGCCCGCTCGGCGAGCCGGCCCCCCGTTCGGTCGAGGCCGGCGGCCTCGTCGAGGCCGTGCAGGCCGCCGCGGTCGCGCGGGCGCAGGACCGCATCGACGTCCTGGAGCAGGACATCCGCGAGCGGGCGGCCTTCAACCGCCAGCTCAAGGTCATCGATCAACGGCGGCAGATGGAGCGCGAGCAGGCCGAGGCGGCGCGGCAGGCGGAGCTCGCCCGCGCCGCCGCCGAGGCTCAGGCCAGGGCCGCGGCGGCCCGCGCGGCGGCCCAGGCGGCGGAGCAGCAGAGGGCCGACGCCGCGCGGCAGAAGGCCGAGGATGCGCGCGTGCAGGCGCAGGTGGAAGCCGCGGCGCGGGCCGGTGCGGCGCGCGAACGGGCCGAGCGCGAGGAGGCCGAGAGGCTGCGATCGGTCGACCGGGCGCGCAGGTCCGACGATCCGCCGCTCGACCTCGGCGACGGGCGCGCGTCGCCCGACGGCCCGCGCTCGCCGCTGGGGCGCGTCCCCCGCGCGAAGGGGCGCGACCCGTTCGATCTCCCGCCGCCCCCCAGCATCATCCAGGAACGCGATCGATGAGGCTCGGGGGAGGGCCGTGCCGCTGCCGGACCGCTTAACGCCGTCGTAGGAGGAAGCGTGGCTTTGTCGGATGAAGCGACACTTGCCGGCCGACATGACTCCCCACCTCCGAGCTGCCTTCCGCCTCCTGTCGCCCGGCACGGCGCCGCGCCGCGGCCTGTTCCTGTCCATCAGCCTCGCCGTGGTCGCCATCGTGGCCGTGTTCGCCGTGGTGATCGTCGACGCGCGGGCCGACGCCCGGCGCTCCGCCGAGGCGGCCGAGGTCAACCTCGCGACGGCCCTGGCGCGAGACATGGACCGCAACGTGGAACTGCTGGACCTGTCGATCCAGGCGGCCCGCGACTCCTGGGCGGATCCGCGCGTGCGCGCGCTCGATCCCGAGCTGCGTCAGCTCGTCCTGTTCGATCATTCCGCCAGCGCCCGCTACATCGACGCCATCCTGGTGGTGGACCGCGACGGCACCGTGCTGGCCGACTCTCGCTCGACCGCCCCCGCGGCGCGCGACTTCCGCGACGCGGACTTCTTCGCGGCGCAGCAGGCCGGCGACGCCGGCCTGTTCATCGGCCGGCCGGTCCGTGCGCCGGGCAAGGGCGAGTGGCACATCGCCTTCAGCCGCCGCATCACGGCGGACGACGGGAGCTTCGCCGGCATGGCCGTCGGCTTCCTGAACCTCGGCTACCTCACCGAAACCTACAAGCACCTGCCGCTCGGGGACGGCAGCATCCTGCAGCTCCTCAACGCCGACGGCACGCTCCTCGTGCGCGAGCCCGAGGCGCGGGGCACCGTGGGCCGGTCCTTCAAGAACAGCCCCGTGTTCCGCCTCATGGACGGCCCCGAGTCCGGCACCTTCGAGGCCACATCGACGGTCGACGGCAGGCCGCGGCTCTTCGCCTACCGCCGCGTGGGCGCCCTGCCGCTGATCCAGGTCGTCGCGGAAGGCACCGACGCCGTCTTCGCCGGCTGGCGCGCCAAGGCGCTGGCGCTCGGCGCCGTGGTGGCCGTCCTGTGCTCCGGCATCCTGGCGCTGCTGTTCGGGCTCAAGGGCGAGCTGCAGAGCCGGGTCGCGGCCGAGCGGAGGCTCGACGTCCTGGCCTCCACGGACCCGCTGACCGGCCTCGCCAACCGCCGCCGCTTCTTCGAGCGGGCCGAGGCGCGCTGCGCGGAGGCGGCCCGCGGCGGGCTGCCGCTGTCGCTCGTGATGCTGGACGCCGACCACTTCAAGAGCTTCAACGACCGCTACGGCCACGCGGCCGGCGACCGGGCCCTCGTGGCCCTCGCGCGGGCCATCGAGGGCGAGGTCCGGGGCGGGATCGACGTCGCGGCGCGCTACGGCGGCGAGGAGTTCGTCCTCCTGCTGCCGGGTCTCGACGGCACCGCGGCCCTGGCCGTGGCGGAGGCCATCCGCGCCGCGGTCGCCGGCCTGGCGCTGCCGCACGACCGCGCCCCGGCCGGGATCGTCACGGTCAGCGCCGGGCTGGCTTCGGTCGGCCCGGGGATGCCCGCCGAACTCCGGGCCCTGGTGGAAGGCGCCGACGCCGAGCTCTACCGGTCGAAGCGCGACGGCCGCAACCGGTCGAGCGGCGGCGGGCGCCTGCTGGCGCGCTATCCGCGGCCGGAAGCGCTGTCGGCCTGATCCGGCCCGCCGAGCGCGGCCGCGTCGGCGACCAGCACGGCGTCGACCGCGGCGGCGCGGCCCCGCACCGCGATGGCGTGGACGAGGCCGCGCGGCACCTCGCGCCCGGCCCGCGACAGCACGGCCGCCGACACCACGGCCTCGACGTCGCGCTCCTTGGCGACGCCTTCGAGCCGGCTCGCCACGTTGATGCCGTCGCCGACCGCCGTCAGCCCGACGGCCTGGCCGTAGCCCATGTCGCCCACGACGGCCGAGCCGAGGTGCAGACCCATGGCGATGCGCAGCGGCTCGCCGAGCTCGGCCGCGAACTCGTCGTTCATCCGCCCGAGGCCGCGCGCCACGCCGGCCGCGGCGGCGAGCGCCTGCCGGCACGCCGCCTCCGGGGCGGCGTCGAGCCCGAACAGCGCCAGCGCGCCGTCGCCGATGAACTTGTCGAGGTGGCCGCCGGCCTCCTCCACGGCCTCGCCGACGATCTCGAAATAGCGGTTGAGCAGGAACACCGTGTCGAAGGGCAGCCAGCGCTCGACGCGGTGGGTGAAGCCGCGCAGGTCGCAGAACAGCACCGCCAGCTCCCGCTCCTGGCTCGCCGAGGCCGGGCGCGGCGCGGGCGCTCCGGCGCCCCTAGCGCGCGGCGGCGCGAAGACCGGCATCACGGCGAGGTCGCGCGTCGGGCGGAGCTGGCAGGCGAGGCGCAGGCCGGGGGCGGCGTTCGAGCGCTCCAGCGTGGCGCGCTCCAGCGCGTCCGGGTCCGGGAGGTGGTCGAGGCCCGCGGTGACCCGCACCCGGCAGGTCGAGCAGCGGCCGCGGCCCCCGCAGAGCGAGACGTGCGGCACGCCGCCGATGCGGCTCGCTTCGAGCACGGTCGAGCCGCGCGGCGCCGACACGCTGCGCCCGTCCGGATAGGTGACGCGGAAGCGGCGGTGGCGGGTGAGCCACAGCCGCGCGCCGCGCGCGAGCAGCACGGCGGCGATCGGCGCCGCGAAGGCGAGGGCGAGCCCGTCCCGCAGCGCTTCGGCGCTCGGGGCGGGACCGGCGCGGGGGCGCGGGTGCCAGGGCAGGGCGGCGACCTCGCGCCCGGCTTCCGCGAAGCCGAGCAGGGCCAGCACCGGCACGAGCAGCGCCGCGGCGAGGAGCGGCCCCGACCAGCGCCCGAACCAGGGGCGCGCCCGGAGCGCGAACCAGAAGCCGAAGCAGCCGTGGACCCAGCGGACGAGCAGCGCCACGACCTGACGGGCTCCCCCGGGCGGGTTGATGACCCACAGGGCGCGGACCTGGTCGGCGTAGGTCATGGGCAGGCCGGTCAGCGCCGGCACGATGCGAGCGGCCACGACGTGCGGCAGGATCAGGAACGGCAGGGCCAGCCCCAGCCCGAGCTGGGTGGCCTCGCGCGCCGTCATGCGCAGCGTGCGCCGGCGGTGCAGCGCCCGCAGCGACAGGCCGAAATGCACCAGCAGGGCGCCGAGCAGGAGGGCGGTGCCGGGCGGCGCGTGCCAGAAGCCGCCGAGCCAGGGCCCCGCCCGGTCCATCGCGCGCAGCGACACGAGCCCCAGGGCGATGTCGGCGAAATGCGTGACGAGATAGAGGCCCAGCACGGCGCCGGACCAGATCCGCAGGCTGCGCGTCCGGAGCGCGTCGGGCCAAGCGGGCAGGGGAAGCGGCATGGGCTCCGGCTCGATGCGGACGGCGCGGCCCGCGACGGGTCGCCGTCCTAGCACGTCCGGCCCGGCCCGCCGATGAGGCGAGGTGAGGCGGGACGGCTCGGAACTCCCCTCTCCACGAGGGAGAGGGGAGCGGCAGGCGCCGTGTCGGGATCTCGGCGCCGCGTCGTCAACCGCCGCGGCGGTTGCGCTTGGCGAGCGTGCGCAGGCGCAGGGCGTTGAGCTTGATGAAGCCCGCCGCGTCGCGGTGGTCGTAGGCCACCGCGCCCTCCTCGAAGGTGACGAGGTCCTGGTCGTAGAGGGAGTGGGGCGAAGAGCGGCCGACGATCGAGGCCGAGCCCTTGTAGAGCTTCATGCGCACCGTGCCGGTGACGAACTCCTGGCTCTTGTCGATGAGCCCCTGCAGCAGCTCGCGCTCGGGCGAGAACCAGAAGCCGTTGTAGATCATCTCGGCGTAGCGCGGCATCAGCTCGTCCTTGAGGTGGGCCGCGCCCCGGTCGAGCGTGAGCTGCTCGATGCCGCGATGGGCGAAATACAGGATCGTGCCGCCGGGCGTCTCGTACATGCCGCGCGACTTCATGCCGACGAAGCGGTTCTCGACGAGGTCGAGCCGGCCGATGCCGTTGGCGCGGCCGAGCTCGTTGAGCTTGGTCAGCAGCGCCGCGGGGCCGAGCCGCTCGCCGTCGATCGACACGGGGTCGCCCTGCTCGAACCCGATCTCGATCACGGTCGCCTTGTCGGGCGCCTGCTCGGGGGACACGGTGCGCGAGAAGACGTAGTCCGGCACCTCCTCGGCGGGGTCCTCCAGCACCTTGCCCTCGGAGGACACGTGGAGGAGGTTGGCGTCGACCGAGAAGGGCGCCTCGCCGCGCTTGTCCTTGGCGATGGGGATCTGGTTCTTCTCGGCGAAGTCGATCAGCGCCGTGCGCGAGGTCAGGTCCCACTCGCGCCAGGGCGCGATCACCTGGATGTCGGGCTCCAGCGCATAGTAGCTGAGCTCGAAGCGCACCTGGTCGTTGCCCTTGCCGGTGGCGCCGTGCGCCACGGCGTCGGCGCCCATCCGCCTCGCGATCTCGATCTGCTTCTTGGCGATCAGCGGCCGGGCGATGGAGGTGCCGAGCAGGTACAGGCCCTCGTACTGCGCGTTGGCCCGGAACATGGGGAACACGTAGTCGCGCACGAACTCGTCGCGCAGGTCCTCGATGAAGATGTTCTCGGGGCGGATGCCGAGCAGCAGCGCCTTCTGGCGGGCCGGCTCCAGCTCCTCGCCCTGGCCGAGGTCGGCCGTGAAGGTGACGACCTCGCAGCCGTAGGTGGTCTGCAGCCACTTCAGGATGATGGAGGTGTCGAGCCCCCCGGAATAGGCGAGGACGACGCGGCTGATCTTCTTCGGGGTGCTGGGCATGGGGCGGTGCGGCCAAATCGGTGCGGGACGTGACCCTTGCAAGGGCCGGGCCGGACTATAGGGGCGGGCGCCCGCGGGGCAAGGCGGGGATCAGGCCGCCGGCCTGCGCGCCCGCACGTGCAGGAACAGCGGCGCCACCGCGGCGTCGGCGACGATCGGCACGGCGCGCGCGAGATCCGCGCTCGGGCAGGGCTCGCCCAGGGCCTCGATCGCGAGGCCGGCGCCCACCACCATCGCGACCCAGTCGCCGAGCGTGCGGTGGAAGCGGGGCACGCGGAACGGCGCGACGCCGCCGCGCTCGGCCTTGGGCAGGGCCGTGAACCACCACACGTCCTCGGCGCCGTCGACGCGGTCGAAGTAGCGCGCCACCTCGACGGCGCGGACGTTCCCGTCCGGCTCGCGCAACACGCGGCGGTGGGGCGGCACGAAGCAGGGGTGCAGGATCGAGAACTGGAGGAAGCCGCCGGGCTTCAGCACGCGGGCCGCCTCGCGCAGCGCCAGCGCCGGGTCGGGCACGTCCATCAGCGACATGAAGGCCGTGGCGAAGTCGAACGCCCCGTCCGCGAAGGCGAGCGCCAGAGCGTCGCCCTCGCCGTAGAGGATGCCGAGCGGCTCTGCGGCCTCGGCCTCGCGCGCGGCGCGCACGAAGGTGGGCGCGACGTCGACCGCCCGCATGTGCGCGCCGCGGCGCGCCAGGGCGCGGGTGTTCGAGCCCTCGCCGCAGCCGATGTCGAGCCCGTCGAGGCCCGACACGTCGGGCAGCAGCGCCAGGAACGCCGGGGTGTTGAGCGCGTCGCGGTAGACGTCGAGGCCGCGGCGGGCCTGCTCGGTCCAGGCCGGGGCATTCAGCTCCCAGGCGCGGGCGACGTCCTCGGGCCGCATGGCTGGTCCCTCCGCCGCCCGGACGCGAAAAAGGCCGGTCCCGCGGGACCGGCCTTCTACCGTCGAGCGATGCTGAGGTCCAGGATCAGCCCTTGTGGCTTTCCATGTACTTCTTCGTGTGGTGATGCACGTTGCCCTCGGCGTCGGTGTACTCGCGCGACTTGAGGTCGGCGTCCTCGGCGGCGTCGGACTTGGCCGGCTCGGCCTTTTTCGCTTCGGCCTTGTGGGCGGGCTCGGCCTTCTTGGGCTCGTCCTTGGCTTCCGCGTGCGCGGGCTCCTTGTGGGCCTTGGCGGGGGCCTTCTTGGCGTGCTCCTCGTGAGCCGCCTCGTCCTCGTGCTTCTTCGCGGCGGTCTTCTTCGGCGCGGCGTGCTTGTCGTCGTGCTTCTCGTCGGGGTGCGTGCCCTCGGCGTGGGCCTTCGGGGCCTCGCCGCCGTGGTGGCCCTTCAGCCGGCCGTCGTGCTCCGGATCCTTCACCTGGCCCTGGTTGCCGCTCGCGTTCTTGGTCGCCATGGTCTGCCCCTTGTGTGAGATCCGGCCTGCGGGCGGCGCATCCCGTGATCTCCGGAATGCGCCGCCTCGTCCGTGGGCACACAAGCCGCGCAAGGGCTGTGCAGTTCCTGGCGCCCTGGGGATAAACAAAGGTTGCGCCGTCTCGTCGCAGTGCGCGGCTGGGTGGAACTTCCTGCTCAATCCTTGTGCGGCGCCTCCGGCCGGTTGAGCCGCGCCGGCGGGCGATGGAAGCTCTGCCGCCCGTCCTTGAAGCCGATCTCGGGCTGCACGATGCCGGCCACGACGTCGGCGCGGTCCTTCGCGTCGAAGGCCACGAAGGTGGCGGGGCCGCCGACCGCGATCCCGTAGTCGGCGAGGCCCATCAGGCGCGCGGCCGAGCCGGTGACGAGGTCGAGGCAGGCCGCGAGGTCCTCCTCGCCCGCGAGCTGCGCCACATTGGCGAAGAGGTTGGCCATGCGCACCAGCGAGCCGTCGCCGTAGGGCGTGAACGGGTTGCGCAGGTTGTTGGTCGCCGCCGAGCAGCGGACGCCCTCGCGCGCGAGCCGGTGCGCGGGCGCGACGCCGCGCGGCACGTTCTCGGTCGCGTCGCGGCCCATCAGGAACAGGTCGGTCGCGGGCAGCACGGTGACGGCCACGCCCGCACCGGCGAGGCGGCGGGCATAGGCGTCGAGCCGCTCCGGCGGCAGGGCCGACAGCTTGGTGACGTGGCCGATCGCCGTGCGGCCGCCCCAGCCGCGCCGCTCGGCCTGGCGGCACACCTCGTCGACGTCGAGGCTCGCCGCGTCGAGCGAGAAGTCGAGGTGGAGGTCGACGTCGAGGTCGCGCTCGACGGCGAGGTCGAAGATGCGCGCGATCTGGCCGTGGCTGTCGTCGTCGATGTAGGGGGCGCCGCCGACGAGGTCGGCGCCGAGGTCGAGCGCCGACACCAGCACCTCGTCGCAGCCGGGGTCGTCGAGCAGCCCTTCCTGCGGGAACACGCAGAGCTGGAGGTCGATCGCCCAGGCGTAGTCGCGCTTGAGCCGGTGCAGCGCGCGCAGGCTGGTGAGGCCGACCCGCGGGTCGACCTCGACGTGCGTGCGCATGCGGTTGGTGCCGTGCGCGATCGCCATCTCCAGCGCGCGCGCCGCGCGGGCGTAGACGTCCTCCTCGGTGAAGCGCTTCTTGGCCTCGGACACGCTCTTCACCGCCTCCTGCAGCGACCCGCCGCAGGGGCAGCGGTCGTCGAGGCAGGCCTTGTCGAGGTGGACATGCGTATCGACGAGGCCGGGCAGCGCCAGCCGCCCGCCGAGGTCGATCTCGGCGGCCTCGCAACGGATGCCCGGCGCGATGTCGGCGATGCGGGTGCCGGCGATGGCGATGTCGAGCGGGCCGCGGCCGTCGCCGAGGTTCGCGCGGCGGATCACGGTGTCGATGGTCATGCGGGCTCTCCGTCGGGTGCGGCCCGTCCGGCCGCGTCTGCCGCAACGACACCACGGTTCGAGAGTTCACTGCGAACCCCCGCTGCGGCCGAAATACCGGCGGGACAGCTCATGGCCGAACCAGGGAGGCTCGATGGATCCGAGATCGACCGTGCGGACCGACCGCGACGCGGAAACGCTCGCGGCCGTGATCGACGCGCAGCGCGCCGAGCAGCGCAACGCCGAATCGCTGCTGTCGCGCCTGGGCGAGCTGCGCGACGCCCTCGTGGCGCGCGGCAGCGAGGAGGCCCGCGCCCGCCTCGACGCGCTCGACCGCGAGATTGCCGCCGTGACGGAGCGCGTCCGGCAGGCGCTGCGTCTCCAGGCCGAGCTGAGGATGCGGCTCGGGCGCGGGCGGGGCGCGCATTGACCGTCCGCAGCGGCGTGCCAGGAAGCCCCGTCCCATTCCAGCCGTCAGACATGCCGACGCAGGTCTGACGGATCGCGCCGCGCGAGCGGCGCGCCTTCGCGCTGGCCGAGCGTCCGGAGGTCTGACCCTCGGTGGGACCCTCGCCGGTGTCGGATGCCGGCACGAAAAAGGGCGGCCCGAAGGCCGCCCCGCACTGTCGTCGTGCTCCGTCCCGGCCCGCGCGGGGAGGGGCGGAACGGGCGTTCCGCTCAGTCCACCAGCTCCTTGGCCCGCTCGGCGCGCTTGCGCTCGTTCGGGTCGAGCTTGGTCTTGCGCAGGCGGATCGACTTCGGCGTCACCTCGACGAGCTCGTCGTTCTCGATGTAGGCCAGCGCCTTCTCCAGCGTCATGCGGATCGGGGGCGTCAGGCGCACGGCCTCGTCCTTGCCGGCGGCGCGGATGTTGGTCAGCTTCTTGCCCTTGAGCACGTTCACCTCGAGGTCGTTCTCGCGGGTGTGCTGGCCGATGATCATGCCCTGGTACACCTTCCAGCCGGGCTCGATCATCATCGGGCCGCGCTCTTCGAGGTTCCACATGGCGTAGGCCACGGCCTCGCCGGCGTCGTTGCTGAGCAGCACGCCGTTGCGCCGGCCCTGCAGCTCGCCCTTCCACGGCGAATAGGAGTGGAACAGCCGGTTCATGATGGCCGTGCCCTTGGTGTCGGTCATCAGCTCGCCCTGGTAGCCGATGAGGCCGCGGGTCGGGGCGTGGAACACGAGGCGCAGGCGGTTGCCGCCCGAGGGGCGCATCTCCAGCATGTCTGCCTTGCGCTCGCTCATCTTCTGGATGACGACGCCCGAGTGCTCCTCGTCGACGTCGACGACGACCTCCTCGATCGGCTCCAGCCGCTCGCCCGATTCCTCGTCCTGGCGGTACACCACGCGGGGGCGCGAGATGCCGAGTTCGAAGCCCTCGCGGCGCATCGTCTCGATCAGGATGGCGAGCTGCAGCTCGCCGCGGCCCTCGACGATGTAGCTGTCGGCCTGGGGCGAGTCGGAGATGCGCAGCGCGACGTTGCCCTCGGCCTCCTTCATCAGGCGGTCGCGGATGACGCGGCTCGTCACCTTGTCGCCCTCGGTGCCGGCGAGCGGCGAGTCGTTGACCAGGAAGGTCATCGACAGCGTCGGCGGGTCGATCGGCTGGGCGTGCAGGGCTTCCGTCACCTCGGGCGCGCAGAGCGTGTCGGCGACGTTGAACTTGGTCAGGCCCGCGATGGCCACGATGTCGCCGGCCTCGGCCACGTCGATCGGCGCGCGCTCGATGCCGCGGAACGCCAGGATCTTGGACACGCGGCCGGTCTCGACGACCTTGCCGTCGTTGTCGAGCACCTTGACGTTCTGGTTCGGCTTGATGCTGCCCGACTGCACGCGGCCCGTGATGAGGCGGCCGAGGTAGGGGTTCGATTCGAGCAGGGTGCCGAGCATGCGGAACTCGCCCTCCTCGACCTTGGGTTCGGGAACGTGCTTGAGCACCAGCTCGAACAGCGGCGCCATGCCGTCCTGCGGACCTTCGGGCTTGTCGGCCATCCAGCCGTTGCGGCCCGACCCGTAGAGGATCGGGAAGTCGAGCTGGTCGTCGTTGGCATCGAGGGCGGCGAAGAGGTCGAACACCTCGTTGACGACCTCGGTGGTGCGGGCGTCGGCGCGGTCCACCTTGTTGATCGCCACGATGGGGCGCAGGCCGAGCTTCAGGGCCTTGCCGACCACGAACTTGGTCTGCGGCATGGGGCCCTCGGCGGCGTCGACCAGCACGATCACGCCGTCGACCATCGACAGGATGCGCTCGACCTCGCCGCCGAAGTCGGCGTGGCCGGGGGTGTCCACGATGTTGATGCGGGTGTCGTGCCAGACCACCGAGGTGACCTTGGCTAGGATGGTGATGCCGCGCTCCTTCTCGAGGTCGTTCGAGTCCATCACGCGCTCGGCGACGCGCTGGTTCTCGCGGAACGACCCGGCCTGCTGGAGCAGCTTGTCGACCAGCGTGGTCTTGCCGTGGTCGACGTGGGCGATGATGGCGATGTTGCGGAGCTTCATGGGTCTCGTCGGGCCTCGTCCGTGCGGCCTGTTCCGCTGCGGGAGCGGCCGGACCGAACGCCTGGAAGGCCGACCCTCGCGCGTCGCGCGGGAGGGGCCGGCCTCGGGGTGCTAAGCGTTTCAGCGCGCCGTCGCGGGCGACACCGATCTCAGATGGGGACGGTGCGACGCCGTTGCGACCGGGCGTGTCAGGGCTCCCACGCGTCCATGGGCTTCCGCCGGGCTCCGCATCCTCGGACCGTCCGGCTCTCGAAAGCACATGGACTCGTGGGGACCCTCGTCGCCCGTGAGCGCGCTCGTCCTACACCATCCGGCCCGGCTTGGAAACCCGCCATGCTGCACTGCAACCGGGCCGCCCGGACGCGGATGGACCCCGGCGCGCTGTCGCGCCGTTGACGTGCCTGCACGCCGGCCCCGTCCCGGCCCCAGCGGGAATCAGCACCCATGCGCACCAACAAGCTCGGCCGGACCGGCCTCTTCGTGTCCGAACTCTGCCTCGGCACCATGACGTTCGGCGGCACCGGCGAGGTGTGGAGCAAGATCGGCAGCCTCCAGCAGAGCGAGGCCGAGGCGCTGGTGAAGACCGCCGTCGACCGCGGGATCAACTTCATCGACACGGCCGACGTGTATTCCGGCGGCCTGTCCGAGGAGATCACCGGCCAGGCGCTGCACGGGCTCGGCATCGCGCGCCACGACGTCGTGCTGGCCACCAAGGCCTTCGGCGAGACCGGGCCGGGGCCGAACACGCGGGGCTCGTCGCGCGTCCACCTGATCGAGGCCTGCAAGGCCAGCCTGAAGCGGCTCAAGACCGACTACATCGACCTCTACCAGCTCCACGGCTTCGACCCCGCGACGCCGATCGAGGAGAGCCTGCGGGCGCTCGACGTCCTCGTGAGCCACGGCCACGTCCGCTACGTCGGCGTGTCGAACTGGGCGGCGTGGCAGATCGCAAAGGCGCTCGGCATCTCCGAGCGGCTCGGCCTCGCCCGTTTCGAGAGCCTGCAGGCCTATTACACGGTGGCGGGCCGCGACCTCGAGCGCGAGCTCGTGCCGATGATGCGGAGCGAGGGCGTCGGCCTGATGGTGTGGAGCCCGCTGGCCGGCGGCCTCCTGTCGGGCAAGTACGGCCGCGACGCGCAGGGCGAGCAGGGCAGCCGCCGCACCGCCTTCGACTTCCCGCCGGTCGACAAGGACCGCGCCTGGGACGTCGTCGACGCGCTGCGGCCGATGGCGGAGCGGCGCGGCGTGTCGGTGGCGCAGATCGCGCTGGCGTGGCTGCTGCACCAGCGCGCCGTCACCAGCGTCATCGTGGGCGCCAAGCGCGTCGACCAGCTGGAGGACAACATCGCCGCGGCCTCGGTGGACCTGACCGCCGAGGAGATGGACGCCATCGACCGCGTGAGCGCGCTGCCCGCCGAATATCCGGGCTGGATGTTCGCCCGCCAGGGCGAGGTGCGGCGCAGGCAGCTCGCGGGCGAGCCGCGGGCCGAGATGCGCTGAGCCGGGCCGCTCAGCGGTCCACGGCGAGGCGCAGCGCCAGCCCCGTGAACACCGTGCCGAGCGCGATGCCCGGCGCCCGCCTGAAGCGGACGCGGCCCGCCGCGGCGCGGGCGAGGCGGCTCGCGCCGAGCACGATCGACCCGTTGACCAGGAGGCCGATCAGGTTGAGCACGGTGGCGAGCACCATGATCTGCGCCGCCACCGGCCCGGCCTCGGGCCGCACGAACTGTGGGAACAGCGCCAGGGCGAAGAGCGCCACCTTCGGGTTCAGGATGTTGGTGAGCACGCCCTGGCGGAACACCGCCGTGAGCGGCAGCCGCCGCGCGGCGCGGTCCGGCGTCAGGGCCGAGCCCCGCGAGCGGAAGGCGCCCCAGGCGAGATACAGGAGATAGGCGGCGCCCGCGTAGCGCACGGCGTCGTAGGCCAGCGGCACGGCGCGGAACAGCTCGGACAGGCCGAGCGCCACCGCGGCGGCGTGGCAGTAGATGCCCGCCTGCGCGCCGAACAGCGACGCGAATCCCGCCCCGCGCCCCTGCGCGACCGAGCGCGACAGGATCAGCAGCATGTCCGGCCCCGGCGTGCAGGCCAGCGCCAGCGCGGCGGCGGCGAAGAGGGCGAGGGTCGACGCGTCGGGCACGGGGGATGTCCTGTCAGGGGCGAGGGAGGGCCGCCGCGCGGGGCTCGGCAGCGGTCTCATGCGGGCCGCCGTCGTCGTGGGCGTAGGCCGCGATGATCGCGTGGAGCAGGCCGGGGAAGCGGGCCTCAACCTCGGCGAAGCGCGAATGGTTCTGCATCTCCACCCCGCGCCGCTCGCAGCGGATCAGGCCGGCCTCGCGCAGGACCCGGAGGTGGTTCGACAGCGACGACTTGGGGATGACCCGCCGCCCCAGCGCCGACACGGCCGAGCAGGTTTCCACGAAGCCCTCGCCCGTGATCTTGGCGAAGATCGCGGCCCGGCACGGGTCCGACAGGGCGTGCAGGATCGCCTCCGGCCGGACGTCGGCCATCGCGGGATGGGAGGGCGATCTCATGCCCCATCCCTAATCGCGCTTGACGCCGGAGTCGATTGTTCCGATGTTCCGAACTATGGGATTTACGGCCGCCGACCCGGCGCCGTCCCGGAGGTCGAGGATCGCGCGCATGGCAAAGCTGGATGGCAAGGTCGCGGTGGTGACCGGGGCTTCGAAGGGAATCGGCGCGGCGATCGCCGCGGCGCTGGCGCGGGAGGGCGCGGCCGTCGTGGTCAACTACGCGTCGAGCCGGGCGGGGGCGGATGCGGTCGTCGAGGCGATCGCCTCGGCCGGCGGCCGGGCCGTGGCGGTGAAGGGCGACGTTTCGAAGGCGGCGGAGGCCCGCGGGCTGATCGACGCGGCCGTGGAGGCCTTCGGCCGCCTCGACATCGTCATCAACAACTCCGGCGTCTACGAGTTCGCCTCGATCGGCGAGGTGAGCGAGGAGCACTACCGCCGCATCTTCGACGTCAACGTGCTGGGCCTCCTGCTGGTGTCGCAGGCAGCGGCGAAGCACCTCGGCGAGGGCGGCCACATCGTCAACATCTCGTCGGTGGTGACGAGCCTGTTCCCGCCCGACTCGGCCGTCTACACCGGCAGCAAGGGCGCGGTGGACGCGATCACCGGCGTGCTGGCGAAGGAGCTGGCCCCGCGCGGCATCCGCGTCAACGCGGTCCGGCCGGGCTTCGTCACGACCGAGGGCACGCAGACGGCGGGCCTCGCCGGCTCGGAGATGGAGGCCGGGATCGTCGCGCAGACGCCGCTCGGCCGCGCGGGCCGGCCCGACGACATCGCCGACCTCGTCGCCTTCCTAGCCTCCGACGACGCGCGCTGGCTGACCGGCGAGGTGATCGCCTCCAGCGGCGGCCTGCGCTGAGGCTAAGCCGTCCGGCCCGCGGCGGCTACAGCCAGGTCTCGTGCGGGACCACGTCGGCGTCGTGGTAGTTCACGTATTGCGCCAGGCGGGGCCGGCCCGACCGGTTCGGGCTGGCGCCGTGCGGCAGCTCGTGGCGCCAGATCACGAGGTCGCCCGCGCCGGCCGGCACCGGCACGGCCTCGGCCGTCAGGTCGATCCCGCGCGGGTCGGCGTCGCCGATCTCCGCGAGCCAGCCGGCGATCCGGCGGTGGAAGCCGGGCACCACCCGCAGCGGGCCTCCATCGGCGGCCGTGTCGGTCAGGTACAGGATGCCGCCGGTCATCAGCGGCATCGGCTGGGCGAGGCTCATGTCCCAGTGCAGCGGCGTGCCCTGGAACGGGAGCGTCGCGGTCTCGGGCGGGTTGAAGCTCATCTGGTCCGTCGAGCACCACAGGTCCGCCGTGCCCCGGAGCTGCGCGATGGCCTTGTGGATCCGCGGCGAGCGCCGCGCCGCCTCCAGGGCCGGGTCCTGGAAGCGCCCGACCCAGAAGGTGCCGGAGCGGGGGCGGTACCAGCTGGCCGGATCAGCGGCTGTGCCGCCGACGAGGCGCCACAGGAGGGCCTCGGCGGCCCCCGCCTCCTCGCGCGTGAGGGCGCCGCGCAGCACCACGTAGCCGTGCCGGTCCCAATGCGCGAGGTCGTCGGCGTCGAGCACCGCGTCCATGGCGTCGATCGCGCGCAGGCGCCCGGCCGCGGCCTCGGGCACCGGCCCTCCGTCCATCCAGGCGTTGAAGCGCGCGACCTGCACGGGGTCCGGCGCGCCGGCGGTCGCCACCACCCAGTCCGAGAAGGCCTCGAAACCGGGCCGGACCTGCCCGAGGTGGGCGTAGGCCTGCCCGATGCCGAGGCCGAGCAGGTCGAGCGTCACGCGGTCCGCCAGCGGGCGCGCGGGCCGCTCCGTCGACCGCCCCGTCATCCGCTCCAGGAAGCCCGCGATGCCGCTGATCCGGGCGAGCGGGGAGGAGGCGGGCGCGGAGGACGGGTCGTTCATGGTCCGCATCCTGCCGTGGCATCGGCGCGCGGGCAAGCGGCGCGCCGGTTGTCGTCGGGGCGCGGGCGTGCGGCGTCGCGCTCGGCCCGGCGGCGCCGGCTTGTCGGCGACGGCCGCTCAGGGGGCGGAACGCTTCCGCCCGGCCACCACCTCGCGCACGGAAGTCCAGCGCATGTCCGAGTAGCGGGCGTTGTCGAGGGGCGCGAGCTTGCCGCGGCCCGAGAACATGTCGCGCATGTATTGCAGGCCCTGGAAGGGCGGGAACACCGCCCGCCGGCCCGGCATCACGGTGCGGGCCGCGACGATCAGCGCCGACAGGGTCCTGAGGCTGCCGGCCCGCATCGTCGTGAAGCTCTGCCCCGTCGCGGCGCTGGCCGAGGCCGCGATGCCGCGCGGGCTCGTCTCGTCGCCCGAGATGCGCAGGACCCGCGGCGCGCCCGGGTCGAGCGCCGCACGGGCCGTGAAGGCGGCCGTGTCGTCCATGGTGGTGAAGTCGACGCGCTGGTCGGCGTCGCCGAAGTGCAGCACGCGCTTGATCGGGAACAGGATAAAGGGCGCCGGCCCGACGATGAGGTCCGTGAAGCCGCCGTTGAGGATCGATGTGGCGCGGATCGGCGCGGCGTCGAGCACGCGGTGGAAGTCGCGCCGGAGGTCGAGGTTGCGGTTGTCGCCGGGGCGGGTCTTCGTGAAGTCGAGCGAGAAGTCGGAGGGGATGAAGCGCGGCACGCCCGCCGCCACCGCGGCGCGCAACAGCACGCCCTGGGTGCCGAGGATGGTCGGCGCGAGGCCGTTCAGCGCCGACACGGCGCAGGCCGCGCCCCGGCAGGCGGCCGCGACCTGTCCCTCGTCGTCGAGATCGGCCTCCACGGTCTCGACGCCGATGCCGCGCAGGCTGGCGATGCGGTCCTCCGCGGTGCCGCGGCGGAGCACGGCTCGGACGGAGGCGCCGCGCTCGCGCAGGGCGCCGGCGATGCGGGAGCCGAGCGCCCCGGTGGCGCCGGCCAACACCACGTCGACCGCCTTCGAAGCTTCACCGGCCATGTCGTCCATACTCCCGCCTGTGCCGGCCCAACGGTCGCCGGGCGGGAAAAGGTGCCGGGCCGATGTTCGTCGAGACGCCGTCATCGCGGGCGGAGGGAGCCTCCGCAGAGCGGCTTCGCCCTCCCTCACACGCTGAGGTGCGCCCGCACCTCCTGCTCCACCATGTCGGCCTTGGCGCCGGCCAGCACGACCGAGCCGCGGTCCATCACGGCGAAGCTGTCGGCGAGGTCGCGGGCGAACTCGAAATACTGCTCCACCAGCACGATCGCCATGTCGCCGCGGCCGCGCAGGTAGTCGATGGCGCGGCCGATGTCCTTGATGACGGAGGGCTGGATGCCCTCGGTCGGCTCGTCGAGCACGAGGAGCTTCGGCCGCGTCACCAGCGCGCGGCCGATGGCGAGCTGCTGCTGCTGGCCGCCCGACAGGTCGCCGCCGCGCCGGCCCATCATGGCCTTCAGCACGGGGAACAGCTCGAACACCTCCTCGGGCACGTGGCGCATGGCGCGGCCGACCGGCGCGAAGCCGGTCTGCAGGTTCTCGCGCACGGTGAGGAGCGGGAAGATCTCGCGACCCTGCGGCACGTAGGCGATGCCGCGCCTGGCCCGCGCGTGGGTGGGCAGACGCGACACGTCCTCGTCGCCGAGCCGGATCGTCCCGCCGCGGATCGGCTGGTGGCCCACGATGGCGCGCAGCAGCGAGGACTTGCCGACCCCGTTGCGGCCCAGCACGCAGGTGACGCGGCCGAGCTCGGCGCGGAGCGAGACCTTCCGCAGCGCCTGGGCGGCGCCATAGAAGAGGTCGATGGAGTCGACGGTCAACACGCTGCAATCCCTCGCAGACCTGAGCGCGACCCCCTTCTCCCGCGAAGCGGGAGAAGGTGTCGGCGCGAAGCGACGACGGATGAGGGAACCCCGGGCGCGGGCGTGGCGCCATCCCCCCATCCGCCCTGACGGGCACCTTCTCCCGCTCGCGGGAGAAGGACGGAACCTCACCGCCCGAGATACACCTCCACCACGCGCGGGTCGGCCGACACCTGGTCGAGCGGACCCTCGGCCAGCACCGCGCCCTCGTGCAGCACCGTCACCTTGACGCCGAGGTCGCGCACGAACGTCATGTCGTGCTCGACCACCACCACGGCGTGGTCCCGCGCGATCTCGCGCAGCAGCTCCGCCGTGGTGGCGGTCTCGGAATCCGTCATGCCCGCCACCGGCTCGTCGACGAGCAGCAGCTTCGGGTCCTGCGCGAGCAGCATGCCGATCTCCAGCCACTGCTTCTGGCCGTGGCTGAGGTCGCCGGCGCGGCGCGCGCGGTGGTCCCACAGGCGGATGCGGCGCAGCACGCCGTCGACCTTTTCCTGGCGCTCGCGCGCGGCTCTCCCGAACAGCGTCGCGAAGGCGCCGCGCGGCGCTTTCAGCGCCAGCATGACATTGGTCTCGACGGAATGGTTCTCGAACACCGTCGGCTTCTGGAACTTGCGGCCTATACCCAGTTCCGCGATCTCGGCCTCGTCGCGCTTGGTGAGGTCCGTCGAGCCGCCGAACAACACCGTGCCCTCGTCGGGCCGGGTCTTGCCGGTGATGACGTCCATCATCGTGGTCTTGCCGGCGCCGTTCGGGCCGATGATGGCGCGCATCTCGTTCGGGGCCAGCACCATGGAGAGGCCGCGCAGCGCCTTGTAGCCGTCGAAGGACACGCGCACGTCGTCGAGGTAGAGCAGCGACGAGGTGAGGACGGGGTCGGTCATGGGCTCACTCCGCCACTGGCTGCGGCAGGATCTGCTCTTCGGGGGCGACCGGGCGCTCGGCCGGCGGCTCGGGGCGGCGGCGACGCGCCGTCACCGTGTCGAGCAGGCCGAGGATGCCGCGCGGCATGAACAGCGTCACCACGACGAACAGGCCGCCGAGCAGGAACAGCCAGTAGTCCGGGAAGGCGCCCGTGAAGAAGGTCTTGCCCCAGTTGACCAGCACGGCGCCGAGCGCCGCGCCGACCAGCGTGCCGCGCCCGCCGACCGCGACCCAGATCACCGCCTCGATGGAATTGGCGGGGGCGAACTCGCCGGGGTTGATGATGCCGACCTGCGGCACGTAGAGGGCGCCCGCGACCCCGGCCATCATGGCCGAGAGCGTGAAGATCACCGTCTTGTAGTGCTCGACGCGGTAGCCGAGGAAGCGCACGCGGCTTTCCGCGTCGCGGATCGCCACCGCCACCATCCCGAACTTCGAGCCCGTCACGGCCGCGGCGATCACGTAGCCGAGCGCCAGCGCCAGCGCCGAGGCGGCGAAGAGCGCGGCGCGGGTGCCGTCCGACTGCACGTCGTGCCCGAGGATGTCCTTGAAGTCGGTGAGGCCGTTGTTGCCCCCGAAGCCCATCTCGTTGCGGAAGAAGGCGAGCAGCAGCGCGTAGGTCAGCGCCTGCGTGATGATCGACAGGTAGACGCCGGTCACGCGCGACCGGAACGCGAAGTAGCCGAACACCAGGGCGAGCACGCCCGGCACGAGCAGCACCATCAGCATCGCGTAGGGGAAGGACGAGAAGCCCCACCACGTCCACGGCAGCGAATGGTAGTTCAGGAACACCATGAAGTCGGGCAGTTCGGGGTTGGCGTAGACGCCCCGCGCCCCGATCTGGCGCATGAGGTACATGCCCATGGCGTAGCCGCCGAGCGCGAAGAAGGCGCCCTGGCCGAGGCACAGGATGCCGCAATAGCCCCACACGAGGTCGAGCGACACGGCCAGGAGCGCGTAGCACAGGTACTTGCCGACCAGCGTCACCGCGTAGGTCGACAGGTGCAGGGGCGAGGACGCCGGCGTCAGCAGGCTGGAGGCCGGCACCAGCACGGCCGCGGCGAGCAGGACCGCGAGGAAGACGAGGCCGCGGGGCCCGAGGGTGGCGCGGTTCATGTCAGGCCTCCACGGCCCGGCCCTTGAGGGCGAAGAGCCCGCGCGGCCGCTTCTGGATGAAGAGCACGATGAAGACCAGGATCAGGATCTTGGCCAGCACCGCGCCCGCGAAGGGCTCGGCGAACTTGTCGACGACCCCGAGGCCGAGCGCCGCCACCAGCGTGCCCCACAGGTTGCCGACCCCGCCGAACACCACGACCATGAAGCTGTCGATGATGTAGCTCTGGCCGAGGTTCGGCGACACGTTGTCGATCTGCGAGAGGGCGACGCCGGCGATGCCGGCGATGCCCGAGCCGAGGCCGAACGCGAGCGCGTCGATCCGCCCTGTGGAGATGCCCATGGCCGAGGCCATGCGGCGGTTCTGCGTCACGGCCCGCATGCGCAGGCCGAAGGGGGTGGCCCTGAGCACGAGCTGCAGGGCGACGAAGACCAGCGCCGTGAAGACCACGATCCACAGGCGGCCGTTGGTGATCTCGAGCCCGCCGAGCTGGAACGAGCCCGACATGAAGGGCGGCGCCGAGACGGGCCGGTTGTTGGGGCCGAAGGCCGTGCGCACGGCCTGCTGGAGCACCAGCGACACGCCCCAGGTGGCGAGCAGCGTTTCCAGCGGCCGGCCGTACAGGAAGCGGATGATCGTGCGCTCGATGAGCACGCCGATCGCCCCCGCGACCAGGAAGGCCACGGGCACGGCGACCACCAGAGACAGGTTCGCCAGGGCCGGGGCGTGGGCGGCGATGAGGCCCTGCAGCACGAAGGTCGTGTAGGCGCCGACCATCACCATCTCGCCGTGGGCCATGTTGATGACGCCCATCACGCCGAACGTGATGGCGAGGCCGATGGCGGCGAGCAGCAGCACGGAGCCGAGCGACACGCCGTACCAGGCGTTCTGGAGGCCCCACCACAGGCTCTGCGTGAACTGGATGGACGAGGCCGCGGCGGCGGCGGCGCTCTTCACGGCGGGCGTCGCGTTCGGCGCCGCCTCGATCGCGTTCACGTCGTTCAGCGCGTCGTTGTCGCCGCGGGCCTTGAGGGTCGCGACCGCCTCGAGCCGGTCGGCCTCCGAGGCCGAGTCGGAGGCCGAGACCGCGGCGGCGCGGGCCTGCATGAGCGCGGCCTTGACGGCGGGGTCGGCCTCGCGCCCGAGCGCCGCGTCGAGGGCCGGGAGCGCCTTCGGGTCGCGCGCCGCGAAGGCCGTGGCGGCGGCCGACAGGCGCTTGGCGCGATCGGGCGAGACGAGGTCGAGCGAGCCGAGCGCGTCCGCGACCCTGGACCGGATGGCGTTGTTGAGCCGGACCTTCTTCAGCGCGTCCTGCGACACGCCCGCCGCCGGGGCGCCGGTCGCGGCGTCGACGAGCGTGCCGGAGGGGTCGAGCAGGTAGACGGCCTTGGTCGAGGGATCGACCAGCAGGCGGCCGTCGCCGAGCGCGCCCAGCACCGCGGGCGCCCGCGGCGAGCCCGACCCGGCCAGGGCCGCGATGCCGGCCTCGGTCTCGGGGAACTTGTCGGCGGCGAAGTGGGGCAGGGCGTCGCCGACCGCGTCGGCGCGGGCCGGGGCGGCCAGCGCGAGGCAGAGAAGGGCGATCAGCGCCGCGATCAGGCTCGTGCGGGGCATGGCGGGGTCCTCCATGTGCCGGCGCGTGGGCCCTGCCTCCGCCCGCGGGGCGAGGAGGCAGGGCCCGGCCGCGCCGTCACGGCTTGCAAGAAATCAGCCGGCGCCGCCGCACTTGCCGGTCTTGACGTTGTAGTTGCCGCAGTTCATCGGCGGCCGCCAATCGGCGATCAGGTCCTTGGAGCCCGGCAGGTAGGGCGACCAGGCGTCGGCCACGATGGTGCCGGGCGTCTGCCACACGACGTTGATCTGGCCGTCGGCCTGGATCTCGCCGATGTAGACGGGCTTGGTGACGTGGTGGTTCTCCATCACCGTGGCGTAGCCGCCGGTGAGGTTCGGCACCGTCACGCCGATGATGTGGTCGATCACGTCGTCGGCCTTGAAGCTCTGCGCCTTCTCGACGGCCTTCACCCAGGCGTTGAAGCCGATGTAATGCGCCTCCATCGGGTCGTTGGTGGTGCGCTTCGGGTTCTTGGTGAAGCCGTGCCACTGGTCGATGAACGCCTTGTTGGCCGGCGTGTCGATCGACTCGAAGTAGTTCCAGGCCGCGAGGTGGCCGACGAGGTTCTTGGTGTCCATGCCGGCCAGCTCCTCCTCGCCGACCGAGAAGGCCACCACCGGGATGTCCGTCGCCTTGATGCCCTGGTTCGCCAGCTCCTTGTAGAAGGGCACGTTGGCGTCGCCGTTGATGGTCGACACCACCGCGGTCTTCTTGCCGGCCGAGCCGAACTTCTTGATGTCGGAGACGATCGTCTGCCAATCGGACTGGCCGAAGGGCGTGTAGTTGATCATGATGTCGCTGTCCGCGACGCCCTTGAGCTTGAGGTAGGCTTCGAGGATCTTGTTGGTGGTGCGGGGGTAGACGTAGTCGGTGCCGGCCAGCACCCAGCGCTTCACCGAGCCGCCGTCCGGGCTCATCAGGTAGTCGACCGCCGGGATCGCCTGCTGGTTCGGCGCCGCGCCCGTGTAGATGACGTTGCGCTCGGATTCCTCGCCCTCGTACTGGACGGGGTAGAACAGCAGGTTGTCGAGCTCCTTGAAGACCGGCAGCACGGACTTGCGCGACACGGAGGTCCAGCAGCCGAAGCAGGCCGCGACCTTGTCCTGGGAGATCAGCCCGCGCGCCTTCTCGGCGAACAGCGGCCAGTTTGAGGCGGGGTCGACCACCACGGCCTCGAGCTTCCGGCCGAGCACGCCGCCCTTCTTGTTCTGGGCGTCGATGAGCATCAGCATGACGTCCTTCAGGGTCGTCTCGCTGATCGCCATCGTGCCCGACAGCGAATGGAGGATGCCGACCTTGACGGTCTCGTCCGCCGCGAAGGCTTGGCGGGCGCCGAGCGTGGCGGTGGCGGCGAGGGCCGAGGCGCCGAGCAGGGCCTGTCGGCGGTTCATCGCGAAACGATCCATGATGCGGTTCCTCGTGAGGCTGCGGCGGGGGCCGCGTGGTCACCTCCGGGCATCCTGGATCGCGCGGTCGCGGGGGGACATACGTCGAATGACGTATGCTGCACTGCGGTGGAAGGCGGGGAGCGGGAACCGCTCGGTCTCGGCACGCCCGGTCCCGCCGGGGATGGTGCCGGCTCCACGCGGCCCCTCAGCGTCCGGCTCAGGACAATCGTCGCGGTCGCCAGCGCGGTGACGCCCACCGGCAAGCCGCCCTTCGCTCGACGGTCGAGCGAGAGGGCGGCGGTCCTGTCGGTGCAGGAGGGTGAAGCCTCAGGCGCCGGACGGCCGGGCTCAGGATCGAGGCTCGTGCTCCCTCGACCATTCCGGCGCCCCGAGCCCGAAGTGCTTCTTCAGCATGGCGTCGGCGGTCTCCAGGGCGCCTTCGACCCAGCCCTGGAAGTTGGAATAGGCCTCGCCGCAGATGAAGACGGGCGCGTCGGGGTTCGGCTGCAGGATGTCGTCGAAGACGACCGGGCTGTCCTCGTTGAGGCGCCAGAAGTTGGCGCCCCCGCCGTAGATCTCGTCCCCCCAGTCCTTGTAGGCCGCGGCATAGGGCTTGGGGATGTCGGTCCGGTCCGCGACGCCGTGCATGATGCACAGCTGGCGGTGCGCTTCGTCGACCATCAGGGCGGGGGCTTGGTAGTTGTACCAGTCCTGCGAACCCCGGGGCTTGCCCGGCGTCGGTCTGCCGGACGCGTAGGCCTTCAGCTTCCCGATGTCGCGCAGGCCGGCCCAGAAGGCGAGGTCCGTCCCGTCGTCGTAGATCAGCAGGACGGAGTTCTGGGTCTCGCTGTCGGTCGCCCAATAATAGCACTGGCGCAGCGGGATGTCGGTGACCGACTGGCCGTCCGTGATCGTGAGGGGTTCGACCTTGTCCCCGTTCTGGACGGACATCGGTTCGATGGTTCGCCACCACGGATAGGAGTAGCAGAGCGCGAGCTTGAAGAGCGGGATCGGCTCCACGGCTTCGATGAGGCGCCGGGCCTTCCGCCCCGCGGCGTCCGGCCCGAGGACGGGGCCGGTCGGGTCGAGCCTTTCCAGCGAGCGGCGCGGCATGGCGAGCACCAGGCGCCGGGCCATCACGGGAGGGACGTCGCCGGCATCGGGTTCGCCCTTCCGGAACCGCAGCACGACGCCCTCGGACCCGTCGGGCAGCGTCGCCCTGTCGAAGCCCGCCAGATCGTGCGCCTTGCGGATCTCGCCCCCGGCCTGCTCGAAGCGGTCGGCGATGGCATAGGGCAGGGATTCGAAACCGTCGTGGAGGTGGAAGAAGGTGGGCGAGGCCCCGAAATCCTCCAGGTTCCAGGGCAGGCCGTCGGCGGCGTTCCAGGTGTGCAGGATGCTGTCGTAGCCGCTCGTGTCCTGCGCGAAGCGGAAGGCTTCCTGGCTGATGTTGCGACGCAGCACGTATTCGAGCGGCAGGTCCCTCAGCGACTCGCCCTCGTAGCTGTGCCGCGCGGCGAGCGCCTTCCAGTCCACGTCGTTGAGAGGCCTGTCCTTGCCGAGCATGGTGCGCACGAGGCGCTGGGCCGCGAGGACGGTGAATCCCTGGCTCAGGGCCTGCGCGCCGCGCTCGTCCGGCGCGAGGTCGTAGGGGACGAGGTCGGGGTCGGTGAGGTCCCTCCGCCGCAGGTGTCGCCCGCGCAGGTAGGCGATGTTCTGCGGCCGGTCGACGGGGAAGGGGTCCTTCGCCAGGCCGAGATGATCGATGAGGCCGGAAGCCCGCTTCTGCGTGGAGGTGAAGCGCATGCCGCCGAGTTCGAGCCGGGTGTCGGGGATCTCCGGCGGCGTCACAGACAGGAGGCGCCCCCCGAGCCTCGCCGCTTCCCGCTCGAAGACCACGATTCGGGCGCGGTCGTCCGCCTCCCTCAGCAGCCGCCAGCCCGTGTAGAGGCCGGAGATGCCGGCCCCGACGATGGCCACGTCCAGGATCTCGCTTCCGTCGCCCGCCCGCTCCATCGGGAGCTCCCGTCCTCGACCGTCGCACGATGCCACCGGTCGTCCGCGATGGTGGCATGGTCAGCCCGCTTCATCAATCTTAGATTGATGCGGCTTCGGTGAGCCCGGATCGAATCGGGTGCGACGCGGACGTCGAACAGTGAGCGGAGCGGTTCCTGCCGAGCTGACGAGCGAAAACGGCTTGCCCGCTCAAGGACTCGGCATGCCGATCTCGCGCTCCGGTCTACGGTCCCGCGCCACCTTGGCCCGCGCCAGGAGGTCTCTCGTGAAGTCCGGCCTCACGGCCACATCCTCAACGGTCCTGATGGGACGAAGCGGGTCGAGGAATGGGATGAAGACCGGCGGATCGGCCGTCAACCAGAGGGCCGAGACGTACAAAGACGGGACGATCAGGATTCGGGCCTCACAATCGCCGGACAGGCCACTGGCGATCTCTTCGGCCACGTGCGCGGCCCGTAGCAGGAAATCGGCCTGTTCGTTCCGTGCCAAGCTCGTGAAGCGGGCTTGGCCGCCCTCCGACGGCACGACATCGGCTGCACCGACGCCGTGGCCGCCTCCTTCCAGGAGATATCGCCAGCCGACAAACAGCGCGTGACCGAAGCTGTGTTCGGAGTCGATGTCGTCCAACCCGAGCCGATACAGGCCCAGCGGCGCCGAAATGTCGATGCGCGCGCCGCCGAGCCGATCCGTCGACGGGTTGAGGTCGCCCAACGCGCGCATGATCGTGAGCGGTCCCGAGGCCGGTGCGTTGTGAGTGATTGTGATCGCCATGCTCAGGCTCCGATCGCGTCAGGGTGGTGCGGTTGTTTCGGCTGTGCCATGGCCATCGCGGCCCCGCCGGCGGCCGATCCCGTGGTGAAGTAGGAGTGGGTCCACGACGCGCCAGTCTGATACGCCGATGCGAAATCCTGAAACAAAATCTGCGTCTCCAAAAAAATCGGGTCGGCAATCGAGAGATAGGTGTCGCCCGACTGCCCGACAAAGCAGTCTATGATCGACAGGAAATGGCCCGTTCTGTCGACCCATTCAATGCGACAACAGAGCGGCCTGCCATTTGAGAGTTCGTTTTGAACCTCAGTGACCGACAGATGGCGTGGTTCAATCCTGAGGAGATGGCTTGTGACATCCAGTGCCACCTCGAGATAGAAGGGTTTGTTACATTTGTTCGGGTCGGAGCCGCCCGCCCCGCAGCAATCCTGACGAACGAGCGCCGCGTCCGCCACGGAGCACTGGGTCCATCCAGAGTTGGGGCGATAGAACTGCGAAACGCTCGCCGTCACGGCAGCCCAGCACCAATCGGATTGTAACTGCGTCTGCATGGTCAGGGGCAGACGCAACACTCCTCCAGGGCCAGCCGTGACGTTCAAGGCCCTCGGCCGTGCACCGCCCGCCGTCGAACCCGTGAGGAAGCGTGGAAAAGGCATGAGGGACCTCGATTCGTCGCGATCAGACAATCTCGAGATGGTTGCATAAAAGCTAATAGACATACAATAGGTTGCTGGCGAGCCCTCACGTCGCCCCGCCCAGCAGCGCCGCGAACCGCGCCATGTCGACGTTTCCGCCGGTCAGGATCACGCCGACGCGCTTCCCCTTCACGTCGGCCGCGCCCGTGAAGGCCGCCGCCGCGGCGAGGCAGCCGGTCGGCTCGACGACGATCCGCATGCGCTCGGCGAAGAACCGCATGGCCTCGACCAGGGCCGCGTCGGGCACCGTCACCACGTCCCGCACGAGGCGCCGGATGATTGGAAAGGTGAGCCGTCCCAGCGCCTGTGTCTGGGCGCCGTCGGCGAGCGTGCGCGGCACCGGGATGTGGACGATCTCGCCCGAGCGGAACGAGCGCTGCCCGTCGTTCCCCGCCTCGGGCTCGACGCCGACGACCGCGCAGCCCGGCGACAGGGCTTCCGCGGCGAGCGCCGAGCCCGCCAGCAGCCCGCCGCCGCCGAGGCACACCAGCAGGAGGTCGAGCGGGCCCGCCTCCTCGATGAGCTCCTTCGCGGCCGTGCCCTGGCCGGCGATGACGTCCGGGTGGTCGAAGGGCGGGATCAGCGCGAGGTCGCCCGCCTCCGCCAGCCGCCGGCCGATCGCCTCGCGGTCCTCCGTGTAGCGGTCGTAGAGCACGACCTCGGCCCCGTAGCCGCGCGTGGCCGCCACCTTGGCCCCGGGCGCGTCGGTCGGCATGACGATGGTCACGGGCGCGCCCTGGAGACGGCCCGCCAGCGCGATCGCCTGGGCGTGGTTGCCCGACGAGAAGGCCACGACGCCCCGCCCGCGCTGCCCTTCGTCCAGCGCCGCGATGGCGTTGTAGGCCCCGCGGAACTTGAAGGCGCCGACGCGCTGAAGGTTCTCGCACTTGAAGAAGAGCCGCGCGCCGGTCCGCTCGTCGGCGGTGCGCGAGGTCATCACCGGGGTGCGGTGCGCCGCGCCGGCGATGCGCTCCGCGGCGCGCGCCACAGCGGCGTAGTCGGGCGGGACGGGAGGCATCGGGGCTCCGGACGGCGAGGGATTCGCGGCAGGATAGGCCGGGCCGGCCGAGACTTGAAGACGGCGCGCGGCGGGTGTCTGTTGTCGCCGGAGGGCGCGGCATGGATGCGGAGATGTCGGTCGCGACGGAGGCCTGGGCCGCGCTCGGCGGTGCCCCGGACGCCCACGACGCCCTGTCCTTCGCGGGCGAGGGCGCCTTCGCCTCGGCCTTCGCGGTGGACGGCCTCGCGGCGGGTTCGGTGGCCGCGGCCGGGCTGGCGCTGGCCGACCTCCTCTCCGCCTCGGGCGCTGCCCGCCCGTCCGTGGCGGTCGACCGGCGGCTCGCGGCGCTGTGGTTCGGCACCTCGATCCTGCCCGACGGCTGGGCGCTGCCGCCCGCGCGCCACCCCACCATGCGCGACTACCGGGCCCGCGACGGCTGGATCAAGCTCCACACCGTGGCGCCGGCCCACCGCGCGGCCGCGGCCCGCGTGCTCGGTGCCCCGCCCGAGCCCGAGGCCTTCGCGGCCGCGGTGGCGGGTTGGTCCGCCGAGGCGCTGGAGAGGGCCGTGGTCGAGGCCGGCGGATGCGCGGCGGCCATGCGCTCCGAGGCCGCGTGGCTCCAACACCCGCAGGGCCGGGCCGTCGCGGCCGAGCCCCTGGTCGCGCTCGACGAGGCCGACCCCGGCCCGGCGCCCGCCTGGGCGGTGCCAGCCGCGCGGCCGCTCGCCGGGGTGCGCGTGCTCGACCTCACCCGCGTTCTGGCCGGGCCGGTGGCGACGCGGCTCCTCGCCGGCTGGGGCGCCGAGGTGCTGCGGATCGACCCGCCGGGCTGGGAGGAGGACGGCCTCGCGCCGGACGTCACGCTCGGCAAGAGCTGCGCCCGGCTCGACCTGCGCGAGGGCCGCGACCGCGCCACCTTCGAGGCGCTGCTGGCCCGCGCCGACGTGCTCCTCAACGGCTACCGCCCCGGCGCCATGGACGCGCTCGGCTACGGGGTGGAGAACTGCCGGCGCCTGTCGCCGGGCCTCGTCGACGTGCGGCTCGACGCCTGGGGCTGGACCGGCCCCTGGGCCGGGCGGCGCGGCTTCGACAGCCTCGTGCAGATGGCGTCCGGGATCAACGAGGCGGGTGCGCGCGCGGCGGGGCGCGACGCACCGCTGCCGCTGCCCGTGCAGGCGCTCGACCACGCGACGGGCTATCTCGCGGCCGCCGCGGCGTTGCGCGGATTGGCGCGTCGCGTCCGTGGGCAGGGGACCGCTGCGCGGCTGTCGCTGGCCGCGACGGCGCGGCTGCTGTCGGGCCTCGGGCCTGTGACGCCCGGCCCGGGCCATGCGCCGCCCGCCGAGGCCGACCTGTCGCCCGCCGTCGAGCACACTGTTTGGGGGCCGGCGCGGCGGCTGCGGCCGCCGCTGGCGGTGGAGGGCGCGCCGCTCCGCTGGGACCGGCCCGCGAACCCGCTCGGGTCGGCACCGGCGGCGTGGTGGTGATGGGTCAGCGGACCAAATCGACCGCGATCCCGAGGGCCGGATCGAGCCGGCTCAAGGCCCGGTCGGCCGTCACCGCGACGGCGCCGGGACGGAGCGCCAGGGCGAGGCAGCAGCGGTCGCCGAGCGACAGGCCGATGGCGCGGGTGGCGGGCCTGAGCGGCGCGGCGGCCTCGGCGAGGCCGCGGTCGAGCGGGACGAGGGTGAAAGGCAGATCCTCCAGCTTCGCGACCGCCTCCACCGGTTCGGCACCGCGTTCGATGAGCTTGGACAGGATCTCGGCATAGTTCACCGCTGAAAGCGCAGCGCCACCGATGACGTCCGTTACGCGATCGGCTCCGGTTTCCGAGAACAAAAGGCAGAGGATGGCGGAGGCATCGATGACGTGGGCGATGGCCCTACTCACGGTCGGCCTCTTCCGCTTCCTCTCGTGCCACCTCCGCGCGGCGGTCCGCGATCAACTCGTCCGAAGCGAGGCGTCCCGGGATCCTGTAGGGCTTCAATGCCTCCTGGACATCACGGATCACCGATCGCAGGGAGCGGATCCGCAACTCGTCGCCGTGCAACTCGACACGGACGGCGTCGCCCTCGTCGAGGCCCAGAGCCTTCCGAGAGTCGTCCGGGACCACCACGGCCCCGCCGTCGATCCTGCCCGTGAACGCCGCCATGGCACCCGTCCCCCGATCGCCCCGCACGAGTTTACCACCGCGCCGGCTCCGCTTCCACGCCTTGCCGGCCCCGCCCCAACCGGATTAGCCTCGCCTCACGGATTGCATGCCGCACGGCCTGCGCGGATCGGGGAGGGATACCATGGGGCGCATCGGGAGAGCGCGGCTGCCGCTGGCGGTCGCGGCCGGAGCCCTCGCGCTCGCCGCCGGCCCGGCCTCGGCGCGCATCGTCGCCCTCGATATCCACCGCCTGCCGGGCCTCGCCTTCGGCGGGCAGTCCTTCGGCGCGGTCGGCCCCTACGAGAAGTGGGTCGGGCGGGCCACGGGCGCGGTCGACCCCATGGATCCGGTCGACGGCGCCATCGCGGACATCCGCCTCGCGCCGCGAAACGCGCAGGGCCTCGTCGAATATGCGACGCCCGTGGTGATCCTGCGCCCGGCCGACCCGTCGCGCGGCCGCCACGCGATGCTGTTCGACCTCAACAACCGCGGCGCCGTGCTGGGCTTCTCCATGCTGGACGATGCCGCGGAGGACCAGAACGACGTCGGCCAGCCTTCCGACGTCGGCAACGGCTTCGCGATGAGCCGCGGCTACACGATGGTGTGGAGCGGCTGGGACGCGGTGTCGGCGGCCTCGCCGGCCGTCGGGCCCGGCCCCGGCGCCTTCCTGCTCGACGTGCCGGTGGCGCGCCGCCCGGACGGCGGCCCGGTCGTCGGGCCGAGCCTGGAGGAGTTCGTGGTCGACAACGACACGACGACGAGCGGCCCGCTGACCTACCCGGCCGCCGACCTCGACACGGCCCACGCCACGCTGACCATGCGCGCCCTCACGGACGACGCGCCGGTCGCCCTGCCGGCCTCGGCATGGCGCTTCGACCCCGGGACCATGTCGGTCAGCCTGCTGCCGGAGGGGACGAGGTTCAAGGCCGGCGAGATCTACGAGCTGAGCTACCTGGCGCGCGACCCCAAGGTGACGGGGCTCGGCTTCGCGGCGGTCCGCGACGTCGCGGCCTTCCTGCGCGGCGCCGCGGCCGACGACGCCGGCCATGCGAACCCGCTCGCCGGCGACATCCGTGAGGTGACCACCTTCTGCATCTCGCAGCCGTGCCGCATGATGCGCGATTTCGTGCGGCTCGGCTTCAACGCGGTGCCGGCCGGCAAGGCGATCGACGGCGTGCTCGACTGGATCGGCGGCGGCAGCGGCATCGACCTCGACCGCCGCTTCGCCGAACCCTTCCGCACCCACCGCCAGCACATCGCGCGGCATTATCCGGAGTTCAGCTTCCCCTTCGCCTACAACACCACCACGGACGCCGTGACGGGCCGCACCGACGGCCTGCTGGCGCGCTGCACCGCGACGAACACCTGCCCGAAGATCATCGACGTCAATTCCGACAACGAATATTGGGCCAAGTCCGGCTCGAACCTCCACACGGACGCGGCCGGGCACGACCTGGCCGACGTGCCGGGCGTGCGGCTGTTCCTCGCGGCGAGCCTGCCGCACGGCGACGGCGTGCCCCCGCACGGCAAGGGGATCTGCCGGGTGGAGCGCAACCCGCTGGTCGCCAACGAGCTCGTCCGCGCGCTGATGGTCGACCTCGATGCCTGGGTGACGGACGGCGTCGAGCCGCCGGCGAGCCGCGTGCCCCGCGCCGCCGAGGGCACGCTGGTGCGCTCCGCGCAGGCCGACACGGGCTTCCCGTCGATCCCCGGCGTCGCCTACAACGGGCGGGAGCACACGGGCGACCTCCTCGACTTCGGGCCCGAGGCGGGCCAGGGCGTCCTGACCCTCCTGCCGCCGGTGAAGCGCGGCTCGCCCTATCCGTCGCTGGTGCCGAAGACGGACGCGGACGGCAACACGCTCTCCGGCGTGCGGCTGCCCGCCGTCGCGGTGCCGACCGCCACCTACACGGGCTGGAACCTGCGCGCGGACGACGACGGCGACGGCTGCGACGCCGCCGGCATGGTGGTGCCCTTCGCCCGCACCGAGGCGGAGCGCCGCGCGAGCGGCGACCCGCGGCCCTCGCTGGAGGCGCGCTACCCGAGCCACGCCGACTACGTGGCCAAGGTGGCGGCCGCCGCGGAGGCGCTGGTGGAGGACCGCCTGCTGCTCCTCGACGACGCCATCGCCGACGTCGCGGCGGCGCGCGCGAGCGACGTGGGGCGGTGAACGGATCGCTTTCAGCCGTCATCGCGAGCAGAGCGAAGCGATCCAGCCGTCGTGAGCTGCCTCGCGAGCGTGGCCCTGCGCGGGGCGGCCTCTCCGGATCGCGCGGGCTGGATCGCGTCGCTGCTCCCGCGATGACGGTTGAAAGCGATCCGGACCATACCATCCGAGGCGCGGGGCTCCGCCCCACACCCCGCCGAAGGCCGAGGGCCTTCGGAAACCATCGTTATCGCGCCACCTCCTCCAGCTCCACCAGCGTGCCGTGGAGGTCCTTCGGATGGAGGAACAGCACCGGCAGGCCGTGGGCCCCGAGCTTGGGCTCGCCCGAGCCCAGCACCCGCATGCCCTCCGCCACCAGCCGGTCGCGCGCGGCCCCGAGGTCCGCCACCTCGAAGCAGATGTGATGCATCCCGCCGGCCGGGTTGCGATCGAGGAAGGAGGCCACCGGCGAGGTTTCGCCCAGGGGGGCCACCAGCTCGACCTTGGAGTTCGGCAGCGTGACGAAGACCACCGTGACGCCGTGCTCCGGCAGGTCCTCCGGCGGCGACACCGCGGCCCCGAGCCCGTCCCGATAGGTCCGCACCGCGGCGTCGAGGTCCGGCACCACGATCGCGACGTGGTTAAGTCTTCCGATCATTCTCCCGTCCCCTTGTAGGCTTCGGGGTCCTTCTGAGCGTAGCCGAAGCGCGCGTTCAGCGCCGCGAGCAGCGCTTCCGCGGCCTCGGCCACCACCGTGCCGGGCGGGAACACCGCCGCCACGCCCGCGGCCTTCACGGCATCGACGTCGCCCGGCGGGATCACGCCGCCCACCACCAGCAGCACGTCCGAGCGCCCCGCGGCGTCGAGCGCCGCGCGGACCTCCGGCACCAGCGTGAGGTGCCCGGCCGCCAGCGACGACACGCCGACGATGTGGGCGCCTTCGGCGACGGCGCGGGCCGCCACCTCGCTGGGGCTCGCGAAGAGATCGCCCACCGACACCGCGAAGCCGAGGTCGGCGAAGGCGGAGGCGATGACCTTCTGGCCGCGGTCGTGCCCGTCCTGCCCCACCTTGGCGACGAGGATGCGGGGCGGGCCGCCGTGGTCCTCCGTGAAGGCCGCCGTCATGCGCGCCACCCGCGCCACGGCGGGGCTGTCGCCCGCGGCGCGCCGGTAGACGCCGGAGATGAGTTCGGCCGTCGCGGCGTGGCGCCCCCACGCGGCTTCGAGCGCGCCCGAGATCTCGCCCACCGTGGCGCGCGCCCGCGCGGCCTCGACGCTGAGCGCGAGCAAGTTGCCCGCGCCGTCCCGCGCCGCCGCGGTCAGCGCCGCGAGCGCTGAGGCCACGGCGCCGCCGTCCCTCTCAGCCTTCAGCCGCGCGAGCTTGGCGAGCTGCGCCTCGCGCACCGCGGCGTTGTCGATCCGGAGCACGTCGAGCGGCTCCTCGACGGCCGGCCGGTAGCGGTTCACCCCCACCACGGCCTGCGCGCCGGAATCGATGCGCGCCTGCGTTTCCGCGGCCGCCTCCTCGATGCGGCGCTTGGGCAGGCCGGCCTCCATGGCCTTCGCCATGCCGCCCAGCGCTTCCACCTCGGCGATGTGGGCGGAAGCGCGCGCGGCGAGGTCCGCGGTCAGGCGCTCGACGTAGTAGGAGCCGCCCCAGGGATCGATGATCCGCGTGGTGCCGCTCTCACGCTGCAGCAGCAGTTGCGTGTTCCGGGCGATGCGGGCGGAGAAGTCGGTCGGCAGCGCCAGCGCTTCGTCGAGCGCGTTGGTGTGCAGCGACTGCGTGCCGCCCTGCGTCGCCGCCATGGCCTCGACCATGGTTCGGGTGACGTTGTTGAACACGTCCTGCGCGGTGAGCGACCAGCCCGACGTCTGGCAGTGGGTGCGAAGCGCCAGCGACTTCTCCGACTGCGGCTCGAACTGCTTGACCAGCCGCGACCACAGCAGCCGCGCCGCCCGCAGCTTCGCCACCTCGATGAAGAAGTTCATGCCGACCGCGAAGAAGAAGGACAGCCGCGGCGCGAAGTCGTCGATCTTCAGCCCCGCCGCGAGGCCCGCCCGGATGTAGTCGACGCCGTCGGCCAGCGTGTAGGCGAGTTCGAGGTCGGCCGTCGCCCCGGCCTCCTGCATGTGGTAGCCGGAGATCGAGATGGAGTTGAAGCGCGGCATCCGCGTCGACGTGTAGGCGAAGATGTCGGACACGATCCGCATGGAGGGCGCGGGCGGATAAATGTAGGTGTTGCGGACCATGAACTCTTTGAGAATGTCGTTCTGGATCGTGCCCGAGAGCTGCTCGGGCGCGACGCCCTGCTCCTCCGCGGCCACGATGTAGAGCGCCATCACGGGCAGCACCGCGCCGTTCATGGTCATCGACACGCTCATCTCGTCGAGCGGGATGCCGTCGAAGAGCTGCCGCATGTCGAGGATGGAGTCGATCGCCACCCCGGCCATGCCGACGTCGCCGGCGACGCGTGGGTGGTCGGAGTCGTAGCCGCGGTGAGTGGCGAGGTCGAAGGCGACCGACAGGCCCTTCTGCCCGGCCGCGAGGTTGCGGCGATAGAAGGCGTTCGAGGCTTCCGCCGTGGAGAAGCCGGCGTATTGCCGGACCGTCCAGGGCTGGGTGGCGTACATGGTCGGGTAGGGGCCGCGCAGGAACGGCGCCGCGCCCGGGAAGCCGTCGACGCCGTCGAGGCCGGCGCGGTCGGCCACTCCGTAGGCGGGCCGGACCGCGATGCCCTCGGGCGAGGGCCAGGGCGCGCGGGGCGGAGCGCCGGAGGCGGGCGCCGCGGTCGGGCGCCAGGGCAGGGCGGTGAAGTCGGGGATCGCGCTCACGGGGCGTCTCCTGTCATCGTGCGGCTGTCAGCATGGGACGCGACGGCGACCGCTCCCCCTCTCCCTCGTGGAGAGGGGTAAGGGGTGAGGGGCGGTGCAGGAAAGAACTGGCGCTTCCTGCCGCGCCATACCGATCGACGCGCGCCGCTTCACCCTCACCCCCGACCTCTCTCCACGAGGGAGAGGGGAGGAACGCCATTCGCATAGCGTTCGTCACGATCGGCTTCCCGCCTCCGCGAGCTCGTCGTCCCGCATGCTCGGCAGCGCGCCGGCCGCCCGCGCCGGCGCCGCGGGCAGGGGCATCAGCACCGACGGCTCCGGCTCCTCGGCCAGGGGGTAGGCGGTGGTGCCGAGGATCGAGCGCGTCCCCGCCGCGATCTCCGCCGTGCGCCGCGCCCGCGACGCCGCGAGACGCGCGCCCCACGATCCGTCCGCCAGCGCCGCCGGCAGCCCGCCCGCCCGTTCGATCCCCTGGAACAGCGTCCAGGCTTCCGCGCAGAGCGCCTCCGTCAGGGCCTCGACGGCGCCGGAGCCCGCGCCCGCGTCGGCGACCCGGTCGAGCCCCGCCTCGTCTCGCAGCACCAGCGCGGTGTTGCGGGCGAGGCGCCGCGCGAAGGGGTCGGCGAGCCCGAGCGGCGCCGTGTGGGGCAGCACCGCCACCGTGTCGGCGTCGCCGAGGATCGCGCCCGCGCAGGCCAGCGCGTTGCGCAGGAGGTTGGTGGGCGGGTCGCGCCGCGCCAGCATGCGCCAGCTCGTCTCGGCGTGGAGGCGGACCGGCCGCGGCTCCGATCCGCACCCCTCCTCGACGCGCGCCCACAGCCGGCGCAGGGCGCGGAGCTTGGCGACCGTCAGGAACAGGTCGGCGTCGGCGGCGAGCGTGAAGCTCAGGAGGTCGCGCGCCGCGTCGGGGGCGGTGCCGCCCGCGTCGAGGGCGCGGAGGTAGGCGACGCCGGCCGCCAGCGCGGCGGCGAGCTCCTGCGCCTCGGAAGCGCCGGCCTCGTGGTGAGGGCGGCCGTCGGCGCGGAGCAGGCGGCCGCCGAGCCCGCGGTCGCGCAGGGCGCCCACGATCTCGACCAGCAGCGCCGCCAGCCCCGGCCAGGGTTTCGGGGCCTCGGCCGTGCGGGCGACGAAGCCGATGGGGTCGATGCCGGCGTCGAGGTCGAGCGCGGTGGCCGGGATGCGCCGCGCCTCCGCCGCGTCGAGCAGGGCCCGCACGGCGTCGAGCGCGGCGAAGGGCGCGGGTTCGAGGCGCAGCGGCAGCATGTCGAGCTCGACGCCCGCCAGGGCCGCGTCGAGCCCGCCGAGCGCGAGGCCGAAGCCGCGCGCCGCGGGCGCGCCCTCGAAGGCGAGGGCGAGGCCGTCGGCGCCGTTCTCCAGGTCGTCGAGCGGGGAGAGGCCCTCGGCGTCGAGCCGCGTGAACAGGCGGCAGGGCTCCCGCGCGCCGGCGGGGCCGGGCGCCGCGGAGGCGGGGTAGAGCGGCGCGACCACGATGCCGTCGAGCGTGCGGGTGACGAGGCGCCCGTCGAAGTCGCCGCCCTTCAGCACGCGGGCGACGGCGGCACGCCACGCGGCCTCGGCGGCGGGATCGGGGAAGGCGGGCGCGGTCATGCCGGGGCTCTCATGCGTCGCCCTCACGCGAATTCGAGGATCACGGCCTCGAAGCCGAGGCTGTCGCCGGCCCTGACCAGCACCTTGGCGACCGTGCCGTCGCGCTCGGCCTTGAGCACGTTCTCCATCTTCATGGCCTCGACGACCGCCAGCGACTCGCCCGACTTCACGGCCTGCCCTTCGCGCACCAGCACCTCGCGCAGCAGGCCCGGCATGGGGCACAGCACCTGCTTGCCGGAGCCCGCGGCGCCCTTCGCGGGCATGAGCCGCGCCAGCTCGGCCTCGCGCATCGTGTAGACGCGGGCGTCGGCGAAGGAGCCGGCGTGGCTGAGCAGGGCGCCGTTCGGCACCGGCAACACGCCGACCGCGATGCGGTCGCCGCCGACCGTGCCGTGCCACACGGGCTCGCCCGGCCGCCAGTCGCCCGCCACCGCGACGCTGTCGCCGCCCTCGACGTCCACCACCCAGTGCCCGTCCGCGCCGTCGAGCGTGAAGACGACGTCCCGCTCCCCGACCCTGACCGTGCGCCGCCGCTCGAAGACCACGGGCCGCGCCACCGGCATCTGCCCGGAGATCCGGCGCTTGCGCGCGTTGAGCTTGGCGTCGACCACCGCCGCCACGCAGGCGAGCCGCAGCGCGACCGTGCCGGCCGGCACCGGGTTCGCGAACTCCGCCCCGAACTCCTCGGCGATGAAGCCCGTCGACAGCCGGCCGGCGCGCCAGCGCTCGTGCCCCATCAGGGCCGACAGGAAGGGGATGTTGTGGCGGATGCCGTGGATGGCGAATCCGTCGAGCGCCCGGGACTGCGCCGCGATGGCTTCGGCCCTCGTCGGCGCGTGCGTGACGAGCTTGGCGATCATGGGATCGTAGAAGATCGAGATGGCGCCGCCCTCGCCCACCCCCGTGTCGACCCGCACGGTCGCGCCCCCGTCCTCTCCCTCGGCCGGGGGCCGGAAGGTGGTGAGGCGGCCGGTCGAGGGCAGGAAGCCGCGCGTCGGGTCCTCGGCGTAGACGCGGGCCTCGACGGCCCAGCCCTGCATCCTGACGTCCTCCTGGCGGATCCGCAGCGGCTCGCCGGCCGCGACGCGGATCATCTGCTCGACGAGGTCGAGGCCGGTGACGAGCTCGGTAACGGGATGCTCGACCTGGAGCCGGGTGTTCATCTCCAGGAAGAAGAAGCTCCGGTCCTGCCCGGCGACGAACTCCACCGTGCCGGCGGAATCGTAGTCGACCGCCTTGGCCAGCGCGACCGCCTGGGCGCCCATCAGCGCCCGCGTCTCGGGGTCGAGCAGGGGCGAGGGGGCCTCCTCCAGGACCTTCTGGTTGCGGCGCTGGATCGAGCACTCCCGCTCGCCGAGGTGGATCACGTTGCCGTGCTTGTCGCCGAGCACCTGGATCTCGACGTGGCGCGGGTTCTCGATGAACTTCTCGATGAATATCCGGTCGTCGCCGAAGGAGGCCGCGGCCTCGGATCTCGCGCGGGCGAAGCCGTCCGCCACCTCGGCGCTGGAATAGGCGATGCGCATGCCCTTGCCGCCGCCGCCCGCCGAGGCCTTGATCATCACCGGATAGCCGATGCGTTGCGCGATCTCGGCCGCGTGGGCGGCGTCGCGGATCACGTCGAGGTTGCCCGGCACCGTGGACACGCCGGCCGCGCGGGCGAAGCGCTTGCTCTCGATCTTGTCCCCCATGGCCGCGATGGCGTGGGGGTTCGGGCCGATGAAGGCGACGCCGGCCGCGCGCAGAGCCTCCGCGAAGGCTTCGCGCTCGCTCAGGAAGCCGTAGCCGGGGTGGACCGCCTCGGCACCGGTGGAGCGGCAGGCCTCCACGATGCGGCCGATGTCGAGGTAGGACTGCGCGGCGGGGCTCGGGCCGATGTGCACCGCCTCGTCGGCCATCTCGACGTGGAGCGCGTCGCGGTCGGCGTCCGAATAGACCGCGACCGTGGCGATGCCCATGCGCTTCGCGGTGCGGATGATGCGGCAGGCGATCTCGCCCCGGTTGGCGATCAGGATCTTCTTGAACAACGTTTCGGCCCCGCTGTGTTGGGGCCATGGTGGCACGCGGGTGAGGCGTCGTCACCCCCGCGGGGCGCTCGCTTGCCGGTGGAGGGGCGGGGGCCTATCGTGACGCTTCGGGAGCGATCGAAGGTGCGTCATGCGCGTGTCGACGGCGGAGTTCATCAGCGGGTTCGACGACCTCGCGGACCGGGCCGAGACGGAGCCCGTGACGATCACGCAGGGCGGCCGGGACAGGCTGGTCCTCGTGTCGGCGGACGAATACGCGCGGCTGATCGGCCAGGACGGGAGCGCATCCGCGACCGGCGAGCCGGCGCGGACCGAGGGCGGGATGCCGGAGATCTGGGGGGCGCTGCGGGGGACGATGTCCTGGGACAAGGACAGCGACATCACTGAACCGACAGGGGAAGCCTGGGACGCCGAGCGTTGAGTGCCAACGCCCCTCTTCTTCTCGACACCTGCGCGGCGATCTTCCTGACCGAGGGGACGCCTTTGTCGACCGAAGCTCGTGACGCGCTCGCCACTTCGAGGGCTGCCGGAAATCCGGTCTTCGTCTCCCCCTTCACGGCCTGGGAATATGCGACGCTCGTCGCGAAGAAGCGGCTGCGGTCGACGATCACGCCCGACGCCTGGTTCGCGACGCTCCTGAGTTTCCCCAATTTCACGCTCGCGCCCCTCACCGCCGAGATCCTGATCGCTTCGACAAGGCTCCCCGGCACCCCGCCGCGCGACCCGGCGGACCGCATCATCGCCGCGACGGCCCGCGCCGGCGGCCTCACCGTCGTCACGCGGGACGGCGAGCTCCTGCCCTACGCCGCCGCGGGCCACCTCGCGGCGGTCCGGTGCTGAGGCCGGATCGCCGCGCCGCGGCTCAGTACACCAGCCGCGCCCGCATCGTGCCCGGGATGGCGCGGATCTCCTCCAGCAGGGCTTCCGCGCGGTCGCCGAGGTCCACGGCCTCCACCACCACGTAGCCGACGTCGCCGTCCGTCTGCAGGAACTGGCCGGTGATGTTGATGTCCTGCGACGAGAACACCTCGTTGATCTTGCGCAGCATACCGGGCAGGTTCTCGTGCACGTGGATGAAGCGCGTGCCGTTGGGCCGCGGCGGCAGCTGCACCTGCGGGAAGTTGACGGCGCCGACCGTCGAGCCGACGTCGGAATATTCGACGAGCTTGCGCGCCACCTCGGCGCCGATGCGCTCCTGCGCTTCCAGCGTCGAGCCGCCGACGTGCGGCGTCAGGATCACGTTCTCGATGCCCTGCAGGGGCGAGGCGAAGCGCTCCGTGTTGGAGCCGGGCTCCTTGGGGAACACGTCGATGGCGGCGCCCTGCAGGTGCCCGTCCCGCAGCGCCCGCGCCAGGGCGTCGATGTCCACCACCGTGCCGCGCGCGTTGTTGATCAGGTAGGCGCCCGGCTTCATGGCGCGGATCTCGGCCTCGCCGATCATGTTCTGCGTCGAGGGGGTCTCGGGCACGTGCAGGGACACGACGTCGCTCTGGGCCAGCAGCGCGTGCAGGCTCTCGACGGGATCGGTGTTGCCGTGGCGGAGCTTGTCGGCCGTGTCGAAGTAGATCACCCGCATGCCCATCGCCTCGGCGAGGTTGGACAGCTGCGTGCCGATGTTGCCGTAGCCCACGATGCCGAGCACCTTGCCGCGCACCTCGTGGCTGAAGGTGGCGGACTTGTCCCAGCCGCCGACATGCGCGGCGTTGGAGCGCGGCAGCACGCGGCGCAGCAGCATCACGATCTCGCCGATGACGAGCTCCGCCACCGAGCGGGTGTTGGAGAAGGGCGCGTTGAACACCGGCACGCCGATCTCGCGCGCGGCGTCGAGATCGATCTGGTTGGTGCCGACCGAGAAGCAGCCCACCGCCATCAGCCGGTCGGCGGCCGTCACCATCTGCCTCGTCATCTGCGTGCGCGAGCGGATGCCGAGGATGTGCGTGCCCTGGAGCGCCTCGACCAGCTTGTCGCCGTCGAGCGCGGTCTTCAGCCGCGTGACGTTGGTGTAGCCGGCCTGGGTGAAGAGGTCCGCGGCGGTCTGGCTGATGCCCTCCAGCAGGAGGACGCGGACCTTGTCCTTCGACAGGGAGTAGCGGGGCGGCATGGGTCTATGTCTCTCGGGTTCGCGCGCGGCCGGCGCCGGGCCGGCATTCGGCTGGCAGCGCTAGCGGAGCGCCGCGCCCGCGTCGACCCCCCGCTGCCGCGGAAGCCGGCATGGCAGGGTCACGTCCGCGCCAGGACGTCCAGCATGGCGGCGACCTTGTCCTGCACGAGGTCGCGGGTGAGCGCGTCGAGCCCGCAGGCGCCGACGTCCTCGGCCTCCGCGCCCGACAGGAGCAGCGTGCGCCGGAACAGCACACGCCGCCCCCTGCTGTCGCACACGACGTTGAAGTGCGGGGCGCCGTTCTTGAAGTTGGACGTCCTGTGGCGGCGGAACACGTTCATCTGCACCGAGGGCGGGACCAGCACGCCGCGGCAGGTCGTCCGCTCGGCCACGCGCTCGATCGAGAAGAAGCGCCCGTGCCTTTCCAGGAGGTGGCCCACCTCCGCCATGGCCGGCACCACGACCCGCTCCGCCTTGGCGCGGAACTCGCGCAGGAAGGCGTCGCCAGGGGAGGGGGCGTGCAGCACCCGCACGGCCTCGCCGGAGCCCCGCCCGGCGGCGAACGACGACCTCAGCCTGTCCCTCAGTTCGTCCCGCATGGGGGCCTCCCTGCCCGGTTTCTCGGCACCGATGACGGGAATGTGGCGATCGCGTTTCGGTCTGTCGAGGGGATGGCGGGCGCCGATCGTCGTTAACGGAACGTCAACGGCTGTGGCGCGATCGTCGAGATCGCGCCCGAGAATCGCCGACCTCGGCGCGCGTCATGTGACGTCGAGGTCACAGCCGGGGAGAGGGTCGATGGCGGACTGGTCCGTGAAGGGCGTGGGCGTCGAGGTGACGGTGACGAGCCCGGCCGGCGACGAATATCCCTTCGTCATCACCGACGTCGCCGACCTGCACCTCCAGCTCGGCACGCGGCCGCGATGGCAGGCCGGCCGCGAGCCCACCGACGCCGCCGCCCGGATCGACGACGCGCTCGCGGTGGCGTCGCGCTGGACCGAGGACACGTTCGGGCCGGCGTAGCTGTTCCTGAGTTGAAATCGAGGCCGTTGTTTACAGCGGGATGTTGTCGTGCTTCCGCCACGGCTTCTCGGCCTTCTTCGAGCGCAGCATCGCCAGCGCCCGCGCGATGCGCCGCCGCGTCGAGCGCGGGCGGATCACTTCGTCGACGTAGCCGCGCTCGGCCGCCACGAAGGGCGACAGGAAGCGGCTCTCGTAGTCGCGCGTGCGCTCGGCGATCTTGTCCGGGTCGCCGATGTCGGAGCGGAAGATGATCTCGACCGCCCCCTTGGCCCCCATCACGGCGATCTGCGCCGAGGGCCAGGCGTAGTTGACGTCCGCGCCGACGTGCTTCGACGCCATCACGTCGTAGGCGCCGCCGAAGGCCTTGCGCGTGATCACGGTGATCATCGGCACGGTGGCCTGCGAATAGGCGAACAGCAGCTTCGCGCCGTGCTTGATGAGCCCGCCATATTCCTGCGCGGTGCCGGGCAGGAAGCCGGGCACGTCGACGAAGGTCAGGATCGGGATCTCGAAGCTGTCGCAGAAGCGCACGAAGCGCGCGGCCTTGCGCGAGGCGTCGGAATCGAGCACGCCGGCCAGCACCAGCGGCTGATTCGCCACCACCCCGACCGTGCGCCCGCCGACCCGCGCGAAGGCCGTGACGATGTTGCGCGCGAAGGCGGCCCCGATCTCGAACACGTCGCCCTCGTCGACAACCTTCGCGACCAACTCCTTGATGTCGTAGGGCGTGTTGGCGTTCTCGGGCACCAGCGTGTCGAGCGAGGCGTCGTGCCGCTCGACGTCGTCGAAGCTCGGCCACTCGGGCGGGCCCGCCGTGTTGTTGGCGGGCAGGAAGTCGACGAGGCGTCGCACCTGCAGCAGGGCCTCCACATCGTCGTCGAAGGCCATGTCGGCGATCGACGATTTGGTGGTGTGGACGCGGGCGCCGCCGAGGTCCTCGGCGGATACGGTCTCGTTGGTGACGGTCCTCACGACGTCGGGGCCGGTCACGAACATGTAGCTCGTGTCGCGCACCATGACGATGAAGTCCGTCATGGCCGGCGAATACACGTCGCCGCCCGCGCAGGGGCCCATGATGACGGAGATCTGCGGGATCACGCCGGAGGCCTCCGCGTTGCGGCGGAACACCTCGCCGTAGCCGCCGAGCGCCGCCACGCCCTCCTGGATGCGCGCGCCGCCGGCGTCGAACAGGCCGATGATGGGCGCGCGGATCTTCATGGCGAGATCCTGCACCTTGGTGATCTTGGCCGCGTGGGTTTCCGACAGGGAGCCGCCGAACACCGTGAAATCCTTCGAGAACACCACCACGGCGCGGCCGTTCACCGTGCCCCAGCCGGTGACGACGCCGTCGCCGGAGATGCGGGTCTTCTCCATGCCGAAGTCGGTCGAGCGGTGCTCGACGAAGGTGTCGAACTCCTCGAAGGAGGCGGGGTCGAGCAGGAGTTCGATGCGCTCGCGGGCCGTGAGCTTGCCCTTGGCGTGCTGCGCCGCGACGCGCCGCTCGCCGCCGCCCGCCGCCGCTTCGGCGCGCCGCCGGTCGAGATCCTCGATCACACCCCGCATCGTACCCCCTGCCGCGCTTCCCCGCCCCCGTTGTGGCGCCGATCGGCCTTCCCCCGCAACGGGTTTCGCGCCAAGCTCGCGCGAACGACGGATCGGGAGGAGCCTGTGCCGGGCCCAAGCTTCACGGCAAACCTCGGCGGCCGCGTCGCGCTCGTGACGGGCGCCTCGGGCGGCCTCGGCGCCCATTTCGCTGCGCTGCTGGCGCGCTCCGGCGCCCGCGTCGCCGTGGCGGCGCGCCGGGCGGAGAGCTGCGCGGCCGTGTGCGAGGCGCTCCGCGCCGCGGGCGGCGAGGCCGAGGCGTTCCGGCTCGACGTCGCCGACGCCGCGTCGGTCGGGGCCGCCTTCGCGGCCGTCGAGGCCCGCTTCGGCGCGCTCGACGTGCTGGTCAACAACGCCGGCATCTCGGCCGCCGGCCCGAGCCTCGACCTGCCCGAGGAGGCCTGGGACCGGGTGGTGGACACCAACCTCAAGGGCGCCTTCCTGTGCGCCCAGGCGGCGGCGCGGATCATGCGGGCGCGCGGCGGGGGTGCCATCGTCAACGTCGCCTCGATCCTCGGGCTCCGGGTCGCGGCCCAGGTGGCGCCCTACGCGGCCTCGAAGGCGGGGCTCGTGCAGCTCACCCGCGCGCTGGCGTTGGAATGGGCGCGGCACGGGGTGCGGGTCAACGCGCTCTGCCCCGGCTACGTCGAGACCGACATCAACCGCGGCTTCTTCGCGAGCGACGCCGGGCAGGCCATGGTGAAGCGCATCCCGCAGCGCCGCATCGGCACGGCGGAGGACCTCGACGGCCCGCTGCTGCTGCTCTGCTCGGACGCGTCGCGCTACATGACGGGGGCCGAGATCGCGGTCGACGGCGGCCACCTCGTCTCGTCGCTCTAGAGGCTGTTATGAACCATGGAGGGTGGCTCGACTGGAGCCATTTTCGGATGATCGGCAGGAGACTTGCGATGAGCGTGGCTGAGCCACGGTCGAGCAAGTCGACGAACCGAGCGCCGAAAAGGGCCCGGCCCCTCCGGGGTTGCGGCGCAGCGGCCGCCTGATGCGTCGAAGCTCTTGCCGGTACGGACGTACCGGCTGCAAGCTTCTCCTGCCATTCGGCTCGCCGCGCCGCAATGGAGCCGCCCTCCATGGTTCATAACAGCCTCTAGGATCGCCAGGACCTCCCATGGACTTCACCATCACGCCCGAGCTCGACGCGCTGCGCCGGCGCGTCGGCGCCTTCGTCGAGCGCCGGCTCCTGCCGCTCGAAGCCGATCCGGCGAGCTTCGACGCGCACGAGAACATCGCGCTGCCGCTGCTCGACGCGTTGCGCGCCGAGGCCCGCGCCGAAGGGCTGTGGTGCCTGCAGCTCCGCCCCGAGACCGGCGGCCTCGGGGTGGGTCGCGTCGGCATGGCGGTCTGCTACGAGGCCATGAACCGCTCGATCTTCGGTCCCGCCGTGTTCAACTCGGCCGCGCCCGACGACGGCAACATGATGATGCTGGAGAAGATCGGCACGCCCTATCAAAAGGAGCGCTGGCTCGCGCCCATCGTGCGGGGCGAGGTGCGCTCGGCCTTCGCCATGACGGAGCCCCACCCCGGCGGCGGCTCCGACCCATCGATGATCCAGACCCGCGCGGAAAAGCAGCCCGACGGCTCCTACCGCATCACCGGCCGCAAATGGTACATCACCGGCGCCGGCGAGGCCTCGCATTTCACGCTGATGGCCAAGACCTCGGACGACCCGCGGCGCGGCCTCACGGCCTTCCAGTTCCACAAGGACCAGCCCGGCTGGGAGATCCTGCGTCGCATCCCCATCATGGGGCCGGAAGAGCACGGCGGCCACTGCGAGCTCAAGTTCGACGGCCTCGTGGTGCGCCCCGAGGACGTGCTGCTTGGCGAGGGCGACGGCCTCAAGGTCACGCAGATCCGGCTCGGGCCGGCGCGCCTCACCCACTGCATGCGGTGGCTCGGCCTCGCGAAGCGCTGCGTCGAGATCGCGGAAGCCTACGCGAAGGAGCGCCACGGCTTCGGCGTGCGGCTCGCCGACCGCGAATCCGTGCAGCTGATGCTGGGCGGACTCGCCATGGAGATCGAGATCGGGCGGCTGCTCGTCATGAAGGCCGCCTGGGAGCTCGACCGCGGCGGCTTCGCCCGCACGGAGGTGTCGATGGCCAAGGTGCAGTGCGCCGGCGTGCTCCACCGCGCCGCCGACACAGGCATCCAGATCACCGGCGCCAAGGGCTATTCCAAGGACACGGTGCTGGAATGGATCTACCGCTACGCCCGCCAGGCGCGCCTCGTCGACGGCGCCGACGAGGTCCACCGCATGGTGCTCAACCGCGCGCTGGAGAAGGAGGGGCGGGAGTTCTGGCGCTGGCCGGTGGCGGAGGCCGTGGAGGCCGGCCGTCCGGCGTGATAGGCTCGCCTCCATGGCCGCGATCGACGACCCCGTGCTGATCCGCTTCCGCGCCGCCCTCGACGCCGCCTACGGCGACCGGATCGAGCGCGTGGTGCTGTTCGGCTCGCGGGCGCGGGGCGACGCCCGGCCGGACTCGGACTACGACGTCGCTGTATTTCTGCGGAACTTCGACGATTTCGGGCGGGAGTCGCGGACCCTGGCCGCGATCGAGACGGACATCCTCTACGAGGACGGCGCGCTGATCGGCGCCATGCCGTTCCGAGCGGGGGCCTACGCCGACCGCACCGGCTTCATGGCCGAGGTGCGCCGTGAGGGAATCGATCTGTGACGCCGGAGGCCGCAGCCTCACTGGCCAGGGCGAGGCGCGACCTCGGCGAGGCTCGATTGCTCGCCGGCTTAAAGCTCAACCGCCTCGCTGCGCGATCGGGCTACTACGCGGCATTCCACGCCGCTGAAGCCTTGATCCAGGAGCGGACCGGGCGAAGCGCGAAGACCCATCGCGGCGTGCACAGCGAGTTCTCGCGGTTGACCAAGGGCGACCTCGGATCAAGCCGGGATGTCTGGCGTGTCCTGACCGACGCCTACCGCTACAAAGAGATGGCCGACTACTCGACCGATCCGGATGCGGACATCAGCGATGATGCGACGGGTCAGGTCATCGCCGACGCATCCCGCTTCGTCGATCGGATCGCCGATCTGCTCGCGAACCCGCTCGGCTCCTGAGTTCAGGCTCGCAACGCCCCGTTCACCATCCCGGTCCATCGTCGGCCCCGCGCCACATTCCGCCCGCGCTCCGCGGGCAGGGTGGCGGACCGTCCAGCCCCCGCGCGAGGTTCCGTCAGGCCGTGAAGCGTATCGTGTCCCGCCTCCTGTCGGCGCTCCTGTGCGCCCTCGCGCTCGCCGGCTGCGCTGGCGACCTGGCCGAGCGCGTCAACATCGGCTCCGTCTATCCCGACACCGTCGCGCTGATGCAGTCCGAGAACATGGACCGCGGCGCGCCGATCTTCATCCGCATCATCAAGGAAGACTCGGCGCTGGAGATCTGGAAGGAGGACCGCACCGGCCGCTACCGGCCGCTGAAGAGCTATCCGGTGTGCCACTACTCGGGCGGGCTCGGCCCCAAGAAGGCCTACGGCGACCACCAGGCGCCGGAAGGCTTCTACTCGGTCGCGCCGAACCAGATGAACCCGCATTCGCGCGAGTACCTGTCCTTCAACGTCGGCTATCCCAACGCCTTCGACCGCTCGCTCGGCCGCACCGGGGATTCGCTGATGGTGCACGGCGGCTGTCGCTCGGTCGGCTGCTACGCCATGACCAACCGCGAGATCGAGGAGATCTACGGCCTCGCCCACGAGGCCTTCGCGGGCGGCCAGACCGCGATCTCGCTCCAGGCGCTGCCGTTCCGCATGACGGAGGCCAACATGGAGAAGCACCGCGACGACCCCAACGCGCCCTTCTGGGCCATGCTGAAGAGCGGCAGCGACGCCTTCGACGCGACGCGGCGCCCGCCCCAGGTCGCCGTCTGCGACCACCGCTACGTCGTGGCGCCGGACGGCGCCCCCGCGCCCGGCGGCGGCGCCTGCTCGACGGTGTGAACCGGGCGGGCGGCCGGGGTCGGGACGACGGCCTCGACCCGCCCTCGGCCGCATGCGCCCACGAAAAAGCCCGCCGGATCGCTCCGGCGGGCCGTCCCGGTCGGGCGGTGAGCGAGGCGCTCACTCGGCCTTGGCGGCCTCTTCCTTCTCCTCGGGGGCGTCGGCCATGTGGGCCAGCGCCTCGCCGAGCGCCTTGGCCTTCTCGGCGTTCTTGCCCTCGGACTTGCCCGCGAAGGTCACGGTCTCCTTGCCGAGCTTGGCCAGGAGCTTCTTGATCTGGTCGCCCTTGGGCTTTTCGTCCTGGATCAGCTTCTTGAGGTGCTCGAGGTCCTTGACCAGCGTCTTCACGCCGGGGGTCTCGGACTTCTCGAGGGTGGCCTCCCAGCCCTCGATGTTGGTCACCGCCGCCTTGACGGTGAAGCCCTTCACGCCGTCCTTGATGTGCTTGATGGTCGCGTCGAACTGGGGCATCGGATCGCTCCTCGGGATCACGGCCGCCCGTCGTCGGCGGCGCTCCAGCGCACAAGTCCCGGAGCGCCCGAATGTTGCAGGGCGAGAAGCCGCAGAGTCGCCGCGGGCGCGTTTTTTTGAGCTTGTCGTCGCGCACCCGTCGTCCCCATCCTTTATGATGCAGCGCACACGGGGACGAGTGCCATGACCCACGAGTCGATCGACGCGACCCTCTGGCCCGCGCGGCGTGATCCGACGCTGGACTGGCTCGTCAACGAGACGACGGGCGAGCGCTTCCTCGACCGCGTCTTCCTGGAACTCTGCCGGCGGCTCGAAGCCGCGGGGCTGCCGCTGCTGCGGGCCGTGATGATCCTGCAGATCGACAACCCGCAATGGGCCGGGGTCCGCGTCCTGTGGCGGCGCGGCGCCGCCGACGTCGAGGCGCGCATGGCCGGCTTCGACGCCCGGCTCGGCCCGAGCTACCTCGTCAGCCCGACGCACGACATCCACGAGGGCGCGCCGGAGATTCGGGCCCGGCTCTGGGCGACCGACCCGGCCGACGATCCCTACCCGCTCTACGCCGACCTCCGCGACGAGGGCGTGACCGACTACGTCGCCTGGCCGCTGCGCTTCACGCTGGGTCGGCGCAACGTCGTCACCTTCGCCACCGACCGGCCGGGCGGCTTCGCCGAGGCGGACGTCGCCCTGCTGGCCGATCTCATGCCGGCCCTGGCCCTCGTGGCGGACGTGCGCGTCAAGAACCGCCTCGCCCGCACCCTGCTCGACACCTACGTGGGCCCCCACGCGGGCGAGGCCATCCTGAACGGCGCGACGCGGCGCGGCTCGGGCTTCACGGTGGAGGCCGCCATCGTGGTGGTCGACCTGCGCGGCTTCACGGCCATCTCCGACCTGTGGCCGCGCGACGACGTCATCGCCCTGCTCAACGACTATTTCGACGCGCTGTCCGAGCCCATCGAGGCGCACGGCGGCGAGATCCTGAAGTTCATGGGCGACGGCCTGCTCGCCATCTTCCCGGACGACGCGCAGGCCGCCATCGCGGCCGTCGCCGGCATCCGCGCCGCCATGGCGGACCTCAACGTCCGGCGCATCGCGGAGGGGCGGGAGCCGCTCGGCTACGGGGTCGGCGTGAACTACGGCGACGTGATGTACGGCAACATCGGCTCGCGGAAGCGGCTCGACTTCACCGTGATCGGCCCGGCCGTCAACATCGCGTCGCGCCTCGAAACGCTGACCAAGGAGGTCGGCGCGACGGCGCTCTTCTCCGCCGCCTTCGTCGAGCACACGCGCTGCGGCGCGAGCCTGAGGCGCCTGGGGTCCTTCCCGCTGCGCGGCGTCGGCCAGCCGCTCGACGTCTACACCTTCGCGGAAGATGCGGCCCGCTGATCCGGCTCCCCCGTCTCGCCTTCCGGCGCCGTCCCCTGTAGCTTCCCGGCCATGACACCAGCCCTGCTCTTCGACATGGACGGGACGCTCATCGACACCGAGCACCTCCATTTCTCGGCCTTCCAGACCGTGCTGTCGCCGCACGGCGTCGCGCTGACCTGGGAGGACTACCGGCACTTCATCATGGGGCAGCCCAACTCCGCCATCGCGGCGCATTTCCTGCCGCACGTGCCGAGGGCGGATCACGCGGCCGTCATGGACAGCAAGGAAGAGCGCTACCGCTCGCTCGTCACCGACGTCGACCCCGCCGAGGGCCTGATGGACCTGCTCGCCTGGGCCGATGACCGCGGCGTGCCCTACGCGGTCGTCACCAACGCGCCGCGCGCCAACGCCGAGCTCGTGCTCGAGGCGCTCGGCATCCGCGGCCGCGTCAGGGCGGTGGTGGCCGGCGACGAGGTCGCGAGCCCGAAGCCCCATCCCATGCCCTACCTCACCGCCGCGGCTATGATCGGCGGCGACCTCGCCCGCACCGTGGCGTTCGAGGATTCGGGATCGGGCGTCGCCTCCGCCGTGGCGGCCGGCCTGCCGGTGGTCGGCATCAGCCCGCCCCTCGACGAGAACGGGCTCAAGGCGCGCGGCGCGGCGCTGCTGATCCGCGACTACCGCGATCCGCAGCTCACCGGCTTCCTCGCCGGCCGCCTCGGCCTCTGAACGCGCCGCCGAGGCCCCGCATCGGCGCGTGAGCAGCCATGCCGTGCTTCCTTTTGCGGGTCAGCGGCGTTATTTCTGGCACGGTTCTCGCGCGGGAAAGGCCTCGACGGTCCAGATGCGGTTGTCCCAGGTTCTCGTACTGCTCGCCGCCGAGCCTGAGGAGCGCATCAGCTTCCGAGACATCCTCGCCATACTGAGCGAGCGCTCATTCGCTATCCTGGTGGTCCTGCTGGGCCTGCCCAACTGCCTGCCCATGCCGCCGCCGATCCCCACGATCTCGGCGCTGCTGCTCATCATGATCGCCCTGCAGATGCTGGTGCGGCGGCCGGAGCCCTGGTTTCCGGGGGTGGTGCTGCGCGGCTCGGTGGCGCGGTCGGACGTGCTGCGCGCCGTCAAGCGCGCCCTGCCCGTGGTGAGCCGGCTGGAGCGCTGGTCGCGGCCGCGCCTGTCGGTGTTCGAGCCGCGCCTCGCCGCGATGCTGTCCGCGCTGCTGCTGCTGCTCATGTCGATCGGCATGCTGGTCGCGGCGCCGCTGGTCGGGCAGGTGCCCTACGGCCTCGCCGTGTGCCTGTTCGGCCTCGGCCAGATCGAGCGCGACGGCGTGCTGGTGCTGAGCGGCGTGGTGGCGGGCGCGGTCGGCGTCGCGCTCAGCGCCTCCTTCATCTACGGCGTGGTCGAGGCCATCCGGAACTTCGTCTGAACCCCGGTCCGGACCGCGCCGTTGCCCCGGCACACACACCGGGGACGGACACCATGAAGCTCTATTGGGGCAGGCACACCTGCGCGATCGGCATCCACGTCCTCCTGGAGGAGGCCGGGGCCACCTTCGAGACCGAGGAGCTCGACGTCGCCGGCGACGCCACGAAGCGCGAGCCCTTCAAGTCGATCAATCCGAAGGAGAAGGTGCCGTTCCTGGTGCGCGACGACGGCTCGTCGCTGACCGAATACGGCGCCATGGCGACCTGGATCGGCCTGACCTGGCCGCAGGCCGGGCTGATCCCCGAGGCGGTCGAGGACCGCGTGCGGATGATCGAGGTCATGGACTACGCGGTCGGCACGCTGCACGCGCAGGCCTTCCACCGCATCCTCCGCGCCAGCGATTTCGAGCCCAAGGACCTGCTGCACAAGACGGGCCTCGGCCTGTCGAGCATCAAGGCCGAGGGGACCGAGATGGTGCGGCAGGGCTTCGCCATCCTGGACCGCGAGCTTCAGGGCCGGACCTGGGTGGGCGGCCCGCGCTTCTCGATCGGCGACACGGCGCTGTTCTACTGCGAGCGCTGGGCACCCGACGTCGACGTGGCGCTGCCGCCCAACGTCGCCGCCCACTTCGACCGCATGAAGGCCCGGCCGAGCGTGCGCAGGGCGCTGCAGTTCTACGGAGAAGCTTGAAAGGGATCGCGAAGGGCCTTTCGGCCCTTCGCCGGGGTTCGGGGCGGCGCCCCGACGACGGTGCTCTGATGCCAGCGGTCAGATCTCTTGACCGCTGCAAGCGCGAATGCGCGCCCCCGCTCATGCGGCGTGACCCGACGGAGATGCGTCAGCATGTCCGTTGGCCGGTACGAGATGCGGGGCTGCGCGCCCCGCACCCGCGCGAAGGGCCGAGGGCCCTTCGATCCCGATCACACCCAGGCCGGCCGGCGCAGGTCCAGCGTCATCGGGAACTCGCCGGGGCGCTCCTCGGGCGGCAGGGGCACGGTGCCGCTGGTGTGGCCGAGCCCGCTGAAGCGCGCCCGGCGGCGGGTCTCGGCCTCGAAGGCGTTGACCGGGAAGGTGTCGTAGCTCCGCCCGCCGGGATGCGACACGCCGTAGACGCAGCCGCCGACCGAGCGGTGCGACCAGCGGTCCACGACGTCGAAGGTGAGGGGCGCCTGCACCCTGACGAAGGGCTGCATGGAGCGGCCCGGCTGCCACGCCTTGAAGCGCACGCCCGCCACGTATTCGCCCGCGATGCCGGTGGCGACGAGGGGCACCGGCCGCCCGTTGCACAGCACGACGTGGCGGCCCGGCGTCGCCCCCGACAGCTTCACCTGGACGCGCTCGACCGAGGAATCGACGTAGCGCGCCGTGCCGGAGGACGAGCCCTCCTCGCCGAGCACGTGCCAGGGCTCCAGCGCCTGCCTGAGCTCCAGCTTGACGCCGTGATATTCCACTGTCCCGTAATGCGGGAAGCGGAACTCGCGCTGCGCGTCGAACCAGGCCGGGTCGAAGGCGTAGCCCGCGCCCGCGAGGTCGCGCAGCACCTCGGCGAAGTCCTGTTCGACGAAATGCGGCAGCATGTACTTGTCGTGCAACGACGTGCCCCAGCGCACCAGAGCCCCGTCGAGCGGCTCCCGCCAGAACCAGGCCACCAGGGCCCGCACGAGGAGCTGCTGGGCGAGGCTCATGCGCGCGTCCGGCGGCATCTCGAAGGCGCGGAACTCGACGAGGCCGAGCCGGCCCGTGGCGCTGTCGGGCGACCACAGCTTGTCGATGCAGATCTCGGCTCGGTGCGTGTTGCCCGTGACGTCGACCAGCAGGTTGCGGAACAGCCGGTCGACCATCCAGGGCCGGATATTGGGCTCCTCCGGGCCGGGCACCTGGGCGAGCGCCACCTCCATCTCGTAGAGGCCGTCGTGGCGGGCCTCGTCGATGCGCGGCGACTGCGAGGTCGGCCCGATATACATCCCCCCGAACAGGTAGGACAGGCTCGGGTGGCGCTGCCAGTAGAGGATGATGCTCTTCAGGAGGTCCGGCCGGCGCACGAAGGGCGAGTCGTTCGGCGTCGCGCCGCCCAGCACCACGTGGTTGCCGCCGCCCGTGCCGGTGTGGCGCCCGTCCGTCATGAACTTGTCGGCGCCGAGCCGCACGTGGCGCGCGTCCTCGTAGAGGCCGCGGGTGATCTCCACCGCGTGGTCCCAGCCCGTCGCCGGCTGCACGTTGACCTCGATCACGCCGGGGTCGGGCGTGACCTTGATGACGCTGAGGCGCGGGTCGTAGGGCGGGTCGTACCCCTCGATGTGGACCGTCAGCCCGAGGTCGGCGGTCGCGCCCTCCACGGCTGCCATCAGCTCGAGATAGTCCTCCAGCCGGTCGACGGGCGGCATGAACACGCAGAGCTGGCCGTCGCGCGGCTCGACCGCGAAGGCGGTGCGGACCTCGGGGTCCTCGCGGTGGTGGTCGGCCGGCTGCACGAGGAGCGGCTTCGCGGCGCGCGACGCCGTAATGGTGGTGAGCTGGTCTGGGTCGGGCAGGGGGCCGCGGGGCTCGGTCGGGTCCTGCGGGGCCGCGTAGGGGAAGCGCGCCGGCGGCACGTAGTCGAGCGAGTCGAGCGGCAGCCGGAAGCCGAGCGGCGAGTCGCCGGGCGTGAGGAAGATGTGCTCGCGGCGCGTCTGCCAGATCTCGCTGGCCCAGTCGCGGCCCCAGCGGGCGATGGGCATGACGTAGCCGGCCGGCGCCGTCAGGCCGCGGTCGAACACGCGGGCGATGCGGGCCCGCTGCTCGACGGTGCCGACGGGCGACTGCAGCGCGTCGATCTCGCGGGGAAGCTGCGCCTCCTTCAGCAGCCAGTGGGCCGGGTCCTCGAAGGCCGGCTGGACGTAGGAGTGTTCGAGGCCGAGGCGGTGCGCGATGGCGTTCATCAGGCGCCGCGCGTCCTCGATCCGCGCCGCCTTGGGGCCCGTCTCGCTCGCGATGAGCGCGGGGTCCCGCCAGATCGGCAGCCCGTCCTTGCGCCAGTAGAGCGAGAAGGCCCAGCGCGGCAGGCTTTCGCCGGGATACCACTTGCCCTGGCCGTAGTGCAGGAAGCCGCCGGGCGCGAAGCGGGTCCGCAGGCGCCGGATCAGCTGGTCGGCGAGGCCGCGCTTGCTCGGGCCGACCGCCTCCGCGTTCCACTCGGCCGCCTCGAAGTCGTCGATGGAGATGAAGGTGGGCTCGCCGCCGGTGGTGAGGCGCACGTCCTGCGCCCGCAGGTCCGCGTCGACGCGCTTGCCGAGCGCGTCCAGCGCGCCCCAGGCCTCGTCCGAGAAGGGCAGCGAGATGCGCGGCGCTTCCGCGACGCGGGTCACCGCCATCGCGTGGTCGAAGGTGATCTCGCACTGGTCGAGCGCGCCCGAGATCGGCGCCGCCGCGCGGTAGTGGGGGGTCGCGGCGAGCGGGATGTGGCCCTCGCCGCAGAGCAGGCCCGAGGTGGCGTCGAGGCCGATCCAGCCCGCGCCCGGCAGGTAGACCTCGGCCCAGGCGTGGAGGTCGGTGAAGTCGTGGCGGGTGCCGAGCGGGCCCGACACGGGGTCGATGTCGGCGCGGAGCTGGATCAGGTAGCCCGACACGAAGCGCGCCGCGAGGCCGAGGCCGCGCAGGATCGACACCATCAGCCAGGCCGAGTCGCGGCACGAGCCCGACTTCCTGGCCAGCGTCTCCTCGGGCTCGTACGTGCCCGGCTCCATGCGGATCACGTAGGCGATCTCGCGCGACAGGCGGGTGTTGATGTCGATCAGGAGGTCGATCGAGCGGCGCGGCTCGCGCGAGATCGAGTCGAGGAAGGCCTGCACCCGGGGCGAGGGGGGCGTGTCGTCGAGGTAGGCGGCGACCTCTGCGCGCGTCTCGGCGTCGTAGGCGAAGGGGAAGATCTCGGCGGTGGGCTCGACGAAGAAGTCGAACGGGTTGATCACCGCCATCTCGGCGGACAGGTCGACCTCGATGCGCAGGTGGTCGGTCTTCTCCGTGAAGACGAGGCGGGCGAGCCAGTTGCCGTGCGGGTCCTGCTGCCAGTTGATGAAGTGGCTGGTCGGGCTGACCTTCAGCGAATAGCTCGGGATCTCGGTGCGGCAGTGGGGCGCCGGCCGCAGGCGGATCACCTGCGGGCCCAGCGAGACGGGCCGGTCGTAGCGATAATCGGTGACGTGATTGATCGCGGCGCGCACCGGCATCGCGGGCTCCTTGGCTGATCTGTCGTGTGGAGGGAATGCCCGTCGGGCCTCGGGCGGTGCCTACGGAACCGCTTTTTCTTCGTCAACCATACGGCGTGCTGAAATATTGAGCTTTTCGACCGCGGTCCTCGCAGGCCGCCGAGGCTCGCAGGCGAGCCATGCACCCAAAGCGGTCCGGCGGCGTTCCGCAACGCACCCCGTTCGATGGCGAAGGATCCCGCGCGCGATGACGACCGAACTGTTCTACCTCGCCTGGACGCTGGTCCTGGCGCTGATCTACATCGGCCTGCCCTCGCAGCTGCGGACGATCGAGACCGGCACGGCCTACAACGCCAGCGCGCGCGACGACGACGGGCCGCCGGTGGGCAAGATCACGGCCCGGCTGCAGCGGGCGCAGAAGAACCTGTTCGAGACGCTGCCGCTGTTCATCGGCGCGGTGCTGATCGCGCATCTCGCCGGGCGCGACGGCGCGCTGACCGGCTGGGGCGTGGCGCTCTACTTCTGGGCCCGCGTGGTCTACCTGCCGCTCTACGCCTTCGGCATCCCCTACGTGCGGTCCCTGGTGTGGCTGGTGTCGCTGGCCGGGCTGATCATGGTGATCGTCGCCGACCTGCACGGGTGAGGAGGGGGCGGGCCGCCCGGCGACGAGGCCCCCTGCTCAGGGGGAAGATCACCGCCCTCGCGGCGGGGCGCCCCGCCCGCGGTTCACGATGCCCGCCGGAGGCGGCGCGTGCGGAGCGCGCCCGGCTGGCCGGGGCTCGGCTCGATGCCGAGGACGTAGCGCTTCAGGATGGTCGAGCGCTCGCGCAGCCTGGTGCGGGGCTGTGCGACCTCCAGCGCGGCGGTCTCGGCTGCCGCCGGTGCGGCGGGGGCCGGCGGCTCGACGGTGAGGGGCGGTGCCGGCGCCGCCCAGTCGGCCGTGGCCTCGTCGGCGAAGCCGTAGCTGCGCATGGCCGCCAGGCTCTGTTGGCTCGCCGCGGCGGCGGTGGGGAAGGCCGTCGGGATCGGCGCCTTGGGTTTGTTCTTGGAGCCGGGCTTGCGGCCCCGCCGCGGCCTCTCGACGTCGATGACGGGAGCGTCCGAGAGGACCTGGGGCTTGGGCTTGTTCTTGGAGCCGGGTTTGCGGCCGCGCCGGACCGGCGGTGGCTCGTCCTCGACGACCGGCGGCGGTGGTTCGACCAGGGATCGAAGAACTCGACCGCTCGGCGCGTGTTTCTTGGCCGCAACGGGAGGGGCAGGTTGGGTATCGGCCTTGCTCGAAGCGCCGAACAACATGGCCTCGGCGTTGCTGAACTTGGCCGTCGACGGGTCCGGTGAAGCGAACGACGCCCGGCTCGTCCCGCGTTTGACTTCGACCACAAACCTTTTCGGCTGAAATTTCATCGAGGCTGCACTTTTTGGATCGAAAGGCGAACTCCTGAGAGATGGGGACGTCCATCAACGCCGCTTCGTCTCGGGAAAGTCTTCGAGCCGGGACGTTATGAGACATCTTCAATCGAGGCAAGACGCCGAATGCATTGTTGGGTCGTGCTTCGCATCTTTTTCGGGGCTCACCCCTAACAAAATTGTGGGTATCGGATCGGGGAAGACGTCCGTGCGTCCCGCGAGCCCGATCGGGATGCGCCGCCCGTCCGCTCGAAACCCGATCGTGCCCGGCCGAAGATTTCGACAGTCGCCGCCGCCCGCGTGCGAAGTCCCGACGCGGCAGGGGCAAGAATTCCCTGCCCGAGGGTTCGTCGACGTCCGGCCGCGCCGTGAAGGCCTGCGGGACCGCGAGCGGTGTCGGCCGTGCTCCGGCAGCCCGCATGCTTGCACCCTCGGGAAGGCCGAAGCGTTCGCGACGGTCGTCGACCGTCGAAGTCCGGCGCCGAAAGGCCGGGCGGCACAGTTCCGCCCACGCGGCCGGTCCGTCGTCCGCGGATCGATGCTCGCCGAAGCGCCGCCCGGCCCCGCGGTCAGGAGCGCCTCATCCTGGTCCGCCCGCCCCGCCGGTCCCGCGTCTGGCGGGTCGGGGCGTGGAAGTCGTCCGGCTTGGTCCGCACCCAGGCCAGGAACTCCGCCAGGGCCGGGTCGGCCTTGAGGCTGTCCACGTCGCTGAGGCGGCGCGCCAGCTCGCTTTCCGAGAACCGGGCGTGGATGGCGCTGTGGCAGACCTGATGGAGGTGCACCGTCCCGAGCTTGGCGCCCCCCTTCAGCTTGGGGACGAGGTGGTGCCGGCTCGACTTGGCGTGGGGCGGGATGGGCCGGTCGCAGAGCGGGCACACCGGGGGCGCCTGCGGCGGGGGTGGCCCGCGGCCTTCGCGGTCACGCCGCACGGGCGGAGCTGTCGTGGGTCGTCATGGGCCTGATCTGGTGAGCTGACGGCCCCGCACAACTGCGGCAACCCGTCGATGCGGTTCGCCGAACCAAGCGACCGCTCGCCGCATTCATCCGGCGCCACTTCAATCGATCAGGGGGAACGTTCCATGGCGTCCACGACACTCAGCGACAAGGCCAAGGCTGTCTTCGCCTTCGCGGCATACCACCAGATGTCTTCCGGCGAGCCGGTGATCGATGTCGTGCTGCACGACGGCGCCGGGCATTCCGCCGATCCCGAGGCCATCAAGGAGCTCGAGGCCGCCGACCTGGCCAAGACCAAGGACGACCGCGCCGCCTTCACCGACGCCGGCAAGGCCAAGCTCGAAGCCGTGATCGCCGCGATCCGCGGCGCCTGACTCCCCCACGGGCCGAGCGGCGCTCTCCGGCCCCGGCCGAAGGGCGTCGACCGCCCCCGGAACGAAAGGCCGCGCCCATGGCCGCCCGCCAGTCCGACGCGCAGAAGAAGACCGTCGCGCGCGTCATGCACGAGTGCAAGCACGGCGAGCTGCGCCAGAAGGACGGCTCGGTCGTGACCGACCCGAAGCAGGCCATCGCGGTGGCGCTGAGCGAGGCGGGCGCCAGCGACCGGGTGGACGAGCGCGCGAACAGCCGCAACCTGCGGCGCACGAAGAGCCAGGAGCGCCGCGGCGTGACCGCCCGGGACCTGCACGAGGGCACGAGCACGCGGGCCGCGCTCTACGCCGAGGCGCGGCGCCGCGACATCCCCGGCCGCTCGCGCATGACCAAGGCGGACCTGCAGAACGCCCTGCTGGGTTAGGCGTCGCGCGTCAGATCAGGCCGTTCAGCACCGCGAACTCTTCCGCGGCGCGGCGCGCTGCTTCGAGCACCTGCAGCGGCGTGCTGATCGGCAGATCCTTGGCGCTCCCCTGCGGCCGCGGCGGCCGGCGCGTCGCGCCGAGCTCGACCAGGGGGAAGGTGAACCGGCGCCCGTCGCCGGTCTCGACATCCAGGCGGTCGCCGTTCGGCTTGACGGTGAATTCCATGCGCGCCCCCCGGTTTGGCGGACAGCCTGGCACGGGCGGGCGGCGCGAAATGAGGCGAAAACCCGCTCCGCCGTCAGAAGGTGACGCCGCCCTCCACCAGGAAGCGGTCCTGGCCGGTCCTGTCGCCGTAGCGCCCGAAGCCCGCGCCGGTGACGCCCGCCCCGGCGTCGCCCCGGACGATGTCGTAGAGCTGCGTGTGGGAGTACTCGCCCCGCAGCACGAAGCGGTCGTAGGTGAAGGTCGGCGTCAGCGTGACCGAGGCCGCCGAGGAGCCCGGCCCGTAGAGCAGGCTGGTGGTGCCGCTGCCGCGCCGGCCGGTCTGCGACTCGGCCTCCACGCGGCCCGCCAGCGCGAAATGGCCCGTGAAGGCGTAGGAGGCCAGCACCGCGCCGCCGTAGGTCGAGGCCCCCTGCGCGATGCCGAGCCGCTCGTCGCGCTCGACGTCCGTGAACTGGAGGTAGGGCGTCACGATCCAGGGGCCGTGATTGTAGCTGTAGATCAGGTTGAAGATGGCGGAGTTGTTCTGCAGGAGCGGCGTCGCGTAGGTGCTCACGGCCGAGCGGCCGAGATTGGCGCCGGCGTCGAAGGTCAGCGTCTGGGCGTCGTCGATCTTGTAGGCCACGAGGCCGCTCAGCCAGTCGAGCTTCCCGGAATAGAAGCCGTCGTTGCCCGAGGCCGACACGGTGAGCGGGCCGTGCGCGTAGTTGACCTGGACGCCCTGATCGATCGCGTTCTCCTGGCCGAACAGCAGGCCGCGGGCGACGTTGAGGTTCTGGAACGTGAAGGTCGTCTCGGCGCCGATCAGCGTCGGCATCCGGCCGCCCTGGATCGACCAGTCCTCGTTGAAGGCGTATTTGCCGTAGACGACCGGCACCGGCCCGAACAGCAGCCGCGTCTCCTCGAGCGTGCGGAACGTCGGGGCGCCGAGCACCGGCACCGTGTAGAGGCCGGACTGCAGGAAGAACTGGAAGGCGCCGTCCGGCTTCTGCACGAAGGCCTGGAGGTTCGAGAAATCGGCGAGGCCGGACCGGTCGCTCGGCAGGCTCGTGGTCGAGGCCGGGAAGCTGCTCGACTGCGTGAAGGCGTAGCCCGTGACGGCGCCGCCCAGGTAGACGTCGCCGAGGCCGGGCACCGTCACGCAGGCCGGGTTGGGGTTCTGCGCGATGATGCCGCCGTAGGACGGGAAGGCGATCGTCGCCTTGCAGGGGCCGGCGGCCGGCGCCGCTGGGGCGGGCATGTCGGCCGCCGCGGCCGCCGCCGCGGAGGCGATCAGCGCGAGGAGGCCCGCGGAAAGGCGGCGCAGCGTCATGGCGGAGGAGACCGTGGGCCCGGAGGCGGTGCCGCATCGTCCTCCGCGCGGCCCACCGTGTAAACTGCGACGGTATCAATTGAGGGCAAGTCCCGCGAAGCGTTGCCGGCGTGCATCACAATAAAGAAAATATAAAGGGGCGCTGTCGCGGCGCGCGGGGGCGCCGCCGCCCGACCTCCGCGGCAGGCCCGCCGGGCGCCCGGCCCGTCAGTCGCCTTCCATTAGCCGCCCTGCAAGAGCCGCGCCGCGGCGTCGCGCTCGAACAGGTGGAGCAGCACGCGCAGCGCTTCCCCGCGTGGGCCGAGGAGCTGGGGATCGTCGGCCACGAGCCCGGCCGCCTCGCGGCGCGCCTCCTCCAGCAGCTTGCCGTGGACGTCGAGCAGCGCCAGCTTGAAGTTCGGCAGGCCCGACTGCTTGGTGCCGATGAGCTCGCCCTCGCCGCGCAGCCTGAGGTCCGCCTCGGCGATCACGAAGCCGTCCTCCGTGTCGCGCATCATGTCGATGCGCTGCTCCGCGGTCTTGCCCATCGGCGACTTGTAGACGAGCAGGCAGAAGGACTTGGCGGCACCGCGGCCGACGCGCCCGCGGAGCTGGTGGAGCTGCGCGAGGCCGAAGCGCTCGGCGTGCTCGATCACCATGACGCTGGCCTCGGGCACGTCGACGCCCACCTCGATCACGGTCGTGGCGACCAGCACGGAGGCCCGGCCGGACGCGAAATCCGCCATGGCGCTGTCGCGCTCGGGCCCCTTCATCTGGCCGTGCATGAGGCGGACGCGGTCGCCGAAATACTCTTCCAGCGCCCGGAAGCGGTCCTCGGCGGCGACGAGGTCGGCGTGCTCGCTCTCGGTGACGAGGGGGCACACCCAGTAGACGCGCGCCCCGTTCGCGACCGCGCGGCCCACCGCGGCCACCACGTCCTCCATGGCGTCGGCGGGCTTGGCCAGCGTCACGATGGGCTGGCGGCCGGCGGGCTTCTCGCTCAGGATCGACACGTCCATGTCGCCGAACACGGTGAGCACCAGCGTGCGGGGGATCGGCGTCGCGGTCATCACCAGCAGCTCGGCGGCGCGGCCCTTCTCGGCCAACGTCAGCCGCTGCGCCACGCCGAAGCGGTGCTGCTCGTCCACGACGACGAGGCCGAGGTCCCTGAAGGTGACGCCCTCCGAGAACAGCGCGTGGGTGCCCACCACGAGGTCGATCGTGCCGTCCTCCAGCCCGGCCTTGGTGGCGGCGCGCTCGGACGCCTTGTCGCGCCCCGTCAGCACGGCGACGCGCATCCCCGCCGCCCCGGCGAGCGGGGCGATGCGGGCGAAGTGCTGCCGGGCCAGGATCTCGGTCGGCGCCATCAGAGCCGACTGCGCGCCGGCTTCCATCATCGAGGCCGCGGCCAGCAGCGCCACCACGGTCTTGCCCGAGCCGACGTCGCCCTGCAGCAGCCGCAGCATGCGGCGGGGGGAGGCCATGTCGGCGCGGATCTCGTCGAGCGCCTTGCGCTGCCCGCCGGTGAGCCGGAACGGCAGCGCGGCCTCGACCCGCGACGAGACCGCGCCGGTCGGCACGTGGGCGACCCCGTCGTCCACGACCTGCTGGTTGCGCACCAGCGCCAGGGCGAGCTGGCTCGCCAGGAGCTCGTCGTAGGCGAGGCGCAGCCGCGCCGGCGCCTGGGCCTCGACGTCGCCCGGCTTCGAGGGGCGGTGCACGGCGCGCAGCGCCTCGGCGAAGGTGGGCCAGCCGCGCAGGACGCGGCGCGGCTCGTCCTGCCATTCCGGCAGGTCGGGCAGCCGTTCCAGCGCGGCCTCGACCGCCTTGCCGAGCACGCGGGGGAACAGCCCCTCGGTCAGCGGGTAGACGGGCTCCACCAGCGGCATGGTCGCGAAGGCGTCCGCGTCCATCACCCGGTCCGGGTGGACCATCTGCAGGCGCCCGTCCCACAGCTCCAGCTTGCCCGACACGAAGCGGGTGGAGCCGATCGGCAGCGCCTTCTCGATCCAGGACGCGTTGTTGCGGAAGAACACGAGGGTGCAGTCGCCCGTCTCGTCCTCGATCACGGCCTTGAAGGGCGCGTTGGCCTTGGCGGGGGCGAGGTGCTCGCGCACGCGGCCTTCCAGCGTGACGACCTGGTCGCGCGGCGCGTCGCGCATCTTGGCGCGTGTCGAGCGGTCGATCACCGAGATCGGCAGGTGCAGAACGAGGTCGACCACCCGCGCGGGGCGGCTCGGCGAGCCGAGCAGCCGGTCCAGCGCCGCCGCGACCTTCGGGCCGACGCCGCGCAGTTTTGTCGCTTCGACGAAGAGCGGGTTGAGGACGGAGGGGCGCATGGGCGCGCCATAGCACGGAAAGAAGGCGCGGGGCCTGCCGCGGTCCGCGCGCGATCCGGGGCGAGGCGTCCGGACCTCTTCGGAGGGGAACCCCGCGACGGAAGCTCTCGGTCCGCCGTCCCAGCAGGGGGCCGGAGTTCGTCGCGGCAGCTGGGAGCCGGGCAGAGCAGCGACGTCGAACGCCGCCGCGCGCGACGCCGGTTCACCCGGGTCGGTTCAGGCTGCGTCATCCGTTATCGGGCAGCCGTGGAACGTGCCGTGCCCGACATAGATCGTGCTTCCGTCGTCGGACCTGACGACGACGTTGATCGACCGTGTGCCGGCCGTGGGGATGTGCTCCGTCAGCATCGTCCCGACCAGGCACGCCACATGGTCCGCGGCCTCGTGCCCGTCACGCAGGTCGACGCCATGCTCGTCGACGTGCCTGATCGATCCGTCGATGCTGTCGAAGTAATACCGGGGCATCCCATTCTCCCACCTCGACCTATGCCGGCAGGTGACGAAGATCGATCATGCCGGCGCAGGCGGCCGCGATGTCTGCGCGTCGCGCTCGAGACATCCGATACGGCCGATGTCATCGCTGCCTGATCCGTGATCGGGACTATAGATCGCGGGTTCGCTGCCCTGAATGGACGCCGCTGCCCTGTCTCTTGCACTGTGCCGCCCTCACTTGGACAGGGGCGTCCCGAGGCGCTCGCCGGGCTGGAGCGGCCGCAAGGCTCGCTCGAAGGCTCGACCCGTCCCCCCGCAGGCCATGGGTGAACGTGCCGAAGGTTGACCGTCCACGGCGCGACGTCACGGGCCGACGAAGGGTCAGCTTCACGCGGTCCGCGGTCGCTTCGGACGCAGGCACCAGTCGAGCGGCGACATGCCGACGTCTCGTCTGAACACGCGGCTGAAGTAGGCCGGATCGACGAACCCCGTCATATACGCCACCGTGGCGATCGACGACTTGGTCTCTTCACGGCGGTCGAGGAGCTGACAGGCTTCCAGGATGCGGCGCCGGCGCACGAGCCCGCCGACCGTTTCGCCGTTCGTCGCGAAGATCTTCTGGATATATCGTTCGGACAGGCCGAGCGCCTGTGCGACCGCCGACGCGTTGAGGCCCGGCTCGTGGAAGTTCGCGTCGATGACCTGCAAGGCGCGACGGCGATGAGCGTTCTGGACGGCCGTCTCGTCCGACGACTGATCGACGCCCTCGACCATCAGGGCCAGCATGTCGGTCAGGTGTTCGGACGTCCGTTTGAGGGCGCGGTCCTCGAGGTGGATCGCGTTGCGGCAGAACGAGTCGGCGTAGTCGACGAACATGCTCTGCAGGGCGCCCGTCGCGGTGAAGTCCTTGCAGGTGTGGTCGTCGATGTCGGGGCGCCGTTTCCTGAAAATGTCGCCCGGTATCAGGATGCCGTGGAAGCTCGCGACGCCGGGCTGCAGGAACCTGTGCGCGCCCTCCGTGCCCAGCAGCGAGAACTGGCCCGGCTTGATCACGACGTCGCGGCCCCGCTGCATCAAGGTGATCTCCCCCTTGACCGGGGTGACGATGAAGTAACCGTCGATGCAGTCCCGGGCCGAGTGCCACGCCGTCCGTTCGCAGAACATCGGATCCGACGCGAAGGTCGCGATCCGAACCTCGTCCGTCCCGGTGCCGGTGAACTGGCCGGAGCGGAAATCAGGCGAGGTGTTGTTCTCGTGGCGATAGAAGAATTCGTTGAGGGTTTCTTTCCAGCGCGTGCCGCGTCGGGCGGCCGCGACGTGTTCGAGCTCCAGATCCAGGATGGATCGGTCTATGACAGGCTTCTTCGTCATGCGTGCCTTTCCCACCCATAGCTGTCCCCGTCCCGCGCTCGCCGAGCGACCGGGGCGGGGCGCTGTGACGGAGAGAGCGTCCGCGCTGCCCGGACGTTCGGGCGTCCGGAGCCGTCGCGCGGACCGCCCGCGCCGGCCCCGCGGGCTCGGCTCTAGACCTGATCGATCCGGAGGATGATGCCGCAGCCGCCGGAGCCCCCGTCGAGGCGGCCGACGCCCGCTTGCTCGTAGGCTCGCCAGAGGGCGGCGGTGCTCGTCGCCGGAGCCGGCCGCTCGCGTTTGCCTTCGGCGGACAGCAGCATGCCGATCGACACCTGCGCACGCCGGCTCGTTTCCACGTAGCTCCAGCCGAGCGCCGCGCGGGCCGCACGGAGCAGGGCCTGCTCGCCCGAGGAGGCTGAGTGAGCCATTTGAGAGGTCCTTCCCGCGTGAGCCCTTTTGTACCTTATCGCCTCGCATGCAAGCCGTTCAAGGAGCGACTCGGCAAAGGTGCGGGGAGGATGCCGCTCCAGGCCGAAACGGCTGCTTTTGTCGCGGGGGGAGGAGGGCGGCCCCCGTCCCGGGGGGCTTCGGCGCCTCGATGGGCGGCCGGGGGAGCGCGGCCCGGGACCGCGCTGGCACGCTCGCGGTGCGCCCCCTATATACGGGCACGCTTCCACCCCTGACGCCCGCGGGTACACGACCTTCGATGACGACTCCCGACGAGGACGCGGTCCGCCGCCGCAAGATCGGCTTCCGGGCCTGGCACCGCGGCACCCGCGAGATGGACCTGATCATGGGCCGCTTCGCCGACGCGAAGCTCGCCGAGCTCGACGCGGCCGGCCTCGACAGCTTCGAGGCGCTGATGGAGCAGCCCGATCCCGACCTCTACAAGTGGGTGTCGGGCGAGGCGCCGGTGCCGGCGGACGTCGACGCCGCCTTCCTGGCCCGCATCCGCGACTTCCACGCCAACACGGGCGCGCTTCGTGGCTAAGGCGATGGCCGGCCGCGTCGTGTCGCCGCCGAAGAACGCCGCCCCGCCCGCGAAGCCGCCGGCGCCGCTCGCCGAGGTGGCGCGCGTCGTCAAGGCGCTGCAGGGCGACACCCACGTCACCCTGGCCCACGTGCCGGACGGCTTCGACGGCTTCGTGGTGGCGGACCTCGCCCGCGCGCTCGCCAAGGGCGCCGAGCGGCCGGCGACGCTCGTCCACGTCGCGCGCGAAAGCCAGCGCGCGCAGGCGTTCCGCGACGCAGTGGCGTTCGCGGCGCCGGATATAGAAGTTCTGGAGTTCCCGGCCTGGGACTGCCAGCCCTACGACCGCGTGTCGCCCAACGCGGCGCTGGCGGCGCGGCGCATGCTGGTGCTGTCCCGCCTCGCGCGCTCGCGCTCGTCGAGCGACAAGCCCCGCATCCTGTCGACGACCGTCAGCGCCATCCTGCAGCGCGTGCCCCCGCGCGACAGCGTGGCGCGGGAAAGCTTCTCCGCCGCGCCCGGCAACTCGGTGTCGACCGACGACCTCGCGGCGTGGCTCGAGACCAACGGCTTCCTGCGCTCGGATGTGGTGCGCGACACCGGCGAATATGCGGTGCGGGGCGGCATCGTCGACCTGTTCGCGCCGGGCATGCCGGCGCCGGTGCGGCTCGACTTCTTCGGCGCCACGCTGGAGTCGATCCGGCCCTTCGACCCCGAGACGCAGCGCTCGACCGGGCAGCTCCGCGCGCTCGACCTCGTGCCGATGAGCGAGGTGCAGCTCACCACGGAGTCGATCCGGAGGTTTCGCGGGAACTACGTGTCCACCTTCGGCGCCCCACACGGCGACCCGCTCTACGCCGCCATCAGCGAGGGGCGCCGCCACCCCGGCATGGAGCACTGGCTCCCGCTGTTCTACCCCAACCTCGGCACGCTGTTCGACTACCTCGGCCACTGCCCGATCGTGCTCGACCCGCTCGACGACCAGGCCGTGACCGAGCGCTTCTCCGTCATCGCCGACCACCACGACGCCCGCGTCGAGGCGCGCAAGCAGCCCGGCGGCTCCGCCGGCTTCAAGCCGCTGCCGACCTCGGCCCTCTACCTCGACCGCGACGACTGGGCGCTGGAGCTCGACCACGCCCCCGTGGCGCGCATCACCGACGCCGAGCCTGCGCCCGGAACGGCGGTGTCGGTCGACCTCGGCGGGCGGCCCGGCCGGTCCTTCGCGCCCGAGCGGGCCGTGGAGGGGGCGAACGTCTTCGACGCCGCCGTGGCGCACATCCGCGAGTTGCAGGCGACCGGGCGCCGCGTGATCGTCGCGGGCTGGAGCGAGGGCTCGCGCGACCGGCTGCGCGCCGTGCTGGGCGAGCACGGTCTCAAGAAGACCGAACCCGTCGCCTCGCTCGGCCAGGCGCTGGCCCTGCCGCCCGCCGCCGTGGCCCTGGCCGTGCTGGGGCTGGAGAGCGGCTTCTCGGCCGGCGACGTCCACTTCATCGGCGAGCAGGACGTGCTCGGCGACCGCCTCGTGCGCGCCCGCAAGAAGACCCGCCGCGCCGCCGACTTCCTCCAGGAGGTGGCGAGCCTCACGCCCGGCGACTACGTGGTCCACGTCGACCACGGCATCGGCCGCTTCCTCGGCCTCAAGACGCTGACGGCGGCCGGCGTGCCGCACGACCTCGTAGAATTGCAATATGCCGGCGAGGGCAACTCGCGCCTGTTCCTGCCCGTCGAGAACCTGGAGCTGCTGTCGCGCTACGGCTCGGAGGATTCCGAGGCCATCCTCGACCGCCTGGGGGGCGGCGGCTGGCAGAACCGCAAGGCGCGGATGAAGAACCGCATCCGCGAGATCGCCCACGGGCTGATCCGCCTCGCGGCCGAGCGGACCCTCAAGCCCGCCGAGAAGCTGGTGCCGCCCGAGGGGCTCTACGACGAGTTCTGCGCGCGCTTCCCCTACGACGAGACCGAGGACCAGCTGAACTCGATCGAGTCTGTGCTCGGCGACCTCGCCTCCGGCCACCCGATGGACCGGCTGGTCTGCGGCGACGTCGGCTTCGGCAAGACCGAGGTCGCGCTGCGCGCCGCCTTCGCGGCGGCCATCAACGGCCGACAGGTCGCCGTGGTGGTGCCCACCACGCTGCTCGCCCGCCAGCACTACAAGACCTTCGCCGAGCGCTTCGCCGGCCTGCCCATCAAGGTCGGACAGGTCAGCCGCATGGTGCCGGCCGCCGAGCAGAAGCGCGTGAAGAGCGCCCTCGCCGACGGCACCATGGACATCGTGGTCGGCACCCATGCGGTGCTGGGCAAGGCCATCGGGTTCAAGGAGCTGGGGCTCGTCGTGGTCGACGAGGAACAGCGCTTCGGCGTCGCCCACAAGGAGCGGCTGAAGGACATGCGGGCCGAGGTCCACATCCTGACGCTATCCGCGACGCCGATCCCCCGCACGCTTCAGCTCGCCATGACGGGCGTGCGCGACCTCAGCATCATCGCGACGCCCCCCGTTGACCGCCTCGCGGTGCGGACCTCCGTCTTCCCCTTCGACGAGCTGATGATTCGCGAGGCGCTGCTGCGCGAGCGCTACCGCGGCGGCCAGAGCTTCTACGTCTGCCCGCGCATCGAGGATCTGGAGGAGCAGGCGGCCTTCCTGGCGCGCTCGGTGCCGGAGGTGAAATTCGTGGTCGCCCACGGGCAGATGTCGGCGACCGAGCTCGAAGAGAAGATGTCGAACTTCTACGAGGGGCACTACGACGTGCTGCTCGCCACCGCGATCGTCGAGGCGGGGCTCGACATCCCGCGCGCCAACACGCTGATCGTGCACCGCGCCGACTTGTTCGGCCTCGCGCAGCTCTACCAGCTGCGCGGCCGCGTCGGCCGCTCGAAGACGCGCGCCTACGCGCTCTTCACGCTGCCCGCCAACCGGCCCCCCACCGCCCAGGCCGAGAAGCGGCTCAAGGTGCTGCAGGGGCTCGACACGCTCGGCGCGGGCTTCGAGCTCGCCAGCCACGACCTCGACATCCGCGGCGCCGGCAACCTGCTCGGCGACGAGCAGTCCGGCCACATCAAGGAGGTCGGCTTCGAGCTCTACCAGCAGATGCTCAAGGACGCGATCGAGGCGCTGAAGTCGGGCGATACGGGCGAGCTCGCGGAAGAGGCTTGGTCGCCCGCCATCTCGATCGGCGTGCCGGTGACGATCCCCGAGCATTACGTGCCCGACATCGCGCTGCGCATGAACCTCTACCGCCGCCTCTCGGCCCTGGAGGACGAGGACGAGATCGAGAGCTTCGGCGCCGAGATGGTGGACCGCTTCGGCGCGCTGCCCGACGAGGTGCGCCAGCTCCTCAAGCTCATGGCGGTCAAGGGCCTGTGCCGGCGCGCCAACGTCGAGAAGGTCGACGCCGGGCCGAAGGGCGTCATCGTGGGCTTCCGCGAGAACAAGTTCTCGAACCCGGGCGGCCTCGTGCGGCTGATCCAGGACCCGAAATACTACGCCAAGGTCCGGCCCGACATGCGCGTCGCCTTCCAGCGCGAGTTCGACCGGCCGGAGGACCGGCTGGAGGGCACGCGCGAGATCCTGCGGCGGCTCGTCGCCATCGGGGAGAAGAAAAAGGCCGCGTGAGCGCCGATCGGTGGTTGCGGGCGGCACGGCGGGGAGGCAGGTTCGCGGCTCCCGCCCGGAGTTCGCCATGCGCCTCGCCCTGTTCCTCGCCGCGCTGTCGGTCGCCGGGCCGGCGACGGCGGCGAGCTTCGACTGCACCGCGGCGTCGAGCCCGGACGAGGTGGCGATCTGCGCCGACCCGCACCTGTCCGCGCTCGACGTGCTGGTCGACCGGGCCTACGGCGAGGCGCGCAAGGGCTACGGCGGCGCGCCCGACGCGGAGGATCGCGCCCACGCGCTCGACGACGCGCGCGACTTCAACGCCCGCAAGCGGCGCTGCGGCGCGGACCTCGGTTGCCTCACCGCAGCCCACGTCGGCGCGCTGGAGGATTTCGGGGTGTACGGGTCGAGCGTGCGCGTGCCGGCCTGGATCGCCGCCACCGCGATGACGCCCTCCGTGCCGGCCGAGACGCGCCGCCTCCCGGCGCGCGAGGGCGACTGCGCCCGCACCCGCGTCACCGACGTCGGCGGGCGGCTCGAAGGGGACGCGGACTTCTCCAGCGGGACCCGTGTGGGCTTCGCCAACGGCGGCGCCCAGGTCAGCTACGACCGCGTGCCGGCCATCGTCGCCTCGCGCCGCGGCGACCCCGTGCTGATGTGCCTGACCTCGATCCCGAAGCACTGCCCGCCGCGAGACGACCGCGGCCGCAGCTACACGTCGACCAACCTGCGCACGCGCGGGTCCTGGTCGCTCGCCGACTCGCAGCACAGGTGCGGCGGGGCCTGAACTTCCCCATCGGCTCCCCCCGACTGACGGGACGGGGGGCAGGGCATGTCGGCCCCGCCGAGGCCGCGATCGACCTCACGCCGGCGGGTCGCGCCTCTGCCCGGCGCGGAACTGCCGCTGCTCGCGCACGAGCAGGCCCGCCACACCCGCCAGGAGGAGCAGCACGACCCCGAGCACCACGGCCTCGCCCATGACGCGCTCCCCGTCAGATCATCCCGCGCCGCTTGGCTTCCCTCTTGGCCGCCGCGTGGACGTCGGCCGCGACGTCGCCGGGGTCCTTCGGGCCGTGCCCCTCCTCGACCCGGCCGGGCAGGAGGTCGCCGTCCTCGATCCGGTAGGTGAAGACGTGGCCCGTGGCGTTGTGGCGGAGGCGCAGCGTCGTCTCGGTCGCCTCGATGACTTCGGTGTTGTCCATGGTGCCCGGTCCGTCTCGCCATCGTCGTCGTCGCGCGTCAATGTTCCGCCGCGGCCGATCGTTGCCCGTGTGGCTCCGCGGCGTTGCGGCCGGGGGGCAGGGGCGTGCATCCTGGGCGCCGCGAGTCGCGGACCGATCGGGGATCGAAACGCGCCGGCGCCCCGTTCCTGTGACGGGACGGCCGGCGGGACTGGAGTGGATATGGTGAGGAAGGCTCTGCGCGGGGTCGGGCCCGGTTACCCGCAGATCGTGGTGCTGGTCGGCGCCACCGGCGACCTGTCCCGGCGCAAGCTGCTGCCCGGCCTGTTCCATCTGGCGAGCTCGGGCTTCATCCCCGGTTGCCGCGTCATCGGCGTGTCGCTCGACGACCTCGACGTCGACGGCTTCCGCACCCTCGCCCGCTCAGCGCTCGACCAGTTCTCCACTCGCAAGGTCGACGAGGCGCAGTGGGACGCCTTCGCCCAGGCGCTCGACTACGTGTCGCTGTCGGCCGGTGCCGGGGAGCTGCGCGCCGCCGTGAAGCGGGCCGAGGAGGGCTTCGTCGGGGAAACGCGCCTCATCCACTACCTCAGCGTGCCGCCCGAGGCGGCGCTGCCCGCCGTTCGCCTGCTGGCCGAGGCCGACCTCGTCGGGCGCTCGCGCATCATCATGGAGAAGCCCTTCGGCACCGACCTCGAGACCGCGGTGAAGCTGAACGAGGAGCTGCACGCGACCTTCGCCGAGGACCGCATCTTCCGCATCGACCACTTCCTCGGCAAGGAGCCGGCGCAGAACATCCTGGCCTTCCGCTTCGCCAACGGGCTGTTCGAGCCGATCTGGAACCGCAACTTCATCGACCACGTCCAGATCGACGTGCCGGAAACGCTGGGGCTGAACCAGCGCGCGCGCTTCTACGAGCAGACCGGCGCCTACCGCGACATGGTGGTGACCCACCTGTTCCAGATCCTCGGCTTCATGGCGATGGAGCCGCCGACCGCGCTGGAGCCCGCGCCGATCAGCGAGGAGAAGAACAAGGTGTTCCGCTCCATGCTGCCGATCGACCCGCACGACGTGGTGCGCGGCCAATATGTCGGCTACCGCACCGAGGCCGGCGTGGACCCCGAGTCCGAGACCGAGACCTTCATCGCGCTCAAGTGCTGGATCGACAACTGGCGCTGGGCCGGCGTGCCCTTCTTCCTGCGCACCGGCAAGCGGCTGGCCGAGGGCAGCCGCATCATCTCCATCGCGTTCCGCGAGCCGCCGAAGAGCATGTTTCCCGCCAATTCCGGCGTCGGCGCGCAGGGGCCGGACCACCTCACCTTCGACCTCGCCGACGCGTCCAAGGTGTCGCTGTCCTTCTACGGCAAGCGGCCCGGCCCCGGCATGCGGCTCGACAAGCTGAGCCTGCAGTTCTCCATGAGCGACACCGGCATGCAGGGCGACGTGCTGGAGGCCTACGAGCGGCTGATCCTCGACGCCATGCGGGGCGACCACACGCTGTTCACCACGGCCGAGGGCATCGAGCGGCTGTGGGAGATCTCCGAGCCGCTTCTTGAGAACCCGCCGCCGGTGCGGCTCTACCAGCCGGGCTCCTGGGGGCCGAAGTCCATCCACCAGCTCGTGGCGCCCCACGCCTGGCGCCTCCCTTTCGAGCGGGCGTGGCGGAGCACGAATCCGCCGCGGTGACGGACGACGGCGACGGGGAGGTGTCGGCGGGAACCCCGGCCGGCCGCGGCCGCTTTCCCCGGCATCCGCCCCGCCCCCGCGGGACGCGCTGAGACGGGACTGACGCACCTGCCATGTGGGCACCGGCCGACCTGTTCACGCCCGCCCTGGGCATCTTCCTGTTCCCCGTCAAGGGGATGATATCCTACTTCTACCAGCACCTCGGCGTGCTCGGGCTGACTCTGGTCGCCGTCGCGTTGCTGATCACCGCCGTGACCCTGGTCCAAAACCGCCGCGCCCGCCGGACCTGACGGCCGCTCCGGCGGGCGCCGCGGTTCTGGAAGCGCCGGGGAGGGCCGAGTGGGGGGACACGGCCTTCCCCGGACGGTCGCACCGCAGCGCGGGCGGGCCCGCGGCGCGACGATGCCACTATGGCGTGGGAATATGTCCCACATATGGCATGCGTCGTCGGGTTCCGATTGCACAAGGATTGTGCAGTGCGGAACCAAAGCATGGGCGCAGCGTTCGGTCGGCGGGCGTCACAAGGAGAGATTCATGCGCAACAAGATCATCGCCGCCGTCTTCGCCGCCGCGCTGGCGGCTCCGCTCGCCGCTCAGGCGCAGATCGTGAACGGGACGGTGAACGGCGCGGCGCGCGGCACCGCGGCGGGCGAGAACGCGGCCGGCCCGGTCGGCGGCGTGGTGGGTGGCGCGCTCGGCGCCGCGACCGGCGCCGTGACGGGCGCGGTCGGCACCGCCACGGGCATCGTGGGCGACATCTTCGGCGCCAACGAGCGCCCCCGCTTCCGCGAATACGTGGTGCGCGAGCACCGTCCGTCGTTCCGCTACGCCGAGCCGCTGCACGCCGGCGTGGTGCTGCCGCGCGAGGGCGTGACCTACTACGAGGTGCCGTCCGAATACGTCACCCACCCCGGCTACCGCTACACCGTGGTCAACGAGCGCCCCGTGATCGTCGACCCCGCCACGCGCAAGGTCGTCGAGGTCCTCGACTGATCCGGGCGACGGCCCGATCTGAACGGAGCGCCCCGGACCCCGTCCGGGGCGCTTCGCGTTTCAGCCGCGCCCGACGTAGGGCATGGCTGTGGCCAGGATGGTCATGGACTGGACGTTGGCGTCGAGCGGCAGCCCCGCCATGTAGACCACCGCCTCGGCGACGTGCTTCACGTCGAAGGTCGGCTCCGCCTTGATCGACAGGTCGGCCTGCAGCACGCCGCCCGGCATGCGCGACGCCATCGGGGTCAAGGTGTTGCCGATGTCGATCTGGCCGACCGCGATGTCGTATTTCCGCCCGTCGAGCGAGGCCGCGCGGGTCAGGCCCGCCACGGCGTGCTTGGAGGCCGTGTAGGGCGAGGAGTTCGGCCGCGGCACGGTGGCCGAGATCGAGCCGTTGTTGATGATGCGGCCGCCGCGCGGGCTCTGATCCTTCATGATGCGGAACGCTTCCTGGATGCACAGGAACACGCCCGTCACGTTGGTGTCGATGACGCTCCGCCACTGCTCGACCGCGAGGTCCTCGAGGTTGATCTGCGGCGCGTTCACCCCGGCGTTGTTGAACAGGAGGTCGAGCCGCCCGTGCTCCGCCTTGACGGCCGCGAAGAGCGCCCCCACCGAGGCCGGATCGGTGAGGTCCGAGGGGACGACGTGAGCCCGGCCGCCGATGATGTCCGCCACGCGGTCGAGCTGCTCGCGCCGGCGCCCGGTCAGCACCGTGGTGAAGCCCGCGCCCGCCAGGGCCACCGCCACGGCCTCGCCGATGCCCGACCCCGCGCCCGTCACGAGCGCGATCCCCTTGCCTGCCGCCATGGCGGTCCTCCCCCTCTTCGTCGCCGTCGATCCGTCGACGGCCCGTCACGCCGCACGAGCCGCGGCGCGCGTCCGCGCTCGCCCCCGGGGCCGGAACCCCGGCCTCCGGTCTCACGCGGCCCGCCGCGCCCGGCTTTCGGACCAGACCAGCGCCAGGCTGCCGGCCACGATGAGGGCAGCGCCCGCGAAGGTCCCGGGCCCGGGGACGTCGGCCCAGATCGCGTAGCCGTAGACCCCGGCCCACACAAGCCCGGTATATTCGACCGGCGCCAGGGCCGAGGCCGGGGCGTGTCGGAAGCCTTCGAGCAGCAGGAACTGGCCGAGCCCGCCCGCCGCGCCGAGGGCCAGCATGGCGGCGAGGTCGAAGGCGTCGGGCGTCCGCCACAGCCAGAGGAGCGGGACGATCCCGCCCAGCACGAAGATGCCGTTGGCGGACAGCATCTGCACGATCGTCGCGTCGGTGCGGCCGATCCAGCGCACCAGCACGGTCGAGGTGCCCCAGCAGGCCGCCGCCGCCAGCGCGGCCACGGCGGGCCAGGGCGTCAGGCCGGCCATCGGCCCCGCCGCGACGCTGACGCCGAAGAAGCCGGTGGCGACCGCGGCCCAGCGCGCCGGGCTGACGCGCTCCTTCAGCAGCAGCGCCGACAGGATCACGGCCAGCACGGGGGCGGCGAAATACAGCGTCGTGATGTCGGCCAGGGCGAGGTGGGCGGACGCCGAGTAGAACAGCCACCAGGCCAGGAGGACCAGGCTGCCCCGCAGCAGCAGCGCGGCCTTGTTGCGGCTCCGGGCGAGGCCGCGGAGCGCGCGCGGGCCCCGGCCCGCCGCCGCGATGAAGCCCAGGATGGCCAGCGACCTCACGCACAGGATCTCGGCCACGGGGTAGCGCACCACGAGCCATTTGACGGCCGCGTCCTGCGCGGAGAAGAGCGAGTAGCCGCCGAAGCCGAGCGCGAGGCCCTTCAGCACGGCGGGGGAGCGAGGCGCGGCGAGGCTCATCGAGGGACCGTCGCCCGGCGGGGTTCAGGCGGTGCCGAAGCTCCGCAGCGCGACCTCGCCGGCCTGGCGGGCGGCGAGCGGGGCCGGGAACCCTTCCTGGCTGCGCGCCACCACGATGGCACCGAAGCGGCGGATCTCCCAGCCGTAATCGTTGCCGCGCTCCGCTCCGCGCACCACGAACAGCGCGAGCATGTCGGACGGCGGCTTCGGCAGGGCGGCGATCTCGCGGCGGCGGGCCAGCGCGGCATCCCGCGCGGCGTCTGTGAAATAGCGCCGGCTCTTGGCGTGGCCCTGAAGCATGAGCGATCGTCCTCGTCGGCGTCTGCGATGGATTAACGAGGGTTGAACGCCTCGGCTCAGCAGCGGGTTCGCCTCCGGCAGGCAAGAAAATGAGAAATCACTTAGCTAAATCGCGACTGTTCGCGAGACCTTCGCGTCGATGTGAGCCCAAAAGCAGCGAAGGCCGGCGCGGTGGCGCCGGAGATGCTTCGAAACGGCCGGGGGAAACCGGATGAACTCTTCTCGTCCTCATCCGGTGTCTCTTTGTCGCAGCGGGCGACCTTTCTCCGGCGGTCAGCCGATGAGGCGGCGGATGCGGCCGGCGAGGTCGTCGATGGCGAAAGGCTTGGTCAGCACCTCCATGCCGGGCTCGAGGTGTCCGCCGCCCACCACGGCGTTCTCGGCGTAGCCGGTGATGAACAGCACCTTGAGGTCCGGCCGCAGCGCCCGCGCCGCGTCCGCCACCTGCCGGCCGTTCATGCCGCCGGGCAGGCCGACGTCGGTGACCAGCAGGTCGACGCGGTCGGCGTTCTGCAGCGCGCGCAGCCCCGAGGGGCCGTCCTCGGCCTCGATGGCGGCGTAGCCGAGGTCCGACAGCACGTCGGCGACCAGCATCCGCACCGTCGGCTCGTCGTCCACCACCAGCACGGTTTCGCCCGCGACGGCGCGGGGCGTGTCGCCGTCGCGGCGGCTCCCGTCGTCGTGGTGCTCGCCGTCGCCGTAGTGGCGGGGCAGGTAGATGCACACCATGGTGCCGAGGCCCATCTCGGAATAGATGCGCGCCTGCCCGCCCGACTGGCGGGCGAAGCCGTAGATCATCGACAGGCCGAGGCCCGTGCCCTGGCCGAGCGGCTTCGTGGTGAAGAACGGGTCGAAGGCGCGGGCGATCACGTCGGCCGGCATGCCGGTGCCGGTGTCGGACACGCAGATCGACAGGTACTGGCCCGGCGCGAGGTCCCGCTCGCGCGCGCCGCGCTCGTCCATCCAGCGGTTGCCGGTCTCCACGGTCAGGCGGCCGCCGTCCGGCATGGCGTCGCGGGCGTTGATGGCGAGGTTGAGCAGCGCGTTCTCGAGCTGGTTGGGGTCGACCAGCGCGGTCCACAGCCCGACCGTGCCGACCACCTCCAGCGTGATGCCCGGACCCACGGTGCGGCGGATCAGGTCCGCCATGTCGCCGACGAGACGGTTCACGTCCGTGGGCCGGGGGTCCAGCGTCTGCCGGCGCGAGAAGGCGAGCAGCCGGTGGGTGAGGGCGGCGGCGCGCTTGGCCGCGCCCTGGGCCGCCACGACGTAGCGCTCGACGTCGCCGGTGCGGCCCTGGCGCACGCGCGTGCCCAGCATCTCCAGGCTGCCCGAGATGCCGGCGAGCAGGTTGTTGAAGTCGTGGGCGAGGCCGCCGGTGAGCTGGCCCACCGCCTCCATCTTCTGCGACTGGCGCAGGCGCTCCTCGGCCTGGTTGAGGGCTTCGGCCTGCTCCCGCTCCGCCGTGACGTCGCGGCCGATCGCCACGATCGTCGCGCCGTCCGGCACCGCCGTCCAGCTGATCCAGCGATAGCTGCCGTCGCGGTGGCGGTAGCGGTTCTCGAAGCGGCGCAGGACGCGCCCGTCGTTCAGGGCCTCGACGCCCTCGGCGGTGTGGTGGAGGTCGTCCGGGTGGATGAAGGCCGTCATCCGGTGGCCGACGAGGTCCACCTGATGCCAGCCCAGCACGGCCGCCCAGGCCGGGTTGGCCGAGGTGATGGTCGTGTCGAGCCCCGCCACAACGATGAGGTCGGTGGAGAGCTGCCACAGCCTGTTGCGGTCCGCGGTCCGCTCCAGCACCTGCTGTTCCAGCGACTGGGTCAGCTCCAGCAGGGCGGCCTCGGCGCGCCGCCGCTCGATGGCGACGCGGGTCCGCTCCGCGATGGCGCGCACGATGGACAGCTCGTCCTCGGTCCAGGCGCGCGGCAACGGGTCGTGGAGCAGGAACAGCGCCACGAGGCCCGACGCCTGGGTGACGGGCAGGTTCAGCAGGGCGCGGATGCCGATGCGCCCGAACATCGCCGCCTTGTCGGCGGTGCGCGGATCCGCCTCGGCGTCGTCGATGACGACCATCTCGCCCCGCCGGAGGTCGTCGATGAAGGAGCCGTAGTCGCGAAAGCGGTGCGTCCCGGCGATGCCGGCGACGCCCGGCGCGGTCCACTCCTCGGCGATGTCGATGGTTTCCCCCACGAGGTCGACGATGCCGTAGCCGGCCCGCGCGGCGCCGAGCGTGCGGCCGAGGATCTCCAGCGCCGCGCGGGCGAGCGCGCCCGCGTCGTCGAGGTCGCGGATGGCGTCGCCGAGCTGCACCATCGCGGCCTTGAACAGGTCGTCCCGCCGGCGGGCCGTGACGTCGAGCGACACGCCCGCCATGCGCAGGGCCCGTCCGGTCTCGTCGCGGGTGACGCGGGCGCGCATGTTCACCCAGCGGATCGCGCCGCCGGGCGCGAGGACGCGGTATTCCACGTCGAAGTCCTCGCCGCCCCCGATGCTGCGGTCGAGCGCCGCGCGCCGCTTCGCCCGGTCGTCCGGGTGGATGCTCCCTTCGAGGTCGCGGATCGTGAAGGGCTGGGCGCGGTCGCGCCCGAAGTTCTCCTTGGTGATGCCGGACGCCGTCAGCTCGCCCGTGCGGAGGTCCTGCTCCCAGATGCCGAGCCGCCCCGCCTCGGCGGCGAAGTGGAGGCGGGCGGTGTTCTCCTCCTCGGTGTGGAGGCGGTCCGACACCTCGGCCATCAGGGCGGCGTTGTGGCTCTCGAGGTTCTCGAGCTTCTCGCGCTCGATGGTGACGTCCACCTGGCTCGCGAAAAAGTAGGCCACCTCGCCCGCCGCGTCGCGCACCGGCGCCATGAGCAGCCGGTTCCAGAACGGCTGGCCGGACTTGCGGTAGTTGAGGATGTCGAGGTGGATGGACTCGCGCTTCGCCACCGCGGCGCGGATCAGCGCCACCGTGGCGCGGTCCGTGTCCGGGCCCTGCAGGAAGCGGCAGTTGCGGCCGAGGATCTCCTCGCGCGGGTAGCCGGCGAGGCGGCAGAAGGCGTCGTTGACGAAGACGATGGGGTTGTCGGGCAGCCGCGGGTCGGAGATCGCCATGGGCATGCGGGTGGCCCGCACGGCCGCCGCGAAGGGGTCGGTGCCGTCGTCGAGCCCCGCGATCTCCTCGACCACGCGGGCCGCGTCGCGCGCCCGGCCGGCCACGGCGAAGCGCTGCAGGCGGGCGTTCTCGGCTTCCAGCTCCGCCACGCGCCGCCGCAGGCCGTCGATCTCGGCGTCAGACATGCCGGCCGCCCCGCGAAACGGTCCGCATCGCCCGGCCGGCGCGGATCCCGGTGGCGCTCAGGGTGGAGGACAACATATGTGACCCTACCAAGGCGGCTCCCGGCTGTCACGCCGAGCGGCCTCCGCTGCGTCAAGCGCGGCTGAGCTTGGCCGGGCGGCCCAAGACGGGATGAACATGGGGCGGATCGCGATCCTGGCCGTCGTCGTCGCCCTCGCCGCCCCGGCGCGGGCGGGCGACGTCGTCGCGCCCGCCCCCGGCGGCACGGTCCGGGTCGGCGTGCCGGCCGGCCCCGACCCGGTCGCGGGCTTCGACCGCAGCCTGTTCGCCGAGGTGTCGCGCGAGGCGGGGCTCGGCGCGGTCTTCGAGGTGATGCCGCCCGAGGCGGCGCCGGCCGCGCTCGACGCGGGGCGGATCGACGTCGCGGCCGGACCCTTCCCGTTCGACCGGGCCGCGGGGCGCCTCGCGCTCGGGCCCGTCGCGACCGACGGCGACGCGCTGCTGAAGCGGCGGGGCGACGGCAGCCTCGGCCTCCCCGCACAGGCGGCCGGCAAGGTCCTCGGCCTCCTCGGGCCGGCGCCGTCCCTGCCGCGGCTCCGGGCCGAGGTCGCGATGCTCCGGGCGCGGGCCGCCGCGCCGCCGCGGGCCTTCGCCGATCCCTTGCGCGACCTCGCGGCCGGGCGGGTCGCGGCCCTCGTCGGCGAGCTGCCCGACGTCGCCGCGGCCGCGCTGGCGCGGCCCGACGGCTTCGAGGTGGTGGGGCCTGCCTTCGGCCGCACGCGCCCGACCGTGTCCCTGATCCGGGCAGACCGGCCCGACCTCGCCGCGCGGCTCGACGCGGCGCTCGCCCGCATGCGGGCGGACGGGCGCCTCGCCGCCGTGCAGCGCCGCTGGTTCGGCCTCGCCGACCCGCCCGCGGCTCAGCCCGTCGCGACCGCGAAGCCGTAGCGGCCCGAGCCGAGGTCGAAGCCGGCCGAGCGCCGCCCGCCGTGGACGAGCAGGCGGTCCGGCTCGGCGGGCGCGCCGTCGCGCGTGAGCCGTGCGCCCTCCGGAAAGGGCAGCACCAGCATGCCGGCGGTGTTGGCCGGCAGCTCGACCTCGTAGGCCGTGGCGGCCGGCCCCTGGCGCCAGGACGAGCGCACCCAGCCGCGCGGCGAGCGGTAGGCGGCGCGGCAGCGCTCCACGCCGGGCCCCGGCACCGGGGCGAGCCGCAGCCGCGCGAAGGCAGAGCCGTCGTCGGCGATGCCGGCCATGTCGGCCATCAGCCATTCGCCGACCGAGCCCAGCGCGTAATGGTTGAAGCTGTTCATGCGCGCGGACTGGAACCCCTTCTCGGCCGTCCAGCCGTCCCAGCGCTCCCACACGGTCGTGGCGCCCTGGCGGACGGGGTAGAACCAGGACGGGCAACCCTCGTTCAGCAGCAGGCGGTAGGCCAGCTCCGCGTGGCCGTGGCGCGTCAGCACCGGCAGGATCAGCCGCACGCCGAGGAAGCCCGTCGACAGCCGCGTGCCGCGCCGCTCGATGTTGGACACGAGGTGGCGCACCGCGGCCGCGACCCTGTCGTCCGGCACCAGCCCGACCGACAGCGCCAGCAGGTAGCCCGTCTGGGTGCCGCCCTCGAGCCGGCCCGCCGGCGTCATGAAGGTGGCCCCGAAGGCGGCCCTGACCTCGGCGAAGAGCGCGCGGAAGCGCGCCGCGTCCCCGGCCTCGCCGAGCACCTCCGCGGCTTCGGCGGTCAGGGAGGCGATCAGCGCGTGGTAGGCGGTGGCGACGAGCGGCTTCGGCGCGGTCTCGCCGGCCGACAGCCAGTCGCCGAAGTTCCAGCCGCATCTCTTCGTGCGGATGCGGTCCGGGTTCTGGCGCGACACGAGGTCGGTCCAGTCCCGCATGGCGGGGTAGCATCGTTCGAGCAGGCGCCGGTCGCCGTAGCGGCGGTAGAGCGTCATCGGCACGATCACGCCGGCGTCGCCCCAGGCCGGGCCGCCGTCCGGCCCGTGCGGCCCGCGCGGCGCGACGTCCGGGAAGGCGCCCTCGGCCGAGCGCGCGTCGAGCACGTCGTCGGCCCACTTCGCCATGAAGCCCTGCACGTCCATGAGGTAGGCGGCGGTGGGCAGGAACACGCCGACGTCGGCCATCCAGCCGAGCCGCTCGTCGCGCTGCGGGCAGTCGGTCGGGATCGAGACGAAATTGCCGCGCTGGCTCCACAGCACGTTGTCGCGCAGGCGGTCGAGCGTCGGGTTCGACGTTTCCCATTCCGACGTCTCGTCGAGGTCGCTGCCCACCACCTCGCCCACCACCGCTCCGGGCGCGGGCGGCGCGTCGAGGCCGGAGATGCCGACGTAGCGGAAGCCATGCAGCGTGAAGAGCGGCGCGTGGCTCGCGGCGGCGCCGTCCGACACGTAGCGGTCCTCGGCCGCGGCGCTGCGCAGGTTGGCGCGGTAGAGCGAGCCGTCCGGGTCGAGCATCTCGGCGTGCTGCAGCGTCACGACCCGCCCCGGCGGCAGGGCCGGCAGGGCGATCCGCACGCGCCCGACCATGTTCTGGCCGAGGTCGACCACATGCGTGCCGTCCGGCGCGCGGGTGACCGCCACCGGCCGCAGCCGCCGCGTCACCCGCACCGGCGGGGCGCGGCTCGCGCGGCAGGCGGCCTCCGTGCCCGCGCCGAGGCCGGCCGGCGCCCATCCGGCGTCGTCGAAGCCCGGCGCGTCCCAGCCCGGCACCGCGAGGCGCGCGTCGAAGAGCTCGCCCTTGAGGAGGTCCGAATAGACCCGCGCGCCGCGGCCGGCGCGCCAGCTCGCGTCGGTCGCGATCGACGCGGCCGTGCCGTCGGCGAAGTCGAGCGCCAGCCGGGCGCGGAACTGCGGCTCGGTGCCGTAGATGTGGCGCGGCCGGTGCGGGTAGAAGCCGAGGTAGCCGCTGTACCAGCCCTCGCCGAGCAGCGCGCCGAGCACGTTGGTGCCCTCGCGGACCAGCCCGGTGACGTCGTAGACCTGGTAGTCGAGGCGCTTGGCGTAGTCGGTCCAGCCCGGCGACAGCAGCGCGTCGCCGGCGGCCTCGCCGTTCAGCCGCGCCTCGTAGACGCCGAGCGCGGTCGCGTAGAGCCGGGCGCGGACGACGGGCCTGTCGACGCGGAAGTTGCGGCGCAGGTGCGCGACGGCCCGCGCGCGGTGGGGGTTGGCGTAGGGCCTGTCGGCCTCGTCGGGGAAGAAGCGCCGCGGCGCCGGCACGCCTATGATCCAGTCCGACCCCCAGGGCTCGTCGAGGAGCCCCGTCTCGAACCATCCGGGGGCCGCGAAGGCGGAGGCGCGGCCGGCCTCGTCCCAGGCGCGCAGCGTCCAATGATAGCGGGTGCGCGGGCGGAGCGGGGCGCCCGCGTAGACGATGTCGCGCGTGTCGGGCGAGGCGACGCGCCCGCTCGCCCAGCTCAGGCCGTCGGTGCCGGCCAGGGCCGCGGGGTCTTCGGCGACGCGGATCTCGTAGGCGGTCTGCCGCCGGTCGCGCCCGCCGCCCTCGACGATCCAGCCGAGGCGGGGGGCGGGCTCGTCGAGGCCGAGCGGGTCATGCAGGTGTTCGCAGGTGAGGAGGACGGGGCGGAGCGGGTCCAGGCGTGTCCTCCTGCGGCTTCAACGGAGGCCGGGCAGCATCCGGGACAGCACGCTATCGCGCTTGATCATTTGATGCCACAGCACCGCGGCGACGTGCAGCCCCACCACGGCGTAGATGGCCCAGGCGCCCCAGTAGTGGAGCTCCTCGCCGACGCGCGACGACGCCTTGTCGAGCGGGATCAGGCGCGGCCACTGGAAGAGCCAGAAGAACGGCAGCGAATAGCCGCCGGCGGCGGAGTTCCAGTAGCCGGTGAGCGGCAGGAACAGCATCAGCGCATAGAGGCCGAGGTGGCCGGCCGCCGCGGCGGCGTGGTTGAGCCGGCCCATCCGCTCGGCGTAGGGCGGCGCCGCCACCGCGAGCCGGTAGCCGATGCGCAGGACGACCAGCACCAGCGCGGTCATGCCGAGCGACTTGTGCCACTCCAGGAGGAAGCGCCGCGTGGCCTGTCCGGGCGGCTGGTAGGCGCAGTAGAGGCCGATCAGCATGGCGGCGACGATGACCGCGGCCATGCTCCAGTGGAACGCGCGCTGGGTCCGGTCGTAGTGGGTCGGGGCCGCGGCGGGGCGGTCGTCGGCGGCGGAAAGGTCGAGGGTCGTCATCGCGGGTCCGCGGGTTCGGCGCGGCCCCGGGCGGGCCGCCGCCGGGGGCATCCCGGCGCGGGCGGGCGGAATTGCGGCCAATCGTCCGACGAATGATTGCGGGCGCGATTCGGGCGGCGCGTGTGTCTTCCTGATCGACGTCCGTGCCGCTCGTCCCCGCCTGCGCGGGGATGAGCGGCACGGAGAGGGCGGAAGAGTGCGTCTCACCCCGCCGGCCGCACCGCCCCCGGCACGACCTCGAAGCGCTCCGCGTCGCGCAGCTCGGCGAAGAGCGCCGGGTCGGCGCCCGTCATGAAGACGTGGCCGCCGAGCGCCTGGAGCTCGGCGTAGAGCGCTTCCCGCCGCAGGGGATCGAAATGCGCCGCGATCTCGTCGAGCAGCACGAGGGGCGCGATGCCGCTCATCGCCGCGACGAGCCGCGCCGAGGCCAGCACCAGGCCCACCAGCAGCGCCTTCTGCTCGCCGGTCGAGGAGCGCGCCGCTTCCGCGTCCTTCGGGCCGTGGCGCACCGCGAGGTCGCTGAGGTGCGGGCCGATCGAGGTACGGCCGGCCGCGGCGTCTCGCGCGCGGGTCTCGCGCAGCATCGCGCGGTAGCGGTCCTCGGCGTCGAGCGCCGGGTGGTTGGCCACCAGCGCCTCGACGCCGCCCACCACCGACACGTCGGCCCAAGGGAAGGGCGAGGCGGGGTCGCGGTGCACGGCGATCAGCGCGGCGAGCCGCGTCACCGTCTCGTGGCGCGCCGCCGCCACGGCCACGCCGAGCGACGCCACCTCGCGCTCGGCGGCCTCGGCCCAGGCGGCGTCGAGCCGGCCCGACTGGCGGCCCTCGTCCAGCACGCGGTTGCGGTTGCGCAGCGCGCGCTCCAGCGCGGACACGCGGGTGCCGTGCTCGCTGTCCACCGTCAGCACGATGCGGTCGAGGAAGCGGCGCCGCTCGGACGACGGCCCGGCGAAGAGCCCGTCCATGGCGGGCGTCAGCCACACCACGCGCAGGTGGTCGGCGAAGCCCTTGGCGGAAGGCACGGCGGCGCGGTCGATGCGGCAGCGCCGCGCCGCGGAGGTGACGCCGTCCGGCGGCTCCAGCCCGGTGCCGAGCTGCACGGCCTCGACGGCCTGGCCGGCGTCCTCGACGTGCACCGACGCGGCCCAGCCGCCGTTGCCCGCGTCGCGCGCGCATTCGGCCAGCTCGGCGCGGCGGAAGCCCCGGCCGGGCGTGAAGAACGACAGCGCTTCGAGCAGGTTGGTCTTGCCCGCGCCGTTGTGCCCGGCTAGCACCACCGGGGCGCCGCCGAGCTTGAGGTCGAGCGCCGGGTAGGAGCGGTAGTCGCCGAGCACCAGCCGCCGGACCCGCGGGCGGCGGTCCGTGGTCACCGCGAGGCCTCGCTCACCCCTTCACCCCCGAAGGCTTCACGCCCATGCCCCGCAGCGTTTCCTCGACGGTCGGCAGGATGTTGTCGACGATCACCTTCACGCCCGCGGCGTTGGGGTGGAGGCCGTCGGGCAGGTGCAGCTCGGGGTGGCCGATGATCCCCGCGAGGAAGAACGGGTAGAGCGGCACGCCGTCCCGCCTGGCGAGCGACGGGTAGATGGCGGCGAAGCGCTCGCGGTAGCCCCCGTCGAGCTCGGTCGCGGCATACATGCCGGCCAGCAGCACCTTGATGTGCCGCTTCTGCAGGCCCGCGACGATGTCGCCGAGGTTCTTGGCCGTCACGGCGGTGTCGACGCCGCGCAGCATGTCGTTGGCGCCGAGCTCCACGATCGCGAGGTCGGTCCCGTCCGGCACCGACCAGTCGAGCCGCTCGAGCCCGCCCTGCGTGGTGTCGCCCGACACGGCCGCGTTGCTGACCGTCACGTCGTAGCCGTCGCGGCGCAGGGCGGCCTCCAGCACGGCCGGGAAGGCCGCGTCGGCGGGGAGCTGGTAGCCGGCCGACAGGCTGTCGCCGAAGGCCGCGATCGTCGTCGCCGCGAAGGCCGGCGCCGCCGATGCGACCAACAGGCTGGCCGTGGCCGACTGACAGAGCCGGCGGACGAGCCCATATGGGTGGAGCCGCCGGGCGCGGAGCTTCGAGGGTCTGTGATGGTTCAAGCTGCGATCTCGCTCGACGGCGTCCACGTGAGTCTGGGGCGTGCGGCGGCGCGAGTCCATATCCTGAAGGGGATCGACCTCGCCGTCGCCAAGGGCGAGGCGGTGGGGCTCACCGGCCCGTCCGGCTCCGGCAAGTCGACGCTGCTGAGCGTGCTGGCCGGGCTGGAGCGGCCGGAGCGCGGCGCCGTCACGGTGGACGGCACCCGCATCGACGGGCTCGACGAGGATCGGCTCGCGCGCTTCCGCGGCCGCCACATCGGCATCGTGTTCCAGAGCTTCCACCTCATCCCCACCATGACGGCGCTGGAGAACGTCGCCGTGCCGCTGGAGCTGGCCGGCCGCGCCGACGCCTTCTCGCGCGCCGCGGCGGAGCTGACGGGCGTCGGCCTCGGCGAGCGGCTCGGGCACTACCCGTCGCAGCTGTCGGGCGGCGAGCAGCAGCGCGTGGCGCTGGCCCGCGCGCTCGCGCCCGACCCCGCCATCCTCGTGGCCGACGAGCCCACCGGCAACCTCGACGAGTCGACGGGCCGCGCCATCATGGACCTGATCTTCGCGACGAAGCGCGAGCGCGGCGCGACCCTGGTGCTGGTCACCCACGACCCCGGCCTCGCGGCGCGCTGCGACCGCACCGTGCGGATCCGCTCGGGCGTGGTCGAGTCCGACACCGCCCGGGCTGCGGCCGGAGCCGCCGCTTGAGCGCGCGGGCGGAGGCCGCCGCGGCCGCGCGCCGGGGCGGCCCGGCCGGGCCGCGCGGCCCCATCGCGCTGCGCCTCGCCTGGCGCGACCTGCGCGGCGGCCTCGGTGGCTACTGGATCTTTCTCGTGTGCATCGCGCTCGGCGTCGCCGCCATCGCGGGGGTGGGCTCGGTGGCGGGCAGCCTGTCGGCCGGGCTCGGCCGCGAGGGCCGCACGATGCTGGGCGGCGACGCCGCCTTCTCCACCGTGTCGCAGCCGCTGACCGCGCCCGAGCGCGGCTGGCTCGAAGCGCGCGGGCGGCTCAGCCAGGTCGTCACCCTGCGCTCCATGGCGCGGGCCGGGGATCAGGCGAGCCTCGTCGACGTCAAGGCGGTCGACGCCGCCTATCCGACGGCGGGCCGCGTCGACCTCGACCCGCCGGGCCCGCTCGACGCCGCCCTCGCCCCGCGGGACGGCCGCCCCGGCCTCGCCGCCGACGCCGCGCTGGCGGACCGGCTCGGCGTCGAGGTCGGCGACGCGGTGAAGATCGGCGCGGGCGACTTCACCCTGCGCGCGGTCATCCGCTCGGAGCCCGACCGGCTCGCCGGCGGCATCGCCTTCGCGCCCGGCGTGCTGATGGACCGGGCGGGGCTCGACGCGACGGGGCTGATCCAGCCGGGCAGCCTCGCCAAGTTCACGGCGCGGCTCGACATCGGCGGCCCCGCCGACGACGCCGCCCTGTCGCGCCTCGTGGCGGACGCGCGCGCGGCCTTCCCCGAGGCCGGCTGGGAGATCAAGACGCGCAACAACGTGTCCCCCGAGTTCGACCGCAACCTCGGCCGCTTCACCCAGTTCCTGACCCTCATCGGCCTCACCGCGCTGGTGGTCGGCGGCGTCGGCGTCGCCAACGCCGTGAAGGCCGCGATGGAGCGCAAGCGCGCGAGCCTCGCCGTCCTGAAGGCGCTCGGCGCGCCGGGCGGCTCCGTCTTCGCCATGGGCCTCGCCCAGGTGATGCTGGTGGCCCTGTTCGGCGTGCTGGCCGGCGTCGCGGTCGGGGCCGCGCTGCCCTACGCCGCGGTGGCGGGCTTCGGCGCGCTGATCCCGCTGCCGATGGTGGCGGGAATCCACCCCGGCGCGCTGGCCTTGGGCGCGCTCTACGGCTTCCTCACCGCGCTGGTGTTCTCGCTGCCGACGCTCGGCCGCGTGCACGACGTGCCGGTGTCGGCGCTGTTCCGCGACGCGGTCGAGCCCGACCCCGGCCGGCTGCGCCCCGCCTACCTCGCCGCGCTCCTGCTCGCCGCGGCGGCGCTGGCGGGCTGCGCGATCCTGTTCTCGGAGGACCACCGGCTCGCCGCCTACGACGTCGGGGCGACGCTCGCGGTCTTCGCGCTGCTGCGCCTCGTCGCCTTCGGCTTCATGGCCGCGGCCCGCGCCCTGCCGCGGCCCCGCAGCGTCCCGCTGCGCCTCGCGCTCGGCAACATCCACCGGCCGGGCGCGCTCACCGGCGCCGTGGTGCTGTCGCTCGGCCTCGGCCTGACGCTCCTGGTCACGCTGGCGCTGATCGACAGCAACATCCAGCGCCAGATCACCGAGGCGCGGCCCGGCGTCACCCCGTCGTTCTTCTTCGCCGACGTGCCGAACCGCGAGGCCCCGGACTTCCTGGCCTTCGTCAGGAGGGACGCGCCCGCGGCGGTGCTGGAAGACGTGCCGATCCTGCGCGGCCGCATCACCGCGGTGGACGGCGTGCCGGCCGACAAGGTCCACGCCAGGCAGGGCGCCAACTGGGTGCTGGAGGGCGATCGCGGCATCACCTTCGCGACCGAGCCGCCGAAGGGCAGCCGCGTGGTCGAGGGCGCGTGGTGGCCGAAGGACTATGCGGGGCCGCCCCTCGTGTCCTTCGACCGCGAGCTCGCCGACGGCATCGGCCTCAAGCTCGGGCAGAGCGTCACCGTCAACGTGCTCGGCCGGCCCGTCACGGCCAAGGTGGCGAACCTGCGCAAGGTGGATTGGCAGAACCTCGGCATCAACTTCGTGATGGTGTTCTCGCCCGACGCCTTCCGCGGCGCGCCCTACATGGTGCTCGCCACCGCGGGCTTCCCGACCGACGATCCCGCGCGCGACGCGCGGCTCGCCCGCGACATCGCGCGCGACTACCCCGCCGTCACCACCGTGCGGGTGCGCGACGTGCTGGTGGCCGTGAACGACTTCGTGGGCAAGCTCGGCACGGCCACGCGCGCGGCCTCGGCCGTGACGATCCTGTCCTCCGTGCTGGTGCTGTCCGGCGCGCTGGCGGCGGGGCGGCGGGCGCGGGTCTACGACGCCGTGATGCTGAAGGTGCTGGGCGCCACGCGGCGGCGGCTGCTGCTCGCCTTCGTGCTCGAATACGGCATGCTCGGGCTCGGCACGGCGCTGTTCGGCGTTCTGGCCGGGACAGTGGCGGCCTGGGGCGTGGTGAGCCGCGTGATGGGCTTCGACTTCGCCTTCGCCTGGGCGCCGGCCGTCGAGGCCGCGGCGGCGGCGCTGGTCGTCACAGTGGGCCTGGGGCTGCTCGGCACCTGGCGCATCCTCGGGCAGAAGCCGGCGAGCTACCTGCGCGAGCTGTGACGGGCCGGGCGCCCGCGCCCACCCGCCGCACGGCGACGCGGCGCGGGCGGCGATCCGCGCCCGCGCTCGAACGTTGACGGGGGAAGGTGCACCCATCCCCCCGAGATCCCCGATGTTCACGAGATCCCTCCTGGCCGCCGCCGGCCTCCTGGCCTCAGGCCTGCTCACCCCCGCCGCGATGGCGCAGCTCGCGCCCTCGCCGCAGTACGACCAGCTCGGCGCCGCGCGGGCGCGGGGCGAGAACCCCTACTACCACGTCAACCGCTACGGCTACGGCAACTACGTCCAGGGGCCGAACGGCGCCTACGGCGGCTACCCGGCCGGCAGCCCGGGGGCGATCATGCTCCAGAACGAGCACGACCGGAAATGCCGCTACGTGCCCGAGTCCTGCTGAGGGGGGAGCGGTTGCGGGCGCGGCCGAAACGGGGCAGACCGGGGGCCTGCCCGGAGCGCCCCCGATGACCTCGCCCGTCCGTCCCCTGCCGCAGAAGACCATCGGCGTGCTCGGCGGCATGAGCGACGCCGCGACCGCCGACTATTACCGCCTCATCAACGCGCGGCTGAACGCTCACCACGGCGGCTGGGACAATGCCGAGGTGATCGTCGTCTCGGTCAACTTCGGCAACATCCAGCATTTCGTCCGCAACGGCCTGTGGGACGAGGCGCGCGCCTACCTGGCCGAGAAGGTCGACCGGCTGGAGGGGGCGCGCGTCGACGTGGTGGTCTGCGCCACCAACACCATGCACCGCGTGGTGGCGCCCATCATGGCCGAGCGCTCCACGCCCTTCATCCACATCGTCGACCCGACCGGCGCGGCGATTCGCGCCGCGGGCCTGCGCCGCGTGGCCCTGCTCGGCACCGCGCCCACCATGTGCTCGGCCGAGATGGCGCGGCGCTACGCGGAGAAGTTCGGCGTCGAGGTGATGGCGCCGGCGGAGGCCGACATCGCCGCCGTGGACCGCATCATCTTCGACGAGCTCGTGCGGAGCGACATCCGCCCTTCGTCGCGCGCCGAATACCTGCGCGTGATCGACGCGCTCAGGGCCGCGGGCGCCGAGGGCGTGATCCTCGGCTGCACGGAGATCTGCCTCCTGATCGGCCAGGGCGACCTGCCGGGCTTCCCCGTCTTCGACACGACGGCTCTGCACGTCGAGGCGGCGGTGGACTACGCGCTCGGGCGCATGCCCGCCGCCTGACGCCCCAGCACGGCCCGCTCGACGCCGCCGAGGTCGGCCCGCGTCGCGACATCGGCCAGCCCGGCCGCGCGCATCAACCCGGCCACATCCCCGTCCTGCCCCCGGCCGACCTCGAAGCAGGCGACGCCGCCCTTCGCCAGCAGGCGCGGCAGGTCCGCGGCGAGGACGCGGTAGCAGTCGAGCCCGTCGGCGCCCCCGTCGAGCGCCGCGAGCGGATCGTGCTCGCGCACGTCGCGGTCGAGTTCCGGGATGATGGCGCTCTCGATGTAGGGCGGGTTCGACACGACGGTGTCGAACCCGCCGGCGAGCGCCACGGCCCAGTCGCCCTGGACGACGAGGCTGCGCGGCGCGAGCCCGCAGGCGTCGAGGTTGCCCCGCGCCACGGCGCAGGCGGCGGCGGAGCGGTCGACGGCCCAGCCGGAGGCGCGCGGCAGTTCGCTCAGCAGGGCGCACAGGATCGCGCCCGAGCCGGTGCCGAGGTCGAGCAGGCGCAGCGGCTCGCCGCGGCGGGGGCCGAGCGCGTCGAGCACGGCGGCCACGACCGTCTCCGTGTCGGGGCGGGGGTCGAGCACGTCGGGGGTGACGCGCAGCGTCAGGCCCCAGAAGTCGCGCCGTCCAAGGATGCGCGACACGGGCTCGCGCGCCGCGCGGCGCGCGACGAAGCCGTCGAGGCGCTCCGTGGCGTCGCGGGGCAGGGCTCGGCCGGGGTCGAGGATCAGGGCGAGCCGGTCGAGCCCGGCCGCGGCGAGCAGCAGGATGCGCGCGTCGACCTCGGGGTCGGGCACACCGGCCGACGCGAGGGCGCGGGTGGCGGCGCGGAGCGCGGCGGTGAGGGTGGTCATTCGACGACGACCTCTGCGGTCCATCGCGCCCTTCTCCCCTGCGGGGAGAAGGTGGCCGGCGGCGAAGCCGCGAAGGCCGGATGAGGGGAGGACAGCTGCGGGCGTGGCGCCTGTCCACCCCTCATCCGGCGCTTCGCGCCACCTTCTCCCCAATGGGGAGAAGGACACGGCCGGCGTCGCGCGATGCTTGTCAGCGTCGGGTCACCCCGCCGCCTTCTCCATCACCCGGCGCAGGCGCGCCGCGAAGGCGGCGGCGTCGGCCGGCAGCTCGCCGTCCATGATGCGCGCCTCGTCGTGGAGCAGCCAGGCCGAGTCCTCGACCACCGCGCGGTCGCCCTCGCCGGCGTAGCGCTCGGCCAGCGCCGTCACCAGGGGGTGGCCGGGGTTGACCTCCAACACGGGCTTGGAGGCCGCGCCGCCGAGCTTGCCGTGCTGGGCCAGGATCTTCTCCAGGCGCCGGTCCGGCCCGAACTCGGGCGCGATCAGGCAGGCCGGGCTCTCGGACAGGCGGTCCGACGCGCGCACGTCCTCGACCGATCCCTCCAGCGTCTGCTTCATGAAGGCGAGCAGGGTCGCGATCTTCGGGCCGACCTCCTCGCTCTCGGGCGCCTTCTCGCCCTCGGCCAGCGGCACGGACTTGATGTCGGCCGCGCCCTGGGTGACGGACTTGAAGGGCTTGCCCTCGAAGCCGACGGCGTTCTGCACCCAGAAGGCGTCGACGGCGTCCGGCAGCAGCAGCACCTCGATGCCGCGGGCGCGGAAGCCTTCGAGCTGCGGCGAGGTCTTCAGCCGGGCGAGGTCGTCGCCGACGAGGTAGTAGATCGCGGTCTGGTTCTCGCGCAGGTCCGCCACGTACTGGACCAGCGTGCGGCCGCCGTCCGGGTGCTTGGTGGAGGCGAAGCGGGCGAGCTTGAACAGCCCGTCGCGGCGCTCGGGGTCCTCGTAGAGGCCCTCCTTCAGCACCGCGCCGAAGTTCTCCCACACTTTCGCGAAACCGTCCGCGTCGTTGTCGGCCATCTTGGTCAGGTCGCCGAGGACGCGATTGGTGACGCCCTTGCGGATGGCGGCGAAGATCGGCGAGTTCTGCACCATCTCCCGCGACACGTTGAGCGGCAGGTCGGCCGTGTCGACCACCGCGCGCACGAAGCGCAGCCAGCCCGGCAGCAGGTCGGCCTCGTCGGTGATCAGCACGCGGCGCACGTAGAGCTTGGTGCGGCCCTTGCGCTGGGGGTCGAACAGGTCGAAGGGCTTCGAGCCCGGCACGAAGGCCAGCACGGAATATTCGTGCCGCCCTTCGGCGCGGTAGTGGATCGTCAGCGCCGGCTCGTCGTACTGGGCCGCGACGCCGCGGTAGAACTCGGTGTACTGCTCGGGCGTGATCTCGGACTTGTTCTTGGCCCAGAGCGCGGCGCCGTCGGTGAGGCGGCGCGGCTCGGCGTCCGGCTTCTCGACGAGGTCGATCGGCACCGCCACGGCGCCGGAATGCTCCTTGATGAGCCGCTCGACGCGCCAGGGCTCGCCGAACTCCTTGGCGGCCTCCTCGTTGAGGTGCAGCGTCACGCGGGTGCCGCGCTCCGGCGCCTCGTCGAGCGGCAGCGCCGCCACCGCGTAGGAGCCCTTGCCGTCGCTGGTCCAGCGCCAGGCCTGGTCGGTGCCGGCCCGCCGGGTGCGGACCTCGACGCTGTCCGCCACCATGAAGGCCGAATAGAAGCCGATGCCGAACTGGCCGATGAGGTTGCCGCTCTCCTCCTCGGCCCGGTCGCCGATGCGGTCTAGGAAGGCCTTGGTGCCCGAGGACGCGATTGTGCCGAGCGCGCGGTCGAGGTCGTCGCGCGCCATGCCGATGCCGTTGTCGACCACGGCCAGGGTCTTGGCGTCCTTGTCGAGCACGACGCGGATGGCGAAGCCCTCGCCGTCCGCCGCGAGGCTCGGCTCGGCGATGGATTCGTAGCGCAGCTTCTCGCAGGCGTCGGCGGCGTTGGAGATCAGCTCGCGCAGGAAGACGTCGCGCTCGGAATAGATCGAGTGCACCATGAGGTCGAGCAGGCGCGACACGTCGGCCTGGAACGCCTTGGTCTCGCCGGCAGCCGCCGGCGCCGTCTCAATGTCAGCCTCGCTCATGGAACTCGCGATCCTCCCTTGGAAGACCCGAAGCCGGGGGGAAGCGACGCGCTCCGCGCCGGCGCGGCCGGGGTCTCGTGATGGCACGATGCGGGCCGGCCGGGCCGGCCCCGGCCCCGCGCGGCGTGACCGCGGGGGCGAGGCTCATATCGAAGCTTGGCCGCGGGATCGCAAGGCGGATCACGGCGGAAAAGAGACGGCGCCCCGGTCCGCGGAGGCCCAGGCTTGAAGGGGCCGCCGGCCGGGGCCATTCTCGACACCGGCAACACGGAGCGCGGGATGAGCCAGGGCGACACGCCGGACGAGCGGCAGCAGGGCGGCGGGTCGGTGGCCCCCTTCCCGTCGCGGCGGACGCCGCCGCCTTCCCCCGAGCCGGCCTTCGTGCCGGCCGCCCCGGTGGTGTCCTTCGACCGGCACGAGCTGCGCGAGATCTTCAACGTCTACGGCCGGCAGGTCGCGGAGGGCGAGTGGCGCGACTACGCGCTCGACTTCCTGCCCGAGAAGGCGGTGTTCTCCATCTACCGCCGCGCGTCCGAGGTGCCGCTCTACCGCGTCGAGAAGGACCCGGCGCTGGCGCGGCGCCAGGGCGCCTACTCGGTGGTGGCCGCCACGGGGCTGATCCTCAAGCGCGGGCCGGACCTCGCCCGCGTGCTGCAGGCGATCGACCGCAAGCCGAAGCTCGTGGTGGTGTGATGCGAAGGGGGCTCTTCGTCGATCCTGACCCGACCGGGTCGCGCGCGATCAATCCCACCGCACCGGCAGGCTGTTCAGACCCCGCAGCACGCCCTGCGGGCGCCAGCGCACCGCGTCGCGCGGCCCGTCGAGCCTGAGCCGCGGGAAGCGGGCGAGCAGCGCCTCGAAGGCCACCCGCGCTTCGAGCCGGGCCAGGCTCGCGCCGAGGCAGTAATGCGAGCCGGCCCCGAGCGCGAGGTGGCTGCGGCCCTCGCGGCGGATGTCGAGCCGGTCGGGGTCGGGGAAGGCCTCGGGATCGCGGTTGGCCGACGAGATCAGCGCCATCACGGTCGCGCGCGCCGGGATGGCGACGCCGCCGATCTCCACCGGCTCGCGCGTGTAGCGCATCGCCACCGCCTCGACGGGGTTGGTGAAGCGCAGCAGCTCCTCGATCGCCGCCGGGGTCAGCGACGGGTCGGCCCTCAGCGCCGCCATCTCGCCCGGCGCGTCGAACAGCGCCAGCGTACCGTTGCCGATCAGGTTCACCGTGGTCTCGTGCCCGGCGAAGAACAGGATGAACACCATGCCGACGAGTTCGGTCGGCGACAGCCGGTCGCCCTCGGCCTCCGCCGACACCAGCGCGGTGATGAGCGCGTCGTCCGGCACGCGGCGGCGATAGGCGACCAGCCGCTCGAAGAAGCGGACGAAGCCGATGAGCCGCGGCAGCCACACGGCGAGGCGCATCGCGAGGGATTCCGGCGTCGCCGTGACGCCGCGGACGCGGGCGCGGAACTCGCGCCGCATCGCTTCCGGCACGCCGAGCAGCTCCGCGATGACCGTGAACGGCAGCGGCAGGGCGAAGTCGGCGACGAGGTCCATGCGGCCCCGCGGCGCCGCGCGGTCGAGCAGGTCGGCCGCGATCCGCTCCACCCGCGCTTCGAGTCCGGCCACGCGCCGCGGCGTGAAGGCCCGGCCGACGAGGCCGCGCAGCCGCGCGTGGGACGGGTCGTCGGCCTCCACCATGTTGGACGACAGCGCGCGCAGCGAGCGCGGGACGGGCAGCCCGCCGAAGAAGGGCGAGGGCACGCCGGAGGCGCGCCGGTCGTTGGAGAAGCGCGGGTCCTTCAGCAGCGCGGCCGCGTCGGCGTAGCGCGTCACCACCCACACGGCGCCGCGCCCCGGCACGGTGGCGCGCAACACGGGCCGGTGGCGCCGGAGCTCGGCGTAGTAGCCGTAGGGGTCGGCGCGGCGCTTCGCGTCCCACAGCGGCTGGGGTTTGTCGGCGGCACTGGCGGGCAAGGGGCGGCTCCGGAGGATCGCCTCCGTTAAGCGCCGAAATGCGGCGCGGGCGGGGAGCGACGCCGCGCCCCTCGTCACGGAGGCGGAACGAAGGATAAGGTAGGCGCTTGACGGTCCCGGAGGCGCGCGGCCCGCGCGCGGGGACGGTGAGGGAGCGCGTCGATGAAAAGCCTGCTGCTGGGATGCCTGTCGATCGCCTGCGCGTCGGCGTCCGCCTCGGCCGCCACGAGCGAGATCCCCTACGAGCCGAACCTCAGGGGCCAGACCGTGCAGTGCTCGGACTTCAAGCCCGGCCCGGACGGCAGCTGGATCACCGTGCGGTCCATCATGATCCAGCGCCAGGACGCCTACACCACGATCGCGGCCGACGCGACGTTCAAGGCCGGCGGCCAGCCGACCGTCGGCATCGACGTCGGCGCGGTGCTGGACAAGGTCTGCCCGCGCTGACGGGGCGCGGCCGCGTCAGCCCGGCGCGAGGTTGGTCTCGACCAGCACCGTGTCGGTGTGGAAGTTCGCCAGGTGCCAGGTACCGGCGGGAACACGAAGACCGTGCCGGCCGAGAAGGGGCGCTCGCCCTGCTCGGTCTCCAGCGTGCCGGTGCCCGACACGACCTGCACGAACTGGTCGTGGTCGTGGCTGTGGCGCGTGCCCCTGAGGCCGGCCGGCACCTCCACGGTGACGAGCGACATGCCGGGCAGCTCGACCCGCCGCTTCACGAGGCCGCCCGGCGCCGGCGCGGCCTCGACCTCGTCCCATGCGATCACGTGCTGCGTCACGACGGCATCCTCCCCATAGCTCCGATGGTCACCGGTATTCGTCGGCGGCCATCAGGTGGCTGCGCACGTAGTCGGCGACGGAGTCCTCCAGCGCCGCGAAGGGGCGCTCGAAGCCCGCGGCGCGCAGCCGCCCCATGCGGGCCTCCGTGAAATACTGGTACTGGCCGCGGATCTCGCCGGGCATGTCCACGTAGGCGATGTGCGCGTCGACGCCGAGCGCGGCGCCCACCGCCCGGATGAGGTCGTTGAAGGAGCGCGCCCGGCCCGTGCCGAGGTTGAACAGGCCCGAGACCTCGGGGTGGTCGAGCAGCCACAGAACGGCGGCGCCGCAGTCCTTCACGGAGACGAAGTCGCGCCGCTGCTCGCCGTGGGCGATCCCGTCCCGGTGCGAGCGGAACAGCGGGATCGTTTCGCCCGCCGCGACGCGACGCGCCGTCTTGGCGACGAGCGAGCGCATGTCGCCCTTGTGGCCCTCGTTGGGGCCGAACACGTTGAAGAACTTCAGCCCCGCCCATTGCGGCGGCGCGTGCCCCTCGGCGGCGCGCTCCACCGCCCAGCGGTCGAACAGGTGCTTGGACCAGCCGTAGAGGTTCAGGGGCCGCAGGCGCGCCAGCGCCTCGGGTGCCGCGTCGTCGTCGAATCCGAGCGCGCCGTCGCCGTAGGTGGCGGCCGAGGAAGCGTAGACGAAGGGCGTCCCGGTCGCGGCGCACCAGTCCCACAGCCGCGTCGACAGGCGGAAGTTGGTGCGGACGACGTGGTCGCCGTCGGTCGCCGTGGTGGAGCTGTCGGCGCCCATGTGGATCACCGCGTCGAGCCGCGGCCGGCCGGCGAGCCAGCCCTCGATCTCGGCGGGGAACACCACGTCGCGCAGGTTGCGCTTGGCGATGTTGCGCCACTTGTTCTCGCGGCCGAGCGAGTCCGCCACCACGAGGCCGCCCCGCCCGGCGGCTTCGAGGTCGGCGACGAGGTTCGAGCCGATGAATCCGGCGCCGCCGGTGACCAGGATCACGCGGCCGTCCCGGCCGCCGGCGCGGCCACCGCGGCGCCCCGCGCCGCGAGCCGCGTCGTCGACTGGCCGGGCACGAGCCGCGCCAGCATGACCCGGCCGCCGCCGGCCTTGACGACGTCGGCCCCCACGACCGTGTCCTCCGTGTAGTCGGCGCCCTTGACGAGGAGGTCGGGCTGCAGCGCGGAGATCAGCTCCAGCGGCGTGTCCTCGTCGAACAGCACGACGGCGGCCACGCCCTTCAGGGCGCCCACGACCTCGGCCCGCGCCGCCTCGCCCTGCAGCGGGCGGCTCGGCCCCTTCAGGCGCCGCACGGACGCGTCGGTGTTCAGCGCCATCACGAGCCGGTCGCAGCCCGCGGCGGCCTGGCGGATCAGCGACGCGTGGCCGGGGTGGACGAGGTCGAAGCAGCCGTTGGTGAAGCCCACCGACAGGCCCTGGCGCCGCCACCAGGCGCGCTGCGCCACCAGGGCCTCGCGGTCCATCAGGCGGCCGTCCTCGACGTCGGCACCGCCGTCGGCCATCAGGTCGGCCAGCAGCTCCTCGCGCGACACCAGCGCTGTGCCGACCTTGCCCACCACGATGCCGGCGGCGTGGTTGGCGGCCCGCATGGCCTCCGCGATCGGCAGGCCGGCCGCGAGGCAGAGCGCCAGCGTGCCCACCACCGTGTCGCCGGCGCCCGACACGTCGAACACCTCCTGGGCGACGGTGGGCAGGTGGATCGGCTCCCCGTCGACCGGGAAGTAGCTCATGCCCTTCTCGGACCGGGTGAGCAGGATGTCGGCGCCGCACTGCCGGATGGCGATCTCGGCCGCCGCGCGGGCGTCCTCGTCGGTCTCGCAGGGGTGGCCGGTGGCGAGCGCCAGCTCGGCGCGGTTCGGCGTCACGATGGCGGCCCCGCGATAGGCGCCGAGATCCCGTCGCTTCGGGTCCACGATGACGCGCTTGCCGGCCTCGGCCGCCGCGGCGAAGACGGCGGCGAGCAGCGCGTCCGACACGACGCCCTTGCCGTAGTCGGACAGGACCGCGATGTCGGCCTCGGCCACGGCCGCCGCGGCGCGCTCCGCCACGCGCGCGTCGACGGCGGCGGGCAGGGGGCCGCGGTGCTCGTGGTCGATGCGGGCGATCTGCTGGTTGTGGCCGAGCAGGCGCGTCTTGCGCGTGGTGCGGCAGGCGGCGTCCACCACCACGCCGCCCTGCGCGATGCCGCCGTGGGCGTCGAGGAGGCGCGACAGCGCGGCGAAGCCCTCGTCGGGGCCGGCCGCGCCGACGAGGTCGACCTGCCCGCCGAGATGCGCCACGTTGGCCGCCACGTTGGCGGCGCCGCCCGCCACCGCGCGCTCCGAGGCGAGGCGCACCACCGGCACCGGCGCCTCGGGCGAGATGCGCTCGACCTCGCCCTGCAGGTAGACGTCGAGCATCAGGTCGCCGATCACCGCGACCCGAGCGCGCGCCAGTCCGTCGAACACATGCCGCATGGCGTCAGCCCCGTCCCGTTCCGGCGGGACCTATGGCGCGGCGGGGCCGATTTGCCAAATGCGCGGGGCGGGAATCGGTCAGGCGAGGCGGTGTACGCGCGCCTCGTAGGGCCCGAGGTCGGCCGCGGCGTCGCCCTCGGGATAGTTGCCGATCAGCCGCCCGCCGAAGCGGGCGCCCGCCGGCGTCGGGCAGGGCACCCGGTCGGTCGAGAAGTTGCAGACGACGAACAGCCGCTCGTCCCCTCGCTGCCGCGTGTAGGCCCAGAGCCGCGGGTCGGCCGCGACGCGCGCGTAGCGGCCGTCAACGATGACGGGCTCGGCCTTCCGCAGCGCGATCAGCCGCCGGTAATGGTTCAGCACCGAATGCGGGTCGGCCCGCTCGGCCGCGACGTTGACCTGCGCGTGGTTCGGGTTGACCGCGATCCAGGGCGCGCCGGCCGTGAAGCCCGCGCCCGGCGAGGCGTCCCACTGCATCGGCGTGCGGGCGTTGTCGCGCGAGCGGAAGGCGATCTTCTCCAGCGCTTCGGCGACGGAGAACCCCTGGTTCTCCGTGAGCTCCGAAAAGGCGGCGATCGATTCGAGGTCGCGGTAGTCCGACAGCGCCGCGAAGGGCGCGTTGGTCATGCCGATCTCCTCGCCCTGGTAGACGAAGGGCGTGCCCTTCAGCAGGTGCAGTGCGGTGGCCAGCATGGTGGCGCCCTCGCGGCGGTAGCGCGGGTCCGGCGCGAAGCGCGACACGGCGCGCGGCTGGTCGTGGTTGTTCAGGTAGAGGCAGTTCCAGCCCCGGTCGGCCAGCGCCTCCTGCCAGTGTGACAGCACGTCGACGAGCCGCCCGGGCGCGAAGGGCAGGCGGTGCCACTTCGTCGCGAAGCCGTGGCGCTCCATGTCGACGTCGACGTGCTCGAAGGCGATGATCATGGAGAAGAAGCCGCTCCCCGCGTCGGTCACCGCCGCGGCGAAGTCGGCCGAGCCGAGCGCCGCCTCGCCCACCGTCATGACGTCGTAGTGCGACAGCACCTCGCGCTTCATCTCGCCGTAGAACTCCAGGAGGCGCGGCCCCGGCATGAAGTATCGCGGTGCGAAGACGTGCTGCAGGCCCTCCGGGTTGTCGCCGTCCGGGAAGCGCTGGTCCTTCGAGATGGCGTTGATGACGTCCATGCGGAAGCCGTCGACGCCGCGGTCGAGCCACCACCGCATCGTGTCGTAGACGGCGGCGCGCAGGCCGGGGTTCTCCCAGTTGAGGTCGGGCTGCTTCTTCGAGAAGAGGTGGAGGTACCAGTCGCCCGTCGCCGCGTCCCGCTCCCAGGCGCCCCCGCCGAAGATGGCGGCCCAGTTGTTGGGCGGCCCCTCGCCGCGGCCCTCACGCCACACGTAGAAGTCCCGGTAGGGGCTGTCGCGCCGCGCGCGCGAGGACTGGAACCAGCGGTGCTCGTCGGACGAGTGGTTGACCACGAGGTCCATGACGATCCGCATGCCGCGGGCGTGCAGCCCGGCCGCGAGCTCGTCCCAGTCGGCCAGCGTGCCGAACTGCGGGTCGATGCCGCGGTAGTCGCTGACGTCGTAGCCGTTGTCGTCCTGCGGCGACGGGTAGACGGGCGACAGCCACACGACCGTGACGCCGAGGTCCTGGAGGTAGTCGAGCTTCTCGATGATGCCGCGGATGTCGCCGACGCCGTCCCCGTCCGAGTCGCGGAACGAGCGCGGGTAGATCTGGTAGACGACGGCGTCCTTCCACCAAGCCGTGCGGGTATCGTGATGCTCCATGGGAATCATGCTCCTTCGCCGGCAGCCCGTGGCCCCGTGGTCAGCCGCAGCAGCGCGTCCCTGAGTTTCTGGAAGCTGGGCGAGGCATTCGCACTCGGGTCCATCCGCGGCGCGATCCGGCTGGCCCAATCGTGCTTGGCAGCCCCCTCGGCCGGGAAGCCGCCGCGCTTGAGGGCCGCGCGGCCGCCGTGATGGATGGCGTCGGCCAACGTTTCCCAGGTATCGCAGACAGCGTCCTGGACGTAGCGGGCGAGAACGTCCTGCCTAGGCGGTGTGGACGAATTTGACCAAGCACAGTCCTGCGGCGAAAGCGACGATGGATCGGAAGTTTCTTGCGGTCTTCTCGCATCGGAGGGCGACGCGCTTGAAGCGCTTCAGCCGACCGATGCCCTGCTCGATGCGGGCCCGGGCCTTGTAAAGGGTGCGAGCGAAGAAGGCCGGCTTGTTCTTCTCGTTCGCTTTGTGGGGGATCACAGGGGCGATACCGCGCGTCCTCGCGGCGTCTCGGTTGGCTTTGCTGGCATAGCCCTTGTCGCAGATCACGGCACGGGGCTGAAGATCGGGGCCGATGTCGAGCAGGGTTTCGAAGTGTCGCCCGTCGGAAGCTTCACCGCCGGTCAGATCAAAGGCGATGATGTCGCCGGAAGCGTCGGACTTGGCATGGATCTTCGTGGTGAAGCCGCCGCGAGAGCGACCGAGGGCTTGTCCGTGCTGCCCCTTTGCGCCGGCTGCCGACACATGGGCGCGCACGATAGTCGAGTCGAACATCTGAACGAGATGAGCGGTGTCGCTCATCGACGCGAGCGTGTCGAAGAAGGCTTCGAACACGCCGGCCTGGCTTAACCGATCAAACCGCTTCCACACGCTGTTCCACAAACCGAAGCGCTCGGGCAAAGCGCGCCAGCGAACATTTTCGACGCTGAAAAAATGAAGCGCTTCAAGAAAAAGCCGATCATCTGTTGCCTTCCGTCCCCGCCGGGGAAGGCAGGCGCGGAACACCGCGAGTGTATGCGTCCAGTCTTGCTCCGTCATTCGCGTCGACATCGATCTCACCCCCCGAATGCCTCGGGGCATGAGAATCAGACCTGAGCCAGCAAGGGAATCCCCAAAAGCGTTGCTGCTCTAAATTCGTCCACACGGCCTAGCTTTCGGGTAAGCATCGAGCAACGCCCTTCGGTCGCCGAGGTACCAAGCCTCGATTTCCTCAATGGCCAAGCGAAACACGACGGGTATCGTAGACTCATCCGGCACCAGAGTCGCTTTAAGCTCGGTGAGAAACGCTTTGCAGTCTCGCCTGTCCGCGTCCACGACGACGACCACCCCGTCGATTCCCGGTGTCCGTCCGTAGCCTTGCAGCACCGTCGGAAGCCGGTCGAGCAGAATGCGTTTGGCAGCATCGTGCCCGCTCTTGAGGCCCTTCGGTAGATGTCCGACGCCTTTGTAGGCGATGATCCTCCATGTGTGCGGAGCCCCATGCGATCCGAGGATTGCCGGGACTATGCTCTCCAACAACCTTTTTCCCGAGCTGTCCTCGATCAGGATCTCAAGGTGCATGGGGGCTTCCATCAAGGTACTCACTGTACCACAGCGATCCCAATGGGAGCCCTTGCTCGACGAGATTGTTGACGACGGGATAATCCGACGCCCGCGTGACCTTGGAGAACCCGTTCTCGTCCTTTTCGAGAAACCATACCTCCCTAGGCAGGAGCGCGTCGACGAAGTAGGGCTGATGTGTCGTGACCACGATTTGCGGATCGCCCTTCCTGCCCGTCGCATGCTCGCGAAACTCCTGCGCCAGCAGCGCGAGCATCTGATGATAGAGCCCGTTCTCGGGCTCCTCGATGCAGATGAACGGGGGAGGATCTGGATCTTCTAGCAGGAGCAGATAGGCGAAAAGCTTCAGCGTTCCATCGGACATCTGCTGCGCGTAGAATGGGTCTTTGAAAGCTCCGCTGCCGAAGCGGAGCAGCACTCGACGATCTTCAGTGACGTGTGTGTCGATACGATCGATCCCCGGAATCTTCGCCGAGATCCGAGACAGGATGGTTTTGAAGCGGTCGCTGTGCTCCCGTTCCATGAACTGCACGACGTTACCGATGTTGTCGCCATGCATGTTCAGATGTCTCTGCGGACCAGCGGTCGGGAGCGACCGTGCGGCGTCCGGCTGGAAGTAGGACAGATACCAGCCCTTGAGGAAATCCCTGAAACCTGTGATCCTCGGGTGCTCCTTCAGCGTGCCGAGCGTGGCTATGCCGAGTTGTCGAAGGTCGGTCAGTTCGACGGCTTCCCGCGCCGGGTCTTCCTCCTGACCGGGAGCAGCCTCCACTGCGACCTCGCCAGCCCAGACCGCACCCTTGCCACCATCCAAGCGAAGGAACGGAAAAGGGCGCCCGTGACTCACATTCTGGCGCCCTTGCAGCAGACTTTCCGAATGCACGTAAGGACGGCCTGATCGGTCGAGGCCTATCGCGAGTTCGTATGTTATCGGCCTCTGTTTTTTCGCTTCACGATAGTATAGCTCGAAACGGATCGGATCATCGCTCCCTGCAGAGCGAAGACGGTCATAACCACCTCGCCCATGGGCTTCGCAGGCACCCTCGACGCCGAGCGATAAGCAGTCGGATACGAAACCGAACGCGTCGAACAACGTGCTTTTTCCGGTTCCGTTCTTGCCGATCACTGCTGTAAAGGGCGTGAGCGGCTCTGACTGCTGTTGGGAGCGAGTCTTGCCGAGGGTTACATCCCGCAGAGCGCGGTAGTTCTGGATTCGAAACCCTTCGATCTGCGGCACACGTGGCTCCAACCCGGATAGGCTCGGCCCACCTTCGGCTTGCGAGCCCGATTTCGGTGGAATAGCACGCCGCCGCGGAGAATGCCTGTGGGCCATTCTCCGCGCAAGGTCAGTCATCCAGATGAAACATCCGATGAGGGTCGGCTCGGCCGTTCAGAACGCCTTGAAGGTGATCACCGTCCGCGTGTCGGCGATGCCGGGGATCGGCTGCACGCGCTCGCCCACGAAGCGGCCGATGTCGGCCCCCGCGTCGACGTAGAACTTCGCCAGGATGTCGAAGTCGCCCGCCGTCGAGTAGATCTCGGAGGCGATCTCGGCCTCGGCGAGGGCGCTGGCCACCGCGTAGGTCCGCCCCAGCGCGCATTTGATCTGGACGAAGAAGCACTGCATGCCGGCCATCCTGCGAGGCGCCGGCGGCGGCGTCAATGCGCCATCACCTCGACGTCGCGGTCGCGCGCCGACTGGACCTTGAACTCGGACTGGAAGGTCTTGCCGGCGTGGCGCGCGATGGCGACGTAGTCGCCCTCCGCCAGCACCAGCGACGGGAAGGCGCCGATCAACTCGCGGATCACGTCGCCGCCCGGCGTCAGCACCGTGAAGGAGGTGTTGGCCAGCGCCTCGCCGCCCGGCGCGTTGACGAGCTTCAGGGTCAGCATGGCGGCGCGGTGCTTCACGTTGGCGAGCAGCAGCTTGCCGGCCTGGACGCGCAGGTCCGCCGCCACGGTGGAGTTGGTGCTCGACACCGGCGTCAGCGAGCCCACGCCCTCCGTGTCGAGGTAGGTCGACACGATGTGGTAGCTGCCTTCGGGCAGGCAGATCACCTGGGCCGGCTTGGCGCCCGCGACGACGAGCTTGGCTTCCGGGTTGTTGTGGTCGGGCACGTAGATGCTGATCGACAGCCGGTCGGCCGGGATGGCGGCGTCGCCCAGCGTGCCGTCGACCTCGATGGCGCCGGCGTTGAGGTTGAACCGCTCGCTCGCCACGCGGTCGGCCACGTCCACCCGCTTCATCGTGCCGGCGTAGCCGTAGGCGGCGTGCACGATGTAGCGCCCGTCCGGCAGGTCGAAGGTCGGCTGGGGATCGGACGACTGGGCCACGACGGCGTGGGTGCCGTCCGGCTGCGCCGCGTCGGCGAAGACGCGCCAGGTCAGGCCCGAGCGCACCAGCGGCGGGTCTGCGGTCAGCGTGGCGCTGAGGTGGAGGATGCCGTGGCCGGGCTGCGGGACCTCGGCGCCGCCCCCGCCCGGACCCGGAGCCGCGGGCTGCACCTGCGGGGCCGGCTGGCCGCCGGGCGCCACCTGGGCCGGCAGGGGCGGGCGCGCCGGCACGGGCTGCGGCTGCTGAGCGCGGGCCGCCGGGCCCGGCGCGGCGAGGCAGAGCAGGGCGGCGAGGCTGGCGGGGGCGGTGCGGTTCATCGGGCCGGGGCGGGTGCTGGGGATCGGCGCCGCGATGCGGCACGATTCCGCCCGCATCAAGGCGCCGCGCCCGCCTTGATGGCGCCCGGCGCGCGTGCTCTGGAGGGCGCATGACCGACACCGACCCCACCATCGCGCTGCTGCGCCGCCGCCGCTCCGTCCCGCCCATGACGATGACGGGCCCCGGCCCGACCGCCGACGAGATGGACACGATCCTGTCCCTCGCGGCCCGCGTGCCGGACCACGGCAAGCTCGCCCCCTGGCGCTTCATCGTCTTCGAGGGCGAGGGTCGCGCCCGCGCCGGCGAGGCCATCGCGGGCGTCTTCGCCGCCGACAACCCGGACGCGCCGGCCAAGCGGATCGAGCTCGAGAAGGGGCGGCTCGGGCACGCCCCGACCGTGGTGGCCGTGGTGTCTCGCGCCGCGCCCCACGTGAAGATCCCCGAATGGGAGCAGCTCATGTCGGCGGGCGCGGCCTCGATGAACCTGATCGTGGCCGCCAATGCGCTCGGCTTCGCCACCGCCTGGCTCACCGAATGGTACAGCTACGACGCGCGCGTGGCCGCCGCGCTCGGCCTGCAGCCGCACGAGAAGCTCGCCGGCTTCGTCCACATCGGGCGGCCGACCGTGGCGGTCGAGGACCGCGTGCGCCCCGTCCTGGCGGACGTCGTGTCCCGCTTCTGAACGCCGCCGTGCGGTGCGGAATTAACCGCAATTTTACCATGGTGGGTGGATTTTCGCGGCACACCGGATCGGTGCGCCGCGGAGGTCCCATGCTGAGCCGTCAGTTCCTGTCCTGGGCGGAGCGCGCGCCCGCCGGAGACCGCGCCGAGGCGGCCGGCAACCTCGCCCGGGCCTGCCTCTACGCCGAGCTCGACCCGATCGAGCGCGGCGAGATGGAGCGCACGCTGACGTGCCTCCTCGACGACGCGTCCCCGCTGGTGCGCCGCGCCCTCGCCGAGGCCCTCGCGGGGGCGGCCGAGGCACCCCACCACCTCGTGGCCACCCTGGCCAACGATCAGGCCGACATCGCAGCCCCCGTGCTGGCCCGCTCGCCCCTGCTGACCGACGCCGAACTCATCGACGCCGCGGCGCTCGGCGAGGGCCCGGCGCAATGCGCCATCGCGTCCCGCCCGAACCTGTCCGCCGCCGTGGCGGGCGCGCTGGCGGAGGTCGGCTCCCTCGACGCCGTGCTGGTGCTGTGCCGCAACCCCGCCGCGGCGCTGGCCGACATCTCGATCCGCCGCATCCTGGAGCGGTTCGGCCGCGACGGCGACGTGCGCGAGGCGCTCGGCGCCCGCGCCGACCTCGGCCCGGCCCTGCGCCACGACCTCGTGGTCGCCACCGCCGACGCCCTGCGCGACTTCGTGACCGGCTGCGGCTGGATGGCGCCCGAGCGGGCGCGCCGCGTCGCCGCCGACGAGGCCGACCGCGCCGCGGTGGGCATCGCGGGGCGCCACGTCGAGGGCGACCTCGGCCGGCTCCGCTTCGCCGGCGCGCTGCGCCGCGCCGGCCGCCTGACGCCGGCCCTGATCATCCGGGCGCTGCTGAGCGGCGACCTCGGCCTGTTCGAGGCCTGCCTCGCGGAACTGGCCGGCCAGCCGCTGAGTCGCGTATCGGGCCTCGTGCGCCGCCACGACGGGCTCGCCTTCGCGGCGCTGGTGCGCTCGGCGGGCCTGCCCGACGGGCTGCTGCCCGTGCTCCGCACCGCGCTGGAGGCGCGCCGCCCGGCCGAGGCCGAGGTGCCCGCCATGCTGCGACGCGACGTCGTCGCCCGCGTGCTGGCGCGCTGCAGCCTCGACGCCGACCTGTCGGTGGCGGGCCTCACCGCCCTGCTGCGCCGCTTCGAATCGGAGGCCGCCCGCGCCGAAGGCCGCGCGTCCGCGCCGGCGCCGCGCGCCGGGGCCGACCGCCGCATCGAGCCGAGCTTCGGCGCGGCTCCCGAGCCGGTCATCGACCTCGACGTCGCGGCCTGACGCGCGCCCCGGGCCGACCGCCGGCTCCCCGCCCCCGTCTCCCGCCTGCGCGGGGACGGCGTCGAGGGACGAACAGGGCCGAGACGTTGCGTCGTCGGTGTGAGCGGATCGATCCTCAGCCGAACTGTTCGCGCAGGATGCGCTCGTCGAGCGAATGGCCGGGGTCGTGCAGCAGCACGAGCCCGGTGTCGTGGTCCATGCGGATGTCGATCCTGACGACGTCCTTGGTCTCGTGGTGGTCGGCGGTGGCGGCCACGGGCCGCTTGTCGGCCTCCAGCACCTCCACGGTGACGCGCGCCCGGTCGGACAGCAGCGCGCCGCGCCAGCGCCGCGGCCGGAAGGCCGAGATGGGCGTCAGCGCCATCAGGGCGGCGTCGAGCGGCAGGATGGGCCCGTTGGCCGACAGGTTGTAGGCGGTCGAGCCGGCCGGCGTCGCCACCAGCAGGCCGTCCGCGACGAGCTCGCTCAGCCGCTCGCGCCCGTCGACCGAGATCCGCACCTTCGCGACCTGCGAGGACTGGCGCAGCAGCGACACCTCGTTGATGGCGCGGGCGGTCGACACCTTCCCGCCGCGGTCCGTCGCCGCCATCACGAGCGGATGGACCATGGAGCGCGCCGCGGCGGCCAGCCGCTCGTGCAGGCCGTCCTCGGCGTATTCGTTCATCAGAAAGCCGACGGAGCCGCGGTTCATGCCGTAGATGGGCTTGCCGGACCCCATGAAGCGGTGGAGCACCTGCAGCATCAGCCCGTCGCCGCCGAGCGCCACGACCACGTCGGCGCGGTCGGGGTCGACGTTGCCGTAGGCGGCGGTGAGGCGGCCGAGGGCCGCCGCGGCTTCCGGGGTGCCGGATGACAGGAAGGCGATGGCCCCGTGGCGATGCGGCTCGCCCTGTGCCAGTTCCATGTCGACTCCGTGCCCGCGCCGTCGCGGGAACGGCGGCGCGACGTTAAAGGTTTCCGGCCCGCGGTGGCAACGCCCCGCGCGGGATCGCCCGTCACCGCGGCGTGAACACGCCCGGGATGGCGGTGTCGCGCTGCTGGGCCAGGGCGCCGCACAGCCGGTCGCCCTTGACCTCGCGGGCACGGCGGCGGTAGGCGGCGTCGAAGGCGGGCCGGCGCTCGCCGAGCGGCATGATCTCGACCGGCGGGATGCCGTTGCGCTCCGCGAAGGCGAAGAGCTTGCCGTAGTCGACGTTGAACTGCCGGCATTCCGCCTCGATCAGCACCACGTCGGCCAGCACCTGCATGGCGTCGTCGGCCGCGGCCGGGCGGGGCTGCCCCGCCGAGGCGGCGGGCTGCCACAGCGCCAGGGCGCCGGCCGCGGCGGCGGAGGCGGCGGCGAGGCCGAGGCGGGTGGGGGAAAGGGGCATCGAAGCGATCCGAAGGAGGGCGGCGCGGGATGCGATACGGCGGTGCGGCGCGGAAATCGAGGGCGGGCTCACTGCTTGGCGGTGAACTGCGGGCCCGCCACCGGCGCGCCGATCGACTGCCACACGTTGGGGTCGCTCTGCGACTGGCGCTTGACGAACTTGTAGCCCGTGTCGGCCCAGGCCATGACCTTGTCGTTCAGGTTGTCGAGCACGAACTCGCCGCGGTTGGTCTTCACGGTCAGGATGGCGTGGCCCTCGCCTTCGAGGTCCTTCACAACCGTGATGAGCAGCGCCTGCCGGGGGTAGCCCTGGTGGATCAGGATCTTGCGCTTGAGCAGGGCATAGTCCTCGCAGTCGCCCTTGCCGTCGACGGGATAGTCCCAGCGGTCCACCACGCCCCAATGGTCCATGTCGGTCTCGGGGGTGATGGCGGCGTTCACCTGGCGGCCGATCCGCTCGATGTCCTTCAGCGCCGCCGCGGTCAGGTCGATGTCGACCGGCTCCAGGGGCTCGACGTCGCATTCCGTGCCGTAGCGGTTGCAGAAGTCCACCCAGCCGTAGGGCACGCTGGTGCGCGAGCCCACCGCCGCCCAGGTGGCGTGCGGCAGGGCGGGCGCCGCGGCGGCCGCGCCGGAAACGAACAGGCCGGCCAGGATCGCCACCGCCGCCGCCGCCGTCCTCTTCCGATCGATCGCCATGACACCCTCACGTCTCGCTGTGGGGTCATCATGGCGGCGGCGGGCTGCAGTCGATTGAAGTCAAAATGTAGCGTTTTACGCGCTCTGCTTCATCTCTATTGCTGCTGCGTCAATGGTGTTCGAGATGTAAATCTGAATGACGGCGTTCGACGCGAATGCGATCTTCCTCTGTGTCCGCGATGATTTTCAGGGCTCGTTGACCAACTCCGCTAACCTGCGCCGAAGCGGAAAGCCGGCGGAAACCATGGTGGCGCCGTGACGCGGTTAACGGCGCCCCGGCGGCCCGGAAAAATCGTGAAGACGTGCGGCGGCGGCGTGGCGGCGGCGCGGCCGTCCCGCGAAACGGCGAAGGGCGGGAGGTCGCCCTCCCGCCCTTCGCGGCGTGGTGCGGCGGGCTCGCGCCCGCCACGGTTCGGATGGTGCCGCGGTGCTAGATCCGTTGCCGCTCGCCTCGGCTCGGCTCGCGACTCCAGCTCCAGCTTCCTGCCGATGCGAGCATCTTCGCGCGATCGGGTGGCTCCACCCGATCGCGATCTGCTCTACTCGTCCCCGTCGCGCTCCGTGTAGCGGAGGTCGCGGCTGTAGACGAGGATCTCGCGCTTGCCGGCGTTGTTGGCCTGCCCGACGATGCCCTCCTTCTCCATCCGCTCGACCAGCGAGGCGGCCTTGTTGTAGCCGACCGCGAGGCGGCGCTGGATGTAGGAGGTCGAGCACTTCTTGTCGCGCAGCACCACCTTCACGGCCTGGTCGTAGAGGTCCGCGTCGTCGTCGCCCCCGGCCGCCGCCATGGCGGACTTGTCGAAGACGGGCTTGTCCTCGGCGGCCTCGGCCTTGTCGGCATCGCCTTCCTCGGCCACCACCACGTCGAGGTAGGCCGGGTGGCCCTGGCACTTGAGGTGCTTGACCACCTTCTCGACCTCGCCGTCGGACACGAAGGGGCCGTGCACGCGAGAGATGCGGCCGCCGCCCGCCATGTAGAGCATGTCGCCCTGGCCGAGCAGCTGCTCGGCGCCCTGCTCGCCCAGGATCGTGCGCGAGTCGATCTTGCTCGTCACCTGGAAGGAGATGCGCGTCGGGAAGTTGGCCTTGATGGTGCCGGTGATGACGTCCACCGACGGCCGCTGCGTCGCCATGATGAGGTGGATGCCGGCCGCGCGCGCCATCTGGGCCAGCCGCTGGATCGCGCCCTCGATGTCCTTGCCGGCCACCATCATCAGGTCGGCCATCTCGTCCACGATGACCACGATGTAGGGGAGCGGCGAAAGCTCCATCTCCTCCGTCTCGAAGATCGGCTCGCCCGTCTCGCGGTTGAAGCCGGTCTGGATCGTGCGGGTGATGACCTCGCCCTTCTCGGCCGCCTCGACGACGCGCGCGTTGAAGCCGTCGATATTGCGCACGCCGACCTTGGCCATCTTCTTGTAGCGGTCCTCCATCTCGCGCACCGCCCACTTCAGCGCCACGACGGCCTTCTTGGGGTCGGTGACGACGGGGGTGAGGAGGTGCGGGATGCCCTCGTAGATGCTGAGCTCCAGCATCTTCGGGTCGATCATGATGAGCCGGCACTGTTCCGGGCGCATCTGGTACAGGATCGACAGGATCATGGTGTTGATGGCGACCGACTTGCCCGAGCCGGTGGTGCCGGCGACGAGCAGGTGCGGCATGCGGGCGAGGTCGACGATGACGCTCTCGCCGCCGATCGTCTTGCCGAGCGCGATGGCGAGCTTGTGCTTGCTTTCGGTGAACTCGTCGGCGGCGATCAGCTCGCGCAGGTACACGGTCTCGCGCCGCGTGTTGGGCAGCTCGATGCCGATGACGTTGCGGCCCTGGACGACGGCGACGCGGGCCGAGACGGCCGACATGGAGCGGGCGATGTCGTCGGCGAGGCCGATCACGCGGCTCGACTTGGTGCCGGGCGCGGGCTCGAGCTCGTAGAGCGTGACCACGGGGCCGGGGCGCACGTCGATGATCTCGCCGCGGATGCCGAACTCCTCCAGCACGCCCTCGAGCAGGCGGGCGTTCTGCTCCAGCGCGCCCGAGGACAGCACCTCGCCGGTGGGCTCGGGGGTGAGCATCAAGAGGTCGAGCGGCGGATCCTCGTAGAGCTCCGGGTCGGTGGTGACGCGGTTGGTCAGCTCGAAGGGCGCGAGGCCGTGCGGCGTCCCGAGGCCGCGGCGGATGCCGGAGCGGATCGGGCCGGCGAAGCTGCGGGCGTCGGCGGCCGGCGCCGCGGGGACGGGCGCGGCGAGTTCGGCGGCCGGCTCGACCGCCTCGGCGGTCTCGGGTTCCGCGACGTCGGCCGCCTCGGCGCCGACGAGCGACATCCACAGGCTGGCGTCGCCGTAGGGCCCCATCTCGGGCAGGGCGGCGGCGGGCTCCGGCGCCTCGACCGCGACCTCGGCGACCGGCTCGGCGACGGGGTCCGCCCAGAGGCGCGGGTCGCCATAGGGGCCGAACTCCTCGGCCACGGTCTCGGCGGCGGGCTCGACGGCCGGCTCGGGCACGACGACCGGCTCGGGGAGGAGCAGCCAGTCCGGGGCCGGCAGCGCCAGCAGCTCGGGCAGACCGGCGTCGGGGGCCGGCAGGGCGAGCGTGGGGGCGGCGGCGCGGGCCATCTCCTCGGCCACGGCGAGGCCGGCCAAGCCGAACGGGTGCGCCGACAGGTCCTCGTCGGCGGGGGCGACGGCTTCGGCCTCGACCACGGGCTCGGGTGCGACGCGGATCGGGTCGGCGAGGCCCTCGATCCAGAAGGCGGCGTCGCCGTAGGGGTGATGGATCACCGGCTCCGCGACAGCGTCGGCGGCGACCGGCTCGGCCGCGGCGGCTTCGGCCATCGCGGCATCGGCCGCGACGGGCTCGGCCGGCGCGAGGCCCGCGGGCGCGGCGACCTCGCCGTAGGGGTGCATGGAGGCGTGGGGGTCGAGCGCCACGGCCTCGACGGCCGCCAGCACCTCGCCGAGCGACTGCTCGGGGTCGAGCCGCAGCCCCTTGGCGGCGTGGTCGTCCCGCGCCGCGAAGGTGCGCTCGTGCGCCCGCAGCCAGGCCGCGGCGAGGTCGTCCTCGTGCGACACCGCCGGCTCGGCGGCCGGGGCCGTCGCCGCGACGGCCGCGGGCTCGGTGGCTTCGGCCAAGTGGCCGGCGTTGTCCTGCTCGTCGGCGGGGCGGAGCCCGGCGGGCTGTTCGGGCCGCATGAAGCCGAACCAGGCCGGCAGGGCGGCCTCGGGCACGGCGGCGTCGTGGGCCGTGGCCTCGGGCTCGCCGGCCAGGGCCACATCGGCCTCGCTCAGCGCCGCGGCGGCGAGCGCGCGCTCGGCCTGGACATCGGCCAGCGCGATCACCACGCCCTCGGCGGGCTCCTCGAAGGTCGCGGCCTCGGCGCGGGGCGCCTCGGCCTCGCCCGTGAAGGTCTGGGCGCCCACGGTCTCGTCCGGGCCGCCGGCCGCCTCGAAGGGCTTCGGGTCGGGCGTGCGGTTGAAGCGGACGTTGGCGGGCAGCACGACCGGCTTCTTCCACGACGGCACCGCCTCGGCCGACACGGGGTCCTCGCCCTGCGGCTCGGCCTCGTGCGGATGGCGCAGCAGGGCGTCCGGCGTGCGGGTGAAGCGCACCTGCTCGGGCAGGGTGAAGGGCTGCAGCCACGGCGGCAGGGCCGCACCCGCGAAGCCGCCCATCGAGGGGTCGTAGCGGTGCGCCTCGCCGGCCGGGGCCGGGCGGCCGCCGTCGCGCTCGGCCGCGTAGCTCTGGGCGGCGGCCCGCGCCATGGCCTGCGCCCGCGCCGTGAAGGTCTCGTCGATGCCGTGCTCCGCCAGTGCGCGCGCCACCGCGGCGTCGACGTAGGTCATGAGCTGGGCCAGCATTGCCTTGTACATCAACTCCCAGTGGGAATTGTCGGTGTGCACCTCGCGCCGGAGCGTGGCCTCGGTGTAGGAATAGTTCGGTTCTTTGAAGGAGGTCATGGGACCCGCGGCTGGCTCGACTCTGAGGAGGTGCGTCGGAGCGACGACCCGTCCACCATCGATCGTTCACCTTAACAGGCGCTTTCAGGCCGCCTCCCGGGCCCGGAAACGCATATGCGGAACAGGCGGCGCGACGGCCGGTCACGGCGCCGTCATGCGCTCGAACTAGCGTCGCGGCCCTCGCGATCGGAGACGACATCATGGCGGCGGACAGGGACGGGATCTCGCGGCGCGACGTGATCCGGGGGGCCGCGGCCGGCGGCGTCGCCCTGGCGCTGGCGCCCGCGGCGGCGGACGCGCAACCGGCCTCCGCCGCGGCGCCGCCCGCCGCCGTGACGGGCCGCGTGTTCGACGACGCAGACGGCGCGTCCCGCCCCGGCATCCCCGGCGTGCTGGTGTCGAACGGCCGCGACGTCGCGGTGACGGACGCCGACGGGCGCTACACCCTGCCGGTCACGGACGAGACGGTGGTCTTCGTGGTCAAGCCGCCGGGCTACATGACGCCGGTCGAGCCCGGCACGCTGCTGCCCCGCTTCTTCTACAACCACCAGCCGGCCGGCTCGCCGCCCGCGCTCGACCTCGCCTACGCGGGCGTCGAGCCGACCGGGCCGCTGCCGGCCTCGGTCGACTTCCCGCTGCGCCGCCAGGAGGAGCCGAAGCGCTTCGACGTGGTGGTGCTGACCGACCCGCAGCCCGAGACGGACGCGGAGCTCGACTTCGTGCGCGACGACCTCATGCCGGCGCTGCGCGGCACGCCGGCGCGCTTCGGCCTGACGCTCGGCGACATCATGTTCGACGACCTGTCGCTCTACGAGCGGCACAACCGCATCGTCGGCACGGTGGGCCTGCCCTGGTACAACATCGGCGGCAACCACGACCTGAACTACCAGGCGCCGGACCGCCGACACGCCCGCGAAACGTTCAAGCGCGTCTACGGGCCGCCCCACTACGCCTTCTGCTACGCGGACGCGGTCTTCGTCATGCTCGACGACGTCGACTACCTCGGGGCCGACCGCACGAAGCCGCACGACGCCGGCAAGTACCAGGGGCGGCTCGACGACGCGCAGCTCGACTTCGTGCGCAACCTCCTCGCCCGCGTGCCGCAGGACAAGCTCGTCGTCGTCACGCTGCACATCCCGATCCGGACGTATCAGGGCGACGACGCGGCCGAGAACCTCGTGAACCGCGCCGAGCTCCTGAAGCTGCTGTCCGGCCGGCCGCACACCTTCTCGATGTCGGGCCACACCCACACGACCGAGCACCACTACCTCGGCGCCGCGGACGGCTTCGCGGGGCCGGGCGAGCACCACCATCACGTGCTCACCGCCGTGTCGGGCTCGTGGTGGAGCGGCCCCTACGACCACCGCGGCGTCGCCGTGGCGGACAGCCGCGACGGCGTGCCGAACGGCTTCCACGTCCTGTCGATCGACGGCACCGCCTACGAGACCCGCTTCGTGCCCGCCAAGGAGCCGGACGGGCGCCAGATCCGCGTCTCGGTGCTGAGCCAGTTCCACGACGAGATGCGGCGCGACACCCGCCCCGGCGCGCTGCTGCAGCCGCGCCTGCCGGCCCGCGAGCTCCACGCCGCGACCGTGGTGGCCAACGTGTTCGACGGCGGCCCGAAGACCGCCGTCACGCTGCGGGTCGGCGACGGCGACGCCGTGCCGATGACCAAGCGCGTCGCCCCCGACCCCTTCGTGGCGGAGGTCTACGCCCGCTACGAGGCGTCCAAGAAGCCCTGGGTTTCGGCCGCGCCCTGCTCGCACCTCTACGCCGCCCGCCTGCCGGCGCTGAAGCCCGGCACCTACCCGATGATGGTCGAGGCCGTGAACGAGTACGGGCGGACGGTGTCGACGAAGCTGGCCCTGGAAGTCGAGGGCTGAGCCGCGGGTTCAGCGGTCCTCCATCACCCCGTCCTTCTCCTTGCGAGCGCGAAGGGGCTTGGAGGAGTCGCCCGCGAGCAGGAGCTGAGGCGTCTGCGTCAGCGACCACGCGCCGTGGTGCTGTTCCAGCACCAGCGCCACGTCGAAGCGATCCCCGCTCCAATGCGGCGCCAGCGTCGCATCCCCGGTGATCGCGCCGACCAGCTTGGCGATGTTCTTGTGCTCCCAGCAGACCAGGACGGGGCTCGCGCCCTCCAGGATCGCCGTCGCGGCCGGGCCGACCCCGTCGGGGAGCGCGGGCGTCGTGATGGGCATCGGCGCGCTGGCGTCCCCGGCCGCGTCATGGGCTCCGAGGAACTCCGCGAGCGGCTGGATCGTCTGCTGCGTCCGCAGGCTGGGGGACGACTGATCGGCCTGTGCGGCGAACAGGGAGGCGGGCCTGTCGGCGTGGTCGCCCCCGTGCGGTGCGAAGAAGCGAACCAGGGCGCCGGCCCGTTGCCAACCGCGCGTGTTGAGGTTGTCGACCCCCTTGTCGCCGGCCGTCAGCACGGAGATGGGCGGGTCGCCCTGGTCGTCCGGCTTCTCGCCGTGACGGATGATGGTGATCCTCATCGAAGCCATGTGCCTCACCTCCGCCGAAGCGCGGGATGCGCTCCGGGGAGGATAGGCCGGCACGACGAGGGGTCGCAATCGCGGAGGGTCACCCCCGCCCGATCAGCGCCCGCCGGTGCTCCACCAGCCCCGCCGTCGAGCCGTCGAGCCCGTCGAGCGACGCACCCGCGTCCGACACGATCGGCGCGAGCTTGTTGGCCAGCTCTTTGCCGAGCTCGACGCCCCACTGGTCGAAGGGGTTCGTGTCCCAGATCGCCGCCATGGTGAAGACGCGGTGCTCGTAGAGCGCGATGAGCCGCCCCAGCGTGCGCGGGTCGAGCTTGCGGTACATGAAGGTCGAGGTCGGCCTGTTGCCGTCGAACTGCTTGTGGGCCGCGACATGCGCGATGGCCTCGGGCTTGGACCCGGCCTTCTCCATCACGGCGCGCACCTCGGCCTCCGTGCGGCCGACCATCAGGGCCTGCGTCTGGGCGAGGCAGTTGGCGACGAGCAGCTCGTGGTGGTGGAGATCGGCGTCGGTCGGCTCGGCGGCGATCAGGAAGTCGATCGGCACGATCTCGGTGCCCTGATGCAGGAGCTGGAAGAAGGCGTGCTGGCCGTTGGTGCCGGGCTCGCCCCACATCACCGGGCCGGTGTCGTCCTTCACGCGGCTGCCGTCGACGTGGACGTGCTTGCCGTTGCTCTCCATGTCGAGCTGCTGGAGGTAGGCCGGGAAGCGGCCGAGCCGCTGGTCGTAGGGGATCACCGCCTGCGTGCCGAAGCCCCAGGCGTTGCGGTAGAGCACGCCGATCAGCCCCATCAGGGCGGGGATGTTGGTCTCCAGCGGCGCTTGGCGGAAGTGGGTGTCGACCTCGTGGCCGCCGGCCAGGAAGTCGGCGAAATGCTCCGGCCCGATCAGGATCGCCACCGACAGGCCGATCGACGACCACACGGAATAGCGCCCGCCGACCCAGTCCTTGAAGCCGAAGACGCGGTCCGCCTTGATGCCGAACTTGCCCACCAGCTCCAGCGCGGTCGACACGGCGGCGAAGTGGTGCTCCACCGCGGCGTCGCCGAGCTTGCCCACCAGCCAGTCCCGCGCCGAGCGGGCGTTGGTCATGGTCTCCTGCGTGGTGAAGGTTTTGGAGGCCACGATGAACAGCGTGGTCGCGGGGTCGAGCCCCTTCAGCGTGTCGCCGATGTCGGCGCCGTCGACGTTGGACACGAAATGGGCGCGGAGGCGCGGGTGCGCGAAGGGCGCCAGCGCCCGCGCCGCCATGGCGGGGCCGAGGTCCGAGCCGCCGATGCCAATGTTGACGACGTCGGTGATCTCGCGGCCCGTCGCGCCCTTGATCGCGCCGTCCCGCACGCCGCGCGCGAACTCCGCGACGCGGGCCCGCACCTCCAGCACCTCGGGCATCACGTCCTGCCCGTCGACCTTGACGGAGGTGCCCTTGGGCGCGCGCAGCGCGGTGTGCAGCGCGGCGCGTCCCTCCGTCGGGTTGACGATGCCGCCCGAGAACATCAGGTCGCGCTTCTCCTCCAGCTTCTGGGCGCGGGCCAGGGCGAAGAGGGCTTCGAGCACGCCCTCGTCGACGCGCTGCTTGGAATAATCGAAGACGAGGTCGCCGAGCGCCACGTGGTAGCGGTCGAACCGCTCGGGGTCGGCCGCGAAGAGGTCGTTCAGCGTTCGCCCCGCCATGGCGTCCTTGGCGGCGCGGAGGCCCGCGAATTTCGTGTCGCCGCTCTTGGTGTCGTCGTCCTGCGCCATGGTGGTTCGAGCTCCAGCCTCGTCGGGACCGCCCGCGAATCTGTGAAACGGGTCGTCGCGACACCATAACAGGGTGAGCCGCGGAAAAGTCGCGCTGCACTGCAACAAGCGGTGCCGCCCGCGGCTCGACGCCCCCGCGAAATCCGTGCAGGACGGGGCTGACGCCTCAGAACCTCCCGATCAGGACCCTTATGCCCCCTCCGCTGCTGCAGATGACCGACATCCGCTACACCCTGGGCGGCAAGCCGCTGCTCGACGGGGTGGACCTCCAGGTGGGCCGCGGCGACCGCATCTGCCTCGTCGGCCGCAACGGCTCGGGCAAGTCGACGCTGATGAAGGTCGTGTCGGGCGACGTGGTGGCGGACGGCGGCACGCGCTTCCTCCAGCCGGACGCCAGCCTGCGCGTGCTGCCGCAGGAGCCGGACATGGCCGGCTACGACGACGTGCTGAGCTACGTCGAGGGCGGGCTCGGCCCGCTCGACAACCCGTATCGCGCGCGCTCGCTGCTCGACGACCTCGGCCTCACCGGCGACGAGAAGCCCGGCCACCTGTCCGGCGGCGAGCTGCGCCGCGCGGCGCTCGCTCGCGTGCTCGCGCCCGAGCCCGACATCCTGCTGCTCGATGAGCCGACGAACCACCTCGACCTGCCCGCCATCGAGTGGCTGGAGAACGAGCTGAAGAGCCTCCGCTCGGCCCTCGTGCTGGTGAGCCACGACCGGCGCTTCCTGTCCAACCTCACGCGCTCCACCGTGTGGCTCGACCGCGGCCGCACCCGCCGCATCGACCAGGGCTTCTCGGCCTTCGAGGACTGGCGCGACCAGGTGCTGGAGGAGGAGGAGGTCGAGCGCCACAAGCTCGACCGCAAGATCGCCCGCGAGGAGGACTGGGTGCGCTACGGCGTGTCCGGCCGGCGCAAGCGCAACGTCCGCCGCATGGCCGAGCTCGGCGACCTGCGCCGCGAGCGCCGCGAGGCGACCCGCGCCGTCGGCCTCGCCACCATGACGGTGTCGGAGGGCAAGACATCGGGCAAGCTCGTCATCGAGGCCGAGGGCGTGTCGAAGAGCTTCGGCGAGCGCCCCATCGTGCGGGACTTCTCGACCCGCGTGCTGCGCGGCGACCGGCTCGGCATCGTCGGGCCGAACGGCGCCGGCAAGACCACGCTGCTGAACATCCTGACCGCCCGCGACGCGCCGGACCGCGGCGACGTCAAGGTCGGAGCCAACGTCGAGCTCGCGACCCTCGACCAGGCGCGCTCCTCGCTCAGGCCCGACACGACGCTGGCGGACGCGCTGACGGGCGGCGGCTCCGACCAGGTGATCGTCAACGGCGCCTCCAAGCACGTCATCGGCTACATGAAGGACTTCCTGTTCGGCCCCGAGCAGGCCCGCACGCCGCTGTCCCGCCTGTCGGGCGGCGAGCGCGGCCGCCTGATGCTGGCCCGCGCCCTGGCGCTGCCCTCGAACCTGCTCGTCCTCGACGAGCCCACCAACGACCTCGACCTCGAAACGCTCGACCTCCTGCAGGACATGCTGTCCGAGTACCCCGGCACCGTGGTCGTGGTGAGCCACGACCGCGACTTCCTCGACCGCGTGTCCACCTCGGTGATCAACAGCGAGGGGCAGGGGCGCTGGATCGAATATGCCGGCGGCTATTCCGACATGGTGGCCCAGCGCGGCCAGGGCGTGACGGCGCGCGCCAAGGAGCCGGCGAAGGATCCCGCCGAGGCGCCGCGCGGCGCTTCGGCGACCGGCGCCGCCCCGGCCCGCAAGGGCAAGATGTCGTTCAAGGACAAGCACGCGCTCGAAGCGCTGCCGCGGCAGATGGAGGAGATGCGGGCGCAGCGGGCCAAGCTGCAGGCCTCGCTCGACGACCCCGGCCTCTACGCCCGCGACCCCAAACGCTTCGCCAAGCTGTCCGCCGCGCTGGCCGAGGTCGACGCGAAGCACGCCGCGGCCGAGGACGAGTGGCTGACGCTGGAGATGATGCGGGAGGAGATCGAGGGGTGAGATCTGCCCCTCTGCCCGCCTCTTCTTCGGGTGGGCTGCGCTGTATTGATCAGAGCGTGGCGCGCCCGCGGCGGAAGCACGGCGGGCGGTGAAACGATTCCTGCGGTCAAGCATTAGCTCGGCTCACGGGGACACCGCGATGAACGATCCGATTTCCAAGGGGGCGCCCTCGGGCTCGGCCTGGACGGCGGCCGCCGTGCTGGGCTTCGCCCTCGTGGGCGCCCTGAGGCGTCCGCAGCTCACGGCCGGCGGCGCCCTGAAGGCGGTGCCGCAGCCGCGTCCGCCCGCCGCGCAGCCGGGCGGGGCCGCCGTCAAGCCCGCCGCCGGCGGGTCGGACAGCGGCAAGGCCGGCACGGACGGCACCGCCACGAAGCACCCGCCGGGCTTCCTCGGCATCGCGCGCGCGGTGTTCGACCGCTTCGGCAACGACAACATCAGCCTGGTCGCGGCGGGCGTCGCCTTCTACGTCATGCTGTCGATCTTCCCGGCGCTGGCCGCGCTGGTGTCGCTCTACGCCCTCGTGGGCAACCCGGACGACGTCGCCAACCGCGTGCAGGACTACGGCTACCTGCTGCCGCCGGCCGCCCTGAAGCTCATCATCGACGGGCTGCACAACTTCGCCAAGACGGCGGGCTCGACCCTGTCCTGGGCGCTGGGCACCTCGCTGCTGCTGGCGCTGTGGAGCGCCCGCAACGGCATCTCCTCGATCATGACGGGCCTCAACATCGCCTACGAGGAGGTGGAGACGCGCTCCTTCGTGATGCAGACGCTGATGGCGCTCGGCCTGACGCTCGGCGCCATCGTCTTCGCCGCCGTGGTGATCTTCGCGGTGGCGATCATCCCCATCATCCTCAACTTCCTGCCCTACGGCTCGGTGTTCGCGCCGCTGCTCAACTTCGCGCGCTGGCCGGTGCTGGCCGTGCTGGTCGCGCTCGGGCTCGCCGTGATCTACCGCTACGGCCCGTCGCGCGAGAACGCGAGCTGGCGCTGGATCTCCTGGGGCTCGTCCATCGCCACCGTGCTGTGGCTCGCCGGCTCGGTCGGCTTCTCGATCTACGTCAGCAAGTTCGGCTCCTACGACGCCACCTACGGGGCGCTCGGCGCCGTGGTGGTGCTGCTCCTGTGGCTGTGGGTCAGCGCCATCGTGCTGCTGGTCGGGGCGGAGATCGACGGCGAGCTCGACCAGCGCGCCACGCTGGCGGGCGACCCGCTAGCCTCCGTCCCGGCCGGCGCGCCGCGGCCCTGACGGGAGGCCGCCGCACGGGCGCCGGCTCAGTCGAGCGGCGCCACCGGCACGTCGGCAGGTGCGGCCGGGGCCGGCTCGGCCCTCGCGGGCGAGGCCGGTGCCGCCGCGGCGGGTGAGGCCGGTGTGGCCCCGACGGCCGGAGCCGGGACGGCGGGCGCGGGCTCGCTCCTCAGCACGGCGGGCCGCAGAACGCGGTGCGCCGGCCGCGGCCGCGCGGGCGGCTCGGGCACGCGCAGCGCGGCGGGTGTGACGGGCGCGGGGCGGGGCGTCGGCAGGGCCGGGCGCCTCGCCGCCGCGGCCAGGAGGGGCGACGGCACGGCCGCTTGGGCGTGCGGACGCGCGACCTGCGCCGTCGCGGGCATCAGCGCCACGGCGGCCGCGGCCCGGCGCTCGTCCGCGGGAGGGCGGAACGCAAAGACCGGAATCCGCGCCCTCGCCTCGGGCCGGGGCGCCCCCTCGCGCGCCGCCGCGGCGGGCGGGACCGGGGACGGGCGGACGCGGCGGGACCAGGGCCGCGGAGCCTCCGCGGCGGGCTCTGCCTGTCGGCTCGCTTCGACCCAGCGGCGCCAGTTCTCGATGCGCCGCAGCCGCATCTCGCGCCGCCACGCCCAGCGGCGCCAGAACCAGCCCGGCCCCGGAAAGGGCCGCGGCCCGAACGCGACGGGCCCGGCCCAGGGGCGAAGGGGCACGAGCTCCACGACGCGGCCCGGCCGCGCCCACCCTCCGCCCGGACACGTCCCCGGCCCGAAGGCGCCGACGCAGGGCCTTCCCCAACCCCACCACTGGGCTCGGGACGGCTCGGCCCAGCCCGCGGCGGACAACAGGATCAGCGCGAAGGCGATGCGGCGCATGGCAAGGTTCCGTTCACCATCCCATCCTCCTCCCGCCAACCATGCCAGGAGATGAACGGGTCCGGCTCACCCCACGGATGCGACATGCTGTCGAGGCCCTCTCCCGCGCCGACCGGACGGCGCGGGGCGCGAGGCCTTGCTGCGCCAGGGGCCGCGCCCTCTATGCACGGCGTCGGCCCGCCCTCGACGCAACTGCGCCCTCTCGCATCCGGAGACGACGAACCATGGGATCGGACCTCGACGGCCGCGGCACCGACATCCTCTTCGCGGCCCTGGAGGCGGCGCCGATGCCCCTGGTGCTGTCCGACCCGAACCGGCCCGACGACCCGATCGTCTTCGCCAACCGCGCCTTCGGCCGGATGACGGGCTACGGCCGGGCGGAGGTGCTCGGCCGCAACTGCCGCTTCCTCCAGGGTCCCGGGACCGATCCCGGCGCGGTCGACCTGATCCGCCGCGGCCTGCGGGCGCGGGAGGAGGTCGCCGTCGAGATCCTGAACTACCGCAGGGACGGCACGCCGTTCCGGAACGCGCTGTCCATCGCGCCGGTCTTCGACGCCGCGGGCGGCCTCGTCTACTTCCTCGGGTTCCAGGCCGACGTGTCGCGGCGGCCGGAGGCCGGGGAAGCCCCGCCCCGGACCATCAGCGCGGAGGCCGGCGGCCGCGCCCTCGGCGACCTCGCCCACGACCTCAACAACATGCTCCAGGTCATCGCCGGCCACGTGGACGGCCTGAAGGACCACGTCGCGGCGTCGGGCGACGCGCGGCTCGTCCGCCGCATGCGGGCCGTGTCCGAGGCGGCGGACCGGGCGACCGGGCTGGTCCGCCGGATCCTCGACGGGGCGCGCGGACCGGGGGCGGGCACCGGCGGCACGCCCGCCCCTGACGGGATCGTCTCACCCCCGCGCGTCGGCGGCGTCGGCCCCGAGCCCGCCGTTGGCCGGGGCGGCGAACGCATCCTCGTCGTCGACGACCGCCCCGAGGTGGCGGAACTCGCCCGCACCATGCTGGAGGGCGCCGGCTACGGGGTGGAGGTCGCCCGCGACGGGCGCGACGCCCTGGAGAAGCTGCGGGGCGGCTTCGCCCTGCTGTTCTCCGACGTCGTCATGCCGGGCGACCTCGACGGCGTCGCCCTGGCGCGCGAGGCGCAGCGCCGCCATCCCGGGTTGAAGGTGCTGCTCACCACCGGCCAGGGGGCGGGGCCGGCCCGCGCGGAGTTCGAGGCGATCGGCAAGCCCTACCGCCGCTCGGAATTGGCGGAAGCGGTCCGGCGGCTGCTCGACGCGCCGGGCGGCGGCGCGTGACGGCCGCCGGCCCGCCGCGGCCGGTCAGGCGTGGCCCGGGCAGCCCCGGTTGTGCATCTGCTTGTTGGCGCTGATGCGGGTCGCGTCGCTGATGTCGGGGTTCGTGAGGTAATAGGCGTAGAAGGCGCACCACTCGTCCTTGGTCATCTTGTCGAGCGGCTTGTCCGGATCGTACTTGCCCTTCGTCGACTCGCATCCCCCGGCGGCGAGCGCCAGCGCCAGTGCAGCGCCCATGGCGACCTTCTTGAACACGCCCTGTCCCTCCATCCTCGGTGCATCCGCGCCCGCGGTGCCGCTCCTATACCATCTCCGGACCCGCGTCCTGCCTCGGAAACCGGCACGGCGCTCCGCTCCTCCGACCATTTCGCCCTCCGATTGTGCAGACTTCGCCGGGCGGGCCGGAACCCGCCGGAGCGACGGGCGTTGGTGTCGCATCTGCGCCGGGCGGCGCAGCCCAGTGGAGGATTCACCATGAGCGAGTTCACCGACAAGGCCAAGGGCCTCGCCAACGAGGCGATCGGCAAGGCCAAGCAGGGCATCGGCGAGCTGACCGGCTCCGAGCAGACGCAGGCCGAAGGGGCCGCGCAGGAGGCCAAGGGCCACACGCAGAAGGCCGTGGGCGACGCCAAGGGCGCCGTGAAGGACACCGCCAACAAGGCCGCCGACGCGGCCGATTCCGCGCTGAAGCGCTGAACCATCCTCCGCCGGGTCCCCGCCGGGACCCGGCCCTCCCTCCGCCATGCTCGTCCGGCGGAGGCGTGTTGACAGATCGCGTTCGTCCACCCTATAGACCGGACGTGCCGCTGAGGCGGCGCTTGGCGGGGTAGCTCAGCTGGTTAGAGCAGCGGAATCATAATCCGCGTGTCGGGGGTTCGAGTCCCTCTCCCGCTACCAACGAAACCCCCGACCGAAGTCGCAACGGACAGCGGCCCCGCACCTGTGAGTGCAGCGAGGCGCCCGGTGACTTCGATCATCACGCCCTTGTCGACACCCGTGGCTCGGACCATCACGCGCTGCACGAGCTCGCGGAAGGCCGCGCGTGGTTCCATCTCGCCGTCGGCGGCATCGCGCTCCAGCGCCTCGTCCAGGCGATCGATCGCGGCGAGGTGGACTTGACGGCCGGCGGGGAGACCCGCAGCACGGCCGGCGCCGCGTCGCACAGGGCGAACTCGGCCCGGACAGCGTCGCGCTCGGCGCGCAGCCGCGGGATGACCTCCGCGGCCTCGTCCTCCGACAGGATCCCGCGCATGTAGCCCTGGTGGGCTCGATCGTAGGCGCGCTCGGCCGCGGTGAGCCGCGCTTCGATGGCGGGGCGTGATCCCGCAGCCTCGGCGGCGAGGCGCTTCCGCTCCGCGTTGTAGGCCTTCACGTAGATGTCGATCATGGCCCGATCCTGCAGGCGCTCGCGCAGGCCCTCGACGACGGAGCGCTCAAGGGCGTCGGCATAGAAGGCCTGGCGCACCGAGCAGCTCCCGCTCTCCTTCATCGTGGTGCACTGGATGCGCAGCCGGCCGTGGTCGCGGTCCTTCACGCCCATGCCGCCGCCGCAGGCCGCGCAGCGCAGCAGGCCGGACAGCAGATGCTTCGGCCGGCGGTGATCCTGTGGGCTCTCGCCGCCCGCGAGCTCCTTCATGCGCCCGACGCGCTCGAACAGGGCGTGGTCGACGATGCGAAGGTGCTCGGCCTGGGCCGTGTGCCACTCCGCCTCACCGTTTGGGCGGCTGATACGCCGGCCCGTGTCCGGGTCTTTCATCATCCTCACGCGGTTCCACATCAGCACGCCGTCGTAGAGCGGGTTCGTCAGGATGCCGTTGCCGCGCTTGCGGTTGCCATTGATGGTGACCGCGGCCCAGCGGTCGCCCCGCGGCGGCGCCACGCCCTCGCGGTTCAGCTCGCCCGCGATGTCGCGCGGGCTCCGGCCGGCCCCATATGCGGCGTGGATTCGCCGGACCACGGCCGCTTCCTCCCCGACGATCTCCATCTCGCCCGGACGGCCCGGCACGGCTCGATAGCCATAGGCGCGGCCGCCGGCGTGCCGCCCATCGCGGATCACGCCCGCTGCCGCACCGTCACGTCCCGGAAGGGGCGTTCAGTTCTGGTCGAGACGGTCCACTCGGCCGTAACTCAGTTCGAAATGTTCCCCTGATCGTTGAGACCTCTACTTCGTTGAGAAGTGCGGGCGAGTGCTCAAGGACGGCAAGGGGCCGGCTACGCCGTGGCGTTTGGCGTAGCGCGTGACGCTTTCGGATTATCACAGGTTAAGAAACCATGTAGCTTGAGCCTGCCGGATCGGGCCGGCTCCGTTCAGGATCGCGCCGCATGGTCGCTCGCTTCCTCCGCCGCCTCATAGCCCCGGCCGTGGCAAGGGATGCCGACAGGCTCATCGCCAGTCACGGCGGGGGGGCCGTTTATCTCGCACGCCATGTCGTCTTAGCGGCTCAGGAGAAGCGTCCTGACGGCCATTGGTGCCGTGTGCTGGCCGAGGTGGAGCGCCGGCTCAAATGGGCCTCTTGAGGGGGACCGCAGCCCCGGCGCAAAGGCGAACGCCGAGGCCGCGGGACGGGCGGGGATCGCCGCGCCGACAAGGTCCATACGCCCCGGATGGTGCGGGTTTGTGGAACGGGGCGGCGAACGGGACGGGGGCCAGGCATCGCGATTAACCTAGTCTATCAGAGCACGATGTCTGGACCACACTCCTCAGCTAGAAGGGGCGTTTGAAAGACGAGCACGATGCCGTGCGCCACGCGCCGCCCCGGTGTCACGGGACGGCTGCCGACCTTGGCGACATCGTCGGCGCGGAGATCGACCGCTTCGGCCTCAACAGCTACCCCCGTGCAGGACACGTTGATGATGCGCGCGGCCAACCGCTTGCCGCTCTTGGTTGTGAGAACGGTTGTGGTTTTGGCGGGCAGGAAGCGGGGAGCGGTGCGTGTCTCGCTTGGCTCGATAGCATCGAGTGTCGTAAGCTGGACGTCGATGGCGGCTCTTCGAGAGAAGACGTCCCGCGGAATGGTCGAAATTGGCGCATGAGATCTTCCGCCACTGATGCCGTTCCAAGCCTTTCTGATGTCAAACATCTTACGCTGTGTCCCATTCGAGGCGGCTATAGCCTCACATGGGAGGGCTTACTATTTTGTCATCCTGAGCGTTCGCTGGAGCGCTGCCAAGGTGGAGAGCCGAAGGTTTCAAAGCCGAAACGTCGCGGAGAGTGGCATGAAGCGAGCGTGTGGCGATTGGCGTAGGGTCCGGCCCCGCCATCCCTGGGCACGGGATCGAGCGGGATCGGGCAGCGCTCCGCCGTCCTACAGGTGAGTACCGCCCGCACAGGCGCATGTTGCAGCGCGGCGTGCAATGGTGCGGCGGCTACAGGATGAACACGCCGCAGCGCGGGTAAGCCGCCAGCGGGTTCAGGAACCGGGTCCGGGCGAACCTCCGCTATGTGGAGAATGGCCATCGGGTCGCGAAGGATGGTGAAGGGCCGAGGGCGATGTGGCGGCTGATGCGAGTCAGCCGCCACCACGCGGCACCTCAATAGGTCCGCAGGTCCGGCGTGTAGGTCGAATACCCATAGGGGTTCGTCACCGTCTCCACCGAATAATTTGACGCTGAGCCTGCCACGAACGAGCCATGCTCGAACTCGCTGGTACCTGTGTCGCTATATGTCGTGCTGTAACCCGAAGAGAAGCTTTCCGTTTGATAGGAGGTGCGCGTCTGATCGACGTAGTTGCCCGATACGGTATCGTCGATCGACCGTGATGCATAGATTGACTCGGTATATCCGTAAGGAAAATTCAGTGGGGCCGACGACCCTGCACCGAAGCTACGATATTCGCTTGCCGTGCTGTATTCACGAGAGCTGCCGACGTACGTGTAAGAATGATAGTCTGAATATATGCCGTTATAGGTGTAGACAGAATGTGTGTAAATTCCTCCATTTTGTCCTTCATAAGAGTATCCGTAGCCGTATGCATTCGACGTATAATAGCTAGAGCCCGGACCAGAAAGGCCAGATCGGGAATAGCCGAAATCGTTGTTAGTCGCTCCATAGTACGTCATGGATCGCTCCTGTCGGGTTAGAAGCCCGCGTAGCAAGGCAGAACACTTATGACAAGCTAAGTCGCAACGTCAGACGATTAGGAGTCGAACGGCTGTGGTTTGAGGGACACAGCCTCAGCGGAGCCAGGTCCTCAAGGTCGCGATCCGACCGTCCGGAGAATATCGCACAAAAGCATTACGGGACGGGTGCGCGAGCGTGCGGAAGGTCGGGGAGCGGCAGAAGGCGAGCGTGTGGCAGTTGGCGATGGCCAGGGCAGCGACGCGGCGGGTCTGCTCCACGTTGGACATGCGGCGGTTGTCCTCGCGCCACGCCATCTCGCTCATGGAGATCCGCAGGTAAGCCCGCCAAGCACCTGAACCTCTGCGTAGCCAAAGCTACACATCATAGGCGCGGCTTCATATTCGTGCTATGTTCTCGGCTGTCCCCACCCCTGAGGAACAGCCTGATGGTCATGGTCGAGCCGATTTCGAACTTCGAGGGCAACGCAGGCACCTTCAAGGGTGGCCGAAACCTCGCGCCAAGGGCAAGGTCGGCCGTCCGGCTCAGGTCGGCGAGCGCTACCCGTCGGGCAAGCTCAAGCCGCCAGAGAAGCAGAAGGCCAGCACACCGCCCGCCCAGATCAAGCGCCTGTTCGAAGCCGCCCTGCGACGCGCTGCCGACCCGATCTATGGGACGTCCCTCGGCCTGCTCTTCATGAACGGCGACATCACCGCCCACGAACTCGCCGCCGGCACTTCCTACGCCAAACTCCGCGGTCGCTACGACCGCGCCATGGGCATCCCCGGCCGGTTCACCCTCTCGCCCGACTACGGCACCGCCCGCGCCATCTCCAACCGTGAGCCGATGTCCGACCGTGAGATCGAAGCGATCAAGAAGCGACAGGCCGAGACCTTCGCCAAGATCGGCGCCGACATGCAGGCCGCATGGTGCGTGCCGGACGGGCAGAGAAGTGATGGGGTGGACGGCCCCTGCTACCGGCATCGATGTGCCAAGATGCGGTCCTTCAACCCCCCATCGACAGGAGCTGTCAATGGCACAGGTTACCACCATCGGCCTCGATCTGGCGAAGAACGTGTTCCAGGTTCACGGCATCGACGTAGAGGGCAAGGTGCTTGTGCGCCGCTCGCTGCGCCGCGGCGAGGTCGTACCCTTCTTCACCAAGCTCGCACCCTGCCTCATCGGAATGGAAGCGTGAACCGCGCCGGGTTTCTCGGAGGCTGGTTGGCTTGGACGTTACGCCGCCATCGGGGTGGCCTCAAGCGCGGCGTAGAAGGCTGCTTCGGCTTCGGCCGGCGGGACGTTGCCGATCGGCTCGAGCAGCCGGCGGTGATTGTACCAGTCGATCCACTCAAGCGTGGCGTATTCGACGGCCTCGAACGACCGCCATGGCCCCAGCCGGTGGATCACCTCGGCCTTGAACAGGCCGTTGATGGTTTCAGCGAGGGCGTTGTCGTAACTGTCTTCTATGCTGCCGACCGACGGTTCGATGCCGGCGTCGGTAAGTCGTTCTGTGTATTTGATACTGACGTACTGTACTCCTCGATCAGAGTGGTGGATGAGCCCGCCGACAGGTCGGCGCTCGTGCAGGGCCTGCTCCAGCGCATCCAGCACGAAGCTGGTCTGGGCTGAGCGCGAAGCTCGCCAGCCAACAATGCGGCGGGCGAACACGTCGATGACAAAAGCCACATAGACGAACCCGGACCAGGTCGCCACATACGTGAAGTCGGACACCCACAACACGTTGGGACGAGGTGCCTTGAACTGCCGGTTCACCCCTCATCCTGAGCTCGTCGAAGGATCGAGCGGGCAAGCCGCCGAGGGATCCGGCACTGTGGTGCGGGCCTTTCTTCCCCGCACGACCCCTTGCAGCCCCAAGACGCGCATCAGGCGCGCCACCGTGCAGCGGGCGACAGGGATCCCCTCGCGGCCGAGCTGCCGCCAGATCTTCCGAACGCCGTAAACACCGAAGTTCTCCTCGAACACACGGCGGATCTCGACCATCAGCGCCCCATCGCTCCGGGCACGGGCCGACCGCTTGGTGGGATCGGCCTGCCGCGCCGCATGGGCGTAATATGTGGACGGGGCGATCGGCAGCACCTTGCAGATCGGCAGGGCCCCGTGAGCATCCCGGTGCTCGTCGATGAAGGCTTTCATGTCCGCGATCGGCGGTCGAGCTCCGCCATGGCAAAATAGGCGCTCGCCTTCCGCAAGATCTCGTTGGCTTGACGCAGCTCGCGGACTTCGCGCTCCAGCGCTTTGATGCGCTCGCGTTCGTCCGATGCAGGGCCGAGCCTCGCACCTTTGCTGTTCTCGGTTTCCTCGATCCAGTTGCGCAGGGTTTCCCCCGAACAGCCGATCTTGGACGCGATCGACCGGATGGCCGCGTGTCGCGAGCTATGCTCGCCCTGGTGCTCCTGCACCATCCGGACCGCACGCTCGCGGACCTCGGGGGAAAATGGGGGTGTGCGCTTCGTCATGGCTCCACTCTCGCAAGATCAGGAGCCTCCGGGAAACCCGGCGCGGTTCGGCTCGCTGCGCCCAGCCGGCCACCTCCGACGCTCGCTCCGCCGCCTCGCCCAGCGAAAGGTCGGACCGCCAAAGCTTTGCGTCGACCCGCCGCCCCGTGAAGGCGGCCGACGCGTCGGACGCGAGCCACAACAGCGGCGGCACCACGATCGCGGGGCGGAGCATCGCGGCGCGGGCTTCCGGGCCGACCGAGGGCGGGATCAGCCCCGTTTCGGTGGCACCACCGGGCAGCAGGGCGTTGACCGTGACGCCGGTGCCGGCGAGGTCCTGCGCCCAGAGGATCGTCTCGGATTCGAGCACGGTCGTGCCGGCCTCGGCCGTGGCGAGACTGATCTCGCCGTCCTCGATCGCCGACGACGTCACGCGCAGTGCGTCGCCCTCGCGCAAGCCGAGGTACATGCCCGGCGCGTTCGGCACTTCGATCTGGCGCGGCGGCGCGTCGGGCACTGCGAAGCGCTCGGCGCCCGACGCCGAATCCTGCCGCTGAAATCCTGGTAGGATGCGCCATGCGTCCGGAAGCGGCGCGAATGGGGAGGCGCATCTGATGTGGTCGGTCCTGATCACGGCCATCGTTTTCGCCTCCGCCGTCGGATCCTGCCTCGCCGCTTCGGGAACGGTCACGACCGCGATGGCGGTCCACGGCGCGCTGATGCTCACGGCCTGGGGCCTGCTGATGCCGGCCGGCGGCATCGCGGCGCGCTACTTCAAGGTCACGCCGGGGCAGGACTTTCCGCGCGTGGTCGAGAACCTGACGTGGTGGCGCTGGCACCGCGGCCTGCAATACGGCGGCATGGCCCTGGCCACGGCAGCGCTCGGCGTGATCCTTTCCGAGACGAGCGGGCGCTTCGACACGCTCCACGGCCGCTGCGGCCTCGTTGTGATGGCGCTCGGCTGGCTGCAGGTCGCGTCGGGCCTGCTTCGGGGGAGCAAGGGTGGGCCGACGGACCCGGGCAGCGACCCGCTCGACCCCTGCACCTGGCGCGGCGACCACTACGACATGACGCCCCGAAGGCATGCCTTCGAGCGGTGGCACAAGCCCGCCGGCTGGTGCGCCGTGATCTTCGCCGGCGTCACGATCCTGCTCGGCCTGCAACTCGTCGGCAGCCCCGTGTGGCTGCTGTTCGTCGTGGGCGTGCTCCAGGCGGGGGCGGTCATCTCCGTCCTCGACTGCGCGGCGCGGCGCAGATGGGTGGACACCTATGCCTCGCTCTGGGGGCCCGATCCGCGGCATCCCGGCGACCGCCGGACATCGAGGAGCTGAACTCCGGTGCGGCGTCGCACCCCATCCGCCGCCGATAGCGCTTCCGCCCGCGTCGTCCCGAGATCCGCGGCCGCCGCCCGCTCGCTTCGTGGCGCGCATCCTGACCCGGCCTGGAAGCCGTCCGTGTTCCCGAAGTGCCGGCCCGTCAGGCCGGGGACACCTGCCCGACGATGCCGAGGAAGCCCTCCGGCGCCCAGGCCGAGCGGCCGATGAACAGCCCGTCGATGTTGGGCCTGGACGCCAGCTCGGCGCAGTTGCCGGGGTTGACGCTGCCACCGTAGAGCACGCGCGGCTCGCGGCCGACGACCTCGGTGAGCACCGCCTTGATGCGGGCGTGCTGGTCGTCGGCGAAGCCGGGGTCGGCCGGCGTGCCGCCCTCGCCGATCGACCACACCGGCTCGTAGGCGATGACGACCCGCTCGGCCTCGGCCCGCGACACCTTCGACACCGCGGCGCGGACCTGACCTTCCAACACTTCGGCGGTGCGGCCGGCCTCGTATTCGGCGCGGGTGTCGCCCACGCAGACCAGCGGCGTCAGCCCGTGGCGGAGCGCCGCCGCGACCTTCAGCGCGACGGTCTCGTCGGTCTCGCCGAAGAACTCGCGGCGCTCGCTGTGGCCGATCTCGGCGATCGTCGCGCCGCAGTCCGCCGCCATGGCGGCGGAGATCTCGCCCGTCCAGGCGCCGGCCTCGGCCCAGTGGACGTTCTGCACGCCGACCCGCACCCGCGTCCCGGCGAGGAGCTGCGCCACCTCGGCCACCGCCGTGAAGGGCGGGATGATGAAGAGCTGCGCCGGCGTCGAGCGCGCGAGGTCGGACGCCTTCAGCGCCTCGACGAAGGCCCGCGCCTCGGCGCGGAGCTTGTTCATCTTCCAGCTCGTGCCGATCCAGAGCGTGTCGAAGGGCATGCGCGCGTCTCCGTCTAGAGGCTGTTATGAACCATGGAGGGCGGCTCCATTGCGGCGCGGCGAGCCGAATGGCAGGAGAAGCTTGCAGCCGGTACGTCCGTACCGGCAAGAGCTTCGACGCACCAGGCGGCCGCTGCGCCGCAACCCCGGAGGGGCCGGGCCCTTTTCGGCGCTCGGTTCGTCGACTTGCTCGACCGTGGCTCAGCCACGCTCATCGCAAGTCTCCTGCCGATCATCCGAAAATGGCTCCAGTCGAGCCACCATCCATGGTTCATAACAGCCTCTAGGCCGCGCGCGCCGGGCGCGCCGCGACGTGGGCGGACCAGAAGGCCACCGATTCCCGCATCTCCGCGACCACGGCCCGGTCGCTCGGCTCGCGCTCGCGCCACGCGAGCTCCAGGCACAGCTCGTTGTCGGTGCCGCCCCCGTCCCGCACGGCGGCCAGCAGCGGCTCGGGCTGGATGCGGCCGTCGCGGTTGCGCTCGGCCGTGAAGGGCCAGTGGCCGCCCTTGTTCATCGTCGACTGCTTGATGTGGATGATGGGCGAGCGCGTCGCGAAGTTGCGCGCCCAGGCGTAGGGGTCGGTGTCGACCGCGTCGGGCGAGGACACGTCGCCGTGGTCGATGTCGACCATCGGCAGCAGCGGGATCGGCAGCGCGGCGGCGTCGATGTCGGCCTGGAGGGCGCGCGTGGAGGCCTGCGTGTGGCCGAGCTCGCGGCCGACCGACATCGGCTCCCAGAACAGCCAGGTGAGGCCGCGGCGCCGCGCGTGCTCCGCCACCTCGCGCCAGCAGCCGAGCGCCTCGGCCAGCCGCGCCGCGCGGCGCGCCGGGTCGTCGTGGTCGCGGAAGGTGAGGATCGCGAACTGCGTGCCGATCGCCGGGCAGCCGAGGTCGGCCGCGATGTCGGCCAGCCCCTTGAACCACGCCACCGAATGGGCGCGCGCGTCGGGGTCCGGGTGGCCGAAGTGGTTCAGGCGGCCGTAGGGGCCCGTCATCATGGATGTGACGGCGAGGCCTTCGGCGGCGCAGCTCCGCGCCATGCGGTCCGTCGTGCGGCGCACGAGGGCGGCCGGCCAGGCGGGGTCGATGAACTCGTGGGTGAGCTGGATGTTGCCGATGCCGACCTCGCCGGCCAGCACGGCCGCCAGCTCCTCGGGCTCCGCGAAGCGGTTCACGAAGGGATTCGTGCTCAACGACAGCGTGAAGCCCATCCGCCCCTCCCCCATGATGCGCGCCGGCTCGCCGCCGGTCTCGCCGAAAGGGAAAGCAGGCTTGAATTTTTTTTGCAAGCGCTGAAATTAAATACAGGCAAGCCCGGCGCGGCCGGGCGGACCCCCGGGAGGAACCCATGAAGCTCGTCATCGGCGCGGACAGCGCCGGCAAGCCGCTGCTCGACGTCGTCGCCAAGCACCTCGCCGACAAGGGCGTCGAGGTGACGGACCTGTCGCCCGCCTCGGACTCGACCCCGGAATTCTACGCCGACACGGCCGAGCGCGTCGGGCTCTCGATCACCGAGGGGCGGTTCGACCGCGGCCTCCTGTTCTGCGGCACGGGCATCGGCGTGTGCATCTCGGCCAACAAGGTGCCGGGCATCCGCGCCGCGCAGGCCCATGACACCTATTCGGCCGGCAAGGCCGCCACCAGCAACAACGCGCAGATCATCACGCTCGGCGCCCGCGTGGTGGGGCCCGAGCTCGCCAAGGCGATCGTCGACACCTACCTCGCCTCCGCGTTCGACCCCAAGGGCTCCTCGGCCGGCAACGTCGGCGCCATCGAGAAGCTCGACGGCAAGTACACCAAGGGCTGAGCCGCCGGTCGGCGGCGTCATCCCACTTGGTCGTCGCCCGGCTGGCGCGGCGCCAGCGGGGTGAAGGCGCAGCGGTCGGGCTTGAGGTCGATCAGGGGCGTGCCGTCGAGGCAGTCGAGCCCGCGCACGGACACGACCGCGCCCTCGATCCCCACCAGGGTCACGAGCGACGTGCCGATCGGGTTCGGCCGCACCGGCGAGCGCAGCGAGAAGGTGCCGCGGCTCGCCCCGTCGCTCTTCGGGCTCTGGCGCAGGAGGTCGCGGCGCGACCGGTCGAGCCAGTACAGCACCTCTATCGATCCATACTGCTCCAGCCCGTCGAGCGCCTCGTCCCAGGGCCGGAACAGCTCGATGCGGCACACCGGGCCGTCGCGCCGGCCCTGGCGCGGGCAGTCCAGGCGGTCGGTCCAGGGCGTGCGGATGCGCCCGATGAAGACGAGCCCTGCGTCGGTGGCGGCCGGCGGCTCGCTCGCCACCTCGCCCGGCCTGATCTCGTCCCGCCGCACCATGCCCGTCCCTCCCGCGCCCGCGGAGGATAGCGGCCGGGTCCGGCGCGCGCCATGGACAGCTCCGGCGCCGGCGCTATATCGAGCCGACTATCACGGTCGAGGGCGGCGATATGGCGATCACGCGACGGTTCTGGCTCGGTGCGGCCTTGGCCGCCCTGTTGCCGCTCGGCTCCACCGCGGCCTCGGCCCAGGCGGCCGCGGTCGGGGTCGGCGCCGCCCCCGTCGTCTTCGCCGCCGCGAGCCTGAAGAACGCCATGGACGACGCGGCGGGCCTGTGGGCCTCCTACAGCTACGCGGCCCCGAAGCTGTCCTTCGCGGCCTCCAACGCGCTGGAGCAGCAGATCGCGGCGGGCGCACCCGCCGACCTCTTCTTCTCGGCCGACACCGACTGGATGGACGCGGCGCAGAAGGCCGGCCTCATCAAGGACGGCACCCGCGTCGACCTGCTCGGCAACGAGATCGTGCTGGTGGCGCCGAAGGACTCCACCGTCAAGGTGGACATCCGCCAGGGCTTCGACCTCGCCGGGGCGCTGAAGGGCGGCCGCCTCGCCATGGGCAACGTCGACGCCGTGCCGGCCGGCAAATACGGCAAGGCCGCCCTCCAGAAGCTCGGCGCCTGGGACGGGGTCAGGGACCACATCGCCCAGGCCGAGAGCGTCCGCGCCGCCCTGGCCTTCGTGGCCCGCGGCGAGGCGCCGCTCGGCGTGGTCTACGCCACCGACGCGGCCGCCGAGCCCAAGGTCAGGATCGTCGGCACCTTCCCGGCGGACAGCCACCCGCCGATCGTCTACCCGGTCGCCCTCACCAAGGACTCCCAGAGCCCCCAGGCGTCGCAGTTCCTGCTGTTCCTGCGCGGCGAGAAGGCGGCCGGGATCTTCAAGGCGCAGGGCTTCACCACCCTGCAGAAGCCCGTGCCGCAGCAGTGGTGATCGAGGGCTGGCTCGGGGCGGAGGCCTTCGCGGCGCTGCGGCTGAGCCTGCTCGTGTCCACCACCGCCACCCTGGCGAGCCTGCCGTTCGGGCTCGCGGTGGCCTACCTCCTGGCGCGGGGCCGCTTTCCCGGCCGCGCCCTGCTCGACACGCTGGTGCACCTGCCGCTCGTGCTGCCGCCGGTCGTCACCGGCTACCTGCTGCTCCTCGGCTTCGGCCGCCGCGGGCCGATCGGCGCCTGGCTGCACGACGCCTTCGGGATCACCCTCGCGTTCCGCTGGACCGGCGCGGCCCTGGCCTGCGCCGTGATGGGCTTCCCGCTGATGGTGCGGGCCATGCGGCTGTCGATCGAGGCGGTCGACCGCAGGCTGGAGGAGGCCGCCGGCACGCTCGGCGCGTCGCCGGCCGCGGTCTTCGCCCTCGTCACCCTGCCGCTCGTCCTGCCCGGCATCATCGCGGGTCTGATCCTGTCCTTCGCCCGCTCCATGGGCGAGTTCGGCGCCACCATCACCTTCGTGGCCAACATCCCCGGCGAGACGCAGACGCTGCCCTCCGCCATCTACACCTTCACGCAGGTGCCGGGCGGCGAGGGGGACGCGCTGAAGCTCACCCTCGTGGCCGTCGCGGTGTCGACGGCGGCGCTGGCCCTGTCCGAGGCCTTGGCGCGGCGCGCGTCCCGGCGCCTGCTGGCGTGACGGCGGGCGCGGCCCTGTCGGTCGAGGTCGCCCACCGCCGCGGCGCCTTCGCGCTCGACGTGAGCTTCGCGGCCCCGGGCGGCGTCACCGCGCTGTTCGGCCGCTCGGGCGCGGGCAAGACCACGCTGGTCGACGCCATCGGCGGGCTGCTGCGGCCGGCGCGGGGGCGCATCGCGCTCGGCGACCGCGTGCTGCTCGACACGGAGCGCGGGGTCTTCGTGCCGCGCCACCGGCGCCGCATCGGCACCGTGTTCCAGGAGGGGCGGCTGTTCCCGCACCTTTCCGTGCGGCAGAACCTCCTGTTCGGGCGCTGGTTCGCGCCGAAGGGCGAGCCCGGCCCCGCGCTCGACGCCGTGGTGGACCTGCTCGGCATCGCGCCGCTGCTGGCCCGCCGGCCGGCGGGCCTGTCGGGCGGCGAGAAGCAGCGCGTCGCCATCGGCCGGGCGCTGCTGGCGAAGCCCCGCCTCCTGCTGATGGACGAGCCATTGAGCGCGCTCGACGACGCCCGCAAGGCCGAGATCCTGCCCTACGTCGAGCGCCTGCGCGACGAGGCCGGCGTGCCCATCGTCTACGTGTCGCACTCGGTCCCCGAGGTGGCGCGGCTCGCCGACACGCTGGTGGTGCTCGACGCCGGCCGCGTCACCGCCGCGGGCCCCGCCGCCGAGGTGCTGTCGCGGCTCGACGTGGCGCCGCTCCTCGGCGCGCGCGAGGCCGGCGCGGTGCTCGACGCCCGCGTGGCCGCGCAGGACGAGCGCTTCGGCCTCACCACGCTCGACACCCGCGCCGGCGCGCTGCGCGTGCCGCGCATCGACCTGCCCCTCGGCTCGGCGCTGCGCGTCCAGGTGCCGGCCCGCGATGTGATGCTGAGCCGCGGCGCGCCGGTCGGCACCAGCGCGCTGAACGCGCTGCCGGCCGTCGTGGCGGAGCTGCGCGACCTCGACGGCGCCGGCGCCGAGGTCCGGCTCGACTGCGGCGGCGCGGCGCTGCTGGCGCGCATCACCCGCCTGTCGCTCGCCGAGATGGCGCTGGAGCCCGGTGTGCCCGTCTTCGCCGTGGTGAAGAGCGTGGCGCTCGACCGCTCCTCCGGCGCGGCGAGGCTCGGCCGCTACGACGGCACGGTGTGACCGGCGTCCCGCCCGGCCCGGATCTCGACCTGCGGCAACCTGCCTCACCTGTTTCAGTCTCACGGCCTCAACTATCGTCGGCCACCTGTCGCAAATGTGAATTCGCCCTGGCGCGAGATCGACTATAAGGGTCGAGGTTGAAGTCGGTCCGTGTCGATCGTTCGACGCATCTGATCTTCGTGCCGGCACTGCCTCCTGCTATGTCCTTCATCGCTCGACCGACGTCGCGCGCGCTGGGCGGGTCTGGTCGATCCGTCTCTGCTCGGCGATCGTGGTCTCGCGCGTCCGGCGTGCGCGATGGCGGGCCATGTTCCGAGAAGAACAGCGGCGACGGGCCGTCGATACTGTCGAGATCGACGTCCGCCCATCGCCGAACGCGCGTCGGGTCGGCCCTCGGGGGCCGAAGGCATGAGGCCGCCCCCTCGCACCGGTCAGAGCCCGGGATGTCCTCGCCTCACGACGATCGGGACATCTCACCATGAGCTCCAGCATCCTCACCAACGCCTCCGCCATGACGGCGCTGCAGAACCTGGCCTCGACGCAGAAGTCGCTGGCCTCCACGCAGGCGCAGATCTCGTCCGGCCTCAAGGTCGCGACGGCGTCCGACAACGCGGCCTACTGGTCGATCTCCTCCACCATGAAGTCCGACACCGGCGCGCTCTCGGCGGTGTCGGACGCGCTGAACCTCGGCAGCTCCCTGGTCAGCACCGCGTCCGCCGCCGTCACCTCGACGCTGACGCTGCTGAACAAGATCAAGGCCGACCTCGTCACCGCCCAGCAGCCGGGCACCTCGACGGCCAGCGTGCAGACCGACATCTCGGCCCAGCAGAAGAGCCTGATCTCGATCCTGTCTTCGGCCTCGTTCAACGGCGTCAACCTGCTCGACGGGTCGTCGGGCACGTCGGCGTCCTTCGTGTCGTCCTTCACCCGCGACGCGTCGGGCAGCACCAGCGTGCAGACGCTGAGCGTGAACACCTCCGGCACCTCGGGCACGCAGATCGGCGGCACCGGCGGCATCCTCGCCGTCGCGATCAGCGGCACGATCAGCACCTCGGCCCAGGGGACCGCCGGCACCGGGGCCAGCGCCGGCGCCTACGCGGCCGGCAGCCTCCTCGCCATCGACATCACCAGCGCCACGGCGGCGGATCTCAAGGCGCTGCAGGCCGGCGTCGACCAGCTCATCTCCCAGGTGACGGGTGCCGGCACCCAGCTCGGCACGGCGTCGAGCGTCATCACCAACCAGCAGGCCTACGTCTCGTCGCTGTCGGACGCCATCACGTCGGGGGTGGGCTCGCTGGTCGACGCCGACATGAACGTCGCCTCGACCCGCCTCCAGGCGCTGCAGACGCAGCAGCAGCTCGGCATCCAGGCCCTGTCCATCGCCAACCAGAACAGCCAGCTCATCCTCAAGCTGTTCGGCCAGTGATGTCGTGGTGGTCGCCGCGCCCTCGCTCGCGAGCGACCATATCCGTGACGCTCGCAGCGTCGGTGCTGGCATCCTTCTCCCGCGAGGGGAGAAGGGCAGAGCCTCCCAGCCGGCGACATGGGGGACCGCGGCAGCGACAAGGGGGGGAGGACCGCCGAGAACGGGATGGTCCGATCGGCCCGCCGGCGCGGGGGCGCATCGGCTCTTCACCAGGCGTTAACGCTCGGCGCGGCGCCGGGTGGGATGCGCTCGAAATTTAGATTCTGCTCATTCTTGGGGAGCTAAACCTGTCGGGCGTCGGACCGGCCCAGGGGGGTCGGAGGCATCAGGCCGCCCCGTCGCACCGGTTCCAGTCCGGGATGTCCTCGTCCGTCCCTCCTCCGGATCGCCCCCGATGAGCTCCAGCATCCTCACCAACACGTCGGCCATGACGGCGTTGCAGAACCTCGCCGCCACCCAGAACGCGCTCAACACCACGCAGTCGCAGATCTCGTCCGGCCTGCGCGTCGCGACGGCGTCCGACAACGCCGCCTACTGGTCCATCTCGACCAAGCTCGATTCCGACACCGGCGCGCTGTCGGCGGTGTCGGACGCGCTGAACCTCGGCTCCTCGGTGGTGTCGACCGCCACAGCGGCCGTCACCTCGACGCTGACGCTGCTCGACAACATCAAGAACGACCTCGTCACCGCGCAGGAGCCGGGCACCTCGCTCTCGGCCGTGCAGACCGACATCACGGCCCAGCAGCAGAGCCTCATCGCCGTGCTGTCCTCGGCCTCCTTCAACGGCGTCAACCTCGTCGACGGCTCGTCGGGCACGTCGGCCTCCTTCGTGGCCTCGTTCACCCGCAACGCGTCGGGCGCCACCAGCGTGCAGACGCTGACGGTCAACACCTCCGGCACCTCGGGCACGCAGGTGGCCGGCGCGGGCGGCATCCTGGCCGTGTCGCTCGGCGCCTTCTCGGGCTCGGGGGTGGCCGGCGCCACCGGTGCCGGTTCGAGCGCGGGCAACTACGCGCAGGGCAGCCTGCTCGCCATCAACATCACCACCGCGACGACGGGCGACCTCGCCGCGCTGCAGTCGGACGTCGACAAGATCATCACCCAGGTGACGGGCGCGGGAGCGCAGCTCGGCACCGCGTCGAGCGTCATCACCAACCAGCAGAGCTACGTGCAGTCGCTGTCGGACGCGATCACCTCGGGCGTGGGCTCGCTGGTCGACGCCGACATGAACGTCGCCTCGACCAAGCTCCAGGCGCTGCAGACGCAGCAGCAGCTCGGCATCCAGGCGCTGTCCATCGCCAACCAGAACAGCCAGCTCATCCTGAAGCTGTTCGGAGCCTCGTGAGCCGGGGACGGGCCGGGCGAGCCGGGGCGCCGCCCCGGACCCCGCCGAAGGGCTCGCCCTTCGGCATCCCGGTCAGGCGCGGTGCGTCCAGTTCACCGGGCCGGCCTTGCCGAAGAGCCACGGATACTGCCGGCACATCTGTTCGGTGCGCTTGGCCCGGAACCCGTAGGCGGCTCCGAGCACCACGAAGACCAGCGACACGATGTAGTATTGCAGGGACAGCAGGTCCTCGGCGGCCAGCGCGTAGCTGAGGAAGCGCACCGCCGCGGCCATCGCCAGCAGGGCCAGCGGCAGCGTGAGGAGGGGCTTCCAGGAGCCCGCGAAGGCGCGGCCCGTCGCGATGCCGCCGAGCCCGCCCAGCACCACCGTGAAGAACACGAAGGCGCCGAGCGCCCCCGGCTCGTCCGGGTACAGCAACCCGCCCATCAGTGTCCCCCTTCGAGGTAGGCGGCGCGCACCTCGGGCCGGCTCAAGAGGTCCTGCCCGGTGCCCGACATGGTGATGAGCCCGTTGACCATCACGTAGCCGCGGTCGGCGAGCTTCAGCGCGTGGAAGGCGTTCTGCTCCACCAGGAACACGGTCAGCCCCTCCGTCTTGTTGAGGTCGCGGATCACGTCGAAGATCTGGCGCACGATCAGGGGCGCGAGGCCCAGCGACGGCTCGTCGAGCAGCAGCAGCCGCGGCCGGCTCATCAGCGCGCGGGCGATGGCCAGCATCTGCTGCTCGCCGCCCGACAGCGTGCCGCCGCGCTGCTGCGCGCGCTCCTTCAGCCGCGGGAAGATCGTGAAGGCGCGCTCTAGGTCCTGGTCGAAGTGGGCGAACTTGTTGATCGCCGCGCCCATCTGCAGGTTCTCGTAGACGGTCATGCGCGGGAAGATGCGCCGGCCTTCCGGCGACTGGGCGATCTCGAGGCGCGCGATCTCGTGCGTCGGCAGCCGCGTGATGTCGCGGCCCTCGTAGGTGATCGAGCCCTCGCGGGCGCGCGGGCTGCCGAAGATCGTCATCATCAGGGTGGATTTGCCCGCCCCGTTGGCGCCGATCAGGGTGACGATCTCGCCCTGGTTGACGTCCATGTCGATGCCCTTCAGGGCGCAGATCTTGCCGTAGTAGGTCTGCAGGCCGCGGATCGACAGCATGGGCCTGGCCGCGCCCTCGCGGCGCGCCGCGGGGGCGCGGGGCGGGGCGGCTTCGGTGACGACGCTCACGCTCCGATCTCCGCTTCCACTTCGGCCACCTCGTCGTCCGCCACGCCGAGATAGGCGGCGATGACCTTGGGGTCGTCGCGCACCGCGGCGGGCTCGCCGTCGGCGATCTTGGTGCCGTAGTCGAGCACCACCACGTGGTCCGAGATGGTCATCACCACGCTCATGTCGTGCTCGATCAGCAGCACGGAGGTGCCGTGGTGGTCGCGGATCAGGCGCAGCAGGGTGTTGAGCTCCAGCGACTCGCGCGGGTTGAGGCCCGCCGCCGGCTCGTCGAGGCACAGCAGCACGGGGTCGGTGCACATGGCGCGCACGATCTCCAGCCGCCGCTGGTCGCCGTAGGGCAGGTCGCCCGCGGGGTCGTCGGCGCGGTCGATGAGGCCGATCGTGTCGAGCCAGAACCGCGCCTTGTCGACCGCGTCCCGCTCCTTGCCGCGGTAGCCGCCGAGGCCGAGCAGCCCGCCCACGGTCATGCCGGAGGCGTGCATCAGCGCGTTGTGCTGGGCGACCAGCATGTTCTCCAGCACGGTCATGCCGGTGAACAGGCGGATGTTCTGGAACGTGCGCGCCACCTTGGCCGTGCGGGCGATCTCCTGGTCGGGCATGCGCTCGAGCAGGTACAGGTCGCCGGACGCGCCGCGCATGTGCTTCTTGCCGGAGCGCGTGAGGGACAGCACGTCCTCGGGCGCCGCGATGCCCTGGCGGGCCAGCGCCATGCGCCCCTCGGTGGGCTTGTAGAAGCCCGTGATGCAGTTGAACACGGTGGTCTTGCCGGCGCCGTTGGGGCCGATCAGCGCCGTGATGTCGCCGCGCCCCACCGTGAACGACAGGTCGTTGACGGCGACGAGGCCGCCGAACCGCATGTAGACGTGTTCGACGACGAGCAGGGGATCGCTCTGCCAGCGCATCAGCCGTGACCTTCCTTGACCATGTCGCCCGCGATCGCCTTGCGTTCCTTGAGGAAGATGGAGGGCGAGCGGGTCGCGATGATGCCGCGCGGGCGCCAGATCATCATCAGCACCATGCCGCCGCCGAAGATCAGCATGCGGTACTGCACGGGGTCGAAGTCCTGGCCGAAGATGGTCTTCAGGAAGTCGAGCTCGCGCAACAGCTCCGTGCCGCCGATCAGCACGGTCGCGGCCAGCGCGACGCCGATCTGCGAGCCCATGCCGCCCAGCACCACGATGGCGAGGATCGTGGCCGATTCGATGAAGGTGAAGGATTCGGGGGAGACGAAGGCCTGCCGCACCGCGAAGAACGAGCCCGCGAAGCCGCCGAACATGGCGCCGAGCGCGAAGGCGGTGAGCTTGGTGTTGACCGTGTTGATGCCGAGCGAGCGGCAGGCGATCTCGTCCTCGCGCAGCGCCTCCCAGGCGCGCCCGACGGGCAGGCGACGCAGCCGCAGCGTCACGGCGTTGGTGAGCAGCGCCAGGAACAGGATGAGGTAGAACAGGAAGACCGTGCGCTGGATCGGGTTGTACTCGATGCCGAAGAAGTGCGCGAAGCCGTCGTCGTTGTCGGTGAACGGCAGGCCGAAGAAGGTGGCGCGCGGGATCGCCGAGATGCCGGCGTAGCCGTTGGTCAGGTCCGTCCAGTTGATGAGGACGATGCGGATGATCTCGCCGAAGGCCAGCGTCACGATGGCGAGGTAGTCGCCGCGCAGGCGCAGCACCGGGAAGCCGAGGATCATGCCCCAGAAGGCGGCCAGGATGCCGGCCAGCGGCAGGCAGATCCAGAAGGAGAGGCCGTAGGTGGTGGACAGAAGCGCGTAGGAATAGGCGCCCACCGCGTAGAAGGCCACGTAGCCGAGGTCGAGCAGGCCGGCGAGGCCGACCACGATGTTCAGGCCCCAGCCCAGCATCACGTAGATGAGGATCTGGATGCCGTAGTTGTTGATCCACTTCAGCGAGCCGTTGGCGCCGAGCGCGCCGACCATCACCAGCGGAAAGGCGACCAGCGCCGCGATCGCGAACCAGGCGAGGTTGGCCTTGAGCACCGTCTCGGCCCGGCCGGGGGTCCGGAGCTGCTGCGGGCGCTTGGCGGCGCGGGGGCGGGCGCCCACGAGGAGGCCGAGGAAGCGCCCCGCGAAGACGATGGCGGCGGCCCACAGCGCCCACGACCAGCGCGGCACCACCACGAGGGCGTTGGAGATGTCGGGATGCGTGTCGTAGGCGAGCAGCGGCACGCCGAGGCCCAGCGTGACCAAGCCCGAGAATGCGGCGCTTCTGAGCGCCGCCACGAGGTCGAAGATCGGCGCCGGCGGGGCGGCCGCGGAGACGGCGCCGGGGACCGGGGTCTTGGCTTCCATCAGCATGGGGTCAGACCTTCTCGATCTCGGGGCGGCCGAGCAGGCCCGTGGGCATGAAGATCAGGGTGATGGCCAGGATGGAGAAGGCCGCCACGTCCTTGTAGTCGGTCGACACGTAGGTGGACCACAGCACCTCGATGAGGCCGATCAGCAGCCCGCCCAGCACCGCGCCGGGCAGCGAGCCGATGCCGCCCAGCACGGCGGCCGTGAAGGCCTTGACGCCGGGCACGAAGCCGTCCGCGAAGCTCACCACGCCGTAGTAGCTGAGGT